>NZ_CP048835.1:5450000-6882500 GCF_005860785.2 Streptomyces sp. So13.3 | reverse complement strand
GACGACGTTGGCGCCCCAGCGGGTCAGACCGTTGATGACGCGGTAGATCGCGGTCTCGTTGCCCGGGATGAGCGACGAGGCCAGGACGACGGTGTCGCCCTCGACGATCCGGATCTGGTGGTCGCGGTTGGCCATCCGGGACAGGGCGGCCATCGGCTCGCCCTGCGAGCCCGTGCAGACCAGGACGACCTTGTTGTCCGGCAGGTCGTCGAGCTGCTTGACGTCCACGATCAGGCCCTGCGGCACCTTGAGGTAGCCGAGGTCACGGGCGATGCCCATGTTGCGGACCATGGAGCGGCCCACGAAGGCGACCTTGCGGCCGCGCTGCTGGGCGCAGTCCAGCACCTGCTGGATGCGGTGGATGTGGCTGGCGAAGCTCGCCAGGATGATCCGCTTCTCCGCCTTGGCGAAGACCTGCTCCAGCGCCTGCGAGATGTCGCGCTCCGGCGGGATGAAGCCGGGGACCTCCGCGTTGGTGGAGTCGGAGAGCAGCAGGTCGATGCCCTCGTCCGCCAGCCGCGCGAAGGCGTGCAGGTCGGTCAGCCGGCCGTCGAGCGGCAGCTGGTCCATCTTGAAGTCGCCGGTGTGCACGACCATGCCCGCGGGGGTGCGGATGGCGACCGCGAGGGCGTCCGGGATGGAGTGGTTGACCGCGATGAACTCGCAGTCGAAGGGGCCGATGCGCTCGCGCTGGCCTTCGGCCACTTCGAGGATGTACGGCCGGATGCGGTGTTCCTGGAGCTTCGCCTCGATGAACGCGATCGTCAGCTTGGAGCCGATCAGCGGGATGTCGTCCCGCTCGCGGAGCAGGAACGGGACGGCGCCGATGTGGTCCTCGTGGCCGTGGGTCAGCACGATGCCGACGATGTCGTCCAGGCGGTCCCGGATCGACGAGAAGTCGGGCAGGATCAGGTCGATACCGGGCTGCTCGTCCTCGGGGAAGAGCACTCCACAGTCGACGATCAGCAGCTTCCCGCCGAATTCGAAGACCGTCATGTTGCGGCCGATTTCGCCGAGGCCGCCGAGCGGTGTGATGCGCAGGCCGCCTTCGGGCAGTGCACGGGGCGGGCCGAGCTCGGGGTGCGGGTGGCTCAAAGTTTCTCCTCACCACGCGCGCCGGGGTCCCGTGTGGACCGCTGGTGCGCGTGACATTGCGTTGTGTCGTCGGTTTGCGTGTACGTGCGTATTCAGTTGTGAAGTCTGTGGTGGTGAAGTCTGCGACCCGCGAGCCCGGGGCTGCGGAAGTCTGTGACTACAGGTGTACCCCGCCTGCGGCGAGATCCTGCTTCAGCTGCTCCGTCTCGCTCCCGGACAGCTCCACGAGCGGCAGCCGCAGCGGCCCCGCGGGAAGTCCCAGGAGTTCGAGGGCGGCCTTGGTGGTCATGACGCCCTGTGTCCTGAACATGCCCGTGAAAATGGGCAGCAGGCGCTGGTGGATCTCGATGGCCTTGGCGGTGTCTCCGGCCAGGTGGGCCTGGAGCAGTGCGCGCAGCTCGGGTGAGACGACATGGCCGACTACGGAGACGAAGCCGACCGCGCCGATCGAGAGCAGCGGCAGGTTGAGCATGTCGTCGCCGGAGTACCAGGCGAGTCCGCTGCGGGCGATGGCCCAGCTCGCCGCGCCGAGGTCGCCCTTGGCGTCCTTGTTGGCGACGATGCGGGGGTGCTCGGCCAGCCGGACGAGGGTCTCCGTGTCGATCGGGACACCGCTGCGGCCGGGGATGTCGTAGAGCATCACCGGCAGGCCGGTGGCATCGGCGATGACCGTGAAGTTCTGGTACAGCCCCTCCTGGGAGGGCTTGCTGTAGTACGGCGTCACGGTGAGCAGGCCGTGCGCGCCGGCCTGCTCGGCCTGGCGCGCGAGCTCGACGCTGTGCCGGGTGTCGTTGGTGCCGACTCCGGCGATGACGAAGGCGCGGTCCCCCACGGCTTCCAGGACGGCCCGTACGAGCTGCCCTTTCTCCACGTTGCTGGTGGTCGGCGACTCGCCGGTGGTGCCGTTGACGACCAGGCCGTCATTGCCTGCGTCGACCAGGTGGGCGGCCAGTCGCTGTGCGCCGTCGAGGTCGAGCGCGCCGTCCGCGGTGAACGGCGTGACCATTGCGGTCAGGACCCGCCCGAAGGGGGTCGTCGGTGTGGAGGTCGGAGCCATGGGTCCAACGCTACTCGTTGTATGTCGGCGCGTGTCGCCTCGGGACCTGCGGAAAGGACTCCGGCGGTGCCTGCTCGGGGGTCCAAGCACTGCCGGAGTCCGTTTCAGCAGCCTAGATGAACTTCGCGAATGCCTGCAATCGGAACACTTCGGACAAATGGCTGTGACGAGCGCTACGGAGCGATACGCCCGTTGCCGTTGAAGGCCGCGTGGGTCAGCGGCATGAGCTTCGCCCACTCGGCTTCCATCTTCTCGCCGACCATCTCGATCTCCCGCTGCGGGAAGGACGGAACGGCCGCCAGCTCGTGCTGCGTACGGAGTCCGAGGAAGTGCATGAGCGAGCGCGCGTTGCAAGTCGCGTACATCGACGAGAACAGCCCCACCGGGAGGACCGCACGGGCCACCTCACGGGCGATGCCGGCGGCCAGCATCTCCTGGTACGCCTCGTACGCCTGGCGGTACGAGGCCTCCATGGCCTCGGTCGTCGCCCGGTGCTGGGCGTCCGTACCGTCCACGAACTCGTACTTGCCCGGACGGCCCTGCTGGACGAGCTTCCGCTCCTGCGCGGGAACGTAGAACACCGGCTGCAGCTCGCGGTAGCGGCCGGACTCCTCGTTGTACGACCAACCGACGCGGTGCCGCATGAACTCGCGGAAGACGAAGATCGGGGCGCTGATGAAGAACGTCATCGAATTGTGCTCGAACGGGCTGCCGTGCCGGTCGCGCATCAAGTAGTTGATCAGGCCCTTGGACCGCTCGGGGTCCTTGGTCAGCTCTTCCAGGGACTGCTCTCCCGCGGTGGACACGCGCGCCGCCCACAGCACGTCCGAGTCCGCGGCGCTGTGCTTGACCAGGTCGACGGTTACCTCACCGCGGAACTGGACGGCGGTCTCGGTGGAGGTGTCGCTCACCGTGGGTCCTTCCTGTCGTCTCAAGGGGCGCGCCCAGCCTAGACGCTGGCGCTGACAGCCCTGGTCATCGCCACAAACCCCACCCCGCCCACCGAATGGCGGACGAGGGTTGTTAGATTGGGAGACTTCCAGCAATTCGGACACAGGAGTGTGCTGCATGTTCCGCCGGGGAGAGCCTGTTCCGTTCGCCTTCATAGCCGAGGCGGAGAGCTTCCAGAGCAACGTCGCTCCTCCGCCCAGAACGCGACCGAGCAGGCTCCGGATCGCGGGACGCGCACTGGGAACGGTGCTGGTGCTCGCCGGACTGGTCGCCGCCGCGCTGCTCGGCGCTCCCGCGCTCGATCCGCACCAGCAGGGCTCGGTCGGCTCGCAACACGAAGAGGCGGCCCGGACGCCCTGAGCTGGTCACCGCGTCGGACGGCAGATAACCTCACCGGTCAGAGCCCCACCTCTGCCGGTAAAGGACCACGCACGTGCCCCTGCCTTTCCTCGCCTCCGACAGCGTCCACGACCAGCGCGAGGCGCCCGCGGCGCTGCCGCACACCCCGCAGGACCGGTGGATGCGCCCGTACCGTCCCGGTCCGTGGCGGGTGGCTACGGCCGCGCTGCTGCTGGTGCTCTCCTCGTACGTGCTCTTCGCCGCGATGATCATCGCCGCCACGGGCGCGCTGCCCGGCGCCGGGCTCTGCCTGGGCGGGGGCGTCCTGGTGATCGTCAGCGCGCTGCGGCTGCTGCGGGTCGGGTTCTGGGTCAGCGGACGCGGGCTGCGGCAGTCCGGGCTCTTCTACACGATCACCGTGCCGTGGGACGGCGTCGGCAGTGTGCGCACCGTGCAGCAGCCGGTGAAGGTGCTGGGGCTGCCGCGCACCGTCCAGGGGCAGGCGCTCGTCGTCACCCGCCGGAACGGCCAGGCGCTGCGGCCGCTGATGACCGACCACAACGCCGACTTCCTCGGGCGCACCGAGGCGTTCGACATGGCGGCCGACGCCATAGAGGGCTGGGCCACCGAACTCCGCTGACGCCCTTCCACGGGCAGCCCGGCGAACCGATTCAGCTCGTGCGTACCGGCTTGCCGTCGCGTAGCGCGATGGCGCGCTGCATGGCCTTGCGGGCCCGCGGGGTGTCGCGGGCGTCGAAGTAGGCGATGGCGAGCCGGAACCAGCTGCGCCAGTCGTCCGGGGAAGCTTCCGTCTCGGCCTGGCGCTTCGCGAAGACCGCGTCGGCCGAGTCACGGTCGATCCGGCCGCTGGGGGTGCGGACGAGCTCGTCGACGGGGAGGCCGCCCTCGGCGTCCAGTTCCCGGGAGAGCCGGTTCGCGTGCCGGGCGAACTGGGTGGTCTGCCACAGGAACCAGGCCCCGATGAACGGCAGCACCAGGACGGCGATGCCGAAGGGCACGGTGATCCACGTGCCCTCCTCCAGGAGCAGCACACCCCGGCTGCCGACCAGGACGAAGTAGCAGACCAGCGCCCCGGCCAGGACGAAGTAGGTCACTTTGGCGCGCACGGCGATCAGTCCTGGTCCAGGCTGTGTTCATCGGCAAGGAAGTGCTCGAGGCCGAAGGTCAGGCCCGGGGTTCCGGTGACCTTCCGGGCGGCGAGCAGGATGCCCGGCATGAAACTGCTGTGGTGCAGCGAGTCGTGCCGGATCGTGAGGGTCTCGCCCGTGTCGCCGAACAGGACTTCCTGGTGGGCGAGCAGGCCGCGCAGCCGCACCGAGTGCACCGGCACCCCGTCGACGTCCGCGCCGCGCGCGCCGTCCAGGCCGTGCGTGGTCGGGTCCTGCTGGCGCGGCATCCCGGCCTTGTCGCGGGCGGCCGCGATGAGCTGGGCGGTCCGGGTGGCGGTGCCGCTGGGGGCGTCCGCCTTCTTGTTGTGGTGCAGTTCGATGACCTCGACGGTCTCGAACCAGCGGGCCGCCTGCTGCGCGAAGCGCATCGTCAGGACCGCGCCGATGGAGAAGTTCGGGGCGATGAGCACTCCGGTGGCCGGGGACTCCGCCAGCCAGCCGTTGAGCGCCATCAGACGCTCCTCGGTCCAGCCGGTGGTTCCCACGACGCCGTGGATGCCGTTGCGGACGCAGAACTCCAGGTTCGTCATGACGGCGTCCGGGTGCGTCAGCTCGACGGCGACCTGCGCGCCGGCGTCGGTGAGCGCCGTCAGCGGGTCGTTCCTACCGAGCGCGGCGACCAGTTCCAGGTCGTCGGCCGCCTCGACGGCCCGCACGGCCTCGGAGCCGATCCGGCCGGTGGCGCCGATGACGGCCACACGGAGCTTGCTCATGCTGATCCGTTCCTCCGGTTGTGCGCCGCGGTCGCGTGCTGCGACCGCGGCGCGGGGTACGACCCGTCGCGCGTGGGTTACGCGACCGATTCGTGCAGACGCGAGGCCTGCTTGTCCTTCAGCGGGCCGATGACGGCCAGCGAGGGACGCTGTCCCAGTACATCGCGGGCGACCGCGCGCACGTCGTCCGGGGTGACGGCGGCGATGCGCTCCAGCATCGAGTCCACCGACATCTGCTCGCCCCAGCACAGCTCGCTCTTGCCGAGGCGGTTCATCAGCGCCCCGGTGTCCTCCAGGCCCAGCACCGTCGAGCCGGACAGCTGGCCGATGGCGCGCTGCAGCTCCTCGTCGGTCAGACCGTGCTCGGACACGTTGTTGAGCTCGTCGCGGCAGATCTTGAGCACCTCGGGGACCCGGCGCGGCTTGCAACCGGCGTAGACGCCGAACAGCCCGCAGTCCGCGAACGACGAGGTGTACGAGTACACCGAGTACGCCAGGCCGCGCTTCTCGCGGACCTCCTGGAACAGCCGTGAGCTCATGCCGCCGCCCAGCGCGGTGTTGAGCACGCCGAGCGCCCAGCGGCGCTCGTCGGTACGGGCCAGGCCCGGCATGCCGAGCACGACGTGCGCCTGCTCGGTCCTGCGGTCCAGCAGCTCGACGCGGCCGGCGGTGCGCAGCGTGCGGGCGCCGGAGCGCGGGTCCATCGGGACGGCGTCGGTGTCGCGCAGGGAGCCGGCGTTCTCGAACGCCTTGCGGACCTGACGGACGACCGTGGCGTGGTCGACGTTCCCGGCCGCGGCGACGACGAGGTGCGTCGGGTCGTAGTGCCGCTTGTAGAAGCGGGCGACCTGGTCGCGGGTGAGGGCGTTGATGGTCTCGACGGTGCCGAGGACCGGGCGGCCCAGCGGGGAGTCACCGAGCATCGCCGTGGTGAACAGGTCGTGGACCTGGTCGCCCGGATCGTCCTCGGTCATCGCGATCTCCTCGAGGACGACGCCGCGCTCGGCGTCGATGTCCTCCTGGCGGATCAGCGAGCCGGTGAGCATGTCGCACACCACGTCGATGGCGAGCGGCAGGTCGTTGTCGAGGACACGTGCGTAGTAGCACGTGTACTCCTTGGCGGTGAACGCGTTCATCTCGCCGCCGACCGCGTCGATCACCGAGGAGATGTCGAGCGCGCTGCGCCGCTTGGTGCCCTTGAAGAGCAGGTGCTCCAGGTAATGGGTGGCGCCGTTCAGCGCCGGGGTCTCGTCGCGGGAGCCGACGCCGACCCAGATGCCGAAGGTCGCGGAGCGGACCGTCGGCAGGGTCTCGGTGACGACGCGCAGACCGCCGGGGAGCACGGTCCTGCGCACGGTGCCGATGCCGTCGGTGCCGGGAATCAGGGTCTGTGTGCGGACGGCCCGCCCCTTGGTGGAGGGACGGGCCGTCACGACAGTGGTGCGAGAGGTCACGAGCCGGACTCGTCCTCGGGGTCGCCCGCTTCTTCACCCTCGATGACCGGGATCAGCGAGAGCTTGCCACGGGCGTCGATCTCGGCGATCTCGACCTGGACCTTGGAGCCCACGGCGAGGACGTCCTCGACGTTCTCGACGCGCTTGCCGCCGGCGAGCTTGCGGATCTGCGAGATGTGCAGCAGACCGTCCTTGCCCGGCATGAGCGAGACGAAGGCACCGAAGGTGGTGGTCTTCACGACGGTGCCGAGGTAGCGCTCGCCGACCTCGGGCATCGTCGGGTTGGCGATCTGGTTGATCACCGCGCGCGCGGCCTCGGCCTGGGAGCCTTCGGTCGCGCCGATGAGGACCGTGCCGTCATCCTCGATGGAGATGTCGGCGCCCGTGTCCTCCTGGATCTGGTTGATCATCTTGCCCTTGGGGCCGATGACCTCGCCGATCTTGTCCACGGGGATCTTGATGCTGATGATCCGCGGTGCGTTCGGGGACATCTCGTCCGGAACGTCGATCGCCTCGTTCATCACATCGAGGATGTGGAGGCGGGCGTCGCGAGCCTGCTTCAGCGCGGCGGCCAGGACCGAGGCGGGGATGCCGTCGAGCTTGGTGTCGAGCTGCAGCGCGGTGACGAAGGTCTTCGTACCGGCGACCTTGAAGTCCATGTCGCCGAACGCGTCTTCCGCACCGAGGATGTCGGTGAGGGCGACGTAGTGCGTCTTGCCGTCGATCTCCTCGGAGATCAGACCCATGGCGATACCGGCGACGGGGGCCTTGAGCGGCACACCGGCGTTCAGCAGCGACATGGTGGAGGCGCAGACCGAGCCCATGGACGTCGAGCCGTTGGAGCTCAGCGCCTCGGAGACCTGGCGGATCGCGTACGGGAAGTCCTCGCGGGACGGCAGCACGGGCAGGATCGCCCGCTCGGCCAGCGCGCCGTGACCGATCTCGCGGCGCTTCGGCGAACCGACGCGGCCCGTCTCACCGACGGAGTACGGCGGGAAGTTGTAGTTGTGCATGTAGCGCTTGCGCGTCTCGGGCGCCAGCGTGTCCATCTGCTGCTCCATGCGGAGCATGTTCAGCGTGGTGACACCCAGGATCTGGGTCTCGCCGCGCTCGAACAGGGCGGAACCGTGGACGCGCGGGATGGCCTCGACCTCGGCGGCCAGCGTACGGATGTCCGTCACGCCACGGCCGTCGATGCGGACCTTGTCCTTGATGACGCGCTCGCGGACCAGCTTCTTGGTCAGCGAACGGTACGCGGCGGAGATCTCCTTCTCGCGGCCTTCGAACTTCGGGAGAAGCTTCTCGGCGGCGATGGCCTTGACGCGGTCCAGCTCGGCCTCGCGGGCCTGCTTGCCGGGGATCGTCAGGGCCTGGGCGAGCTCACCGGTGACGGCCTCGGACAGGGCGGCGAAGACGTCGTCCTGGTAGTCGAGGTAGCGCGGGAACTCGGCGGTCGGCTTGGCGGCCTTGGCCGCCAGCTCGGACTGCGCCTTGCACAGGGCCTTGATGAAGGGCTTCGAGGCTTCGAGGCCGGCGGCCACGATCTCCTCGGTCGGCGCCTCGGCGCCACCCTCGACGAGCGCGATCGTGCGGGCGGTGGCCTCGGCCTCCACCATCATGATCGCGACGTCGCCGTCCTCGAGGGCGCGGCCGGCCACGACCATGTCGAAGACGGCGTCCTCGAGCTGGCTGTGACGCGGGAAGGCGACCCACTGGCCCTTGATCAGTGCGACGCGGACGCCGCCGATCGGGCCGGAGAAGGGGAGACCGGCGAGCTGCGTCGAGGCGGAGGCGGCGTTGATCGCGACCACGTCGTACAGGTCATCGGGGTTGAGCGCCATGATCGTGCAGACGACCTGGATCTCGTTGCGCAGGCCCTTGGCGAAGGACGGGCGCAGCGGGCGGTCGATCAGACGGCAGGTGAGGATCGCGTCCTCGGAGGGGCGCCCTTCGCGGCGGAAGAACGAACCGGGGATCCGGCCGGCCGCGTACATGCGCTCCTCGACGTCCACCGTGAGGGGGAAGAAGTCGAGGTTCTCCTTGGGGTGCTTCGAGGCACTGGTGGCCGACAGCACCATGGTGTCGTCGTCCAGGTAGGCCACGGCGGAGCCGGCGGCCTGACGGGCCAGACGGCCCGTCTCGAAGCGGATGGTGCGGGTGCCGAAGGAACCGTTGTCGATAACGGCCTCGGCGTAGTGGGTCTCGTTCTCCACTATGGGGATTCTCCTCATTCATGTCCCAGGGCGTATCCCGGGGACCTTCGGTGAGGGGAAGCGTCCCGCCAGGGGCCGGTCTTCGATCGAAGCCTTCGGGGAGTCCTGCTGCCCGGAGGCCACTACCGAGGACCGGCGTTCGTGGCTCATTAGGAGGACGCTCCTCCTCGTGTGTTACAGCGTGCTCACACCAGACTACAAAGAATCGCCGGTCGAGTACGCAAAGGGAGCGGCTCCCGGGTGGGAACCGCTCCCCCGCACAACGTCCTACTTGGCGCCGGCCGCACCGCGGCGGATGCCGAGGCGCTCGACCAGGGCGCGGAAGCGCGTGATGTCCTTCTTGGCCAGGTACTGCAGCAGACGGCGGCGCTGGCCGACGAGCAGCAGCAGACCACGGCGGGAGTGGTGGTCGTGCTTGTGCAGCTTGAGGTGCTCGGTGAGGTCCGAGATACGGCGCGAGAGCATCGCGACCTGCACCTCGGGGGAGCCCGTGTCGCCCTCCTTGGCACCGAACTCGGCGATGATCTGCTTCTTCGTCGCGGCGTCGAGCGGCATACGAACTCCTCAGGTGTTGGTTTGCCTCCGAGTGCCCCTGGACTGGAATCACAGGCGATCTTGGATAACTCTGGAGGCGAGGACGCGGGTTCTTACACACACATCCGTCAGCCAGGGTACCAGCCGCACGGGCGACGCTTCGCCGCGCGGGTCCGGGGGCCTATTCAGCCACTGGTCAGGCTGCGCACCGAGGTGTACACGTCGAGGACAGCCAGGCAGAGAGGAACAAGGGCCAGGAGGATGAATCCCTCGGCGAGGTCGAGGGTACGTCCCCAGAACGGCGAGACACCCTGGCGGGGGACGATCAGGGCGATCGCGGTGAGGAGTGCCGCACCCATCGCCACCGCGGCCGACAACCAGATCGTCCGCACATCGAGCGGCCCACGGTCACCCTGCAGCAGCTCCCGGACCACCCCGGCCGGCGGGTTGAGCGCCAGGCCCAGAATGAGCAGGGTCACGGCGCCGATCCCGGCGACCAGCAGACACACGACCTGCGCCGTGTAGCGGAAGAGACGGGCGCGCAGGAGAGTGGCGACGCCGACGGCCAGGGCGAGCAGCTGCGCCCACACGGAGTCCGAGAATCCGAGGACGGCCGCGGACCCCAGCACGACGGCGGAGCACCCGCCGACCAGGCCGAGCAGCATCTCGTGGCCGCGGCGTGCCTGCGCGGCGATAGGCCCGTAGTCGACCGGCTCCGTGGTGGGCCGCTCTCCGAAGCGCTCTACGGGCCGGCCCGGCCCTGCACTCTCCTGCGGGGAGCGGAACCCGATCGGCAGCCGGGCGAAACGAGCGGACCAGCCGGGGAGGAATCCGACCAGGGCGACCGCGGTCACCCCGGCGACCGCTGCGGCTTCCCTGGGAGCAGCGCCGGTCATGATCGTGCCAAAGGTCGTGAGGGTGCCGGCGGCGGCCGCCATGGCCGCGCCGACGAAGGGCGCGTCTCCGTACGGGAGCAGCGCGATCAGCAGGATCGCGGCGATGAGCACGGTGACGCAGCCGACGAGGAACTGAAGTCTGCCGGGGCCTTCACCCGATCGGGGCTCGATGATCCCGGAGCCCGCGATGAGCAGCATCGGCAGTCCGCCGAGACCGAGGGCCACGGCGGAGGCCCGGTCGTCGTACACCCGGGCCCGCACACCGGCCAGCGCCGTCAGCAGTACGCCCGAGGCGCCCGCGATGACGCCGGGCAGGCTGTGCATGTCGTGCCTGAGCGGGTCCGCGAACCACAGGACGAAGCCCGTCATCAGCAGCAGGACCACTCCGCCGCTCAGCCCGGCCGCCCGCATCAGGTCGTCGCTCCAGCTGTGGCGGTCGCGGTCCACAGCGGAAGCGATGGCGTCCACCACGTCGTCGTGGACGGCCGGCGGGAGCGAGTCCGCGAACGGGCGGAGACTGAGCAGCTCGCCGTCGAGGACGCGCTGGGCGGCGAGGGATAGCCCGCCGTCGAGGACGGACCCGTCACGGCGCGTGAGGTGGAACCCGGTGGGCTCTCCCGCCACCTGAGTCTGCCCCGACAGCGTGAGGAGCTCCGACCGCAGATCGGCCACGGGTACGTCGTCGGGCAGTGCCAGGTCGATCCTGCTGTCCGGCGCTACGACGGTGACGCGGCAGTAGCCTGTCGCTGCGGTCGTGATCACCTGGTGGATCCCCCTCGTCGGTGTCGTCTGCTGCGGTGCGCCACCCTATCGGGGCCGGTCAACTGGGCCGTGCGGCAGCACCACTAGGATCACTGACGCGCGGACAGCGGCCGCCGCCACGGGGGCGTCGGTGCGGAACCATCTGCTGCGCACGGGGGATTGATACATCGGTGAGCGTCGTCATCGTCAAACGACCGCCGAGGGCACTGCCGCCCGCGGTCCCGTCGGGAGAACTCCGTCTGGAACCGCCGCCGGAACTCCCCCGCGCCCAGGACCAGGGCCTGTTGATGAGTCTGTTGCCCATGCTCGGCATGGGTGGTTCCGCGGCCTACTTCTTCATGCCGGGTTCCCAGCCCATCATGAAGATCATGGGCGGGTTGATGCTCGCATCCACCGTCGTGATGGCGATCGCGCAGGCCGTCAAGATGCGGCAGGGCGTGGCCGGACACATGGCCGACGCACGCCGCGACTACCTCAAGTATCTCGCGCAGATGCGCAAGCAGGCGCGTCAGACCGCTGAGCAGCAGCGCGCCGCCCAGCTGTACACGCATCCGGCTCCCGACCAGTTGTGGGCTCTGTTGGGCGGAGCCGGTCCGCAACCGGTCGGCGGTGGCCAGGGCGCCCGGGTGTGGGAACGCCGTCCGGGCGATGAGGACTTCGGCCAGGTGCGTTTCGGGCTGGGTTCGCAGCAGCTGGCGACGCCCCTCGTCGCACCCGAGACGGCACCCGTCGACGAGCTGGAACCGCTCACGACGCACGCGATGGACAACTTCCTGCAACATCACGGGCAGGTCGAGGACCTTCCGCTGGCAGTCTCGATGCGGGCGTTCTCCGAGATCGGGCTGTCCGGTGACGCAACGACGGTCTACGGGACGGCACGCGCGGTGCTCGCCCAGCTGGCGTCGTTGCACACACCCGAGGACCTGGTGGTGGCCGTCGTCCGGTCCGCCGGATCCGCGCCGGAGTGGGAGTGGGCCAAGTGGCTCCCCCATGCGCAGCACCCCGCCCTCTCCGACGGCGCCGGATCGGTACGGCTGATCACCGACAGCGTGCTGGAACTGGAGGCGCTGCTGCACAGCACTCTGGAGGGGCGTCCGCGCTTCCAGCGCGACGCCCAGCCGTTGCTGGACCGGCCGCACATCGTCGTCGTCCTCGACGGCGCCACCGTCGTGCCGGGGTCCTCCCTGGCGCCGCCCGAGGGACTGCAGGGGGTCACCCTGATCAGGATCGCCCCGGGAGAGCCCGACGAGTCCCGCGGTGGCCTGTCCGTCGACGTGACCCCTTTCGAGATGCGGATCGATTCGGGAGGCGCGGTCTACAGCGGTACGGCCGATGTACTGGGACCGGTGGAGTCGGAATCCCTGGCCCGGCAGCTCGCGCCCTTGCGCATCGGAAGCGGCAGGGACGACGAACCGCTGCTGGCCAACCTGGACTTCACCGATCTGATGGGCATCGGCGAGGCGGCGGCGCTCGATGTGACTCGCAGCTGGCGGCCCCGCGCGCAGCACGACCGGCTACGGGTGCCGATCGGTGTCGGCGAGAACGGTGAGCCGGTGTTTCTCGACCTCAAGGAGGCCGCGCAGGAGGGCATGGGCCCGCACGGCCTGTGCGTCGGCGCGACCGGCTCCGGCAAATCGGAGCTGTTGCGCACCCTGGTACTCGGTCTTGCCGTCACGCACTCCTCGGAGACCCTGAACTTCGTACTCGCGGACTTCAAGGGTGGCGCGACATTCGCCGGCATGTCCGCCATGCCGCACGTCGCGGCCGTCATCACCAACCTCGCCGACGACCTGACACTCGTCGACCGCATGCGCGACTCCATCACCGGCGAACTGCAGCGGCGGCAGGAGCTGCTGCGCTCGTCCGGCAGCTTCGCGAACATCCACGACTACGAGAGGGCCCGTGCGGCGGGTGCCGCTCTGGAGCCGATCGCGTCGCTCGTGATCGTGATCGACGAGTTCAGCGAACTGCTCACGGCCAAGCCCGAGTTCATCGACATGTTCATCCAGATCGGGCGGATCGGTCGTTCCCTCGGAGTGCACCTGCTGCTGGCCTCGCAACGCCTCGAGGAGGGCAAGCTGCGGGGACTCGACACCTATCTCTCCTACCGGATCGGCCTGCGGACCTTCTCGGCGTCGGAGTCCCGGGCGGCGCTCGGCGTTCCGGACGCCTATCACCTGCCTTCGGTGCCGGGTTCCGGATACCTGAAGTTCGGGACCGAGACGATGCTGCGTTTCAAGGCCGCTTATGTGTCGGGGACACACCGCTCGGGCGGCGTCGTGGACGACGGCTCCCGACCCGCGGTACTGCGCAGACCGGCGGTGTTCACCGCGGCACCTGTCGCCGTCGCCAGCAGCACCACAAGTCCCGCGCACCCCGCCGTGCCCCCGCGTACGGATGACGCGCTGGCCGACACCGTGCTGGACGTTCTCGTCCGCCAGCTCGAAGGCCAGGGAACGGCGGCCCACCAGGTGTGGCTACCACCGCTCGGGGAGGCACCGCCTCTGGACCAGGTGATGGCCCCTCTGACGGTCTCGCCCGACCGCGGGCTCCGATCCGCCGACTCCGGTGCGAACGGCCGGCTCCGTGTGCCGCTCGGAGTCGTGGACAAGCCCTTCGAGCAGAGCCGTGACGCCTTCTGCCAGGACTACTCGGGAGCGGCCGGCCACGGCCTGGTGCTCGGTGGTCCCCGCAGCGGCAAGTCGACGTTGCTGCGTACGCTCGTCTCGTCCTTTGCCCTCACCCACACCCCCGACGAAGTGCAGTTCTACTGCCTCGACTTCGGCGGTGGCGCGCTGCGCGCGTTGGACGGTCTCGCGCACGTCGGCGGGGTCACCGGACGCCTGGAGCCGGACAAGGTGCGCCGCACGGTCGCGGAGGTCGCCGGCGTCCTCGCACGGCGCGAAGAACTCTTCCGCGTCCAAGGCATCGATACCATCGCCACCTACCGGCAGCGCCGGGCGGCGGGTCAGCTTCCGGGTGAGCCGTGGGGGGACGTCTTCCTCGTCATCGACGGTTGGGGAGCGTTCAAGCAGGACTACGACATGCTCGAGGGCGTCGTCACCGACCTGGCCGCCCGCGGCCTCGGTTACGGCGTACATGTCGTCATCTCCGCCTCCCGCTACATGGAGATACGGCCGGCTCTAAAGGACCAACTGCTCAACCGCATCGAACTGCGGCTCGGCGACACCATGGACTCGGAGTTCAACCGCAAGGCCGCGGCGAACGTCCCGGTCGGCGCTCCCGGCCGTGGCCTGACCCCCGACAGCCTGCACTTCCTGGCCGCGCTGCCCCGCATCGACGGGTCCTCGACGGCGCACGACCTGTCCGACGGAACGGCCGCTCTGGTGTCCGCGGTCAACAGTGCCTGGACCGGCGCCCCCGCGCCACGGGTACGCATGCTGCCGCACCAGCTGGCAGCCGAACAGCTGCCGAAGGGTCATGAGTATCCGGACCAGGGTGTCGCCTTCGCCATCGACGAGACCGCGCTGGCTCCGGTCTTCGTCAACTTCGACACCGATCCGTTCTTCGTCGCTTTCGGTGACAGCGAGTCCGGCAAGACCGCACTGCTGCGTCTGCTGATCAAGCAGATCTGCGAGCGCTACTCCCCCGACCAGGCGCGGATCGTCGTCGGTGACTACCGCCGCACCCTGCTGGGTGCGATCCCCGACGGCCATCTGCTCGAGTACGCGGCCACGCAGTCCGCCCTCGAACTGCACATGAACGAGATGGCCGGCCTTGTGCAGCGCCGCGCCCCCGGACCCGATGTCACCCCGCAGCAACTGCGCGACCGCAGCTGGTGGAGCGGGCCGCAGGTCTTCGTCGTCGTCGACGACTACGAACTGGTCGCCTCCAGTGGCGGCAATCCCATGGCCGTCCTCGCCGACACGCTGCCGTTCGCCCGCGATGCGGGTGTTCGCTTCATCATCGCCCGCAGTTCGGGCGGTGCCGGGCGCTCCATGTACGAGCCGTTCATCCAGCGCATCAAGGAACTCGGAGCCCAGGGCGTCGTCCTGTCCGGTGATCCGAACGAGGGCGATCTGCTCGGTAGCGTTCGTCCGCGGCAGTTCCCACCGGGACGAGGCGTGTTCGTGTCGCGCCGCCGGCGTACTCCGCTCGTCCAGCTGGGATGGCTTCCCGACCGCTGAATGATCCGCCAACGTTCCTGATCCGCACTCTCCGGCCCCGCGCGGGCGGAGAGGCCTGCCCACGGGGGGATAACGACGATGTCGAACTGGGATCGCACACTCAATCCGTTCCGCTACGACAAGAACGGCGACCTCACGGAATCCGCCAAGCAGCGCGATGCGGAGATGACCCTTGATCATGTCGCTCCGGAGAGCGGTGGCAGCACCGGTCAGGCCGGACCGGCGCTGAAGGTGACGCCTTCTGTGCTCCGTGAGAGAGCGGGCAAGGCCGAGATCGTCGCCGCCGACTTCGAAAAGGCGGACGACAGCGCGATGGGTCAGGGAAGCGCCACCGCGGGGAACACCGGCCAGATCGCGGCCGGGCTCCGGGGATTCCACTGTTCCAGCGCCTTCGCGGCCTTCCAGGAACGCTGGGGTCATCAGATGCGGTATGTGAAGACCACCCTTCTGCGAGACGTGGCGGGCGGCCTCCGCGCTGCCGCCAATGACCATCAGGACGCCGACACCGACGTGGCCAAGAAGTTGAAGAAGAAGTAACCATCGCTTCGGGGGATCCAGTCATGCCCAGTTACCACGACATCATGGAAGCCGATCTCGCTCCGCTCGACGCCGCTGTCGACAAGTGGCAAGCCCTCCCGGGGAAGTTCCACGGCATCGCGTCGGCCTTCGACAACACCGTGACCAAGGGCCTCCAAACGGCCAACATGCAGGGCGAGACCGCTGAGGCGGCACTTCAGAAGACAGTCGTGGCGAAGCAGCAGATCCAGGCCGCCGCCGACGAGGCCTTTGATGTGCACAGCATCCTCAGCGACGCCCTGTCCACGTTCAAAGCCGCGCAGAAGACTCTCCGGGACGTGACGGAGGAGGTCCGCACCAACGCCAAGGGCGTCTTGGTCATCGACGGAGCGGGCAATGTGGGCGCCGACCCGGCTGCGGGGCCGATGCCCGGCGCAGGTCCGAGCCTCGGCGCGGCCATCCTCGACTATCAGGGTCGTGTGGACGGCGCCGTGGAATCCGCGACCGAGGCGGACAACGCCCTGCACTGGGCTCTGCTCCAGGATCCCAACGGTGCGGACCAGGGATTCAACGCCAACGCCTATGCGGACATCAACAACGCGCTGAAGGACCGTGCCCAGGCGGCCAAGGACGCCCACGACGCGGCCCGACTCGCGTCCCAGCAAGGCATCCTGTCCGTCGATGAGCTCAAGAGGCTCGACACCCTGCTGGCCAAGCACGCCAGTGACCCGACCTTCGGGACGAAGTTCTACACGGAACTGGGGCCGAAGAAGGCCCTGGAGTTCCAGGCCGACCTCGCCATCCGGACAAGCCTGATCCACGACCCCGTCCGCCTCAAGGCCGCCCAGGACGTCCAGAAGCAACTGGGACTGACACTGGCTGCCGCGACACAGGACGTCAACGGCGACGGATACCTGAGCAACCAATGGGTGGAGGGCCTCAAGGAGGCCGGCCACCAGCCACTCGATATGAGGTCCCGCGGCCTGTACCAGATGATGCCGTACGGCTATCAGCCGCTCGGAGCGCTGCTCAAGAACGGCGAGTACAGCACGGAGTTCCTCGGCGACGTCTCGAAGGACATGCTGAAGCTGGACAAGGAGCTCCACGGGGTCTGGCCCAGCGGCTCGCAGGAAATCCATCTGGACTTGACGGACCAGACGCAGAACCGCCAGGGGACCGACCCCCTCGTGGGCCTGCTGGAAGCCAGTTCTCGGAACCCGGAATTCGCGACGCAGTTCCTCCACAACGACGGCGACCTCAAGCACCTCCTCACGACCGGGCAGGAGAACCCACTCCGCTCCGACGCACTGGGACACGCGCTGGAGGCGGGAGTCACAGGACACCCGTATGGCACTCCACTGGATTCCACGCTGCCGCCGCACAGTGTGGCGCAGACGGAAATCATGAAGCAGGTCGTCGAGTCGGTGTCGAAGGACGCGGGGGTGGCGACGGATCAGATGCGTGACAGCCTGGCGAGGATGAGTAGCGAGTACATGCCGGAGATCAACCGATCCTTGGCAGGTGGCGAAGGCCCGTACTCGATTGAAAAGTTCTTTCCTACGGGAAACTCCGGCGAACCCAGGTTCGAACCGATCGACACGCACAGGTTTTTGTATGCACTCGCAGCAGATCCGGGTGCTTACAAAATTCTGGATGTGGCACAGAAGACATATACCGGAAATCTATTCGATTATCATCTCGCCCATCCTGAGGAATTTGACGGCGATCCACAGATAACGATAAAGCAGATTGCGAATAATGCGGGGCTCTTCCAGGGCATTATGGCCTATTCGGTTCAGGATCACAATATCATGGACGAGATTTCCGCAAATCAGTCCTTCAACGATTCCCTGAAGCCTCAGAACGAACTGATGAAGGGTATCGCCACAGTAGGAATCGGCGTCGGAGTCGCCACGATGACCAGCCCCATCGGAGGAATTGCAGCCGGTGCAATGGCCACGTCCACCGGCAACATTCTCATCGATAATATCTTCGATGGACGAAAAATCGACGGCTACGACGATATTCTTTTGAGCACTGGGGCGAACCAGGACAAGGTAAAGCAATCAGCTCTGCAGTCCACGGAGTTTTCAGGTCACTACGCCGCCGCGCACACCAATTCAGCCATGCGTCCCGGAAACATCGAAGGCCTGATCACCGATGGCTTCAGGGAGGGCTGGGGTAATTCATCAACCAACCTCAGCGGCTACGAGGGACGACCCGGTCACCCGAAGGCCGACTAATGATTGAGAGAATTATGAAACGGACTACTGCGCTAGCCTACGTCGCAACCCTAGGCGTTGCAGCATCATTTGCCGCAGGGTTCTTCACCAACAAATTCTTGCTCTATTCAAACGCTGTGGACAGCCTCCAGGAAACAGTGTGCGGAGACATGATGACCAGTGACTCGGTGAAGAGCGTTCTCCCCAAAAGCCATACCGCGATGGAGCACTACACCGCCCTCGGAGCCGGCCAGGATTTCAACCAGTCCTGCATCATCTCCAGCGGAACTTCTGGGACTCTCACCATCAGGGCGAAAATCCAAAACGCAGCATTTCAGGACTGGCAGAAGTGGGTCAAAGGTGAAACACGAGACGACGGCTCCGGCGTTCCCGTAAAGATGGGCAAGGGAGGAGTCTCCTACCCGACAACCACTTACCTCTATATTCCGTGTACACCGCGTTACCCTCGTGCAGAGGCCACCCCCGCGAAGGATTCCTACTATCTGCAGGTCAATGTCAGGTTCAACGGTGATGCGGACGCGGACGCCGGCACAGTACGCAAGGCGGTGGCCGATGCCGCTCAAGCATTCGGCAAAAATGCGCACTCCGAGGCCGGCTGCCTAGGCGCCCCCTGACAAACGGCACTCGCGGTTCCGGAGCCCCCGCATGTCTGCGGCGCACCAGGTACTGGGATTGCTGCGACTTACCTCGAGAGGTGGTCCCGTTCAGCGCGGGAACCGCCGCCGACGCCGTAGGTCCCGCAGAGCCACCGAGCTGCCGCTGATCGCCGCGGACAGGACAACGCCCAGACCCAGCACATAAGTTGCCACCCGCTGGTCCCGTTGCTGTGGGGTCTCCCCCAGCGTCAGCGTGGCCGGGATGACCCTGCTGTCGCCCTTCGCGACGCCGGGGTCAGCGACCGGTGCCGCAATGGGCACGGCGTCGTCGGTGAGCGCGCGCACCGGGTCGACCACGCCCCAGCCGGTGAAGTCGTTGTGGCCCAGGGAGGTGCGCTGCGCGGTCTGCTCGATCTGGGCGATGACCTCGTGCGCCCGCCAGGCCGGGTGCTTGGCACGGATCAGGGCCGCGACGCCCGCGACATAGGGGGCCGAGAAACTCGTGCCGTTGTCGACACACTGGCCTCCCTTGGGAACGGTCGAGACCATATCGACCCCGGGAGCCGACACCCCCACGAACGTCCCGGCCTGGGAGAACGACGCCCGCTCGTTGTTGCGGTCCGATGCCCCGACAGCGAGCACGCCCTCGTAAGCACCGGGGAACGTCGTACCGAGCTTTCCGTCCGCTCCGGCATTTCCCGCGGCGACGACCACGACGACGTTCGCGGCGACGGCCCGGTGGATGGCCTGGGCAAGCTCCCGGACATCGCCGGAGGTGTCCTGCGAGATGTTGATGACACGTGCATGCGCGGCAACAGCCGCGTCGATGGCCCGCACCATGCTCGGGATCCTTCCCGCGCCCTGGTTGTCGTTCTGCCGGATCGGGATGATCGTGGCCTCGGGCGCGATCCCGGTGAATCCGGTGCCCGGCAGTGGGCGGGCGGCGATGATCCCGGCGACCTTCGTTCCATGACCGACCGTGTCATTGGCGCCGTGGTCCTTGCCACCGATGACGTCCACACCATGGGCGACGTCAACGGCCGATTTCAACTGCGGGTTCGTCGCGTCGACTCCGGTGTCGATGACGGCGACACGTACACCCTTGCCCTTCGTGTCCTGCCAGAGTTGATTCAGCAGCACCCGCTGGAGGGACCACGGCGTTCCCTTGATGTCCTTCGCGGGGAACGTGCACTCGCCGTCAGCGGCGAGCGTGATCTCCGCGGCGGCCGTCAGCCCTGCGGTGACGGGCGGGGCAGCGGGGCCGGCCAGCAGGGCGAATGCCGCTACCCCCGAGGTCAGTGCGGACAGGCCGAGCTCATGCGTGGTCCCGGATCCCATGAGGGCTGCTTCCTCCTGCTGACGGTCCGACCGGGTACGGAACACACTGCGGGGCGGACACCCTCGTGCGGGCACCCGCCCCTGCGCAACTCTTGCTGCAGACGTCCTGGCTACTGAAAGTATCCGGCCGTCTTCTTGTCGGTGGCACTGTAGTTGTGGCTGGCGGACTCCACCTTGGAGGAGATCTGGATCAGCGTGCTGTGGATGTGGTCAGCCTGGTCCTGCCATGCCCGCGCGGTCGCGTCGAACGCCTGGTGGGCCTCGCCCTCCCAGCTGGCAGCCACGCCCTTGACCTTGGCCAGCAGGCCGTCGAGGTCGGACTTGAGCTGATTGGCCGCCAACTGAATACTGCTGGCGGCATCCGTCAGCGAGGAATAGTGAACCTTGAGCTCAGACATGGCTCCCCCTGGAGTGAATGTGGGTCGAAGTTTTCGGGAACGGAATCGGCACTGGCACCGGCACTCACACGGGCGAACCACCGGTCCCGCACAAGCAGGTCAGAGACCGGCGATACCGCTGCCGCCGGCGGCGCCATTGATGTCGATCTTCTTCAGGTCCTCGAGAACCTCTTCATCGGTGTTCCCGTGACCGGCCCGGGTCGCGACGATCGCTTCCTTGATGCCGTCGATGACCACCCGCAACTTCTGATGCCGCCTGTTGATCTCGTCCTGCTGTGTGTTGAAGGCACCGGCCCCGATGCCCTTCCACTGGCCTTCCAGCCCGTCAATGGCAGCGTTCAGCTTCACGAGCTGCGCCGCCATCGAGCCACTGACCCGCTCGATCTCGTCCTCGACGCGCTTGAGCTCCGCGTCGGTAACCCTCACTGTTCCAGCCATTTCGTACCTTCCCCCATGCAATATGCGGTCGCTTCAAGGGGCTCGAAACCCCTCTCTCCATTCACAACTGGCCTGTGAAGCAGTTGAGATGATCTAGCTTCCGACCACTCTAGCCACATTCGTCCACAGGCCCAACAGGCCCCCGGCGAGGGGGCACCCGCAGCCGGGCCGCACCACCTGAATACCGCTCATGGGCTCGGGGAGCCCATCGCGCTGCGCTATCTATTGGCCAGGCGATTCGTCATCGGTACCTGATCAGGTGAAGGCTTCGGAGGCCGTCCACCTCCAGCTCAGCCTGCCCATCACGCATGCCGTCGATGAGTACCACTCCATTGGCAGTACGGGCTGCGTTGAGGAGCAATCCAACAGACTCACGTCCCGTCCAGTCCTGTCGGCGAACCCACACCAGTGCCCTCATGGCCTCCGGCAGTGTGGCAAGTTCAGCAAGCAACGGTGCCCAATCACTGTGCTCGGAGATGGAGAGGATCGGTCCGAGTTTCCGCATGGTGTCCGGCATCCACGCAGCAGGACCGGCCTTCGGCGGAAGCGTTTGGCCATCGACACCTGGCTGCGCGCCCTCCACCCAACGTGAGAACCACCCCCATGGGTCAGAATTCGGCAATCCAAAGGGTTCCTGGTGGTCCTTCGGCACAACTATGGACGCGTCAAGCATCGCATTGGCCAGGTCGCCGCCGGCCAGAAACTGCTTTGTGTTGCAGGCGAACAACCAGCCTCGACGAGTTTCATCCGCAGGGGATGCATCCACAAGAGCGACTTGACCACCGTAGACTTCATCGAGCCAGGCGTCAGCTTTTCGGACAGCGCTAGCGAAATCCTCGGCCGGAATCCGCCACTCCGACCGGTGCGCGTCAGGACTCGGGCGCCCGCGAGAAAAACGTGCGAGTACCAACTGGCGGATGCCTTCTTTCTCCATACGCCCCAGACCACCGGTTTGACCATCGAGCAAGACGAATTGGCCGTTGTTGATGGTTGCGTACATGAGGTGCCCGGTTGCCTCCACGCCATTCAGCTCCCGCCGCACCCACACCACGCCCCGGGCGTACGGACCAACCTCAAGGAGGGCAGAGATCACAGCATCCCAATTGGCGAACGATGACACCTCAGCACCACTGAAGTACTGCCGTACGAGCCGATCCCACCAACCCGGCGCCTCATGGACGGCTTGCCAGGGAAGGGCCGTCGCCCGGCCACCATCCATCCCTGCGTCGATGGCCACCACACATCCACGATCATTAATGCGACGTGCCTGCGCTGCCGAGTTACGCTGCGGGCTTCCATCGAATTCCGCCAGGTCGCCCCACGGATCACCTGTCGCCAAATGGAAGGGGCCCACAGAATTTTTCGGAACAGCGAAAGAACTATTTAGCATCGGAGTGTCAGAATATCCGGACTGACTGAGCGTCCTGCAACCGAACACCCAAGCCTGCGAGCTCTCTGCGACAGGATGCGGGACGGACAACTCGACCAATCCATGGTATTGCTGCTGCAACCATTCGTCGGCCCGCTGGGCCGGAGTCATTGCACCGCTCATGCCCCAGCTCCGGGCGGCCACTGCCCAGTAGTCAACCAGGAGTTGAACTCATCGGTGGTCAGCGCACCAGGGGCGAACCCCAATTCCGATCCGTCCTTGAACACCACAATCACACGATTCATGGGCGCCCTGGTGAAATCTCCAGTATCCAGGTGTTCCTCTGTATCAAAACACACCACCCACGCCAATTTGTGCTCTACCGTTGATTCCGGCTCCATCACAATCGTCGGCGGCCCATCGCCATAGGTGCGGTGCAAGAATTTCTCTGCCGCAATCAGCGCTTCGTCCTTTGTCATGGCTCAATCCTCTCTTCAGTGCCAGAAACACTATTTGTAAGGCATGTATTTAATACTCTTGACGCCCCATTCCGAATTATTCAACTCCTCCAATCTACCCAGCGCGCCGGTCTGGCCATCCAAAAACACAACGCCATGACTGTCATGAATAACATTGAAGACGTGCGCAGTCTTGTTCTGTCTTTCTACATAGACAATTCCTCTCGATCCTTCACCCCTGGCTCCCATATCACCGATAATATCGTCATAGCTTCCAACATTCTGCCATGCGGCATCCGGGTTACCGAGCGCCTTCGGGTCCGGCCATCGCGGCTCATGCAGAGGCGCCGTTGACACTTCATGGCCGTCCAGTCTCTGATCTACAGCAATAACATTGTTGGAACAGTTGTCGACATAGCCAGGAGTTTTTGCTTCGTAGCGATCAGAGTTCATATCCTTGAGCCAAGGATACTGATCGTCCACGAACTCGCGCGCCGTGGCCGCGTCAACCGAATCGGCGTGGATCGCCTTTTGCGTCACGTGTTCCGTCGGCTGGGCCAGGTCATCCCATGCCTTGGGGATTGCGGCAGGCACCCCGGATTTGACCGCACCTCGCTCCGCCACCGCTTCGGCGGCGTCTCTCCCCGCGGCCATGGCCGTGCGTTCGGCGGCGGTGGCTGCGGTGCTGGTGCCGCCTGTCGCCAGGGCCATGACGAGGTTTCCGGTCAGTCGTCCTCCGGACTCGGAAGGGTCGTCGCCCCAGCCGGTGCCCACGATCGCCTGCGGCAGCCGCTCCGGGTGGTACGCCATGGTGACCAGACCCGCCACGGTCGAATCCAGATGCGTCAGGTACTCCGCCGGGTGCGTCACGTTGTACGTGTCCCACGGGTTCAGACCCCGGACGAACTTCGTCGCGTCCGTGACGCTGCGGACCAGGCCGCCGCCGTAGTGCAGGGCCTCGACCTCACCCTGGACGAGGACGTCCTGGAGATCGCCGCTCATGCGGTCGGTGAATTCCGGCTTGGCCGGCGCCAGTTCTGCCGCCGCATCAATGGCGATCCGCGCCTCGTCGGCCACCGCGTCACGTTGTCGGCGTGCTTCCGTCAGGATTTCCTTCGCCTCGGCGATGGCAGTGGCACCCGGGTCGTGGAACGGATCCGGGGCGACCGGAGGTCTCCCCGGATCGCCTTCCCCGTTCACCAGGTGCTGGTAGGAGGCGAGGTCCGTGTTGTAGGCGCCGACCTTCGTGTTGTATGCGTCCACCGCCTTCTTGTGGGCGTCCTTTCCCTGCCGGTACGTGTCGATCGCCGTCTGCGCCTGCCGTTGTGCCCAGTCCACGATGTCCGCGAAGCGTCCCAGCGCCTCAGCCGCCTGCAGGCAGGCGTCCGCTCCCTGCAGCCACTTCTTCGGATGTGCCTCGAATTTCACCCGAAAGGCGTCCGCACCTTCTCCCTGCCAATTTCCAGGGTCCAGGCGGGTCAGGCCACGATGCACATCGCCGAAGGAGCTGCCGAACTTCCTCAGGTGTCCAGCCGTCTCCTGGATCGCCTTCGGATCGCCATGGATCAGCTCCTTCGGCTCCTCGCTCCGACCCAGTTGCTGCTCGGCGACGGAGGCGCCCAGGTCATCGGCGAGATCGTCACCGAAGTCCTCTACCGCGTCGGCCGCGTCGTGCAGTCCGACGTAGTCCAAGCCGTCGCCGACCCGGTGTGCTGCCCAATCGGCGCCCTCTCCGGCCGCCTTCTTCCCCGAGTCGACGAGGTGTTCGAGGCCGTCCCCGGCCTGATCGACCTTGTCCTCGAGCCAACTGAAAGCCCCCATCAGCCTTCGCCCCCGGGCGGTGTCCGCACCCCGGTCTCGGCCTGCTGCTGCCGTTGTTCGGGCGACGGTCCGAACAGTTGGTCCCGCGCGGCCTCGACATCGTCCTCGTGTCCGGTGGCCTTTGCGACCTGTTCGTACAGGTTGAATCCCATCGGACCGTTGGACAGGTCCCGCCCGGTGTCCTTCCAGGTCTGCCCGATGTCGTGCTGGGCCTGCTCGACGGACTTGGCGCTGAAGTCGGGGTGCTGCCAGTCCGAGATCGGGTTGTCCGCCTTGACCCGATCCCAGGACATCCCCTCGACCTGCTCCTCGGTCAAGTTGGGATTCCCCATCGCGGCATTCGTGACGACCTTGAACGTGTCCTTGATGTACTGGTCCTCGTCATGGCTGATGCCCGCCGACAGACCCAGTCGCTCGGCGAACTCGTTGCCTTCCTGCACCAGCGTGCGTACTCCCCATTCCCAACGTCCGCAGAACGAGCCGAAGGCGGAGGTCAGACCACTGTGGCCAAGCTGCATTCCCGTCAACGCCAGATCGCCGAAACCGCGCCCGGTGTCCGCCGACCCCTGCGTCCCCAGAGACTTCAGCTCCCCGATGGCCCCGTTGAGGCCCTGGGCGGCCAGTGCCAGGGCCGCAGAGTCCACCGCGAGATCCTCGCCGCCCGTACTCATCGGAACATCCCTTCACCCGCGCGGGCGTCTAGCGCAACGGCATTCGGCACGATCCCCAT
The DNA here is from genome assembly GCF_005860785.2 of Streptomyces sp. So13.3. NCBI lineage: Bacteria > Bacillati > Actinomycetota > Actinomycetes > Kitasatosporales > Streptomycetaceae > Streptomyces > Streptomyces sp. So13.3. The sequence goes on along the minus strand of NZ_CP048835.1, from coordinate 6,857,241 downwards.
CACCGGTGGAAAGATCATGGGCCGGTCGCTCCCCACGTCCAGGGCCACTCCCGCAGGTTCCTGCACTGCCGGAATCACGACGTCCAGCAACCGTGCCCCGAAAACGGTCATGTACTCCCAATCGGAGAGTTCCGATGTCTCCTGCGTCAACGCGAAGCGCGCCAGCGCCACTTCGCTGGAGAACCCATAGATCCAGCGCACTCCGCCCATCGCCGCCGACCACAGACCGCCGCCGGTCACCGGCACCAGCACCGCAGCCCGCCGGAACGCATCCACCAGCGCGGTCGGGTCTCCGTTTCCGCGATACATGCCCTCCATCTCGCAGGTCAGGGCCTCCACGGCCTCTGCCGAGGCGAGCCTTCGCCAACTCGCCCTACCTGCATCAGGAGCCTGCTGCTCGCTACCGGCCCCACGCACGATGTCGGACAACCGCGTGGGGCGGTCGGGCCTCGCCTGGTGATTCGGATCCCCGGAGGCCGTGGTGAGCCGTGCGATGGAGCCGGAGGCCGGTGGATGGTGGGTTCCGGTCCAGTCAGGGCTGGTCATCGTCGGCCTCTCTCCCGTGGGTCGGTCGTATGGCTACTACTGCGGCGGGGCGGGTGGACCTTGCTGCCAGGTGTGCTGGGGGTTGGTCTCGTACGTCGGGGGTGGGGCGGAGCCGTACGGAGGTGCCGGAGGCGGGCCTGGTGGGGCGGCGAGGCGGTTCCGGTTACGGACGACCAGCACCGCGGTGGCAGCTATGACGACGGCCGCGCCGCCGAATCCGAACCAGAGGACGGTGTTGCCGCTGTCGGAGGCGTCCGACGTGGCCTCCGCCTGGGCGGCGGGAGCAGTCGCGCTCGGCGCCGGCGCGGCTGCGCTCTCCGAGGGGACCGGGCTGTTCGGCGCGGTCTGGGCCTCGTATGCGGCGAGGGGATACACGTCCGGTGCACCGGGGTCGCCGGGTGTCTGCAAGGCAACCCGGGGGCGGACGGCGCCGTAGCCGATGGAGTCGTTGCGCTTGGCCCCACTGGTGGGCGCACCGGCAGTGTTCAGAAGGACACGCAGAACCTGGTTGGCGGTCCAGGTGGGATGGGCGGACCAAAGGAGGGCGGCGGAGCCGGACGCGAGGGCCGTGGAGGGGCTCGTACCGGTCCCCTTGCAGTACCCGGACGCGGCGATCTGGGTGGGGCAGGCCCCGATGATCTCGTTTCCTGCAGCAGAGAGATCAACCTGCGGACCCTTGGTGGACGTCGGGATCGCTTTCACGTCTTTCCCGAGAGCCGCGACGCCGACAACGCCACGTGTGGCCGCCGGGTACTCGACGGGGCTTCCTCCGTCGCCGCTGTTTCCCGCAGCGGCGAAGATCAGTTTTCCCTTGGATCGGGCAAAATCTACCGCTTCTTGGAGGCTTTGATGCTGGGCTGCGTCCCCGATCCCGGAGTCGCCCAAAGAGATGCTGATGACACGGGCATCGCTGTCCGCTGCGTAACGGATGGCTTTGACCAACTCGGAGTAGAACTCAGGGTTTGCGGCGGCGCCGATCTTCTCACCCTCGTTGTCCGGCAGGCGGAGGGGAAGGATCTTGGCTTTGGGAGCCACTCCGACCACCCCTGAACCATCAGCACCTTCACCTGTGCCGGCGATCAAGCTGGCCATGCTTGTACCGTGCCCCACCAGATCGATGTCTGCGGCTACAGGCTTGGTGCCGAAGTCCCTACCCACAACAAGTTGTCCGCGGAGGTCGGGCGCAGTCCGGTCAACACCGCTGTCGATGACGGCAACCGTGATGTCCTTTCCCTCGCTGATCTTCCATGCTGCGGCAAGGCCCATCGCTTCGACGTGCCATTCCTGACTCCGGATCGACTCCGCGTGTGCCGGTACAGCTACTGATACGAATCCGATCAACGCGGCGCCACCGACTGAACCCACAGTCAGTGCGCGCTGCCTCCAACCAACCCGGTGTCGTCGCATATTCCTTCTTTCGGTGTCCCTCACGACTCCGCGTCGGGTCACTTGACGACCGGAGGACCTGAATCGTTATCACGTTGCGTGCGATCCGGCTCGTCCTCGATCAGGTAGTCAGGACGTCGGCTGTTTCGTCGCTGCTTCTTCTCGCCCGCCTTTCCGGAGTTGGGGACAGCGCGCCCGGTAATTGCCGATACCCCGCTCGGAGCAGTCCCGCCCGTCGAAGTGCGTCCCGCTTGATTCGTCGCGCCCTGGGCGAAGGTGTCCGGTATGGCGGCGCCCTGCCTGCGGGTCCCGCCCACAATGCCTCCGGGTTGGCCAGCGAGTCGGCGCATGGAACTTCCGGAACTGCCCCGGGTCCCTCCCTGCTCACCGGATCCGGTGCCATGAATCCCACCCATCGGCGATCGGCGATCAGCGCCCTCCGCTCCGACGACGTTGCCCTTGGGGATCATGCGGCTTGACGTGGTCCCTCGCACGGTCGCCTGCCCCCCATGAATGCCCGATTCGCCAACGGGCCTCAACCTGAGACCATTGCTCGGGCCCCTGCCTGCCGGCGACCCTGCGGCCTGCGGAAGGCGTGGCGACGGCGTGCCTGCGTTCACTCGTCCATTCGGACCAGAGGAGAACGGAGGAGCGCCAGAACCCGTATCCGGAGGCACAAACGTGCGCGATGACGGCACATCACCAGCAACTCCGGACGGATGGTGAGTGAGCGGGGTCGAGGATGCCGGAGCCACTGGGGTAGTCGTGCCTGCCGAGGCGATGTGAGTGCCCGGATCGGCAGACACGGCTGCGGGACTCCCTGCCAGGTCCGCTGGAGCAACCGACCGGGTTGGGATCGGCCCGAGGTTGCTGCGGTCGGAGCCCGCATGAAGATGTGTCTTCGAAGCCGCGGTGTCAGAGCTCTCCCGTCCGGATCCCTCCGCCGATGACCCCGAGCCGTCGATGGGCACCGCCGTGAGATCCGACCGCCGATTGTCCTTCGGCAGAATGCGTGCAGGCACCGGCTGGAACGTCGGTGGTTCCTGGGCGCTGATCACGCTTGCCGAGTACTTGTAGGCCAGCGCCAGTTTGTTCATCTGGTCGACGGCGCCCTCGCGGGCTCTCTCCAGGTGGGTCACGGCCTGCTGGTTGGCGAGCTTGCCGTCCGGGTCGTGCTGGGCGACCAGGTCGGTTCGGTACAGGTCGACCATGGACTTGGCGTCGGCGGGGACCGGCGGCATGTCGCGTTTGACGGCGAGCAGGGTCTCGGCTGCTACAGCCAGGGTGTCACCGGCGCTCCTGGAGTACTCGGCAAGGCTGAGGGTGGACTTGGCGATGCTCTTGCCCCACTCCTTGAAGGCATCACCGCCATCGCTCTGCCAGTCGACGTAGGCGACCCGAGTGTTGAGGTCGCTGCCAATGCTGTCGATCGCCGCATGCGCGGCCAGGAGTTTCTGGCTGAGAGCTGTGAGCGCACCAGGGTCGGCGTCCTTGACCATGGCGAGCATTTCTTCATGGGAGCGGGCGTCGAACTCGTCGCCGTAGATCGCGGTGTGCGCGTCCTCGGTAATGCCGTCGAAGATTCCCACGACTCACCCCTCCCCTTCGCTGTTCAGGTGTTCCAGGTCCACGGATGGGGGCATCAGCCCATGCCTCCGCCGCCGGAGGTGTCCTCCGTGGGCGGAGTGCTGCCGGTGACGGAGGCCGGCTTCCGGGTGGCCGGCGCGTCCGGGTCGAGTTCGGGGTTGTAGTACTTCTTCGTCACATCGTTCAAATTGAGAAGGTGGTTGCGGGTATCGATGTCGACGTTCTCGTAGCCGACGCGCGCGATTTCGACGGAGATGCTCATGGCCTCGATCTGATTGGCCATGGTCGTCGACAGCAGTTCGAGTTGGGAATGCACATGGGTGTAGGCACTCATCAGTTCCTCGGCGCCCGCGAACCCGGTGCCGATCTGGCCTTGATGCAGTCTGCCGTCGCCCATCTTGTCCGGCGCGGCCTGGGAATCGTCGAGATCCTTGAGAAGACCGTCGACACGTTGCTTGAAGCCACGCAGATCCTGCAGGCCGATGTCCATGTCTCGCTCGAGCATGGCAAATCACTCCCCGTATTCCACCGTTGACTCAGCAGCTTACCCAGCTGCTACGACAGCGGCACTGGCCCCTCCCGTCACGAGCCCTGCGGCCGCCGTGCACTCTCCGTGTCCAACGCCGGTCCCTTGGGCAGGAATTCGGACCAGTTGAGCGGGACGGCATCCGGGGTCACCGAGTCGTAGCCGAGCCGGGCCTGAGCTTGGTTGACGGCTTCGTCCACCTTCCTGGCCTTGGTTCCGTCGGCGGCATCGCTGTCGTTGTTACGAGGGACGGCGTAACGCAGACCGGTGTCGGTGGTCAGATAGAGGGTGCCGTTCCTGAGGTCCTTGCCGGTGATCTCCAGATAGAGAAGGCCGGACCCGGGGGTGACGTACGCGCTGGTGGCTCCGTCCACGATGGACGCCGGATACGCGGTACCGGCCCAGACACTGAGCTCGGGGCGGGCGCCGGCCGTACCTCGCAGAACGGAGCACGCGACGGTGCGGCCCTGGGCATCGTAGGTGCCGGTCTTGTTGACCTGGGTGGGCTGCTGGACGGGCCAGTCTCTGCCGGCGCCCGTGAAGACGGGGAGGATTTCGGTGGGGACGCTGGTGCGGATGGGTTCCGTCTGGCTTGTCATCTGCTCCAGCAGCAGCGCGGTGAACGCGGTGGTGGGGGCAACGCCGTCCTTCTGGACGACGTAGTACTCCTTGCCTGCCGCGGAGGTGGCCTCGAGGACATTGCCGATCCTGCTCTCCGCGGCCGACAGTCCGTCGACATGGGCCGGGTCGCCGAGGTGCGCGACCGTCGGGAAGACGATCGGACTGCCGGGATTGAGGGAACCGAGCCACCCCAGGGTGACGCGCTGCGGCTCGGCGGACTGGCCGAAGAGCGTACGGAGCAGAAGGTCCGTCTTCTGCCGGCCGAGGGTGCGTCCGTTCCTGCCCCCGAGCGGGAAACTCGTACCGTCCTTGTCGACGAGGTAGCGCGACGAGTCCGGGCTCTCTACGTAGAGCACCTCGTTCCCCGCCAGGCGTTTGCTGCTGTCGACCGCCCGGGCGTCGGCGCCGCCCAGTACGAACACCGCCTGGTCCGCCACCTTGTCCGCGCCGCTGCCGGGTCGGTCGCAGACGGCCCATTTCTTCGCGAGACCCGCTTCCACCGGACTGGGGAGGCGGTCGGGGGCGTAGGGGATGCCAATGGTGGCGCCGTGCTTGATGCCCGACTTGTCGATCACCGATTCCCTGACCTTGATGACCTGATAGCCCTGTGGGTCGAGGAGCAGCCTGGCGGAGGCGAAGTTGAGGACGGGGTGCAGGAGTTTCTCGCCCGTCCTCTCGTCCTTGAGGATGACGTAACGGGTGGTCGATTCATCGGCGACGATGACGTTCTTTCCGGGGTCGTCCCAGCCCTTGGGCGCGGTCGGTTTGACCAGACCCCAGGCGCCGAACCCCGCAAGAATCAGCGCGCCGACCACGATGCCCGGGGCCAGCGCGCGCAGCGGGCGTGGTGCGCCCTCCTCGGAACCGGATGGATTCGGCTGCAGAAACGCTGCCACGGTCCGCTTGCGAGCGAAGGTGTAGGCGTTGAGCTGTTCCTTGCGTGAAGCCATCCGCTGCCGCTCTCCCCTGTTTACGTGAATACGGCACTTACTATGCCGGGTTCGGCCCCTGCTGTATCGGGGACCCCCTGCGCCGCATCCGGCCATGACCAGAGGCCTGGCGCCGACGAGGTGCCGCCGTACGGCCGAGTACGGATCATGAGGTGGCGTACCGATACGGTTGGCTGACTTGCGCACGCCGTAATGCCGTAACACGGAGGGATTTACCGGGGGATGAGCAGCGCGACGACCGCAGTGATGAGCGTGCACCCACGGCCAGGGCGGATCGGCGGAGTGCGGCTGCATCAGGTGGTGCTGGTGGAGATTGCCGCCGCGCTGGTGCTGGTCGGGTGGGCGACGAACAGGATCCTGCTCGTACCGATGGGCTTGGTGGCAGTGGTGTTGGTGCTGCTGGCGGTGCTGCGACGGCGGGGCCGGCCGGTCGCGGAGTGGCTGAACGCGGCGCTCATGCTGCGCGCGCGGCAACGGACGGCGAGTCAGCCGTGGGCACCTGATGGGGTGGATCCCGCGCTGGCACCGGTTGTCGAGTGCGAGGCGGCACTGCGGACGTGTACGTACACCGACCGGCAACGTGAACGCGATATCGGCATGGTGGGTGACGGGACGTTCCTGACGGCCCTGTTGCTGGTGCAGGCACGCGATGAACCACTGCGGATGGCACGCAACGCGCGGCCGCTGCCTTTGGCGCTGTTGCACGACGCACTGGAAGTGGACGACATCCGTCTGGAGTCGGTGCAGGTCGTGCAGTACACGCAGCCCGCGCCCGGACCGCATCTGCCCGAACAGGCCGCGGCGGCACGGTCCTACAGGCCGCTGCAGGAGAAGGCCGGTACACCGGCGATCCGGCTCACATGGATCGCGTTGAAGCTCGATCCGGAGTTGTGCCCGGAGGCGGTTCAGGCGCGCGGCGGCGGGGTCGGCGGGGCGCAGCGGGCGCTGCTGCGCGCCACGGACCAGCTGGCGAGTCGGCTCGCGGGGGCGGGAATCGACGCCTCAGTGCTGACGGAGGCGGAGGTGACGTCCGCGCTGGCGACTTCGGCCGGAGTGAATCCCCAGGCGAGCGCGCTCGCCGCGCGGGCCGGCGTGCCACTGCGGCGCACCATGGAGAGCACCCGTGCCTGGCGCTGCGACGACCGCTGGCACACGACGTACTGGGTCGGCCGCTGGCCGCACTTGGGTGCGAGCGCGGTCCCGGCGGCGAATCTGGTCGCCCTGCTGACCTCGATGCCCGCGCTGGCCAGCAATTTCAGCCTGGCGGTGTCGCGCGGGACCGGCCGGACGGCGGCGATCAGTGGATACGTCCGGCTGACCGCACGCAGCGACCAGGAACTGGTGTCGGTGCGGAAGCAGTTGGAACGTGCCGCACGGGGAGTCAGGGTCGGCCTCGTACGGCTGGATCGTGAACAGCTGCCAGGCGTTCTGGCGACCCTGCCCCTCGGAGGAGCCCGGTGACAGCCAACGGCATGACGTCCGCGACCGCGACCGCGACGCCTGCGACCAGACAGGGGCGGCCGGGATTCGGACTGCTCGGCCCACGCCACGACCGGCACGTACTGCCCGCGGATCAGCTCGGCGCGCTGTCACTGCCGCTCGGTGACGACGGAGTCGTGGCGGGCGTCGACGCCGAGGGACAGCCCGCGGTACTCGGGTTCTTCCGCCCCTCCCAGCTCGATGTCGTCGTCATCGGCAGTGTGTGGACAGCGCAGGTGCTGGCCCTGCGCACGGCCGGCACGGGTGCGCGTGTGGCCGTCGAAACGGCCCGGCCACAGGCCTGGACGGGGCTGGCGCAGGCCGCGGGTGGCGGACAGCAGTGCATGACGGTGCACGACGTCAAACAGGTGGGGCCGCAGGGTCCTTCGGTTTCCAGCCCGGTGCTGGTCGTAAGGGACTGCGGAATGCGGCCACCGCGCAGTCGGCTGGCGGCCGGGCCGTGGCAGTCCGTACTGACACTCCTGCCCTTCCTGGGTCCGACGGCACCGCGGCTGCTCGCCAACGCCGGGCTGGTCGGCATCCAGCGGGTCTCTCCGGAGGAGGCGCAGGTCCTGTCCGAGATTCTGCGGCTGCCCCGGGCAGAGGCGGAGTCCCTGTCGTCCTTGGGCGACAACATGATGCTGTGGTGTACATCTCAACATCAGAAGTTCGTCATGCTGCAGCCGACGGATGTCGAGACGGGACTGCTCGGCACCCCGCGCCGTATGGACTAGGTCCTAAGGGAGGACCGGCTCCGGCGGGCTGACGAGGGCGGATCCGGAGCAGTGGGCGAAGGTCTGCGCGGCTCCCGGAGATCCGGCGGACAGGGCGGGCCTGCCGTGGAACTGCCACCGATGATTAGGCTGTCCCTCAGAGCGGCAGGAGCTGTAGGGGGCAGACAGCCCGAACGGGGCGCGGCAGGTCTGCTGCGGTACACGGGGAGGGGATCAACGGTGAAGCACGCCGGATTCCTCGATCCCGTCCGCCGCGAGCAACCGGCCGACCGTGCGTCCCTGTCGTTCGGATGCGTTTCAGAGATATACCAGGAGGCATTGTGAGCAGCGATCGGGACGAGAACCGCGTGGGCGGGGCCGCCCCTGTCGAGGAGCAAGGCGACGCCGACTACACCGGTGAGTTCACCTTCGACTACACGCCGCCCGCCTGGTACATGCAGAACGCCGGTGGGGACGACAGCGGTGACAGCGGCGACGACCCGGATACGGGCTCCGGTGCCGATGACGCTCCGGCTCCCGCGGCGGTGGAGGAGTCCCGGCCCGAGCCTGAGATCGAGGCCCGGGTGACGCCTCCGGTGGCGCCCGCTCCTCCTGCTCCGCTGCCCTTGAACCCGGTTTCGTCGCCTCCCGCACCGCCGGCTGCGCCGTTCGCGGCGCCGTCACCGGCTCCTGAGGCCGCGAGCGAGCCGTCCTGGTCGGCGACATCGGTGCCGTTCGTTCCGGCGCCCGCACCTGCTCCTGCTCCTGCTCCTGCTCCTGCTCCTGCTCCTGCTCCTGCTCCTGCTCCTGCTCCTGCTGCGGCAGCGGCTCCGGAACCGGCTGCCGCCGAGGCTGCGGCGCCCGCGCCCGCCGCTTCCGCTGTTCCGGCGTTCCCGACGCTCAAGCCGAGCGTCGGCGAGGACCGTCCCGCGGACGCCCCCGTGGCGGTGCCCGAGCGGGACGACGACGAGCTGCCGGGCGCGGTGCGGAGCGAGTCGACGGTGCGGATCGCGCCCGGGTCGCTGCGCGCGCGGCCCGGAGCGGGTACGGCCGAGACCCCGTCGGCGCCCGTGGAGCCGGAGCCGAAGCCGGCACCGGTGGTGGACGCTCCGCCGTCCGAGGGTCCGGTGTGGGTGCCGACGCCGCCGCCGGCCCCGGTCGCGCCGTGGTCGCCGGCTCCTCCGCAGAGCGCGGTCCCGCCGCTGCCGCCGCACTTCCAGGCCGCGGACGCCCCCGCGCCGCCGCTCCCCGACGACCGGGCCACCCCGCCCACGGGTGCGCCCTGGCCGGCTCCCGCGCAGTCCGCGCCGACGCCTCCTGGTGCCGACTACACGTTCGCTCCCCCGGCGCCGTCCGACACCGTCGAGCCCGCCGCTCCGCCGGCCGGCTACGGCTTCCCGCCGGCCCAGCCGGGACCGGGCACGCCGAACCTCCCCGCCCCGCGCGCGGCGGCGCCGCTGCCGCAGGGCGGATACGGCTTCCCGCGGCCCGCCGACGCACCCGTAACCGCGCCCGCGCCGGCGCCCGTCCCGGAGGACCGGCAGGAAGACCGCACTCCCCCGCCGCAGCCGGCGTACGGATTCCCGCAGACGGGAGCGCAGCGACCGCCGCTCGCGCAGGACGGCTACGGGTTCCCGCGACCCGCCGCCGACGCGCCCGCCCCTGCGCCCACACCGGCTCCGGCTCCGGCTCCGCAGGACCCGCACCGGCGCCCGCGCCCGGAGGACCATTACGCCGCCGCCGCCCGCGCCCTGGTAGAGCCCCGCCCCGGCACCGGCCCCGCGCCGCAGCCCGAGTACGGGTTCCCGCTTACCGGAGCGCAGCCCCAGCCCCAGTGTCGCAGCAGCCGCCGCAGGGTGGGTACGGGTTCCCGCAGCCCGCAGACGCTCCCCGGCGCCGCAGGTGCCTGAGGACCGCGCCCCGCGCCGTCGGCCGCCCCGTGGCCGAGCCCCAATCCGCCTAGCGCCGCAGCCTGGTTACGGGTTCCCGCAGAGCGGTCAGCCGCAGCCGGGCACGTACGCGCCGCTGCCGCAGCCCGCTCCGAGGACCGCGCCGCCCGCCCACCGGCGCCCCTGGCCCAACCCGGCGCTGCCCCCGGCCGCCCCGCCCAGGCCCCCGGCGCCGGCGCCCCAGCAGGGTTACGGATTCCCGCAGAGCGGAGCCCGCAGCCGCCCGTCGCGCCCGGTCCTGAGGCGTCCGCGCCCATGCCCGCCAATACGGATTCCCGCCGCCCGCGGCGCCGTTGCCGCCGGAGGCCAACCCCGGTGCGGCGTTGCAGCCGCTGCCGCCGCACGGCGGGTACGGATTCCCGCCGCCGGGACAGCAGCCGCAGGCCCAGCCGCCGGCCCCGCAGCAACAGCAGCCGCCGCAGCCCCAGCAGTACGCGCCGCCGCAGGCCCAACCGCAGGTCCAGCCGCAGCACCCGGCTCCGGCGGAGGACCCGTCGGCCGATCCGCGTACCGGTGGCTGGCCGACGGTGACGCCGGACCAGCGGCAGCGTTCGGTGCAGGGCGCGCCGCTCGGCTACACCGCGGCCGTCGAGCTGTCGTCGGACCGGCTGCTGAAGAACCAGCCGAAGCCGAAGCGGCCCGGTGCCAACGCGACGCCGTCGCGGTTCAAGCTCGGCGGCAAGAAGGAGGAGGCGGAGCGGCAGCGGAAGCTGGAGCTGATCCGTACTCCGGTGCTGTCCTGCTACCGGATCGCGGTGATCAGCCTCAAGGGCGGCGTCGGCAAGACCACGACGACCACCGCTCTGGGCTCGACGCTGGCGACCGAGCGCCAGGACAAGATCCTCGCGATCGACGCCAACCCGGACGCCGGCACGCTCGGCCGCCGGGTCCGCCGGGAGACCGGTGCAACCATCCGTGACCTGGTGCAGGCGATCCCGTACCTCAACAGCTACATGGACATCCGGCGGTTCACCTCGCAGGCGTCCTCCGGGCTGGAGATCATCGCCAACGACGTGGACCCGGCCGTGTCGACCGCGTTCAACGACGAGGACTACCGCCGGGTCCTCGACGTGCTGGGCAAGCAGTACCCGATCATCCTCACCGACTCGGGTACCGGTCTGCTCTACAGCGCGATGCGCGGCGTGCTCGACCTGGCCGACCAGCTGATCATCGTGTCCACACCGTCCGTCGACGGCGCGAGCAGCGCGAGCACCACGCTGGACTGGCTGTCGGCGCACGGCTACGCAGAACTGGTGCAGCGCAGCATCACGGTCATCTCCGGGGTCCGCGAGACCGGAAAGATGATCAAGGTGGACGACATCGTCGCCCACTTCCAGACGCGCTGCCGCGGGGTGATGGTCGTCCCGTTCGACGAGCACCTGGCCGCGGGCGCCGAGGTCGACCTCGACATGATGCGTCCCAAGACCCGGGAGGCGTACTTCAACCTCTCGGCGATGGTCGCCGAGGACTTCATCCGCGCGCAGCAGGCGCAGGGGCTGTGGACCGCCGACGGGAACCCGCCGCCGCACCTGGCACCGCCGGTCCCCGGCCAGCAGCAGGGTCCGCAGCAGGGCCAGCCGCAGTACCAGCAGCAGCCGCCTCCGCCCGGGTTCCACGGCCAGCCGCCCCAGGGTCCGGGCCAGCCGTATCCGCAGGCACCTCAGCCGCCGCAGCAGTACCAGCCGCAGGCGCCGCAGCCGTACCAGCCGCAGCCCCAGCAGGGCTGGCCGCAGCAGCCGCCGCAGCAGCAGGCACCGCCCGAGCAGCCGCCGGGCTACGGCTACCCGCCGCCGCCTCAGCAATAGCTCGGAGCAGTAGCGCGGAGCAGTAACCACAGCACCGTCCCGCCGCACCAGCGGCGGGACCCTCTTCGCGCAGGGGAACGGACCGCGGCGTACATCACCGGGTGTAGTCCCGTTCCATCCCGGGATGCAGCCGGGCGCCCGGGAGTTCCGCCTGTGGGTCATCGTGCGCGCCCTGGTCGGCGGCCTAGCGTTGGGGCATCCCCCGATCGCTGCCGGCCACGAGGACCTTCCGATGATCGAAGCCCACGCACTCACCAAGCGCTACGGCGAGCGCACCGCCGTCGAGGACCTCAGCTTCACCGTGCGGCCGGGCGCCGTCACCGGTTTCCTCGGCCCGAACGGCGCCGGGAAGTCCACCACGATGCGGATGATCCTGGGCCTGGACGCCCCGTCGGCCGGCCGGGTCACGGTGAACGGCCGCCACTACGCCGACCACCGGGCCCCGCTGCACGAGGTCGGCGCGATGCTGGAGGCCCGTGCGATCCACACCGGGCGCTCGGCGTACCACCACCTCCTGGCGCTCGCCGTCACGACGGGCATTCCGCGCGGCCGGGTCGACGAGGTGATCGACCTCGTGGGTCTGCGCGAGGTCGCGAGGAAGCGCGCGGGCGGCTTCTCGCTCGGTATGGGGCAGCGCCTCGGCATCGCGAGCGCGCTGCTCGGCGACCCTGCGACGCTGCTCCTGGACGAGCCGGTGAACGGCCTGGGCCCCGAGGGCATCCTGTGGATCCGCAATCTGCTGCGGAGCCTGGCCGCCGAAGGACGTACGGTCCTGGTCTCGTCGCACCTGATGTCCGAGATGGCGCTGACCGCCGAGCACCTGATCGTCATCGGCCGCGGCCGGCTGATCGCCGACACCTCCGTGGCGGAGTTCGTCCGCGGCGCGGCGGGCACCTCGGTACGGGTGCGGACCGATGACGCGGAGCGGCTGCGGAGGCTGCTGGCGGGTCCCGAGGTGACCGTGGCGTCGGAGGCGGCGGGGGTGCTGGAGGTAACCGGTCTGACCAGCGACCGGATCGGCAGGATCGCCGCCGACCACGCCATCGCGCTGGCGGAGCTGACCCCGCAACAGGCCTCCCTGGAGCAGGCGTTCATGGAACTCACCCGGGACGCCGTGGAGTACCAGGCGCCTCCCGTCGCAGATCACGAAGGACGTGCGGCATGACCACTCTCCCCGCCCGCCCGGCCGCCGCGAGCGGCCCCGCCGTCCGCGGCCACGTCACCCAGCTCCGGGTGCTGCACTCCGAGTGGATCAAGCTGCGCACCCTGCGGTCCACGCTCGTCACGCTGACCGCCGCCGTGGTCGTGATGATCGGCCTCGGACTGCTCTTCTGCGCGGTCAGCGCGAACCGCTGGCCGCATATGGACCGGGGTGAACAGCTCAGGTTCAGCGCGGCCGGGGTGAGCGTGCGTGGCTTCCTGCTCGCGCAGCTCGCCGTCGCGGTCCTCGGTGTCCTCGTCGTCTCCGGCGAGTACGCGACCGGCATGATCCGCGCGACGCTCTCCGCCGTCCCGCGACGGCTTCCGGTGCTGTGGGCGAAGGCCGCCGTGTACACGGCGGTGACGTTCCTCGCGATGACGACGGCGTCGCTCGTCGCGTTCCTGGCCGGCCAGGCGATCCTGTCGTCGCAGCACATCGGTACGTCCCTCGGCGCGCCCGGCGCCGCCCGCATGGTGTTCGGCGCCGGCCTGTACCTCACCGTCGTCGGCCTGCTGAGCGTGGCGCTCGGCACCCTCATCCGCAGTACGGCGGGCGGCATCGCCACCGTCTTCGGGCTGCTCATGGTGCTGCCGCTGCTGACCGAGGCGCTGCCGACGACCTGGTCCATCAGCGAGTACCTGCCGAGCAATGCGGGACAGGCGCTGCTGGCGGCCCACCGGGAGCCGCATATCTTGGCCCCATGGACCGGCTTCGCAGTCTTCTGTCTCTACACGGTCGTCGCCCTGGCAGCGGCGGCGGCAGCGCTCAAGCGCCGGGACGCGTGAGGCGGTGACGCCCGCCGCGCCCGCGCTCCGGCGGACGGTGCGGTCCTGGCGCGCCCACCTCGGGCGCGCCAGGCTGCTGGTGCGGGCGAAGCTGCCGCCGGTCGCCGTCGACGCGGTGCTCACCGCGGCGCTGCTGTTCGCGACGGCGGGCCTGGCTCACCGTGATCTGTCCCGCTCGACATCCCTCGTGGTCTTCCAGTGGCTGCTGCTGATCCCGCTGGTGTGGCGGCGCCGGGCCCCGCTGGCCGTCTTCGGTGCCATGGCGGCGGTCGCGTTCCTCCAATGGCTGGCGGGAGCCCCGCTGCCCGCCGATGTCGCGCTGCTCATCGCGCTGTACACCGTGGCCGCCCACTCCTCCCGGCTCCGGACGCTGTCGGCCGTCGGCGTGCTCGAACTCGGCGCTCTGCTGGCCTCGTTGACCTGGGCGACGCACGGACGCACCACCCAGTCGTTCATCGCGCTGTCGGCGATGGTGATCGCCGCCGCCGTGACCGGGGTCAACGTGCGCACCCGGCGCGCCTACCTCGCCGCGCTGGAGGACCGGGCCGGACGGCTGGAGCGGGAGCGCGACCAGCAGGCGCAGCTCGCGGTGGCCGGTGAACGAGCCAGGATCGCCCGCGAGATGCACGACATCGTCACGCACAACCTGTCGGTGATGGTCGCGCTCGCCGACGGCGCGGTCTTCGCGCAGGAGCGGCACCCGGAGAAGGCGGCCGCCGCGATGCGGCAGGTGTCCGGGACCGGCCGGCAGGCCATCACCGACATGCGCCGGTTCCTCGGGGTGCTGCGCGCCGACGAACCCGACGCGCTGCGCCATCCCATGCCCGGCATCGCCCAGTTGGAGCCGCTCGCCGAACAGGTGCGCGCCGCCGGACTGCCGACCCGTCTGAGCGTCAGCGGAAACCCGGCCGCGGCCACCGCGGCGGCCCAACTCACCGTCTACCGACTGGTACAGGAAGCCTTGACCAACACCCTCAAGCACGCCCCGGCCGGCACCCGTGCCGAGGTCCGGGTGCGCTGCTCCCCCGATTCCGTCCGGGTGGACATCACCGACGACGGCCCCGCCGCGCCCGCGACCGCGGATCCGTCCCCTACCGCGTCCGGGCACGGGATTCCCGGGATGCGCGAACGGGCCGCCGCGTACGGCGGGCAGCTCGACGCGGGCCCGCAGCCGGACGGCGGCTGGCGGGTCTCGGCCGTGCTCACCCTGAATCCTCCCCAGGACGGGGACGGTGCGCTGTGACGATCCGGGTGCTTCTCGTCGACGACGAACCGCTGCTGCGGATGGCCTTCACGATGGTCCTCGACGCCCAGCCCGACATGGAGCCGGTCGGCGAGGCCGCCGACGGCGCCGAGGCCGTCCGCCTCACCCTCGCGCTGCGGCCCGATGTGGTGCTGATGGACGTCCGGATGCCCGGCACGGACGGGATCGAGGCCACCGGCCGGATCGTCGATTCCTGCCCGGAGACCCGGGTGCTCATCCTGACCACGTTCGACCTGGACGAATACGCCTTCGCGGGGCTGCGGGCGGGCGCCTCCGGCTTCCTGCTCAAGAACGCGCTCCCCGAGGAGCTGCTCGCCGCGATCCGCTCGGTCGCCGCGGGCGACGCCGTCGTCGCGCCACGGATCACCCGCCGCCTGCTGGAGAACTTCGCCCACCAGCTCCCGGCCGGAACCGGTGCGGCGGACGGTGACGAGCGCCTGGGCCGGCTCACCGCCCGGGAGCGCGAGGTCCTCGTCGAGGTCGGCCGCGGGCTGTCCAACACGGAGATCGCCGCGGGTCTGCACCTCGCCGAGGCGACGGTGAAGACCCATCTGAGCCGGATCCTGGTCAAGCTCGGGCTGCGCGACCGCGTACAGGCGGTCGTCTTCGCGTACGAGACCCGGCTGATCAGACCGTCCTAGGCCGACGGCGCTACTCGGGTGTCGGCGCCGCGTCGATCAGTTCGCGGGACTGCTTCACGTCCTCCGCCATCCGCACCAGCAGCGCGTCGATCGAGTCGAACTTCTCCATCCCCCGCAGATACGCGAGGAAGTCGACGGCCACGTGCAGCCCGTACAGATCCAGCCCGACGCGGTCGATCGCGTACGCCTCGACCGTGCGTGCCGTGCCGTCGAAGGTCGGGTTCGTGCCGACCGAGATGGCGGCGGGCATCGGCTCGCCGTCGACGTGCAGCCAGCCGGCGTACACGCCGTCCGCGGGGATCGCCGTGTGCGGCAGCGTCTCCACGTTCGCCGTCGGGAAGCCCAGCTCGCGGCCGCGCTGCGCGCCCCGGACGACGACGCCCTCGACGCGGTGCGGACGGCCCAGGATCTCCATCGCGCCCGCCACGTCGCCCTCGGCGACCAGCCGGCGCGTCATCGTCGAAGAGAACGGCTCGCCGCCGCCCGCGGAGCCGCGCACGTACAGATCCACGACGTCGACCTCGTAGTCGTACTTCAGGCCCATCGCGGAGAGGAACTCGACGTCACCGGCGGCCTTGTGCCCGAACCGGAAGTTCGGGCCTTCGACGACGAGCTTCGCGCGCAGCGCGTCGACGAGCACCGTCCGCACGAAATCGCCGGGCGACAGCTTCGAGAACTCCGCGGTGAAGGGAAGGATGAGCAGCGCGTCGACGCCCAGTCCCGCCATCAGCTCGGCACGGCGGTGGTGCGCGGACAGCAGCGGCGGGTGGCTGCCCGGCCGGACGACCTCGCTCGGGTGCGGATCGAACGTGACGACCACCGACCGGACACCCAGCTCACGGGCGCGGTCGACAGCGCGCCCGATGATCAGCTGATGCCCCCTGTGCACGCCGTCGTAGGAGCCGATGGTGACGACGCTGCGTCCCCAGTCCCCGGGAACGTCCTCCAAGCCCCGCCAGCGCTGCACCTTGACGCTCCGCTTCATCGTCGTACCGAATAGCTGTGTATGCCTGTACGGGTCCAAGCCTGCCATGTCCCCGTGCCGGGCTCAGCCACCGGCCCCGCCGCCGCGCCCGCGGCACGGGCCGCGACCTGCCCCTACGGGGTGGACGGTACGGCGAGTTGTTCGCACAGCCGGCGGGCGCTGGGGCCGATGACGGCGTCCCAGGCGCCGTCGGAGTCCAGCCAGCCGCGGACCAGCCGGGCGAAGCACGGGGAGGCGGCGGCGAGCTGGACGAGCCGCCGGTCGAAGTGCGCGGCGCCTTCGGGGGTGCGCCCGAGCAGCAGGCCGAGACGGTGCACGAGATCGCGGGTGAGCAGCGGCGGGCGGCGGGCGCAGCCGTCCGCTGCGGCGCCGAGCAGCGCGTCCAGGACGTCGGCGTCCCGTTCGCGTTCCAGGGCCACGTCGAGCAGTTCCTGGCGCATCGGCCGGGAGATGTGGCTGCCGGGCGCGGCGAGCACCGGGGCGACCGCGCGCCGCACCTCCGGCGGGTGTTCCCGCAGCAACTCCACGACCAGCGGAAACACCACCGCGCGGGCGGAGGCGCCCTGCTCGAGCCGCCGGTCGAGGAACTCCGCCGCATGGACGGCGCCCTCCGGCCGGTGCCGCAGATGGTCCCGTACGAGGCCGGCCGCGCGGCGGGCCAGCGCGGGAGTGGTCACCGCCGCCAGCTCGCGCAGCACCTCGCCGGCGCCGGCGCCCGGCTCCCGCAGCCGGGCCTGGAACGCGGCGAGCACCGGTTCCGGATGCGAGGCGAGCGCGGCGGCGAGGGCGCCGGCCGGCAGCTGTGGATCGCCCGCGGCGAAGTGGGTGAGCGCGGCCGGCAGGTGCCGGGAGCGGGTCGCGGGGTCGCGGACGAGGAGGGCCAGCGCCGCTCCGTGCAGCGTGCAGTCCTCGGTGCGGGCGAGCATCGCCAGCGCCGCGTACCGCAGCAGTTCCCGGTCGGCGTCGGACCGTACGTAGGGCGCGGCGCGCACCCCGTACGCGGCGGCGGCGACGTGCCGGGCGGGCCGTTCCTCGTGGGCCCAGCGGTCGACGGCGCGGCAGACCGCCGACGGTTCGTCCTCCGCGAGGGCTGCCAGCAGTTCATCGGCGCCGGGGTGCGCGGCTTCGACCAGCGCCTCGGTCAGATCGTCCACGGCGCGGTGCCGGTGGGTGTGCAGCAGCGCCTGGACGGCGGCGGCCACGGTCGGGCGCGGGCCTTTGAGCGCCGTGTCCGTCTGCAGCGGCCGGTCGTCGCCGAACCAGCCGCAGATCACGGGCAGCGCGGCGCGCGGGGCGTCGCAGAGCAGTTCCCCGACGGTCGGGAGGAAGCGCTCGGCGGGACCCGGCGAGCCCGGGACGCCGTGCACGTTCTGCGGATGCGGGTTCTGCGGGTTCTGCGGGTTCTGCGGGGGTGGGCCGTCGGCGGGCAGGAGCAGCCGCAGCAGGTCGAGCCGCTCCCCCAGCGGCAGCTCCAGCCGCCGCCAGAACCACGGACCGAACTCCGCCAGGCCGCCGAGGCCCTGCGGACCGAACCCGCCGCGTTCGATCGACCGCACGGTGATCCGCTCCGCCAGCAGCCGCAGCACACCCCGGTACTGGCCGGCGTCCGGCACCCGCAGCAGGACCTCGCCCAGCAGATGCGCCGCCCACCACACGGCGTCCGCCCGCCGGGCCGCCTCCGGCGCGGGCAGGGGTGGCCGTGACTCTCCGCTCGGACCGGCTTCGGGGGCCGCCGCCGGGGCCGGCCCCGGCGCGACCGGACTCCGGGGCGGCGGTACCGCCGCGCGCCCCGCACCGGGCCGCCGGTTGGGGACGGTGTCCGCGTCGAGATCCGCCTCGTCCGCCGGCGGATCGTCGAACGCGGGTCGGTCCATGAGGCGGTCCATCAGGGCGGGAGCCGGGGCGGCTGCCGCGTCCGGCTCCCCCTCCGACGCTCCCTCCGGCTCCCCGACCACAGGTGGCCAGGGCGGTGTCCGGGGTGGCGTCTGCGGCTTTGGCGGGGCGGCGAGGCGGCTCGGTTCCGCGGCCTGCTGGTCGAGGGCGTGGATCAGCGTTTCGAGATGCCGGGCGAGCGCGGTGGGGCCGGACTGGCGGGCGGTGAGCAGCAGGGACTGGATGACGGGGCCGATGCGGTGGCGGGGCACCGGAAGCGAGTGCGGAGCGGCGGCGGGGCCGACCGGAGGCTTAGCGGCACGGTGTGCCCGGGGCGTGACCAGCGCGGGCCCCGGGGCGCGACGGCAGCCGGACCGGGGCCTCCGCGGCGCCCGCCGGGGCGGCGAACCACCGGTGGACGAGGGCGAACAGGGCCTCGTCGAGGTCAAGGTGCAGCCCTTGCAGCCAGTCGGCGAACTCCTCGTGCGCGAAGCGGTATCCCGCTCCGGCCGGGACGACGAGGCCTTCGGTGAGGACGGCCGAGGCCCAGCCCGTACGCCAGGGGAAGAGGTCCTCGAAGGACTCCCGGTCCAGCTCGCCCTGGCCGGGCCCCAGACAGCGCCGCGCCGCCTCGTGCACCTGCCCGGCGACCCGGGCGGCCAGCCGCCGGACGGCGGTCCCCCGGGCGGGGCTCTCGGCGCCCGCCGTCAGCCGGACGGCGATCCGCAGGCACACCAGGTCCAGATAGGCCGAGAAGATCTCCGCACGGCCGGGCACGGCGTCCTCGGCGGCGGGCGTTCCCACCGGGTCGGGCACCGCCGGTTCCGGGAGGGCCGCGCGGATCTCGGCGAACAGCCGCAGGGCCAGCGGATGGGCGGCGTCGGTCGCGGCCAGCGCCCCGGGCGGGATGCCGTACCGGGCCCTGGCGCGGCCGGCCTGCCGCTCCGGGAGGTCGCCGAGCCGGACGCAGAACGGCAGCGCGCGGGCCGGGGCGCCGGGCGGTACGGCCGGCGCCTCCTCGGGCACATGGAGCATCCCGGCGGGGAACAGGGCGCCCGCCTGCTCCCAGTACTCGGGGCGGCACGCCACGACCAGCCGGACGCCGCCCGCCCGCAGCCAACTCGCCGTACCGGCCGTCCAGTCGGGCAGCGCGTGCGCCAGAACAGGCGGCATCTCCTCCGGACCGTCGAGCAGCACGAGCAGCGGCCGGCCCGCCGACCGGGCCAGGTCCGCGACCGCGTCGGGGGACGCGACGGGCGCCTCGCCCCTGCTGTCGCCGGCCGCCGCCGAGACGATCCGCGCGGCGGTGCGCAGCGAGCGTTCCACCGCGTCCTTCAACCCGCCGTCGCCCGGCCGCAGTTCGGCGCCGCGCAGCCATACCGTCGGGGCGGGCTCCGCGCCCCGGGCGCGGCGTGCGGCGAGCGCCGCCAGTTCGGTGGTGCGCCCGCAGCCGGGGTCGCCGACCAGACCCAGGACGAGCGGTCCGCGGTCCCCTCCCCCGCTGAGGAAGTCGCGCAGCTCGTCCTCGGTCCCCGGCCTGGCGACCGGCTCACGCCATTCGCGCGGTACGGCCGCGGAACCGACCGAGGTGGCCGTCAACTGCAGCGCGCCGGCGAGGTTGAGGTGCGGCCCGTAGGCGGGCACGGTGGCGGCGTTGCGGGCGAGCAGTTCCGCCAGCGGCCCCGACCCGGCCCGCAGCGGGACGGCGAAGCCGCCGGCCCGGTGCCCGGCGTGCAGTGCGGTGGCGATGACGGCCAGCACCGCTCCGGTCTCCGCGTCGATCACGGGGCTGCCGGACGCCTGCGGGTGGACCCGCAGCACCTCCGGGCTGTCGAGGGCGAGTTCGTAGACCTCGTCCAGGAGATGGAATCGGTCGGTCGCGGTGTACGTCACGGACGCGGTGCCGACGACGACGGCGTCCGTCCAGCCGCGGGCCCGCAGCCGCACCCGGCGTTCGGAGTGCGCGGGCCCGGAGACGGCGACCGGCAGCGGCCGCAGACTGATGCCTTCGGTCGCGACGAGCGCGAGTCCCAGTTCCGGCAGCGGCGTGATCGCGTCCGCACCGACGAGGCAGACCTGGTCGCCGGGGGCGTGCAGCACCAGCCGGGCCAGTCCGTCGACGGCTTCGTGACTCGTCAGGAGAGTGCCGCCGAGATCGGCGAGGAATCCGGTACCGCGCGGCCGCCCGGCCAGATCGCACACCCGCACCAAGGCATCGTCACCGTCGCAGGGCCGCACCGCCATCCGCGCACCTCCCCGCTGGTCAACCGCCTTCCACGGTATGCCCACGGTGATCGCCCGCTATTGATCGCGCACCCAACGCGCCCCCGTACACCCCGAAGTTCACTCCGAGCGCCCACCCGTTGGGGTGAATTCCGGGTGTGAGGAGGATAGGTATACGAGCAGGAGGGGGATCGTGGAGCGGGCGTCCGCGCGGGGACACGGACGCCCGCTCCACGATGGGGGCCTGACCGTGCCCTAGGGGAGCGCGACGACTGCGGATACCGAGGATCCGGACCCGCTCGATGGCCGGTCCGGATCCCGTCAGGTCACGCACGCGCGTCACGCACTCGCGTCAGACGAGGACCGCGAGGATCTTCGTCTGGCCGTCGCGGTCCTCGACGAGGGCCAGGAAGCGGCCGTCGGGGTCGAAGGCCGCGTGAGTGCCGGGGCCCATGCCGTCGGTCTTGAGGCGGACGCCGTTGACGAGCAGGCGGGCCTGGTCGGCGTCCACGTCCCAGCGGGGGAACGCCGCGGCGGCGGCCTCGCCGATCGGCATGACCTGGAAGGCTTCCGCCCCGTCGGCCTGGTACGTCGCTTCGAGCTCGTCCACGGTGCGGGCGCTGCTCAGGTCGTACGGGCCCACCCGGGTGCGCCGCAGCGCGGTCAGATGGCCGCCGGTGCCCAGGTCCGCGCCGAGATCGCGGGCCAGGGCCCGGATGTAGGTGCCGGAGGTGCACTCGACGGTGACGTCCAGGTCCAGGACGGCCGTGCCGTCCTCCGCCGTCGCGGTGCGGTCCTCGTGCAGCACGAAGGAGGAGATGGTCACCGGGCGGGAGGCCAGCTCGAACTCCTCGCCCTCCCGGACCCTGGTGTACGACCGGACGCCGTTGACCTTGATGGCGCTGACCTTGGACGGCACCTGCATGATGTCGCCGCTGAGCTTGGCGATTCCGTCCTGGACGGCCGTCAGCTCGACACCGGCCGCGCCGGCGCTCTCCGTGACCTCGCCCTCGGCGTCGTCCGTCACGGTGGTCTGGCCGAGCCGGATCGTCGCGACGTACTCCTTGCGCGTGAGCGCGAGGTGGCCGAGGAGCCGGGTGGCCTTCTCGACGCCGATGACGAGCACTCCGGTCGCCATCGGGTCGAGGGTGCCCGCGTGCCCGACGCGCCGGGTGCCCGCGAAACGGCGGATGCGGGCGACCACGGCGTGCGAGGTGAGCCCGGCCGGCTTGTCGACGATCACTAGGCCGTCCGGGCCCTGGCCTTTGCGCTTCATGCGGTCGCGGAGCCCTTGTCGTCGTCCTTCGCGGTCTTCGCCGCGTCGGCGTCGGCGTCCGTGTCGTCGTCCTCGTCCTCCACCGGCTTGCGGTACGGGTCCGCGTCGCCCGCGTACGAGGCGTCGGTGGCGGCCTTGCGCACCTGCTCGTCCGAGGCACGGGCCCTGGCCAGCAGATCGTCGATGGTCTTCGCGTTCTCCGGGAGGGCGTCCGCGACGAACGTCAGCGTCGGGGTGAAGCGCACCCCGAGCTGCCGACCGACCTCGGAGCGCAGGATGCCCTTGGCGCTCTCCAGTGCGGCGGCGGACGCCGCACGGTCCTCGTCGTCGCCGTAGACCGTGTAGAACACCGTCGCGTCCTGCAGGTCACCCGTGACCCGGGTGTCCGTGATCGTCACGTAGCCGAGCCGCGGGTCCTTGATCCGCCGCTGCAGCGTTTCCGCGACCACGACCCGGATGCGGTCGGCCAGCTTGCGCGCCCGCGAGGTGTCGGTCACTTGTCCGTCTCCTTCTTCGTTACTGCTCTGGTCTTCCAGGCGCCGGCCGACCGCCGATCGGTCAGTCGTCGTCGCCGTGGATCCGCTGCCGTGCCGACAGCAGTTCCACCTCGGGCCGGGCGATCATCCATCGCTCGCACCGGTCGAGTACGTCCTTGATGTGTCCGAGATCCCCGGACACGACCGCGATGCCTATCTCGGCCCTGCGGTGAAGGTCCTGCTCGCCCGTCTCCGCCACACTGACCGCGAACTTGCGGTGCAGCTCGGCGATGATCGGGCGGACGACGGACCTCTTCTCCTTGAGCGAATGTACGTCGCCGAGGAGGAGGTCGAAGGACAGCGTTCCTGCATACATGGGCGACAGGGCTAGCCGCCCTGGGAGGCCTCGTCGTTACGCCCCTGGTGACAGGCGCGATCCATGATGTGAACGGTACACGCAACGGCCGGGGCCGATCGACGGAATATCTCCGCCGACCGGCCCCGGTGAAATGCACTGCCCGTGCGCAGCACGGCCCACCAGGGGTGGTGGCCGGGCGGCGGGTGGGCGATCAGCCGCGCGGCTTCTCGCGCATCTCGTACGTCGCGATGACGTCGTCGACCTTGATGTCGTTGTAGCTGCCGAGGTTGATACCGCCCTCGTAGCCTTCCCGGATCTCGGTGACGTCGTCCTTGAACCGGCGCAGACCCTCGATGTTGAGGTTCTCCGCGATGACCTTGCCGTCGCGGAGGAGTCGCGCCTTGGTGTTGCGCTTGACCTCGCCCGAGCGGATGAGGACACCGGCGATGTTGCCCAGCTTGGAGGAGCGGAAGACGTCGCGGATCTCGGCGGTGCCGAGCTCGACCTCTTCGTACTCCGGCTTGAGCATGCCCTTCAGGGCCGCCTCGATCTCATCGATGACCTGGTAGATCACCGAGTAGTACCGGACGTCGACACCCTCGCGCTCGGCCAGCTGCGTGGCGCGGCCTTCGGCGCGCACGTTGAAGCCGATGACGATGGCGTCGGAACCCGATGCCAGGTTGATGTCCGACTCGGTGACCGCACCCACACCGCGGTGCAGGATGCGCAGGTCGACCTCGGCACCGACGTCCAGCTGCATGAGCGAGGACTCGAGCGCTTCGACCGAACCGGACGCGTCGCCCTTGATGATGAGGTTGAGCTGCTGCACCAGACCGGCCTGCAGGGCCTCGTCCAGGTTCTCCAGGGAGAACCGGACACCCTTGCGGGCGAACGCCGCGTTCCGCTCACGAGCGGCACGCTTCTCGGCGATCTGACGGGCCGTGCGGTCGTCGTCGACAACGAGGAAGTTGTCGCCGGCGCCGGGCACGTTGGTGAGACCGAGCACCATGACCGGAGTCGAGGGGCCCGCTTCTTCCAGCGTGTTGCCACGGTCGTCGAGCATCGCGCGGACCCGGCCGTACGCGTCGCCGACCACCATGGTGTCGCCGATGCGCAGGGTGCCGCGCTGTACGAGCACGGTCGCCACGGCGCCACGGCCACGGTCGAGGTGAGCCTCGATCGCGATGCCCTGTGCGTCCTGCTCCGGGTTGGCCCGCAGGTCGAGCGAGGCGTCCGCGGTGAGGACCACGGCCTCCAGCAGGCTGTCGATGTGCAGACCCTGCTTGGCGGAGATGTCGACGAACATGGTGTCGCCGCCGTACTCCTCGGCCACGAGGCCGAACTCGGTCAGCTGACCGCGCACCTTGACGGGGTCGGCGCCCTCGACGTCGATCTTGTTGACCGCGACCACGATCGGCACGCCGGCCGCCTTGGCGTGGTTCAACGCTTCGATCGTCTGCGGCATGACACCGTCGTTGGCCGCCACCACGAGGATCGCGATGTCGGTCGACTTGGCACCACGGGCACGCATGGCGGTGAACGCCTCGTGACCGGGGGTGTCGATGAAGGTGATCTTGCGCTCTTCACCGTTCACCTCGGCCGCGACCTGGTAGGCACCGATGTGCTGGGTGATGCCACCGGCCTCGCCCGCGATCACGTTGGTCTTGCGGATCGCGTCGAGGAGGCGGGTCTTACCGTGGTCGACGTGACCCATGACGGTCACGACCGGCGGACGGGAGACGAGCTCTTCCTCGCCGCCCTCGTCCTCGCCGAACTCGATGTCGAAGGACTCGAGCAGCTCGCGGTCCTCCTCCTCCGGGCTGACGATCTCCAGGACGTAGTTCATCTCGTCGGCGAGCAGCTGCAGCGTCGCGTCGGGAACCGACTGCGTCGCCGTGACCATTTCGCCGAGGTTCAACATCACCTGGACGAGCGACGCCGGGTTGGCGTTGATCTTCTCGGCGAAGTCGGTGAGAGAGGAGCCGCGACGCAGTCGTACGGCAGCACCGTTACCGCGGGGCAGCAGCACGCCGCCCACGGACGGAGCCTGCATGCTCTCGTACTCCTGGCGACGCTGGCGCTTCGACTTGCGGCCACGGGCCGGACGGCCGTTCGGGCCACGGCCGAAGGCACCCTGCGTGCCACCACGGGCGTTGGGGCCGCCGGGACGGCCGCCGAAGCCGCCGGGACGGGGACCGAAGCCACCGCCACCGCCGGGAGCACCACCGGGACGCGGGCCGCCGAAGCCGCCGGGACGCGCACCGGGACCGGCCGGACGGCCGGCGAAACCGCCGCCGCCACCACCGGGACGAGCACCGGGACCACCGCTGCCACCACCGGGACGAGCACCGGGACCGCCACCGGGACGGGCGCCGGGTCCGCCGGAGCGGCCGCCGGGACCACCGGACGGGGCGGGACGCTGCGGCATCATGCCCGGGTTCGGGCGCGGGCCGGAGCTCTGCGGGCGGGGCATCCCACCGGGAGCCGGACGACCGGCACCGCCGGGACCGCCCGCACCACCGGGACGCGGGGCGCCGCCGGGACGCGGAGCGCCACCGGGACCACCCGTGCCGGCCGGACGAGCGGGACGCTCGCCGCCGGGAGCACCCTGGCCGCCACCGCCGGGACGCGGGGCGCCACCGGGGCGCTGCATCCCGGTGGAGCCACCGGAGGTGAAGGGGTTGTTGCCCGGACGGGGACCCGCCGGACGGGCGCCACCGGGACGCGGGGCGCCACCGGGCGCACCCTGGCCGGCCGGACGGGCCGGACGGTCGCCACGCGGCGCGGCGTCACGCTGACCGCCGTCACGGCGCTCTTCGCGCTGTGCCGGGGCCGGACGTGCCGGACGGGGGCCGGGAGTGGCACCCGCGGGACGCGGCGCGGAGGACGGAGCCGCCGGGGCGGAGGCCGCCGGCGCCTGCGGGGCCTGCTGCGCCTGCTGGGTCGGAGCCGGGGCGGAGAACTCCGCGACCGGGACCGGAGCCGCCGGAGCGGGCTTGACCGGGGCCGGCTTCGGACCCGGACGGGGGCCGGCCGGCGTGGAGCCGGTGCCCGTGGCGGCCGGAGCCGCCGGAGTTACGGGGGCGTCCGCGGCCGGCTTGGGAGCCGGCGCAGCGGGACGGGCCGGCGCACCCGGAGTGGGGGCGCCAGGCTTGGCAGACGTCGCCTTGCGGGGCGCGCCGGGCTTGGCAGCGGGCTTCGCGGCGTTTCCGCCACCGGGCCCCTGCAAAGCGTCAGTCAACTTGCGAACAACCGGCGCCTCGATCGTCGAGGACGCCGAACGTACGAATTCACCAAGTTCTTGGAGCTTGGCCATGACGACCTTGCTCTCAACTCCGAACTCCTTGGCGAGTTCGTATACCCGGACCTTAGCCACTTCGCTCCTTTTAGGTCCGGGGTGATCGTCCGCCGGACCGTCGCTACTTCATGCTCGTACTCATCGCGTACTCATCGAGTGGTGCTCATCGCAATCTCGACCTACTTCCGACTCGCGAGGTACCTGACCGCACGGATACCCGTGCCGTTCACTTACGGTGCCGCCACTTCGACGGGCTTGGTGTTCTGCTCGACGTACCGGCGGAGTTCCGCGGTGTCGAACGTCTCCTTGGACCTGAAGGCCCTGGAGAAGGCCCGGCGGCGAACCGCCAGGTCGAAACAGACCAGGTCAGGGTGCAAGTGAGCACCCCGACCGGGCAGCGTACCGCGAGGATCGGGGACGCACGCGTCACCGCTCACCGCCACACGCAGCAGATCGTTCTTGGCCACCCGTTCCCGGCAACCCACACAGGTTCGCTCAGGGCACGCAAGGGAACGCGTCCGGCCAGACACTGCTCAGTCTACCTCCCCGCGCCGACCTCACCCCTTCGGGTTATTCGACGCACGGTTGTTCGGTCAGTCGTGGGTTGACATTCAGGCGCGTGAAGTGTCCGATTCGCCGGACTCCTCGGCGCCCTCCGGCTCGATGTCCGGACGGATGTCGATCCGCCAGCCGGTCAGCCGGGCGGCGAGGCGGGCGTTCTGCCCTTCCTTGCCGATGGCGAGCGACAGCTGGTAGTCCGGCACGGTCACCCGGGCGGAGCGGGCCGACAGGTCCACGACCTCGACGCGGGACACCCGGGCCGGCGACAGGGCGTTCGCCACCATGTCGGCCGGGTCGTCCGACCAGTCCACGATGTCGATCTTCTCGCCCTGCAGCTCGGCCATGACCGCCCGCACGCGGGAGCCCATCGGGCCGATGCAGGCGCCCTTGGCGTTCAGCCCGGAGCGGGTGGAGCGCACCGCCATCTTCGTCCGGTGGCCGGCCTCGCGGGCGATCGCCTCGATGACGACCGAACCGTCCGCGATCTCCGGGACCTCCATCTTGAACAGGGCGCGCACCAGGTTGGGGTGCGAGCGCGACAGCGTCACCGACGGTCCGCGCACGCCCTTGGCGACGCGGACGACGTAGGAGCGCAGCCGCACACCGTGCTTGTAGTCCTCGCCCGGCACCTGCTCCTGCACCGGCAGGATGGCTTCCATCTTGCCGATGTCGACCAGCACGTTCTTGGCGTCCATGCCCTGCTGGACGACACCGGAGACGATGTCGCCCTCACGGCCGGCGTACTCGCCGAACGTGATGTCGTCCTCCGCGTCCCGCAGCCGCTGCAGGATGACCTGCTTCGCCGTGGAGGCGGCGATCCGGCCGAACCCGGAAGGGGTGTCGTCGAACTCGCGGGGCTCGGCGCCCTCGGCGACCTCGGACGGGTCCTCCTTCGCCCACACCGTCACATGTCCCGACGACTTGTCGAGCTCCACCCGGGCCCGGCGGTGGCTGCCCGGCTCCCGGTGGTAGGCGATGAGGAGCGCGGACTCGATCGCCCCGACCAGCAGGTCGAACGAAATCTGCCTCTCCTGCACCAACCCCCGTAGGGCCTTCATGTCGATGTCCACGGCTACGCCTCCTCAATGCTCTCGTCGCTGTCGGTGTCGGCGTCGGCCGTATCCGCTGCGTCGACGTCGTCGTCCTTGTTCTTGCGGTTGAACTCGATCTCCACCCGGGCCTTCGCGATCTCCGCGAACTCCACCCGGCGCGGCTTGGGCTTGCGCCCCTTGATGCCGGGGACCTCCAGATCGAGGCCCGCCTCGTCCAGCGCCATGATCCGCGCGGTCAGCTCTTCGTGGTTGTTGAGCGTCAGCTTGACCAGCCGGCCCTCGTTGCGGCGGAAGTGCCGGGGCGTGGTCAGCGGCCGGTCGGTACCCGGGGAGCTGACCTCCAGGACGTACTCGCCCTGGCCCATCGCGTCCGTGTCGTCGAGCACCTGGGCGATGTCCCGGCTCAGCTCGGCGACCGCGTCGAGCTGCACGCCGTCATCGGAATCCACCACGACCATCAGCTGCCGGCGGCTGCCCGCCGCGGTCACTGTGACCTCTTCCAGATCCAGACCCGTCTTGGCGACGAGCGGCTCCAGCAATCCGCGCAGCCTCTCGCTCTGGGTGGTGCTCATCCGGGTGACTCCTCGGCCGCGTGTGCTGTTGTATGGAAGGTCGCGTGTCGCCCCAAAGCCTATCGGTTCCGACACCGGATCGACGATTCGGCGTGGCTCGCCCCCCAGCGCTGCCCTGCGGCGGAGCCGGCCGGCCACCGTCGCCCGGGCCGCGCCCGGCCGCCGCCCGGTACGCTCTGGTCGGTGATCACGGGAGGGGGCGCGGTGACAGGCAGAGGGACGCCGGGCAGACGGACGGTACTGGCCTCGGCCGCCGGTGTGCCGCTGGTGGCCGGCGCGGGCGGGCTGGCGGCGCTGGCCGGACTCGCCACGGGCTGTTCCGGCGGGACCCCGGCCGCGGCGGACACCCTGAAGGACACTCCCCCGGCCGTGCCGGGTGCCGCGCTGCGGGCGCGGGCGGCCGCGGACAGCACCGCACTCCTCGCGCACTACGACGGTCTCCTCGCGGCCCGGCCGGACCTCACCGCGCGGCTGGCGCCGCTGCGGGCCGAAGTCGCCCGGCACGCCCAGGCGTTCGGCGCCACGGTGCCGAAGCCGGCCCCCGCCGGAACGCCGGGTGCCACCGGCACCACCGCCGCCACCGCTCCCCCCACGCTCGGGGCGCTCGCCGCCGCCGAACGCCGGCTCGCGGACGCCCGCGCTACCGCGCTGCTCGACGCACCGCCCGAGCTCGCCCGGCTGCTCGCCTCAGTGGCCGCCGCCGGGGCGGCGCACGTCGTCCTGCTGACGGGGAAGGGCTGACGAGATGACACAGCGGACCCTGGACGCGGTCCAGGCGGCGCTCGCCGCGGAACACGCCGCGGTTTACGCCTATGGGGTGATAGGTGCGCGGGTCGCGAAGCCGCGCGCCTCCGACGCCCGCGCTGCCTACGACTCGCACCGCGCCCGCCGCGACGCGCTGAGTCGCACCGTGCGGGACCTCGGCGCGGAACCGGTGCCGGCGGACGCCGGGTACGCACTGCCGTTCCCGGTCACCGACAGCGCGGCGGCCGTACGGCTGGCCGCCGTGATCGAGGACCGGGTCGCCGGTGTGTACGGGGATGTGGTGCGCGCGGCCACCGGGGAGCCGCGCCGGGACGCGGCCGGAGCGCTGCGTGAGGCGGCGGTGCGTGCCGTGCGGTGGCGCGGCGGCAGCGTAGCCTTCCCCGGGTTGGCCGAGCGGAGCGCACCGTGAGAGCCGCACCGCAAGGAGCCGTGTCAGGGCTGTAGGACACGGCAGAACGGGAAGGCATCCCCCCGCGGGGACGCCCGCCCGCGAAAGATCCACGGAGGGACAGCACAACCATGGCTTCAGCACCGCAGCCCGGCGGCCCCGGCACCATTCCGCTGGACCCGCCCGACCGGCTGGTCCGCACGATCGGGGCCTGGGAGGGCGACGCCGGCCGGGAGTGGCTCGCGGCGCTGCCGGGCCGGGTGGCCGGAACGCTGGAGCGGTGGGAACTGCGGCCGGAGCGGGTGTTCACCCCCGGCGGCCAGA
The DNA here is from genome assembly GCF_005860785.2 of Streptomyces sp. So13.3. Lineage (NCBI taxonomy): Bacteria > Bacillati > Actinomycetota > Actinomycetes > Kitasatosporales > Streptomycetaceae > Streptomyces > Streptomyces sp. So13.3. The sequence goes on along the minus strand of NZ_CP048835.1, from coordinate 6,827,638 downwards.
TCAGCATGATCGTGCTCGTCCGGACGGCGGACGGCACCCCCGCCGTGCTCAAGCTGGGCATGGTCACCCCCGAGACCGAGCACGAGCACGCCGCGCTCGCCCACTGGGACGGCCGCGGCGCGGTCCGGCTGCTGCGCGCGGAGCCCACCCTGGGCGCGATGCTGCTGGAGCGGCTGCAGGGCGAGGTGTCCCTGCGCTCCCTCCCGGAGCCCAAGGCGATGCTCGAGGCGACGGCCACCTTGCAGCGGCTGTGGGTGGCGCCGGCCGAGGGCCATCCGTTCACCTCGGTCGCCGACTGCACCGCCGGTCTCGCCGACCACCTGCGGGAGCGCCGTGAGCAGCCCTGGGCGGCGGAGGTGCGCCCGCTCATCGACGAGGCGCTGGCGCTGCGCGAGCAGCTGCTGGCCGGTCCGGCCGAGGACGTGCTGCTGCACGGCGACTACCACCACGGCAACGTCCTGGCCGCCGAGCGCAGCCCGTGGCTGGCCATCGACCCCAAGCCGCTGGTCGGCGAGCGGGCGTACGACCTCGCCTGGCTGGTCCGGGACCGGGTCGAGACGCTGGCCGCGTCCCCTGGCCCGCAGGCGGCGGCCCGCCGCCGGGTCGCCAAGCTCGGCGCCGCGCTCGACGTGGACCCGGAGCGGCTGCGCGGCTGGAGCCACTTCCGGGCCGTCGAGGCGGGCGTCTGGGCGCTGTCGGTCGGCGACAGCCAGGCCGGCGAACTCCTGCTGGAGTTCGCCAGCTGGCTCTAGTCCGTGTCGTCGGTCAGCCGGTCAGCCGGGCGAGCGCCTCGTCGACCGTCAGCTCGACCCGCTCGCCCGACCGGCGGTCCTTCAGTTCCACGACGCCCTCGGCCGCGCGGCGGCCGACGACGAGGATCTGCGGGACGCCGATGAGTTCCGCGTCGGTGAACTTCACGCCCGGCGAGACCCCGGCGCGGTCGTCGAGCAGCACCCGGACACCTGCGGCGTGCAGCTTCTCCGCGACCTCCAGCGCCAGCTCGGTCTGCAGGGCCTTGCCGGCCGCGACGAGGTGCACATCGGCGGGGGCGACCTCGCGCGGCCAGCACAGGCCCTGGCCGTCGGCGGTCTGCTCGGCGAGGGCGGCGACCGCACGGGAGACGCCGATCCCGTAGGAGCCCATGGTCACCCGCACCGGCTTGCCCTGCTGGCCGAGTACGTCGAGCTGGAAGGCGTCGGCGTACTTGCGGCCGAGCTGGAAGATGTGACCGATCTCGATCGCACGGTCCAGCCGCAGTCCGGCGCCGCAGCGCGGGCAGGGGTCGCCGGGCCGCACGGTGACGACGTCGAGGTAGCGGTCCACCTCGAAGTCCCGGCCGCAGACGACGTTGCGGGCGTGCTTGCCGCTCGTGTTGGCGCCCGTGATCCAGGCGGTGCCGGGGGCGATGCGCGGATCGGCGATGTAGTCGATGCCCAGGCCCTGCGGTCCCACATAGCCGCGGACGAGCTCCGGGCGGCCCTCGAAGTCCTCGGCGGTGACCAGCTCGACGACGGCCGGGGCGAGGTGCTCGCCGAGCTTGCCGAGGTCGACCTCGCGGTCACCGGGGACGCCGACGGCGGTGATCTTGCCGTCGACCTTCACCAACAGGTTCTTCAGCGTCGCGGACGCCGGGACGCCCAGGTGCGCGGCGAGGGTCTCGATGGTCGGGGTGTCGGGGGTGTCGAGTTCCTCGACGGGGCCGTGCTCCACGCCCTCGACGGGCGGCACGACCGTGGTGACGGCCTCGGTGTTCGCCGCGTACTCGCAGGCCGGACAGTCCACGAAGGTGTCCTCGCCGGCCGCGGCCGGAGCGAGGAACTCCTCGGACGCCGAGCCGCCCATCGCGCCGGAGACCGCGGAGACGATGCGGTAGTCGAAGCCGAGCCGCGTGAAGATCCGGATGTACGCGTCACGGTGCGCCCGGTACGCCTCGGCCAGCCCCTCGTCCGTGGTGTCGAAGGAGTACGAGTCCTTCATCTGGAACTCACGGCCGCGCAGCACGCCGGAGCGCGGGCGGGCCTCGTCCCGGTACTTCGTCTGGATCTGGTAGAGGATCACCGGCAGGTCCTTGTAGGACGTGCACTGGTCCTTCACCACCTGGGTGAAGATCTCCTCGTGGGTCGGGCCGAGGACGTAGTCCGCGCCCTTGCGGTCCTTGAGCTGGAAGAGCAGGTCGCCGTACTCGCCCGCGCGGCCGGTCGTCTCGTAGTTCTCCCGCGGCAGCAGCGCGGGCAGCAGCACTTCCTGGCCGCCGATGGCGTCCATCTCCTCGCGGACGACGCGGGAGACGTTCTCCAGGACCCGCTTGCCGAGCGGCAGCCAGATCCAGACGCCCGCCGACGAGCGGCGGACGAAACCGGCGCGGACCAGCAGCTTGTGGCTGGCGGTCTCGGCGTCGGCCGGGTCGTCGCGCAGTGTCTTGAGCATCAGACGGGACATGCGCAGGACCATGGTGGCTCTCCAGGGGCTTGACGGGGATTCCCGCGAGGATATCCAGCCCGTCCGGCGGCACGGAAATGCGTTATGCCGGATCCCGGGGCCGGTCCGGGCGGCGCAGCGGCAGGGGCGCGCCCATCACCGCGTACGGGCTCGTCGCGCTGGGGAAGTGCACGGGACGGGCCAGGTCCTGGTAGCCGAGCGCCCGGTAGAGCCGGCGGGCGGGGCTCTCGACGTCGATCGCGGAGAGGATGCTGCGCGGTTCGGTGGCCGTGTCGGTGATGGTGGTGATCAGCTGCCGTCCGATGCCCAGCCCCTGGAAGGCGGGCAGTACGTGCAGCTCCGTGATGACGAAGGAGCCGTCGAGCCACTGCTCGGTGCCGCGGTGCCGCAGATACGGCTGGACGACGGTGGACCACCAGTGCGCGCGGTCGTTGGGCATGCCGTAGACGAAGCCGACGAGCCGTCCGTCCTCGGTGGTGGCACCGAGGGCGCGGGCGCCGGGGCAGGCGAGATGCCGCACGACGATCTGGCGGCGGATGGCGATCTCGTCGTCGTCGAGACCGAAGGCGAGGGCCTGTACGGCGAGCGCCTCGTCGACCCGTTCCTCGAGGTCCAGACGGCCGACCACGACATCTTCCATGGGACGGGACATTACGTCAGAACAGCACGCTCATGAAGGCTCCGACCTCGGTGAATCCCACCCGGCGGTAGGAGGCACGGGCGGGTGCGTTGAAGTCGTTGACGTACAGGCTGGCGACCGGGGCCACATCCCGCAGCGCGTAGTGCAGCACGGCGGCCATCCCCGCCTCCGACAGGCCCTGTCCCCGGTACTCCGGCGCCACCCAGACGCCCTGGATCTGGCAGGCGTGCCGGGTGACGGCGCCGATCTCGGCCTTGAAGACCACCCGGCCGTTCTCGATGCGGGCGAACGACCGTCCGGCGGTGACGAGTTCGGCGACCCGGGCCTGGTAGAGCAGCCCGCCGTCCCCCGCGAGCGGGGAGACGCCGACCTCTTCGGTGAACATGGCCACGCACGCGGGCATGATCACATCCATCTCGTCACGGCGGACGCGCCGGACGAGGGGGTCGGGGGTGATGCCGGCGGGCAGCGCCCGGGTGGTCATCAGCGGCTGACGGCTGCGGATCTCCCGGGCCGGGCCCCAGCTGGGTTCGAGCAGCGACCACAGTTCGGTGGTGGGCTCGGCGGGTCCGACGATCGACGAGCAGCGGCGGCCCGCCCGGCGGGCCCGCTCGGCGAAGGCGCGGACGGCTTCCGGGCCCGCGCAGATCGGCACCAGATTGGCGCCGGCGTAGCACAGGGAGGCGAGCCGGCCGCCGGAGTACCAGCCCCACATCTCGCCGCCGAGGCGCCAGGGGTCGAGGCCCGCGACGTTCACACGGGAGGCGACGAACGCGTTGGACACGGGGTCGCGGTCGAGCACTTCGAGGGCGGCGTCGAGTTCGCCGGCCTCCAGGACCTTCGCGGTCGTCGTCGTCAACACGTGTGCGCCTCACCTACAGGCCGCGGGGGGCGGGGGTACCCCCGGCCACACGGCCGGGGGTAGATCTTCGCACTTTACCTCGCGGAGGGGAGTTTCGCGGAGGTGGCCTCAGCGGCCTTCCCCGGTCAGCTCACGTTGACCTGGGGCTCGCCGGACGCGATGCCGTCCGCTTCCATCTGCTCGGCGATCTTCATCGCCTCTTCGATCAGGGTCTCCACGATCTTCGACTCCGGCACGGTCTTGATGACCTCGCCCTTGACGAAGATCTGGCCCTTGCCGTTGCCGGACGCGACACCGAGGTCGGCCTCGCGGGCCTCACCGGGGCCGTTCACGACGCACCCCATGACGGCGACGCGCAACGGCACCTCCATGCCCTCAAGGCCGGCGGAGACCTGGTCGGCGAGCTTGTAGACGTCGACCTGGGCACGGCCGCAGGACGGGCAGGAGACGATCTCCAGGCGGCGCTGCTTGAGGTTCAGCGACTCCAGGATCTGCAGGCCGACCTTGATCTCCTCGACCGGCGGGGCCGAGAGCGAGACGCGGATGGTGTCGCCGATGCCCTCGGACAGCAGCGCGCCGAACGCGACGGCGGACTTGATGGTGCCCTGGAACGCGGGACCGGCCTCGGTGACACCGAGGTGGAGGGGGTAGTCGCACTTGCCGGCGAGCAGCCGGTAGGCGTTGACCATCACGACCGGGTCGTTGTGCTTCACCGAGATCTTGATGTCACGGAAGCCGTGCTCCTCGAACAGCGAGCACTCCCACAGCGCGGACTCGACCAGCGCCTCGGGGGTGGCCTTGCCGTACTTCTCCATCAGCCGGCGGTCCAGCGAGCCCGCGTTGACGCCGATCCGGATCGGGGTGCCGACCGAAGCCGCCGCCTTCGCGATCTCCTTGACCTTGTCGTCGAACTGCTTGATGTTGCCGGGGTTGACGCGGACGGCCGCGCAGCCGGCGTCGAGCGCCGCGAAGACGTACTTCGGCTGGAAGTGGATGTCCGCGATCACCGGGATCTGCGACTTCTTGGCGATGGTGGCGAGCGCGTCGGCGTCGTCCTGCGTGGGGCAGGCCACCCGCACGATCTGGCAGCCGGAAGCGGTGAGCTCGGCGATCTGCTGGAGCGTCGCCCCGATGTCCGCCGTCACCGTCGTCGTCATGGACTGGACCGAAACCGGCGCGTCCCCGCCCACCGCGACCGACCCGACCTGGATCTTGCGGCTGTGGCGGCGGTCGGCGAGCTTGATCGGAACGTCGGGCATTCCGAGCGAAATCGCGGTCATGTGCTTGGCATCCCCAAGGGTGTGGAACAAGGTCCCGGCGTGGGCGGGCTCCGTTTACCGAGGTTACGGCAACCCGCCCACGTCTCCCGCATCCGTCAGGAGAGCGTCACCGGATTGACGACATCGGCGACGAGCACCAATGCCGTGAAGCAGATGAAGATGCCCGCGACGACATAGGCGACCGGCATCAGCTTGGCCACGTCGAAGGGGCCCGGGTCCGGGCGCCGGGTCAGCTTGGCCAGCCTGCGGCGCAGCGACTCCCACAGGGCGCCGGCGATGTGACCGCCGTCGAGCGGGAGCAGCGGCAGCATGTTGAACAGGAACAGCGACAGGTTCACTCCGGCGAGCAGGTTGATCATGACGCCGATCTGCTGCGTCGCGGGAATCTTCAGCGAGAAGACCTCGCCGCCGATCCGGGCGACACCGACCATGCCGACGGGCTGGTCGACGGTGCGCTCCTTGCCCTGGAAGGCCGATCCCCACAGCGCGGGGATCTTCGAGGGGATGTCGGCGATACCGCGGATCGAGTTCTTGGTCATCGAGACCATGCGGTCGGTGGACTCGGCGAAGGTCAGCGTCCTGACGCCGTTGGCCGGGCTGAAGCCGAGGAATCCGGCGTCGACGTACTGGCCCTTGATCGGGAAGCCGTCGCTGTCCTTCTTGTTCACCGTGTTCTTGACCAGGGTCGGGTGCAGGGTGAGCTGCTGCCCGTTCCGGAGGACGCCGACGGTGGCCGGGCCGATGGTGTCGCGGATCTGGTCCGACAGGTCGTCCCAGTCGCTGACCGGCTTGCCGTTGAAGGAGACGATCTTGTCCCCGGCCTTGAAGCCGGCGGCCTTGGCGGGCGGGGCCACGGCGTTCTTCGGGCAGACATCGGCCTTGGTGGCCTTGTCGGTCGCCGCGGAGGCCTTGACCACACACTCCGAGACGCTGCCGATCGACGTGGTCGTGACGTTTCCGCCGATCCCCATCAGGGAGACCGCGAAGAGCGCCACCGCCAGGATCAGGTTCATGAACGGCCCGGCGAACATGACGATGACGCGCTTCCACGGCTTACGCGTGTAGAACATCCGCGTCTCGTCGCCCGGCTGCAGCTCCTCGTAGGCGGCCGAACGGGCGTCTTCTATCATGCTGCGCCACGGCGAGGTGGAACGGGCGCTGACCTTGCCGTCCGCGCCGGGCGGGAACATGCCGATCATGCGGATGTAGCCGCCGAGCGGGATCGCCTTGAAGCCGTACTCGGTCTCGCCCTTGTGCCGCGACCAGATCGTCGGCCCGAAGCCGACCATGTACTGCGGCACACGGATCTTGAAGAGCTTGGCGGTGGAGAGATGGCCGAGCTCGTGCCAGGCGATGGAGAACAGCAGGCCGACGACGAAGATGACGATCCCGACGCCCCACATGAGTGCCGTCATACCCGTGCAGCCTCCGTAGCCAGTTCCCGTGCGCGGGCCCGTGCCCACGCTTCCGCTTCAAGGACGTCCTCGACGGTCAGCCGAGTTCCCGGATCCGGATGGCCGTGTTCCTCGACCACCCGGGCGACGGTGTCCACGATCCCCGTGAAGGGCAGCCGGCCGGCGAGGAAGGCATCGACGCATTCCTCGTTCGCCGCGTTGAACACCGCGGGTGCGGTGCCACCGAGGCTACCTACATGTCGCGCCAAAGCCACCGCTGGGAACGCGTCGTCGTCCAACGGGAAGAATTCCCACGTCGACGCCTTCGACCAGTCGAACGCGGGTGCGGCATCCGGCACCCGCCGGGGCCAGCCGAGGCCGAGCGCGATGGGCATCCGCATGTCGGGCGGGCTCGCCTGGGCCAGGGTCGAGCCGTCGGCGAACTCCACCATCGAGTGGATGTACGACTGCGGATGGACGACGACCTCGATCCGGTCGAAGGGGATGTCGTAGAGCAGATGTGCCTCGATGACCTCCAGACCCTTGTTGACCAGGGTCGCGGAGTTGATCGTGATGACCGGGCCCATGTCCCAGGTCGGATGCGCGAGTGCGTCCTTGGGGGTGACGCCGGCGAGCTCCTCCTTGGTGCGGCCGCGGAACGGGCCGCCGGAGGCCGTGACGATCAGCTTGCGGACCTCTTCGCGGGTGCCGCCCATCAGCGCCTGGAAGAGCGCGGAGTGCTCGGAGTCCACCGGGATGATCTGCCCGGGCTTCGCGAGCGCCTTCACCAGCGGACCGCCGACGATCAGCGACTCCTTGTTGGCGAGGATCAGCACCCGGTCGGCTTCCAGGGCCGCCAGCGTCGGGCGGAGCCCGATCGAACCGGTGATGCCGTTGAGGACCGAGTGGCACTCGCTCGCGGCGAGCCGGGTCGCGGCGTCGGGGCCGGACAGGATCTCGGGGAGCGTCCCGCCGGCGCCGTACTGCCGGCCGAGCGCCTGCCGCAGCGGCTCGACGGCGTCCTCGTCCGCCACGGCCACGGTCCGTACCCGCAGCTGGTGGGCCTGCTCGGCGAGCAGCTCGATCCGGCCGCCGGCGGCGGACAGCGCCACCACGCGGAAGCGGTCGGGGTTGCGCAGCACCACGTCGATGGCCTGGGTGCCGATCGAACCGGTGGAGCCGAGGATCACGATGTCCCGGGGCCCGTCGGTGTCGGCGGCGGCCGCGAATTCGCGGTGATGCGGGTCTGCGAGGGAGTCCGTCATCCTCCCATTGTGGCCGCATCCCCTGTCAGCTCGGACAGGGGATGCGGGTGTCGGGTCCCGGGCGGGTCCGCGGGCGGAGCGGTACGCGGGAGCCGGGTCAGCGGATGGGCTCAGCGGATGGGGCGGTGGACGTTCTCGGTCGTGGCGGGGCCGGGGGTGGCGTCGGCGATCCAGGGGCCGTCGCCGCTGAGGTCGACGATGCCCGCCTCCAGCCAGGTGTAGGTACCGCCGAGCACGCCGTCGACGACCTTGAGGTCCAGGTCGTCGGTGTTGGACCACAGCCGGGTGAAGAGCTCCTCGACACGGATCCGGGACTGCCGGCAGAACGCGTCGGCGAGCTGGTACGCGGCCCGGCCCTCCTCGCCGGACGAGCGCAGCATCTCGGCGCGTACGCAGGCCGCGCTCATCGCGAAGAGCTCCGCCCCGATGTCGACGATGCGGCCGAGGAAGCCCTGCTTGGTCTCCATCCGGCCCTGCCAGCGCGCCATGGCCAGGAACGTCGAACGGGCGAGCTTGCGCGCGCTGCGCTCGGTGTACCGCAGGTGGGTGGCCAGGTCCGGGTAGCCGTCCGGGTGGAACTCGGCGTACGACGTGGGCAGTTGGCCGGCGCCGGCGACGAGCTTGGGGAGCCAGCGGGCGTAGAACCCGCCGGCCCTGGCGCCGGCCTTCGCCTTGTCGCCGAGGCTCTTGTCGGGGTCGATGAGGTCGCCCGCGACGGACAGATGGGCGTCGACCGCCTCGCGGGCGATCAGCAGGTGCATGATCTCCGTCGAGCCCTCGAAGATGCGGTTGATGCGCAGATCGCGCAGCACCTGCTCGGCGGGGACGGCGCGCTCGCCGCGGGCGGCGAGGGACGCGGCGGTCTCGAAGCCGCGGCCGCCGCGGATCTGCACGAGTTCGTCGGCCATCAGACAGGCCATCTCGCTGCCGTAGAGCTTGGCGAGGGCGGCCTCGATCCGGATGTCGTTGCGGTCCTCGTCGGCCATCTGCGACGACAGGTCGAGAACCGCTTCGAGGGCGAACGTGGTCGCCGCGATGAAGGCGATCTTCGAGCCGACCGCCTCGTGCTTCGCGATGGACTTGCCCCACTGCTCGCGCTCCAGCGACCATTCGCGGGCGATCTTCAGACACCACTTCCCGGCGCCGACGCACATCGCGGGCAGCGAGAGGCGGCCGGTGTTCAGGGTGGTGAGGGCGATCTTGAGGCCGGCGCCCTCGGGGCCGATGCGGTGGTCGGCGGGGACGGTGACCTGGTGGAAGCGGGTGACCCCGTTCTCCAGGCCGCGCAGCCCCATGAAGGCGTTGCGGTGCTCGACGGTGACGCCCTCGGAGCCCGCTTCGACGACGAAGGCGGTGATGCCGCCCTTGTGCCCCTCCGACTTCGGCACCCGGGCCATGACGACCAGCAGGTCGGCGACGACGCCGTTGGTCGTCCAGAGCTTGACGCCGTCCAGGACGTAGGCGGAACCGTCCTCGGTGGGCACCGCGCTGGTCGCCAGCCGGGCCGGGTCGGAGCCGACGTCGGGTTCGGTGAGCAGGAAGGCGCTGATGTCGGTGCGCGCGCAGCGCGGGAGGAAGGTCTCCTTCTGCTCCGTGGTGCCGAACATCTTGAGCGGCTGCGGTACGCCGATGGACTGGTGCGCGGAGAGCAGCGCGCCGATCGAGGCGTTGGCGGAGCCCACGAGCGCGAGGGCCTTGTTGTAGTACACCTGGGTGAGGCCCAGGCCGCCGTACTTCGTGTCGATCTTCATACCGAGGGCGCCGAGCTCCTTGAGCCCGTTGATGACCTCGTCGGGGATCTGCGCCTCGCGTTCGATGCGGGCCCCGTCGATCTTCGTCTCGCAGAAGTCCCGGAGCTTGGCGAGGAATTCCTCGCCGCGCTGGACGTCGTCGGGCGCCGGCATGGGATGGGGATGGATCAGATCGAGCCTGAAGCGGCCCAGGAACAGCTCCTTGGCGAAGCTGGGCTTCCGCCAGTCCTGTTCGCGGGCGGCCTCGGCCACCTGCCGGGCCTCGCGTTCAGAAACGTTGTGTGCGGATGGTGCGGTCAAGAGGGCTCACCTCGCCGCGGAGTCGGGATGTACGGGCGCGGTCGGCCGCCGGGAGACCCGGTCAGCGAGCTACCGGGGTCGCCGGGTTACCGATCGGTGCTACTTGCCCGTATCTACCCCAATTCCCGTGCGGCCACCACCCCCCGCGCAGCACCGGCCGGGAGCACGGGCACGTCGGCTCACCCGATCGGGTGAGGGACCAATCCGGCTCACCACCCGCTCCGAATGCCCTGTGTGAAACGGAACTGGATGCGCGAGCTGCTGCTCGGCGCGGTGAGCGGAGAACTGGCGGCTGCCGTCTCGCTCGCCGCCGCCGAGCTGGTGGCCATCGCCGTCGGACCACAGGCGTCGCCGGTGACGGCGATCGGCGGAACGGCGATCGACGCGACTCCGGTCGAGGTGAAGAACTGGGCGATCCGGCACTTCGGCACCTCCGACAAGCTGGTGCTGCAGTTGGGCATCGTGGCCGCGCTGGCGTTGTTCGCCGCGGTCATCGGCGTGATCGCCGTCCACCACCGGCCGGCGGGAGTCGCCGGTGTGGCGGTCTTCGGCGCGGTCGGCGCGGTGACGGCGGTCCGGCGGCCGGTGGGGGTGTGGACGGACGCGTTTCCCTCGCTCGTCGGCGCACTGGCCGGGGCGGCGGTGCTGTGGGTGCTGGCCGGCCGGATCCACGGCCAGGGCCCGCCTGCCACGGACGACGCCGGGAGCCCAGTGCGGCCCGTCGGTGCCTTCGACCGGCGCGGGTTCCTGGTCGCCGCGTCCGCGGCCGCCGCGTTCTCCGCCGTCGGCGGCACCGTCGGACGGCGGCTGAACTCCACCGATGCCGCGGCCGTCGCGTCCCGCGACTCCGTGAAACTGCCCGCCCCGCAGTCGGCGGCGGGGCGGGTACCCGCGGGCGCCGATCTCCGGATCCCCGGGATGCAGCCCTTCACGACACCCAATCCGTCCTTCTACCGGGTGGACACCGCCCTCACCGTTCCCCAGGTGAATGCCGACACCTGGCGGCTGCGGATCCATGGGAAGGGCGTCACCGAGCCGCTGGAGTTCAGCTATCAGGACCTGCTGCGGCGCCCGCTGATCGAGCGGGACATCACCCTGACCTGTGTGTCCAACGAGGTCGGCGGACCGTACACCGGCAACGCCCGGTGGATCGGGGTGCCGCTCGCCGCACTCCTGAAGGAGGCCGGGGTCCGTCCGCCGTCCGCCGGCGGACCCGCCGATCAGCTGGTGGCGCGCTCGGTGGACGGGATGACGCTCGGCAGCCCGGTCGAGACGGTCCTCGACGGCCGGGACGCGATGCTCGCGGTCGGGATGAACGGCGAGCCGCTGCCCTTCACCCACGGTTTCCCGGTCCGGATGCTCGTCCCCGGACTCTACGGCTACGTGTCGGCCTGCAAGTGGCTGACCGACCTGGAACTGACCACCTTCGCCGACTTCGACGCCTACTGGGTCCGGCGCAGCTGGTCCCCGCAGGCCCCCATCAAGACGTCGTCCCGGATCGACACCCCCCGGCCCTTCGCCTCCCTGAAGGCGGGACCCGTGCCCGTCGCGGGCGTCGCCTGGGCCCAGCACCGGGGCATCGACAAGACGGAGGTGCGGATCGACGGGGGTGCGTGGCAGGCCGCCAGGCCCGCCACGGAGGACACCGCCGACACCTGGCGCCAGTGGTCGTACCTCTGGGACGCCAAGCCCGGTTCGCACCGTATCGAGGTCCGCGCGACGGACCGCACCGGCCGGACCCAGACCGGCGACCGGCAGGGCACCGTGCCCGACGGTTCGACGGGCTGGCACTCGGTGGTGGTCACCGTGGAGTGAGCTCCACGCACCACGTCACCGGCACTTCCACCCATCACCACCCGGTCCCACCGGGAACCCTCATGAGGAGATCTGTCATGTACACCACCACCCGTATCCGTCGTATCGCCCTCGTCTCGGCCGCGGCCGCTGTCCTCGCCGTCACTGCGTCCGCCTGTTCCGACAGCGGCAGCGGTAGCGCCGGCGACAAGAGCAGTGCCGCGCAGACCACAACGGCCATGCCGCCGTCGTCCTCCGCGGGCGACACGACGAACGCGTCCGCTCCCTTCGGCCCGGCCTGTGCCGGTGTGCCGAAGGAGGGCAACGGAAGCTTCGACGGTATGGCGAAGGACCCGGTGGCCACCGCCGCGTCGCACAACCCGGCGCTGTCCACCCTAGTCACCGCGGTGACGAAGGCCGGTCTCGTCGACACCCTCAACAGCGCGCAGAACATCACCGTCTTCGCGCCCACGAACGACGCCTTCGCCAAGATCCCGAAGGCCGACCTGGACAAGGTGCTGAACGACAAGGCCACGCTCACCAAGATCCTCACCTACCACGTGGTCGGCCAGCCGCTGACCCCGAACCAGCTCAACAGCGGTATGTTCCCCACGCTGGAGAAGCAGTCCCTCATGACCAAGGGTTCCGGCGAGTCCTACAAGGTCAACGACACGGCCAACGTGGTCTGCGGCAACGTGAAGACCTCGAACGCCAACGTCTACATCATCGACACCGTCCTGATGCCGCCGGTTTCCTGACCGGAACGGCCAATCCGCCGGGGCCCCGGCTACGAATCAATGGTGACAACCATTGCTCGGAGGTGCGCATGCACGCGGTAGCCCGCGACAACGGACCCGTGGCGCCGGGCCCCGGAAGCCTGGAGACCCTGCTCGAACGGGTCTCCAGGGGGGACCAGCAGGCGTTCGACAGCGTCTACACAGCCGTTGCCGGTTCCGTTCTCGGGCTGGCCCACCGCGTGCTGCGCGATCCCGCGCAGTCCGAGGAGGTCACCCAGGAGGTACTGATCGAGGTGTGGCGCAGCGCCGCCCGCTTCGACGCCGGCCGGGGCAGTGCCATGGCCTGGATCATGACGCTCGCCCACCGGCGGGCGGTCGACCGGGTGCGCTCGGCACAGGCCTCCGCCGACCGCGAGCAGCGGGCCGCGGCCCGCGACCACTCCCCCGCCTTCGACGAGGTGTCGGAGCAGGTCGAGCGGCGGCTGGAGCGCGAACAGGTGCGCCGCTGCCTGGGACAGCTGACCGAACTCCAGCGTGAGTCGGTGAACCTGGCCTACTACCGGGGATATACCTACCGGGAAACCGCCGATGTGCTGGGAACGGCACTCGGCACGGTCAAGACCCGTCTCCGGGACGGGCTCATCCGTCTGCGGGACTGCTTGGGGGTGACGTCGTGAACGATTCCGCCGATCTGCACACACTGACCGGCGCCTACGCGTTGGACGCCCTCTCCCCCGCGGAGGCGGCGGAGTTCGCCCGGCATCTCGCCGAGTGCCCCGCCTGCTCCCAGGAAGTGCGTGAGCTGCGGGAGACCGCGACCCGGCTGGCCTTCGCGGTGGCGCAGGTGCCGCCGCCAGGGCTGCGGGACCGCGTCATGTGGTCGCTGCCCGAGGTACGGCAGCTGCCGCCGCTGGTCGTCGAACCCGTCGTGGTGCCGTTGCGCGGCCCGCGCTGGCGGCAGCGGCTGCCCTATCTGGCCGCCGCGGCCTGTCTCGCCATCGCCGCGGGCGCCGGGGTCTGGGCCGTCCAGGCCCAGCGGGACGCCGACCGGGCACGGGACGGCAACATCCAGGCGGAGCAGCGCGCCTCCGACCTGGAGACGCTGATGGCGGCGCCCGATGCCACCCTGCGGACCGGCTCGATGCGGGGCGGCGGCGGGGCGACCGTGGTCTCCTCCCAGCGGCTCGGACGGACGGCGTTCGTCTACCACGACCTGCCGCCGCTGGGCACTGCGCGGGTCTACCAGCTCTGGTACAGCCAGAACGGCTCGATGATCCCGGCCGGTCTCGTCACTCCGGGCCGCACCGACGGCGCACAGCTCCTGGCGGGCGGCCCGAGGGGCGCCGACGCGGTCGGGGTGACGGTGGAACCGTCCGGCGGCTCACCGACCCCGTCGGGACCGCCGGTGATGGTCGTACCGATCCCTTCCTGACCGGATCGGACCGGAACGGGGCAGGGCAGGGCAGGAAAAAACCGGCCGGGGCGCACCGCACATGCGCCCCGGCCGGTGGAGGGTGGTCCGTCGGTCTCAGAGGTCCAGGCCGGTCAGGACGAGGACCCGCTCGTAGGTGTAGTCGGCCATGGCGTACGAGACGCCCTCACGGCCGACACCGGAGTCCTTCACGCCGCCGTACGGCATCTGGTCCGCGCGGTAGGAGGGCGCGTCGCCGATGATCACGCCGCCGACCTCCAGCTCGCGGTGGGCCCGGAAGGCGGTCTGCAGGTCGTGCGTGAACACGCCGGTCTGCAGGCCGTAGTTCGAGTCGTTGACGGCCGCGAACGCCTCGTCGGCGCCGTCGACCTTCTGCAGCGACAGGACCGGGCCGAAGACCTCCGCGGTGGCGAGGATCGCGTCCGCGGGGATCTCGGTGAGCACCGTCGGGGCGTACGAGGCGCCCTCGCGGGTGCCGCCGGTGAGCAGCTTGGCACCCTTGGCGACCGCGTCGTCGACCCAGGACTCGACGCGCTTCGCGGCGTTCTCGTCGACCAGCGGGCCCACGTCGGTGGCGTCGTCGGACGGGTCACCGGTGACCTGGGCCGCGACCTTGGCGACGACCTTCTCGGCGAGCACGTCGAAGACCGACGCGTCGGCGATGACCCGCTGCACCGAGATGCAGGACTGGCCGCCCTGGTAGTTGGCGAAGGTGGCGATACGGGTGGCCGCCCACTCCAGGTCCTCCTCGGAGGACCAGTCGGCCAGCACCACGGCCGCGGCGTTGCCGCCCAGTTCGAGGGTGGTGTGCTTGCGCGGCACCGAATCCATGATCTGGTAGCCGACCTTGTCGGAACCGGTGAAGGAGATCACCGGCAGCCGCTTGTCCTGCACCAGGGCCGGCATCCGGTCGTTGGGGACCGGAAGGACGCTCCAGGAGCCGGCCGGCAGACCCGTCTCGGCGAGGATCTCGCCCAGCACCAGGGCCGACAGCGGGGTCGCCGGGGCGGGCTTGAGGATGATCGGCGCGCCGACCGCGATCGCCGGGGCGACCTTGTGGGCGACGAGGTTCAGCGGGAAGTTGAAGGGCGCGATACCGAGCACGGTGCCGCGCGGGAAGCGCCGGGTCAGCGCCAGCCGGCCGACGCCGCCGGCGTCGGTGTCCAGCCGCTGCGCCTCGCCGCTGTTGAAGCGGCGGGCCTCCTCGGAGGCCCAGCGGAACACCGACACGGCCCGGCCGACCTCGCCGCGGGCCCACTTGATCGGCTTGCCGTTCTCGGCGGTGATCAGCCGGGCGATCTCCTCGGTGCGCTCCGCGAGCCGCTGGGCGACGAGGTCGAGCGCGGCGGACCGCACGTGGGCCGGGGTCGCGGCGAACTCGGCCTGGACGGCCTCGGCGGCCGCGACGGCCTCTTCGACCTGGGCCTCGGTGGGAACGCTGACCGTGCCGACGACCCGGCCGTCCCACGAGTTGGTGACGTCGAAGCTGTCCTCGCCGGTCGCCTTGCGGCCGGCGAGCCAGAATGCGGTGGGGGTGCTCACAGCGGCCCGGCCCTTCCGATGGGGTGGTGATCCCGATGGGTGGTGATCGATCACGTACGTCCACGGTAGGCCGGGCGGGGCGCGGGGGCGTTTGTCCACTGCGGAGTACCGCTCGTGGCGGGTACTCCGTTGTGTCACTCGCCGGGCGGCAGCGTCTTCATCGCCAGCCACAGCTCCATCCGGACGTCGGGATCGTCCAGCGAGCGGCCGAGGATCTCCTCCACGCGGCGCATGCGGTAGCGCAGGGTGTGCCGGTGAACGCCCAGGTCGGACGCGGCCGCGTCCCACTGGCCGTGCCGCGAGAGCCATGCCTGGAGGGAGGCGACGAGGTCGCCGCGGCTGGTCGCGTCGTGCTCGCGCAGCGGGCGCAGCAGCCCCTCGGCGAACGCCCGGACCGCGTCGTCGCCGAGCAGCGGGAGAACCGATCCTGCACCGACCTCGCCGTGCTCGACCAGGTTGCGGCCGCGCCGCAGCGCGACGGCCAGCGCCCGTTCCGCCTGCCGGTTGGCGTCCGGCAGCTCCGCCACCGGGACGGCCCCGGACAGCCCGGCGGCCAGGGTGTCGTCGGCCTCGGCGAAGTCGGTGCAGGCCTTGAGCACGGCCGAACCGTCGGCGGCGAGCACCACCAGCCGGGGGCCCTCCCGTACGGCGATGACCGGCTCGCCCGAGCGGGCGCCGGCGGCCTCCGCGCGCTCGGCCAGCAGCGCCACCGAGTCCAGCGCCACCGCCGGGCGGCCGGTACGGGCGGCGGGCCTGGCCGTCTTCACGGGCTTGGCGGTGAGTTCTGCGGGCTCCACGACGAGCAGCCGCACCGGCTGCGCCAGCAGGTCGCCGTAGAGCCGGCCCGCGACGGTACGGGCGTGCTCGCTCTCCCCGGTGAGCAGCATCCGCAGCAGGGCGGCCGCGAGCCGCTGCTCGGTGTCCTGGAGCGCCCGCGACTGCTCCAGGGAGAGCGTGAGCAGCGCGACGGCGGCGTGCACGACATAGCGGGCGGGGGTGTCGAGGCGCTCCTCGGTGCCGACGGCGAGAAACCCGCGGGCCCGGCGCGCGGTGCCCAGCGACTGCAGTTCGACACGGTCCTCGGTGCCCGCGGGGCCCGCCACGGCCGCGCTGGCGGGCGCCGGTTTGTCCCGCAGCCGGTCGATCTCGCCGGTCAGCCGGGCGGCGCGGCGGCCCGCCCACTCGGGGGCGGCGGCGAGCACCGCGCCGGACGCGTCGTAGAGCGCGGCCCAGCCGTTGAGGTGGTGCGCGAGCCGGCCGAGCAGCGCGGAGGTGCCGTCCGGGGCGAGGGCCGCCCGGGTCAGATCGCGCTGGGCCTCGAAGCCGGCGGTGACGGCCTGGTACTGGTCGGCCGCGACCGCCGCCGACACGGCCTTGCTGATCGCGATGAACGGCGTGCGGCGCGGCACTTCGAGCAGCGGCAGATCCAGTTCCGCTGCGGCGTCGACCAGCGCGGGCGGCACCGCGTCGTGCCCCACCCCGACGCCGAAGCCGAGCCCGACCACCCCGGCGTCCGCCAGCCGCCGCACGTAGCCGCGCAGGCTGTCCGGGTCGTCGACGGCGAGTTTGAGTCCGGTGGTGAGCAGCAGTTCGCCGCCTTCGAGATACGGTCCCGGGTCGTCCAGCTCGCTGGTGTGCACCCAGCGCACGGTGGCGTCCAGATGGTCGCCGCCGGCCAGGACCACGAGCTTGAGTGCCGAATGGTGGACGAGAGAGGCGAGAGTGAGGGGCATGACGCGCTGTCGCCTCCGGCGGGGGCTTCCGGCGGCGCCGGCGGGGTCGCGGGGACCCACCGGGCCCGGAAGGCCCAAAGGACTCGGGTTTTGGCCGACCGGTAGTGGTGACCGGTTCCGATTCTGCCTCACCGTCCAGATCCCGGCATCAGGCGTCCGATATCGGACGTGCGATGTCAGGAATCAGGTGTCGGACAGCCGGGAGCAGGCGTCAGGCGTCAGCCGCGGAGGTCGACCAGTATCGGCGGGGCGTGCTCGCCGTCGGTGGCGGTGAGCGAGACGACGGCATGCCCGGCCGGCACCGAATGGGCCAGCTCGGAGGCGGACCAGCGCTCACGCTCGACGCTGCGGACGGTCACCGACTCGGTGGTGACGGCCTCCCCGGTGAACAGCCGCCGCACCCCGCGGTTGAGGCGGCGCAGCAGACCGCCGGACTGGTCGGGCGTACGCGTCACGTCCCGGGTCTCGACCCAGGTGGTGCCCCAGGCCTCGGCGAACCGCTTCCCGTCCCACGTGGTGATCCCGGACAGCGCCATCCGGCAGCCGACCGCGCCGAGCAGCGCGGTGCGCAGCGCCTCGGGGACGTCGTCGAGCGTCCGCAGCGCCAGCACGGCCCCGGCGTTGGCGGACCGCAGCCGCTGCAGTCCGCGCACCGACTCTCCGGTGATGGTGTGCGCGGCGTCGTCGAGGACCAGGCAGGCGAAGAGCGACCGGTCGCGGCGGCCGGTGACCGCGGCGGTGAACTGGGCCAGCACGAGCCGCGCGAGGATCCGGGACGCCTCGGCGTGACCGCGTTCGGGCAGGTCGATACGGACCCGCAGCGGGTGCTCCAGGGTGTGCATGGAGAACGGCCGGGTCCGGCCGGTGACGTCGAAGAAGCCCGCGAAGGCCGGCCGGTCGAGCAGCGCGATCCGGTCGGCGAGCAGGGTGCCGATGTCGTCGGGCCGCCCCGCCTGCCGCTGCCGTGCCTCCAGCTCACGGACCGGACCCGGCTCCCCGGCCAGGTCCAGCGCGCCGCGCAGCGCGGCGAACGCGTGCGGGATGCCGTCGAGCAGCTCGCGCAGCTCGGTCACGGCGGGGAAGCGCCCGTGGGCGGCGCGGTAGGGGCCGAGCAGCTGGGAGAGCGCGGTGGCGGCCCGCCGGATGTCGGCCTCGTGCGTGGGGCCGTCGTCGATGAGCGCCTCGGCGAGGGTGCTCCCGGCCGCGTCCGGGTCGGGGCTGCCGCCGTACAGGTCCAGGTCGTAGCGCGAGGAGGGGTCGCCGAGCGAGATGACGACGTCGAACGCGTCGGCCGGTCCCAGGTCGGTGCCCGCGGAGCCCACGGCGATCACCGCGGCGGTGCCGGACAGCGCCTGCAGGCACAGCGACTCGACGACCGGCCGGACCAGCTGCCGGGTCTTCCCCGAGCCGGGCGGGCCGACGGCGACCAGGCCGGTGCCGAGCAGCGACGGGTCGAGCGCCAGCCCCGCGCCCCGGTGCTGGTACGGATTGCGGTCGTCGGCCGGCGCCAGGCCGATCCGCACCTGGCCGCCGAGCAGATCGTGCGTCGCGGAGCGGAACGGCAGATCGCGCGCGCCGGAAGGATGCAGACACGCCGCGGCGCCCTGCCGCAGCACGGTGTCGGCGAACGCGTCGATCCGCCGCGGGTCCGCCAGTACCGACGTCCAGGCCCGCTGGATCCGCGTGTAGTCGACGTCGTTCATCCGCCCGCTGCGGATCTCGCCCGCGAGCCGGTCCGCCACCGCGTGCTGCCCGGCCGCCCGCAGCTCGGGCCACTGGACGGGATCGTCCTCGACGGGCTGCCCGTCGGGCCGCAGCCCCGGCTGCGCCGGCTCGTCCCACAGCCGGCTCAGAGCGGGCGCGGCATACCGGCGCCAGACGTCCGGCCAGTGCCCGGCCCGGCCGAACACATAGGCCAGCAGACCGATCCAGATCAGGTAGTAGGTGTTGGAGACGATCGTGTAGGCGACCCGGTCGCCGGTGTACGCCCAGTCGTCCGGGATGAGCCAGAACATCGGCTTGAGCCAGAGGCTGCCGAAATAGTTCCAGAGCAGCGACCAGACCAGCAGCCCGCACAGCAGGGCCAGCAGCGCGCCGCCGATCAGCCGGCGGCCGGCGAGCCGGCCCGGGTCCTCCGGGGGACGCGGGACGTGGCCGTACGCGAAGATCCCCGGGGCGTCGTGGTGGCGCGGGGTGCGCAGCCAGGTCTCCAGCGCGGACACCGGTGGCGCCTGTGGCATCGGCGGCGGTCCCGCCGGCCTCGGTACCGGGGTCGCCGGCGCGGCCTTCCGGAATCCCTGCGTACCCTCGATATCCACTACCGGCCGCCCCTCAGCCTCGTCGCCAGCGACGGAACCCAATGTAGTGGAGCGGACACCGGTCCATAAGGATCATGGCGCTTCGCGAGGCGCGGGTGCCGAAATCGGCCGCCAGGACTACGGTCTGCCGGGAAGCGGACTGTCCGCCGTGTCGAATGATCACCCGCCACTGCGCCCTATCGGAGTAAGCGGGTCCGCGCGGCCCCCGCTTAGCCTGCGGGAAAAGCCCGTGGACATATAAGAGGAGTACGCCCGCCATGACCGAACTGTCCCAGGAGCGCCGGCTCGTCACCTCGATCCCCGGCCCGAAGTCGCAGGAGCTGATGGCCCGCAAGGTCGCCGCGGTCCCCAACGGCATCGGCGTCACCCTCCCCGTCTTCGTGACGCGCGCCGGCGGCGGCGTGCTCGAGGACGTGGACGGCAACTCGCTCATCGACTTCGGCTCCGGCATCGCGGTGACCTCGGTCGGCAACAGCGCCGAGGCCGTGGTGCGGCGGGCGACCGCGCAGCTCGCGGACTTCACCCACACCTGTTTCATGGTGACCCCGTACGAGGGTTACGTCGAGGTCGCCGAGCAGCTCAACGAGCTGACCCCGGGCGACCACGACAAGCGCACCGCACTGTTCAACTCCGGCGCCGAGGCCGTCGAGAACGCGGTGAAGATCGCCCGCTCGTACACCAAGCGCACCGCGGTCGTCGTCTTCGACCACGGCTACCACGGCCGCACCAACCTGACGATGGCCCTCACCGCCAAGAACATGCCGTACAAGGAGGGCTTCGGGCCGTTCGCACCCGAGGTCTACCGCGTACCGCTGGCCTACGGCTACCGCTGGCTGACCGGCGCCGAGAACTGCGCCGAGGAGGCGGCGGCCCAGGCGATCGACATGATCACCAAGCAGGTCGGCGCCGAGAACGTGGCCGCGATCGTGATCGAGCCGATCGCGGGCGAGGGCGGCTTCATCGAGCCGGCCAAGGGCTTCCTGCCGAAGATCGCCGAGTTCGCGAAGGCGAACGGCATCGTGTTCGTCGCGGACGAGATCCAGACCGGCTTCTGCCGCACCGGCCAGTGGTTCGCCTGTGACGACGAGGGCGTCGTCCCGGACCTGATCACCACCGCCAAGGGCATCGCGGGCGGTCTGCCGCTCGCCGCCGTCACGGGCCGCGCCGAGATCATGGACGCCGCGCACGCGGGCGGCCTCGGCGGCACCTACGGCGGCAACCCGGTGGCCTGCGCCGCGGCGCTCGGCGCGATCGAGACCATGAAGGAGCTCGACCTCAACGCCCGCGCGCGGCGCATCGAGGAGGTCATGAAGGGCCGTCTGCACGCGATGCAGGAGAAGTTCGACGTGATCGGTGAAGTACGCGGCCGCGGCGGCATGATCGCCGTCGAGCTCGTGGAGCCGGGCACCAAGACCCCGAACGCCGCGGTGACCGCCGCCCTGGCGAAGGCCTGCCACGCCGAGGGCCTGGTCGTTCTGACCTGCGGCACCTATGGCAACGTGCTGCGTTTCCTGCCGCCGCTGGTCATCGGCGAAGATCTCCTGAACGAGGGCCTGGACATCATCGAGGAGGCCCTCACCCGGGTGTGACTCCCGGTGTAACTCTGGGTAAGGGGGCGGCATCGGTGAAGAAGGTGTGCGGGCCTGATGGCGGAGGGGTAATCGCTCTCCCGGCAGCCTCGCCGGTGACGTACGGTTTCCGCAGATACACCGCACCATCCCGCTCGTGGGTGACCATGGGCGACACCGCGCCGGCGACCCCCCATTGCCGGCACAGCAGTGCCCTCGCGCACGACAGCGCCGGAACGAAGCGTTTCGGCACTCTTCGCCGATCGATCGACCGCTCGTCCCAAACCCCCCGGGCCGAGCGGCACGGAGATCGACCTGGCCGCCTCGGAACTCTCCCCCCTGTTCCGGGGCGGCCGATTTTTGCCCTGAACCTGGTCCTGGCCGTCAGCCTGCTGCTCTTCGCGCTGATCACCTGGCAGGTCGTCGCCGGTGGCCCGTTGGTGGACGCCGACCGGTGGCTGCTCCGGCGTTTCCAGCACGCCGCCGCGCGGCACCGGAGCCTGCACGGCACCGGGCAGTTCTTCTGCGACCTCGGCAACGCGCAGATCGCGGTGCCGCTCCTCGCCGCCGCCATCGGCGCAAGCGCCTGGCGCGGCCGCCGGGCCGGGCTGTCGCGGTGGTGGGCGCGCCCGCTGGCCGCGGCGCTGGCCATGGCCGCGGTCCCGCTGATCGTCAGCGTCACCAAGACCCTCGTCGCCCGCCCCTCCCCCGGCCACCGCCGCCTCGGCCCCGGCTCCTACCCCGGCTTCTTCCCGTCCGGGCACACGGCGTCGGCGTCGGTCGCCCTCGGCGCCGCCGCCCTTCTCGTACTCCCGCTCGTCCGGAACGCCGCCCTGCGACGGCTGCTCGCCGCCGCGGTCCTGCTGGTGGTGGCCGCCGTCGGGGTGTCGCTGGTGTGGTGCGGGTACCACTGGCCGCTGGACGTCCTGGGCAGCTGGTGCCTGTGCGCGGCGCTGCTGTCGGGAGTGGCCATGACCCCGGCCGGCTCATCCGACAGCAGCGCCGGCCAGGCCCGGAGGACGGACCTGCCCGGCGCTGACGGCTAGCGAGCGGTTCAGCTGTTCGTCGGGAAGCCCAGGTTGATGCCGCCGTGGCTCGGGTCCAGCCAGCGCTGCGTCACCGCCTTGCCGCGGGTGAAGAACTTGACGCCGTCCTCGCCGTAGGCGTGCGTGTCGCCGAAGAGCGAGCTCTTCCAGCCGCCGAAGGAGTAGTAGGCGACCGGGACCGGGATCGGGACGTTGATGCCGACCATGCCGACCTCGACCTCGTACTGGAAGCGGCGGGCCGCGCCCCCGTCGTTGGTGAAGATCGCGGTGCCGTTGCCGTACGGGCTGCTGTTGATGAGCTCCAGACCCTCGTCGTACGAGTCGACCCGCACCACGGACAGCACCGGGCCGAAGATCTCGTCGTCGTACACGGACATGCCCGGCTTGACGTTGTCGAAGATCGTCGGGCCGAGCCAGAAGCCATCGGCGGTGTTTTCGCCCGAGATCGGGTGCTTGCGGCCGTCGACGGTGAGCGTGGCGCCGTCGGCGAGGCCCGCGTCGAGGTAGGAGGTGACCTTGTCGCGGTGCACGCCGGTGACCAGCGGGCCCATCTCGGAGTCGCCGTTGCAGCCGGGGCCGACCTTCAGACCGGCGATGCGCTCCTTGATCTTCTCGACGAGCTCGTCACCGACCGGGTCGACGGCGACGAGGACGGAGATGGCCATGCAGCGCTCGCCTGCCGCGCCGAACCCGGCGTTGACGGCGGCGTCGGCCGCGAGGTCGAGGTCCGCGTCGGGCAGCACCAGCATGTGGTTCTTGGCGCCGCCGAGGGCCTGGACGCGCTTGCCGTAGCTGGTGCCGGTCTCGTACACGTACCGGGCGATCGGCGTGGAGCCGACGAAGGAGACCGCCTTGATGTCCGGGTGCTCCAGCAGGCGGTCGACGGAGACCTTGTCACCGTGCACGACGTTGAAGACGCCGTCCGGCAGACCGGCCTCCTTCCACAGCCCCGCGATGAAGTTGGCGGCCGAGGGGTCCTTCTCCGAGGGCTTGAGGACCACCGTGTTGCCCGCGGCGATGGCGATGGGGAAGAACCACATCGGCACCATGGCCGGGAAGTTGAACGGGGAGATGATCGCCACCGGGCCGAGCGGCTGGCGGATCGAGTAGACGTCGACACCCGTGGAGGCCTGCTCGGTGAAGCCGCCCTTCGACAGCTGCGGGATGCCGCACGCGTACTCGACGACCTCGATACCGCGGGCGATCTCGCCCAGCGCGTCCGAGTGCACCTTGCCGTGCTCGGAGACGATGATCGAGGCCAGCTCGTCACGGCGGGAGTTGATCAGCTCGCGGAAGGCGAAGAGCACCTGGCTGCGCTTGGCCACCGACGCGCTGCGCCAGTCGGGGAACGCCTCGACAGCGGCGCTGACGGCCTGGTCGACCTCACGGATCGACGCGAAGTCCACCTGTCCGGTGACCGCCCCGGTGGCCGGGTCGTACACATCGCCGCGCCGCTCCGCGGTGCCGGTCCATGCCTGGCCGGCGATCCAGTGGGTGATGTTCTTGGTGGACACGGGGGGACCCTTCTCTCGTAAGCCTGCTGCCAGTCTTGCGAGGGCATGGCGAGGCGTACAAGCAGCAACGTGTCGGCGGCGCGTCGCGGGGCCTTACAGATCGTCGGACAGCCGGTGTCCGCGGAAGGATTCCGGGCCGGTTCCGGAGGGAACCCGAGCGGAGTCCAGGGGGAACCCAGGGGGGAATCCGGGGATCCCGGCGGGTCAGCCGTCACCCGCGAGCTGCGCGACGGCCTCGTGCATCGCCAGTTCCAGAATCACCGGATCGGTGAGGTGCCCGGTGCCGTCGGGCGGGATGAGCCAGCGGACGCCGCCGGTGGCCCGGCCGGGGTAGGGGACGACGATCCAGGTGCCGCGGCCCGCGCTGCGCACACCGGTGGCGATCCAGCGGGCGGCCGTTCCCGGAGGTACGAAGAACCCCATGCGGGAGTCCCCGAAGTCGGACAGGACCGGCCCGGGCCGGTCGACGAGCCGGGTGAGCACGTCCAGGGTCGGATAGCCGAGCTCGCCCGCCAGGATCAGAACGTCCCAGAGCCTGCCGGCGGGCAGCAACGTCACCCCGAGGGGGTTGCGTTCCCAGTCCCACCGGCAGGCCTCCGGATCGGGTGCCGCGGATACCAGCCATTCGACCGCACTCTTCGCACCGGCGCTGCCCATGCCGGTTCCTCCGTTCCGTGAAGCTGATACTGCTGACACGGAAGAGAGGGCCGGAAGCGCGGATCATTACGCGGGTTCGGCTACTGATTGGTAGTGCGGCGGCTCACGGCCTCCGGGCAGGGGTGCGCCTGGGGGCGCGAGGCGCACACGACGAGTGCCCCCGGGCGCACTCCCCCAGGTCGTGTCGTCGAATGACCCGACGACGGTCCCTAGCTGTCGAAGCCCAGTCCCGCCTTGTCCATCGCCTTCAGCCACAGGTTGCGCCGGCCTTCGTTGCGGTCGGCGCGGTCCAGCGACCACTTCGTGAGGCCGATCCCGACCGAGGTGAACGGCTCGGGCGGGAACGGCATCGGCTTGCTGCGGACCATCTTCAGTTCGGTGCGTTCGGTGCGTTCGCCGGACAGCAGGTCGAGCATGACGTCCGCGCCGAAGCGGGTGGCACCGACGCCCAGGCCGGTGTATCCCGCCGCATAAGACACCTTTCCGCCGTGGGCGGTTCCGAAGAACGCCGAAAAGCGCGAACAGGTGTCGATGGCGCCGCCCCAGGTGTGGGTGAAGCGCACGTCCTCCAGCTGCGGGAAGCAGCGGTAGAAGTGCTGGGCGAGCTTGAGGTTGGTCTCCGGGCGCTGGTCGCGCTCGGCGGAGAGCCGGCCGCCGTAGGGGTAGATGGCGTCGTAGCCGCCCCACAGGATCCGGTTGTCGGCCGAGAGCCGGAAGTAGTGGAACTGGTTGGCGCTGTCGCCCAGTCCCTGGCGGTTCTTCCAGCCGATGGAGGCGAGCTGCTCCTCGCTGAGCGGCTCGGTCATCAGCGCGTAGTCGTACACCGGGACGATGTACGGCCGTACCCGCTTGACCAGCGACGGGAACACGTTCGTGCCGAGCGCGACCTGCCGGGCGAAGACCCGGCCGTACGGGGTGCGGACGGCCATGCCGGCGCCGTTCGCGGTGAGCGCGGTGGCGCGGGTGTGCTCGTGGATGCGGACACCCAGCCCGAGGCAGGCGCGCTTGAGGCCCCAGGCGAGCTTGGCCGGGTGCACCATGGCGACGCCGGTGCGGTCCCACAGCCCGCCGAGGAACGTCGGGGAGTCGACCTCGGCGCGCACCTGGTCCTGGTCGAGCAGTTCCAGCGCGATGCCGTGCTCCATCGCCTGCCCGGCGGCCTCGTGCAGTTCCTCGAGCTGGTGCGGCTCGGTGGCCACGTCGATCTCACCGGTGCGCTCGAACTCGCAGTCCAGGGAGTAGCGGGCGACCGCCGCCTCGATCTCGTCGAGGTTGCGGTCGCCCAGCTCCTCCAACCGGGCGAACTCGCCGGGCCAGCGGGTGAGTCCGTTGGACAGCCCGTGGGTGAGGCTGGCGGCGCAGAAGCCGCCGTTCCGCCCGGAGGCGGCCCAGCCGATCTCGTTGCCCTCGATCAGCGCCACGTCGCGCGACGGGTCGCGCTCCTTGGCGAGCAGGGCGGTCCACAGCCCGGAGTAGCCGCCGCCGACGACCAGCAGGTCGCAGTGCTCGTCACCGGTGAGCGCGCCGAGCGGCTGCGGCTTGCCGGGATCCTCCAGCCAGAAGGGTGTCGGCCGCGCGTCTGCGAGCGAACGGGCTGGGTCCATCTGTTCTCACACCTTTTGGTGATCGGTTCGGTTCCGGTCGATCGGGTACGGACGTGCGGTGTTACGCGCGGGCCTTGCGCCGGCTGCCGAGCAGCTGCCCGGCGACGACGACGAGGACCGCGATCACGAACATCGCGGTGCCGATCACATTGATCTGCACCGGGGTGCCGCGTTGCGCCGAGCCCCAGACGAACATCGGGAACGTCACCGTCGAGCCGGCGTTGAAGTTCGTGATGATGAAGTCGTCGAAGGACAGGGCGAAGGACAGCAGGGCGCCGGAGGCGATACCGGGTGCCACCAGCGGGAGGGTAACCCGCAGGAAGGTCTGGAGCGGGGAGGCGTACAGGTCCTGCGCGGCCTGCTCCAGGCGCGGGTCCATGCTCATCACGCGGGCCTTGACCGCGGTGACGACGAAGCTCAGGCAGAACATGATGTGCGCGATGAGGATGGTCCAGAAGCCGAACGGGACGCGCATGTTGAGGAAGAGCGTCCCCAGCGAGGCGGCCATCACGACCTCGGGCATCGCCATCGGCAGGAAGATCAGCATGTTGGTCGTGCCGCGCGCCTTGAAGCGGTAGCGGGCGAGCGCGAAGGCGATCATCGTGCCCAGCACCGTCGCGCCGATCGTGGCGTACAGCGCGATCTGCAGGCTGAGGCCGAGCGAGCCGCACATGTCGGCGACGTCGCAGGGGTGCTCCCAGGCGTCGGTGGAGAAGCGTGTCCACTCGTAGTTGAAGCGCCCGTTCGGCTTGTTGAACGAGAACACCATGACGACGAGGTTCGGCAGGATCAGGTACGCGAGGCAGAGCACACCCGCGAAGACCACCAGGTTCTTCCGTATCCAGCGCATCAGACCAGCTCCTCCGTTCCGGCCTTGCGGATGTAGAACATGACCATCGCGAGGATCACCGCCATCAGGATGAAGGACAGGGCGGCGGCCGTCGGGTAGTCGAGCACGCGCAGGAACTGGGACTGGATGACGTTGCCGATCATCTTCTGGTTGGTGGTGCCCAGCAGTTCGGCGTTGATGTAGTCGCCGGTCGCCGGGATGAAGGTGAGCAGGGTGCCCGCGACCACGCCCGGCATGGACAGCGGGAAGGTCACCTTGCGGAAGACTGTGAAGGGCTTGGCGTACAGGTCGCCGGCCGCCTCGTGCAGCTTGCCGTCGATGCGCTCCAGCGAGGTGTAGAGCGGCAGGATCATGAAGGGCAGGAAGTTGTACGTCAGACCGCAGATCACCGCGAGCGGTGTGGCCAGTACGCGGTCGCCCTGCGTGATGCCGAGCGAGGACGTCAGATCCAGGATGTGCAGCTGGTTGAGGGTCTGCACCACGAATCCGCCGTCGGCCAGGATCGTCTCCCAGGCGAGGGTGCGGATCAGGAAGCTGGTGAAGAACGGCGCGATGACCAGGATGAGGATGAGGTTGCGCCAGCGGCCGGCCCGGAAGGCGATGGTGTACGCGAGCGGGTAGCCGATCGCCAGGCACAGCACGGTCGCGATGGCGGAGTACTCGAACGAGCGCAGGAACTGCGGGTAGTACTCGGTCAGCGCGTCCCAGTAGGTCGCGAAGTGCCAGGTGACCTTGAAGCCCGCTTCCAGCGAGCCGGTCTGCACGGACGTGGACGCCTGGTAGATCATCGGCGCCACGAAGAACACCAGCAGCCAGGCGATGCCCGGCAGCAGCAGCCAGTACGGCACCCGGCGCTTGCGCCCGGCGGCCCGGCGCATCGCGGCCGGGACCGGCGCCGGGGTCTCCGGCGGGGCGGGCGGCCGGTCGGTGACGGTGCTCATGCGGCTTCCACCTCCTGCACACCGGCATCGATGTCCTGGGCCGCGTCGAGGCCGAAGGTGTGCGCGGGGTTCCAGTGCAGGACGACGGGGGCGCCGGGCACCAGCCGCGAGTCACGGTCGACGTTCTGCACGAAGACCTCCAGCTCCGGGCAGACCGGGCTGTCGATCACGAACTGGGTGGAGACGCCGATGAAGCTGGAGTCGACGATGCGGCCGGGTATCCGGTTGCGCCCGTCGGCGATCGAGTCCTCGTCGTCGCGGTGCGCGACGGATATCTTCTCGGGGCGCACGCCGGCCAGCACCCGGCCGCCCACGGCCGTCTTCGCCGAACAGCGCGCGGTGGGCAGCGCGAGCTTCTGGCCGCCCGCGACGAGCAGCAGATCGTCGCCCGAGGTGCCGGTGACCTCGGCCTCGATGAGGTTGGAGGTGCCGAGGAAGTTCGCGACGAACGTCGATCCCGGGTTCTCGTACAGGTCGGCGGGGGCGCCGAGCTGCTCCACCCGTCCGCCGTTCATCACCGCGACGGTGTCGGCCATGGTCATGGCCTCCTCCTGGTCGTGGGTGACGTGCACGAAGGTGATGCCGACCTCGGTCTGGATGCGCTTGAGCTCCAGCTGCATCTGGCGGCGCAGCTTGAGGTCCAGGGCGCCGAGCGGCTCGTCGAGCAGCAGCACCTTGGGGTGGTTGATGAGAGCGCGGGCGACCGCGACGCGCTGCTGCTGGCCACCGGAGAGCTGGTTCGGCTTGCGGCGGGCCATCGAGCCCAGCTCGACGAGCTCCAGCATGTCCTCGACCTGCTTCTTCACCGACTTGATGCCGCGCCGGCGCAGGCCGAAGGCGACGTTCTCATAGATGTCCAGATGCGGGAAGAGCGCGTAGTTCTGGAAGACGGTGTTCACCGGGCGCTTGTACGGCGGGAGGGCCGTGACGTCCTCGCCGGACAGGGACACGGTGCCGGAGGAGGGGTCCTCGAGGCCCGCGATCATGCGCAGGGTCGTGGTCTTGCCGCAGCCGGAGGCGCCGAGCAGGGCGAAGAAGGAGCCCTGCGGGATGGTGAGGTCGAGCGGGTGGACGGCGGTGAAGGCGCCGTACCGCTTGCTGATCCCGGAGAGGATGACCTCGCCGCCGGAGGAGTCGTGTGTCATGGGGTCGCTTCCCGTAAGTCGTCAGTCGTCAGGTGCGGTCAGGCGCCGATGAGTTTGGAGAACTTCTGCTCGTACGCGGTCTCCTCGGCGGAGGACAGCAGGCGGAAGGAGTGCGTCTTGGCGGCCATCGCGGCGTCCGGGAGGATCAGCGTGTTCGCGGCCAGCGCCGGGTCGATCTTCGCGAGTTCGTCGCGTACCCCCGCCACCGGGCAGACGTAGTTGATGTAGGCCGCGAGCTGGGCGGCGACCGGCGGCTCGTAGTAGTAGTCGATGAGCCGCTCGGCGTTCTTCTTGTGCCGCGCCTTGTTGGGGATCACGAGGTTGTCGGTCGACGAGAGGTAGCCCGCGTCGGGGAAGACGTACTCGATGTCCGGGTTGTCGATCTTCAGCTGGACGAGGTCGCCGGCCCACGCGAGACACGCGGCCATGTCGCCCTTGGAGAGGTCCGCGGTGTAGTCGTTGCCGGTGAAGCGGCGGATCTGCTTGGAGTCGACGGCCTTCTGCACCCGGGCTATCGCCGCGTCGAAGTCGTCGTTGGTGAAGGAGGCGGGGTTCTTGCCCATGTCCATCAGCGTCATGCCGACGGTGTCCCGCATCTCGGTGAGCATCCCGACCCGGCCCTTGAGCGTGGGGTCGTCCAGCAGCTGCGAGACCGAGGTGACCTTACGGCCGTTGGTCGCCTTCTTGTTGTAGGCGATGACGGTGGCGATACCGGTCCACGGGTACGAATAGGCGCGGCCCGGGTCCCAGTCGGGGCTGCGGAACCGCTGCTCCAGGTTGGCGTACGCGTGCGGCAGGTTGGACGCGTCGAGCTTCTGCACCCAGCCGAGGCGGATCATGCGGCCGGCCAGCCAGTCGGTGAGCACCATCAGGTCGCGGCCGGTGTCCTGGCCGGCGGCGAGCTGCGGCTTGACCTTGCCGAAGAACTCGACGTTGTCGTTGATGTCCTCGGTGTACTTGACGTTGATACCGGTGCGCTTGCCGAAGGCGTCGAGTGTCGGACGGTGCTTCCCGTCGTCCGTGACGTCGATGTACTCCGTCCAGTTGGAGAAGTTGACCGTCTTCTCCGACCCGGAGTGGTCCTCGGTCGTGGCGGCGGCGTCCTTCTGGCCGCCCGCGGCGGGGATGCCGCAACCGGTGAGGCCGGTCAGCCCTGCCGTCGCCACGGCGCCGAGTCCGGCGGCGCGCAGCAGCGACCGGCGGGCGAGCGCACCACGCCCGTTGGTCATGGTGCGCCGTATCGCCGCGAGCTGGGGAGGCGAGAGTGTCTCGTACTGCTCCATGCGCTGTGCCCTTTCACGGGAGGCCGGCCGGGAACCGCCTGG
Organism: Streptomyces sp. So13.3; assembly: GCF_005860785.2. Taxonomy (NCBI): domain Bacteria; kingdom Bacillati; phylum Actinomycetota; class Actinomycetes; order Kitasatosporales; family Streptomycetaceae; genus Streptomyces; species Streptomyces sp. So13.3. The sequence continues at coordinate 6,797,501 of NZ_CP048835.1, read as the reverse complement.
GGTCCGGCCGGAGTCCGGGGTCCGACCGGGTTATCGGTCTCCGAAGATCGTGCGGTGCCAGTCCTTGCGGACGATCGCGGTGTTGTCGTACATCACATGCTTGACCTGCGTGTACTCCTCGAAGGAGTACGCGGACATGTCCTTGCCGAAGCCGGACGCCTTGTAGCCGCCGTGCGGCATCTCGCTGAGGATCGGGATGTGGTCGTTGATCCAGACACAGCCCGCCTTCATCTCGCGGGTGGCCCGGCTGGCGCGGAAGACGTCGCGGGTCCAGGCGGACGCGGCCAGGCCGTACGGGGTGTCGTTGGCGAGCGCCAGGCCCTCGTCGTCGCTGTCGAAGGGCAGCACGACGAGCACCGGGCCGAAGATCTCGGACTGGACGATCTCGCTGTCCTGCGCGGCGCCCGTGATGAGGGTGGGGCGGTAGAACGCGCCCGCCGCCAGCTTGTCGCCGGGGGCCTCGCCGCCGGTAACGACGGTGGCGTACGCGCGGGAGCGGTCGACGATCGCCGCGACGCGGTCCCGCTGGAGGTGCGAGATGAGCGGGCCGAGGTCGGTCGACGGGTCGAACGGGTCGCCGAGCCTGATGCCCGCGAAGAGGTCGGCCACCCCGGCGACGAACGCGTCGTACAGCGGCCGCTGGACGTAGGCGCGGGTCGCGGCGGTGCAGTCCTGGCCGGTGTTGATCAGAGAGCCGGCGACCGCGCCGTGCACGGCCGCTTCCAGGTCCGCGTCGTCGAAGACCACGAAGGGCGCCTTGCCGCCGAGTTCCAGGTGCAGCCGCTTGACGGTGCGGATGGCGATCTCGGCGACGCGCTTGCCGACGCCGGTGGAGCCGGTGAAGGAGGTCATGGCGACGTCGGGGTGGCCGACGAGGTGTTCGCCGGCCTCCTTGCCCGCGCCGCTGACGATGTTGACCACACCGTCCGGGATACCGGCCTCGGTGGCCGCGCGGGCGAACATCAGCGAGGTCAGCGGGGTCAGCTCGGCGGGCTTGAGCACGATGGTGTTGCCCGCGGCGATGGCCGGCAGGACCTTCCAGGCCGCCATCTGCAGCGGGTAGTTCCAGGGCGCGATCGAGCCGACGACGCCGACCGGCTCACGGCGCACGTAGGAGGTGTGGTCGGCCGAGTACTCACCGGCGGCCTTGCCCTCCAGATGGCGGGCGGCCCCCGCGAAGAACGCGGTGTTGTCGACGGTGCCCGGTACGTCGAACCCGGCGCTCAGCCGCAGCGGCTTGCCGCACTGCAGCGACTCCACGAAGGCCAGGTCGTCGGCCTGCTCGGCCAGCACCTCGGAGAAGCGGTGCATCGCGGTGGAACGCTCAGCCGGGGTGGCACCGGACCAGCCGGGGAGGGCGGCCTTCGCGGCGGCGACGGCGGCGTCCACGTCCGCGGCCCCGGCGAGCTCGTAGGTGTACACCGCGTCACCGGTGGCCGGGTCGACCACGGAGTGCTGGTGGCCTGAGGTGCCCGGCCGCGAGGCTCCGGCGATGTACTGGGCCCCGTCCGCGAACCGGTTCTTCACGTCGAAACGGTGGTCCATGGTGTCTCCTCGCATCCGCTTGGCGCCGTGGCCGAAGACTGGATTGATGGCTGATCCTGGCAGAGTAGCCTTGGGCCAACAAGGGATTCCGTTGTTGCCTTTTGGTTACGCGACGAAATCTGTCTTCCGTGATCTGCCACACAGTGGCTTTCCCCGGCGTCCCGAGGCACGATGCCGGAGCGCTGCGCGCGGCGTAACCGTCACACCGCAACCGGTGGCGCGGAGAGCTTTACACTCTGCCCCCGGCAGTGGCGTCAGGCCACGCCGGACGCCGTCCCGACCGGAGGTCACACCGTGTTTCCCACCGTCGCCCAGGTCCTGGAACTCGACGCGCTGCGCCGCGGCGCGCCGCGGGTCGTCGCGGGCACCGCCGGGCTGCACCGGCCGGTGCGCTGGGTGCACATCAGCGAGCTGGCCGACATCGCGGGGATGCTGCAGGGCGGCGAGCTGGTGCTGACGACCGGCGTGATGCTCCCGGAGGACAAGGAGTCGCTGGCCCAGTACATCGACGCCCTCGCGGACGTCGGCGCGGCCGGGCTGGTGGTGGAGTTGGGCCGGCGGTACGCCGATGTGCTGCCGCGGCCGCTGGTCAGGGCCGCCGAGCGGCGCGGCCTCCCGCTGGTGGCGCTGCGCACCGAGGTGCGGTTCGTGAGCGTCACCCAGGCGGTGCACGCCCATGTGGTGGACGCGCAGCTGACCGAGTTGCGCGCCTCGGAGGCCGTGCACCAGACCTTCAACGAACTGTCCGTCGAGGGCGCGGAGGCCGACGAGGTCGTCCGGGAGGTGGCCCGGATGGCGGGCGCGCCGGTCGTGCTGGAGAACCTCTCGCACCAGGTGCTGGCCTTCGACCCGGCCGGCCACGACCCGGAGGCGCTGCTGGACGGCTGGGAACGGCGCTCGCGCGGGGTGGCCCCGGCCGGCAGGACCGGGTACGACCGGCGGGCCGGCTGGCTCGTCACCTCGGTCGGCGCGCGCGGCCGCGACTGGGGCCGGCTCGTGCTGGTGGGCGAGCCCGGTCCGCCGCCGCGCACCTCGGGCGAGGGCCGCCCGGTCACGACGACCGGTCCGCACCGGCACGCGGTCCTCCTCGAACGGGGCGCCGCCACCCTGGCCCTCAACCGGCTGCTGGAGCGCGACCGCGAATCGCTGGAACGCCAGACCCACCGCACCCTGCTCTCCGGGATCCTCACCCACGCGCTGACCGTCTCCGACGTGGCGCTGCGCGCTCGGGCGCTGGGCGTGCCGCTCGAAGGGCGCCGGCTGGTCGGCGTCATGCTGCGGCTGCGCGGCGGGCCGGCGTCGGCGGCGCTGGAGGCGCAGTCCCGGCTGCGGGACTTCACCGAGAACGTGGCGCTCGCGGTGCGCGAGCGCGGGCTGACCGCACTGACCGGGGCGCTCGACGACGGCGCGGTCGGCGTCCTGGTGTCGCTGGGCCCGCACGACGAGGAGCACCGGTCGCTGGAAGGCTTCGCCGCCGCGCTCGACCGGATCGTCGACCCGGCGTCCGAGGCGCCCGCGTTCGTGATGGCGGCCGGCTCCTCGGTGGGCTCGCTGCGCGACGCGCGGCGCACCCTGCTGGAAGCGGCGCAGGTCGCCGACGCGGCGCTGCACGGTTCACCGGGGGGTGCGGAGCGGCGCAGGGCCGGGACGTACTACCGGCTGCCCGACGTGCGGCTGCGCGGACTGCTGCACCTGCTGCGCGACGACGCACGGCTGCAGACCTACGTCGAGCGCGAGCTGGGCCCGCTGCTCGCCCATGACGCGGAACACGGCTCCGACCTGGTCCGCATCCTCTCCGTCTATCTGGACAACGGCCGCAACAAGTCGGCGGCGGCCGATGCCGCACACCTGTCCCGCCCCTCGTTCTACGACCGGCTGCACCGGGTGGAACGGATCCTGGGCGTCGACCTCGACCAGGTGGAGTCGTGCCTGTCACTGCACGTCGCGCTGCTGGCCCTGGAGGCCGTACGCCGCTGACCGCGGGCCATGCCAGGACCTACGAGGCCGGAACGGGAACGGGCACGTCCCAGTACGCGTAGTCGTAGGAGTCGCCCGGGGACACGTCGACCTCGACGGAATCGGTGGAGGGGTCGGGGACGACGACGATGAAGTCCAGCGACCGCTCGGCGCCCGGGGCGAGCTGGCCGCTGAAGCCGTCCTGTCCCGAGATGTCCTTGAGCGGGTTGTCCCCCGCCTGGTCCGCGTACGCGGACACGTCCGCGTAGTCCAGGTTCTGCGTGTCGCCGCCGGTGTTCTTCAGCGTGACGGTGAACTTCAGCGCGCTGTCACCGCCCTCGGCACCCGCGGCACCCTCGGCGCTCTCGGCGGTCTGCGCCGGGCCGGGGTCCTGCACATCGGCGACCGTGACCTGCAGCCCGCCGTCGTACTCGGCGGTCTCGCCGACGGACAGCGGTGATCCGTAGCTGCCCTGGTCGGGCTTGCGCATCCCGTCGCCCTCGTCCAGCCAGCCGTTCCCTATCGACACGCCTATGGTGATCAGCATTCCGGCGGAGAGCACGGTCGCGACGATGCCGAGGATCAGCCCGGCCAGGGCCTGCCCGGGATTGGTCGACTCGCCGCGCTTGGCGATCCGGCGTCCGACGATCCCGAAGATGATCGCGGCGATGCCCAGCGGAGCGCCGAGGACCGCGAAGAAGCACATGACCGACAGCACCGCGCCGACGATGCCCAGTACGAGCGCGGTGAGGCCGTAGCCGTTGCGCGGCGAGGGGGTCCAGCCGCCGTACGGGCCCATCGGGTACCCCGGGTAGCCGGGATAGCCCGGGTACTGCTCGTACGGCGGGTACTGACCCGGGTGGGGACCCTGTTGGTCGTACGGAGGGCCGGCGGCGTAATGGTCCGTTCCCGGTGCCAGCGGCGGCAGCGGCGGGCCGGTGTCCGCCGGGCTCGGCCCCGGTCCGGCCTGCGGCGGGACGTCCGCGGGCGGCGCCCAGGGGTTGCGGGGCGCGGGGCTGTCGGGCTGGTCGGACATTGCGGCCTTCCTCTGACTACGTCCGGCAATGCTATGGCCTGCGTACGGCGGGGGAAGGCCCTCGCACGACCCGGGGCGCCGTCTACGATGGCTCCACCGCTGACTTGCCTGGAGGATCCGCATGACCGACACCGCACCCGGACGCGTACCCGGCCTCGACACCTTCATCGCCGGGCTGCCCAAGGCCGAGCTGCATGTCCACCATGTCGGATCCGCCTCGCCGAGGATCGTCGCAGAACTGGCCGCCCGGCACCGGGACTCCCGGGTCCCCAGCGATCCCGCCGCGCTGGCCGAGTACTTCACCTTCCGTGACTTCGCGCACTTCATCGACGTGTACCTGTCCGTCGTCGACCTGATCCGCGACGCCGAGGACGTGCGGCTGCTGACCTTCGAGGTCGCCCGCGACATGGCCCGGCAGAACATCCGCTACGCCGAGCTGACCGTCACGCCGTATTCCTCGACCAACCGCGGCATCCCGGACCGCGCCTTCGTCGAGGCGATCGAGGACGCCCGCAAGGCCGCCGAGTCCGAGCTCGGGGTCGTGCTGCGCTGGTGCTTCGACATTCCCGGCGAGGCGGGGCTCGCCTCCGCCGAGGAGACCGCGCGGATCGCGACCGAGCTGCGGCCGGAGGGGCTGGTCAGCTTCGGGCTCGGCGGCCCCGAGATCGGTGTGCCGCGCCCGCAGTTCAAGCCGTACTTCGACCGGGCGCGCGCGATCGGCCTGCACAGCGTGCCGCACGCCGGCGAGACCACCGGTCCGGAGACCGTCTGGGACGCGATCAACCTGCTCGGCGCCGAGCGGATCGGGCACGGCACCAGCTCGGTCCAGGACCCGCGGCTGCTGGAGCACCTGGCCGAGCACCGCATCGCGCTGGAGGTCTGCCCGACCTCCAACATCGCCACCCGCGCGGTCCGCACGCTCGAGGAGCACCCACTGCGGCAGATGGTCGAGGCCGGTGTGCTCGTCACCATCAACAGCGACGACCCGCCCATGTTCAGCACCGATCTGAACAACGAGTACGCGATCGCCGCCCGCCTGCTGGACCTGGACGCGGCCGGCGTCGCCGGGTTGGCGAAGAACGCCGTCGAGGCGTCGTTCCTCGACGCGCCGGGCAAGACGCGGCTCACCGCCGAGATCGACGCGTACACGGCGGCGTGGCGCTAGGTCATGTCCGACACATGGCGGCGTCCGCCCGGAGGGCGGGGCCCGGGGCGTCCGGTGCGTGCGATCGCAAGGCGGAGGGTCATCCTCGTACCGGGCGTACGTGGATGAGCCGACAACTGGGGGCACCTCCCAGCGGTAGCTGGGGGAGCGCGCGCGTGCCAGGCGCTCCGGGCCAGGCGGGATGGGTCGGACAGGGCCTAGCCGTCGCCCATCGCGGCGACCCGTTCCACCACCGCGAGAACACCCTGCCGTCGCTGCGCTCCGCCCTGCGGGCGGGCGCCGACGCGGTGGAGATCGACGTGCGCCTCACCCGCGACGGCGTCCCCGTGCTCCTGCACGACCCGACGCTGAAGCGGCTGTGGGGGCACCGGGACGCCGTCGCCGAACTCACCGCCGAGGAGGTGCGGCGGCGCACGGCCGGCGGCGTGCCGACGCTGCACGACGCGCTGACCGCCGTCACCGGGCACGGGACCGGCCGGGCGCTGCTCGACCTGACCGCCGCGGACCAGGCCGGGCCCTCGGTGGCCGCCGTACGGGACGCGGGAGCGGAGTCCCGCGCGTACTACTGCGGCGAGGCCGGCGCCATGCTCGCCGTGCGGCGGCACGACCCGGCCGCCGAGATCGCCCTGACCTGGAAGACCTCGGCGCTGCCCGGGCAGGCACTGCTCGACGCCGTCCGGCCGCGGTGGATCAATCTGCGGTTCGGGCTGATCGATCCGCCGCTGGTCCGCTGGGCGCACGAGCGGGAGCTGCTCGTGGCGGCCTGGACCGCCGACCTGCGCCGCACCATGGCGCGGCTGCTCGGCCTCGGCGTCGACTCGGTCACCACCAACCGCCTGGACGTCCTGCGCGGACTCCTCGACGGCCCGCCCGGATCACCGGCCCTGATCACAGGCCGACGATCAGGTTCCACCGGTTCTCGAACTCCGGGCGCTCCTCCGGCGTGATGTCGCGGGCCACCACGAGCCGCTTGCGCATCTCGTCGTCCGGGAAGATCAGCGGGTCCTCGGCGAGGGCTGCGGTGTCCTCGTCCTTGGACGAGGCGAGCACATCGCGTGCGGCCGGCACCGGGCAGACGTAGTTGACGTAGGCGGCGAGTTCGGCCGCGACCTCGGGGTCGTAGTAATAGTCGACGAGCGCCTCGGCGTTGCTCTTGTGCTCGGCCAGGTTCGGGATCATCAGGCTCTCGGCCCACAGTTCCGCGCCCTCCTGGGGCACCACGAACTCGATGTCCGGGTTGTCGGACTGCAGTTGGACGACATCGCCCGAGTACGCCTGGCAGGCCAGCACATCGCCGGACGACAGGTCCTTGGTGTAGTCGTTGCCGGTGAAGCGCCGGATCTGCTTGCTGCGCACCAGAGAAGCCACCTGGTCCGTCATCCGGTGGAAGTCGTCCGCCGTCCACTTGGCGACGTCGACGCCCTGTCCCTGCATGAGCAGCGCGAACGCCTCGTCCATCCCGGACAGCAGCGTCACCTTCCCCTTGAGGTCCGGGGCCCACAGGTCCGACACGTGCTTGATCTCGCGGCCGAGCGCCTTCTTGTTGTAGGCGATGCCGGTGATCCCGGACTGCCACGGCACGGCGGACCGGCGGCCCCGGTCGAAGGCGGGGTTCCGCAGCAACGGGTCGAGGTACTTGGTGACGTTGGGCTGCCGGGAGCGGTCCATCTGCTGCACCCAGCCCAGGCGTACGTACCGCGCGGCCATCCAGTCGCTGACGACGATCAGGTCGCGGCCGATGTCCTGGTGGTTCATGAGGGCCGGGCTGATCTTCCCGAAGAACTCGTCGTTGTCGTTGATCTCCTCGGTGTACTGGACCTTGATCCCGCTGCGCGCGGTGAAGGCGTCGAGGGTCGGACGCTTCTGCGCGTTCTTCTCGTCGACGTCGATGTAGAGCGGCCAGTTCGCGAAGTTCAGCTTCTTGTCCTGCGCCGAACGGTCGCGGGCCGCCCGGTCCGCCGCGTCTATGTGCGCCGGCGGTACACCGCATGCCGAGGCGGCTGCCAGCAGCCCTGCCAGCCCGAATCCACGCAGCACCGAACGACGGGAGAGATCACTCATGCGGCACACCCTCCCTTCCGCCGGATGCCCGGGGCAACGAGCGATCCGTCAGCCGTACCCCCCAACTGCCTGACACTGTGTCTCGCGGCCGGGACGTGCGACGGCCCCGGACGCGGCGTGCGCGTCCGGGGCCGGGGTGCCGCTGGGGCAGGGGCGGGTCAGCCGTCCAGGGACGTCATGACGTGCTTGATGCGGGTGTAGTCCTCGAAGCCGTAGGCGGAGAGGTCCTTGCCGTAGCCGGACTTCTTGAAGCCGCCGTGCGGCATCTCGGCGACCAGCGGGATGTGGGTGTTGATCCACACACAGCCGAAGTCGAGACGCTTGGACATCCGCATCGCGCGGCCGTGGTCCTTGGTCCACACCGAGGAGGCGAGGGCGAACTCGACGCCGTTGGCGTACTCGACGGCCTGCTCCTCGTCGGTGAAGGGCTGGATGGTGATGACCGGTCCGAAGACCTCGTTCTGGATGATCTCGTCGTCCTGCTTGAGGCCGGAGACGACGGTCGGGGCGTAGAAGTAGCCCTTGTCGCCGACCCGGTGGCCGCCCGCCTCGACCTTGGCGTGTGCCGGCAGCCGCTCGATGAAGCCGCTGACCTGGGCGAGCTGGTTGGCGTTGTTCAGCGGGCCGTAGAGCACGTCCTCGTCGTCCGCGGCGCCGGTCTTGGTGTCGGCGGCGGCCTTGGCGAGCGCGGTGGTGAACTCGTCGTGGATCGACTCGTGGACGAGCACGCGGGTGGCGGCCGTACAGTCCTGGCCGGCGTTGAAGAAGCCCGCGACCGAGATGTCCTCGACCGCCTTGGCGATGTCGGCGTCGCCGAAGACCACCACGGGCGCCTTGCCGCCGAGCTCCAGGTGGACGCGCTTGACGTCCTTGGCGGCGCTCTCGGCGACCTGCATGCCGGCCCGGACGGAACCGGTGATGGAGGCCATCGCCGGGACCTTGTGCTCGACCATGGCGCGGCCGGTCTCGCGGTCGCCGCAGACGACGTTGAACACGCCCTTGGGCAGCACCTCGCCGAGGATCTCGGCGAGCAGCACCGTCGAGGCAGGGGTGGTGTCCGACGGCTTGAGGACGACGGTGTTGCCCGCGGCGATCGCCGGGGCGAACTTCCAGACGGCCATCATCATCGGGTAGTTCCACGGCGCGACCTGCGCGCAGACGCCGACCGGCTCGCGGCGGACGATGGAGGTCATGCCCTCCATGTACTCGCCGGCGGAGCGGCCCTCGAGCAGTCGGGCCGCACCCGCGAAGAAGCGGATCTGGTCGACCATCGGCGGCAGTTCCTCGCTGGCGGTGAGGCCGAGCGGCTTGCCGGTGTTCTCACTCTCCACCGCGACCAGCTCGTCCGCCCGTGCCTCGATCGCGTCGGCGACCTTCAGCAGGGCCCGCTGGCGTACCGAGGGAGTGGCGTCGCGCCAGGCCGGGAACGCCGCCTCGGCGGCGGCCATGGCGGCGTCGACGTCGGCGGCGGCGGACAGCGGCGCGGTGGCGTAGACCTCACCGGTGGCAGGGTTCACCACATCCGTGGTCCGCCCGTCGGCGGCGTCGCGGAACTCTCCATTGATGTAGTTGCGCAGACGCTTGAGCTCGCTCACTGCACCTCTCCTGTCCTGTGTCCGATGGGTGAGACGCTTCCAGAGTAATCGAGCCTAGTCGCATCACTGCCGTGTTCGACATACCCAGATCCCCAGAACGATGGAATCAGTGAGATTCGAGCACCAGAACCACGAATTTCATCGTTCAGGGGTTGCGGGACCGTCGACCTCTCCTGCACAGTGGGACTCGTGGCCACTCGTAGTACGGATCCGAAGAGCACCACCGGCTCCGGAGTGCTCGACTCCGTCTCCAAGGCGATCATCGAGCAGCTCCAGGAGGACGGGCGCAGGCCCTACGCCGCGATCGGCAAGGCCGTAGGCCTCTCCGAGGCGGCCGTACGGCAGCGCGTCCAGAAACTGCAGGACCAGGGGGTCATGCAGATCGTCGCCGTGACCGACCCGCTCACCGTCGGATTCCGGCGGCAGGCGATGGTCGGCATCAACGTCGAGGGCGACATAGAACCGGTCGCCGACGCCCTCGCCGAGATGGGCGAGGTCGAGTACGTCGTCATCACGGCGGGTTCCTTCGATCTGCTGATCGAGATCGTCTGCGAGGACGACGACCACCTGCTGGAAATGATCAACAAGCGGATCCGCGCCCTGCCCGGCGTGCGGACCACCGAGAGTTTCGTTTACCTGAAGCTCCGGAAGCAGACCTACACCTGGGGAACCAGATAGCCATGAACGCGGACCTCTCGAAGACCGCGTACGACCACCTGTGGATGCACTTCACCCGCATGTCGTCGTACGAGAACGCCCCTGTGCCGACCATCGTGCGCGGCGAGGGCACGTACATCTACGACGACAAGGGCAAGAAGTACCTCGACGGCCTCTCCGGGCTGTTCGTGGTCAACGCCGGTCACGGCCGCCACGAGCTCGCCGAGACCGCGTACAAGCAGGCCCAGGAACTGGCCTTCTTCCCCATCTGGTCGTACGCCCACCCCAAGGCCGTGGAACTGGCCGAGCGGCTGGCGAACTACGCCCCCGGCGACCTGAACAAGGTCTTCTTCACCACCGGTGGCGGTGAGGCGGTCGAGACCGCCTGGAAGCTCGCCAAGCAGTACTTCAAGCTCACGGGTGAGCCGACCAAGTACAAGGTCATCTCCCGCGCGGTCGCCTACCACGGCACCCCGCAGGGCGCCCTGTCGATCACCGGCCTGCCGGCCCTCAAGGCTCCCTTCGAGCCGCTGGTCCCCGGTGCGCACAAGGTGGTCAACACCAACATCTACCGCTCCCCGATCTTCGGCGACGACCCGGAGGCCTACGGCCGGTACTGCGCCGACCAGATCGAGCAGGAGATCCTGTTCGAGGGCCCGGAGACCGTCGCCTGTGTCTTCCTGGAGCCGGTGCAGAACGCCGGCGGCTGCTTCCCGCCGCCGCCCGGGTACTTCCAGCGGGTCCGCGAGATCTGCGACAAGTACAACGTGCTGCTCGTCTCCGACGAGGTCATCTGCGCCTTCGGCCGCCTCGGCACCATGTTCGCGTGCGACAAGTTCGACTACATCCCGGACATGATCACCTGCGCCAAGGGCATGACCTCGGGCTACTCCCCGATCGGCGCCTGCATCATCTCCGACAAGCTGGCCGAGCCGTTCTACAAGGGTGACAACACCTTCCTGCACGGCTACACGTTCGGCGGGCACCCGGTCTCCGCGGCGGTCGGCATCGCGAACCTCGACATCTTCGAGCGCGAGGGCCTCAACCAGCACGTGCTCGACAACGAGGACGCGTTCTTCAACACGCTGAAGAAGCTGCACGACCTGCCGATCGTCGGCGACGTCCGCGGCAACGGCTTCTTCTACGGCATCGAGCTCGTCAAGGACAAGGTCACCAAGGAGTCCTTCACGGACGAGGAGACCGAGCGCGTCCTGTACGGCTTCCTGTCGAAGGCGCTCTTCGAGAACGGTCTGTACTGCCGGGCCGACGACCGGGGCGACCCGGTCGTCCAGCTCGCTCCGCCGCTGATCTCCACCCAGGAGACCTTCGACGAGATCGAGGGCATCCTCCGCGCCGTCCTCACCGAGGCGTGGACCAAGCTCTGACCGCTTCGCGGTGATCCACCCCGGCGCGCCGGGCGGCCCCTACGGGGGTCCGCCCGGCGCGCCGCCGCGTTTCCGGGGTCAGCTCCTGGGACGAGACGTCATATGCGGCCGTTCGGGCGACCCCGGCGCCGTGGCTCACCCGATCGGGTCCGGGAAATCCTTAGCCTGCCAACGCAGTGACCGGTCTCCCCCGCATTCGTTGACCGAGCCAGGGGGAACGACTCGCGGAGGTAATCGGCAATGGTGGCCCCGCCCGACAACGATGTGCTCTGGGCCCGCGCCCTGCGCCACTCCTTCCAGGGCTCTCCCGCGCTGCTCGGCGTCTCGCTGGGTGTGCGCGAGGGCGAGATCCTCGGCCTGCTGGGACCGCGCGGCTCCGGCAAGACGACCCTGCTGCGCTGCCTGGCCGGGCAGTTGCTGCCCGACCAGGGCGAGGTGTGGTTCAACAGCGCACCGGTGCACACCCTCCCGCTGGCCGCGCGCGAGCGGCTGCGCCGCGACCGCTTCGGCTGGATCGGCGGCACCCCGCAGCTGCTGCCGGAACTCACCGCCCGGGAGAACGCCGCCCTGCCGCTGCTGCTCTGCGGCATTCCGCACCGCACGGCCAAGACCACCGCACAGGAGTGGCTGGACCGCCTCGACGTCGGCTCGGTGGCCCGCAAACGGCCCGCAGAACTGCTCCAGGCGCAGCGCCAGCGGGTGGCCATCGCCCGCGCCCTGGTCACCCTCCCCGAAATCGTCTTCGCCGACGAGCCCACCGCGCCGCTGCACCGCGCGGACCGCGCCCAGGTCCTGCGGATGCTGACCAGCGCCGCGCGTTCGCACGGCATCACCGTGGTGCTCGCCACCATCGATCCCGAGGTCGCCGCCGTGGCCGACCGGGTCATCACCCTGGTCGACGGGCGGCCGGCGGCCGCCATGCCCGCCCAGGACCGGGAGGGTGCCGCGTCGTGCTCAGCCTCCGTGTAGCCCGCGGATCCGCCCCCACGGTCCTGCTCCGCCGGCTGCTGGTCGCCGCCACGTCCGCGGGTACCGGCTTTCTGCTGCTGGCCGCGCTCGGCTACGCCATGGGGCACCCCGGGAACCCGTCGGCGGCCGGCGCCCGGCTCGCCTGGTGCGTGGTCCCGTTCGCCGCCGCCCTGCAGCTCTCGGTGACCGTCTCCCGGTCCGAGCCCAGCGGACGGCTGCACTCCGGGCTCGCCGCGGCCGGTCTCGGCCGCGGCGGGGTGCCGCTGCTGGCCGCCGCGACCACCGCACTGTCGTGCGCGCTGGGCAGTGTCGTCGCCCTGCTGGTCTTCCTTGAGGTGCGCGGCGGAACGGCCCCCGACGCGTTCGGCTCGGACCGTCCGCTGCCCGTCGCGGGCGCGCTGACGCTGCTCGCCGCCGTACCGCTGCTCGCCGCGGCGGCCAGCGCCGCCAGCCTGTGGCCGCGCCGGGCCGCCCCCTCGGCTCCGGCGTCGGCCGACGCGGAGGACCCGGGCACCCTCTCCGCGGTGACCGCCCCCGCCGGCCTGCCGTGGGGCGCCGCGCTCACCGCCATCGGTCTCGCCATCGAGGTGACCGCCGACAACCTGAGCCGCTCGACCGCGACGGACCTGCTGCCGCTGCCCGGCGGCCTCGGCAGCGCCGCCCCCACCGTGCTGGCCGGCTGGGCGCTGACCGCGGCCGGCATGGTCCTGGCCGGTCCCGGCCTCGTCCACGCCTGCGGACGTCTGCTGGCCCTCCACCGCCCTGGCGCCCTGCGGCTGCTCGCGGGCCGCACCCTCCAGGAGGAGTCGCCCCGGATCGGCCGCCCGGTCGGCGTACTGTGCGCCGTCACGGCCGGGGCGCTGGCCGCCCTGGAGCTCTACGGCACCGGCGACCGCGAACTCGGCCCGCTCACCGGCCTCGCCGCCGCCCTGATCACGATCTGCGCGCTCGGGACCGTGCTCACCGCCGCGCTCGAAGCCCGCCGCACCCGCGAGCACTCCACCGCCGCCCTCGTCCAGCTCGGCGTCCCCGCGAGCCTGCTGCGCGCCGCCGCCGGACTGCGCTGTGCGGTGGTGCTGGTGGTCGTCATCCCGCTGACCGTCCTCATCGCGCAACTCGCGGCGTCCCCGCTGGCGGTCTAGACCGTGTCGCGCGTTCGGTGCCTGCCGCTAGGGTGCAGCGGTGCTGACCGACTCCACGCCGCAGAGCGGCGCCCCTGACCACGAGATCGAATCGCCCGCGGAGTTCGACCGGGTGGCCGCCACCGGTTCGCTCGCCGGATACCGGCTGCAGGCCGTCGATCTGACGGACCGTACGGCCGCGCTGCTGGCCCTGGACCCGGTGGGGGCGGTGTTCCTGGGCTGCCCCATGGAGCCCGCTGCGCTCGCACATGTCCGGGCGTGCGGGGCGATGGTGTTCCCGCCGGTCCCGTACCTTCCGTTCGATCCGTACCGGGGCACGCTGTACACCCCCGAAGCGCTCTACGAAGGGCTGCCCGCCGGGTACGAAACGACTCCGGACGCCCGCGCCTACGAGTGGTTCCAGCGGACCAGGGCCGGCGGCGACATACTCGCGTCGATGCTGCGCAGCATCCACGACGACGCCGTCTCGGACGCGCTCGACGAACTGCTCACCGGTGAACGGGTGGTCGGTGTCATGGGCGGCCACGCGATGGCGCGCGGCAAGGACGCGTACGCGGGCGCCGCCCTCCTCGGCCGGACGCTCGCCCGCTCGGGACTGACCGTCGCCACCGGGGGCGGCCCGGGCGCCATGGAGGCGGCGAACCTGGGTGCCTACACGGCCCCGTTCGGGGACGAGGTGCTCGGCGAGGCGCTGCGGATCGTGGCGAAGGCGCCGTTGTTCACCCCGTCGATCGGCGACTGGGCGTCGGCCGCGTTCGCCGTCCGGGAGCGCTGGCCGGACGGCGGCGCGTCCGTCGGCATCCCCACCTGGTTCTACGGGCACGAGCCGCCGAACGCGTTCGCCTCGCACATCGCCAAGTACTTCGCCAACGCGGTCCGCGAGGACGGTCTGCTGGCGCGTTGCACCGCCGGCGTGATCTTCCTGCCGGGCGCGGCCGGCACCGTCCAGGAGATCTTCGACAACGCTACGCCGAACTACTACGAGTCCCGGGGCGTCCCGACCCCGATGGTGCTGGTGAACCGCGAGCACTGGACCCGTGACCTGCCCACCTGGCCACTGCTCGAAGCACTGGCGAAGGACCGCCCGATGGCTGCCCGTATCGCCCTGGTCGACTCCGTCGACGAGGCGCCGGAGGCGCTGGCCCGGCTCACCGCGTCAGTTACCGGTCGATGAGCCCGGCTGGACGCTGAGGACCACGACGTCCTGAGCGGTGAAGGTGACACCCACCTCGGTACCGGCCTCCGGGGCGTCCCGCAGCGAGCAGGCCGCCTCCAGCGGCGGCCCGTCCGCCGGGCGCAGCAGCAGGGTGACCAGGTCGCCGCGGAACGTCCTGGCCGTCACCGTGCAGGGCAGCCCGTCGCGGACGCCGGTCAGCCGCACCCCGGCGGGGCGGACCAGCAGCCGGCACGGCCCCTGGGGCGCGCCGGGCTGCACCGGCACCTTGCCCCAGGGGGTGTCGGCCGCCTCGCCGTGCACGGTCGCCTCGACGACGTTGTCGAAGCCGAGGAAGCGGGCGACGAACTCGGAGGCGGGCCGCTGCCACACCTCCAGCGGGGTGCCGGTCTGCGCGATCAGACCGTCGCGCATGACCACGACCCGGTCGGCGAGCGCGAACGCCTCGCCCTGGTCGTGGGTGACGGCCAGCACCGTCGTGCCGAGCCGGCCGAACAGCTGGCGCAGTTCGACGACGAGCCGCTCGCGCAGCCCGCGGTCGAGCTGGCCGAGCGGCTCGTCCAGCATCAGCAGCTTCGGCTCGGGGGCCAGCGCGCGCGCCAGCGCGACGCGCTGCTGCTCCCCGCCGGACAGCGCGGCGATGGC
The DNA here is from genome assembly GCF_005860785.2 of Streptomyces sp. So13.3. Taxonomy (NCBI): domain Bacteria; kingdom Bacillati; phylum Actinomycetota; class Actinomycetes; order Kitasatosporales; family Streptomycetaceae; genus Streptomyces; species Streptomyces sp. So13.3. The sequence goes on along the minus strand of NZ_CP048835.1, from coordinate 6,782,171 downwards.
CCGCCGCTGCGCACCCGGCAGGCCCACCATGTCGAGCAGTCCGGCGACCGTGCGGTCCACCTCGTCGCGCCGGGTCCCCCGCATCCGCAGTCCGAAGGCGACGTTGCCGCCGACGTCCCGCTGCGGGAACAGCTGGTGGTCCTGGAACATCAGGCCGAGACCGCGCCGGTGGGTGGGAACGCCCGCCTGGTCACGGCCGTCCAGCAGCACCCGGCCGGCGTCCACCGCCTGCAGCCCGGCCACCGCCCGCAGCAGGGTGGACTTGCCGCTGCCGCTGGGGCCCAGGACGCACACCGTCTCGTGCGCGACGACCTCCAGGTCCACGGCGTCGAGCGCCGCGCGCTCCCCGAAGCGGACCGTCACACCGTCGAGCCGCAGCAGCGGAGTGGAGGACTGCGTCATCTAGAACTCTCCTGAACGGTCGGTGCGCAGCCGCTCCAGTGCCAGCAGCGCGCCCGCGCACACCAGCATCAGAACGGTGCTCAGGGCCATCGCCTGCCCGTAGTTGAGCTCCCCGGCACGCCCGAGGAGCCGGGCCACCGCCACCGGCAGGGTCGGGTTGTCGGGCCGCGCGATGAAGACGGTCGCGCCGAACTCGCCGAGCGAGACGGCGAACGCGAAGCCCGCCGCGATCAGCAGCGCGCGCCGCACCAGCGGCAGGTCCACCTCGCGCCAGGCGCGCCACGGCGAGGCGCCCAGCACCGCTGCCGCCTCCCGCAGCCGTTCGTCGACCGCGCGCAGCACGGGCAGCATCGTGCGGACCACGAACGGCACACCGACCAGCGCCTGCGCCAGCGGCACCAGCAGCCACGTCGACCGCAGATCCAGCGGGGGCTCGTCGAGGGTGATGAGGAAGCCGAAGCCGACGGTCACCGCCGAGGTGCCCAGCGGCAGCATCAGCAGCGCGTCGAAGCCCCGCACCAGCCTGCCCGCGCGCCGGGTCAGCGCGGCGGCGGCGAGGCCGCCCACCAGCAGCGCGATGAGCGTGGCCACCGCCGCGTACTGCAGGGAGTTCCAGACCGCCTCGATGGGCGCGACGACGAAGGTGCCGCCGGTCTCCGGGACCGAGAGCAGCGCCCGGTAGAAGGTGAGGCCGTAGCCGTCGGGCCCGTCCAGCGAACGCGCCACCAGGACGCCGAGCGGCACCAGGATCAGCAGCACGATGACGGCCAGCACCGCCCACAGCAGCGCCCATTGGGCGGCGCCGCGCGGGCGCCGCGAGGTGTGCGCGGCGTCGACGAGCTTGAGCGTGCTCTCCCGGCGGCGCACCGTCCACGCGTGCAGCGCGAGGATCGTGGCGACCGCCGCGAACTGCACGAGGGTGAGGACGGCGGCCGTCGGCAGGTCGAGGAACTGCGCGGTCTGCTGGTAGATCTCCACTTCCAGCGTGGAGTACTTCGGCCCGCCGAGGATCTGGATCACGCCGAAGGACGTGAAGGTGAAGAGGAAGACCATCAGCGCGGCGGCGGCCACGGCCGGTCCCAGCGCCGGCAGCGTCACCCGGCGCCAGGCCTCGAAGCGGCCGGCGCCCAGGACCCGGGCGGCCTCCTCCTGGCGCGGGTCGAGCTGCGACCACAGACCGCCGACGGACCGGACGACGACGCCGAAGTTGAAGAAGACGTGAGCGAGCAGGATCGCCCACACGGTGGTGTCCAGCCGGACGCCCCACAGGTCGTCGAGCATGCCGCCGCGGCCCAGCAGCGCCAGGAACGCCGAGCCGACCACGACCGTGGGCAGCACGAACGGCACCGCCACCACCGCCCGCAGCAGCCGCTTGCCCGGGAACTCGAAGCGGGCGAAGACATACGCCGCCGGGAGTGCGACCAGCAGCGTCAGCCCGGTCGAGACGACCGCCTGCCAGGCGGTGAACCACAGCACCCGCAGGATCTCCGGGTCGGTCAGCACCTCGCCGATCCGGCCGAACCGCCACCGGCCGCCCTCGCGCAGCCCCCGGGTGACGATGGCGGCCACCGGGTAGGCGAAGAAGACCGCGAAGAACGCGGTGGGCACCGCCATCAGACCGAGCCGCACCGCGGCGGCCCGCGGGGCGCGCCGCGGGCTCCTCGCCGGAGTCCCGCGGCGCGGCTCCCCGGGAGCCGCTTCGGGAGTCCCTACTTCAGGACGAGCGAGGACCATGTCTTGACCCACTGGTCACGGTTCTTGGCGATCTCGTCGGGCGCCACGGTGGGCGGGGCGTCGATCTTCACGCCGTACTTGGTGAACTCGGCGGGCAGCGCCGCGTCCTGGCGGGCCGGGTTCACGAACATCTGCAGCGGCATGTCCTGCTGGAACGTCTTGCTCAGCAGGAAGTCCAGCAGCGCCTTGCCACCCGCGTCGTTCTTGCCGCCCTTGAGCAGCCCGGCGAACTCGATCTGCCGGAAGCATGTACCGGTCGCTACACCGGTCGGCCCCTGGGCCGGCTGCGGCGTGACGCCCAGCACCTCGGCGGGCGGGCTGGAGGCGTACGAGACGACGAGCGGCTTGTCGCCCTTGCCCTTGCCGCCGGCCGAGCCGGAGAAGCGGTCGTTGTACGCCTGCTCCCAGCCGTCGACGACCTCGACGCCGTTGGCCTTGAGCTTCTTCCAGTAGTCCTGCCACCCTCCCCCAGAGGCTCCGCCCTGGGAGGTGCCCCCATCGCCGTACTTCGCGATCGTGCCGAGTTGGAAGGCCAGGCCCGGCGAGGACGTCGCGGAGTTCTCCGTGACCAGCAGGTTCTTGTACTCCGGCTTGATCAGGTCGTCGAAGGTCGCCGGCACGGCCAGCTGGTGCGCGGCGAAGTACTTGCGGTCGTAGTTGACGCAGACGTCGCCGGAGTCGACCGGGGTGACCCGGTGCTTGTCCTTGTCGAGCTGCAGCGCCGCCGGGACCTGGTCCAGGCCCTTGGCCTCGTACGGCGTGAACAGGTCGTTGTCGAGAGCCCTCGACAGCAGCGTGTTGTCGACGCCGAAGAAGACATCGCCCTGCGGGTGCCCCTTCGACAGGATCGCCTGGTTCACGGCCGCGCCCGCGTCACCGCCGGCCAGCACCTTGACGGTGTAGCCGGTCTCCTTGGTGAACTCCTTCAGCACCGCGGGCGAGGCGGCGAAGGAGTCATGGCTGACGAGGGTGACGGTCTTCGACGGCGTCGCCGTCTTCGAGCCGTCGGCCTTGTCGCCGGAGCCGCCACAGGCGGCCAGCGCTGTCGCGCCGAGGGCGGTGGCCACGACCGCTGTCGCGGCGCGCCGAAGGTTGGTGTTCATGAGCGGTTGACTCCCTACGCCGGCATTACCCGGATCAGGTCCGAGGGTCTGCGGCCGCACCGGCTTCGCCGGTGGCCGCACTCTCAGCGCTGGTGCGCTCCCCTGTCGGAAATGTTCATTTGTACGAATCTACGAGCGCCACGATAGCAGCGCGCCCGCCGACACCCGGCAGGCGTCTCAGCCTTCGGAGGCCGCCAGCTGCCCGCACGCTCCGTCGATCTCGCTGCCGCGCGTGTCACGGACGGTCACCGGCACCCCGTGCGACTCCAGCATCCGCACGAACGCCCGCTCGTCCTCCGGCCGCGAAGCCGTCCACTTGGACCCCGGGGTGGGGTTGAGCGGGATGAGGTTCACATGCACGCGCTTGCCCTTGAGCAGCCGCCCGAGCAGGTCCGCCCGCCACGCCTGGTCGTTGATGTCCTTGATCAGCGCGTACTCGATGGAGATCCGGCGGCCGGACACCTCCGCGTAGTGCCACGCGGCGTCCAGCACCTCGCGCACCTTCCAGCGGGTGTTGACCGGCACCAGGGTGTCGCGCAGCTCGTCGTCCGGGGCGTGCAGCGACACCGCGAGCCGGCACTTGAAGCCCTCGTCGGCGAACCGCAGCATCGCCGGCACCAGCCCGACCGTCGACACGGTGATCCCGCGCTGCGACAGCCCCAGCCCGTCCGGCTCCGGGTCCGTCAGCCGGCGGATCGAGCCGATGACGCGGTTGTAGTTGGCCAGCGGCTCGCCCATGCCCATGAACACGATGTTGCTCAGCCGGGCCGGACCACCGGGGATCTCGCCGTCGCGCAGCGACTTCATCCCGGCCACGATCTGGTGCACGATCTCGGCCGTCGACAGGTTCCGGTCCAGCCCCGCCTGCCCGGTCGCACAGAACGGGCAGTTCATCCCGCAGCCCGCCTGCGAACTGATGCACATGGTCACCCGGTCCGGGTACCGCATCAGCACCGACTCGACGAGCGTCCCGTCGAACAGCCGCCACAGCGTCTTGCGCGTGGTGTCGTCGTCACAGCTGATGTGCCGCACGACCGACATCATCTCGGGCAGCAGCCCGTCCGCGAGCTTGTCGCGCGAGGCCGCCGGAATATCCGTCCAGGCGGCCCGGTCGTCGTCGTACCGCGCGAAGTAGTGCTGCGACAGCTGCTTGGCGCGGAACGGCTTCTCGCCCAGCTCGACAACCGCCTCCCGTCGCTCGGCAGGGGTCAGGTCGGCGAGGTGCCGCGGGGGCTTCTTGGCCCCACGCGGCACGGCAAAGGTGAGTTCTCCGGGTACAGGCATGGTCCTACCAGTGTCGCAGACGCGCGGAGGTCAGCCGGTCCCCACGAAGACGACCATGAGCAGCCAGACCACCGGGGCCGTGGGGAGGAGGGAGTCGAGGCGGTCCATGATGCCGCCGTGGCCGGGGAGGAGGGTGCCCATGTCCTTGATGCCGAGGTCGCGCTTGATCATGGATTCGCCGAGGTCGCCGAGGGTGGCGCTGACCGCTGCGACCAGGCCCAGGATCAGGCCCTGCCACCATTTGCCGTCGTCGATCAGGTACTGCATCGACAGGGCGCCGGCCGTCATGGCGAAGGCGATGGCGCCGAAGAGGCCGGCGCGGGTCTTGCCGGGGCTGATGCGCGGGGCGAGGAGGCGGCGGCCGAAGCGCCAGCCGACGGCGTAGGCGCCTGTGTCGCTGATCACGGTGAGCAGCAGGAAGACGAGGACCCGCCAGGGGCCGTCGTCCGCGGCGAGCATCATCGACACGAAGGTGGCGAGGAACGGCACGTAGAAGGCGGCGAAGATGCCGGCGGTGACATCCCGCAGGTAGTTCTCCGGCGGCTCGGTCATCCGCCAGACGAGGATGGCGAGCGAGGTGAGCGCCATGGCGACCCACGCGCCCTCGGCGCCGCGCGCGTAGCCCGCGACGACCATGGCGACCCCGCCGACCGCGAGCGGTACGAGCGGGATGCGGATGGACTTCTTCTCCGCGAGCCGGGAGGTGAGCTCCCACAGGCCGACGACGACGGCGAGCGCCACCACACCGACGAAGGCGGCCTTGACGATGAACAGCGACGCGACGATGACCGCGCCCATGCCGACGCCGACCCCTATCGCGGCCCGCAGGTTGCGACCTGCGGACTTCTTCACGGGCGGGACGGGTTCCGGTTCCGGTGACGGCTCAGGCGGCATACGACGAGTCTGCGCTGCGTCGAGCGCATCCTGCGCGAAACCCGCCGAGCCGTCGCCCGGTCCCCCCGCCGGCGTTTCCCAGTGGCCGGAGCGCGGCGTGGCACTCCAGGAGGAGTCGTTCACTGAGTTTCGCCTCGCGTTGTTGTTCCGGACCAGGCGTCCGGCCTGGTGTTCTGGCGGGGGGTGCGGGGGTCACCCCCCGGGAGAACGAACGGTCGTACCGCGGTGTCGCAGCGGTCCGTCAGACCTCGAGCAGCTCGGCTTCCTTGTGCTTGAGCAGCTCGTCGATCTGGGCCGTGTACTTGCTCGTCGTGTCGTCGAGCTCCTTCTCGGCGCGACGCACGTCGTCCTCACCGGACTCGCCGTCCTTGACGAGCTTGTCGAGGGTCTCCTTGGCCTTGCGGCGGATCGCGCGGATCGAGATCTTCGCGTCCTCCGACTTGCTCCGCGCGACCTTGATGTAGTCCCTGCGGCGCTCCTCGGTCAGCTGCGGGAACACCACCCGGATGATGCGGCCGTCGTTGCTCGGGTTGACGCCGAGGTCCGAGTTGCGGATCGCCTCTTCGATGTTGCGCAGCGCGCTGACGTCGAACGGGGAGACCACGGCCATCCGGGGCTCCGGCACCGAGAAGGACGCCAGCTGGTTGATGGGCGTGATGGCGCCGTAGTACTCGGCCACGATCTTGTTGAACATCGCGGGGTGCGCACGGCCGGTGCGGATCGCGGCGAAGTCGTCCTTCGCGACGATGACGGCCTTCTCCATCTTCTCCTCGGCCTCGAGGAGGGTCTCTTCAATCACCATGTGCTCCTGGTTTTCAGAAGGCAGAGCCTGGCCCCTGCGCGCGTCTTTCCTGCACGGTGTCCGACCGGCAGCCTGTTGTCCATCCCCGGGTGCGGGCGGTTAGCCCCGCGTGCCCTGGTCGTTGACGAGCGTGCCGATCTTCTCACCCTTTACGGCTCGCGAGATGTTTCCCTCGGCGAGCAGCTCGAAGACGAGGATCGGCAGCTTGTTGTCACGGCACAGGGTGATCGCGGTGGCGTCGGCGACCTTGAGGTCCCGCGAGATGACCTCGCTGTACTCCAAGGCGTCGTACTTGACCGCGTCCGGGTTGTGCTTGGGGTCGGAGTCGTAGACCCCGTCGACCCCGTTCTTGCCCATGAGCAGCGCCTGGGCGTCGATCTCCAGGGCGCGCTGGGCGGCGGTGGTGTCGGTGGAGAAGTACGGCATGCCCATACCGGCGCCGAAGATGACGACGCGGCCCTTCTCCAGGTGCCGCACGGCGCGCAGCGGGATGTACGGCTCGGCGACCTGGCCCATCGTGATGGCGGTCTGCACGCGGGTCTCGATGCCTTCCTTCTCCAGGAAGTCCTGGAGGGCGAGGCAGTTCATGACGGTGCCGAGCATGCCCATGTAGTCCGAGCGGGCCCGGTCCATGCCGCGCTGCTGGAGCTCCGCGCCACGGAAGAAGTTGCCGCCGCCGATGACGATGGCGATCTCGTAGCCCTCTTGGACGACGGCCGCGATCTCGCGGGCGATCGCGTGGACGACGTCCGGGTCGACGCCCAGTCCGCCGCCTCCGGCGAAGGCCTCGCCGGACAGCTTCAGCAGGTACCGGCTCCGCGGAACCCCGGTGCCGGACGCGGTGCCGGTCCCGGAGTCGCTGGCCTTGTCGGCGGCCTTGTCGGCGCCCTCATCCATGGAGATCTCCTCATGCGCGTACGAAGAAGGCCATTGCCGTGGGTCCACATGGGTTCCCTCTACGGCAATGGCCTCCTCGTCACTACTGCGGTCGGCCGGCGGGCGGCCGACCGCGTCCGACCCTAGCGGGGTCGTCGGTCATTCGCTGGCTGGCTCAGACACCGACGCGGAAGCGCGCGAAACGCTTCAGCGTGACACCGGCCTCGTCCAGAACCTTCTGGACGGTCTTCTTGCTGTCCTTCGCGAAGGACTGCTCGAGAACGGAGTTCTCCTTGACGTAGCCCGTCACACGGCCCTCGACGATGCGGGCGAGCGCGGCCTCCGGCTTGCCCTCCTCGCGCGCGGTGGCCTCGGCCACGCGGCGCTCGTTCTCGAGCACGTCGGCGGGGATGTCCTCGCGGGACAGGAAGAGCGGCGAGAACGCGGCGATGTGCTGCGCGACGTCCTTCGCGACCTCGGCGTTCTCCTTGTCCAGCTCGACCAGCACGCCGACCTGCGGGGGCAGGTCCGGGCTGGTGCGGTGCAGGTAGGAGGCGACGTAGCCGTCGGTGAACTGCGCGAAGCGGCTCAGCACGATCTTCTCGCCGAGGGTGGCGTTGGCCTCGTCGACGAACGCCTGGACGGTCTGGCCGTCCTTGATCTCGGACGCGAGCAGCGTCTCGAGGTCGGCGGGCTTGGTGGCGGCGACGTGCGCGGCCAGCGCGTCGGCGACGGTGACGAACTTGTCACCCTTCGCGACGAAGTCGGTCTCGCAGTTGAGCTCGAGGAGCACGCCCTCGGAAGCACCCTCGGCGATCAGGGAGACGACGGCACCGTTGGAGGCCGAACGGCCTTCGCGCTTGGTGACGCCCTTCTGGCCCTTGACACGGAGGATCTCGACGGCCTTGTCCAGGTCGCCTTCGGCCTCTACGAGAGCGTTCTTGCAGTCCATCATGCCGGCGGCGGTCAGCTCGCGGAGCTTCTTGACGTCAGCGGCGGTGTAGTTCGCCATGGTCGTTGAGTCTCTTCCCGATGAGAGTCGGTTGATCTACGGGTGAACGGCGGGGGCCGGAGCCCCCGCCGTCGTCACACGTACTGGAAGGCGGAGCCTCAGGCCTTGTCAGCCTCAGCGTCGGCGGCCGGGGCCTCGACGGTCTCGGCGGCGTCGGCCACCGGGGCCTCGGCCTCGGCGACAGCCTCGACGACGGTCTCGGCCGCGGCGTCGGCGACGGCCTCGGTCTCAGCACCGGTCTCGACCGGAGCCTCGGTCTCGTCCTTGGCCTTCTCGCCCTCGAGGAGCTCGCGCTCCCACTCGGCGAGCGGCTCGGCGGCGCCTTCGGCCTTCTTGTCACCGGTGGCGGCACCGGAGCGGGCGATGAGGCCCTCGGCGACGGCGTCGGCGATCACACGGGTGAGCAGGGTGACGGAGCGGATCGCGTCGTCGTTGCCCGGGATCTTGTAGTCGACCTCGTCGGGGTCGCAGTTGGTGTCGAGGATCGCGACGACCGGGATGCGCAGCTTGCGCGCCTCACCGACGGCGATGTGCTCCTTCTTGGTGTCCACGATCCAGACGGCGCTGGGCACCTTCTGCATCTCGCGGATACCACCGAGGGTCTTCTCGAGCTTGTCCTTCTCGCGGGAGAGGACCAGGAGCTCCTTCTTGGTGAGGCCGGAGGCGGCCACATCCGTGAAGTCGATCTCCTCGAGCTCCTTCAGGCGCTGCAGGCGCTTGTAGACGGTCGAGAAGTTCGTGAGCATGCCGCCCAGCCACCGCTGGTTGACGTAGGGCATGCCGACGCGCGAGGCCTGCTCGGCGATGGCTTCCTGCGCCTGCTTCTTGGTGCCGATGAACATGATGGAGCCGCCGTGGGCGACGGTCTCGCGGACGAACTCGTAGGCGCGGTCGATGTACGACAGCGACTGGAGCAGGTCGATGATGTAGATGCCGTTGCGCTCCGTGAAGATGAAACGCTTCATCTTCGGGTTCCAACGACGGGTCTGGTGACCGAAGTGGACGCCGCTTTCCAGCAGCTCCCGCATCGTGACGACGGCCATGGCCGCGCTCCTTGAGGACTCGGTTATCGCGGCGGCCGGACGGCCGTCGCGCCTGACGCCCCGACGCGCCGTGCCACGAGGGACCGAGGGGCGCGGCCACCCTTCACGAGGAAGTCGGTGGCGGGGCGTGCGAAGTCGACCCGGTGACCCGGATCGCCAGAGAAAGTGTACGTGACCGGCGGAGTGCGGAACGACAGCTTCTTCGGCCACCGGTTTATCCACAGGCCGCATTCATGATCGTCTTTCGCGGCCGGAATACGGGACCGTCGGAGCATGGTCGCTTCCCCGGTTCTTCCTTTCGTTCTGCCCTTGTGGCTCTCGCTCCTCGCCTCGCTGGCCTTCGCCGTACCGCTGCCGGTCGCGAGTCCCGGCGGGCCCGCCGGGGTGGCGTCGAACAGGGCGGCCGGGGTGCCTTCGCCCGGGGCGCTCGGGGAGCCTTCGCCCAGCGCCCGGAGCTGGCCGGTCGACGGCGGCTCGGGTGGGGCGGGGAGTGGGACGGCGGGTGGGGCTGCGGGCGGGCGGCCGGTGGTGGAGCGCGCTTTCGAGCCACCCGCGTCTCCGTGGGGCCGTGGGCACCGAGGAGTGGATCTCCGGGCGGGACCGGGCACTCCGGTGCGGTCAGCCGCGCCGGGGAGGGTGTCGTTCGCCGGCCGGGTGGCCGGCGTCGATGTGGTCTCGGTCCTGCTGCCGGGCGGTCTGCGCACCACCTATGAACCGGTACGGGCCCAGGTCGCGGTGGGTGACGAGGTGACCGCGGGCCAGGTGGTGGGAGTGCTGGAGCGCGGGCCGTGGCACTGCCCCGCGGGCTGTCTGCACTGGGGGCTGCTGCGCGGGGACGTCTACCTCGACCCGCTGACCCTGCTGCCCGACTGGATGAAGCGCGCCGGCCGGTCCCGGCTGCTGCCGGTGTTCGGCGTTCCCGAGCCGGCGGCCGGAACGGGAACTACAGCTGTTCCACGAGGGGGCTCGTGGCCGAATCCGATACCGAATCCGATACCGAATCCGATACCGGGGCCGGTTCCGGGGTCAGGGCCGGTTCCGGGGTCGGGGCTGAGGTGGTGGCCGGGCTCTGCACTCCGCGCAGGGCCATAGCCACCGCGGCGTCGACGATCCGCTCAGGGACCTCGGCGGCGCCCAGCTCGATCCGGCGCACCGCGGCGTCCACGACGCCCTGCAGCAGCATCGCCGTCAGCCGTGGCTCCTCGTGTCCGAGGTCGCCCAGCGCCTCGACCACCATGGCGACCAGACCGCCGTGCGCCGCGCGGATCTTCTCGCGGGCCCCGGCGTCCAGCTCGCCCGCCGAGATGGCCACCACGGCCCGGTGCCGCCGGTCGCCGACCAGGGTGAGCTGGCTGCGGACATACGCCTCGATCTTGGCCGCGGCGCCGTCGGCGGCCTCCATCGCCGCCTCGACCTCGGCGGCCCAGACCGGGAAGTCGACGGAGCACAGTTCCTCGACGACAGCCGCCCGGGAGCGGAAGTACTCATAGACGGACGACCGTGCGAGGCCGGTGCGTTCGGCCAGGGCGGGGAAGGTCAGCGCCTCCGTGCCGCCCTCGGTCAGGAGGGATCGGGCGGCGTCCAGCAGGGCGTCGCGCTGCATCGTCCGGTGCTCGGCCACCGAGGCCGCTCGAATCCTGGGCACCCGTCCACTGTAGGCGGTGACCGGCGTCAGCGGCCGACGTCCGCCAGCTTCGCGCGCAACTGCAGCACCGATTTGGTGTGGATCTGGCTGACCCGGCTCTCGGTGACACCGAGCACCTGGCCGATCTCGGCGAGCGTGAGCCCCTCGTAGTAGTAGAGCGTCACAACGGTCTTCTCGCGCTCCGGGAGGGTGTTCACCGCGCGGGCCAGCAACCGGCGCAGCTCGCGGTCCTCCGCGACCTCCACCGGGTTGTCGGCACCGGTGTCCTCCAGGGTGTCGACCAGGCTGAGCCGGTCGCCGCTGTCACCGCCGACGTGCAGCAGCTCCTCCAGCGCCACCACGTTGGCCAGCGACAGGGCGCTGAACACTCCGTGCAGTTCCTCCAGTCCGAGGCCCATCTCGGCAGCGACCTCGGACTCGCTGGGGGTGCGCCGCAGCGAGGCCTCCAGGGTGGCGTAGGCGCGCTCCACTGCACGCGCCTTCTGCCGTACGGAGCGCGGGATCCAGTCCAGTGCCCGCAGCTCGTCGATCATGGCGCCGCGGATCCGGGTGATCGCGTACGTCTCGAACTTGATCGCCCGTTCCGGGTCGAACTTCTCGATGGCGTCGATGAGCCCGAAGACCCCCGAGGACACGAAGTCCGCCTGCTCGACGTTGGCCGGCAGACCGACGCTGACCCGTCCCGCGACGTACTTCACCAGCGGCGAGTAGTGCAGGATGAGCTGCTCCCGGAGCTTCGCGTCCGCCGTGGACTTGTAGGTCCGCCACAGCGCGTCGAGCGAGGTGGGGGCGGCGGGACGGGGGGCACTGCGCGCGGCGGTGGCCGCCGTGGCCCGGTCCGGCCCGGGGGTGTGCTGGGGCATGCGTCGTCTTGTGCCGTTCTGCCGAGACGTGGGCGGAAAATGGGGTCAATGGGAGCGTAGCGTGACCATAGTGTCGCTTATTGCTACGACTTCCGTATGGGGCATGCGCAGATACGTTCCGCTGGGGGGTTCGGGGCTGCGAGTCCGCCGCGAGTCTCCCGCGAGGGAATGTTGAGCAATCATGCATTCCCCACGCCGACTCCAAACCTCTTCACCCGATTGCCCCAGGTCAACCACCTTCCCCCGAGGTGCTCCGTGTTGACCGGGTCACTCTGCTCGGGGAACCGTCCGGTCCTGGGTGAATCGCGTCAACTTCCATCGTTCTCCGTCCCGTTCCACGAAGCCGAGTGCCTGCAATTCGTAGAGGCGTCCGAGCGTGTCGTCCTTTCCGGTGGCCGAGGCGCGGGCGATCTGCTCGACGCCGGCGCCGCCTTGGGCGGGCAGCGCCTCCAGCACCCGCGTGGCGGCGGCCTCCAGCAGATCCCTGGCCAGCACTGGACCACGTCGCTCGGGCGCCAGGTCGCCGCCGATCCGGCCGACCATCTCGACGACCTCCGCCGCGTCGGTGACCAGCGCCGCCTCATGGCGCAGCAGTTCATGCACACCGGCCGAGAGGCCCGAGGTGCACGGACCCGGCACGCCCATCGTCAGCCGCCCCAGCTCCCGGGCGCACCGCGCGGTGATCAGCGAGCCGCTGCGGTGCTGTGCTTCGACCACCACCGTGCCGCGGGTGAGGGCGGCGATGACGCGGTTGCGGAGCACGAATCTGCTGCGGGTCGGATGGGAGCCCGGTGGCAACTCCCCGACGATCAGGCCCTGTTCCGCGATCCGGGAGATCAAGTCGGCATGCCCCGGCGGATAGGGCACATCCGCTCCGCAGGCCAGCACCGCGATGGTCGCCCCGGCCGCCGACAGCGCGCCCCGGTGGGCCGCGCCGTCCACGCCGTACGCCGCGCCCGAGACCACCACCCAGCCGGCTTCGGCCAGCCCCGCGCCCAGCCGGGCCGCCATATGGGCGCCGTAGTCGGTACAGGCCCGCGCGCCCACCACGGCGACCGACCGCAGGGCCCACATCCGCAGCTTCGGCCGCCCCCGCACCCACAGGCCGTAGGGCCGCGCGGCGCCGAGATCGTCCAGCTGCGCCGGCCAGTCGGTGTCGCCCGGGCAGACGAAGCGCCCGCCGAGCGCTTCCATCGCGGCCAGATCCGCGGCGGGGTCCAGCGCTCCGGCGCGTATCCGGTACCCGGCCATCCGCCGCTCGCTCGCCCCCGGCAGCGGCACACCGGCCAGGATCTCCCGCACCACTTCCCGTGGATCACGCTCCCGCAGCCATCCGCCGACCGTCTCGTCACCCGGATCGGCGATCCGGGTCAGCGCGGCGCGGGCGAGCCGCTCCTCCTCACCGACGGCCATCAGCCACCGCCCACGACGGCCGGCACCCCGCGGGCGACACCGGTGCGCAGTTGCAGGGCCTCCGCCATCTCCCGCGGACCGGGCCGTTCGACCCCGGCGAGATCGGCGATCGTCCAGGCCACGCGCAGGACGCGGTCCAGGCCCCGGGCGGTGAGCAGTCCGCGCTCCATGTCCCTTTCGGCCTCCCGCAGTCCGGCCGGGCCCACCTGCCAGCGGGTGCGCAGCTCATGGCCGGGCACCTCGCTGTTGGTCCGCCACGGGGTCTCCGCGTACCGGACCGCCGCCCGTTCCCTCGCGAGCCGCACCCGGTCCGCGACCCGCGCGCTCGGCTCGGCGCCCGAGGCGCCCTCGATCAGCTCCGTACGGGTCACCGCCTCGACCTGGACGCGGAGGTCCACCCGGTCCAGGAGCGGCCCGGACAGTCTCGCCTGGTACCGGCGAACCGCCGCCGGCGAGCAGTCGCACCCCAGCCCCAGCAGCGAATACCGTCCGCACGGACAGGGGTTCGCGGCGAGGGCGAGCAGGAAGCGCGCGGGCAGCCGCATCACTCCCGCGGAGCGGGCCACCACGACGTGCCCTGACTCCAGCGGCTGGCGCATCGCGTCGAGCACCCGGCCGCTGAACTCCGGCGCCTCGTCCAGGAAGAGCACCCCGCGATGGGCCAGGGAGACCGCGCCCGGCCTGGGCAGACCGCTGCCGCCGCCGATGATGGAGGGCATGGTCGCCGAGTGGTGCGGGGCGCAGTACGGCGGGGTGTCGATCAGCGGTTTGCCGGGCGGGAGGATCCCGGCGACCGAGTGCACCGCGGTGACCTCCAGCGACTCCTGTGCGGTGAGCCGTGGCAGGAGCCCGGCCAGCCGCTCGGCCAGCATCGTCTTTCCGGCGCCCGGCGGGCCCTTCAGGTACAGGTGATGGCCGCCGGCCGCGGAGATCTCCAGGGCACGCCGGGCGGTGTGCTGGCCCGCGACGTCCGCGAGGTCGGGGACCACCTCCCGGCCGGAGACGCCGGTGCCCATACCGGCCCCGGGCACCGCGAGCCCGGCGAACAGCGGGTCGGGACGCCCCTCGTCCCGGTCTTCCTCCTCTTCCGGGACCGTCTCGTCGTTGAGGATCGCGACGAGCTGGCGCAGGGTACGGATGCCGAGCACCGAGACTCCCGGAACGAGCGAGGCCTCGGCCGCGGTGCGTTCCGGAACCACGACGTGCCGGTACCCGGCGTCGGCCGCGGCGAGGACGGCGGGCAGCACTCCGCGGACCGGCCGCACCCGGCCGTCGAGGCCCAGCTCGCCGATCATCATCAGATCGGCGATGGCCCGGGGCGCGAGCCGTTCGTTGGCGGCGAGGACCGCGCACGCGACCCCGAGATCGAAGCCGCTGCCGCTCTTGGGGACCGAGGCGGGGCTGAGGCCCACGGTGAGTTTCTTCTGCGGCCAGGTCTCTCCGCTGTTCACGATCGCCGCCCGGACGCGGTCGCGGCTCTCGCTCAGGCTCTTGTCGGGCAGTCCGACGAGGGTGAACGCGGCCAGCCCCGGTTCGAGGTCGGCCTGGACCTCGACGACCACGCCCTCCACGCCGACCAGGGCCACCGAGCAGGTGCGGGCGAAGCCCATCAGGCCACCCCCCGCACATGCTCGACCCGGGCCGCGCCGCGGCCGGGCAGGACCACCCCGACCAGGTCGATCCGCACCCCGCCGGAGGGCGGGCCGCCGTGCTCGCTGAGCCAGTACTCGGCGAGCAGCCGCAGCCGCTCCGCCTTGCGCGGGGTGACGGCCGCCATGGGGTGCTCGTAGTCACCGCCGGTGCGGGTCTTCACCTCGCACATCACCAGCGCGTCGCCCTCGGACGCGACGATGTCCACCTCGCCGCGGCGGCACCGCCAGTTCCGTTCCAGCACTCTCAGGCCGGCCGTGGCCAGCCAGCGGGCCGCCAGTTCCTCGCCGTACCTGCCACGGGCTGCTCGTGCGTTCACGCACACCACCTCCGCCACTCACTGTGACGGAGGTGGTGCACTACAGATGATCTTGAACTTACCTGTGGATAACCCGGTCGGAGAGGCCGGTCAGCGGGCCGTCATCCCCACCCGGGGTCAGCTGTTGAAGCCCGCTTCGTCGGACGACAGATCGAGATCGGCCTTGTTCAGCTCTTCAATGTTCACGTCCTTGAATGTGAGGACCCTGACCTGCTTCACGAAGCGGGCCGGCCGGTACATGTCCCACACCCAGGCGTCAGCCATGGACACCTCGAAGAAAACCTCACCCTGAACCGAGTGCACCTGCATCTCGTAATCGTTGGTCAGGTAGAAACGCCGCTCGGTCTCGATCACATATTTGAACAACCCGACGACATCGCGGTACTCCCGGTAGAGCTTCAGCTCCATCTCGGTCTCGTACTTCTCGAGGTCCTCGGCGCTCATCGCATGTTCCCCTTCAGCCGTACGTCCCCCCATTGTGCGTCAGTCACGCTCCGTCCCCAGCGGGATCGGGAATTGTGGGGGTCCTTCGTCGAGCAGCGTACGCAGCAGCCCGGCGAGCCTGATCGGGTACACCGTCTCACGAGAGGACAGAAGTTCCTCGCAGGTCCACCACCGAAGCCCGGTGACGCTGCGCCGCTCCAGTTCGGTGTGCCCACCGGTGTCGAACTCGGTGGTGCTGGTGCGGGCCAGGTAGTACCACTCGTCCTGCTCCCACTGGCGCCCGTCGAACGCGAACGAACACGTCCGCTCCCACAGCACGGGCCCCAGTTCCACCGAGGTCATCCCGGTCTCCTCGGCCAGTTCCCGGCGGGCCGCCGCGGCCAGGCTCTCGCCCTCCTCGACCCCGCCGCCCGGAGTGAACCACCAGGTCGTCGAAGGGTCGGCCGGTTCGCAGCCGTGCAGCAGCAGGATGCGGTCGGCGGGATCCAGCAGGACGACCCGGGCCGCGCGGCGCCTGATCACCGGCGGCGGCGCAGTCTGCGGGCGATCGGACCGTACGCCGCGCCGCCGAGGATCAGCACCGCTCCGGCGAACACCGCGACGGTGATCCAGCGCAGCGGTCCCTGCTGGGAGACCCCGCCGGGCAGCGCGGTGAAGTTCTTGGCCCGGTCCACCATGCCGAGCCGCCCCAGCGGCCACGCCACGGCGTCCACCCGGGCCCGGACCGCGCCGCGCGGCACCGTACCGGTCTCGCCGCCGGTCATGTGCACACGGGAGTCCAGCGACTCGGCCCGGTTGTCGCCGAGGAGGAAGAGCTGCCCCTTGGGAACCGTGGTCTTGAAGGGCGTGATCGACGCCGGTCCGCCGTGCAGCAGATAGCTCTCCTCGACCGGTTTGCCGTTGACGAGCATCCGGCCCTGCTTGTCGCAGCAGGTGATGACGTCGCCGTCCACGCCGACGACGCGCTTGACCAGCGTCGCGCTGCCCCACAGCTGGTCCTGGAAGACCACGATGTCGCCGCGGCGGACGTCCGACCCGTCGACACGCTGCGCAAGGATCCGGTCCCCCGGCTCCACGGTCGGCTGCATGGACTGGCTCGGCACGGTGTAGGGCCGGTAGGTCACCGCTCCCCAGGCGAAGCCGCCCAGGAACAGCACACACCCCATGGCTACGGCCAGCCCGGACAGTATGTGTCCGAGCCGGCCGTCATCCCTACGTATCGCACTGCTGCTCGTGGAACTGCTGCTCATGGATCCGCACCCTACCCGGCGGTACCCGCCGAGGTCAGCAGTCCCCGGCAGGCATTTCCGGCTGGTCAGCCGGCGGAGCCCTCAGCGGCCTCCGCGCCCTTGCGGGTCAGCCGGCGCCGGCGCATCAGCACCAGCGGAAGCGCGCCCACCAGGCCGGCGGTGGCCGGCAGCGCGGCGCCCGCCGCGTTGATCCCCGGCTGCTCGAAGGTGTCGGGGATGGGCAGCATGCCCCAGCGGTTGATGGGCCAGGCCTTCACGAAGGCACGGCCGACCACATCGTCGAGCGGGACGTACCCGTTGCCCGGCTGGTCCATGTGGTACCGGGAGTCCAGCGAGTTCTGGCGGTGGTCGCCCATCATCCAGATGTGGTCCTTGGGCACCGTCACCTTGAACGGCTTGTCCATCGTGCACGGAGTGTTGTCCGGGTAGACGTACGGCTCGACGAGCGCCTTGCCGTTCACCTTCAGCGGACCGGTGCCGTTGCATTCGACGGTGTCGCCGCCCACGCCGATGACCCGCTTGATCAGGTCCTTCTCCTGCGCGGAGGGCATCAGACCGATGAAGCTGAGGGCCGACTGCAGCCCCCGCGACACCGCGTTGCCGCTGGGCGGCGGGTTCTCGGGCAGCCAGCCGCCCGGGTCGTGGAAGACGACGACCTCGCCGCGGTCGGGCTCGGAGCCGAACCACGGGGTCAGCTTGTCCACCAGAACCCGGTCGCCCTCCTGCAGGGTGTTCTGCATCGAGTCCGACGGGATGGAGAACGCCTGCACCAGGAACGTCTTGATCAGCAGCGCCAGTACCAGCGCGATGCCGATGAGCAGGGGCAGTTCCTTCCAGAACGACCGCTGCTTGCGCTCCGGCCTACGGCGCCGGCCCGCCGCGCCGCTGTCCTCGCCACCGGCCGCACCGGGTTCCGGCGCGGGTTCGTGCCCGGACTCGTTCTCGTGCCCCGCATCGGGGGCCGAGCCGCCGTCCGCCGTCTTCTGGACAGAGCCCGCCGGGATGTCCCCGTCTTCGGGCTCGCCGGATCCGGATCGTGCGCCGACCGCCAGGTCCCCCACGTTCACTCCTCATTCCACGCTGCCGCCTGCGCCATGACTGACGCAGGCCCACCACTCCCATAACGAGCGGGAGTTCCGCAGGAGTCGGGAGGGGGTTCGTTCCTTGCTCATTGTTGGCCGTGCCCACCTTAGTCGGCGGTTCCAGTGCACTTGTGCCGGTCGACCGCGCGTCGGGCACCGAGGCGTACGTCCCCGGCTCCTCCAGTTTGCGCCAATGACCCAGCGGCCACGCGATGACGAACGCCCGGCCCACCACCAGATCCAGTGGCACCGTCCCCTGACCTGCCTGGTCCATGTGGAAACGGGAGTCGGCGGAGTTGGAGCGGTGGTCCCCCATCACCCACACCCGCCCCATGGGCACCTTCACACTGAACTGCGACTGCGAGGGGATATCACCCGGATTGATGTACGGCTCGATCAACGGAGTGCCGTTGACGGTAATCCGGCCGTCCTTGTCGCAGCACTTCACGGTGTCACCGCCGACCGCGACCACCCGCTTGATCAGGTCCTGTTCGCCCGAGGCCGGCAGCAGTCCGATGAAGGTGAAGAACTCCTTCACCTGCTTGACCACCACCGGATCCGGCTTGGGCTTGGGCTCGTTCGCCAACCAGCCGCCCGGGTCCTTGAAGACCACGACATCGCCGCGCTGCGGCGTGCTGCCGAACCACGGAGTCAACTTGTCGACCAGCACCCGGTCGCTGATCCTGATGGTCTGCTCCATCGAACCGGACGGGATGACGAAGGCCTGCAGCAGGAACGTCTTGAGCACCAGGGCGATCAGCAGCGCCACGACGAGCAGCAGCGGTACCTCACGTGCCGCCGACCGGCGCCGCTTGCGCTTGACCTTGCGGGCCAGCTTGCGCCGTTCCGCCCGGGTGGGCCCGCCGCGCGGCACGGATCCGTAGCCGAAGCCGTCGCCGGATCCGCCGCCATCGCCGCCGCCATCGCCGGTGCCGGATCCGTTGCCGGAATCGCGCCCCGGGCCCGTCCGGGCGTCCGTGCCGGCATGCATGCCGGCACGGACCGGCCGGACCGCGCCCGGCCGGTGGTGCCCGTACCGCGGCCTGCCGCGGTTACCCACGGCCCCGACCTGGTTCGGGTATGGCGGCGAAGACCGCCGGACGGTCCAGGGACCGCATACGCCCGATCGGCCAGCCGATCCAGTCGGCCCGCCCGATCACCTCGTCCAGCGGGACGGTGCCGCCGCCGGGCTCGCCGAGATGATCCCGGGAATCCCGGGAGTCGCCACGGTGGTCACCCATCACCCACAGCCTCCCTGCCGGCACTTGGATGTCGAACGGTACCTGGGAGGGTGTATCGCCCGGATACAGATAGCCCTCGTCCAGCGGATGACCGTTCACCATGAGCCGGCCCAGCGCGTCGCAACAGGTGACCCGGTCCCCGCCGATACCGATCACCCGCTTCACATAGTCGGTCCCGCCGGTCCGGAGGAACGATCCGTCACCGTCGAAGACGACGATGTCGCCCCGCTCCGGCTCCCGGCCGAAACGGTACGCCAGCTTGTTCACCAGCACCCGGTCCCCGATCTGCAGCGTCCCCTCCATCGATCCGCTCGGAACGAGGAACGGCTGCACCAGGAAGGCGTTCGCCAGGAAGAGGGCGGCCACACAGGCGACGGCGGGCAGCGCCGTACGCCACCAGCGGGCCACGGACCACCACGGAGGCAGGGACGACGGGGACACAGCGAAGCGCGACCGCCGCTTCCCCTGCTGTTCAGCGGGGGAAGAGCGATCGCGCTCCGGGAGTTCTGCGTCCGTGTCCATCGAGCGGAGAGCCTATACGGCCCCGCGATGGGCTCAGTTGTCGCGCTTCTCCTTGATCTTCGCGGCCTTGCCGCGCAGCTCACGGAGGTAGTACAGCTTGGCGCGACGGACGTCACCGCGGGTCACGATCTCGATCTTCTCGAAGATCGGGCTGTGCACCGGGAAGGTACGCTCGACGCCGACGCTGAAGCTGACCTTGCGGACCGTGAAGGTCTCGCGGACGCCGGCGCCCTGGCGGCGGACGACTACGCCCTTGAACTGCTGCACACGCGAGCGGGTGCCTTCGATGACACGCACGTGGACGTTGATGGTGTCACCGGGGCGGAACGCCGGGACGTCGTCACGCTTCGAGGCGTTGTCGACGGAGTCGAGAATATGCATGAAGATCTTCTGCTTCCTTCGCCCATGCCACAGGTCATCGGCGGAACTGTCGTGATGATGATTCGGAATGCCGCTCCGTCGGGCGAACGTCGGTCCCCCTGTGGCAGGGGCGCCGCCGGACGTACAGCAGGCGCCTATTCTTCCACGGCGGAGGCCGAGCGCCCAAATCGGCCGTCCGGCAGCTCTTCCCAGCCCAGCTCCACCAGGAGTCTGCGGTCCAGCTTGTCGAGCGCGGCCGGGTCGCAGCGCTCGATCAGGTCCGGCCGGTTGGCGGTGGTGCGGCGGAACGCCTCGTCACGGCGGAAGCGGGCGACCTTGCCGTGGTGGCCGCTCAGCAGCACCTCCGGCACCTCGCGCTCCCGCCAGACGGGCGGCTTCGTGTAGACCGGCCCCTCGAGGAGGTCGGCCATCGCGCCGGGCGCGAAGGAGTCGTCGCGGTGCGACTCGGCGTTGCCGAGCACGCCGGGCAGCAACCGGGCCACCGCCTCGACGATCACCAGGACCGGGGCCTCGCCACCGGCCAGGACGTAGTCGCCGATGGAGACCTCGCGCACGTCGAAACGGTCGCCGTACTCCTCGATGACCCGGCGGTCGATGCCCTCGTAGCGGGCCGGCGTGAAGACCAGCCAGGGCCGCTCGGACAGTTCGACCGCGAGTTCCTGGGTGAACGGCAGACCACTGGGCGTCGGGACGACCAGCACCGGCCGCTCCTCCCCCGCTTCCGAGGTCACCGCGTCCAGCGCCTCGCCCCACGGTTCCGGCTTCATCACCATGCCGGGGCCGCCGCCGAACGGGCTGTCGTCCACGGTGTTGTGCCGGTCGTGGGTCCAGTCGCGCAGGTTGTGGATCCGCACATCGAGCTGCCCGCGGGCCCGCGCCTTGCCGACCAGCGACACGTTCAGCGGTTCCAGGTACTCAGGGAAGATCGTGATGACGTCGATACGCATCAGGCAGTGCCGTCAGCACCGTCGGAGTCGCGGGTGCCGCCCTCGGTGTCGCGGGTGCTGGCGATCTCGGCCTCGGCCTCGTTGAGCAGGCCGGGCGGCGGGTCGATCACGGCCCGCTGGTTCTCCAGGTCGATCTCCGGGACGATCTCGCTGACGAACGGGATCATCACCTCGGTACCGTCCGGGCGCTCGACGATCAGCAGGTCCTGTCCCGGCAGGTGCGAGATCTCCAGGATGCGGCCGACCTCCGTACCGTCCACGGTCACCACGTCGAGGTCGACGAGCTGGTGGTCGTAGAACTCCTCGGGGTCCTCGGGCAGCTCCGCCGGGTCCACCTCGGCGATCAGCAGGACGTTACGCAGCGCCTCGGCGCCGTTGCGGTCCCGTACGCCCTCGAAGCGCAGCAGCAGACGGCCGCTGTGCACCTTGCCGGACTCGATGGTCAGCGGGCCGGCGGTGGCCGGGTCCGTGGCCAGTACCGCGCCCGGTCCGAGCCGTACCTCCGGCTCGTCGGTGCGCACCTCGACGGTGACCTCACCCTTGATGCCGTGGGCGCGCCCGATCCGGCCGACTACCAGCTGCACTCTGCTTGCCCTTCACTAAGAATCTGTTCACGCACGGAAGAACCTGTTCCCGCAGGACGGATCCGTTCACGACGATCCGTCCCGGAACACGACAACGGGCCGGGGCCGGCAATCGCCGCCCCCGGCCCGTGCCGGTACTGCATTGGTCTCAGCGGACCTGATCCACGTCGACGAGGTCGACGCGGATGCCACGGCCGCCGAGGGCGCCCACGACAGTACGCAAAGCGCGTGCGGTGCGGCCGTTGCGGCCGATCACCTTGCCGAGGTCGTCCGGGTGGACCCGGACCTCGAGGACGCTCCCGCGGCGCAGGGTCTTCGCAGACACCTGCACATCATCGGGATTGTCGACGATGCCTCTCACGAGGTGCTCGAGAGCCTCCTCGAGCATGCTCAGGCCTCGGTGGTCTCGGCCGGGGCCTCAACAGCGGCCTCGACAGCGTCATCGGCCTTCTTCTCGGCCTTCTCCGCCTTCTTGGCCTTCGGGGTGATTGCCTCACCCTTGGGCTCGTTGCCGGCGTCCTTGGCAGCGGCCTCGAAGAGGATCCGCTTGTCGGCCTTCGGCTCGGCGACGAGCATCGGAGCCGGGGCCGGCAGGCCCTTGAACTTCTGCCAGTCGCCGGTGACCTTGAGGATGGCCATCACGGGCTCGGTCGGCTGTGCGCCGACACCCAGCCAGTACTGGACACGCTCGGTGTCGACCTCGATGCGCGACGGGTTCTGCACCGGGTGGTACAGGCCGATCTCCTCGATGGCCCGGCCGTCACGGCGGGTACGGGAGTCGGCGATGACGATGCGGTAGTGAGGCGAACGGATCTTGCCCAGACGCTTCAGCTTGATCTTGACTGCCACGGGAGTGGGTTCTCCTGGAATTGACGAGGTTGGGCACAGCGGACACCCACGTGGGGTTGTGGGATTCGTGCGCCCAGCGGACGCGTCAGCCGAAGGAGAGAGGGTTCCTGCACGGCTGTCGAGTTCTCAGCTGGCTATTCTGCCACACGGTGACACGCCCGGCTAATCCGAGCGGACCAGCGGCTTCGGCTCACCTCACCCGACGCCGGCGCCGACGACCTCCGGGATCCGGAACGCCTGTCCGCAGGCCCCGCACATGATCGGCGCCTGGGCGAGGACGGACGGTACGACGCGGACGTTGCGCCCGCAGTCGCAGACGGCCTTGACCCGCACTCCCCCACCGGACGAACCGTGCCGCGCCGCCGGACCGCGGAAACTGCGTCCCGTGTCCGCGGTGGTCGCGACGGTGTGTGCCTTCAGGGCCCGGTGCAGCCGGTCCATGGTGGCTCGATAGCGCTTCTTGGTGTCGGGGCGCAGACCGACCAGGGAGAAGCCGCTGCTGGGATGCGGCTCCTCGGCATGGTCGAGGCCCAATTCATCGGCGATCGCCAGAAAACGGCGGTTGTGGTAGCGGCCGGCTCGCGACGTGTCACGGACGCCGCGTGCTGCGGCGACTCCGTGCACGGCCTCGTGGAGCAGCCTTTCGAAGGAGAGCTCGGTCCCGCAGGCGGACGAGGACTCTCCGATAAGGGACTCTGGCGCGGCCAGATCCGGCAGTTCGGGGTGGTGCCGTTGAATGTCGGCCCACGCGACTGCCAGCTCGGCGGCGAGAACTGGTGGTGTCGTGCTCACGCCGTGACAACGAGCCGGGGTGGCCCAGTGTTCCGATTCCGGGCCACCCCAAATAATTTGCACTCATCGGTCAGTTCCGGAGGATGCGTCCGGCGCGGGGCGGGAGCGGAGGATAGTGGAGAATCCGAACACCCGCCCCGAAGTCGGGACGTATCACCGAAAAATTACGACCGTTTCCGGCCAGCTACCTTCGGCTACCGACGGAGGACCGTCAGCGACCAGCGGTAATGGCCCAGCCCGCGAGCTCCGCACGGAACTCCGTACCGATCCGTACAGAGTTCAGTACGTGGGATCGGTGCGCAGGACTCAGTACGCGCGGGCTACGACCGCGAGCGTGCCCGGGGCGTCGTCGGAGTCCGGCACGGTGCCGTCCTCGGCGATCAGGCAGCGCACGGAGACGCTCTGCTCGGCCAGCTTGGCCTCGCCCTCCGGACCGAGATCGGCCCACGGGATGCGGGCCCAGCCGGTGGCGGCGGCCTCGGCCGCCTCCCCGATGGTCGCCACGTCCACGGTGCGCGACTCGCGGCGCTCCAGGCTCTCCCGCAGCAGCTGTGCCTGGTCCTCCTCAAGGATCCCGGGGATCAGGGCCTCCAGCGCGTCGAGCGCCACCGGCTCCTTGCCGCCGGGGATCCGGCGGGCCAGCATCGCGGTGCCGTTCTCCAGGTCGCGCGGACCGACCTCGACACGCACCGGAACGCCCTTGAGCTCCCAGTCCACGGCCCGGCGGCCGAACGGCGTGTCGGTACGGGCGTCCACCTGGACGCGGATCCCGGCCGCCTTGAGGCGGGCGCCGATCTCGTGCACCTTGGCGATGACCGTGTCGTCGCCCTTGATGGCCAGCACGACCACCTGGACCGCGGCGAGCCGCGGCGGGACGCGCAGGCCGTTGTCGTCGCCGTGCGACATGATCAGGCCGCCGACCATCCGGGTCGAGACGCCCCACGAGGTCTGCCAGACGTGCTCCTGCTTGCCCTCGCCCGACAGGTACGAGGTGTTGAACGCCTTCGCGAAGTTCTGGCCCAGCTCATGGCTGGTGCCCAGCTGCAGGGCCTTGCCGTCGCCCATCATGCCCTCGAGGGTGAGGGTGTTGATCGCGCCGGCGAAGCGCTCCTTGGCGGTCTTCCGGCCGAGCACCACATCGATGCCGAGGACGTTCACCATGAAATCGGCGTACACGTCCTGATGGATCCGCGCGGCGTAGGCACGCGCGTCCTCGTAGGTGGCGTGGGCGGTGTGGCCCTCCTGCCAGAGGAACTCGGTGGTGCGCAGGAAGATCCGCGGACGCATCTCCCAGCGGACGACGTTCGCCCACTGGTTGATCAGCAGGGGCAGGTCGCGGTAGCTCTGCACCCACTTGGAGAAGTACTCGTTGATGATCGTCTCGGAGGTGGGGCGGACGACGATCGGCTCGTCCAGCTCCTTGCCACCGCCGTGCGTGACGACCGCCAGCTCGGGGGCGAAGCCCTCCACGTGCTCGGCTTCGCGCGTCAGGTACGACTGCGGGATGAAGAGCGGGAAGTAGGCGTTCTGGGCGCCCGCGTCCTTGATGCGCGCGTCCATCTCCTGCTGCATCCGCTCCCAGAGGGCGTATCCGTAGGGCCGGATCACCATCGTGCCGCGCACCGGGCCGTTGTCGGCCAGTTCGGCCTTGTTGACCAGGTCCTGGTACCAGCGGGGGAAGTCGACCGCCTGAGGCGTGAGAACGGGGGGCTTTGCCATGCCGCAGATGTTACGGGGCGATGACCGCCGGACGTGAATCGGGCCGCCCTCTGGACGGGAGCCCAAAACCGGAGTTGTCTGGCTTTCGGGGACATGCACAAAGCACCGGGGGGCACACGAGGACGGCGACTCGGCTGATTGGGGCGGCTCCGATGACACCCACGCTCGTTCGCGGATCCAGAACACGCGCCGATACCAGGGCGCGGGACTGGGCCGAGATCCAGGAGCGGATGCTGGTACCGCTCTACGAGGCCGTGTACGACCGGCTCGACGTCGGCCCCAGCACCCGGCTGCTCGGGCTCGGCTGCGGATCCGGCCTCGCGCTGCTGATGGCCTCGGCCCGCGGCGCGGCCGTCACCGGCTGCGATCCCGACGAACGCCGGCTCGCGCTCGCCCGTGAGCGGCTGCTCCCCGAACCGCGGTGGGGCGCTCCGGCCCGGCGCAGGGCCCGCGCGGAGTTACGTTTCGGCGGTCCCGTCCGCCCGGCGGACCGGGCGGCCGCGCCGTTCACGATGGTGACGGCGCTGGATCCGGCGTCGCCCTGCGACGAACTGCGGCCCGACCTGACGGCGGCGGCCCGGCTCACGGAGCGCGGCAGTCCCGTGGTGCTGGCCGGCTGGGGTCCCTCCGAGCGATGTGCCACCTTCCGGGTGCTGTGTGTCGCGGCGCGGCTGGCGGAGCCGCGCGGCCACACGGTCAGGAGCCGGCTCAGCGGTCGCGACGACCTGGAGGAGCTGGCCCGGGACGCCGGGCTGCGGCCGGACGGCTCCGGCCGGGTGGCCTGCCCCTTCGGCTATCCGGACATGGACAGCGCGGTCCGCGGACTGCTCTCCACCGGCCTGTTCGACCCGGCCGCGGAGGCCACCGACCAGCCGCAGGTGGAGAAGGAGCTGGCGGAGGCGCTGCACCCGTACCGGCGGGCCGACGGGACGGTCCGGATGGAGAACGTCTTCCGGTACGTGGTCGCCCGCGTCTGAACTCCGTGCCGTACGCCCGCGGGGAGGCGACCCCGCGGGCGTACGGCACATCCGCGGACCACGCCGACCGCCCCGGACACCGGGGCTTCTGACGGGGCGGCACCCGGTTCCACGCCTCCGTGGCAGCACCCATGGCACTCCGATGCCAGCGCCGCTCGCGCCAATTCCGGAGTAAATCGTACGATCAGGTCACAACCGGTAGCTTCCTGCCGCCGCACCCCCCGATGGGACGGAGAGGAGCCCGATGACCGATCCGTACCTCCGGGTGCGCGGCGCGCGGGAGCACAATCTGCGCGGGGTCGATGTGGACCTGCCGCGGGACGCGCTGGTCGCCTTCACCGGGGTCTCCGGCTCCGGCAAGTCCTCGCTCGCCTTCGGCACGATCTACGCCGAGGCGCAGCGCCGCTACTTCGAGTCCGTGGCCCCGTACGCGCGGCGGCTGATTCACCAGATCGGCGCACCCAAGGTCGACGAGATCACCGGTCTGCCGCCCGCCATCGCCCTGGAGCAACGGCGGTCCGCGCCGGGTTCGCGCTCCTCGGTGGGCACGGTCACCACGTTGTCGAACTCGCTGCGCATGCTGTACTCACGCGCCGGCAGCTATCCGCCGGGCGTCACCGAGCGGCTGGACTCCGACGCGTTCTCCCCCAACACCCCGGCGGGCGCCTGTCCGGAGTGCCACGGGCTGGGCACGGTGCACCGGGTCAGCGAGGACTCGCTCGTCCCCGATCCGTCGCTGACCATCCGTGAGGGTGCGGTGGCCGCCTGGCCGGGGGCCTGGCAGGGCAAGAACCTGCGCGACATCCTCGACGCGCTCGGCCATGACATCGACGCGCCCTGGCACAAGCTGCCGCAGGAGGCGCGCGACTGGATCCTGTTCACACCGGAGCAGCCGGTCGTCACCGTCCACCCGGTGCGGGACGCCGACCGCATCCAACGCCCCTACCAGGGCACGTACATGAGCGCCGAGCGCTATGTGCTGCACACCTTCGCCGACTCCCGGAGCGAGGCGCTGCGCAAACGGGTCCGGCGGTTCATGACGAGCTCGCCCTGCCCGGTGTGCGGCGGGCGGCGGCTGCGCCCGGAGTCGCTGGCGGTCACCTTCGCCGGCCGGGACATCGCCGCCCTGGCCGCCCTGCCCCTCACCGAACTGGCCCGGCTGCTGCGGGAGACCCCGCATGGGACCGGCTCCGTGGCCGGCACGATCGCCGGGGACCTCGTGTCCCGGATCGAGGCGCTCGGCGAGCTGGGGCTGGGCTATCTGAGCATGGACCGGCCGACGCCGACGCTCTCGGCGGGCGAACTGCAGCGGCTGCGGCTCGCCACCCAGCTGCGCTCGGGGCTGTTCGGCGTCGTCTACGTCCTCGACGAGCCGTCAGCCGGGCTGCACCCGGCCGACACCGAGGCGCTGCTGACGGTGCTCGACCGGCTCAGGGCGGCCGGGAACTCGCTCTTCGTGGTCGAGCACGACATGGCGGTGGTGGCGCGCGCCGACTGGGTCGTCGATGTCGGGCCGCTGGCGGGCGAGCACGGCGGCCGGGTGCTGCACAGCGGTCCGGTGGCCGGGCTGGCGTCGGTCGCCGAATCGGAGACCCGCCGGTTCCTGTTCCCCGAGGGGCCGCCGGCCGCCGCGCGCGTACCGCGCGAACCGTCCGGCCTGCTGCGGCTGCACGGTGTCACCCGGCACAATCTGCGCGGCCTCGACGCGGTGGTGCCGCTCGGGGTCTTCACGGTGGTGACCGGTGTTTCGGGGTCCGGGAAGTCGACGCTGGTCAGCCAGGTGCTGGCCGATGTCCTGACGGAACACCTGGGAACGTCCGCCGAGGAGGATCCGGAGGAGGCCGGAGCGGACGAGGTCCCGGCCGGCGGGGGAAGCGCTGCCTCGTACGCCACCTCGGTGACGGGCCTCGAGGCCGTCGGCCGGCTGGTACGGGTCGACCAGCGGCCCATCGGCCGCACGCCACGGTCCAACCTGGCGACGTACACGGGTCTGTTCGACGCCGTACGCAAGCTCTTCGCGGCCACCGACGAGGCACGCAAGCGCGGCTACAACGCCGGGCGCTTCTCGTTCAACGTCGCCACCGGCCGCTGCGAGACCTGCCAGGGCGAGGGGTTCATCGCCGTCGAACTCCTCTTCCTGCCCGGCAGTTACGCCCCCTGCCCGACCTGCCACGGTGCCCGCTACCGGCCGGAGACCCTGGAGATCACCTACCGCGGCGCGAGTGTCGCCGACGTCCTGGCGATGACGGTCGACGCGGCGTACGACTTCCTGGCCGACGTTCCCGCCGCGGCCCGGCCGCTGAGGACCCTGCAACAGGTCGGGCTCGGCTATCTGCGGCTCGGCCAGCCGGCCACCGAGCTGTCCGGCGGGGAGGCCCAGCGGATCAAGCTGGCGGCCGAACTGCAGCGCGCGGGCCGCGGGGCGCGCTCGCACACCCTCTATCTGCTGGACGAGCCGACCACCGGGCTGCACCCGGCCGACACCGAACTGCTCATGCGCCGGCTGCACGGGCTCGTCGACGCGGGGAACTCCGTCGTCGTGGTCGAGCACGACATGGATGTGGCGGCCGGTGCCGACTGGATCATCGACATGGGTCCGGGGGGCGGCGACCGGGGCGGGCGGATCGTCGCGGAAGGGGTTCCCGCGCTCGTCGCCCGGTCGCCGCGGAGCATCACCGCCCGCTATCTGGCGCCGAAGATCCCCGGCAGTCCGCCGGTCTGACCACCGACGCCCGCATATCCGGGACTCTTGACATGTACAGGAGGTATCGCTGCACTTGGTGAGGCACCGAGTTGTCCAGACCACTCCCGCGTCATCCCTCTCAGGCAGGAGTCCTCGACCATGCGGTTCTCCCCCCACGCCCGCTTCTCCCGCGGGCCGGCCGCCGTTCTCGGCGTGCTGTTCGGCCTGCTGCTCGCCCTCGCCGTACCGCTCGCACAGGGGCCGGCGCACGCCGCCGGCGCCGTGCCACGCACCATCCCCGCCCTCCAGCAGTGGACCGCCGGCAGCGGTGCGTACACCTTCGGCCCCGCCAGCCGGGTCGTGGCCGACAGCGCCTACTCGTCCGCGCTCGGCACCACCGGGCGGGTCTTCGCCGACGATCTGACACAGCTCACCGGGCGGACCGTCACCCTGGTCAGCGGCCCGGCCTCCGCCGTGCGGCCCGGTGACCTGTTCCTCACCCTCGGCTCCACGGACACCACGCTCGGCACCGAGGGCTACGCCCTCACCGTCGGCTCGTCCGTCACCGTCCGGGCCCGGGCCGACGCCGGGGCCTTCTACGGCACCCGCTCGGTGCTCCAGCTCCTCAAGCAGTCCCCCACCATCGCGGCCGGGACGGCACGCGACTGGCCCGCCAAGGCCGAGCGCGGGCTGATGGTCGACGTCGGGCGCAAGTACTTCACCGTGCCCTGGCTCCAGGGCCAGATCAGGGACCTCGCCTATCTGAAGATGAACTACTTCCACCTGCACCTGTCCGACACCTACGGCTTCCGGCTGGAGAGCACCAGCCACCCCGAGATCACCTCCGCCGCGCACTACACGAAGCGGGAGATCACCGATCTCATCGCGCTCGGCGCCCGGTACCACGTCACCGTCGTGCCCGAGATCGACGTGCCGGGCCATATGAACACGACGCTGACCGCCCATCCCGAACTGCGGCTCGTCAACAGCGCGGGCACACCGAGCAACCAGTACATCGACCTGTCCAACCCGGCGGCCTACACCCTCATCCAGGATCTGATCACCGAGTACCTGCCGCTGTTCCCCGCCAAGTACTGGCACCTGGGCGCGGACGAGTACGTCACCAACTACGCCAGTTACCCGCAGCTGCTCAGCTACGCCCGCGCCCACTACGGGCCCGCCGCCACCGCCAAGGACGTCTACTACGGCTTCGTCAACTGGGCCGACGGCATCGTCCGGGCCGGCGGCAAGACGATGCGGATGTGGAACGACGGCATCAAGCAGGGCGACGGCACGATCACCCCGAACGCCGACATCACCGTCGACTACTGGTTCAACTACGGGCTCACCCCGCAGCAGCTCGTCGCGGCGGGCCACACCGTCATGAACTCCAGCTGGACGCCGACCTACTACGTGTACGGCGGCGACAAGCCCAACACCCCGTACATGTACGAGACCTGGAACCCCGAGATCTTCCAGGGCGGCACCACCCTCACCGACCCGTCCCGCAACCGGGGTTCGGTGCTGCACGTCTGGTGCGACAACCCCAACGCCGAGACCGAGCAGCAGACGGCGGCCGGCATCATGACCCCGATGCGTGCCCTCGCGCAGCAGACCTGGGGCTCCCCAGGACTCGTCCCGACGCTGGCGGAGTTCCAGCCGATCGTCACCACCGTCGGCCGCCCGCCCGGCTGGCCCACCGACACCGCCGCCGGCGACCTGGCCCTGGGCCGCCCGGTGACCGTCTCCAGCACCGAGACGCCCGCCTTCCCCGCGGAGGGCGCGGTGGACGGCAGCTACGCCAGTCGCTGGTCCAGCGCCTATTCCGATCCGCAGTGGCTGCGGATCGACCTGGGCAGCAGCCGGGCCGTCAACCGCGTCAAGCTCACCTGGGAGACGGCCCACGCCACGGCGTTCCAGATCCAGCTGTCCGACGACGGCACGTCCTGGAGCACGGTCTACTCCACCACCAGCGCCTCCGGCGGCACCCAGAACCTGACCGGCCTCAGCGGTTCCGGGCGGTACCTGCGGATCTATCTGACCAGGCGCGGCACCGTCTACGGCTACTCACTGTGGGAGGTCGAGGCGTACCACGACGCCTAGGCCGTGTCGTCAAAGTCCCGGCTGCCCGGCGCTTGACTTCAACCTTGGTTCAACTCGCAGGCTGAACACCACATACCGAGCAGCACGCGAGAGATCATCAAGGAGAGCGTCATGATCCTGGTCACCGGAGCAACCGGCAAAGTCGGCGGGCAGGTCGTGTCCCAACTGCTGGGCCGGGGCGCGGCCTTCCGCGCCCTGACCCGCGACCCCGGCGCGGCCCGGCTGCCCGCCGGCGTCGAGGCCGTGGCCGGGGACCTGTCGGATCCGGGGAGCCTGGACGCGGCGCTCGACGGCGTCGACGCCGTCTTCCTGGTCTGGCCGTTCCTCACCACCGAGGCGGCGCCCGGCGTCCTGGAGCGGGTCGGGAAGCACGCGCGCCGCATCGTCTACCTCTCGATGCCGGGAGCGCAGGAGCGGACGGACGGGCCGACGGATCCGATCACCGCGTTCCACGGCGGGATGGAACGGCTGATCGAACGGTCCGGCCTCGAATGGACCTTCCTGCACCCGGTCGGCTTCGCGTCCAACACCCTCGGCTGGGCGGAGCAGGTCCGTGCCGACAGCGTCGTCCGTGATCTGAACGGGGCACTGGCCCGGCCGCTGATCCACGAGCGGGACATCGCGGCGGCCGCCGTCCGCGTACTGACGGACGGCCCGGACGCCGGGCACGCGGGCGCCGCGTACGTGCTCACCGGCCCCGCCCTGGTGACCCAGGCCGAGCAGGCGCACGCCATCGGCGAGGCGATCGGCCGCCCGGTGCGGTTCGAGGAGATGACGGTCGCGGAGAAGCGGCAGCAGATGCTGGCCTGGCTGCCGCCGTCGGGGGTGGACGCGGTCCTGACGGCCTGGGCCGGTATGGCAGGGTCCCCCGAGCCGGTCACCTCCACCGTCGAGGAGCTCACCGGCACCGCCCCGCGCACGTTCCGCGAATGGGCCGCCGACCACGCCGCCGACTTCCGCTGACGCCGTCCGCGGCCGCGCCGTGCCCGGACGGGCGGCGGGACGGGTCAGGCGCCGGGCCACTCCTCGGCGGTG
This sequence comes from Streptomyces sp. So13.3, assembly GCF_005860785.2. Taxonomy (NCBI): domain Bacteria; kingdom Bacillati; phylum Actinomycetota; class Actinomycetes; order Kitasatosporales; family Streptomycetaceae; genus Streptomyces; species Streptomyces sp. So13.3. The sequence continues at coordinate 6,750,522 of NZ_CP048835.1, read as the reverse complement.
AGCGCGAAGCGCTCGTGGTCACGCCAGTCGTCGTTCAGATAGAGCATGCGCGGTGAGAAGCCCTCATGGCGGAAGCCGAGCCGCTTGGCCATGGCGAGGGAGCGGCCGTTGTCCGGCTGCACGTTGATCTCCAGCCGGTGCAGCCCGAGACCGTCGGGATAGCTGGTGAAGCAGCGGTCGACGACCTGCCGCAGACCCTCGGTCATCCGGCCGGTGCCCGCGTACGGGAGGTAGCTGTCGTAACCGAGAACGCCATTGCGGAACCGGGCCCGGACGATGTTCGCGACATTGACCTTGCCGACGATGCCGCCGTCCTCGTCGTTGATGATCAGAAACGTGCGCAACGACGGACCCTGGCGGCGCAGCAGCTCGTGGAAACCGTCCGGATCCACAGGGTTCCACGGGCTCAGATGATCGGCGGACCGCAGGACGGCCGTGGCGTACGCGTCGGCGTCGCCCGGTCGTGGTTCTCGGATGGATACGCGCATGGCGCCATCATGCCCCGGACGCGAAGAGCGCCCCCTGCTGGGGGCGCTCTTCCGCTGCGGTGCGGGAGGGCGTCAGCCCATGAACTTCTTGAACTCGTCGGGGAGTTCGAAGTTCTGCGCCTCCGGAGCGGCTGCCGCGCCGAAGGGGTTGTCGGCCTGCTCGGCACGGCGGGCGGCCTCCGCCGCCTCGTCCGCCTTGCGCTTCATGGGGTTGCCGCTGCGCTGCTTGCCCTTGGCCTGCTTGACCTGCTTCTTCTTCTTGTTGCCGCCGCCCATGCCGGGCATCCCCGGCATCCCGGGCATGCCGCCGCCCTGGGCCATCCGCGACATCATCTTGCGGGCCTCGAAGAACCGCTCGACGAGGCTCTTGACCGCGCTGACCTCGGTGCCGGAGCCCTTGGCGACGCGGACCCGGCGCGATCCGTTGAGGATCGTCGGGTCCTGGCGCTCGGCCGGGGTCATCGACTTGATGATCGCGGCGGTGCGGTCGACGTCGCGCTCGTCCAGGTTGGCGATCTGGTCCTTGATCTGCCCCATGCCGGGCAGCATGCCGAGCAGCTTGGAGATGGAGCCCATCTTGCGGACCTGCTCCATCTGGGACAGGAAGTCGTCGAGCGTGAACTCCTTCGGACCCTTGGCCAGCTTCTCGGCCATCTTCTGGGCCTCGGCCTGCGAGAAGGTCTGTTCGGCCTTCTCGATCAGGCTGAGCATGTCGCCCATGCCGAGGATGCGGGACGCCATCCGGTCCGGGTGGAAGGTGTCGAACTCGTCGAGCTTCTCGCCGTTGGAGGCGAACATGATCTGCTTGCCGGTCACATGCGCGATGGAGAGCGCGGCACCACCGCGGGCGTCACCGTCGAGCTTGGAGAGCACCACACCGTCGAAGCCGACGCCGTCGCGGAACGCCTCGGCGGTGTTGACCGCGTCCTGGCCGATCATCGCGTCGACGACGAAGAGGATCTCGTCCGGGCTGACGGCGTCACGGATGTCGGCGGCCTGCCGCATCAGCTCCTCGTCGACACCCAGCCGGCCGGCGGTGTCGACGACGACCACGTCGTACTGCTTGGACTTCGCGAACTCGATGGAGTCCTTGGCGACCTTGACCGGGTCACCGACGCCGTTGCCCGCCTCGGGCGCGAAGACCGCGACACCCGCGCGCTCCGCGACGACGGAGAGCTGGGTCACGGCGTTCGGGCGCTGGAGGTCACAGGCGACGAGCAGCGGGGCGTGGCCCTGGCTCTTCAGCCAGTGGCCGAGCTTTCCGGCCAGGGTGGTCTTACCGGCACCCTGCAGACCCGCGAGCATGATCACGGTCGGCGGCTGCTTGGAGAACCGCAGCCGGCGGGTCTCACCGCCGAGGATGCCGACGAGCTCCTCGTTGACGATCTTGATGACCTGCTGCGCCGGGTTCAGCGCCTGCGAGACCTCGAGCCCGGAGGCCCGCTCCTTGACCTGCTTGATGAACGCACGGACCACCGGGAGCGCGACATCCGCTTCCAGCAGGGCGATACGGATCTCGCGCGCGGTGGCGTCGATGTCCGCCTCGGAGAGGCGGCCCTTGCCCCGGAGGTTCTTGAACGTCGCTGCAAGGCGATCGGAGAGGGTATCGAACACGGTGGTTGCGGGTCCTCGCGTCAGGGGTTGGCGGTGGTCGTCCCCCAGGGTATCCGCTGGTGTGCCCTCCATCGCCGGGCAGGCGGGATTGAGCCTGCCCGGCGACGGACGACCGCGGGGCTCAGCGCAGCGCCCGCTCGACCTCGCGGGCGACCTCCGCCGCCCGCACCTCGCCCAGCGGAGCGCCGTCCGCGCCGACGACGTAGAACGCGTCGACCGCGTTCGCGCCGAGCGTGCTGATGCGGGCGGAGCGCACGTTCACCCCGGTCGCGGCCAGGGCGTACCCGATCCGGTGCAGCAGTCCCGGTGCGTCCTGGGCGCGGATCTCGATCACCGTGGCGACCTGGGAGCTGCCGGCGGCGACCGTCACCCGGGGCGGCGGCGCGGCGAGCGTGCGACGGCGCGGATAGGCCGCCTCGCGTTCGGCGAGACGTGCCTCGATGTCGAGCGAACCGTCGAAGGCCCGCCCCAGGTCGGCACGGAGCCGGGCGGCCTCCGGCAGCGCACCGTACTCGGCGGCGACCCGCCAGCTGAGCAGCGTCACCGGGCCCTCCCCGATCGGGTCGACGGACCGCAGGTCGGCTGCGCGCACGGTGAGCCGGTGCAGGGCGAGCACCCCGGCGGCCTGCGCGAGCAGTCCCGGCCGGTCCGGGACGGCGAGCAGCAGCTCGACGCCCAGCCCCTCGGGGGTGTTCTCGTCGCCGCCCTCGGGGTCGGGTTCGGCATGGGCGTGCAGCGCGAGCACCGGGCCGCCGGTGCGGGCGGCCTCGACGGCGAGGCGTTCCTCCTCGGCCGTCGGCTCGGCGGTGGCGGGCTCCGGCACCTCGCCGCCCGCGAGCAGCTCCGCGACCCGTTTGACCAGGTCGGCCAGGAGCGAGGCACGCCAGTTGCTCCACGCGGCGGGGCCGGTGGCCAGCGCGTCGGCCTCGGTCAGCGCGTGCAGCAGCTCCAGCGTGCCGTTGTCGCGCACCACGTCGGCGACGCCCTTCACGGTCACCGGGTCATCGAGGTCGCGGCGGGTCGCGGTCTCGATGAGCAGCAGATGGTGGCGGACGAGCAGCGCCAGCGTCTCCACGTCGGCGGGGTTGAACCCGATGCGGGTGGCGACATCGCGGGCGATGACCTCGCCGGCCTCGCTGTGGTCGCCGGGCCAGCCCTTGCCGATGTCGTGCAGCAGAGCCGCCATCAGCAGCAGGTCGGGGCGCCCGACGCGGCGGGTGAGACCGGAGGCGCGGACCGCCGTCTCGACGAGGTGCCGGTCGACGGTCCAGCGGTGGACGGCGTTGCGCTGCGGGCGGCAGCGGACCCGTTCCCAGTCCGGCAGCAGCCGGGTGATGAGCCCCTCGGCCTCCAGCGCCTCCCAGACCTGGACGGTGGCCTCGCCCGCGCCGAGCAGCGTGAGCAACTGCTCACGGGCCTCGGCCGGCCAGGGCACCGGCAGCGGGCGGGCGGCCGCCGCCAGCCGGCGCACCGCGTGCAGGCTGAGCGGCAGCCCGGCCTGGGCGGCCGCGGCGGCGGCCCGCAGCGGCAGTACGGGGTCACGTTCCGGCTTCGCGGCCAGCGCGAGAACGGCTTCGCCCTCGTGCTCGACGACGCCTTCGGCGAGCGGGGTGCGCTCGGCGGGGGCGGCGGCCGGGCCGGAGCGGCCGATGCCGAGCAGACCGCGGCGGCGCGGGCGCGCCTCGCGGGACCGCAGCACCCGGCCGACCTCGCGCCAGGTGACGTCGGCGGCGTAACTGATGGTGCGGGCGGCCTCGTAGACCTGGCGCAGCAGCGCGTCGGCGTCGAGCAGGCCGAGGGCTTCGGCGACCTGGTCCTGTTCCTGGAGGGCGAGCCGGTCGGTGGCCCGGCCGGTGACCAGGTGCAGGGCGTCACGGGCGTCGAGCAGCCGGGTGCGGGCCTCCTCCAACCCTTCGCGGGGGGCGTCGGCGAGCCAGGACGCGGCGACGGCGCGCAGCGCGGTGGCGTCGCGCAGCCCGCCCCTGGCCTCCTTGAGGTCGGGTTCGAGCAGGTAGGAGAGCTCGCCCTGGCGTTCGGCCCGTTCCTGGCACAGCTCGTGCAGGGCGGGCAGCCGCTTGGGGGCCTGGTTGCGCCAGTCGGCCAGCGTCGCGGTCCGCAGGGACGCGGTGAGGGACGGATCGCCCGCGATGTGCCGGGCGTCGAGCAGCCCGAGCTGGACCTTGAGGTCCTCGGCGGCGGTCCCGCGGGCCTCGGCGGCGGTGCGGACCGAGTGGTCCAGGTCCAGGCCCAGGTCCCAGACCGGGTACCAAATCCGGTCGGCGAGCGCGGAGATCCGGTCCTTGGCGACGGAGGAGTCGTAGAGCAGCAGGAGGTCGAGGTCGCTGCGCGGGGAGAGCTCGCCGCGCCCGTAGCCGCCGACGGCGACCAGGGCGTATCCGGCGACGCCGGTCTCCCCGGCCGCGCCCGCGGCCAGCCCCGCCAGCCATCTGTCGGTGAGTCCCGACAGGGCGGAACGGCGCGGCGGCCCGGACCGCGCCTCCTCGTTGAGGAGACGCAGCCGGGCCGCCGCGTAGCCGCTGGGACCCTCAGGGGTTCCGGCGGCGGATTCGTCGTCCGCTTTCGCTTCGACGCTTTCCGTCACTTGTGCTCCAGCGCTGGGCGCTTGTTGCCAGATCCGGTCCGAATGAGCACGGACCAGTTCTAGAGGGCGTCCGGGCCGCGTTCGCCGGTGCGTACGCGGACCGCTGTCTCGACCGGGATACTCCACACCTTGCCATCACCGATCTTGCCGGTGCGGGCGGCCTTGACGATGACTTCGATCAGCTGATCGGCGTCACTGTCCTCGACCAGGACCTCTATACGGATCTTCGGCACCAGGTCGACGGTGTACTCGGCGCCACGGTAGACCTCGGTGTGGCCGCGCTGCCGGCCGTAGCCGCTGGCCTCGGTGACCGTCAGGCCGTGCACCCCGAAGGCCGACAGGGCTTCCTTGATCTCGTCCAGCCGGTGCGGCTTCACAACTGCCGTGATGAGCTTCACGCGTCCACCTTCTTGTCCGAGGCGCCGGCCTCGCTGCTCGTGCTGCCGGGGACGGGTACCGCGGTGGTGCGGACCGTGCCGCCGCCCGCTCCCGCGAAGTCGTACGCCGTCTCGGCGTGTTCGATCTGGTCGATGCCGGTGATCTCGTCGTCCTCGGTGACCCGGAAGCCCATGACCAGGTCGATGAGCTTGGCGAGGATCGCGGAGGCGACCAGGGAGTACCCCAGGACCGCGCCGACGCCGACCGCCTGCTTGCCGAGCTGGTCGAGGCCGCCGCCGTAGAACAGGCCCTTGGCGGTCTGGCCGACGCCGCCGGTGGCGAAGAGGCCGATGAGCAGGGAGCCGACGATGCCGCCGACCATGTGGACACCGACGACGTCCAGCGAGTCGTCGTAGCCGAACTTGTACTTCAGGCCGACCGCGGCGGCGCACAGCACACCGGCGATCAGGCCGACGGCGATCGCGCCGAGCGGGGAGACGGAACCGCAGGCGGGGGTGATGGCGACCAGCCCGGAGACCGCGCCGGAGGCGGCGCCCAGGGTGGTGAAGGAGCCGTGCCGGATCTTCTCGTAGGCGAGCCAGCCGAGCATCGCGGCGGCGGTGGCGACCTGCGTGTTGGTGAACGCGACGGCGGCGACGCCGTCGGCACCGAGCCAGGAGCCGGCGTTGAAGCCGAACCAGCCGAACCACAGCAGGCCCGCGCCGAGCATGACCAGCGGCAGGCTGTGCGGCCGCATCGGGTCCCGCTTGAAGCCGACCCGCTTGCCGATGACCAGGATCACACCGAGGGCGGCGGCGCCCGCGTTGATGTGGACCGCGGTACCACCGGCGAAGTCGATCACGCCGTACTTGAAGAGCCAGCCGTCCGAGCCCCAGACCCAGTGCGCGACCGGGAAGTACACGACCGTCGCCCACAGGGTGATGAAGAGCGCCCAGGCGGTGAACTTCACGCGGTCCGCGAGCGCACCGCTTATCAGCGCCGGGGTGATGATCGCGAACATCAGCTGGAAGACGGCGAAGACGTAGACCGGGATCCCGTATCCGGGCCACAGCTCGGCGATGCCGATGTTGCGCATCCCGAGCCAGTCGGTGCCGCCCATGAATCCGTTGCCGGAGTCGAAGGCGAAACTGAATCCGTAGAGCGTCCACAGAATGGTGATGATGCCGAGGCTGATGAAGCTCATCATCAACATGTTCAGCGCACTCTTGACGCGGACCATGCCCCCGTAGAAGAAGGCCAGGCCCGGTGTCATCACCATGACCAGGGCGGCGCTGAGCAGCATGAACGCCGTATTTCCGGTATCGAGCTTGGGCGCATCAGCGGCAAGCGTCAGGATGGCTGGTGCCATCGGCGTCTCCTCGTCATCCGAGCGGCCCTGCGGGACGGTGCTGGGTGGGCCGGTTATCGCCCAGAGGTTGTCCCAGCCGGGTTTCGCCCGATGCCGCAGGGTGTTTCGACGCGGTGACGAAGAAGTCCTATGTGTTACGTGAAGATGAACCGCTCCCGGCAGGAGCGGGCGCCGTATACGGGACCGGCCGCGGAAGGCACCCGGTTGACCAGGCGTGGGGGAGCCGAGTCGGGCTGATCGGGTGGCCTGCCGCGGCCGGGGTTCTGGAGGGATCCGCCGGTCAGGCGGTTTCGGCCACTTCCGGGAGCTCGACCGCCAGCCGCTCGGAGAGATCGATGACCTCCGCGATGTCTCCGAAGTCGCGCATCGCGGTGTCGGCGGTCTTGCGGATCCGGGTGTTCACCCGCTCGGAGCGCACTTTTCTGGCCACGGAGATGGCCTTGTGCGTCATGTCGGCGGCCTGTTCCGGGTTCCGCTCCAGGAGGTGGACGGTGGCCATACCGATGAGGTTGAGGGCGTACGCCCGCTGGTGGACGGAGTCCTGGCCGAACAGCTCGACCGCCCGCTCCATCACGGGGTGGGCGAGCGAGGCGTAGGTGGAACTGCGGCCGGCGACGTAGGCGAGGTCACGGTAGGAGTGGGCGTTCTCCGCGTTCAGCTCGGCCTCGTTGAAGAAGCTGATCCAGTCCGGGTCCTCGCCCTTGCGGGCCTCGGTGAAGGAGTCCTCGGCCATCCGGACGGCCCGGTGGCACTTGCTGACCTGGCCCATGTTGGCGTAGGCGCGCGCCTCGACGGCGTGCAGCATCGCCTGGGTGGTGGCGGTGGCCGAGTCCCGGCTGCCGTACTGGGCGAGGTGGATGAGTTCCAGCGCGTCGTCCGGCCGGTTCAGATGGATCATCTGGCGGCTCATGCTGGAGAGGATGAACGCGCCCAGCGGCCGGTCGGCGGCCTCCTTGGCGGCGTGCAGCGCGAGCACGAAGTACTTCTGCGCGGTGGGCTGCAGACCGACGTCGTAGCTCATCCAGCCGGCCAGCGCCGCGAGGTCGCCGGTGACCCGGTAGAGCCGCTTGGCGACCGCGTCCGGGTGCGACTCCTGGAGCAGGTCGGTCACCTCGTGCAGCTGGCCGACGACCGCCTTGCGGCGCAGTCCGCCACCGCACTGGCTGTCCCAGGTGCGGAACATCACGGTGGTGGTCTCCAGCAGCTGCAGCTCCGGCTCGGACAGCCGGTTCGGCCGGTTGCCGGTGTCCCGGGGCACACTGGCGGCCGGCGCCGGGAAGCCGCCGAGCGAGGGGGGCACCAGCCACCGCTGCATCGGCTCGACGAGGGCAGGTCCCGCCGAGAGGGCCAACGAGGCCCCGAGGAAGCCGCGGCGGCCGAGCATCAGGTCGCTGCGGGAGAACTCGTTGATCAGCTGGACCGTCTGGGGGCCCGCCCAGGGCAGGTCCACGCCCGATTCCGACGGTGACTGGTGCGCTGACCGCAGTCCCAGGTCCTCGACCGGGACCACGCAGCCGAACCGTTCGGAGAACAGCTCGGACATGATGCGCGGGATCGGCTCGCGCGGCTGCTCACCGTCGAGCCAGCGCCGCACCCGGGAGGTGTCGGTGCTGATGTGGTGGGCGCCCATCTGCCGCGCCCTGCGGTTGACCTGACGGGCCAACTCGCCCTTCGACCAGCCACTGCGCACGAACCACGAGTTCAACTGCGCGTTGGGCTGCTTGTCCTGTGTGCCGCCCACCGGTAGGCCCCCATCCGAGTCGCCCAACGCCCTTACGGCCAAGGCCCGCTGAGTCCAGGCCCTGCTGCCTTGCCTCCGGCATACCCGGAGGGGACACATGTCTGGCGCTCACGAACCGAAAGTAATCCTACGATCACCCATCCGGCGAGTGCCACAGCGGAAACGCCACCATTCGCCACCCCTTCGAATGAACTCGTCTGCGGCTGTACACGATTCACTTGACACACCCCGGTCAGGCAGGGGCGTAACCATCGGCGACTGCGATCCGTTGGGGGTGTCATGGGTTTCACGATCGGCGGCATTCGGGATATCCGGGCCGGCTCGCGCCGCCGGGAACGCGCCACGGCGTGCACCACGGTGGCGGAGTACACGGGGTTGTGCGGTTGGGCGGTCACGCCGGGAGCGCGCGCCGTCCGGGGCGGCGGGGCCTGCTCGTGCGGTGACCCCGGCTGCAAGGAACCGGGGGCGCATCCCCTGGTGTTCGCCGACGAGATCCCGGCCGGCGCGACCCTGGAGCAGGCCACCGAGGCGTGGGACCAGGTGCCGGGAGCGGCCGTACTGCTGCCGGTGGGCCGGACGTTCGACGTCATCGACGTGGCGGAGCAGTCCGGACGGCGCGCCCTGGTGCGGCTGGAGCGGATGGGTCTGCGGCTCGGTCCGGTGCTGGTCACCCCCACGGGCCGCGCGCAGTTCTTCGTGGCGCCGGGCGCCGCGGCCGAACTCCCGCACCTGCTCTACCGGATGGGCTGGGACGACGCCGACCTCGACCTGCGCTGCCTGGGGCTCGGCGACCACGTCACGGCCCCGCCGTCCGACCTCGGCGGGCTCGGCCCGGTGCGCTGGCTGCGGTCACCGCTGCTCGACTCGGTGCACCAGCCGCCCGAGGCGCGGTTACTGCTCGGCACCCTGGCGTACGTCTGCCACCGCGACCGCACGCCCGGCCCCTGGCTCGTACGGACCTGAGCCCGCACCGCACCCGGCACGGAGAGAAGCCATCACCCGGGGAGGTGCGTAAGGGGCGCCCTCCAGGGAAGGGCGCCCCTTACGTATACAACCGCTCGTACACCGCTCGCGTCGGTGCGGGTCAGTCGCCGATCAGGGCGTCGACGAACGCCTCCGGCTCGAAGGGCGCCAGATCGTCCGGGCCCTCGCCCAGCCCGATCAGCTTCACCGGAACGCCCAGCTCGCGCTGGACCGCGATCACGATGCCGCCCTTGGCGGTGCCGTCCAGCTTGGTCAGCACGATGCCGGTGATGTCGACGACCTCGGCGAAGACCCGGGCCTGGACCAGCCCGTTCTGCCCGGTGGTCGCGTCGAGCACCAGCAGCACCTCGTCGACCGGGCCGTGCTTCTCGATGACCCGCTTGACCTTGCCCAGCTCGTCCATCAGACCGGTCTTGGTGTGCAGCCGGCCCGCGGTGTCGATCAGGACGGTGTCCGCGCCCTCGGCGATACCTTCCTTCACGGCGTCGAAGGCGATCGACGCCGGGTCGCCGCCCTCGGGACCGCGCACGGTCCGGGCGCCCACCCGCTCGCCCCAGGTCTGCAGCTGGTCGGCGGCGGCGGCACGGAAGGTGTCCGCCGCGCCGAGCACCACACTGCGGCCGTCGGCCACCAGGACGCGGGCGAGCTTGCCGGTGGTCGTGGTCTTGCCGGTGCCGTTGACACCGACGACCAGCACGACGGCCGGGGTCGTCTCGTGGCTCTCGGTCTTCAGCTCGCGGTCCAGCGAGGGGTCGACCAGGGTCAGCAGCTCCTCGCGGAGCAGGGCGCGCAGATCGGCGGGGGTGCGGGTGCCGAGCACCTTCACCCGGGTACGCAGCCGGTCCACCAGCTCCTGGGTCGGAGTGACACCCACATCGGCGGTGATGAGGATGTCCTCGATCTCCTCCCAGGTGTCCTCGTCGAGGTGCTCGCGGGAGAGCAGCGCGAGCAGCCCCTTACCGAGCGTGTTCTGCGAGCGGGACAGCCGGGAGCGCAGCCGCACCAGGCGGCCGGCGCTGGGTTCCGGCTGTTCGAGTTCGGGAGCCGCGGGTACCGGCAGCTCCTCCACGGCGACCGGCGCGCCAGGCGTCTCGGGGAGGACGACCTCTTCGATCGTCCGGCGCGGCTCGTCCCGAGGGACCTCCGCTTCGTCCCCGACGCGTGGCTCGGCGGGCGGCGCGGTGATGGTCGGCGTGCTCGGCGGCGCGGGCGGCAGCTGCTTCTTGCGGCGGCTGCCGACCACCAGTCCGCCGGCGGCGACGACCGCGACCAGGGCGATGACTACAGCAAGGATGACGGTTTCCATATCTTTCCCAGTATCGGTCACGTGCGCGGGTGGCCGCGACAACGTGGCCCTCCGGGCCGGTCCCGGGTGCCGGCCGGTGCGGGCCGTTGCCGGGTCGGGGCCGGGCTCTCCGGCGTGGGGGTCCGAAATCGACTATTTACGGTCCCCCGACCTTCGGCCGGGGGTGCCCCCAACTGCGATCCCGACCCCATGCGTCCGATCCGGGCCGGGCCGGGGCGGGCGAACCGTGCGTGGTCCCGCGGGTCCACTCCTCTATCAATCTGACGCTGCGTCAGTTAGCGTCCGTCTGGTCCATCCCGGCGAAGGGAAGCGTCCGCCATGCCCGTCACGGTCATCCGTTTCAACCTCGTCGATCCCGCTGCCGAGCCCGCGTCGCTCAGTGCCCGCTACAAGGCGGCCCTCGAGATGGCGGCCTACGCGGACGACCGCGGCGTCGGCACCGTCCAGACCGAGGAGCACCACGGCGCCGCCAATGGGTGGCTGCCCTCGCCCCTCACGTTCGCGGGAGCGGTCTTCGGTGCCACCCGGCGGATCGCGGTCACCGTCTCCGCCCTGATCGGCCCGCTCTACGATCCGCTGCGGCTGGCCGAGGACATCGCCGTACTGGACCTGCTCAGCGGCGGCCGGCTCGTCACGGTGGCGGGGATCGGCTACCGGCAGGCGGAGTACGACGCGCACGGCCGGGACTGGACGCACCGCGGCAAGCTCCAGGACGAGGTCCTGGAGACACTGCTCACCGCGTGGACCGGGGAGCCCTTCGAATACCGCGGCAGGACGGTGCAGGTCACGCCGCGACCGTTCACCCAGCCGCATCCGCTGCTGCTGGTCGGCGGCAGCTCGAAGGCGGCCGCCCGCCGTGCCGCCCGGCTCGGTCTGCCGCTCTTCCCCAGCGCGTACCTGCCGGAGCTGGAGGCGTACTACCAGGAGCGGCTCGCCGAGTACGGCACCGAGGGCTGGTGCATGATGCCGCCGGCGAAGGTCCCGCTGCTGCACATCGCCGAGGACCCCGACCGCGCCTGGGCGCAGTACGGCGAGCATCTGCTGCACGAGGCGCGGATGTACGCCTCCTGGCAGTCGGCCGACATCCGCTCCGCCGTGCGCTCGGCCGCCACCGGCGTCGAGGAACTGCGCCGCGAGGGGGTCTACCGGATCGTCACGCCCGACGAATGCGTCGCCCTCGCCGAGGCCGGCGGGGACCAGGCGAGCCTGGTCCTGCACCCCCTGTGCGGGGGCATGCCGGTCGACGAGGGCTGGCGCAGTCTGCATCTGCTGGCGGAGCAGGTGCTGCCGCGTCTCAAGGACTAACCCATCTCCTCCAGGGTCTTGCCCTTGGTCTCCTTCACGAACTTGAGCACAAAGGGGATCGAGAGCAGGGCGAAGCAGGCGTAGATGACGTACGTCCCCGACAGGTTCCAGTCCGCCAGGCTCGGGAAGCTCGCGGTGATCGCCCAGTTGGCGATCCACTGGGCGGAGGCCGCCACGCCGAGCGCCGCGGCGCGGATCCGGTTCGGGAACATCTCGCCGAGGAAGACCCAGACGACGACACCCCAGGAGAGGGCGAAGAAGAGCACGAAGACGTGGGCCGCGATGAGCGCCACGGTGCCCTGGGTGTTCGGGAGCGTCCCGTCGGCGGTCTTGGCGGCGAAGGCCCATGCCTCCAGTGCCAGGGAGACGGTCATACCCGCAGAACCGATCAGGGCGAGCGGCCTGCGGCCGATCCGGTCGACGAGGAGGATGGCGATCACGGTGCCGATGATGTTCACGATCGAGGTGGTGAACGAGTACAGGAAGGAGCTGCTCGGGTCGATGCCCACCGACTGCCACAGCGTGGACGAGTAGTAGAAGGCCACGTTGATGCCGACGAGCTGCTGGAAGACCGAGAGTCCGATACCGATCCAGACGATCGGCAGGAAGCCCATCCGGCTGCCGAGCAGGTCACGGAAGGTCGACTTGTGCTCGCTGCGCATGGCGTGTTCGATCTCGGCCACCCGTGCGTCGAGGTCGATGTGCTTGCCTTCGACGTCTTCGAGCACCTTCTTGGCGTGGGCGGTCCTGCCCGCGGAGATCAGGAAGCGCGGCGACTCGGGGATCGCGAAGGAGAGCAGCCCGTAGAGGACGGCCGGGACGACCATCACGCCGAGCATGACCTGCCAGACCTCCAGGCCCATCAGCTGCCCGCGCTGGTCGCCGCCGGCCGCGTTCAGCAGGCCCCAGTTGACGAGCTGCGAGACGGCGATGCCGATGACGATGGCTGCCTGCTGGAAGGAACCGAGCCGGCCGCGGTAGGCGGGCGGGGAGACCTCGGCGATGTACGCCGGGCCGATCACCGAGGCCATACCGATGGCGATACCGCCGAGCACCCGCCACATGGCGAGGTCCCAGAGGGCGAACGGCAGCGCGGAGCCCACGGCGCTGACCGTGAAGAGCGAGGCGGCGATCTGCATGACGCGGATACGGCCGATGCGGTCGGCGATCCGGCCGGCCGTGGCGGCGCCGATGGCGCAGCCGATCAGGGCGATCGCGATGACCTGGGCGAGGGTGCCGGAGCCGATGTCGTACTTGCCGCGGATGCCCTCGACAGCGCCGTTGATCACGGCACTGTCGTAGCCGAACAGGAAGCCGCCCATGGCGGCCGCCGCGGTGATGAAGATGACATGGCCGAGGTGATCCGGATGGGCCAGACGGCCTTCCCGACCGGCCACAGGTTCGGTACTGGTCAACGTGAACTCCTGGGGCTCGGCGGTGAGCCCTCACATAAGGGGCTGGATCCTCCAGTGTCAGCCGCCCCCCGGACGGCCACCACTCGAAGATAAAAGTGACGCTGCAGAGACTATGCCTTCAAGTTTCGAAGTCAGCAGGGGGCCTATCGACCCATCTGGCGCAGATGAGCAGATGGCTCAGCCGCTTGAGTTCAGCACTTGAATGCATATGGGCCTAGGCCAGCTTGCGCTTGCCCTCACGCAGCCGCTGGCTGATCACTTTGGAGACCCCATCGCCCTGCATCGATACGCCGTACAGGGCATCGGCGACCTCCATCGTCCGCTTCTGGTGCGTGATGACGACAAGCTGTGAACTCTCCTGAAGCTCCTCCATCAGCCCGATCAGCCGCTGCAGATTGGTGTCGTCCAACGCCGCCTCGACCTCGTCCATCACATAGAACGGACTCGGCCGGGCCTTGAAGATCGACACCAGTAGCGCCACCGCGGTCAGCGAGCGCTCACCACCCGACAGCAGCGACAACCGCTTGACCTTCTTCCCGGGCGGCCGCGCTTCAACCTCCACACCTGTGGTGAGCATATTGTCCGGATCTGTCAGCATCAGCCGGCCCTCGCCACCGGGGAAGAGCCGGGAGAACACCCCCTCGAACTCCCGCGCCGTGTCGTGGTAGGCCGCGGAGAAGACCTGCTCGACGCGCTCGTCGACCTCCTTGACGACCTGCAGGAGATCCAGCCGGGTCTTCTTCAGGTCCTCCAGCTGCTCCGTCAGGAACTTGTGGCGCTCCTCCAGCGCGGAGAACTCCTCCAGTGCCAGCGGGTTGACCTTCCCCAGCTGCTGGTACGCCTTCTCCGCGGACTTCAGCCGCTTCTCCTGCTCCGCGCGCACGAACGGCTTCGGCCGGTTGCGCGGGTGCTCCGGATCCTCGGGCAGCTCCTCGCCCTCGGCGGGCAGCGACGGCGGCACCGGATGGTGCGGGCCGTACTCGTCGACCAGCCCGGACGGCTCGATGCCGTGCTCCTCCAGCGACCGGGTCTCCAACTGCTCGATGCGCAGCCGCTTCTCGGCGCCCAGCACCTCGCCCTTGTGGACGAAGTCGGTCAGCTTGTCCAGTTCCGCCTTGAGCTCCCGGCCCTGCCGGCGCTCCTCCCCCAGCTGCGCCTCACGCTCCGAGCGGGCCCGCTCGGCCGCCCCGCGCTCCTCGTCGGCGCGGCCCAGCGACACCGTCACGTACTCCAGCAGGGCACGCGCACCGGCCAGCACCGCGGCGGCCACCCGGGCCTCGTACTCCAGCCGGGCCCGGCGCTGCTCGGCGCGGGCCCGGGTCTCACGCTCGATACGGGCCGCGCGGTCCAGCCCGTCCGCCCGCCCGGCCAGGCCCTTCACCCGCTCCTCGTGGGTGCGCAGCTGGAGCCGCGCCTCCATCTCGGTCTGCCGCGCGTTGGCCCCGTCGGCGGACAGCCGGTCCCGTACGGAGGTGTCCGGCTCCTCCTCGCCGGGTGCCTCCACGGCCTCCCCCAGCCGCACCGACAGTTCCTCGAACTCCTCCATCGCCGCGGCCAGCGACTCCTCCGCCCGCCCCACGGCGGCGGCGCTGCGCTCGGCCTCTCCCCCCGCGGCGCGTGCCTGGCCGGCGAGCCGCCCCAGCTGCTGGGCGACCGACGACTTCTCCTTCTCCGCCGCCCGCCGCGCCTGCGCCAGCGAGTCCACGGTCCGCGCGCACGCCGTGCGCCGCTCCTTCGTCTCCCGCTGCTCCTCCGCGAGCGACTCGCACAGCGCCGCCAGCCGCTCCAGCTCACGGGCCGCCTCGTCGACGGCGGCCCGCACCTCCAGCAGGCTGGGCACGCCCGCCGACCCACCGTGCGCGAAGTGCGCGGCGAGCACATCGCCTTCGGCGGTGACGGCGGTGAGTTCCGGGTGCGCGGCCACGAGAGCCTCCGCGTCGTCGAGGCTCTCCACGACGACCGTGTCACGCAGGAGACGGCGGACGGCGGGGAGCAGATCGTCAGGCCCGCCGACCAGCCCGGCCGCCTGCCGCGCCCCCGCGGGCAGCGGGGCGGTTTCCGCACGCGCGTGCGGTACGGAGGCGGCGGCCACAGCGGCCTGCGGCAGCGTCGCCGACTGGGGTCCGGTGGCCGGGTGGTGGGGAGGAGTGCCGGCGCCGGGAACACCGGGCCACACCTCGGACGACGTGCCGTCCGCCAGCAGCAGGGCCGCACGGCCGGCGTCGTCCTTGCGCAGCAGCCGCAGCGCGTCGGCGGCGGCCGCGGGGCCCGATACGGCGATGGCGTCGGCCGCCGCACCGAGGGCGGCGGCGACGGGGATCTCGAAGCCGGGCGCCACGGTGAGCAGTTCGGCGGCGGGACCGAGCAGGCCGGTGAGCCGGTCGCCCGCGGCGAGCAGCGCGCCGGTGCCGTCCTTGCGGCGCAGGCCCAGCGCCAGCGCGTCGCGCCGGGCGGTGAGGGCGGCCCGCTCGCGCTCGGCCGCGGTGGCCGCGTCGCGGACGGCCGAGAACGCCTCCTCGGCCGCCGCCTGCTCCTCCGTCGCGGCCGCCAGGCGCTCCTCCAGTTCGGAGTCGTCCGCCTCCAGGCCGTCCACCCGCTCCTTGAGCTCCTCGTACTCCTCCTGCGCGGATTCGGCGCGGTCCCGTGCCTCGTCGCGGGCCGTGGCGAGCCGGCCGATCTCCGCCTCCGCGGAACCGGCCCGGCCGCGCGCCGCGTTGACCTGGCCCTGCAGCCGCGCCAGCCCCTCCCGGCGGTCCGCGATCGCCCGCGCCACGGACCGCAGCCGCTGCTCCTCGGCCGCGAGCTCCTGTTCCAGGGCGGCGCGGTGGCCGACGGTGTCGTCCAGTGCCCGCCGCGCCGCGTCGAGAGCCTCCGTCAGTTCCGCCTCCTGCTCGCGGATCCGGGCCGCCTCACGTTCCATGTCCTCCGGCTCCCGGCCGCGCCGCTCCTCGGCGGGCTGGCCGGTGGCGTGCCGCACCCGCTGTTCGGCGAGGCCGATGGTGCCGCGTACCCGTTCGGCGAGCTGGGAGAGGCCGTACCAGGTGGCCTGTGCGTCGGCCAGCCGCGGTGCGAGCGCCCTGACCTGCTCCTCCAGAGCGGTCTCGCGCCGCAGCGCGGCGGCCAGGTCCCGTTCCACCGCGTCCCGCCGCTCCTTGAGCGACGCCTCGTCGGCGACCTCGGCGCTCAGCGCTTCGCGCAGGGTGACCAGATCGTCGGCGAGCAGCCGCAGCCGGGCGTCGCGCAGATCGGCCTGGATGACGGCGGCCCGCCGGGCGACCTGTGCCTGCCGTCCCAGCGGCTTGAGCTGCCGCCGCAGTTCGTTCGTCAGGTCCTGGACGCGCGCGAGATTGGCCTGCATCGCGTCGAGCTTCCGCAGCGCCTTCTCCTTGCGCTTGCGGTGCTTGAGCACACCGGCCGCCTCCTCGATGAAGGCGCGGCGGCCCATCGGGTCGGCGTGGAGCACGGAGTCGAGCTGGCCCTGGCCGACGATGACGTGCATCTCGCGGCCGATGCCGGAGTCGGAGAGCAACTCCTGGATGTCGAGCAGCCGGCAGGTGTCGCCGTTGATCTGGTACTCGCTGCCGCCGTTGCGGAACATGATCCGCGTGATGGTGACCTCGGCGTACTCGATGGGCAGCACACCGTCGGAGTTGTCGATCGTCAGCGACACCTCGGCGCGGCCCAGCGGCGGGCGCCCCGTGGTGCCGGCGAAGATGACGTCCTCCATTTTGCCGCCGCGCAGCGACTTGGCCCCCTGCTCCCCCATGACCCAGGAGAGCGCGTCCACCACATTGGACTTACCGGACCCGTTGGGGCCTACGACGCACGTGATGCCGGGCTCGAAGCGCAGCGTCGTGGCGGAGGCGAAGGATTTGAATCCGCGCAGCGTGAGGCTCTTGAGATGCACGCCGTCGGACTCTACCTTCCGTGTTCGGTTTCGCCAGGGAAGGTGCAGGGCACATCAGACGATGACAACAGTGATCGTCGGGGGGCCTGCGGGTGAAGACGGAACGACGAAGGGACGCCGAGGCGTCCCTTGCAAAAAACTCTAGCGGTGCCGTGGCACCCGTCCGGTGATGCGTCCGGATCAGGCGGGTACGGGCTCCGCGCGAGATACATCGATGCTGCTGAGCAGCGACTCTTCGTGCGACGCCACAGTCAGTGCGTCGTTCTCGGTCTGCATCCGAACAAGCTCGGACTCCAGATCCTGAACGCGCTGCTGAAGCCTTCGCATCTCGGCGAGGAGTCGCGGGTCGGGGCCGCCGACGTAACCGAGAAGCGCCTTTGCCATGATTGATGGTCCTCCACGCTGAGTGACCGACCGGGAGCGGTAGGGTCGTGGGTGAGGGGTATGTGCACCCGCGCGGTGCGCCGAAGCCGCCGCTTTGATTGCATTACGGCTACGATGCGCGGGGCTTCCAGCGTCTCACCAAATAGTTGGACGGTCAACACGATCACAGCCCAGCGATCGGGTCAGCCTCAGAAAACACGGCGAAAGAGCGCCGGCGGCTGCCCGTGGGGCGTCGAGATCATCCTCGATGTCGGCAGCCTTGCACGACACTCCGGATATGGCAACTGTCCCGGGCAGCCTTGCCGTAGGCGATTGCCTACCGCATGTACGCGGGGCGTGACACTCAGCGGATCTCGAACCCGTCGTACCCGCCGCGCGGCCGGCCCCAGATCTCGGTGACGCCGTCGACACGGCCGGGCGTGTCCCCGGTGGCCAGCCAGTCGAGCAGCTGTTCGCACCGTGTGCGGTCCCCCTCGGCCACCACCTGCACCCGGCCGTCGGCGAGGTTGCCGGCGTAACCGTCCAGACCGCCGATCCGCATCGCGTTGGCCCGGGTCCACCAGCGGAAGCCGACGCCCTGGACGCGCCCGCGCACCCAGGCCGTAAGCCGGACATTTTCGTTCATGCGTGCACGCTATCCCGTCAGTTGCACAGGCTTCACTCCGGTCCCGTGCGTCATTCGCTACAGTCGGCCCGCAACAGGACTCACCCGTTCGGGTTAATCCGAGACCGTGAGGACAGCATTAATGGGCCGCCACAGTCGCAATGCCACCGAGGCCGTCGCGCCGACCCGGAGCCGTCGGGGCCACCGGGGCCCTCGGCGACGGCACAGCGCCGTTCGCACCGGGCTGCTGGCGTCGTCCGCCGCTCTGGCCGTGGGCGCCGTCGCGATGTCGTCAGGACTGTTGTCGTCGCTGAACGGAGGACCGGGGGGCATCACCGCCCAGGGCAGCCCCGGCGGGACGCGCACCCAGCCGGACGGCTCGTCCGGCCCGTCGCTGCCGGAGACCGGCTCCCCCTCCCCGAGCACCACCGGCCGCACGAACGTGCCGAGCAGTCCGACCACGACACGCGGCGGCAATCCGTCAACGGCGGCGCCGACGACACCGCCGACCTCGGCCGCCGCGCCCAGCACCACCCCGGCCCCCAAGGTCACGCCCACCCGGAAGCCGGTCACTCCGCGGCCCACCACCCCGTCCCCGACGCCGACCCGCACCGCGACGCCGATACCGACGCCGACCCAGGACGGAACCGCCGTCACCGCCCAGGCCGCGGTGCTGAAGCTGGTGAACGCCGAACGCGTCAAGGTCGGCTGCTCCCCCGTGACCGCGGACCCGTCGCTGGCCAAGCTCGCCCAGGCCTTCAGCGAGGACATGGCGATCCGGGACTTCTTCGACCACACGGACCCGGACGGCGACACCCCCTGGGACCGGGCCAAGTCGGTCGGCGTCACCAACCTCGGCGGGGAGAACATCGCCCGCGGCCAGGCCGACGCGGAGGCCGTGATGACCGCCTGGATGAACAGCGCGGGGCACCGCGCCAACATCCTGAACTGCGACTACAAGACCCTCGGCGTCGGCGTCCACTACGCGCCGGGCGGCCCCTGGTGGACGCAGGACTTCGGCTTCTAGGAGAGCCCGCGGGAGAGCGGGAGAGGGAGACCAAGGGCTAACTTTTCGAAAGCGCAAGCCCGGGGTCAGCGCAACCCAGGAGTACGCTCATGCCATGGACACCTGCAGGAGCGACTCCGGGCGCGACGGGCTCCCGTTCAGCGTCTTCGAGCGCGACTGCCCCTCCCGCGGCACGCTGGAGCACGTCACCGGCCGCTGGGGCAGTCTGACGCTCGGCGCGCTCGGTGAGGACACCGTGCGCTTCAACGAGCTGCGCCGCCGGGTCGACGGCGTGAGCGAGAAGATGCTCTCCCAGACGCTGCACGCCCTGGAGCGCGACGGGCTGGTGCACCGCGAGGCGCAGACGACCAATCCGCCGCGCGTCGAGTACCGGCTCACCGAGCTGGGCCGGGAGACCACCCGCAGGCTGCTCGACCTGATCCAGCTGGTCGAGGGCCGGATGCCCGAGGTGCTGGCCGCCCGGGAGACCTACGACGCGGCGCACGCCGCCCGGAACGCCCCGAAGGCGAGCGCGTAAGTCCTGAGCCGTCAGCCCCAGAGCCGTGCGCCCTGAACCCTGAGCCCGCTACTGGGGATCGCGGCCGGCAACCGGCGGGCGCTGGCAGCGCGGGCAGAAGTAGCTGGAGCGGTTCATCCACGGACGGCGGCGGATCGCGGTACCGCAGCGGCGGCAGGGCTCGTCCTCGCGCCCGTACGCGTCCAGCGACCGGTCGAAGTACCCGGATTCGCCGTTCACGTTGACGTACAGGCTGTCGAAGCTCGTGCCGCCGGCCGCCAGCGCGTCGCTCATCACCTCGCGGATGTGTGTCACCAGCTCGGCCGTCCTGGGCCGGGTCATCGTCGCGGTGGGCCGCTCGTAGTGCAGCCGGGAGCGCCACAGCGCCTCGTCGGCGTAGATGTTGCCGACCCCGCTGATCAGCGACTGGTCGAGCAGGGCGCGCTTGATGGTGGTCCGGCGGCGGCGCAGCGCGGCGTGGAACGCCTCCTCGTCGAAGGCGTCCTCCAGCGGGTCCGGCGCGATGTGCGCGAGCGGTACGGGCAGCGCCAGCGGACTGCCCGGCACGACGTCATGGAGCGACAGACCGCCGAAGGTGCGCTGGTCGACGAAGCGCAGCTCGGTGCCGAGCTCGTCGTCGAACCGGATCCGGACCCGCAGATGGGTCTCGTCAGGGGCCGCGTGCGGCTGGATCAGCAGCTGGCCGCTCATCCCGAGGTGCCCGAGCAGCGCGGTCGTCCCGTCCAGCGGCAGCCACAGGTATTTGCCCCGGCGGCGGGCCGGGCCGATCAGCGCGCCGGCGAGCCGGTCCGTGAAGTCCCCGGCGCCCGCGAGGTGGCGGCGGACGGCGCGCGGGTGCAGCACCTCCGCGTCCGCGACGGTGCGCCCGGTGACCCAGCGCTCCAGCCCGATGCGGACCACTTCGACCTCAGGCAGCTCGGGCAACGCCCCTCCTCCGGGTACGCGTCGAGCCCACCGACTGATCGTCGGTGGGCTCGTTCTGACGGGTGTGCGATCAGCTCGCCGCTGAGGCGGATTCGCGGATCGCACGCCAGGCGGCCTCGGCCGCCTGCTGTTCTGCTTCCTTCTTGCTGCGGCCGGTGCCGGCGCCGTACTCGACACCACCGACGCGGGCGGCAGCCGTGAAGGTCTTCTCATGGTCGGGACCCGACTCGGTGACCACGTATTCGGGAACACCGAGGCCCTCGCTCGCGGTCAGCTCCTGGAGACTGGTCTTCCAGTCCAGGCCGGCCCCGAGGTTGGACGACTTCTCGATCAGCGGATCGAAGAGGCGGTGCACGAACTCGGACGCGGCATCCAGACCCTGGTCCAGATAGACCGCGCCGATGACCGCCTCGAGGGTGTCCGCGAGGATCGATGCCTTGTCCCGGCCGCCCGTGCCTTCCTCGCCCCGTCCCAGCCGGATGAATCCGCCCAGGTCGAGTTCGCGACTCACTTCCGCCAGCGCACGAGAGTTGACCACCGCGGCCCGCAACTTGGCCAGCTGGCCTTCGGGCAGGTCGGGGTGGGTGCGGTACAGCGTGTCCGTGACCACCAGGCCGAGCACGGAGTCCCCGAGGAACTCCAGCCGCTCGTTGGTGGGCAGACCGCCGTTCTCGTACGCGAACGAACGATGGGTCAGCGCACGCACCAGAAGGGCGGGCTCGAGTGTGTACCCGAGCCGCCCTTCCAGAAGCGTGTGAGGCCAGGCTGTGTCCGCCGGCGCCTGCTTCGGCGATTTGGCGTCTGACATGAAGCCTGTCACCCGCCGATCAGACCTCGAGGACCTGACGACGGTTGTACGTGCCGCAGCTCGGGCACGCGATGTGGCTCTGCTTCGGCTGGTGGCAGCTCTCGCACGCCACCAGGCTCACGGCAACAGCCTTCCACTGCGCACGGCGGTGGCGCGTGTTGCTGCGCGACATCTTCCGCTTCGGAACAGCCACGGCTACTTCTCCTGGTTCTCGTCGGCGCCCTGGTCGGCACCGCTCTTCTTAAATTCCTGCAGGGCCGCCCACCGAATGTCGGCGACCTCATGGTGGTGGTCCGGGTCGTCCGCGAGCCGCTCTCCGCAATCGGAGCACAGTCCCGGGCAGTCTTCCTGGCACACCGGCTGCAGCGGCAGTGCGAGCACCACCGCGTCCCGCAGCGCGGGTTCGAGATCGAACAGGTCGTCCTCGAGGAAGAGAACGTCCTCCTCCTCCGCGTCGTCACCGGCTTCGTCCTTGCGGGCGGTCCGGGTGTCGGCGTCGGGGTAGGAGTACATCTCTTGGAAGTCCGCATCGAGCTTGCGCTCGAACGGCTCCAGACACCTTACGCACTCTCCCGAGAGCGGCGCACGGACGGTACCTGTGACAAGTACCCCCTCCATGACCGACTCCAGTCGGAGCTCCAGCTGTACTGCCGTGCCCTCGGGCACCCCGATGACCTCGATACCGAGATCCTTGGGTGCCGGCACCGAACGGGAGACCTTCCGCATCGAACCAGGACGACGACCCAGCTCGTGCGTGTCGAACACGAGAGGCTCGCGGTGGTCGAGACGGGGGGTTTTCAGGGCTTCCTCTTTCATCGGTGCGGCTTGCCCTCACCCCGGAGGGTGGGCAGCCCAAAGAGCCGGCGATTCACACGGCTGGAAAGGTCAGGATACTGGACGTCCGGGCAGGACCCAACTCGCCCACCCGTCACCAACCACCACCCTTGCGACGAGACGCTTCGCGCCGCCCCGATTTTTCACCCGTCACCCACCACCACCCTTGCGACGAGACGCTTCGCGCCGCCCCGCTTTTTCTCCCCTGACCCCCTCTGACCCCCCACGTGACCAGCGCGTTCAGCGCCCCTGTTCCAGCTCCCGCAGCCGGTTCAGATCGATCATGCCGGTGTCGAAGAGGCTGGTCTCGTCCAGCGCCGCGGCCTGGTGCTGGGGCTGGTGCTGCGGCTGCTGGTCGTACGGCTGCTGCTGGTACTGGCCCTGCGGGTCGGCGTAGGTCTGCTGCCCGTAGTCCGGCTGGTAGCCGCCGTAGCCGGCCTGCTCCGGGTATCCCTGCTGCTGCTGGGCCGCGTACGGGTCGGAGTAGGCGGCCTGCTGGCCGTAGTCCTGCTGGTACCCGTAGTCCGGCGTGGCCGGCGTCGCGTCGTACGAGTAGTCCGTCTGCTGGGTCTGTGCGGGGACCGGGGCCGCCAGGCCCGCCATGAACTCGGCGTCGGTCTGGTGGCCGCCCGCCGCGTCCGCGGCGTCCTGGGCCGCCATGTGGGCGCCCAGCTCGTCGGCGACGCTGTGGCCGGTCAGCTTGAGCCGGCCGCGGCCGACGGCCTCCAGGGTCTTGGAGAGCACCGCCTCGAAGGCGCCCAGCTTGGCGTCCACGTAGTCGTCGGCCCGGCGCCGCAGCGTCTCCGGGTCGGCGCTGCGCTCGGGGGCGTCCGCGTCCTCGTAGCCCTGCTCGTCCAGACCGGGGCCCTGGCCGAGCAGCTTCTCGCGGCCGCGGTCGACGGAGCCGATGGTCTTGGTGAGCACGACCTCGAAGTTGGCGAGCTTGCTGTCCACGTAGTCGTCGGCCTCGGCGCGGATCTCCTCCGCCTCGCGGCGGGCCTCGGCCACGATGCGCTCCGCCTCGTCCTGGGACTGGCGGGCGACCTGGGTGTCCGAGATCATCGAGTCGCGCTCGGCGTGCGCCGACTCGATGATCCGGTTCGCCTCGAGGCGGGCCTCCTCGACCATCTGCTCGCGGCCGCCCAGCAGCGCCTCGGCCTGCGACAGCGAGTCGGGGAGCGCGGAGCGCACCTCTTCGAGCCTGCTCAGCAGCTCGGCACGGTTGACCACGCACGAGGCGGACATCGGCATGGACCGCGCGCCTTCGATGGCCGCGACGATCTCGTCGAGCTTCTTCTGCACGTCCACGGGCGTCAGTCTTTCCTCAGCGGGGCCCGGCCGGGTCCGGACGGGACATGCAGACTCTAGCGCTGCCCGAGCCGGTCGTTGAGAGCCGCCAGGATCGTCGGCGGCACCAAGTGGGAGATGTCACCGCCCCATTGGGCCACCTCCTTGACGAGACTGGAGGAGAGGAAGCTGTAGGTGGGGTTGGTCGGCACGAAGAGCGTCTCGACCCCGGACAGCCCGATGTTCATCTGCGCCATCTGCAGCTCGTAGTCGAAGTCGCTGACCGCGCGCAGACCCTTGACGATGGCCGGGATGTCGCGCTGCTTGCAGAAGTCGACGAGCAGCCCGTGGAACGACTCGACCTGCACGTTCCCGAATTCCGCGGTGACTTCCTGGATGAGGGCGATGCGCTCCTCGACCGAGAACAGACCCTGCTTGGACTGGTTGATCATCACCGCGACGTACACGGTGTCGTAGAGCCGGGAAGCGCGGGCGATGATGTCGAGATGTCCATTGGTGATCGGGTCGAAAGACCCCGGACAGACTGCGCGACGCAACTGAGACTCCTCGCTCTCCGGGCCGTTCATGACCCGGCGGTAACTTCGGCGGCGCGACCGTACCAAAGTGTCGCCTCGCCGTAACGGCGGGCCCTCACTGCCTCGAAGCCGTCGGGCCAGGGGGAGACTCCGCCACGGGTGCGCCGTTCCACGGTGACGATCGCGTCGTCATCCAGCCACCCCTGAATGCGGAGTGTGAGCAGGATCTCCCGCAGTTCGTCGTCGCCCATGTCGTAGGGCGGGTCCAGGAACGCCATGTCGAACGGGGTCGCGGGCGCCGGGCCGGCGATGACCTGCTCGGCCCGGCCGGCCCGCACCTCGGCGCCGGGCAGCCCGATCATCTGCACGTTCTCCCGGATGGTGCGGGCCGCTGCCGGGTCGGACTCGACCAGCAGGACGTGCTCGGCGCCGCGCGAGAGCGCCTCCAGCCCGATCGCCCCCGAGCCGCCGTACAGATCCAGCACCCTGGCACCGTTCAGCGTGCCGCGCAGCGACTCCCAGGTGGAGAACATCCCCTCCTTGGCGCGGTCCGAGGTGGGGCGGGTCCCATTGCCCGGGGGCACGGCCAGGCGGCGGCCACCGGCGGCTCCGGCGATCACGCGGGTCATCTCGTCCTTCACGTCCTCGACATCGTGGGGGAACGGCGCTGTTCGCGGCCGCTCCCCCACGATACGGAGTCACTCCCTGCCGGGCTCCTCCACCGCCCCCACCAGCGCGGTGGACGCGTAGCGGGACCAGGACAGGCAGCCGTCGGGCGGGCAGAACTCCGGGCGGCGCGGGTCGTGCCCCAGCTCACGCAGCTTGGTGCGGACCGAGTCCGGGGTCCGCCCGAAGCGGGCGGCTATCCGGGCGATGGTCTCGCTGTCGTGGAACCGCCGCAGCAGCTCCTCCTCGTGCTGCGGCACCCAGGGGGCGCCGTGGCCGGGGAACAGCTCCCGGAGCACGTCACGGTCGGGGATGGGCTCGGACACGTCGGCTACGAGCGCGAGGGCGCGCAGCGCGCGGTTGAGAGCGATCCGCAGGGACGGTACGTCCGCCATGGGCAGCCGCAGATCGCCGGACGCGAGAAGGGTGTCGGGGTCGTCCTCACTCCATCCGGAGAGGGTGAGAGTGACGTTGGTGTCGTCGTCGCTGGCGAGCTCGATCCGGAAGACCTTGTCGCCGAGCGGCAGTTCGTTGAGATGACGGAACGACATGCTTTTGCCCCCAAAGGTCCATCGACTTGGACTACGTCCATTCTCTCAGGGGGGTCTGACAATCGCCCTGCTCAGCACGGCAGTTCAGCCCTGTTCAGCGGCCCGGTTCAGCCCTTGTCGAGGTACTCCTCGCGGTCCGCGTCGACCAGGCTCTCCAGGGCGCTGCGCAGGTCCGGGTGGTCGGCCAGTTCGGGGTCCGCGGCGACCAGTGCGGTGGCCTCGTCGCGGGCGGCGGCGATGACCTCCTCGTCGTCGATCACGGTCAGCATGCGCAGCGACGAACGGGTGCCGGACTGGGCCTGGCCGAGGACGTCGCCCTCGCGGCGCTGCTCCAGGTCGATACGGGACAGCTCGAAGCCGTCCAGGGTCGCCGCGACGGCGGAGAGGCGCTGCCGGGCGGGGCTCGCCTCGTGCGCCTCGGAGACGAGCAGGCAGAGCCCTGGAGCGGAACCCCGGCCGACGCGGCCGCGCAGCTGGTGGAGCTGGGAGACGCCGAAGCGGTCGGCGTCCATGATCACCATGACGGTGGAGTTCGGGACGTTCACCCCGACCTCGATGACGGTGGTCGCCACCAGGACGTCCACCTGGCCGGCGGCGAACCGGCGCATCACGTCGTCCTTGGCGTCCGGCTGCATCCTGCCGTGCAGCACCTCGACCCGCAGCCCGGCCAGCGGGCCCGCGGCGAGCTGCTCGGCGATGTCCAGGACGGCCAGCGGCGGGCGGCGCTCCGCGTCGTCCGGCTTCTTCTTCGCGTCCTCCTCGTCGCCGATGCGGGGGCAGACCACGTACGCCTGGTGGCCCTTCGACACCTCCTCCCGCACCCGCTCCCAGGCGCGGGACAGGAAGTGCGGCTTGTCCTTGGCCGGGACGACATGGGTGGCGATCGGCGAACGGCCGGCCGGCAGCTGGTCCAGGACGGACGTCTCCAGGTCGCCGAAGACGGTCATGGCGACCGTGCGCGGGATCGGGGTCGCGGTCATCACCAGCAGGTGCGGCGGTTTGGCGGCCTTGGCGCGCAGCGCGTCGCGCTGCTCGACGCCGAAGCGGTGCTGCTCGTCGACCACGACCAGGCCCAGATCGTGGAACTGGACCTTGTCCTCGATCAGGGCGTGCGTGCCGATCACGATCCCGGCGTCACCGCTGATGAGGTCCAGCAGGGCCTGACGGCGGGCGGGCACCCCCATGGAGCCGGTGAGCAGCACGATCTTGGTGGCGTTCTCCGCGCCACCGAGCATGCCCCCGCCGGCGAGGTCGCCCATCATCTCGGTGATCGACCGGTGGTGCTGCTGGGCGAGCACCTCGGTGGGCGCCAGCATCGCGGCCTGGCCGCCGGAGTCGACGACGGCGAGCATGGCGCGCAGCGCGACCAGCGTCTTGCCGGAGCCGACCTCGCCCTGGAGGAGCCGGTGCATGGGGTGTTCGGTCGCCAGGTCGGCGAAGATCTCGGCGGAGACCTTCTGCTGGCCTTCGGTGAGGGTGAACGGCAGCCGGGTGTCGAACGTGGTCATCAGCCCGTCGGCGTGCGGCACGCGCGGGGTGGCGGGCAGCGCGGAGTCCGCGGCCCTGCGGCGCGCCAGGGCCACCTGCAGGACGTACGCCTCGTCCCATTTCAGCCGGTCCCGCGCCTCGGCGATGTCGGCCTTGGTACGCGGCCGGTGGATCTTCTCCAGCGCCTCGGAGAGCGGCGCCAGGCCGCGCGCCTCGCGCAGCGCGGCCGGCAGCGGTTCGCCGACGCCCGCCCAGCTGGTGCCCCGCATCGAGTCGAGGACCGTCTGCACGGACTGCGCGATCTGCCAGGAGCTGATCTGCTTGCACGCGGGGTAGAGCGGGATCTGCTGGTTGGCGAACGCGGCCGCCACGTCCGACTCCCCGCCCTTGGCGTCCTCCGCGTCCAGCAACTGGTAGTCGGGGTGGGCGAGCTGGCGGGTGCGGTTGAAGACCGAGACCTTGCCGGAGAACATCCCGCGGCGGCCGGGGATCAGCCGGTGGGCGTGCGCGTGCGCCGCCTTGCTGAAGAACACCAGGGTCAGCGAACCGCTGCCGTCGGTGACGACGACCTCCAGGCGGACGCCCGTGCCGCCGTTGTACGTCCTCTTGTCGGCCTTGGCGATCTCCGCGACGACGGTGACGTGCTCGTCGAGCGGGAGGTCGGCCAGCCGCGTCAGCTCGCCGCGCTCGGCGTACCGGCGCGGGTAGTGGTGCAGCAGGTCGCCGACGGTGTGCAGGTCGAGGTGGTCGGCGAGCACTTTTGCCGTGCGGCCGCCGACCGACTTCTTCAGGGGTTCGTCCAGGGCAGACATCGGGTCCATCTTTGCGCACGGCAGTGACAAAGCGGGTGCGGCCTGCGGCGAGCGGTTATTCGACGCCGATGAGGAGCGGGCAGGTCTGCTGGCCGCCCTGGTAGACGACGGTGTCCACCGCGATGTGGCCGGCCTGGACGTGGGCCTCGATGCGGTCCGCGAGGTCGGGCGGGGCGCCGGCGCCGAGGACGAGGGTGACCATCTCGCCGCCCGCGGCCAGCATGCGGTCGAGGACGATCGTGCCGGTCTCGACCAGGTTCCCGCCGATGACCGCGACATCGCCGTCGATCAGCCCGAGGACGTCGCCGGCCTGGCAGATGCCGGCCATGGTCCAGGACTGGTGCTCGGCGACGGCCAGTTCCGCGTAGCGGGTGGCGCCGGCCGCCGAGGTCATGGCGACGACGTCCTCGTCGAAGCGCCGTGCGGGCTCGTGGACGGCGAGCGCGGCGATGCC
This sequence comes from Streptomyces sp. So13.3, assembly GCF_005860785.2. Taxonomy (NCBI): domain Bacteria; kingdom Bacillati; phylum Actinomycetota; class Actinomycetes; order Kitasatosporales; family Streptomycetaceae; genus Streptomyces; species Streptomyces sp. So13.3. Next base: position 6,722,521 of record NZ_CP048835.1, on the reverse strand, counting down.
CTGCACCGGGGAGCGGGTGGGGATCAGGGCGACCCGGACGCCGTCGGCGCGGGCCCGGTCGGCGGCGGCGCCGGCGGCGTGCCGCAGTTCCACGTCGTTCGGGAGGAGCACCACTTCGCGGGCGTTGGCACGGCGGATCGCGGCCGCGATCTCGCCGCTGGCGGGCGGGTCGCCGGGGCGGACGGCGACGACGGTCGCACCGGCCTGGGCGCAGAGGTCGGCCAGCCCGTCACCCCGTACGACGGCGACGACGGCGCGCCGCACCCGCTCCGGTGGCCGCCCGCTGTCCCCGGCACCCTCGTGGTGCCGGGAAACCGCATCGGGCACCACGGGGGTGTCGGTGTCCGTGTCGGGCCGCTCACGGACCTGGTCGCCGAAGTGGGTGACGCGGATCCGGTAGGGGCGACCGGCCTCGATACCGGCCTCGATGGCGGCTCCCGCATCGTCCACGTGGACATGGACGTTCCACAGGCCGTCGCCGCCGACGACCACCAGGGAGTCCCCGAGGGCGTCCAGCCGCCCGCGCAGCGCGGGCAGGGCGGTGTCGGACGCCTCCAGCAGGTAGATGACCTCGAAGGCGGGCCCGCCGGGCACGACGTGCGGGTCCGAGCCGTCCTCGTCGCGGCAGCCGTACGGGACGGGCGGCGCGTGATCGGCCAGCGGTCCCATCGGCACCTCACCGGCCAGCGCGTCGGCGAGGGCGCCCAGCACGGCCACCAGGCCGCGTCCACCCGCGTCCACGACGCCTGCCCGGCCGAGTACGGCGAGCTGGCCGGTGGTGGCGGCGAGTGCGGTGCGCGCGCCCTGGTGGGCGGCTCTCGCGACGGAGACCGGACCGCCGCCGTCCCGCTCCGCGGCGGTGGCCGCCTCGGTGGCGACGGTGAGCATGGTCCCCTCGACGGGGTGGGCGACCGCCAGGTACGCGGACCCGGCGGCCCGGCGCAGCGCCCGGCGCAGCAGTTCGGCGGTGTCCTGATCACCGGCCGCGGCGGCACCCCCAACGGCTCCGTTGCCCGCCGCCTTCGACGCCACGTTTCCCGTCGCAGGATCGTCCGTGAGCGCTTCCGTCATGCCGCGCAGCAGCTGGGCGAGGATCGTGCCGGAGTTGCCGCGGGCGCCTATCAGGGCGCCGTGGGACATCGCGCGGAAGGCCTGGGCGAGGTCGGGGGTGTGTCCGGAGGCGGCATGACCGTCGAAGACGGCGTCGACGGACTGGGCGGCTGATTCCATCGTCAGGTACAGATTGGTGCCGGTGTCCCCGTCGGCGACCGGATACACGTTGATCGCGTCGATCTCCTCGCGGGCCCGGCCCAGCGCCTGGAGGGCCAGTCGGCACCACGCGCGCACCGCGGAAGCGTCGAGCGTGTGCGGCACCAAGTCCTCCTGCGGACACCTGAAGCGGAGACTGCTGCAGGTGAGGGTATCCGTGACACCGGTCACGGCGGCAGTCGGCCGGGGCGGCGGACCCCGCGACCGTGGTAATTTCGTTGTGCGGGAGTGGCCGTTGTATGCTGCTCCGGTTGTCCGGGAATCTCCCGGGCTTTTCACTGTAAGTGCATCTCGAAGTCTTTGGAGTGACCCGTGGCTGCCAACTGCGACGTCTGCGGCAAGGGGCCGGGCTTCGGCAACGCTATTTCCCACTCGCACCGCCGTACTCCCCGCCGTTGGAATCCCAACATTCAGCGGGTGCGTGCTGTGGTCGGTCGGACGCCGAAGCGCCTCAATGTCTGCACCTCGTGCATCAAGGCCGGCAAGGTCTCGCGCTGACGCGTACACGTCGTAGCAGCGCAGCCTTGCGGCTACTCGAAGCCGGTCCACCTCAGGGTGGGCCGGTTTTCTTGCGTTCAGGGCCGGCTTTCCTGCGTTCGGGGCCGGTTTTCCTGCGCTCAGGGCCGGTCGCCGGGCGCTGACGTCACCAGCAGCTCGGCGCTCAGAGCTCCCGGCGCTGCCGCCAGGCGTGGTCCACCGGGCCGATGCCGCCGCCCAGCCGGAAGCCGGCCGCGATGGCGCCCGTGACGTAGTCCTTGGCGGCGCCGACCGCCGCCGGCACCTCCAGGCCCAGCGCCAGGTACGAGGCGATGGCGCTGGCCAGCGTGCAGCCGGTGCCGTGGGTGTGCCGGTTGTCGTACCGGACGGCGCGGAACCAGTGCTCCCGCGAACCGTCGGAGAGCAGGTCCACGGCGTCGCCGTCGAGATGGCCGCCCTTGATCAGGACCCAGCGCGGCCCGAGCGCCAGTACCGCTTCCGCGGCCTCGCCCATCGCCGCCTCGCCGTCCACCACGACACCCGTCAGCTGGGTGACCTCGTCGAGGTTCGGGGTGGCGACGGTGGCCACGGGCAGCAGCTCGGTGCGGACGACCTCCAGCGCCCCGGCCGTCAGCAGGGAGTCCCCGTGCTTGGAGATGCCGACCGGGTCGACGACCACGGGGGCGCCCACGTCCGCCAGCAGAGCGGCCACCTCGGAGGCGATCGCGGCCGAGGAGAGCATGCCGGTCTTGACGGCCTGCACGCCGATGTCGTCGACCACGGCGCGGAACTGCGCGCGAACGGCCGCCACCGGCAGCTCCCAGGCCCCCTGGACGCCCAGCGAGTTCTGCGCGGTGACCGCGGTCAGCACGCTCATGCCGTGCACGCCGAGCGCCAGCATCGTCTTCAGGTCGGCCTGGATGCCCGCACCGCCGCCGGAATCGGATCCGGCGACGGTGAGCACCCTGGGCGGGGACAGTCGCATACCCGTGAACCTAGTCCCCGGCGCCCTGCGCCGTGGTGTCGCCGAAGTGGTCCCAGCCGCCGGCCTTGTCCCAGGCGGCGCCGTCCACGGTGACGTGCGGGGTGCCGGGGGCCTTGAGCACCTCGCCGATCACCCGCCAGCGGGCCGGGAGCTTCACGTCGGGCGGGAAGGCCGCGACGATCGCGTGGTCCTCTCCCCCGGTCAGCACCCAGTGCAGCGGGTCCACGCCGACCGCCTGCCCGATGTCGGACATCTGCGCGGGTACGTCGATGTCCGCGGACTTCAGGTTGATCAGCACCCCGCTGGCCGTCGCGATGTGCCCGAGGTCGGCCACCAGTCCGTCGCTGACGTCCGTCATCGCGGTGGCGCCGAGCTCGGCCGCCGCGGGGCCCGCGTGGTACGGCGGCTCGGGCCGCCGGTGCGCCTCGACGAAGGCGCGCGGCGAGCGGAAGCCGCGGGAGAGCACCGCGAGGCCGGCCGCCGACCAGCCCAGCCAGCCGGTCACCGCGATGACGTCGCCGGGCCGGGCGCCGGACCGGGTGACGGGCTCGCGGTTGCGCAGGTCGCCGAGGGCGGTGATCGCGACCGTGATCGTGTCGCCGCGCACCACGTCGCCGCCGACCACGGCGGCACCCGCCACCTGGCACTCGTCGCGGATGCCGTCCATCAGCTCGATCGGCCAGGTGGCCGGCAGCTCTGCCGGGACGACCAGCGCCAGCAGGACCGCGGTGGGCACCGCGCCCATCGCGGCGATGTCCGCGAGATTCTGTGCCGCGGCCTTGCGGCCGACGTCGTAGGCGGTCGACCAGTCACGCCGGAAGTGCCGGCCTTCGAGCAGCACATCGGTGGTGGCGACCACCCGGCGGTCCGGCGCGGCCACCACCGCCGCGTCGTCCCCAGGCCCCAGGCGTACATTGGGAGTGGTCGTGAGCCGGGAGGTCAACTCCCTGATCAACCCGAACTCCCCCAACTCGCCCACGGTCCCCTTCATCTGTTTGTCCCTTTCACGTCGTCATTCCCCTGGAGATTCCGCTCAAAGCGAGTGCTCGGTACCGCGCGGGTCTCCCCGCGCCGTGCGGCGACGCGATAACGTGGCGTCCCCCCTCCCACATGATCCTCGAAGCCGCCCTGGAGGTTCCGTGGTACAGGCGTACATCTTGATCCAGACCGAGGTTGGGAAGGCCTCGGCAGTAGCGGAGACGATTGCGAAGATCTCCGGCGTCATTCAGGCCGAAGATGTCACCGGTCCCTACGACGTCATCGTCCGGGCCCAGGCAGACACGGTCGACGACCTGGGCCGCATGGTGGTCGCGAAGGTACAGCAGGTGGACGGGATCACCCGTACTCTGACCTGTCCCGTCGTCCATCTGTAGCCCCCGACTATGCTCGTCCGGTGATAGCTTTTCGCCGGTTCGCGCTGATTTCCGTTGCCGCCGTCGCGTGCTTGTCCGCGGCGGCGGTCTTCGTTTCCGCAGCCGGTCCGGCCGATGAGACGCCCGTTCCGGCTCCGGACGCGCGGGCCGCCGTCTACTGCCGTGCGCTGCACCGGGATCTGCCGCACTCCGTCAATGGACTCGGCGTGCATGATCTCAGGCCCGCGTCCGACTTCACCGCCGGGTGGGGAAATCCGGCGATCGTGCTGCGCTGCGGGGTGCCGAGGCCGCAGGCGATGAACGATTCCAGCGCGGACTCGGTGGAGGTGGACGGCGTCGGCTGGCTGATCCAGGCCCAGGGCGACGGCAGCTTCAAGCTCACCACGACGCTGCGCAAGGCGTACGTCGAGGTCACCCTCCCCAAGAAGTACGCCGGCGACGTCGGTCCCCTCACCGACCTCGCCGGCGCCGTCAAGAAGACGATCCCGAACGAACTCTAGGGCGTGTTTCGAAAGGAGCGCCGTTCGCCCGGAGGGCGTGGCCCACGGCGTCTGGTGCGTGCGCTCGCAAGGCGGAGGGTCGTCCTCGTACTGGACCGTACGTGGACGAGCCCGACAACGCAGCGAGGGCGCGTGCCAGGCGTCGTGGGCCAGGCGGGACTTTCGCAACACGCCCTGGGCCGCGCCCTGGCGCGGGCGGCGGCCTGGAGCGAGCCGTGTTCTAGCGCAGCCCGGTCCGGCGGCGCAGTGCGGCCTGGATCAGCCGGTCCACCAGCTCCGGGTACTCCACGCCGCTCTCCTGCCACATCCGCGGGTACATGGAGATGGGCGTGAAGCCGGGCATCGTGTTGATCTCGTTGATGACGAACTCTCCGCTGTCGAGCAGGAAGAAGTCCGCGCGCACCAGGCCCTCGCAGGAGACCGAGTCGAAGGCCGCGACGGCGAGCCGCTGCACCTCCGCGGTCTGCTCGGGGGTGAGCGGCGCCGGCACGATGCCCTCGGCCGAGTCGATGTACTTGGCCTCGAAGTCGTAGAAGTCGTGGGCGGTGACCGGCGGGATCTCCGCCGGAAGGCTGGCGCGCGGGCCGTCCTCGAACTCCAGGACGCCGCACTCGATCTCACGGCCGCGCAGCAGCGACTCGACGATGACCTTCGGGTCGTGCCGCCGGGCCTCCTCGATCGCCTCGTCGAGACCGGACGCGTCCTCGACCTTGCTGATGCCCATGGACGAGCCCGCGCGGGCGGGCTTCACGAAGAGCGGCCAGCCGTGGTCCGCGGCGAACTCCACGATGCTCCGGCGGGCGGTCTCCTGGTCGTTCTCCCAGTCACGCGGCCGGATCACCAGATACGGCCCGACCGGCAGGCCGAAGGAGATGAAGACCCGCTTCATGTACTCCTTGTCCATGCCGACGGCCGAGGCGAGGACGCCCGCACCCACGTAGGGCACGCCGGACAGCTCCAGCAGGCCCTGCAGGGTGCCGTCCTCGCCGTAGGGGCCGTGCAGCACGGGGAAGACGACATCGACGTCGCCGAGGGCCTTGGGCACCACTCCGGGCTCGCTGTAGACGACCTCGCGGTTGGCCGGGTCGACCGGGAGCACGACGGTGCCCTCGTGGTCGGTGACCTGTTCCACGGTCGGCATCCGGCGGTCGGTGATCCCCATCCGGTCCGGGTCGTCGCTGGTCAGCGCCCAGCGGCCGTCCGTCGTGATCCCGATGGGAAGGACGTCGTACTTCGACCGGTCGATGGCCCGCAGCACGCTGGCCGCGGTGACCACCGACACCCCGTGCTCGGAGCTGCGTCCGCCGAAGACGAGCGCTACCCGAGGCTTGCGCTGCGGTTGGTCGGGAGTCTGGGAAGAAGGCAGATTGCTCATGGTTCGTTGACCCTACCGCTCGGATTTCGCGGAGCGGGACATCAGCTCCTTGACGGCCACGACCGGCGGCTTCCCGTTGTGCACGATGTCCACGACGGTGTCCGTGATCGGCATGTCGACACCGTGCCGGCGTGCCAGATCGGCCACCGACTCGCAGGACTTCACGCCCTCGGCAGTCTGCCGGGTGACCGCGATGGTCTCCGCGAGCGACATGCCGCGGCCGAGGTTGGTGCCGAAGGTGTGGTTGCGGGACAGCGGCGACGAGCAGGTGGCGACCAGGTCGCCCATGCCGGCCAGCCCCGCGAAGGTGTGCGCGTCGGCCCCCATCGCCAGGCCCAGCCGCGTCGTCTCGGCCAGCCCGCGGGTGATCAGCGAGGCCTTGGTGTTGTCGCCGAGCCCCATGCCGTCGGCGATGCCGACGGCGAGCGCGATGACGTTCTTGACCGCTCCGCCGAGTTCGCAGCCGACCACGTCGGCGTTGGTGTACGGGCGGAAGTAGGCGGTGTGGCACGCGGCCTGGAACCGCTGGGCCACCGACTCGTCGCGGCAGGCGACCACGGAGGCGGCGGGCTGCCGGGCGGCGATCTCCTTGGCCAGGTTGGGGCCGGAGAGCACCGCGACCCGCTCGGGGCCGGCCTTGGCCACCTCTTCGATGACCTCGCTCATCAGCTTGGCGGTGCCGAGTTCGACACCCTTCATCAGGCTGACCAGGACGGCGTCGGGGCGCAGCAGGGGCGCCCACTCGGCGAGGTTGCCGCGCAGCGTCTGCGACGGGACGGCCAGGACGACGAATTCGGCGTCCCTGGCGGCCTCGGCCGGGTCGGTGGTGGCCCGTACGGCCTCGGGGAGCGCGATTCCCGGCAGGTAGTCGGGGTTCATGTGGGTGGCGTTGACCGCCTCGACCAGCTCGGGCCGGCGTCCCCACAGCGAGACGTCACATCCGGCGTCGGCGAGCACCATCGCGAACGCGGTGCCCCAGGAGCCGGTTCCGTACACCGCGCAGCGCGTTGACACTTACGACTCCTCCTGCTGATCCGTCGGGTTCTTCACGGGCTGCCGTACGGGCTCGGGTTCCGGTGCGGGCCGCGGCACGGGCTCCGGTGCGGGCTTCCGCGTGGTGCCGCCGGTCTTCGCGGCCCGTTCCGCCTTGTCCGCCCGGCGGGCACGAGCCGCCTGGCGCGGGTCGTAGAGCGCGGCGGGCGCGGGCTCCCCGCGCAGCACGGCGAGCAGCTCGGTGATCTCCACCATGATCACCTCGGTGACCTCGCGCAGCACCTCCGCGGTGGGCTCCTCGCCGTAGAACCGCGACAGGTCGACGGGCGGGCCGGCGATCACCCGCAGGGTCTTCCGGGGAAAGAGGAAGAACTTCTTTCCCTTGGCGTACGGCGGCATCGCCTCGTTGGCGCCCCATTGCGCGACCGGGATCACCGGCGCCTTGGTGAGCAGCGCGACCCGTGCGGCGCCGGTCTTGCCGGTCATCGGCCACTGGTCGGGATCACGGGTGAGCGTGCCCTCCGGATAGAACGCGACGCATTCGCCGGAGTTGATCGCGGCGACGGCGGCGCGGAACGCGTTGGCGGCGTCCGTGGACTCCCGGTAGACCGGAATCTGACCTGTTCCGCGCAGCATCATGCCGACAAAGAAGATCTTGAAGAGCCCGGCCTTCGCGAGCAGGCGCGGAACCCGTCCGGTGTTGTACTGGAAATGGCCGTACGACAGCGGGTCGAGGAATGAGTTGTGGTTGACGGCCGTGATGAATCCACCGCCGGCCGGAATGTGCTCCATTCCGCGCCAATCCCGCTTGAAGAGGACAAGAAGCGGCGGTTTCGCGATGGCGGCTGCGAGCCGGTACCAGAAGCCGATTCTGCGGCGGGACACCAGAACTTCCTCCTCATTGCACGAGGCTGCACCAGTGCAGCCGCACAAGTGTCGCCGGTACGCACACCGTAACGCCAGGGCGGGCGGGGCGAGGGGCGCGCCCCCGGGGAAGCTGCGTCGCCGGTGCCTGCGGGAGTCCCCTGGCGGGGAATCGGGCCAAGGAACAAGGGGTGGGTCCGTGGCCGTCGGGCGGGTGGGTCACCGCACAATGGTTCGGTGCCCGTATCCGTGATGTGGTCCCTCGTCGTACCGCTGAAGCCGCTCGCCGTGGCCAAGAGCCGGCTGGCGCCGGCCGCGGGGACGGTGCGGCCGGGGCTGGCGCTGGCGTTCGCCCAGGACACCGTGGCCGCCGCGCTGGCCTGCGCACAGGTGTGGAGCGTCACCGTCGTCACCGACGATCCGCTGGCGGCGGCGGAACTGGCCGCCCTGGGGGCCCGGATCGTGCCGGACGCTCCGGCGGCCGGACTCAACGCGGCTCTCGCGTACGGCGGGCACCTCATCCGGTCCGCCACTCCCGATGCGGCCGTGGCGGCCCTGAACGCCGATCTCCCGGCCCTGCGCCCGCTGGAGCTGTCCGCAGTGCTCAACAGCGCCACGAGAGCCTCAGGGAGGGCATTTCTGGCCGATGCGGCGGCGATCGGCACCACGTTGCTCACCGCGCCGCCGGGTCATGACCTGGCGCCGGCGTTCGGCGGTGCCTCCCGGGCCCGGCACCGGGCCTCCGGCGCCCGGGAGATCACGCTGCGCGGTGTGGACTCCGTGCGCCAGGACGTCGACACCCCCGCCGACCTGCGGGTGGCGCTGGCCCTGGGGGTCGGCCCGCGGACCGCGGACGTCGCCGCCGGGCTGCTCATCACCGACTGACCGGCGCGGCACCTGTCCCCACGGGAGGCCGCACGCGGTGTCGCGGCGGTGGGCGCATTCACTAGGCTTCCGGTCATGCAGGCGACCGCGTACACATACGACCCCGGGACACGTGCCGGCAGCGTGCTGCTCGACGACGGGACTCCGCTGCCGTTCGACGCGGCGGCCTTCGACGCGGGGGGCCTGCGGCTGCTGCGGCCGGGCCAGCGGGTGCGGATCCGCACCGAGGGGGACGGCGACGACCGCCGGGTGGTCTTCCTGACGCTGCAGACCTTCGCGGATCCCCAGGCGCCCAAGGCGTAGCGGCGGGCCGGGAGCCGCCGGACCTGCCGGAGAACGGCGCGGGCCGGGCTCCCTGGTGGGGAGCCCGGCCCGTCGCGGCCTGCAGGTGGTGACTACTTCTTCGCAGTCCGCTTCACAGCGGTCTTGCGGGCGGCACTCTTCTTGGCCGGGGCCTTCTTCGCCGTGGCCTTCTTGGCCGGGGCGGACTTCTTGGCGGCGGCCTTCTTGGCGGTGGCGGCCTTCTTGGCCGGGGTCGCCTTCTTCGCCGCGGCGGTGGTCTTCTTCGCCGTGGTCTTCTTGGCGGTCACCGTCTTCTTCGCGGGAGCCGCCTTCTTGGCGGTCACGGCCTTCTTCGCCGCGGTGGCCTTCTTGGCGGTGGCCTTCTTGGCCGCGGCCTTGGCGGTGGTACGGGTGGAAGCCCCGCCACTCAGGCTGCCCTTGGGCGCCTTCTTGACCGCGACATCGTTCTTCGGGAGCTTCTTGGCCCCGCTGACCAGGTCCTTGAAGCCCTGACCCGCGCGGAAGCGCGGCACCGAGGTCTTCTTGACCCGGACCCGCTCCCCGGTCTGGGGGTTGCGGGCATAGCGGGCGGGACGGTCGACCTTCTCGAACGAACCGAATCCGGTGACCGAGACCCGGTCGCCGGAGACGACCGCGCGGACGATCGCGTCGAGAACCGCGTCAACCGCGTCCGCGGCGGCCTGGCGGCCACCTACCTTGTCGGCAATCGCTTCTACGAGCTGCGCCTTGTTCACGTCTTCCCCTTCGGAAACTTTGCCCGGCGAATGAGTACGGGCTTTTTCGCACGTTAGGCGGATATATACCGCAAATCAAATACGAAACGGGCGAATCACCCTTGTGCCGCAACGAACTCGGCTCTCAGACAGTTCCTTGATCAAGAAATCTGCCCTGGTCGAGCTCCCGCAGGAAGACGTCCAGACGCCGTGCCGCACCGGCGAGATCATGCTTGGCCGCAGCAGTCACGACGAGGAGTTTCCGGTTCAACTCCAGCCTTACGTCATCGGGTACTTGGAGATTCGCGACGCGCGCGTGCGCCTCCTTCAGCCGGGCGGCGAGGACCCCGTAGAGCTCGAGTTGGCCATCGCGTTCCATGTACCGATTGTGCCATCTGCGGTGAGTTGTCGCGCACGACAGGACCAATGTCTCGTGCGACAGGGCCAATACGGTGGTCCGGGCATGCCGAAGCGCCCCCCGCGGACCGCGGAAGGCGCTTCGAAATCCGGCCGGATCCCCTCGCAGGGACGGTCAGACCTGCACGGTGCTCGGCTTGTGCGCCGGGCGGGAGCGCTCATAGGTGGTGATGTCCGCCTCGTTGGCGAGGGTCAGGCTGATGTCGTCCAGCCCTTCCAGCAGGCGCCAGCGGGCGTTGTCGTCCAGCTCGAACGCCGCGGTGATGCCCTCGGCGCGCACTTCCCTTGCCACCAGGTCGACCGTGACCTCGGCGGTCGGGTCGGCCTCGGTCAGCTTCCACAGCCGCTCGACGGTCTCCTGCGGCAGCACGACCGTGAGCAGGCCGTTCTTGAGCGAGTTGCCCCGGAAGATGTCCGCGAAGCGGGACGAGATCACGGCTTTGAAGCCGTAGTTCTGCAGCGCCCACACCGCGTGCTCGCGGGACGAGCCGGTGCCGAAGTCGAAGCCGGCGACCAACACGGTCGCCCCCGCGCGCTCGGGCAGGTTGAGAACGAATTTCTCGTCCTTGCGCCAGGCCTCGAAGAGCCCGTCCTCGAAGCCGTTGCGGGTGACCTTCTTCAGCCAGTGCGCCGGGATGATCTGGTCGGTGTCGACGTTGCTGCGGCGCAGCGGGACGGCCCGGCCGGTGTGTGTGGTGAACGCTTCCATCGGTATCAGGCCTCCACAGCGGTACGGGCGTCGGAGTCGGTCAGGTCCGCGGGCGAAGCGAGGTGCCCGAGTACCGCCGTGGCGGCGGCGACCTGCGGCGATACCAGGTGCGTACGGCCGCCCTTGCCCTGCCGTCCCTCGAAGTTGCGGTTGGAGGTGGACGCGGAGCGCTCACCAGGGGCGAGTTGGTCGGGGTTCATGCCCAGGCACATCGAGCAACCGGCGTGCCGCCATTCGGCGCCGGAAGCGGTGAAGACCTTGTCCAGGCCCTCGGCGACGGCCTGCAGGGCGACCCGGACCGAGCCGGGGACGACCAGCATGCGGACGCCGTCGGCCACCTGTCGGCCCTCGACGATGGACGCCGCGGCCCGCAGATCCTCGATCCGGCCGTTGGTGCAGGAGCCGACGAAGACGGTGTCGACCTTGACCTCGCGCAACGGCTGGCCCGCGTGAAGTCCCATGTACTCCAGGGCCTTCTCGGCGGCCTGGCGGTCGCTGGGGTCGTCGAACGACGCCGGGTCCGGCACCGAGGCGCTCAGCGGGGCGCCCTGGGCGGGGTTGGTGCCCCAGGTGACGAACGGGGCCAGTGAGGCACCGTCGATGTAGACCTCGTGGTCGAAGACCGCGTCGTCGTCGGTGCGCAGGGTCTGCCAGTACTCGACGGCGGCGTCCCAGTCCGCGCCCGTGGGGGCGTGGTCACGGCCCTGCAGATAGTCGAACGTGGTGCGGTCGGGGGCGATCATGCCGGCCCGCGCGCCCGCCTCGATCGACATGTTGCAGACGGTCATCCGGGCTTCCATCGACAGCTTCTCGATGGCCGGGCCGCGGTACTCGATGACATAGCCCTGGCCGCCGCCGGTGCCGATCTTCGCGATGATGGCGAGGATCAGGTCCTTGGCGGTGACATCGGCGGGCAGTTCGCCACCGACGGTGATCGCCATGGTCTTGGGGCGGGCCAGCGGCAGGGTCTGGGTGGCCAGAACGTGCTCGACCTGGCTGGTGCCGATGCCGAACGCGAGCGCGCCGAAGGCGCCGTGCGTGGAGGTGTGGCTGTCGCCGCACACCACGGTGGTGCCGGGCTGGGTCAGGCCCAGCTGCGGTCCCACCACGTGGACGACGCCCTGCTCGACGTCACCCAGCGGGTGCAGACGGACACCGAACTCCGCGCAGTTCTTACGCAGCGTCTCCAGCTGGGTACGGGAGACCGGGTCGGCGATCGGCTTGTCGATGTCGAGGGTCGGAGTGTTGTGGTCCTCCGTGGCGATGGTGAGATCGGTCCGCCGCACCTGGCGCCCGTTCAACCGCAGACCGTCGAAGGCCTGGGGGCTGGTCACCTCGTGCAGCAGGTGCAGATCGATGTAGAGAAGGTCGGGCTCGCCCTCGGCGCGCCGGACGACATGGTCGTCCCAGACCTTTTCCGCGAGTGTCCTACCCATCGCTGTCCCTCCGACCGGCGTCGCTGCCGGCCAACTCGTCTGATGTGGACTCCGTCCGGTCCCCTGGTTCCGGTCGGCGTCCCTGCCGTGCTCCCCAGCCTGACGCTTTCGCTGGAAAATTGAACTTGCGTTTCACAGTGTGAGACGCGAATATCGTTGCATGGACAACTCTAGCGGCGTCGGCGTTCTCGACAAGGCGGCTCTGGTGCTCAGCGCGCTGGAGTCCGGACCGGCCACCCTGGCCGGGCTTGTCGGCGCCACGGGCCTCGCCCGCCCCACCGCGCACCGCCTCGCGGTCGCGCTCGAACATCACCGGCTGGTCGCCCGTGACATGCAGGGCCGCTTCATCCTGGGCCCCCGGCTCTCCGAGCTCGCCGCCGCGGCGGGCGAGGACCGGCTGCTGGCCACGGCGGGACCGGTCCTCACCCACCTGCGGGACGTGACCGGCGAGAGCGCCCAGCTCTACCGGCGCCAGGGCGACATGCGGATCTGTGTGGCCGCCGCGGAACGGCTGTCCGGGCTGCGGGACACCGTGCCGGTCGGCTCGACGCTGCCGATGAAGGCCGGGTCCGCCGCCCAGGTCCTGATGGCATGGGAAGAGCCGGAGCGGCTGCACCGTGGTCTCCAGGGTGCCCGATTCACGGCCACCGCGCTCTCCGGCGTACGCCGCCGGGGCTGGGCCCAGTCCATCGGCGAGCGGGAGCCGGGCGTCGCCTCCGTCTCCGCGCCGGTGCGCGGGCCCTCGAACCGGGTGGTCGCCGCCGTCTCGGTCTCCGGACCGATCGAGCGGCTGACCCGGCACCCGGGCCGGATGCACGCCCAGGCCGTCATCGACGCCGCGGGACGGCTCTCCGAGGCCCTGCGCCGCAACGGCTGAGACCGCGCTTTCCCATCACCACCCGTATCGAGCGCGCCGGTGCCGGGGGCTCCGTCCAAGCCCCCGGCACCGGCGCGCACCTGTTTCCCGTCCCCGGACGGCAGCCCGCCCGGTGCGTCAGCCCGCCCGGTACGCCAGGCGCTCCTTGGCGCTCTCGCCGCGGCGGCCGACCGGAATGACCCCGGTGGCCTCGCCCAGGCCGAACGCCGGCATGTTGATGTAGACCTGCTCGTAGCTGCCCGCGGGCACCGCGTAGGTCTCGTGGAAGAAGCCGACCTTGTTCTTCCCCGCCCGCACCCGCCGGCTGAAGGCCGCCCACGCCGGGCGGTGCTCGCCGTCCTGCGCCGAGGCGTAGGCGATCAGCTGCTCACGCGACTCCCAGTACTGGGTCACCTCGAAGACCCGCGGCATGCCCAAGTGGAGCCGGAAGCCCAGCAGTCCTCTCTCCTTCTCCCGCGACAGCTCCTTGAGCATGCGCGGCATCGCCCTCATCACCGGCCACCAGCTGCGCAGGGCCCAGAAGTTGTTGATCCGCATTCCGATGAGAAAGACGATCACCTCACCCTCCACGGCGGCGGTGGTCCGGCCCTCGAACAGTTCGGCGCTCATGGTGGCTCCCCGGTGTCGATGTATTGGATAGCTTCACTATCCATGGTTGGATAGTGAAGCTATCCAAGGAAGGGCGCAAGAGGATGAAGCTCGCGGAACTGAGTGAACGCAGCGGACTCCCGGCCGCCACGATCAAGTACTACCTGCGGGAGCAACTGCTGCCCCCCGGCCGCCGGATCACCGCCACCCAGGCGGAGTACGGCGACGACCATCTGCGCCGGCTGCGCCTCGTCCGGGCCCTGATCCAGGTCGGGAGGATGCCGGTGGCCACCGCGCGCCAGGTGCTGGCGGCGGTCGAGGACGAGTCGCTGGACCAGAACACGCGGCTGGGTGCCGCCGTCTGGGCGCTGCCGCAGGGCCCGAAGCCGGTCGAGGACGATCCGGCGACCGCGGTCGCCCGGCGCGAGGTGGAGCTGCTCATGCGGCGGCTCGCCTGGCAGGAATGCCTGGACGCCGGCGAGGAGGCCCCGGCCTGGGCGACGCTCGTGGTGGCGGTGTCGGCACTGGTCCGGCTCGGATATCCCTGTGACGCCGACGACTTGGCGCCGTACGCCCGGGCCGCGGCCCAACTGGCCGTTACCGACCTGGACCTTGTCGAGGGGTTCAGCACCCCCCTCGAACAGGTCGAGGCGGCGGTCGCGCTCACCGTGCTCTACGAGCCGGTCCTGCTGAGTCTGCGCCGACTCGCGGAGGCCGAGGAGTCCAACCGCCGTTTCGGCACCGGAGATTGAGCGCCGGCCCGGCGGGGTGCGGGGACACAGCAAAGAGGCCCTCCGCCGTGGCGGAGGGCCTCTTCGATACGTACCCCCGACCGGATTCGAACCGGCGCTACTGCCGTGAGAGGGCAGCGTGCTAGGCCGCTACACAACGGGGGCTCGCACTTGCTTCAACATACGCGGTACTGCGCTGGGGTACCAGGACTCGAACCTAGACTAAGGGAACCAGAAACCCTCGTGCTGCCAATTACACCATACCCCATGGTGTGTCAAGTACCCCCGACCGGATTCGAACCGGCGCTACTGCCGTGAGAGGGCAGCGTGCTAGGCCGCTACACAACGGGGGCCCTAGCGATCCTGCATCGTCACGGTCAGGTGCGACCCGAAGGTGACGGAGAGAAGGATCTGTACCCCCGACCGGATTCGAACCGGCGCTACTGCCGTGAGAGGGCAGCGTGCTAGGCCGCTACACAACGGGGGCTCGCACTTGCTTTGTACTGCGCTGGGGTACCAGGACTCGAACCTAGAATAAGGGAACCAGAAACCCTCGTGTTGCCAATTACACCATACCCCACCAAAACACAACCCCCTGGCCGGGGGTTTGTTTGATGTTGCGCTTCCGGCCTGGCCTTTCGGCCCGGTTGGGCGGCGCAGGAAGAACATTACCCGATGGGGGACGGGGCTCCAAAACCGGTATTCGCAGCCAGCAGCGCGGGCAGCTCAGCCAGTCCGATGATCCTTCGCAGGCCCGACGGGATATCCGGTCCCGCGGCGGTGCCCCGGCGGTCCAGCCAGATGCCGAACAGACCCGCCTCGTCCGCACCACGGGCATCGATCTCGGGCTGGTCGCCGACGTACGCCACCTCGGCGGGCGGCAGGCCCAGCGCCGCGCACCCCGCCAGGAACGCCCCGGCGGCGGGCTTGCTCACCCCCAGCTCCGCCGCGCACAGCAGCACCTCGAAACGGTCCCGCAGCCCGAGCGTGCGCAGCTTGCGCTCCTGGTGGACGGTGCTGGAGTTCGACAGAACTCCCTGCCGGTAGCCGGGCGCCAGCGCCGCCACGGCGGGCGAGGCGTCCGGGAACAGGGCCCAGGCGGCCTCGTAGTGGGAGACGTAACGGGAGAAACCAGGCGGACGCCTCCGCGTCGCTCAGCGGCTCACCCAGGAACTCGCGGACCCGGTCGCGGCGCTGGCCCTCGTAGTCGACGGCTCCGTCCGCGAAACGCTGCCAGTGGCGCGCGGTGATCAACTGCCAACGACCGAGGGCCTGGCCGGCGGATTAGGATCCGCCGGCCAGGCCCTCGGCCACCACATGCTGCACAAACCCCTGCTCGTCGGCTGTCGTGAAGTCGAACAGGGTGTCGTCTACGTCCCAGAGGACCGCACGGATCGGCATGCCGCCAACCCTAGGACGGTGGCCCCGGAGCCGTCAGCCCCAGGACCGGACAGGCCCTAGCCGGCGAGCTTCGCCAGTGCGGCGTCGACGCGGGCCAGGGTGCGCTCGCGGCCGAGCACCTCCAGGGACTCGAAGAGCGGCAGGCCGACCGTGCGGCCGGTGACCGCCACGCGGACCGGGGCCTGGGCCTTGCCGAGCTTCAGGCCGTGCTCCTCGCCGGCCGCCAGCACGGCGCCCTTCAGCGACTCCGGGTCGGACCAATCCGCGTCGGCGAGCTTGGCGCGGGCGGTGCGCAGCAGGGCGTCGGAGCCCTCCTTCATCGCCTTCTGCCAGGACGCCTCGTCCTCGGCCGGCTGGTCCAGGAAGAGGAAGTCGACATTGGCCGTGATGTCCGAGAGGACCTGGAGGCGGGTCTGGGCGTACGGGGCGATGGCCTCGAAGGCCGCCTGGTCGAACGCCTCGGGGGCCCAGGGTGCGAACGGCGCCTTCAGCCACGGGGCACAGGCCGCCATGAACGCCTTCACGTCCAGCATCCGCAGGTGCTCGGCGTTGATGTGCTCGCACTTCTTGAGGTCGAAGCGCGCCGGGTTGGCGTTGACGTCCGCGATGTCGAAGGCCGCGACCATCTCCTCCATCGAGAAGAGGTCCTGGTCGGCCGAGAGGGACCAGCCGAGCAGCGACAGGTAGTTGAGCAGACCCTCTGGCAGGAAGCCGCGCTCGCGGTACAGGTTGAGCGAGGACTCCGGGTCGCGCTTGGAGAGCTTCTTGTTGCCCTCACCCATGACGTACGGGAGGTGGCCGAACGCCGGGGTGGTGCCGTTGCCGACGCCGATCTCGGCGAGGGCGCCGTAGAGCGCGATCTGCCGCGGGGTGGAGGACAGCAGGTCCTCGCCGCGCAGCACGTGCGTGATCTCCATCAGCGCGTCGTCCACCGGGTTGACCAGCGTGTAGAGCGGCGCCCCGTTGGCCCGGACGATGCCGAAGTCGGGCACGTTCTCCGGGGTGAAGGTCAGCTCGCCGCGCACCAGGTCGGTGAAGGTGATCGGCGCGTCCGGCATCCGGAAGCGGACGATCGACGTGCGGCCCTCGGCCTGGTAGGCCGCGATCTGCTCGGCGCCGAGGTCACGGCAGTGGCCGTCGTAGCCGGACGGCTTGCCTGCGGCGCGGGCGGCGGCCCGGCGGGCGTCCAGCTCGGGCGTGGTGCAGTAGCAGTCGTAGGCGTGCCCGGCGTCCTGGAGCTTCTTCGCGACGTCCGCGTAGATGTCCATGCGCTCGGACTGCCGGTACGGGGCGTGCGGGCCGCCGACCTCGGGACCCTCGTCCCAGTCGAAGCCGAGCCAGCGCATCGCGTCGAGCAGCTGCTGGTAGGACTCCTCGGAGTCCCGGGCCGCGTCGGTGTCCTCGATACGGAAGATCAGTTTGCCCTGGTGGTGCCGGGCGAACGCCCAGTTGAACAGGGCGGTGCGGACCAGGCCCACATGCGGGTTGCCGGTCGGCGAGGGACAGAAACGGACGCGTACGGGGGATGCGCTAGCCACGCTTGATCACCTTGTTGGTGAGAGTGCCGATGCCTTCGATGGAGACGGCGACCTCGTCGCCGACGTTGAGCGGTCCGACGCCTGCCGGGGTGCCGGTGAGGATGACGTCGCCCGGGAGCAGCGTCATCGCCTCGGTGATGTGCACGATCAGGTCCTCGATCGAGCGGACCATCTGGCTGGTCCGGCCCGCCTGGCGCAGTTCGCCGTTGACCGTGGCCGTGATGGCCAGGTCGGAGGGGTCCAGATCGGTCTCGATCCAGGGGCCGAGGGGGCACGCGGAGTCGAAGCCCTTGGCGCGGGCCCACTGGCCCTCGGCGCGCTGCGCGTCACGTGCGGTGACGTCGTTGGCGCAGGTGTAGCCGAGGATGACGTCCTTGACGCGTTCGCGCGGGACCTCGCGGCACAGCCGGCTGATCACGACGGCCAGCTCGGCCTCGTGGTGCACCTCGTTCGAGAACGAGGGGTACACGATCGGGTCACCGGATCCGACCACGGAAGTGGACGGCTTGAAGAAGGCGACCGGGACCGCGGGGACCTCGTTGCCCAGTTCCGCGGCGTGTTCGGCGTAGTTGCGGCCGATGGCGACGACCTTGTTCGGGAGCACCGGCGGAAGGAGCCGGACCTTGCTCAGCGGCACCTTGGTGCCGGAGAGCTCGAATTCGGCGAACGGGATGCCCTTGATGATGTCGAGGACGAGACCGTCGGGGACGGTCGGGTCGCCCTCGACCGCGCCGAAGGCGACATTGCCGTCGATGGAGAACCTGGCGATGCGCACGGGAAGCTGCTGCCCCTCACTGGCCGAAGACTGGATCTCTCCAGGTTAACGTGAGGCCCCGGGCGCACCCTGCTGATTTCCGCCGCTGCCCGTGGTTCAGGCGGTGGGCGCGTCCATGAGGATCGTGCGGCGCGGGTTGGCCGTCTGCTGCGGCAGCTCGTCGCCGATGATGTCCTCGGCCGCGATCACCGGGGCCTGCAGTTCCTCGGCATCCTTGAGGTGCATGAGGGTGGTGCGGCGCGGGTTGGCGATCGGGCGGAACAGCATGGTGGTCTTCATGGGGTGTCTGGGCCTCAGGGGGTCGGGGCGCCGGTTGCGACGCGGGTCTGCGGGGTCACCTGGGTGCACTGGTTTACAGAACGCTGCCGTGCGTAAAGATCCAGGCTAGTGGCGACAGTTCCCCGATTTACGCGACCCAGGCAACGATCTCGTTGTGATTTTGCTCACGAACTACCCGGCATAAGGCCCGAATCGGGCGGTCCGCGCCCCTCCACCAAGCGGACATTACGGGAGTTCACGGACCTTACCCTCCACCCGGACACGAGCCGTTCGCCCTGCCCGGAGCGCCCTTCGGTGCCCAAAAGTTCCAGAATCGCGGGCTTTCGCCGAAACGGACCTGAACGCTCTGTGCCCGGACCGGCGCAGTCAGTCACTCATGTCATTGACTGGGCTGCGGCCCTTGTTGGAGATCCTGCACTGTGCTGGAATTCCCCGGACCGCCACATCAATCGAAGCCAGCGCGTCAGGGGGCGCGTACGAGCATCGAGTGGCGGTGAAGGGCATCGTCGGTCATCCCTACTCCGGGATCACCGGGGCCCCCATGACTCGACACCGTCCCGCCGCACATGCGGGGGACGCCTGGTCCAGAGGTTGCGACGCTAGTGCAGGGACGTTTCAAGAGGGACAGCGGCGCTGCGGGCGACCCGGAGCAGCCCGGCGGAGCCAACAGCGGTCCGTCGCCGCAGCGATCCGACGACGCCGTGAACACCGCGGCCGCCGGACGCTCAAGCACGCACAGCGGCATCGACGCCGGCCGGATCACGGGCGGTGTCGGTAAGCCAGGCCCCCGAATAGCCATGCGCAACTGGAGGATCAGCACCCGTCTGATCTCTCTGCTCGCCCTGCCGGTGGTCGCGGCCACCTCGCTCGGTGCGCTGCGTATCTCCAGCTCGCTGGACAACATCGCCCAGCTCGAGCACATGAAGCAGCTCACCGAGATCACCGAGCACGCGACCGACCTCGCCGGCGCGCTGCAGGAGGAACGGGACCGCTCCGCGGGACCGATGTCCTCCGGCACCGGCAAGAGCGACGACGCCGTCGGCGCCTCCCGGGAGACGACCGACCGTTACCGCAAGCTCTTCCAGAGCACCACCGACGACGTCGACCCGAACGACCAGGTCTTCGTCGGTGTCCGCTCCACCCTGCTCGCGATCGAGCAGCAGCTCGGCAGCATCAACGAGATCCGTGACCAGGCCTACCAGCAGCCGCAGTACATCGCGCTGACGGTCAACAAGTACGACTCGCTGATCCAGTCGCTGCTCTCGCTGTCCCAGGACATGGCGCAGGCGACCAGCAACCAGGAAATGATCCGCAGCACCCGCGCGCTGGCCGCGTTCTCCTCCGCCAAGGAGTTCGAATCCATCCAGCGCGCGGTGATCAGCGCCGCGCTCGCCCCGCAGGGCGGCGTCACGCTCTCGGAGAACGACTGGCAGTACGCGAAGGCCGCCGCGCAGTCCGAGAAGACCGCGCTGACCCGGTTCGGGAAGATCTACGGCGGCGCCGACTCCGTCGAGCTGATGGCCCCCCTCGAGGGCGGCAACGACACGATCAAGAACCACGACACCAACGCCACCCGGATCCTGAACTCCAAGGGCGGCATCAACACCTTCCAGGCCACCGGAGCCACCTACCGCGACTGGGACGACGCCGCCCGGAGCAAGATCCAGGCGATGACCAACATCGAGCGGTCGCTGCTCAACGAGATGCAGCAGCAGGCCCTCAAGCTGCGGGGCGAGGCCCAGCGCCAGGCGATCATCGACGGTGCGATCATCCTGATCGTCCTCGGTGTCGCCGTCGTCGGCGCCTTCATCGTGGCCCGCTCGATGATCCGCTCCCTGCGCCGGCTGCAGGAGACCGCCCAGGACGTCGCCCAGAAGCGGCTGCCCGAGCTGGTCAAGCAGCTGTCGGAGTCCGACCCGCAGGACGTCGACACGTCCGTCGTCTCGATCGGTATCCACAGCCGGGACGAGATCGGCCAGGTCGCCCGCGCGTTCGACGAGGTCCACAGCGAGGCCGTCCGGCTCGCCGCCGAGCAGGCGCTCCTGCGAGGCAACGTCAACGCGATGTTCACCAACCTCTCGCGCCGCAGCCAGGGCCTCATCCAGCGCCAGCTCTCGCTCATCTCCGAGCTGGAGAGCCGCGAGCAGGACCCGGACCAGCTGTCCAGCCTCTTCAAGCTCGACCACCTCGCGACCCGTATGCGCCGGAACGGCGAGAACCTCCTCGTCCTCGCCGGTGAGGAGCCGGGCCGCCGCTGGACCCGCCCGGTCCCGCTGGTCGACGTGCTCCGTGCCGCCGCCTCCGAGGTGGAGCAGTACGAGCGCATCGAGCTCACCTCGGTGCCCGCCGCCGAGGTCACCGGCCGTATCGTCAACGACCTCGTCCACCTGCTCGCCGAGCTGCTGGAGAACGCCACCTCGTTCTCCTCCCCGCAGACCAAGGTGAAGGTCACCGGCCACGCGCTGCCGGACGGCCGGGTGCTCATCGAGATCCACGACACCGGCATCGGGCTCTCGCCCGAGGACCTGTCGGACATCAACGAGCGGCTCGCGAACCCGCCGACCGTGGACGTCTCGGTCTCCCGCCGCATGGGCCTGTTCGTGGTCGGCCGGCTGTCCCTGCGACACGGCATCCGCATCCAGCTGCGCCCGTCGGACTCCGGCGGCACCACCGCGCTCGTCATGCTGCCGGTGGACGTCACGCAGGGCGGCCAGAACGCCAAGAACGCGGCCGCAGGCAAGCGCGGCCCGATCGCGACGGGCATGCCCGGTACGCCCAACGGCCCCGGCGCCCCCGCCACCAACGCCTTCGGTGCCCCCGCCGGTCCCGCGGGACAGGTCGGCTTTCTACCGCCGCAGCGCGGCCAGGTCGCGGGCGGCGGGCAGCGCCCGGCGCTGAACTCCGGCGGCGGCCCCGGCCTCGGTGGCCAGGGCGGCACCGGCACCCGGCGCGGCGGCCAGCACAACGGCCAGCCGCAGGGCCAGCCGCAGCCGTCCGGACCGAGCTGGGCGCAGGGCGGCCAGCCCCCGCAGGGCCAGCCGCAGCGCAGCGGGAACCCGCAGCAGGGCTTCCCCGCTCCGGCCGACCGCGGCCCGGCGATGGACGCTCCGCGCGGCCACGAGGACGTGGAGTCCACCGCCAGGTTCGAGCGCCCCGACTTCGACGGCCCGCCGCCCGGCTCACGCCCGGCACCGCAGCAGCCGCAGCCGCGGGGCGACTACCAGCGCCCGAACCCGGGTGCCGGCTCCCGGCAGGACGCCGGTCTGCCGCTCGGCGACCCGTTCTCCCCGACGAACAACCCGTACCCCGCGCCCACCGCGCAGGACGCGGGCCCCGGCGGCTTCCGTTCCGACGTCTTCGGCGGAGCACCGGGCCCGGCCCCGGTACGCGGCGGGGCTCGCCCCGACGGGTACCAGCCGGAGTCCACGGGTGAGTTCCAGCGCCCCGCGCAGCCCGACAACAGCGGTACCGGCGAGTTCCCGCTGCCGGCCGGCCGGCAGCAGGCCGGCCCCGGCTACCCCGACGGCCGGACCGACACCGGGCAGTTCCCGGTGGTCGGCACTCCCCCGGCGGGCGACCGGTCGCTGACCGAGCCGTACCCGGGCCAGAACGTCCCGGCCCAGGGTCTGCCGCAGCGCGGCGGGCCTCCGGCCGCGGGCGGGTTCAACGGGAACCGGCCGCCGCAGCAGGGCCAGCCGTCGCAGAACGGCCAGCAGGGCAATCAGCAGCAGGGTTACCCACAGCAGGCCAACCGGCAGCCGAACCGCGGCGTCGAGCCGCAACTGCCGCCGGTCAACGAGCCGATGGCACTGCCGCCGGCCCCGCCGCGCGGTGACGAGCCCACGCCGATCTTCGCAACGATGGAGTCCGACTGGTTCCGTACCGGTCAGGCCGAGCGGATGCAGCAGGTGCACGTGGAACGGGCGGCGCCCGCCGCTCCCACCGCCGCCGCGCCCGCGGCTCCGGCCCGTCCCGCTCCGCAGCCCCGGCAGACGCCGCCGGCCCAGCCGCAGCAGCAGCCCCAGCGGGCCCGGGCCGAACAGCCCGCACCGGCTCCGGTCCAGGCGCGGCCGGTCACTCCGGCCCAGCCGACCCAGCCGGCGCCCCGGGAGACGCCGAACTGGCGCACCTCTCCCAACGACGAACTCCGGCAGCGGGCCGAACAGGTCCGCGAGCCGTCGGCGGGCGGGGTCACTCCCTCCGGTCTGCCGCGCCGGGTACCCAAGGCCAACCTGGTCGCAGGCGGGGCAACCCCCCAGCAGGCGCCGCAGGGCGGTCCTCAGGTCTCCCGGGCGCCCGACGATGTGCGCGGCCGGCTGACGAACCTCCGGCGTGGCATCCAGCAGGGCCGCGAGGCAGGCAATGGCAACACCGACGGCCGGGGCTTCGGCACGAATAACCAGGAGCGATAGTTGAGTGCGATGAGCCAGGCGGCACAGAATCTGAACTGGTTGATCACCAACTTCGTGGACAACACCCCTGGGGTGTCCCACACGGTGGTGGTCTCCGCCGACGGCCTGCTGCTCGCGATGTCCGAGGGTTTCCCTCGTGACCGCGCCGACCAGCTCGCCGCCGTCGCCTCCGGCCTGACCTCGCTCACCGCCGGAGCCTCCCGCATCTTCGAAGGCGGCGCCGTCAACCAGACGGTCGTGGAGATGGAACGCGGATTCCTCTTCCTCATGTCCGTCTCCGAGGGTTCCTCGATCGCCGTACTCGCTCACCCCGAGTGCGACATCGGCCTCGTCGGGTACGAGATGGCCCTGCTGGTCGACCGGACCGGGACCGTCCTCACCCCCGACCTCCGCTCCGAACTCCAGGGCAGCCTGATGCACTGACTGCTCTGATCACGTTTTCACCGCACGATGCGTACTTCCTGCACCGAGACCGTTTTGCCCGGACACGGAGGACCCTCATGACCCCGCCACCCGCCTCGCCGGGCCCGTACGGCGCGTCCCACCACGCGCCGTACGGGGATGAAGGCGACCAGCCGCTGGTGCGGCCGTACGCCATGACCGGTGGCCGTACCCGGCCGCGCTACCAGCTCGCCATCGAGGCGCTGGTCAGCACCACGGCCGATGCGGGCCAGTACCAGGGGCTGCTCCCCGAACACCAGCGGATCTGCCACCTCTGCCGGGAGATCAAGTCGGTCGCGGAGATCTCCGCGCTGCTGGGATTCCCGCTCGGCGTGGCCCGCATTCTCGTGGCCGACCTCGCCGAGGCCGGCATGGTCGCTATCCACCAGCCGGGCAGTGGCGAGGCCGGCGGACAGCCTGATGTGACACTGCTCGAAAGGGTGCTCAGTGGACTTCGCAAGCTCTAGACCGCAACCGCAGGCGGCTTACGGCCCGCCTGTGGCCCGGTCCACCACCTCGGCCAAGATCGTGGTGGCGGGCGGCTTCGGCGTGGGCAAGACCACGTTCGTCGGCGCGGTCTCGGAGATCAACCCGCTGCGCACGGAGGCCGTCATGACCTCCGCGTCGGCCGGGATCGACGACCTCAGCCACGTCCAGGACAAGACGACCACCACGGTGGCGATGGACTTCGGCCGAATCACCCTCGATGACGACCTGATCCTGTACCTGTTCGGTACGCCGGGCCAGGACCGCTTCTGGTTCATGTGGGACGACCTGGTGCGGGGCGCGATCGGCGCCGTCGTGCTGGTCGACACCCGCAGGCTGGCGGACTGTTTCCCGGCCGTGGACTACTTCGAGAACAGCGGCCTGCCGTTCGTCGTCGCCCTCAACGGTTTCGAGGGCCACCAGCCCTACCGGCCGGAGGAAGTACGCGAGGCGCTGCAGATCGGGCCCGAGGCTCCGATCATCACCACGGACGCCCGCCACCGCGGCGAGGCGAAGAGCGCGTTGATCACGCTCGTGGAGCACGCATTGCTGGCTCGACTCAAGTAAGCCTTCATGGTTGCCAGTTGTCCCCAGGACCGGCTGTGTCATTTGACACGGCCGGTTCTTGCGTTCATAACGTTTCGACAGAGAATCGACGGGTGGCGAACACCCCCCGCGCTCGACTGGTTCCGTTGCGGTGATACCAGTCGTGCGATTTGGCACCCCAAAGAGCTTATGCCCTATTTATGTCAACGTGTTCGAGTGTTCGTTGCACTTTGTACGACGTTTGGCTACTACCCCCATGACGTGCTGAAATTCGCAGAACCCGAGAGTAGTAACGGCACTTTGCTGTGTTGTCGCCGAGAGGTTGTTGGTCAAGTGAGGGACACGAGGCGAGCAGAGCCGGGCTCCGCGGATGGCCCCCGGGGCAATTTCACACCGCCCCAGCGGTACGAGGGCGTGCCCGACGCGACCGCTGTCGCCACCCCGGAGCCTGCCGGGTCCGGCAGCCGTTTCGCGGTGCGCAACTGGCGGGTGGCCACCAGGCTGAACGCCATCCTCCTCATCCCGGTACTCGTCGCCCTCGTCATGGGCGGCTTCACCGTGCAGAACTCCGTGCACACCTGGCAGCAGGCGGACGCCGCCAAGCGCACCGCCATCCTGGTGCGCGCGGCGGCCGGCTACAGCCACGCCTTGATCAACGAACGTGACGTCACGGTCGTTCCCCTGGTGCAGGGCAGGCGGGACGACCCGGTGGTGACAGGGGCCTACGCGGCCACCGACGCCGCCGCCCAGGTCTTCAACGAAGCCGTCGACCAGATGCCCGCCTCCGCCTCCCTGGAGCGCCGCGTGGAGGGCTTCCGCAAGGCGGAGCCCCGCCTGCAGACCATCCGCAAGGCCGCCTACACCCGGCAGCTGCCCGACAAGCAGACCGAAGAGGCGTACGTCA
Source organism: Streptomyces sp. So13.3 (assembly GCF_005860785.2). NCBI lineage: Bacteria > Bacillati > Actinomycetota > Actinomycetes > Kitasatosporales > Streptomycetaceae > Streptomyces > Streptomyces sp. So13.3. Next base: position 6,697,244 of record NZ_CP048835.1, on the reverse strand, counting down.
GCGTGCAGCACCCGCTGATGGAACTCTCCAACGAGCTGAACCTCGGCACCGGGAACATCACCAGCTACGGCCGCACCCTCTACGCCATCTCGCTGGCCAAGGCCGCCGAGTCGCTGAGCCGCTCCATCGGCATGCACATCCTGGTCGAGGGCCAGGTGCCGGCCAGGGAGAAGAAGCTCCAGCAGACCGCCCTCACCTCGTACCTCTACCTGCAGGGCATCGCGCTCCAGGAGTACAGCGGCGGCGGTACCCCCGCCGACGCCCAGCACCTGAAGGACGCCCAGGCCGCCGCGGAGAAGAAGGGCAAGGAGCAGCTCACGGCCGCCGCCGCGCAGGCCGAGCAGGCCGGTCAGACGTTCGTGCCCCCGCCGGGCATCGAGAAGATGGTCGCCGAGATCGCCTCGGACAAGTCGGCCAAGGAGCTCCGCGCCGAGGGCATCACCCCGGAGAGCTGGTTCGCCAGCAACACGCTCGCCTTCGACGCGTACCGGACCGTCGAGCAGAACCTCGCAGAAACGGCCGTGGGCGACGCCGAGACCATCTCCTCCAGCGCCAAGACCGACGCGATCATCAACGCGGCCATCGTCGTCCTCGCCCTGATCGTCGCCTTCATCATCGCGGGCATGATGGCGCGCAACATGAGCCGCAGCATGCGCAAGCTGCGCAACGCCGCCTTCGACGTCGCCGAACAGCGGCTGCCGGGGCTGGTCGACCAGCTGTCGCGCACCGACCCGGGCCGGGTGGACACCACGGTCCAGCCGATCCCGATCACCAGCCACGACGAGATCGGCGAGGTCGCCCGCGCCTTCGACCAGGTGCACCGCGAGGCCGTGCGGCTCGCCGCCGAGCAGGCTCTGCTGCGGGGCAACGTCAACGCGATCTTCACCAACCTCTCGCGCCGGAACCAGGGCCTCATCCAGCGACAGCTCACGCTGATCACCGAGCTGGAGAACAACGAGGCGGACCCGGACCAGCTCGAGAACCTGTTCAAGATGGACCACCTCGCCACCCGTATGCGGCGCAACGGCGAGAACCTGCTGGTCCTCGCCGGCGAGGAGCCGGGCCGCCGCTGGAACCAGCCGGTCCCGCTCGTCGACGTGCTGCGCGCGGCGGCCTCCGAGGTGGAGGCGTACGAGCGCATCGAGCTGGTCGGGATACCGGAGACGGAAATCCACGGCACCGCCGTGACCGACCTCGTGCACCTGCTGGCCGAGCTGCTGGAGAACGCCACCACGTTCTCCTCGCCGCAGACCAAGGTGCGGGTCACCGCGACCCGGCTGCCGGACGGCCGCGTCATGGTCGAGATCCACGACAAGGGCATCGGCCTGACCGCCGAGGACTTCGCCGACATCAACCACAAGCTGGCCGACCCGCCGACCGTGGACGTCGCGATCTCCCAGCGGATGGGCCTGTTCGTGGTCGGCCGGCTCGCCGACCGGCACGGTGTCCGCGTCCAGCTGCGCCCCTCGGGCGAGCAGGCCGGCACCACCTCGCTCGTCATGCTCCCGGAGCCGATCACCCACGGTGGTGGCGGCGAGGACCAGCTGCCCGAGGACGACGATTCGGACTTCACCGTGTCGCGCATCGTCCCCGAGCACTCGACCGCCGAGTTCGGCTACCAGCCGACCGCCGCCGAGCTGGGCTTCGACGACTCCCAGTACGAGCGGTCGGACGAGTCCGCGTTCACGGCCTCCGGCGCCCCCGGGCAGCTCGACCCCGTCGGCCGCTCGCTGCAGCGCGAGGAGCGCCGTGCCCAACTGGAGGCCTCGGCCTCGGAACGGCCGGAGGACGTCGCGATGTTCGGCGACGACATCCCGCGGCAGCGGGGACAGCAGGACCAGCAGGGGTACGAGCCGCAGTACGACGGCGGCTACGCCCCGGGCCAGGACTTCCAGGGCCAGGGCTACCCGGCGCAGGACTTCCAGGGGCAGGACTTCGGCGGGCAGGACTTCGCCGGCCAGCCGGAGTACAACGGTCAGGGCGACCCGTACGGTGCGCAGCCCGCGTACCAGCAGCCGTCGTCCTACGAGCCGGAGTGGCAGCAGGACTTCCCGGTCCAGCCCGCACCTTCCGGAGCTCCCGTCCCACCCGTGCTGGACGACTGGGCGCAGCCCGTCGCCCAGCAGGATCAGCAGGCGCCGGATTCCGTTCCCGGGGCCCCCTTCGGGGCGCCGGAGAGCGTAGGCTCCCCCTCGCTGACGGATGCCGGCCTGCCACGCCGCGACCGGCAGTGGCCGCAACCGGACCAGGTGGCGGCGGAGCCGGCGGTCCAGCCGGTCCCCCAGCCCGATCCGGAGCCGGAACAAGCGCCGGAAGAGGCCGAGACCGACTGGCGTTCCCAGAACGACCAGCACTGGCAGCGGGCCGAACAGGTCCGCGAACCCAAGGCGGGTGGGGTAACCCCCTCCGGCCTGCCCCGTCGAGTACCCAAGGCCAACCTGGTCGCGGGTACCGCACAGCAGACTCCGCAGGGCGGCCCACAGGTCTCCCGCGCGCCGGAGGACGTCCGCGGCCGGCTGAGCAATCTGCGCCGTGGCGTCCAGCAGGGACGCACTGCGGGAACTGACACGAACGGCCAGGCCCCCGACCATCACTACGGTGGCCCTCAGAACCAGGAGCGTTAGTTGAGTCCGATGAGCCAGGCGGCACAGAATCTGAACTGGTTGATCACCAACTTCGTGGACAACACCCCTGGGGTGTCCCACACGGTGGTGGTCTCCGCCGACGGCCTGCTGCTCGCGATGTCCGAGGGCTTTCCTCGTGACCGCGCCGACCAGCTCGCCGCCGTCGCCTCCGGCCTGACCTCGCTCACCGCCGGAGCCTCCCGCATCTTCGAAGGCGGCAGCGTCAACCAGACGGTCGTGGAGATGGAACGCGGATTCCTCTTCATCATGTCCGTCTCCGACGGCAGTTCGCTGGCCGTACTCGCTCACCCCGAGTGCGACATCGGCCTCGTCGGGTACGAGATGGCCCTGCTGGTCGACCGGACCGGGACCGTCCTCACCCCCGACCTCCGCTCCGAACTTCAAGGCAGTTTGCTCAATTAGCAGTCTTCTCAACTAGGTGCCTGCTCAACTAACGGACAGGCGTGCGGGCGCGTCCCCGTACCCATAGGGTGCGGGAACGCAGCCCCCACAACCTTCATCAGGAGGAGGAACCGTGACAACGCCACCAGGCGGAGATCCGTACGGCAGCCAGCAGCAGCAGCCGCCTCTGAACCGTTACAACTTCCCCTCGGCTCCGACTCCTGACCCCGAGCCGCGCTACCGCCAGCCCCGGATCCAGCCGTACGATCCGCCGCAGGCACCGGCACGGCCCGGCCGGCAGCGCGCCCAGGCCCCTTCCGGGCTGGTGCGGCCGTACGCCATGACCGGGGGCCGGACCCGGCCGCGCTACCAGCTCGCCATCGAGGCACTGGTCAGCACCACGGCCGACCCGGTGCAGTTGCGGGGGCAGTTGCCGGAGCACCAGCGGATCTGCATTCTCTGCCGGGAGATCAAGTCGGTGGCGGAGATCTCCGCACTGCTGACGATCCCTCTCGGTGTCGCCCGTATTCTCGTCGCCGACCTGGCCGAGGCCGGGCTGGTCGCCGTCCACCAGCCCGGTGGCGACGAGTCCGCGGGTGGTCAGCCAGAAGTGACATTGCTTGAAAGGGTGCTCAGTGGACTTCGCAAGCTCTAACGGGGCGACCCGCTCCACGACCTCCGCGAAGATCGTGGTGGCGGGCGGGTTCGGCGTGGGCAAGACCACGTTCGTCGGTGCCGTCTCGGAGATCAACCCGCTGCGCACCGAAGCTGTGATGACCTCCGCGTCGGCCGGTATCGACGACCTGACGCACGCGCCCGACAAGACCACGACCACCGTGGCGATGGACTTCGGCCGCATCACGCTGGACGAGGACCTGATCCTGTACCTGTTCGGTACCCCGGGCCAGGACCGCTTCTGGTTCATGTGGGACGACCTGGTGCGCGGAGCGATCGGCGCCGTCGTCCTGGTGGACACCCGGCGGCTCGCGGACTGTTTCCCGGCCGTGGACTACTTCGAGAACAGCGGCCTGCCGTTCGTGATCGCGCTCAACGGCTTCGACGGCCACCAGCCGTACGGCCCCGAGGAGGTGCGCGAGGCCCTGCAGATCGGGCCCGAGGCACCGATCATCACCACGGACGCCCGCAACCGCGGTGAGGCGAAGTCCGCGCTGATCACCCTGGTGGAGCACGCGCTGATGGCGCGCCTGCGCTGAGGATCCCCCCAAACGAGAAACGCCGGGCCGGCCCCTTCGGGGGCCGCCCGGCGTTCTGTCGTTCTGCGCTGTTTCTGTCGTGCTGAGGCACGTCAGGGACGTACCGGCGGGATCAGCCCTGCCAGCTGTGCGAGCTGCGGAAGCCCGGAGTGCGCTCCAGGCGGCGCCAGCCGGCCGTGGAGCGGGGCTGCTCGTAGCTGGTGGCGGCGTGGCCGTTGGCGGCGGCGCGGGCCAGCAGGACCGCGGTGAGAGCCGCGAGCTCCTCGGCGCTGGCGTGGCCCTTCTCGACGCGGACCAGGGTGTCCGGGGTCACGGTGTCGGGGGCCAGAGCGTCGGGGGCCAGGGTGTCGGCGGGAGTACTCAAGGTGGTCTCCATTACTGCGGCGGGTTGCCGTGCTTGCGCGACGGCAGGTCTGCGTGCTTGGTCCGGAGCATCGCCAGCGAGCGGATGAGCACCTCGCGGGTCTCGGCCGGGTCGATGACGTCGTCCACCAAACCGCGTTCCGCGGCGTAGTAGGGGTGCATCAGTTCGGCCTTGTACTCCTTGACCATGCGGGCACGCATGGCCTCGGGGTCGTCGGCCTCGGCGATCTGCTTGCGGAAGATGACATTGGCGGCACCTTCGGCGCCCATCACCGCGATCTCGTTGGTGGGCCAGGCGTACGTGAGGTCGGCCCCGATGGACTGGGAGTCCATGACGATGTAGGCGCCGCCGTAGGCCTTGCGCAGGATCAGCGAGATCCTCGGCACGGTGGCGTTGCAGTACGCGTAGAGCAGCTTCGCTCCGTGCCGGATGATCCCACCATGCTCCTGGTCGACGCCCGGCAGGAAGCCGGGTACGTCCAGGAGAGTGATGAGCGGGATGTTGAAGGCGTCGCACATCTGGACGAAACGCGCGGCCTTTTCGGACGCCGCGATGTCCAGGACGCCCGCCATGCTGTTGGGCTGGTTGGCGATGATGCCGACCACCTGGCCGTCCAGCCGGGAGAGCGCGACGATGATGTTGGTGGCCCACCGCTCGTGGATCTCCAGGTACTCGCCCTCGTCGACGATCTCCTCGATGACCTTGCGCATGTCGTACGCGCGGTTGCCGTCGGCCGGCACGAGGTCCAGCAGGACGTCGCCGCGGCGGTCGGCCGGGTCGGAGGTCTCGGTGGCGGGCGGGTTCTCCCGGTTGTTCTGCGGGAGCAGCGAGAGCAGGTAGCGGACCTCTTCGAGGCAGTGCTGCTCGTCGTCGTAGGCGAAGTGCGAGACGCCGGAGACCTCGGAGTGGACGTCGGCGCCGCCGAGCCCGTTCTGGGAGATCTTCTCGCCGGTCACGGCCTGGACGACGTCCGGTCCCGTGATGAACATCTGCGAGGTCTCGCGGACCATGAAGACGAAGTCGGTCAGCGCCGGGCTGTAGGCCGCGCCGCCCGCGCACGGGCCGAGCATCACGGAGATCTGCGGGATGACACCCGAGGCCCGGGTGTTGCGCTGGAAGATGCCGCCGTAGCCGGCGAGCGCCGAGACGCCCTCCTGGATACGGGCGCCGGCGCCGTCGTTCAGCGACACCAGCGGGGCGCCCGAGGAGATGGCCATGTCCATGATCTTGTGGATCTTGGTGGCGTGCGCCTCGCCGAGCGCGCCGCCGAAGATCCGGAAGTCATGGGCGTAGACGAACACGGTCCGGCCGTGGACGGTGCCCCAGCCGGTGATGACACCGTCGGTGTACGGCTTCTTCGCCTCCAGGCCGAAGCCCGTGGCGCGGTGCCGGCGCAGCGGCTCGACCTCGTTGAAGGAGCCCTCGTCCAGCAGCAGCGCGATCCTCTCGCGTGCGGTCAGCTTGCCCTTGGCGCGCTGCGCCTCGGTCGCCCGCTCGCTGGGGCCGCGCAGGACCTGCTCGCGGATCGCGCGAAGCTCGGCCACGCGCCCGCGAGCGTCGTTCACCTCGACGGGCACCTCTTCCAGAAAGCTCATGTATCGACAGTACGAGCGGGACCCCCGCGAACGGGGGGTCCACTTCGTACAGTGTCCGCTCCGACTTCATGGCGGGTATCGACAGAACCAAAAGAGGACCGGGCCCCGCGCATGGCACGCGGGACCCGGTTTTTTGTACCTTTCGCCCTACCGTCCGGCGACCGCTCCGGCCAGCGCGAGGATCCGGCGGGCGTCCTCGACGTGCAGGTTCTCGATCATCCGGCCGTCGACCGTGACCACGCCGCGCCCCTCTGACGTGGCCTGATCGAAGGCTTCGATGATCCGGCGGGAGTGTGCGACCGCATCGTCGGAGGGTGCGAAGAGCCGGTTGCAGGGCTCCAGCTGCTTCGGGTGGATCAAGGTCTTGCCGTCGAATCCGAACTGGCGCCCCTGGAGGCATTCGGCCTCGAAGCCCGCCAGGTCCTGCACGTCGTTGTAGACACCGTCCAAGATGGTCTTGCCGGTGGCGCGGGCGGCGAGCAGCGCCAGCGAGAGACCGGTCAGCAGCGGGGCCCGGCCGGGGACGTGCTCGGCGTGCAGTTCCTTGGCCAGATCGTTGGTGCCCATCACCAGGACGGTCAGCCGCTCGCTCGCGGCGGCGATGGCGCGGGCGTCGAACATCGCCTGCGGCGTCTCGATCATGGCCCAGATCGCGGTGCGGTCGGGGGCGCCGGCCGCCTCCAGGGCGCGCTCGACGGCCCGTACGGTCTCCGGGGAGTCGACCTTGGGGACGACGACGGCGTCCGGGCCGGCCTCGGCGGCGGCACGCAGGTCGTCGGCGTGCCATTCGGTGTCCGGGGCGTTGACCCGGATCGTCACCTCGCGGTAGCCGTACTCCCCGGACGCGGCGGCGGCCGCGACGCGCTTGCGGGCGTCGGCCTTGGCGTCCGGCGCCACGGAGTCCTCGAGGTCGAGGATGAGCGCGTCGGTGGGGAGCGTCTTGGCCTTCTCCAGCGCGCGTTCGTTGGCCCCGGGCATGTAGAGCACGGAGCGGCGGGGGCGGAGGGTGCTGTCCGTCATGGTCGTCACTCCTTCTCTGCCGCGGCGTACGCCTCGGCGAGCTCGGGGTCGCGGGCGGCGAGGGTGTCGGCCAGTTCGGAGACCACCAGGCACTGCTTGTACGTCGCGTCGTCCTGCATCTTGCCGTCGATCATGACGGCGCCGGTGCCGTCGCCCATCGCGTCGATCACCTTGCGGGCCCAGGCGACATCGGCCGGGGAGGGCGAGAAGACCTTCTTGGCAATGGCGATCTGCACCGGGTGCAGGCTCCAGGCGCCGACGCAGCCGAGCAGGAAGGCGTTCCGGAACTGGTCCTCGCAGGCGAGGGTGTCGCGGATGTCGCCGAAGGGCCCGTAGTACGGCAGGATCCCGTGCGCCGCGCAGGCGTCGACCATGCGGGCGATCGTGTAGTGCCACAGGTCCTGCTGGAACGTGGCGCGCGGGGCGTCGGCGTCGGACGGGTTCGGGTCCTCCCTGACCAGGTAGCCGGGGTGGCCACCGCCGACCCGGGTGGTCTTCATCCGGCGGCTGGCGGCCAGGTCGGCCGGGCCCAGCGAGATGCCCTGCATCCGGGGACTGGCGCCGGCGATCTCCTCGACGTTCGCGACGCCGGTCGCGGTCTCCAGGATGGCGTGCACCAGGATCGGCCGCGTGATGCCGGCCTTCGCCTCCAGCTGCGCCAGCAGCCGGTCGACGTAGTGGATGTCCTCGGCGCCCTCGACCTTGGGCACCATGATGACGTCGAGCTTGTCGCCGATCTCGGTGACCAGGGTGAGCAGGTCGTCCAGCGCCCACGGCGAGTCCAGGCTGTTGATCCGCGTCCACAGCTGGGTGTCGCCGAACTCCGTCGCCTTGGCGATCTGCACGAGCCCGTTCCGGGCGGCCTCCTTGCGGTCGGCCTGGATGGCGTCCTCCAGGTTGCCCAGCAGCACGTCCACCTGGGGCGCGATGGAGGGGACCTTGGCAGCCATCTTCTCGTTGCCCGGATCGAAGAAGTGGATCATCCGCGAGGGCCGGAACGGCACCTCCCGTACCGGGGCCGGAGCCCCTACGGCCAGCGGGCGGAAGAAGTCCTTCGCGGAACGCATGCGGTCTCCCGGATGTCGGTCGAGGGTGGGGAGGAGCGTACGGCGATCACCCTACGGCCACCACTGCCGCACGTTACCGGCCAGTATGTGTGCCGTTGGTCACCGCGTGTCAGCAGCCCGGCCGTATGCCCTGGCCAACGCTCCCTGCTCCCTACTCCGTAGCCGTACCCGTACCCGTACCCGTACCCGTGCCCGTGCCCGTGCCGGGAATCCAGCGCATCGTCATGTCGGGCAGGTTCTCCATGTTGCGGCTGCCGTCGTTGGTGTCCAGGACGGTGAAGCCGTGCCGCTCGTAGAACGCGCGGGCGCCGGTGTTGGCCTGGAAGACGTGCAGCGACAGGCCGTCGGGACTGTTGCGCCGCACCTCGCCGAGGAGCGCCGAGCCGACGCCCCGGCGGCGGGCCTCCGGCCGCAGGTACAGCTGCTCCAGCATGTCGCCCTCCAGCGCGGCGTAGCCGAGCACCTCGCCGTAGGAGTCGACCGCCACCCAGGCCTGGCCCTCGGTGAGCACGATGTTCTCCACCCACCACGCGACCTCCTCCAGGCTCCGCTGCTGCGGAGGGAGGTACGGCATGGTGCCGGCGCGTGACGCCAGGTGGATCTCGGCGATGACAACCGCGTCCCCGATGTCCGCGGGCCGGATCTCCAGCCTGCCGTTGTACCGGCCGGTGGGCGTGTTGTCCTGCGTCCTGTCATCCGTCACGCGGGCACCTTACGAGCAAGCTGCCCGCGTGAACGAATCATTTAGACCGCGTGTCACGCCAGAGTCACCGTGGCCCGGTGGGTCGCCCCGGTGGTGCCCGGCGCGATGGTGAGCCGCAGTGAGGCCCCGGTGCCGGTGACGGTGACTGTGGCGTCCTTGGAGGTGACGGCGGACACCGGCCGGCTCCAGGTGATGTCGAGCGAGCCGCCGGACCGGGGCGGCTCCGAGACGCAGACCGTGGCCGTGGTGCCGCTGACGCGGATCATGACGGAGGCCGGGAGCGAGGCGGTGACGCCGCCGACGGTGCCCGCCGACCAGAAGTTGATCCCGGTGAACCCCAGCGACGGCACCGAGACGCCCTGCTGCGCGGCGGTGTTGGCGAGGGTCACCGGCCAGCCGGTGGCGGCGGCGCGGGCCGCGGTGGCGGCGGCGGTCGCGCCCGGCATGACGAGATAGGCGTAGGAGGCGTTGGTCGGGTTCACGCCGTGGTCGAGCCAGAGGGTGAGATAGCGGCGGGTCAGCGCATCGGTCGTGCCGCCGGTGTTGATGGCGGCCCAGGTGCCGGTGCGCGCCTCGCGCACCGCCTTCACCGTCGCTCCCCCGCCGCCCGGGAAGACATAGCCCCCGAAGCCGGTGATCCGGGCCCAGGTGGTGCCGGCCAGGGTCGCGGACCAGCCGAGCGCCGTGGACTGCGTGGTGCCGTTGACGGCGAGGCCGTGGGTGCCGGTCGCGCCGAGGTTCCGGTTCTCGACGACGGTCTCGACGGCCGTGCCGTCGGTGCTGGTGATGCCCGCGCCGAGACAGACGACCGTGTCGTCCAGACAGAACCACGACTTGCGGGCGCTCATCGTGCTCGACAGGCCCTTGAGGTGCTGGCCGACCGCCGCGAACACTCCGTCCGTGGCGCCGCCGACCCAGGTCACGTCCGGCCGCGCCGCGCCCCACGCGCCGCCCTCCCCGTCCGCGAGTGCCTTCTTCGACACCGTGGTGCCGGGCAGCCGGTACGGGTCGACGGTGGGCCAGAAGGCGTCGCTGTACTGGCCGTTGCCGTAGGTGGAGCCCCACCAGGAGAGCATGCCCGAGCCGGTGTGCCAGCCCCGCAGGTTCTCGCCGTTGCCGTTCTCGTAGTACGTGATGCGCTTCGAGGCCATGCTGATCGCGGCGGCCCAGTCGGCGCGGCGGTGGACGGCCCGGTCCATGCCGGTGAAGAGCCGGTGCGCGACGGGTTCCGCCACCGCGGTCACGGCGCTGTCGGCGATGGCCTGCAGCCGGGCGAGGTCGGCTGTGCCGAGCTTGGCGTCCGCCAGCACCGGGCTGTAGTAGTCGCGCTGGATCCAGCCCTTCACCAGGCCCTGCCAGCGGGTCCGCTCGTTGGCGCTCGCGCCCTCGGCGAGCAGCGCGATGTGGGCGAGCAGCGGATGACCGCGCCGGTGGTCGTCGCCCTGGATACGGGTGGGATCGGTGGTGGCGACGCCCCGGCTGATGGCGCGCCCGGAGACGGCGTCCATGACCAGGCCGTTGTAGAGGAAGGGTGCGTACGCCTTCTCGACCGAGTCCAGGATGATCTGCCGGTTCGGGTCGGTGACCGCCCAGGTGGAGCCGGCGAGCAGGGCGAACAGCCGCGCCAGGCCGTCGATCTGCACCTCGCCGTAGGAGCCGGTGTACGCGACATAGGTGTGCTGGACGAACGAGCCGTCGGCGTACAGCCCGTCGCCGGTCGTCACGTACGGGAAGACCGGCGACAGCGCGTCGCGGGCCAGCACCAGCTTCGCCGCCGACTTGCCCAGCACGCCCCGGGTGGCGATGACCCGGCACAGGTCGACCCGGTTCGCGCCGGTGCTGGTGCCGGAGTACGAGCCGACGGCGGAGTCCGGCACGAAGTGGTCGACGGCCCGCAGGTAGGAGGCGGTCTGAGCCGCGCTCAGCGCGTCGTAGGCCACGGTCACCGTGTCGAGCAGGAGCCGGGGGCTGCCGATCTGCCAGTCCCACCAGTTGGGGAGGAACGGCGTGGTGTTCTCGTTGTAGACCTGCCCGTAGAGGTGGTCCAGGCCCCGCACGACCGCCGCGATCAGCGCCGGGTCGGCGGTGGAGCCGGTGGCGGGCTGGGCCCAGGCCTGCGCCATCTCGTTGAGCCGGGCGTAACTGCCGGTGATGGAGGCGGTGCTGCTCAGCGGCTGGTCGGGCCAGAGCGATCCGGTGGCCGGGGCCATGGACGCCAGTGAGGTGCGCGCGGCGGTGCCGAGGGTGGCGAGCTTCGTCGCGTACGGCTCGGCAGCGGCGTCGAATCCGGTGCCCAGGGTGAGGGCGCGCCAGCGCAGCCGCAGGGTGTCGAAGGCGTCCGCGGCCTCCGTGGTGGCGGCCGCAGCGGGGACGGTGGCAGCAGGTGCGGCGGCAGCGGGCGAGGCGGCGGGAAGGCCTGCGGCAACGGTCGCGGCGCCGCTTCCGGCGAGGAATGTCCGGCGGGACCAGGGGGAGGGCATGGCGGTTGGAACCTCCATGGGCGAAGACGACGGTGTGCTTCACTTCTCTCTAGTAAGCGGTTTCTATCACGGGCGTTCCGCACCCCACAACGGATTGAACACTGTTTGATTCTTTGGATTGTGGCGACAGGAACGCCCACTTACGATCACGCTGACGCCAACCGCAGCAGCACGTCACAGCACCGGAGAACCCTCATGCTCGAGATGTCACCCGAGGGCTTCTCCCTCGACGGCCGCCCCCTGCGCCTGCTGTCCGGCGCACTGCACTACTTCCGCACACTCCCCGAACAGTGGCCGCACCGGCTGCGCATGCTGCGCGCGATGGGCCTGAACACCGTGGAGACGTACGTCCCGTGGAACCTCCACGAGCCGCGCCCCGGCGAGTACGACTTCGACGGCATCGCCGACCTGGACGCCTTCCTGCGCGCCTCCGCCGAGGCCGGCCTGCACGCGATCGTGCGCCCCAGCCCGTACATCTGCGCGGAGTGGGAGAACGGCGGACTGCCCTGGTGGCTGCTGGCCGACCGCAACCTGCGGCTGCGGGTCGCCGACCCGCAGTACCTGGCCCATGTGGACCGCTGGTACGACCGGCTGATCCCGATGATCGCGGCCCATCAGACCACCAGGGGCGGAAATGTGCTGATGGTCCAAATAGAAAATGAATACGGGTCATTCGGTACGGATAGCGCTTACCTGCAGTACCTCGCCGACGGCCTGAGGTCGCGCGGGATCGACGTCCCGCTGTTCACCTCCGACGGTCCGGAGGACTTCTTCCTCATTGGCGGGGCTGCCCCCGGCCATCTCGCCACCGTCAACTTCGGCAGCCGCGCCACCGAGGCGTTCGGCGAGCTGCGCCGCTTCCGGCCGCAGGACCCGGCGATGTGCATGGAGTTCTGGAACGGCTGGTTCGACCACTGGGGTGAGAAGCACACCGTCCGCTCCCCCGAGGACGCCGCCAGCGCGCTGCGCGAGATCCTGGAGAACGACGCCTCCGTCAACCTCTACATGGCGCACGGCGGCACCAACTTCGGTACCTGGGCGGGCGCCAACACCGCCGACCCGCGCACCGGCGAGGGCTACCAGCCGACGATCACGTCCTACGACTACGACGCGCCGATCGACGAGCGCGGCGCGCCCACCCCCAAGTTCTGGGCGTTCCGCGAGGTGCTCGCGGCCTACGCCGAACAGCCGGCGCCGGACCCCGAGCCGATGCCGCCGCTGCTGGCGCCCGCCCGGATCGAACTCACCGAGTCCGTACCGCTGTTCGACGTCATCGGGCAGCTCTCGACCGGCACCGTCCACTCCCCGGTGCCGCCGTCCTTCGAGGAACTCGGCCTGGCCCACGGCCTGGTGCTCTACCGGACCAGCATCCCCGGCCCCCGCAAGGCGTATCCGCTCACCCTGGAGGGCCTGGCCGACCGGGCGCACGTCTTCGTGGACGGCGCACCGGCCGCCGTACTGGAACGCGACGGCGACGAGCGGCCGGAGATCGCGGTGGACGGGCCGGCCGCCCAGCTGGAGCTGCTCGTCGAGTCCATGGGCCGGGTCAACTACGGTGCCGCGATCGGCGACCGCAAGGGCCTGTCGGGCGTGCTGCACACCCAGCAGTACCTGCACGGCTGGACCGCCGAGCCGGTGCCGCTCGGCGACGGGACGCCGGACAGCTTGCCGTGGGGCGCCGCCGCTGCCTCAAGCAGCCCGGCCCCCGCCGCGTTCCACCGCGGCTTCCTGGACGTCGACGTGCCCGCGGACGGCTACCTCGCGCTGCCCGGCTGGACCAAGGGCTACGTCTGGGTCAACGGCTTCTGCCTGGGCCGCTACTGGGACCGCGGCCCGCAGCGGACCCTCTACGTGCCGTGGCCTCTGCTGCGTCCCGGCCGCAACGAGATCGCCGTCCTCGAACTCGACGGGCACGCCGGACCGTTCGTCGAGATCCGCACCGAACCCGACCTCGGCTGACCGGCCGGTTCCACAGGCCGGCTCCACGGGCCGGCTCCACTGGCCGGTTCCGTCGACCGGTTCCGTCGACCGGTTCTGCGGTCCATCCATCTGGTCTAGTCCATTTTTCCGCCTCGCCACCGGATCCGGGCGGGGCATCCAGTACCGTCCGACCTGACGGACGGAACGACGAAGGGACGGCACCTCCATGTCGATCACCGCGGAAGAGATCGCCACCCAGCCCGAGTGCTGGGAGCGCGCCGCCGGACTCATCCCCGAGGTCGCGGGCCTGCTGCCCGCCACCGGGGAGAAGGTCGCGGTCGTGGGCTGCGGTACTTCCTGGTTCATGGCCCAGTCGTACGCCGTGCTGCGCGAGCGCGCCGGGCTGGGCGTGACCGACGCCTTCGCCGCCTCCGAGTTCCCCTACGGCCGCGACTACGACCGGATCGTGGCCATCACCCGCTCCGGCACCACCACCGAGGTGCTGGAACTGCTCCGCAAGGTGCGCGGGACGGGCGGGACGCGCGGAACGGTCAGGACCACAGCGGTCATCGGCGATCCGGACACCCCGATCGTGGACCTCGTGGACGACCTGGTCGTGCTGGACTTCGCCGACGAGAAGTCCGTCGTCCAGACCCGCTTCGCGACCAGCGTGCTGGCGCTGCTCCGCACCCACCTGGGCGAGGACATCGCGCCCGCCGTCGCCGACGCGCGCCGCGCGATCGCCGAGGTGCTGTCGCCGGACCTGCTGGGCGCCGAACAGTTCAGCTTCCTGGGCACCGGCTGGTCCTACGGCATCGCGCTGGAGGCCGGCCTCAAGATGCGGGAGGCGGCGGGCGCCTGGACCGAGTCGTACCCCGCGATGGAGTACCGGCACGGCCCCATCTCGATCACCGGCCCGAACCGGATCGCCTGGGTCTTCGGCGATCTCCCGGAGGGCCTGGACGGGGACGTGGCGCGCACCGGCGGCACGCTGGAGGCCTCGGGCACCGACCCGCTGGCCGATCTGATCCGGGTGCAGCGGCTGGCCGTCGCCATCGCCGAGGCGAACGGCCTCAACCCCGACACCCCGCGCAACCTGACGCGTTCCGTCGTTCTGTCCTGACGCGCTCCGCCTGCTTCCGTCCGACTACCTGAATCCGACTGCTTGAAGGGGATCCCATGCCACTGGTCACCACGGGTGAGATCACCGGCCCCGCGATGGCCGCCGGCCGGGGGGTCGGCGCGTTCAACGTCATCCAGCTGGAGCACGCCACCGCCATCACGGCGGGCGCGGAGCGCGCGGGTCTGCCGGTGATCCTGCAGATCAGCGAGAACGCGGTGCTCTACCACGGCGCCCTGGAGCCGGTCGCGGCCGCGACCCTCGCCATCGCCCGCGCCGCCTCCGTACCGGTCGCCGTCCACCTCGACCACGCGACCGACCGCATGCTCGTGGAGCAGGCCGTCGCGCTGGGCCTCACCTCGGTGATGTTCGACGCCTCGACGCTGCCCTACGAGGAGAACGTGGCCGTCACCGCCTCGGTGGCCGAGCACTGCCACCGCGCGGGCGTCTGGCTGGAGGCCGAGCTGGGCGAGGTCGGCGGCAAGGACGGGGTGCACGCGCCGGGCGTGCGCACCGATCCGGCCGAGGCGGCGGCGTACGTCGCGGCGACCGGCGTGGACGGCCTGGCCGTCGCCGTCGGCACGTCGCACGCGATGAGCACGCGGACCGCTGCGCTGGACTTCGAGCTGATCGGACGGCTGCGAGCCGATGTCAGGGTGCCGCTCGTCCTGCACGGCTCGTCGGGCGTCTCGGACGAGGACCTGGCGCGGGCCGTCACGCACGGCATGGTGAAGGTCAACATCGCCACCCACCTCAACGCCTGCTTCACGGCGGCGGTGCGCGAGACGCTGACGGCACAGCCGCAACTGACCGACCCCCGCAAGTACCTCGGCCCGGGGCGCTCCGCCGTCACGGACGAGGTGGCACGACTGCTGCGGGTACTGGCCGGTCCGGCCGCGGGCTAGGGCGCCGGCGCCGGCTCCAGGGAGCGTCCTCGCCGGACGTCACGGCACCTGGCTGAGAAAAGCGCCGCTGGTTCCGTTCAGCGGAACGTCTGTGGACAGGCCGAAGGGCTTGCCGGAAATCTGGCCGTCACGCAGTTTCCACTGATCCGAGGGAGAAATCGCTCATGAGATCTCGTCTGAAATATCGGCTAGGGCTGTTAGCGGCGGCGACCGGAATCGCAGCACTGGTCCTCCCCGGGACCGCCAACGCCGACGCACAGGCCGACAGCTACCTCTGGCACAGTCTCGCCGGCGCGCACAAGTGTGTGGGGCTGGCCAACAACGGAAGCACCGCGAACGGCACGGCCCTGGTCATCTGGGACTGCCACGGCCACCCCGACCAGCAGTGGCAGTGGCAGACCGGGCTCTGAGCACGGTGCTCCGCACATAGGCAGCCGGTCACGGGCGGTGCGGGCCGTGACCGGCTCGTTCGGAACTCTCAGCAGCCGCCGCAGTTGTAGTAGAGGACGTCCCAGTGGCTGCCCTCGTCGGCGTAGATGTTCCCCGACCCGGACTTGTACTGCGGAGCACCGTCGCCCCGCAGCCCGATGTACGTGAACCGGTGGATGTAGTTGGTGATGCAGGTGTTCTTGCCGAAGTCGAGCTTGTAGCCGTTCCAGTGGCTGTACGTGCCGCTCGCGTGCCCGGTCTCCGTGCCGCCGGTGATGTTCAGGGCGCAGCCGCTCGCGTGCTTGAGCGTGACGGCACCCTGCGCGGTGGCCAGGTTGAGCTGGTCGAAGGACGTACAGGTGGAGACGTTGCGGTTGGAGCAGCCGCCGGACGAGGACCAGGTGATCCCCGCCGAGCTGAACATGGACGTGGCCTGTGCGTGTGTCAGCTTGCTGACCGCGTAGGCGTCGTGGGAGGCGGCGATGCCGACCCCCGGGGCGAACAGGACACCGAGCGCGAGAACGAGCGCGCTCAGCACCCTGCGGAGCTTCATCACTCTGCTGGGACTCATACGGGAACCTCCTGCGGGATACGTGCAACCGGTGGGGCGGTTGTGCAGGTGCCGCTGTTGGTGCGTGACGAGTGTGCCCGAGTTCTACGCGCGTCCGCCAGAGGGTGGCCGGACGGGTAACAGGCCGTGCCCGCGGAGGCGTTGGCGCTGTGTTGGTGGGCCGCTGGGGCGATCGCACAGCATGGACCCGTCGCCGCCCACCCCCAGGCCGTGCACATCCGTGACTCCAAGGACCCTGACGGCCCGGCTCTGACGGTCTCGCCCGCCGCCTGGACCCGCTTCGTCGCCTTCGCCGCCGGGGCCGACCTCACCGCGTAGGCGTACGACGCCGCCCGGTCCGCAGCGCCTGGTCACCGTGAGTCAGGAATAGGCCAGGTCTTTACCGTTCTTTGCGAGCTCCAGGTTGTCCGGCCCCCGTGGGCTTGAAACGATCAATGGATTGCCGAACAGGGGAACTCCCGCAGTTGATGTGGCGCGCCCGCATGCCGCGAAATCCTCCCCGGCATTCAGATCATGACCAGGGCGAGCGGAATGGTTGCGGGGATGGCGGACCCCAAAGTGTCCTACGACAGGCTCGAAGAATCGACGAAGAGCCTGCAGACGATCCAGCGGGAGCTGGGGGACACGGGCGGGCGCCAGAAGGAAATCAAGGAATTTCTCGGCTCCGGTGACATCGCTCACGCGATGCACGACTTCGCCAGCAACTGGGACTACCACCGGCACAAGCTGCTGGACAAGGTGAAGGCGATGGGCGAGATGGCCGAGAAGACCATGGAAGCCTTCAAGGACGTGGACAAGAAGCTCGAAGACGGCCTCGACGGAGCAGGCAAGAAGAAGTAGCCCCCGTCTCCCCCCGCCAGTAGTCGATCCAGCATGTTCACGTCTGAGGAGAACCAGCAGCATGAGTAGGCCGCCGGACTACGAATGGGCCGTGCTCGACGAGAGCCAGGACCCGATACCCGGGGAACCGCACGAGGTTCGAGCCGAAGCCAAGCGACTCAGCAAAATGGCCGAGACGATCCGCGATCAGATCGGCCTGTTGACGGATATCGCAGGCGACGAGAACGTCGGCAAGTTCGCCGACAAGCTCCGCGATACCGCTTCGGAACTCAAGGGCGACCTGGGAAAGGTCGCCACCCGGTACGAGACGGTGTCCGGGTATTTGGGCAGTTGGGCCGACGACCTGGACCACTGCCAGTCCGAGTCGCTGAAGGCCCTGACCAAGGCCCAGGCCGTCGCGCCGACCGCCAACTCCCCCGAAGCGAAGCCGGCGCCCGGGCAGCCGGCGCCGAAACTCACCCCGGAGCAGCAACACCACAAGGACGTCCTGGACCACGCGAAACAGGCTGCCCAGGGCGAACTGGCGCAGGCGAAAACGCAGTTGGCGCATACGAAGAGCCATCGGGACGAACGTGCCCACCATTGGATGCAGAAGATCGAGGACACCGAACACGACGGCTTGAAGGACAGCCGGTGGGACGGGATCAAAGACTTCATCCATGAGCATGCCGGGCTGATCAAGCTGCTCGCCGACATCTGTACCTGGATCGTCACCGCCCTCATCATCGTCTCGCTCTTCATCCCCGGCCTGGACATCGCCACCGCCCTGCTCGGTGGACTGATGCTGGCCGCCCTGCTCGGCCATACCGCCGTCGCCCTCACCGGCGACGGCTCCTGGACGGACGTGGCGATGGACGCCTTCGCCATCGTCACCCTGGGCACCGCGGCCTGGGCGAAGGGCCTGCTGGACGGCTCGACGGAGTTCGCCGAGGGAGTGGCGAACGCGACGCGCGCCGGAGCGGAGGGCGAGGAGGGCGGGACGAACGCGAGCCGGGCATTGGCCGAAGGCGCGGACATGGCAGAAGGCGCGGACCAGGAAGGCTTCACCCGACTGTGGTCCTCGCTGTCCGACTACGGCACCGCGGTCGGCCAGAAGTTCCTCGCCGGCGGCGAGAAGGAAGTCCTGGAGAACATGACGAAACTCCGCCAACTCGCTGAGGAGTTCCCGAACACCCGGCTGTTCCCCAACGCGCTCACTCGCGCGGGCGGCTTCCTGAAGACGGTGCGGATCATCAATGGCGCCGCCAATGCGGCCGACGAGTTCAGCCACTGGGCGGGCGGCAGCGACACGTTCAACTTCATCGGGAACCTGGTGCACGGCAAGGGGTTCGACGGCGATCTCCTGCACCCGGTGGTGGAAGGCGACACCTCGAAGCCCTTGCCCATATTCGGCAAGTTCAAGGAACTGACCACCGTGGAGGTCGGCTCATGACAGTGAGCGGATACCGGCTGGTCGTCCCGGACGAGTGGGAGAAGATCCCGGTCCAGCGGGGCACGGACAAGGCCATCGCCGCCCTCCTCGACCGCGCCTTCGCGAAGCATGGACGCGATCAGGTCGCCCAGTACCGGCGGGAGTTGGAGGCGCGGCTGAAAAAGGTGATCAACCAGGCGCGTCAAAACGCGGGCGTCGATCTCTTCCTGCCCATGGGAAACCGCGAGCAGAACCTTCCGGCCTCGTTCCTGATCTCCTACGTCGAATTCGGGCGGCTCGACGCACCTGATCCCCAGCAGGTGCTGGCCGAAGTACTGTCGACGACTCGGGGTGGGGAGCCGGTGGAAATCGCCGGGTGCTCCGGCATCCGGACGGAACGGAACTACGACGCCGATCCGGAACGCGAGGTCGATTACGCGTCGCGGCGCATCGAGTACATACTTCCCGTGCCCGGAACCGCCGACAGCTGGCTGCTCTCCTCGTTCTCCACATTCGGTGGGGGAAGCCCCGACGACGACATCGCAAAACTCCTCGGCGCGCTGTTCGATGCGATCATGAGCACGTTCCGGTGGAAGTACCAGCAGGAGGACGCGTGAGCTTCGACCACCGCAAGTCGACGGAGAACTGGGCCCGGATCGACTACGACCGGGACGTCTGGTTTCCCATCCCTCTTGCCTTCAAGGGCACCAAATGGGCGGATGCCGCCGAGTGGGCTTTCGACTACGCCGGTGACCGCTTCCTTCGTGGCGGCCGGGAGCTGACCAAGAAGGTCGTGAAGAAGGAAGTTCTGCCCTTCGCGCAAGCCCTGGTCCGGGGGCAGAGCGAAATCGTCGGCAGCGTGGCTGCGCACAAGCTGTACTTTCACTGCCCCGACTACACGAAGATGCCGGTCGCGGTCGCCATCGCACTGTGGAAGCGTGAAGGAACCAGGGAAGAGGCGTTCCAGCACTACAGCTACTTCGGCACCAAGAGCGCGACGGTCCAACCGGTTGCGGAGTGGTTCGAGACCGAAGCGCTCGGTCGGGGCGTCAAGGCCCAGTGGAGCGGTGTCACCGAAATCGGTCAGTACGACCAGGTCAACTACATCTTCCGCGACGACGACTTCGACACGGACGTGCACGTCTTCCTGATGTCGTGGGACCACCAGCGATTCCTGGAAGTCCTCCCCGACCTGGACGCATTCGTCCGCAGCATCCGCTGCATCCCGGACCCGGACAAGACCGGAACCGGGTCCACCGGACAGGCCCCCGCCACCAGCTGACGGGGGCCCCGGGCCCCATTACTCCTGCGGGTCGACGCCCGCCCGCAGCAGCCCGTACGCGTAAGCGTCGTCCAGCGCCTGCCAGGACGCGGCGATCACGTTCTCGGCCACACCGACCGTGTTCCACTCGCCCTTGCGGTCGCTGGTGGTGACCAGGACGCGGGTGGTGGAGTCGGTGCCCTGGCGGCCTTCGAGGATGCGGACCTTGTAGTCGACGAGCTGGAGCTCGGCGAGCTGCGGGTAGATCCGTTCCAGGGCGACGCGCAGTGCGCGGTCCAGGGCGTTGACGGGGCCGTTGCCCTCCGCTGTGGCGACGATGCGCTCGCCCTTCGCCCACACCTTCACCGTGGCCTCGTTGGCGTGGGTGCCGTCGGGGCGGTCCTCGACGATCGCGCGCCAGGACTCGACGCGGAAGTAGCGGCGGGGGCGGCCGTTGATCTCGTCGCGCAGCAGCAGTTCGAAGGAGGCGTCGGCCGCCTCGTAGGTGTAGCCCTGGAGCTCGCGCTCCTTGACGCGGGCGACGACCCGGCCGACGAGCTCGCGGTCGTCGCCGAGGTCGATGCCGAGTTCCTTGCCCTTGAGCTCGATGGAGGCGCGTCCCGCCATGTCGGAGACGAGCATCCGCATGGTGTTGCCGACCTGCTCGGGGTCGATGTGCTGGTAAAGATCCGGGTCGACCTTGATCGCGGAGGCGTGCAGACCGGCCTTGTGCGCGAAGGCGGAGACGCCGACGTAGGGCTGGTGGGTGGACGGCGCGAGGTTGACGACCTCGGCGATGGCGTGCGAGATGCGGGTCATCTCGGCCAGCGCGCCCTCGGGGAGCACCTTCTTGCCGTACTTGAGCTCCAGGGCGGCGACCACCGGGAAGAGGTTGGAGTTGCCGACCCGCTCGCCGTAGCCGTTGGCCGTGCACTGCACGTGGGTGGCGCCCGCGTCGACGGCGGCGAGGGTGTTGGCGACCGCGCAGCCGGTGTCGTCCTGGGCGTGGATGCCCAGCCGCGCGTCGGTGTCGGCGAGGACGAGGCCGACCACGGCCTGTACCTGTGCGGGCAGCATGCCGCCGTTGGTGTCGCAGAGGACGACGACGTCGGCGCCGGCCTCGTGCGCGGTCCTCACGACCTGCTTCGCGTACTCCGGGTTGGCCTTGTAGCCGTCGAAGAAGTGCTCGCAGTCGACGAACACCCGCCTTCCCTGCTCGCGCAGGTAGGAGACGGTGTCGCGGACCATCTCCAGGTTCTCTTCCAGCGTGGTGCGCAGCGCCAGCTCGACATGACGGTCGTGGGATTTGGCGACCAGCGTGATCACCGGAGCCTGGGAGTCCAGCAGCGCCTTGACCTGCATGTCCTCGGCGGCCTTGCCGCCGGGGCGGCGGGTGGCACCGAAGGCGACCAGCGTGGCGTGCCGCAGTTCCAGCTCGGTGGCGGCACGGGCGAAGAACTCGGTGTCGCGGGGGTTGGCGCCCGGCCAGCCGCCCTCGATGAAGCCCACCCCGAAGTCGTCCAGGTGCCGGGCGATCGTCAGCTTGTCCGCGACGGTGAGGTTGATCCCCTCACGCTGCGCGCCGTCGCGCAGCGTGGTGTCGAAGACATGGAAGCTGTCGTCCAATGCGGCTGTCATGGTGGTGAGACTCCTGTCGGATGAGTGGCTACCGGAAGACCCGTCTCCACTTGCCCCCAATGATCCCTCGCGCTTCGCGTCCGGCGTGGGTGGGCCGGGAAACGAAAAAACCTCTCGCGGATGCGAGAGGTCTGCACGCGGGTCTGGGACACGGTGGTCGCTGCCGTACGTTTTCTACGGGGCGCTCACTGCGGACCGGCGTGCGCTGTCCATAATGATGACGTTGGAGAGCACGAAGGCAGTCTGGCACAGACCTGCCCCCGCGCTCCGGCCCGTCTCAGGATGCGAGCGCCTTCTCACGGTCCCGCGTGTCGGGGCCCACCCGGTGCAGATCGATCTCCTTCGTCTCGCGCATCGACAGGTAGACGACGAGCGACACGGCCGCGCAGCCCGCCACGTACCAGTAGTAGCCGGACTCGATGCCGCCCTTCTTGAACCACAGCGCAACGTACTCCGCGGTGCCGCCGAAGAGGGCGTTGGCGAGGGCGTACGGCAGGGCGACGCCCAGGGCGCGGATGTGGGTCGGGAAGAGCTCGGCCTTCACACAGGCGTTGATCGACGTGTAGCCGGTGACGACCACCAGCGCGAGCAGGGCCGGCCCCAGGGCCGACCAGAAGCCGCTGACGTGCCGGAGCATCGTCATGATCGGGACGGTGAGGAAGGTCGAGCCGACCGCGAAGGTGATCAGCAGCGGGCGGCGGCCGATGCGGTCCGACAGCGCTCCCGCGAGCGGCTGCAGACAGGCGAAGACCGTCAGCGCGCAGAAACTGACGAGGGTCGCGGTCTGCTTGGGCAGGCCCGCGCTGCTGGACAGATACTTCGTGAGGTACACGGTGTACGTGTAGTACGCGACGGTGCCGCCCATGGTGAGCGCCATGACCAGGAACGCCTCGCGCCGGTGCTTCCACAGCGTCCCCAGGGTGCCGCTGTCCTCCCCGGCCTCGCCCGCTTCCGCGGACGCCCCCTCGTAGACGTCCGTCTCCAGCATGTTGCGCCGCAGGTAGAAGACGATGGCCGCGCCGGCGGCGCCGACGATGAACGGGATCCGCCAGCCCCAGCTGTGCAGCGCTCCGTCGGACATCGTGTGCTGCAGGATCAGCTGCAGTCCGAGGCCGATGATCTGCCCGACGGTCATCGACACGTACTGGAAGCTGGAGGCGAACCCGCGGCGGCCGGGCGCCGACGCCTCTGTCAGATACGTGGCGCTCGCCGCGTACTCACCGCCGACCGACAGACCCTGCAGCAGCCGCGCCACGAGCAGGACGGCCGCGCCGCCGTACCCGGCGACCGCGTACGTCGGCGCCGCCGCGATCAGCACCGCGCTCGCCGACATCAGCGAGACGGAGAGCGTCAGAGCCGCCTTGCGGCCCTTGCGGTCGCCGATCCGGCCGAGCAGCCAGCCGCCCACCGGCCGCATGAAGAAGCCGACCGCGAAGATGCCCATCGTGTTCAGCATCTGGGCGGTCTCGTCCCCCTTGGGGAAGAACGAGGCCGCGAAGTACGTCGCGAACGTCGAGTACACGAACCAGTCGAACCACTCGACCATGTTGCCGGCCGAGCCGACCCAGATCTTCTTCCAGTGCTGCTGACCGTCGGCGCGTTCCGTGGTGCCCATGGTCAACGACCGTGCCGGAACCGACCGTTCCCCCGCAAGACCGCCTCCGGCGGCGCCGGCTCACGGACCCGCGCTGCTGCCCCCGCCTCCCCCGGAGTACCGGGTGGGCCCCGGCCGCGGGGGCGCCGGCCGTTGCGGCGGCAGTTCGGTGATGCCCAGATCGCGGCGCATCTGCTGGCGCAGCGCATACAGATCGTCGGAGCACCCGGCCAGTTCGGTCTCCGCCTCGCTCCGCCGCTCCCCCGACGGCTGCTCGCCGCCGGCGGGCGTGAGCAGCGAGTACACCCGGTTCAGCCGCCCGATGAGCTCCGCCGCGGAGACCAGCACCGCGTCGCTGATGACCATCTGGGCCTCCGCGTACGTCTCGCGGTTCGCAGCGCGCGCCTCCTCCAGTACCTGGCGGCGCGCGACCTCGAGGGCGTCGCTCCGCACGGCCAGGCAGCCGGACAGCGCGTCGTGATACCGCCGGATCGACTGGTTCAGCTGCGCGTTCGATGCCTTCCGCTCCGCACGGTTGCCATTCCTGGCGGCAACGCGGTGCGCCAGCAGGGCGGTCAGGAGTGTGCCGAGGACACCGACAACGGCGACGACGAGGGCGGTCACGCTCTCCACGGTAGCCGCGAAAGCCTACGCGGCGGGCGCGAACAGGCCCTCCTGGAGGAACTCCCGGACGTGCCCGAGCACCGCCTCGCGGTCGGTGCCGGGGAGGCCGACGACCAGGTGGGTGCCGAAGCCGTCGAGCAGCGCGCGGAGCCGGACGGAGAAGCGTTCGGGGTCGGTGGCGCGGAACTCGCCGCGGGAGATGCCCTCGGCGACCAGCGCCACCAGGTCCCGGTGCCAGGCCAGTTCGAGCGAGAGCTGTCGCTGGAGGCCTTCCTCGCCCAACTGGGAGCGGGTCCAGACCTCGGACCACAGCACCCAGTGCGGATCGCGGTGGCCGTCGGCGAGGTAGTGGTCGATGATCAGGTCGAGCCGCTCGCGGGCGGGCAGCGGCTTGGACAGCAGGGCGCGGCGCTGGGCGCCGAGCTGCTCCTCGCTCCACTCCAGGGTCTGGAGGAGCAGCTCGTCCTTGCTGCCGAAGTAGTAGAGGACGTGACCGCTGCTCATACCGACCTCGCGGCCGAGACCGGCGAGGGTGAGTTCGGCCAGACCGTGCTCCGCGATGGCCGTCATCGCGGCCGCCATCACCAGTTCACGGGGCTGCTTGAGCCGCCGCCTGGCGCGGGGCTGTCCGGTCACCCTGTCCTCCGACGATGTATCCCTGGGTCACACCTGGGGCTGCTGTTGCGTGATGCAGTGGATGCCGCCGCCGTGCGCGAAGATCGTGCGGGCGTCGACCGGGACCACTTCGCGCTCCGGGAAGAGCCGGCCGAAGATCTCCGCGTTGACCCGGTCGGCCGGGTCGTCGAAGGAGCACAGCACGACGGCGCCGTTGCACAGGTAGTGGTTCACGTAAGAGTAGTCGACCAGTTCTCCGTCCTCCTCGGTGACCGAGGGGGCGGGCAGCTCGACGACCTCCAGGGCGCGGCCGCGCGCGTCGGTGGCGTCGCGGAGCAGCTTGATCGCTTCCTGCGACACCGCGTGGTCGGGGTGCGACGGGTCCTGCTGACTGTGCACGACGACCGTGCCGGGCCGGACGAACGCGGCCAGGATGTCGACATGGCCGCGGGTGCCGAAGAGTCCGTAGTCGGCGGTCAGCCCGCGCGGAAGCCAGATCGCCTTGGTCGTGCCGAGGTACGCGTGCAGCTCCTCCTCGACCCGCTCCTTGGTCCAGCCCGGGTTGCGGCCCGGGTCGAGCTGGACGGTCTCGGTGAGCAGGACGGTGCCCTCGCCGTCGACGTGGATGCCGCCGCCCTCGTTGACCAGCGACGAGGCGTAGGCGCGCGCACCGGCCAGCTCGGCGACCTTCGCGCCGACCTGGGAGTCCAGGTCCCACTGCGCCCACTCCTGGGCGCCCCAGCCGTTGAACACCCAGTTCGCGGAGGCCAGTTCGCCGTCGCGGACCAGGAACGTCGGGCCCATGTCGCGCATCCACGCGTCGTTGAGCGGCTGCTCCACGACGTCGACACCGGGGCCGAGCAGCGCGCGGGCCCTGTCGCCGTCACCGGGGGTGGTGAGCACGGTGACCGGCTCGTAGCGGCTGATGGTGCGGGCCACCTCGGCCCAGGCGCGACGGGATACGTCGAGGTCCTCGTCGTCCGCGAAGGTGGTGCTGGCGGACGGCAGCGCCATCCAGGTGCGGGCGTGCGGGGCCCACTCGGGGGGCATCCGGAAGCCGTCGGCTGCAGGGGTCGTGTTCATGGTGCGGATCCTTGTCACAAGAAGTACAGGCGGCTGAGGGACACCTGGTCGGCGGGTTCCGAGCGCAGCGGGTCACCGTCGAGGGTGACCAGGCCGGTGCTGCCGTTCACGTCGACCTGGCCGGTGCGCGAGTTGAACAGCAGGTCGGCGGGGCCGATACCGCGGGTGCCGCGCACCGCCACCCGGCGGCGCCGGGTCGGCATCCGGTCGTTCGCGGACTCGACCGCGGCACGGGCGACGAAGGCGACCGACAGATCGGCCGCGGTCGCGCCGTGCGCTCCGAACAGCGGGCCGATGACGAGGGGTTCGCAGTCGTCGGTGGCCGCGTTCGGGTCGCCGGTGACGCCGTAGGCGGGGAAGCCGGACTTGAGGACCATCTGCGGCTTGGCGCCGAAGTACTGCGGCTTCCACAGGACGATGTCGGCGAGTTTGCCGACTTCGAGGGAGCCGACCTCGTGGGCCAGGCCGTGGGCGATGGCGGGGTTGATGGTGAGCTTGGCGATGTAGCGCAGCACGCGCGCGTTGTCGTCGGCGGGCCCGTCGCCCTCCATCGGCCCCAGCTCGGCCTTCATCTTCCCGGCCATCTGGAAGGTGCGGCGGACGGTCTCGCCGGCGCGGCCCATGCCCTGGGCGTCGGAGGAGGTGATGCCGATCGCGCCCAGGTCGTGCAGCACGTCCTCGGCGCCCATCGTCCCGGCGCGGATCCGGTCACGGGCCATGGCCGCGTCGCCCGGCAGGTCGGGCTTGAGGTCGTGGACCGAGACGATCATGCCGTAGTGCTCGGCGACCGCGTCCCGTCCGAAGGGCAGCGTGGGGTTGGTGGACGAGCCGATGACGTTCCGTACGCCCGCCATCTTCAGGACGTTGGGGACATGCCCGCCGCCGCAGCCCTCGATGTGGAAGGCGTGGATGGTGCGGCCGTCCAGGACGGAGAGGGTGTCCTCCACCGACAGGCACTCGTTCAGGCCGTCGCTGTGCAGCGCCACCTGGACGTCGTGCTCCTCGGCGACGCGCAGCGCGGTGTCCAGCGCGCGGGTGTGCGCGCCCATGTCCTCGTGGACCTTGAAGCCGGAGGCGCCGCCCTCGGCGAGCGCCTCCACCAGCGGAGCCGGGTCGGAGGACGAGCCGCGGGCCAGGAAGCCGATGTTGACCGGCCAGGCGTCGAAGGCGTTGAACGCGTGCCGCAGCGCCCAGGGCGAGTTGACGCCGACACCCCACACCGGGCCGAACTCCTGGCCGATGATCGTCGTGACGCCGGAGGCCAGCGAGGCCTCCATGATCCGCGGCGAGAGCAGATGGACGTGGGTGTCCACGGATCCGGCCGTCGCGATCAGGCCCTCGCCGGAGACGATGCTGGTGCCGGTCCCGACGACGACATCGACCCCGTCGAGGGTGTCCGGGTTGCCCGCCCGGCCGATCGAGGAGATCCGGCCTTCGCGGATGCCGATGGACACCTTGCGGATGCCGAGGACGGCATCGATCACCACGACGTTGCTGATCACGACGTCACAGGTGTCGCGGACCGCGGCGCCCTTGAGGTGCATGCCGTCGCGGGCGGTCTTGCCGAAGCCGGCCAGGAACTCGTCACCGGGCAACTGCGCGTCGGACTCGACGCGGATGACGAGCCCGGAGTCGCCCAGCCGCACCCGGTCCCCGGCGCGGGGACCGTGCACCGCCACGTATTCGCGCGGGTCGATTCCGGTCATGAGCCGTCCTCCAACGGGTCGGGTTCGGGGGCTGGGTGGGGGTCGGGGGCTGGGTGGGGGTCGGGGGCTGGGTGCCGAGGTAGCCGCAGGCCGCGGCTCTGCGCAGGGCCTCCTCGCGGGCACCGGGCGCGTCCAGCGGGCCGTCCACCAGACCCGCGAAGCCGATCGCGACCCGGGCACCGCCGATCGGCACCAGGCCCACCGGCGCGGACTCCCCCGGGCCGAAGCGCACCGACGAGCCCGCCGGGACGGCGAGCCGCATGCCGTAGGCGGCGGACCGGTCGAAGTCCAGCCGCGGATTGGCCTCGAAGAAGTGGAAGTGCGAGGTCACGCTGATCGGCACGGTCGCGGTGTTGTGCACGCTCACCGTCACGGACGGAGCCCGATCGGGGACCGCGGGGCCGGTCAGTACGGCGCCGGGCGCGTCGTCGCCGAGCGATCCCCCGCCGATCGGCGCGGTGATCACGGCGAGCCGGGAGCCGTCGTCGAAGACGGCCTCGACGTGCACCTCCCTGACCACGTCGGCCACCCCGGGCAGCACGTCCTCGGGCCCGAGGACCGCCTTCCCCGCGGCGATGGCCTCGGCCAGCCGGCGGCCGTCCCTGGCCGCCTCGCAGACGGTGTCGGCGATGAGCGCGGTCGCCTCCGGCACGTTCAGCAGCAGGCCGCGGGCCCGGCGGGCCCGCGCCAGCTCGGCGGCACCGAACAGCAGCAGGCGGTCCCGCTCGGTCGGGGTCAGTCGCATGTCG
Source organism: Streptomyces sp. So13.3 (assembly GCF_005860785.2). Classification (NCBI taxonomy): domain Bacteria; kingdom Bacillati; phylum Actinomycetota; class Actinomycetes; order Kitasatosporales; family Streptomycetaceae; genus Streptomyces; species Streptomyces sp. So13.3. The sequence goes on along the minus strand of NZ_CP048835.1, from coordinate 6,669,309 downwards.
CGCCTCTCGAAGGGTTAGAACACCACTCTAACAATTCATCCCGTCGACGGGAAGTATTGACCGTAGGCCATAGGTGGGAGACATTGAATGGCGTTCAAAGACGACAGGAACCCCGTAGGGAGACCGCCCATGCAGATCGAGCAACGCGGAGTCGACACCGTTCCGGACGAGGAGCGCACCAGCGGCCCGCGCGATCTGGTCAGCATCCTGCTCGGGTCGAATCTCGCCCTGGGAGTGATCGTCTTCGGCTGGCTGCCGGTCTCCTTCGGCCTCGGCTGGTGGGCCTCGGTGAGCGCCCTGGCGGCCGGCACCCTGGTCGGCACGCTGCTGACCGCGCCGCTCGCCCTCGTATCGCTGCGCAGCGCCACGAACCTCTCCACCAGCAGCGGCGCCCACTTCGGGGTACGCGGCCGGCTGCTCGGATCGGTCATCGGCCTGCTGCTCTCGCTCGGCTACACCGCCCTGACCCTGTGGGTCGGCGGCGACGCCGTCGTCGGCTGCCTCAACCGGCTCTTCGGCCTGCCGACCGGCGCGGCGAGCTACGCCGTCGTCTACGCGGCCCTCGCCGCCTGCACCGCGACCGCCGCCGTCTTCGGCTACCGGATGCTGCTGCGGCTCAGCCGCGCCCTGGCCGTCGGCCTCACCGTGCTGCTGCTCATCGGCTTCATCGCCTACGCCGGCAGCTTCACCACCTCACCGGTGGAAGGTTCCACGTACCTGCTCGGCGGCTTCTGGCCGACCTGGCTGCTCGCGGCCGTGTCCGCCGGGCTGAGCGGGCCCATCGCCTTCATCACGCTGCTCGGCGACTACACGCGCTACATCTCGCCGCGCCGCTTCAGTCAGCGCAAGGTCTTCTGGTCCACCTGTCTGGGCCTGGTCGTCGGGCTCCTCGTGCCGCAGCTGTTCGGCACGTTCACCGCCCTGGCCGTCGGCGCCGCCGACGACTACGCGGGCCCGCTGGTGGCCGCCGCCCCCGCCTGGTACCTCGCGCTACTGCTGGCCAACGCCTCGGCGGGCTCGGTCGGCAACGCCGGCCTGATGCTCTACAGCATGGGCCTCGACCTGGACGCGATCCTGCCCCGCGCGTCCCGGACGCAGGCCACGTACGTCGTGGCGGCCTTCTCCACCGCACTGGTCTTCCTGGGGCACTTCGCGTGGGCGGCGCAGGACGCGATGACGTCGTTCGTGCTGTTGCTGACGGCGGTGGGGACGCCTTGGGCGGTGGTGACGCTGCTGGGGTTCGTGCGGGTTCGAGGCCGCTACGACACCGATGCGCTGCAGGTTTTCAACCGGGGGACGCGTGGGGGGCTGTACTGGTACCGGGGCGGCTGGAACGTCGCGGCTACCGCCGCCTGGGCCTCCGGCGCGGTGATCGGCCTCCTGGCCGTGGATACGCCGCTTTACAGCGGACCGCTCGTTTCGTGGACCGGCGGCATCGATTTCAGCTTCCTGCTGTCGGCGGCTGTCACGGCCGGCGCGTATCTCGCGCTGAACGCCAAACGCCCGCATCCGCTTCCGGCGAAGGAAACGGAGCGGGCGCTCGTGCAGCAGGTCTGACAAGCCCGTGCGGGCCGGTGGTCGGTTGTGCCCACCCGTTCCGCCTTGCGGAACGGGTGGGCACAACCTGGCCGAAGATGTGCGGGTCCTAGCCGAGCTGGTGCATCCAGCCGTGGGGGTCCGGGGCCGTGCCGGTCTGGATGGACAGGAGTGCTTCGCGGAGCTTCATCGTCACCTTGCCGGGGTTGCCGTCGGCGACGGTCCAGTCGGCTCGGGTGGACTTGACGGAGCCGACCGGGGTGATCACGGCGGCGGTGCCGCAGGCGAAGACCTCGGTGATGGTGCCGTCGGCGCAGCCGCGCTTCCAGTCCTCGACGGAGATCCGGCCCTCGTTGACGTCGTAGCCCAGGTCCGCGGCGATCTTCAGCAGCGAGTCGCGGGTGATGCCGGGGAGCAGCGAGCCGGTCAGGGCGGGGGTGAGGATCTTGTTGCCGGACACGAAGTACAGGTTCATGCCCCCCATCTCCTCGATCCAGCTGCGCTCGATCGCGTCCAGCCAGACGACCTGGTCGCAGCCGTGCTCGATGGCCTGGGCCTGGGCGATGAGGGACGCGGCGTAGTTGCCGCCGGCCTTCGCGGCGCCGGTGCCGCCGGGCGCGGCGCGCACGTACTCCTCGGAGAGCCAGACGGAGACCGGCTTCACGCCGCCGGCGAAGTACGCGCCGGCCGGTGAGGCGATCACCATGAAGAGGTACTCGTTGGCCGGCTTGACGCCCAGCCCGACCTCGGTGGCGAACATGAACGGCCGCAGGTAGAGCGACTGCTCGCCCGCGCTGGGCACCCACGCCTTGTCCTGGCCGACGATCGCGTCCACGGCCTCGATGAACGTCTCGACGGGCAGCTCGGGCATGGCCAGCCGGCGCGCGGAGTCCTGGAAGCGCTTGGCGTTGGCCTCGGGACGGAAGGTGGCGACCGTGCCGTCGGGCTGGCGGTACGCCTTCAGGCCCTCGAAGATCGTCTGCGCGTAGTGCAGCGTCATGTTCGCCGGGTCGATGGAGAGCGGGGCGTACGGCACGAGCTGCGCGTCGTGCCAGCCACGGCCCTCGGTCCACCGGATCGTCACCATGTTGTCGGTGAAGTGGCGGCCGAACCCGGGGTTGGCGAGGATCGCCTCGCGCTCCGCGTCGGACAGCGGGTGCGAGGAAGGCTTGAGCTCGATCGTGGGCGTCGTCGTCATGTCTGCGTGTCCTTCACCGTGAGGTCATGGCGGACCGCACCCGCCGTCCCAGTGCTTGGACGTCCGAGTTTCCCCTCGCACAGCGGCCCCACCGCTGATTATCGCAGCGATGGGGCCATCGGCATAAATGTGCGGCCCGGGGTCGATGGTCGCACCCGGCCGGGGGATTGGCCCAGGGGGGCCAGAGGGGTAGGTGCGCGCGAAGCGCTCCCTGGAAGGGCGGTGGCGGGAGACGGGCGGGCGCTAGCCGGCTACTCGGGCGGCCAGCGCGTCGCCGACCTCCACCGTGCTGCGCGGGGCGGAGCGCTCGGCGAGGTCCGCGTGCACGGCCTTCTCGACGCGGGCGGCCTCGTCGGCGTAGCCCAGGTGCTGGAGCAGCAGGGCCACGGACAGGATCGTCGCGGTCGGGTCGGCCTTGCTCTGGCCGGCGATGTCCGGGGCGGAGCCGTGCACCGGCTCGAACATCGACGGGAAATCGCCGCTGGGGTTGATGTTGCCGCTGGCGGCGACCCCGATGCCGCCGGAGACGGCGGCGGCGAGGTCGGTGATGATGTCGCCGAAGAGGTTGTCGGTGACGATCACGTCGAAGCGCGCGGGGTCGGTGACGAGGAAGATCGTCGCCGCGTCCACGTGCAGATAGTCCGTGGTCACGTCGGGGAACTCTTCGCCGACCTTGTTGAAGATGTTCGTCCACAGGTGGCCGGCGTAGACCAGCACGTTGTTCTTGTGGACCAGCGTGAGCTTCTTGCGCGGGCGGGCCTGGGCGCGGGCGTAGGCGTCACGCACCACGCGCTCGATGCCGAACGCGGTGTTCAGGCTGACCTCGGTGGCCACCTCGTGCGGGGTGCCGGTCCTGATGGAACCGCCGTTGCCGGTGTACGGGCCCTCGGTGCCTTCACGGACCACGACGAAGTCGATGTCCGGGCTGCCGGCCAGCGGGGTGGCCACGCCGGGGAAGAGCCTGCTGGGGCGGAGGTTGACGTGGTGGTCGAAGGCGAAGCGGAGCTTCAGCAGGAAGCCGCGCTCCAGCACTCCGGACGGCACGGACGGGTCGCCGATCGCGCCGAGCAGGATCGCGTCGTGCTCCTTGAGCTGCGTCAGATCGTCCTCGGTGAGCGTCTCACCCGTGGCGTGATAGCGCTTGGCGCCGAAATCGAAGGACTTCGTCTCCAGCTTCACGTCCGAAGGGAGGGCGGCGGCAAGGACCTTGAGGCCTTCGGCCACGACCTCCTGGCCGATTCCGTCACCGGGGATCACTGCGAGGCTGAGGGTGCGAGACATGGCGGAAACCCTACTCGGCGTCCCATTGAATGACACATGGTGTCCGCATGACGGACATATGGGAGGGTCGCCATGCACCGTTCATCCGGAGTACGACCAAGTGTCGAACGGCAATGCGAGATTGCGCGGCATGGACACACCACGTATGGGTATTGCGGACAAGCTCGCCGACCGGATGAGCATGGCCGAACAGCATGAATACCTGCGCTCCCGGCTGACCCGCCGCGGGGTCATGCGCGGCACCGTCGCTGCCGCCGGTGCGGTGGCGGGGGCCGGACTGCTGAGCGGCACCGCGGCCGCCGCCTCCCCCACGCTGCTGAGCAAGCCCGCGACCGGGCATCACGTCAGCGGCTCCCTCGTCGCCCCCTTCGGGCGCCACCTCGCCTTCGGCGCGGACCCCAAGACCCAGTTCCGGGTCTCCTGGCAGGTCCCGCTGGCCGTCAAGAAGCCGTTCATCCGGGTGGGCCTCAAGCCCTGGGCCCTCAGCCACAAGATCCAGGCCGAGGTCCGCGCGCTGCACACCCCGCAGCTGCTCAACAGCAAGCTGCCGCCGGTGGACCAGTACTACCTGCACGCGGCGCTGGACGGGCTGCACCCCGGCACGACCTATTACTACGGTGTGGGCCACGAGGGCTTCGACCCGGCCGCCGGCCAGGCGTTCGGCACCATCGGCACCTTCACCACCGCGCCCGCGCGCAGCGGTGAGCGGTTCACCTTCACCGCCTTCGGCGACCAGGGCGTCAGCTACCACGCGCTCGCCAACGACAGCCTGATCCTGGCGCAGAACCCGGCGTTCCACCTGCACGCCGGCGACATCTGCTACGCCGACCCGGCCGGTTCCGGCCAGCAGTCCGACTCCTCCGTCTACGACGCGCGGACCTGGGACCAGTTCCTGGCCCAGACCGAGTCCGTCGCGGCCCGTGTCCCGTGGATGGTGACGACCGGCAACCACGACATGGAGGCCTGGTACTCCCCCAACGGTTACGGCGGCCAGGAAGCGCGCTGGAGCCTGCCGGGCAACGGCCCGGACGCGAAGAACCAGCCGGGCGCGTACTCCTTCGTCTACGGCAACACCGCTGTGGTGGCGCTCGACGCGAACGACGTCTCGTACGAGATCCCGGCCAACTACGACATCAGCGCCGGCAAGCAGACCGCGTGGCTGGACAAGCGCCTCGGTGAGCTGCGCAGGCAGCGCGGCATCGACTTCATCGTGGTCTTCTTCCACCACTGCGCCTTCTCGACCACCAACTCGCACGCCTCCGACGGCGGTGTGCAGGAGAAGTGGGTGCCGCTCTTCGAGAAGCACCAGGTCGACCTGGTCGTCAACGGCCACAACCACGTCTACGAGCGCACCGACGCGATCCGCGGCGGCAAGGTCTCGAAGCCGGTCGCCATCGGCGACACGGTGCATCCCGAGAAGGACGGCGTCGTCTACGTGACGGCCGGCGGCGCGGGCCGCAGCCTCTACGACTTCCCGGCGCCCGACTCGTACGAGGGTCACGAGCACAACGTCGACTCCGTCACCACCTGGCACTCGGCCAAGGGCGGCGGCAAGGTCACCGAGACCGTCGCCTGGTCCCGGGTCCGCTACACGGGCTACTCGTTCATCGCGGTCGAGGTCGAGCCGGCGTCGTCCGGCCGGACGTCGACGCTGACGGTGTCCGCGCTGGCGGAGACCGGTGAGCGCGTCGACCACTTCACGGTGGCGCGCAAGGCTCGCTGAGCAACATCCTCAAGCGCCGGACGGGCTGAAAAGCCCGTCCGGCGCTTGAGGACCGCTTCGTTGTTGGCTGCGCGCCGAGCTAACGAGCCTCGTGGCCCGTGCTGCCGCCGTTGTCCCGGCGGTCGAGCGAGCGCTGCAGTGCCTTCATCGCGTTCTCGCGTGCGGTCTCGTCCATGGTGATCAGCTCCAAAGGAAGATCAAGGAGATGGTTGTCGCCATAGAACGGGGCGGGGAACGTGCGCGGCAGGGGGTGACCTGCGTGAAGGGCGCTGGTTCGCATCCGCCGATCGCTGGTGGAGCGATTCGTTCGGCATCTACAAAGCTAGGTCAGCGCGGCCGTTATGTCTCCACAGTTACTCGGACTTCCTACTATCTGAGACGGAGACCACCCGAACGCAGGCCACCCCCGCATCCGGATGGGGACCGGAATACGGGGGCGGCGGTCTGCGTCGGCCCGCGGTGGGGCCGCTAAGGGCCTGATCAGCCCTGGTGCGGGTACCGGTAGTCGGTCGGCGGGACCAGCGTCTCCTTGATGGAGCGGGTGGACGTCCAGCGCATCAGGTTGGACGCGGCGCCGGCCTTGTCGTTCGTACCCGAGGCGCGGCCACCGCCGAAGGGCTGCTGGCCGACGACGGCGCCGGTCGACTTGTCGTTGATGTAGAAGTTGCCGGCGGCGAAGCGCAGCTTCTCCATCGCGTCGACGGCCGCGGCGCGGTCCTGGGCGATGATCGAGCCGGTGAGGGCGTACGGCGAGACCGACTCCATCTGGGCGAGCATGGTGTCGAAGTCGGCGTCGTCGTAGACGTAGATGCCGAGGATCGGGCCGAAGTACTCGTCGCGGAAGATCTCGTTCGCCGGGTCGGTCGAGACCAGGACGGTCGGGCGGACGAAGTAGCCGACCGAGCCGTCGTAGGTGCCGCCGGCGACGACCTCGATCGTCGGGTCGGACTTCGCGCGGTCGATGGCCGCCTTGTTCTTGGCGAAGGAACGCTCGTCGATGACGGCGCCGATGAAGTTCGACAGGTCGGTGACGTCACCCATGGTGATGCCGTCGACCTCGGCCGCGAACTCCTCCTTGAAGCCGTTCTCCCAGATGGAGCGCGGGATGTAGGCGCGGGAGGAGGCCGAGCACTTCTGGCCCTGGTACTCGAAGGAGCCACGGGTCAGCGCGGTCTTCAGGATCGCCGGGTCGGCGGAGGGGTGGGCGACGACGAAGTCCTTGCCGCCGGTCTCGCCGACGAGACGCGGGTACGTCTTGTAGTTCTCGATGTTGGTGCCGACCGTCTTCCACAGGTGCTGGAAGGTCTTGGTCGAGCCGGTGAAGTGGATGCCGGCCAGGTCCGGGTGGGTGAGCGCCACCTCGGAGACGGCGATGCCGTCACCGGTCACCAGGTTGATGACGCCCTTGGGGAGGCCGGCTGCCTCCAGCACGCGCATGAGCAGCACGGCGGCGTGCGTCTGCGTCGGGGACGGCTTCCACACGACGGTGTTGCCCATCAGGGCGGGGGCGGTCGGCAGGTTGCCCGCGATGGCCGTGAAGTTGAACGGCGTGATCGCGTAGACGAAGCCTTCCAGCGGCCGGTGGTCGCTGCGGTTCCACACGCCGGCGCTGCTGATCGGCTGCTCGGCGAGGATCTGCCGGGCGAAGGAGACATTGAAGCGCCAGAAGTCGACGAGCTCGCACGGACAGTCGATCTCGGCCTGCTGGGCGGTCTTCGACTGGCCGAGCATCGTCGAGGCGGCGAGCGTCTCGCGCCACGGGCCCGACAGCAGGTCGGCGGCGCGCAGGATGATCGCGGCGCGGTCGTCGAAGGAGAGCGCGCGCCAGGCCGGGGCGGCGGCGAGGGCGGCGTCGACGGCGTCCTGCGCGTCCTTGGCGGTGGCGTTGGCGTAGGTGCCGATGCGGGCGCTGTGATTGTGCGGCTGCACGACGTCGAAGCGCTCGCCGCCGCCCATCCGCTGCTCGCCGCCGATGGTCATCGGCAGGTCGATCGGATTGCCGGCCAGCTCCTTCAGCTTCGCTTCGAGCCGGGCGCGCTCGGGGGATCCCGGGGCGTAGGAGTGGATCGGCTCGTTCACCGGCGTGGGGACCTGGGTCACAGCATCCATCGAGGTGCGCTCCTTTGGGGTGAGGGTTTCGCAGCGGGGATGAGGGTTACTCAGCGAGGTTGAGAGTGAAGGGGGCGCGCGCAGCGCTCGTTGGAAGGGTGGCGGCGGGTGACGGGTGGGCTCAGCGGCTGGGGAGGAAGGAACGGAGGAAGAAGGCGAGGTTGGCCGGACGCTCCGCGAGGCGGCGCATGAAGTATCCGTACCAGTCTGCGCCGTAAGGCACGTAGATGCGCATGCGCTCGCCGTCGTGCGCGAGGCGGCGCTGCTCGGCGGTGCGGATGCCGTAGAGCATCTGGAACTCGTAGCTGCCGGGCTTGCGGTCGTAGCGCGCGGCCAGCTCCTGGGCGATGGCGATCATGCGCGGGTCGTGCGAGCCGATCATCGGGTAGCCGTCACCGGCCATGAGGATCTTCAGGACTCGCACATACGCCTTGTCGACCTCGGCCTTGGACTGGAACGCGACGCTCGCGGGCTCCTTGTAGGCGCCCTTCACCAGACGCACGCGCGAGCCGGCGACGGCCAGCTTCCTGGCGTCGTCCTCGGTGCGGAACAGGTACGACTGGATGACGGCGCCGGTGTCGGGGTGTTCCTTGCGCAGCTCGGCGAGGATCCCCAGGGTGGAGTCGACCGTGGTGTGGTCCTCCATGTCGAGGGTGACCGTGGTGCCGATCGCGGTGGCGAGCTCCGCGACCTCGCGGACGTTCTCCAGCGCGATGTCGTGGCCGCCGTCCGGCAGCGCCTGCCCGAACGCGGACAGCTTCACGGAGACCTCGGCGCGGGTGCCGAGGCCCTCGGTCTCCAGCGCCCGCAGCAGGCTCAGGTACGCGTCGCGGGTCGCGTGCGCGGTGGCCTCGTCCGTGACGTCCTCGCCCAGGTGGTCGAGGGTGACCTCCAGGCCGGAGGCGGTGAGCTCGCGGACGTTGTCCATGGCGGGATGCAGTTCGTCGCCGGCGACGAAACGGTTCACCACGGGACGGGTGATCGGCGCGGCGGCGACGATGCGACGCATGCGGTCGCTGCGCGAGGCGGCGAGCAACACGGGACCGAGCACGGGGGCTCCTTCAGGATCAGAGCATGAACAGGCAGCGACACCGCGAAATCTAGGGTTCACCTACCCCGTGAACCATCGACACCTGTCACGCATCCGTGCGGCATCCCTCATACAGATGTAAGAGACAATGGCGGGGTGCGAGGTGACTACGAGGAACTGGTCGACGAGGTGTCCGCTCTCGTCGGCGCGCCCGCGACCCTGGAGGACCGGGATTTCCGGCTGATCGCCTTCGGCGCGCACGACAGCGACGACGGTGCGATGGACCCCGTCCGCACCCGGTCGATCCTGACCCGGCGCTCGACGGCCGAGGTCCGGTCCTGGTTCGAACGCTTCGGCATCGCCCGCGCCACCGGCCCGGTGCGCATCCCCGCCGCGCCTGACGCAGGCGTCGTCCGGGGCCGGATCTGCCTGCCGGTGCGCCATCGGGGCATCGTGCACGGCTATGTGTGGCTGCTCGACGATTCGGACGCCGGACCGGATCCCGATCCGCGGCTCGTCGCCGCGATGGAGGTCTGCGACCGGATCGGCGACCGGCTGGCCGCCGAGTCCCGGGCGGGCGCCGATGTCGGCCGTGAACTGCGTGCGGCACTGACGGCGGGCCCCGGCCAGCGGCGCGAGGCCGCGCGGGACGCGCTGAGCGCGGCGCTCGGCCCGGACGCGGACGAGGTGCACGCGCTGGTGTGCGTTCTTGGCTGGACGGCCCCGCCCACTCTGGACAGCAGCGCCGGGCCGGATACCGCCGACGGCGCGGACGACGGTTCGGCGGAACTGCCGGGGATCCGCTCGATCCCGGGCGCCGCAGCCCTCTGCCGGGTCCCGGCCCACGGGCCGCCCACCCCGGGCCCGGTCCCGGCCGCCGACCCGCTCGCCGTGCTCGTCCGGCTCCGCTCCGTCCAGCACCTCTCCCCCCCGCCCGCACCGCCGCCGCCCGGCTGCTGGAGACCTCGAGCTCGCCCGGCGCGGTGGCGGGTATCGGCGAGCCGGCCCGCGGGCTGGACGGACTGTCCGAGGCATGGCGGCAGGCGACCGGTGCGGCCCGCGCGGCACGGGCCCAGCCCCGGCTCGCGCCGGTCGCCGACTGGGCGGGCCTCGGCCCGTACCGCATGCTCTCGGCGCTCCCCGGCGGCTCCTCCGCCGACCCCGCCGTACGCCCGCTGCTGGAGCCGTCCCACCGCGAGCTGGCCCGCACCGCCGAGGTCTACCTGGACTGCGCGGGCCAGGCGGGCCGCACGGCCGCCGCCCTCGCCATCCACCGGCAGACCCTCTACTACCGCCTCTCCCGCATCGAGCAGCTCACCGGCCTCGACCTGGACGAGGGCGAGGACCGGCTGCTGCTCCACATGGCGCTGAAGGCCGCGCGGCTGTGATCGGCCGGATGTGCCGTCTTGCGGGAAGCCTAGAGACGGTCGATCTCGGTGAGGTCGATATCGATGGTGAAGGGGACGGGAACCTTGAGCCGCTCGTGGTGGATGCCCGACGGAACATAGGTATGGGTCATCGTGTCGAGCTCGTAGACGTAGACGACCGGCTGCCGGCCCTCACCCTTCTCCACCCGCCAGAAGTGCGGGATACCCGCTTCCGCGTAGAGCTGGGGCTTGCGCTTGCGGTCCCGGTCCTCGGATTCGGGCGAGACGACTTCGACGGCGAGAACGACGTCCGAGGCCTGATAACCGGTTTCATTCGCCGATTCCGACACGGCCTCGGCCCGGACGATCGAGATATCGGGTTCAGGGCGATTGCTCCTGCTCACGGTAATGGTCATCTCGCGCAGTACACGGAACTTCTCCGGGGCCGCCTGTCGCAGGAAAGTGCTCAACAGATCCACGGCCAGCATGTGGAAATACTTCTGCGGACTCACGAAGACAAGGCTCCCGTCGATCAGCTCTGTGTGCGGCGGGAGATCGGGGATACGGTCGAGGTCGTCCGCGGTGAACCCGCCCGGGGGCGGGAAAGCCCAGGCCGGAAGCGGTTCGGCAGTCATGATTCCTCCCATCGACGGGATTCTGTCCGCAGCGTTCAGCGTAGCGGGAGGGAATGACGAAGCCGCCCCTCATACGAGTGAAGGGCGGCTTCGTCGCTGACGTCGTGACCTCGGTCGGTCGGTGACCTGCGGTCAGTCCGTGAGGTCCACCGCGCGGGCCGACGTGGCGCCGATCTCCTCGGCGATCTCGGCCAGGGCGGCCGGCGGGATGCAGGAGTCGACGGTCAGGGCCACGAGGGCCTCGCCGCCGACGGCCGCGCGGGCGACCTGCATGCCCGCGATGTTGACGCCGGCCTCACCGAGGATGCGGCCGACCGTGCCGACGACGCCGGGGCGGTCGGTGTAGCGGAGGAAGGCCATGTGGTCGGCGAGGACCAGGTCCACGTCCTCGTCACCGACGGCGACGATCTTCTGGATGTTCTTCGGACCGGCCAGCGTGCCGGAGACCGACACCTCCGTGCCGTCCGTCAGAGTGCCGCGCACCGTGACCATGTTGCGGTGGTCGGGCGACTCGCTCGACGTGGTCAGCCGGACCTCGACACCGCGCTCCTGGGCGAACAGCGGCGCGTTGACGTAGGAGACGGTCTCGGCGACGACGTCCTCGAAGACGCCCTTGAGCGCGGAGAGTTCGAGCACCTTCACGTCGTGCTGGGTGATCTCACCGCGGACCTCGACATCGAGGCGGGCGGCGACCTCGCCGGCCAGCGCGGTGAAGATCCGGCCGAGCTTCTCGGCGAGCGGCAGGCCCGGACGTACGTCCTCGGCGATGACGCCGCCCTGGACGTTGACCGCGTCCGGTACGAGCTCACCGGCGAGCGCGAGGCGGACGGACTTGGCGACGGCGATGCCGGCCTTCTCCTGCGCCTCGTCGGTGGAGGCGCCCAGGTGCGGGGTGGCCACCACGTTGTCGAACTGGAAGAGCGGGGAGTCGGTGCACGGCTCCTTCGCGTAGACGTCCAGGCCGGCACCCGCGACGCGGCCCTCCTTCAGGGCCGAGGCGAGCGCCTCCTCGTCCACGATCCCGCCACGCGCGGCGTTCACGATCCGGACCGACGGCTTGACCTTGTGCAGGGCCTCGTCACCGATCAGGCCGAGGGTCTCGGGGGTCTTCGGCAGGTGGACGGTGATGAAGTCGGAGACCTCCAGCAGCTCGTCCAGGCTGAGGATCTTGACACCCATCTGGGCCGCGCGAGCGGGCTGGATGTAGGGGTCGTAGGCCACGATCTTCATGCCGAACGCGGACATGCGCTGGGCGACCAGCGCGCCGATGCGGCCGAGGCCGACGACGCCGAGGGTCTTCTCGGCCAGCTCCACGCCGGTGTACTTGTTCCGCTTCCACTCGCCGTTCTTCAGCGCCGAGTTGGCCGGCGCGATGTTACGGGCGGTGGCGATGAGCAGGCCGCAGGCCAGCTCGGCGGCGGTGACGATGTTCGAGGTCGGGGCGTTGACGACCATCACGCCGGCCTTGGTGGCGGCGGACACGTCGACATTGTCCAGACCGACGCCCGCGCGGGCGACGACTCGCAGCTTGGGCGCGGCGGCGATGGCTTCCGCATCCACCTTGGTGGCGCTGCGGACCAGGATGGCGTCGGCATCCTTGATCGCGGAGAGCAACTCACCCCGGTCGGCGCCGTTGCAGTGCCGGATGTCGAAATCCGGCCCCAGTGCGTCGACAGTGGCAGGCGACAGCTCTTCGGCGATGAGTACGACAGGCTTCTGGCTCACGTGGTCCTCACTTGTCCTTCGTGGGCGGCCGGTCCCGCGGACGCTCCAGGGAGGGAGGGGATGGCATGCCGCGTGGAAGACGCACGACGCTGTGAGCCTGACGCGCTTTGTAGTTGCAGTGTATCGGCGCCGCCGAGCGCGACTTGTGCCTTGGTGGAAGGATCACCCGCACGTGGCTGTACGCCGTGGACAAGGTACGGGGCGGCCACTGCGACCGCCCCGCACCCGATGAGGCTCACGCCTCGTCGTCGACCCAGCTCATGAGCTTGCGGAGCTTCTTGCCGGTGGTCTCCAGCAGGTGGTCCTGGTCGGCCTTCTTGTACTCGTTGTACTTCGGCAGACCGGCCTCGTACTCGGCCATCCAGTTCTTGGCGAAGGTGCCGTCCTGGATCTCGGCGAGGACCTTCTTCATCTCGACCTTGGTCTGGTCGTTGATGATGCGGGGGCCGGTGATGTAGTCGCCCCACTCGGCGGTCTCGGAGACCGACCAGCGCATCTTCTCCAGGCCGCCCTCGTACATGAGGTCCACGATCAGCTTGAGCTCGTGGAGGCACTCGAAGTACGCGATCTCGGGCTGGTAGCCGGCCTCGACGAGGGTCTCGAAGCCCGCCTTGACGAGCGCGGAGGCGCCGCCGCAGAGGACCGCCTGCTCACCGAAGAGGTCGGTCTCGGTCTCCTCGGTGAAGGTGGTCTTGATGACGCCGGCGCGGGTGCCGCCGATGCCCTTCGCGTACGAGAGGGCGAGCGCGAACGCCTTCCCCGTCGCGTCCTGCTCGACACCCGCGATGCACGGGACACCGCGGCCCTCTTCGTACTGGCGGCGGACCAGGTGGCCCGGGCCCTTCGGGGCGACCAGGGCGACGTCGACATTGGCCGGCGGCTTGATGAAGCCGTAGCGGATGTTGAGGCCGTGACCGAAGAAGAGCGCGTCGCCGTCCTTGAGGTTGTCCTTGATGGACTCCTCGTAGACCTTGCCCTGGAGCGGGTCCGGGACCAGGATCATGATCACGTCGGCCTCGGCGGCCGCCTCGGCGACGGAGACGACGCGCAGGCCCTGCTCCTCGGCCTTGACCTTGGACTTGGAACCCTCGTGCAGGCCGACGCGCACGTCGACGCCGGAGTCACGCAGCGACAGCGCGTGGGCGTGGCCCTGGCTGCCGTATCCGATGACCGCGACCTTGCGGCCCTGGATGATGGAGAGGTCGGCGTCGTCGTCGTAGAACAGCTCGGCAGCCACTTGGGATATCTCCTTGGTTCTGGTGGATTGCCCACACAGTACGTCCGGTGGGCGGAAGAAAGCTTGTCGGTCTCGCTATGCGGTACCGCGTCGCCGCCGGAGCGGCCACGCGGTGCGCTGTCACTACGCGGAGCGGTCGAGGGCCCGCAGCGAGCGGTCGGTGATGGACCGGGCGCCACGCCCTATGGCGATGGTGCCGGACTGCACCAGCTCCTTGATGCCGAAGGGTTCCAGCATCTTGAGCATCGCTTCGAGCTTGTCGGCGCCGCCGGTGGCCTCGATCGTGACGGCCTCGGGAGAGACGTCAACGGTCTTGGCGCGGAACAGCTGGACGATCTCGACGATCTTGGAACGGGACTCGTTGTCGGCCCGCACCTTCACCAGAACGAGTTCACGCTGAACGGCTCCTGCGGGCTCCAGTTCTACGATCTTCAGAACGTTGACCAGCTTGTTGAGCTGCTTGGTGACCTGCTCCAGCGGCAGCTCGTCGATCACGTTGACGACGATCGTGATGCGGGAGATCTCGGGGTGCTCCGTGGTGCCCACCGCGAGGGAGTCGATATTGAAGCCGCGGCGGGAGAACAGCGCGGTGATCCTGGCGAGGACGCCGGGCTTGTTCTCCACCAGGACGGAGAGCGTGTGCTTGGACATGTCGCTTCGTTCCTTCTCTCGGTCCTGCGCCTCAGTCTTCCTGGCCGTCGCTGAAGTCCGGGCGGACATCGCGGGCGGCCAGGATCTCGTCGTTGGAGGTACCGGCCGCGACCATCGGCCACACCATGGCGTCCTCGTGGACGATGAAGTCCACGACCACCGGGCGGTCGTTGATCGAGTTGGCCTTGGCGATGACCGCGTCCAGCTCGTCCGGGCTCTCGCAGCGCAGACCCACGCAGCCCATCGCCTCGGACAGCTTGACGAAGTCCGGGACGCGGGTGCCGCGGTTCACCGTCGAGCCGACGCCGACCGTCGAGCCGCTGTCGGAGTTGGTCTCACCGGCGTGCAGCACGGTGTTGGAGAACCGCTCGCCGTAGAAGAGGTTCTGCCACTGGCGGACCATGCCCAGGGCGCCGTTGTTGATGATGGCGACCTTGATCGGGATGTTGTTGAGCGCGCAGGTGACCAGCTCCTGGTTGGTCATCTGGAAGCAGCCGTCACCGTCGACCGCCCAGACGGTCGCGCCGGGGACGCCGGCCTTGGCGCCCATCGCCGCGGGCACCGCGTACCCCATGGTCCCGGCGCCGCCGGAGTTGAACCACGTGTTGGGCTTCTCGTACTTGATGAACTGCGCGGCCCACATCTGGTGCTGGCCGACGCCAGCCGCGAACAGGGTGCCCTCGGGGGCCAGCTGGCCGATCCGCTCGATGACCTGCTGCGGGGAGAGGCTGCCGTCGTCCGGGGTGTCGTAGCCCAGCGGGTAGGTGTCACGCCAGCGGTTGAGGTCCTTCCACCAGTCGGCGTAGTCGCCCTTGTGGCCGGCCTCGTGGTCCGCCTGGACCGCGACGATCAGGTCGGCGAGGACCTCGCGGGCGTCGCCGACGATCGGCACGTCCGCGGCGCGGTTCTTGCCGATCTCGGCGGGGTCGATGTCGGCGTGCACGATCTTCGCGAACGGGGCGAAGGTGTCGAGCCGGCCGGTGACCCGGTCGTCGAAGCGGGCGCCGAGCGCGATCAGCAGGTCGGACTTCTGCAGCGCGGTGACCGCGGTGACGTCACCGTGCATGCCGGGCATGCCGACGTGCTGCGGGTGGCTGTCGGGGAACGAGCCGAGCGCCATCAGCGTGGTGACGACCGGGGCGCCGGTCAGTTCGGCCAGGATCCGCAGCTCTGCGGTGGCGCGGGCCTTCATGACGCCGCCGCCGACGTACAGCACCGGACGCTTGGCCTCGTTGATCAGCCGGGCGGCCTCACGGATCTGCTTGGCGTGCGGCTTGGTCACCGGGCGGTAGCCCGGCAGGTCCATCTGCGGCGGCCAGGAGAAGGTCGTCTGGTTCTGCAGCGCGTCCTTGGCGATGTCGACGAGGACCGGGCCCGGACGGCCGGTGGAGGCGATGTGGAACGCCTCGGCGATCGTCCGCGGGATGTCCTCGGCCTTGGTCACCAGGAAGTTGTGCTTGGTGATCGGCATCGTGATGCCGCAGATGTCCGCCTCCTGGAAGGCGTCGGTGCCGATCGCCTTGGAGGCGACCTGGCCGGTGATCGCGACCAGCGGGACGGAGTCCATGTGGGCGTCGGCGATCGGCGTGACGAGGTTGGTGGCGCCCGGACCCGAGGTGGCCATGCACACGCCGACCCGGCCGGTGGCCTGCGCGTAGCCGGTGGCGGCGTGGCCGGCCCCCTGCTCGTGGCGGACCAGGATGTGGCGGACCTTGACGGAGTCCATCAGCGGGTCGTAGGCCGGCAGGATCGCACCGCCAGGGATACCGAATACGGTGTCGGCGCCGACCGCCTCGAGCGAACGAATGAGGGACTGCGCGCCCGTCATGCGCTCGGGAGTGGTGGGCTGCTGTCCCCCGCTGCGGGCCCGCTGCTGCGGATGGGGGGCCCCGGTGGCCTGCTCGGTCATCTGCGTTCTCTTCTCTCGAAGATGAGTTTCTTCTGGGTGCCAGGCAACAAAAAACCCCTCGTGCCGTCAGGCAAGCGAGGGGAGCGCGTCGGTGCGTTTTCCAAGGCGATGGTGGGCCTCGGTCAGCCGACGCGCTTTCCAAGTACGAGAATTCGGGTGCGCATGGACACGACCCTCCCCCTGGACCCCTCGGAGTGTCAAGCGGGTGGGACGGGCGTCTCAGCATTTGAGCGAAGGGGATCACCCGTTCCGGTGCTTCCGGTGTGCCGCACGGGCAGTGGGCCGCCGGTCAGGGCGATGGAACCATGAGGTACCGGGTAGCCGCCACGGGCCAGCGAGCCCCTCAGCCGGTGTTCGTCGAGCGGACCGGAGAAGGCCATGCCCTGGCCGTGCGTACAGCCCATGGCGCGCAACGCGATCACCTGCTCGGGCCGGTCCACCCCGTCCGCCACGGTGCGGATGCCCAGGTCCTCGGCGATCCGCAGCATGCCCGCGGTGATCTTGTGCAGCCGGGCGGACTCGACGATTCCTTCCACGAAGCTGCGGTCGATCTTGAGCAGGTCCACCGGGAGGGTGCGCAGCGCGGTCATCGCGGCGTATCCGGTGCCGAAGCCGCCCAGCGCGATCTGCACGCCGAGCCGGCGCAGCGCCGAGAGCCTGCGCTCCAGCTCCTCCAGGGAGATCCGCGGGTCGTTGTCGGTCAGTTCCAGCACCAGTCCGCCGGCGGGCAGCTCATGGCGGCTCAGCAGCGTCTCGATGTTGCCGAGCGGCAGGTCCCGGTGCATCAGCCGGCGGACGGACATCCGGACGGCCACCGGCACGGCATGGCCCGAGCCGTGCCGCAGCGCGGCCTGCTCGACCGCCTCCTGCAGCAGCCAGCGGCTCAGCTCCGCGGTGCGGTCGGTGTCCTCCGCCACCCGCAGGAACTCGGCGGGGGTGAAGAGGATGCCCTGCGCGGAGCGCCAGCGGGCCTGCGCCTCGACGGCCGCCACCCGGCCGGTCCGCAGCTCGACGACGGGCTGGTGCAGCAGGGTGAACTCCCCGTCGTGCAGGGCGTTGCGCAGCCGGGTGGCCAGCTCGGCGCGGCGCACCACGTCGGCCTGCATCTGGGGCGCGTACATCTCGACCCGGCCCTTGCCCGCCTGTTTCGCGCGGTACATCGCCAGGTCCGCGTTGCGCATGAGCTCGCTGGGCGTGATCCCCGGCTCGGCGAAGGCGACCCCGATGCTGGCCGCGACCCGCACCTCGCCGGACTCCACGCGGTACGGCTCGGAGAGCGCGGAGCGCAGCCGGTCGGCGATCTCGTGGATCTGGTACTCCCGGAGCTGCCGGTCGGCGCTCCCGCCACAGATGAGGGCGGCGAATTCATCGCCGCCCAATCGTGCCGCCGTGTCCCCGGACCGGACCGACTCCTGGAGCCGCCGGGCCGCCTGGACGAGAAGCTCGTCGCCGGCCTGGTGGCCGACCGTATCGTTGACCGCCTTGAAACCGTCGAGGTCGACGAAGAGCACCGCCGCCTCGCCGTCGCCGCTGCGCCGGCCGCCGAGGGCCCGGCTCACCCGCTCGGTGAACAGGGCCCGGTTGGGCAGATCGGTGAGCGGGTCGTGCGAGGCGTTGTGCTGGAGCTGGGCCTGCAATCGCACCCGTTCGGTCACATCGCGGCTGTTGAAGATCAGCCCGCCCTGGTAGCGGTTGACGCTGGACTCGACGTTGAGCCAGCCGCCGCCGTCCCGGCCGCGGCCGGCGCGGATCCGGCATTCGATGCGCGTAGCGGGCTCCGCGGCGGGCGAGGCGGCGAGAAACCTGCGGACCTCGTGCACCACCCGCCCCAGGTCCTCGGGATGGATGTGCGAGGCGAGCTCGGTGCCCACCATGTCCTCGGCGTCCCGCCCGTACACGCCCCGGGCCGCCGGACTCACGTAGCGCAGCACGCCGGTGGGCGCGGCGATCATGATGACGTCACTGGAGCCCTGCACCAGGGACCGGAAGTGGTTCTCCTTCTGGGCCAGTTCCTGGGTGAGGGAGATGTTGTCGAGCAGCATGATGCCCTGGCGGACGACGAGCGCGAGGACGACGGTGCAGCCGGTGAAGAGCACCACATGGTCGGTCTTCCGGCCGCTGATCACGTTGTACAGGATGCCGAGGGTGCAGACGCCCGCCGCGAGGTACGGGACGAGGGCGGCCAGCGAGCCGGCGACCTTGCGGCTGGAGTGCGCGCGGGAGCGCGGCTCCAGCCGGGCGGCGTCCCGCCGGCCCGCCCAGGGGGCGTAGGCGAGGAGCATGCTGCCGGCGAACCACCCGGCGTCCAGGATGTGGCCGGACTGGTAGTGCTCGCGCCAGAGCGGGGAGCGGAACAGCGCGTCGCACAGCACGGTCAGCGCGAGGGCGGCGATCGCGGTGTTGACCGCGACGCGGTTGGCCGGGGAGCGCCGGAAGTGCAGCGCCAGCACCATGCTGGCGAGCGCGATGTCGAGCAGCGGGTAGGCGAGCCGCAGCGCGGCCTGGGCGGCGCTGAGCCCGTTCAGGCTCGCGTCGTTGGCGAGCGCGAGGCTCCAGGCCAGGGTGAGCAGCGAGCCGCCGACGAGCCAGGCGTCCAGCGCCAGGCACACCCAGCCGGCCCGGGTGACCGGGCGCTTGGCGAGCATCAGCAGACCGATGATCGCCGGCGGGGCGAAGAGCAGGAAGAAGAAGTCGGCGATCGAGGTCTTCGGCAGCGTGCCGTCCAGCACCACCTCGTACCAGCCCCAGGTGCCGTTGCCGAGCGCCACCATCGCGGACGAGCCGGCGAACAGGAACCAGGTGGGCCGCTGGCGGCCGGCGAGGGTCCGGGCGTAGACGAACGAGGAGACACTGGCCGCGGCCGCGGCGGCGGCGAGCCCGAAGTCGCCCATGATGTCGGCGATCCAGGCCGATCCCCAGCCCACCGCGGCGCCGGTCGCGTAGCCTCCGCAGAGCACGGCGACCAGGAGTTGCGGCACGAGCGCCGCCCGGCCGGTGTGGGCGGGTGGCTGAGCGATCACCGCCCCGGTCGAGCTCACCGTGTGGTCCCGTATCGCTGTCGCGGTGCGCCGCTGCACCGCGTCAGGTCGTCTCGCCATTGGCCGTGCATCACCCGTCGCCCCCCTCGCTTGCTGACCTTTCGCGCGCCGCCGTCAACCCATGGGCATCCGTGACGCGTCCCCCGGTCGGGACGATACACCAGACTCGTCACTCAGGGACATAGTTCCTCTACACAGCGTAACCGCAAGGGAGATCACCACCACGCAGTGCAGTCACCGGGTGCCGCACGCCCTCCACCTGCGACGTCAGGTGGTGGTGACCAGGTTGCTCAGCGGCTCCCCTGTGGCGAAACGGAACAACTGTGCGCGCAGCAGCCGCTTGGCCCTCGGGAGGAACGCGGAGGTGCTGCCGCCGACGTGCGGGCTGATGAGAAGGCCCGGAGCGTGCCACAGCGGGTGTCCGGCGGGCAGCGGTTCGGGGTCCGTGACATCGAGTGCCGCACGCAGTCGTCCGGACTCCAGTTCGGCGAGCAGCGCCTTGGTGTCGACCACGGGCCCGCGCGCGACGTTCACCAGGAGTGCGCCGTCCTTCATCCGGGACAGGAACTCCGCTCCCACCAGCCCTCTGGTCGCCTCGGTCAGCGGGGTGCTGAGCACCACCACATCGGCCTCCGGCAGCAGTTCGGGCAATTCGGCGAGGGCGTGCACCGGGCCGCGCGGGGAGGGGCGCGCGGTGCGGGCGACCCGTACGACGTCGCACTCGAACGGGGTGAGCCGGTCCTCGATCGCACTGCCGATCGAGCCGTAACCGATGATCAGCACGCTCTTGTCGGCGAGCGCGGGGTAGAAGCCGTCGTGCCACTCCTCGGCGTCCTGGCCGCGGACGAAGCGCGGGATGCCGCGCAGCGAGGCGAGGGTGAGCGCGAGGGTGAGTTCCGCGGTGCTCGCCTCGTGCACCCCGCGGGCGTTGCAGAGGCGTACGCCGGGCGGCAGGTGCCCGAGATGCCCGGCGACCTGGTCGGTGCCGGCGCTCAGGGTCTGTACGACGCGGAGGCCCGTCATCCGGGGCAGCGGCCGGGCGGCGACCTCCGCCCCCTTCATGTACGGGACGACGTAGAACGCGGCGGTCGACGGGTCCGCCGGGTACGCGTCGGCGCCGTCCCAGAAGACGTAGTCCAGGTCGGTGGGCAGCGGGCCGATCTCCTCGGCCGCGATGGGCAGCCAGACCTGGGGCCGGTGGTTCAGCAACGTGTCAGCCATGGTCAGGAGGCTATGCGATGCACTGTCCGAGGGGGACGTTACCTTGGTCCACGCCCCTGTTGGGGCGCTGTGAGGAGGGCAGGCCAGGTGGAGCGCAGGACAATCGGTGCAGCAGCTCTCGAAGTGGGCGCCGTGGGCCTGGGATGCATGCCCATGAGCTGGGCGTACAGCGCTTCGCGGCAGGACGGCGAGGGGTCCCTGCGGGCGGTGCACACGGCGCTGGACAGCGGGACGTCGCTGCTGGACACGGCCGACATGTACGGGCCCTTCACCAATGAACTGCTGGTCGGGCGGGTGCTGCGGGAGCGCCGTCAGGACGTGTTCGTCTCCACCAAGTGCGGTCTGCTGGTGGGCGAGCAGCACATCGTGGCCAACGGGCGGCCCGGTTACGTCAAACGGGCCTGCGACGCGTCGCTGCGGCGGCTGCAGACCGATGTCATCGACCTGTACCAGCTGCACCGGATCGACGCGGAGGTCCCGGTCGAGGAGACCTGGGGCGCGATGGCGGAGCTGGTGGCGGCGGGCAAGGTGCGTTCGCTGGGGCTGTGCGCGGTCGGGGCGCGCGGAAACCGGCGTACCAATAAGGGGGGCGCGCGCAGCGCATCCTCAGAGGGGTGGCGGCGGGAGACGGGCGGGCGGATGCACGAGGAAACGATCCGGCAGCTGGTGCGCGCGCAGCAGGTCTTCCCGGTGAGCTGTGTGCAGGCGGAGCTGTCGGTGTGGTCCACCGAGGCGCTGGAGGCGCTCGTGCCGTGGTGCGCGGCGCGCGGCGTCGGGTTCATGGCGGCGATGCCGCTCGGCAACGGCTTCCTCACCGGCACCCTCACCCCGGGACAGGGCTTCGAGCCGGACGATCTGCGGGCCCGGCACCCCCGGTTCACGGCCGAGATGATGGCCGCCAACCAGCCGATCGTGGCGGGGCTGCGGCGGATCGCGGGACGGCACGGCGCGACTCCGGCCCAGGTCGCTCTCGCCTGGGTGCTGGGCCAGGGGGAAATCCCGCGGTGGTCCCGGTGCCGGGCACCAAGACCGAGCGCTGGGCGGCGGAGAACGCGGGGGCGGCGGCGCTGCGCCTGGAGCCGGCGGACTTCGCGGAGATCGCCGGGCTGCCCGCCGTACGGGGCTCCTGGGACTGACGGTGCGGGCTCGCCGGGCGGGCGGGAGACTGGGACGGACGGGCGGGAGAGGCGGCGGGCGACCGGGTCGCGGGGGCCGCGGGCGGACCGACGACAACCGGAGGCGGGCCATGGGAACCGCGAAGAGCCGGGCGCTGTGGGCCCGTTGTGTGCTGCAATTTCCCGGGGGTCGTCCCCGAGTCCCAGGCCGGCATCGCGGGGCGGAGCCCGGTGATGCCGCCGCGGGACACCACGAGGGAGGACCCACCGTGCACCGCCGTACCACCACCGCGACCACCGTGACCGCCGTGACGTCCGTGCTCGCCGCCGCGCTGCTCGCGGGCTGCTCCTCCCCCGACGGCGCGGTGCCGGAGCCGCCGGCCACGTCACGGCCCGCCACCTCCACCGCCGCCGCTCCCACGGCGACCGCCGAGCCGTCGGATTCCGAGTCCGCCGCTCCCGCGACCGGTACCGCCACCGTGACCGGGACCGTCGCCACCGGCCTCACCACGCCCTGGGGAGTGGCCGAACTCCCGGACGGGGCCCTGCTGGTCGCCTCCCGGAACACCGGGAAGATCCTCAGGACCGATCCGGCCACCGGGAAGACCACCGAGGTCGGCTCGGTGCCGGGGGTGGCCGGCGGGACGCCGGGCAGCGAGGGCGGGCTGCTCGGGCTCGCGATCTCCCCGTCGTTCGGCGCGGACAAGCTGGTGTACGCGTACTTCACCACCGCCGACGACAACCGCATCGCGCGCATGCTCTACGACCCGTCCCGGCCCGTCGGCCAGCAGCTGGGGGCGCCGGACACGATCCTGCGCGGCATCCCCAGCGGCACCAACCACAACGGCGGCCGGATCGCCTTCGGCCCCGACAAGATGCTCTACGCCGGGACCGGTGAGAGCGGGAACCAGCCGCTGGCCCAGGACAAGACGTCGCTGGGCGGGAAGATCCTGCGGATGACCCCGGACGGGCAGCCCGCGCACGGCAACCCCGAGGCCGACTCCGTGGTCTATTCGTACGGCCACCGCAATGTGCAGGGCCTGGCGTGGGACGCCCAGGGCAGGCTGTGGGCGGCGGAGTTCGGGCAGAACACCTGGGACGAGCTGAACCTCATCGAGCCGGGCAAGAACTACGGCTGGCCGGTCGTCGAGGGCCAGGCGCACCGCGCGGGGTACGTCGACCCCGTCGCGCAGTGGCACACCGACGATGCCTCCCCCAGCGGCATCGCCTACGCCGCCGGCTGCATCTGGATGGCCTCGCTGAAGGGCGAGCGGCTGTGGCGCATCCCGCTGGACGGCACGAAGGCCGCCGCGGCCCCGCAGGCGTTCTTCACAGGAACCTACGGGCGGCTGCGTACCGTGGTCACCGTGGAGGACGGCACCCTGCTGCTGACCACGAGCAACACGGACGGGCGGGGCACCCCCAAGCCCGGCGACGACCGCATTCTGCGGCTCAAGGTCGGCTGACAGCGGGAAGGTGCGCGATGTTCAATCCCCTCGATGAGTTGTTCACCCCGGGACGCAAGCACACCGACGACGAGCGGAACCGGCTGGCGCTGTCCCGCGAGGACACCGGCGACAACGATCCCGGACGCGGGTCGATAGACCTCGAGTCCGGGACGGTCGTCATACGGACGGAACCGTGAACAGCCGCAGCCGGTGCGCCAGTGCCGCCGCCTCGCCCCGGCCGGAGACGTTGAGCTTGGCCAGGATGTTGGAGACGTGCACGCTCGCCGTCTTCGGCGAGATGAAGAGCTCCTCGGCGATCTGACGGTTCGTCCGGCCGTCGGTGACCAGCCGCAGCACGTCGCGCTCGCGCGCCGTCAGCCCCAGCGCCTCGGCCGGGTCGGCGGGTTCGTCCGCTGCGGGGACCGCCCGCGCGCCGTCCCGTGCGTCCCTGCCGTCCGGCTCGTGCAGCGACAGCCGGGCGCGCTGGGCGAGCAGCGCGACCTCGTCGGACAGCGGGCGCGCGCCGAGCGTCCCGGCGGCCGTGTGGGCGAGCGTGAGGAGCGCGCCGGCCTCCTCGCGGCTCTCCCTGGCCTCGCGGGCCTCCCCGGTCTCGTGCCCGGTGGCCAGCAGCGCCTCGGCCCACCGGTAGCGGCTCTGGGCCAGTTCGTACGGGCGCCCCACCGGTTCGAAGGCGCGGACCACGGCGGCCCACCGTTCGGGCGCGGGCTGCCCCTCGGCGCGGGCCAGCTCGGCCTCGACGAGCAGCGCGTACGCCTCCCAGACCGGCGCGAGCCGGGGCAGCGACGCCGCGGTGGTGCGGATGCGCCTCAGGTGCGCCGCGCGGTCCTGGTCGTCGACGGTCATCCACGGCGCGTCCGCCTCGGCGGCGGCGCCGGCGGCCAGCAGCGGCCACCAGTAGCGGGACGTGCCGGGCACCAGGCCCTCGTCGAGGGCGTCGGCCAGGACCGTACGCGCCTCGTCGAAGCGCCCCCGCCGGACGGCGATCTCCAGCGTCAGGGTGCGGATCGGGATCAGGTGCTGCGGCTGGGTGTCGTGCAGAAAGCTCTCACGGGCGGACTTCGCGTACTCGTCGGCCGCCCCGGTCCGGCCTCGGCGCAGGGCGAGGAAGCCCAGGTACATCGTCTGTCCGCCGGCCGCCATCCTTCCGGACCCGTTGGTGCGGGCCCACTGGACCGCCGCCTCGCTGCGCTCCCACTGCCCGAGCGAGAACAGCGACTCGCCCTCGTTGCCGCGCAGATAGGCGCGGACGCTGCGGGTGGCGATCTCCCGGACCAGCTCGATGCCCTCGGTGGCGACCGCGATGGCGTCATGGGACCGGCCGACGCCCTCCAGGACCGAGGCGAGGTTGCCGTGGGAGCGGCCGATGAGCCCGGGCAGTCCGAGCTTGCGCGCTTCGCGGCAGACGTCCTCGGCCAGCACCAGACCGCCCTCGACGTCCCCGGAGTCGGCGTGCAGCAGCCCGAGGGTCAGCCGGGCGTTCAGTTCCGTCTCGCGGGCGCCGACCAGGCGGGCCAGGTCCACGGCCCGCTCCGCCGTGGCGATGGCCTCCTCACCGGACTTGTGGATCATCATCCAGGCGGCGGCGAAGGCGAGGACGTCGGCGTGCACGGCGGACGGCGGCAGGCCGCGCAGGAGCTCCTGGGCGCGGCCCACGTCCTCCCAGCCGTCGCCGCGGCCCAGGTCCTGGACCAGTCGCGAGCGCTGGGCCCGGAACCAGGCGGCGCGCAGCGCGTCCGTCGTGTCGTCGATCAGCCGGAGCGCGCGCTTGGCCACGGCGAAGGCGCGCTCGGGCTCACCGCTGAGCCGGGCGGACACGGTGATCTCGGCCAGCAGGTCGAGGAAGCTCAGCGGGGTGTCGGGGTGGCAGCCGCACGGCGGATAGACCTCGGCGTAGTCCGCGGGGCGCAGCTCGCCGCGGATCTCCTCGGGGGTGTCCTCCCACAGCTCCAGGGCCCGCTCCAGCAGCCGGTGCTGCTCGGCGTAGGCGTGCCGGTGCCGGGCCTCCACGGAGGCGCGCAGCACGGCGGGCAGCGCCTTGGCCGGGTCGTGCGCGTAGTACCAGTAGCTGGCCAGCCGGGCGGCCCGCTCGTCCGTGCGGACCAGGCCGGGGCCGGCCTCCAGGGCCTGGGCGTACCGGCGGTTGATCCGGCTGCGCTCACCGGGCAGCAGATCGTCGCTGACCGCCTCGCGGACCAGGGAGTGCCGGAAGCGGTAGCCGTCGCCGTCCTCGGAGGGCAGCAGGATGTTGGCGCCGACGCAGGCGCGCAGCGCCTCGATGAGGTCGTCCTCGGAGAGCCCCGCGACGGCGGCGAGCAGCGGGTACTCCACGGTGGTGCCGCCCTCGGCGACGATCCGCGCGGCGCGCTGGGCATCCTCGGACAGCGTTTCGAGCCGCACCAGCAACAGGTCGCGCAGCGAGTCGCTCAGCCCGGAGCTGCAGCCCTGCTGGATGCTGACGGCCAGTTCCTCCACGAAGAACGGGTTGCCGTCGGAGCGCTCGAAGACCCGGTCCACCATGCCGCCCTCGGGCTCGGCGGCCAGGATGCCGGTGATCTGGCAGCGGACCTCCGCGCGGCTGAACCGGGACAGCTCGATCCGGTCGACGGTGCGCAGCCGGTCCAGCTCGGCGAGGAAGGGCCGCAGCGGGTGCCTGCGGTGGATGTCGTCGGACCGGTAGGTGGCCACGATCACGAGCCGGCCGCGGTGCAGCGACCGGAAGAGGTAGGCGAGCAGCTCGCGGGTGGAGCGGTCGCCCCAGTGCAGGTCCTCCAGGACAAGGACGACGGTGCGGTCCGCGGCCAGCCGCTCCAGCAGCCGGGCGGTGAGCTCGAAGAGCCGTACCCGGCCGTCGTCGTCCTGCGAATCGCGCCCCTCGCGCGTCATCTCGCGGTGCTCGCCCAGCTCGGGCAGCAGCCGTGACAGCTCGCCGGCCTGGTTGCCGGCCGCGGCCGTCAGTTCGTCCCCGAGCTGCCGGTACAGCGAGCGCAGGGCGGTGGACACCGGTGCGAAGGGCAGGCCGTCCGCACCGATCTCCACACAGCCGCCGACGGCGGTGACCGCGCCCGACAGGGCGGCGGCCGCGAGGAATTCCTCGGTGAGGCGGGTCTTGCCGACGCCGGCCTCACCGCTGACGACCAGGCCCTGCGGCTCGCCCGCTCGGGCGCGGGCGAGCGCATCGGCGAGGCGGGTCATTTCGCTGTCGCGGCCGACGAAGACGGGGCTGACGGACTGGGTCTGCACATTGCTGAGCATCGCACGGCAGTCCGACAGCGCAGTACCGGATATCACTTCACGACGCCGCGTGGTGCCGTACGCCGCGCAGTGCGCGGCCCACCCGGCCGGCGTCCGTGTTCACCCGCCCCTCGCGGCGTGCCGCGCGCTGCGCCTGGCGCTCGCTCCGGCGGACGGCGATGACCGCGCGGGCCTGGTTCTCGTCCCGCGCCCGGCGCTGGAGTTCGGTGGCGCGGACCTTGTGGAGTTCGAGCTCGTACATGGTGTGTTCCCCTTGGCTGTGCGGCTTGTTCCGCTGGGACAAGCCTCGTCCCCAAGGGGGGTGCGCCACATCGGGCAGCTGCCCGAACTCCGGTCGCCGGGGGTACTTAGGCCCGGTGCCTTACCAGCACGGGGGGCCTTAGTTCACTGCTGAGGGGTTCACAGCTGAGGGGTTCACCACTGAGGAGTTCTCTGCTGAGGCGTTCACTGCTGAGGCGTGGCGGCGACCACCGGCAGGTCGGTGAAGACGTCGAACCACATGACGCCGGCGATCAGCAGGCCGAGGACGCCGAGGATCAGACCGCCCCACGCGAGCGCCTGGCTCCAGTGGTTCCCGGCCGCGGCGGGCCGGCCCGGACGGAACAGGACGACGGCGGCGACCAGGATGGCGACCAGGGCGAAGATGCCGTTGAAGAGCGCCACGGTGTGCCAGGGGGTGCCGTAGCCGGCGGCGAGCTGGGCGTGCACCGAGCCGCCCGAGGTCTTGATCTGGCCGATCAGCTGCTCGCGGTCCTTCATGAGGTCGCCGATCCAGGTGCCGGTGAGCGACGAGATGCCCAGCCCGACCGCGACGACCGAGCCCGCGGCGGCCAGCACACCGGTCGCGCCCTGCGTTCCGGCCGGCTCGTCGTCGAGGTCGTCCTCGTCGAAGCCGTCCTCGTCGCGTGCGTCCGGTTCGGTGCTGCCCTGCGCCGGGACGGCCGCGTCCCGGTCGTCCGCCGCGGTGGCCGTGGAGTCCGTGCTCTCCGTGCTGTCCTTGGTCTCCGGGTCGGTGACGGCCTTGTCCAGTGCGTCGGTCTTCGTGGTGTCCATGGGACGAAACCGTAGGTTCCGTTTCTGAGAGGAGCCTGAGAGCTCGCTGAGTGCGATCCCCGTGTTACGGCCCGGCAACTGCGCTTGACCTGCCCGAGTCGTGCGCGGCAACCTGAACTCCCCCTGGCCGCAATGTTTTCCGCGGGACTCCAGGGATATAGGGGGAGGGAAGAAACACCAAGTGGACACCGGTCTGTACATCGGCCCTGACGGCGCACCCGACCGTTACCGCCTGCTGCGATCCATCGGCCGCGGAGGCGAGGCCGTGCTCTACCTCGCCGAGATCGAACTCGGCGGTGGCACCGAACCTGTCGTCGTCAAGGTGCTCGATTCGAAAACGACGCTGTCGCAGGAACAGTTCGACCGGATCAGCTCCAAATGGCGTGAGCAGGCCGAGCTGTTGCGGTTCGTCAACCGCCTCGGTGTGGTCGGCATCCGCGAGCACTTCGAGGGTCCGTCCGCGCACCGTACGGGTGAGGCCGCCCCGGAGGCGGCGGGCCGCGCCCTGTACCTGGTCATGAACCATGTGGAGGGCCTCGACCTGCGTGACTGGCGCGCCGAGCGCGCCCTGGACACCCCCGCCGAACGCCGCGAGG
The DNA here is from genome assembly GCF_005860785.2 of Streptomyces sp. So13.3. NCBI lineage: Bacteria > Bacillati > Actinomycetota > Actinomycetes > Kitasatosporales > Streptomycetaceae > Streptomyces > Streptomyces sp. So13.3. The sequence goes on along the minus strand of NZ_CP048835.1, from coordinate 6,641,164 downwards.
CCGTGCGCTGCCTGGAGCAGCTCGCCGACGTCCTGGACTGGCTGCACACGGGCTCCGCCACTCCTTCCGGCCGCTCGGTCGTGCACGGCGACCTCTCCCCCGGCAACGTCATGATCGACGCCAACGGCCAGGCCACGCTGGTCGACTTCGGTCTGAGCAAGCTGACCGCGGACCACCAGACGGCCGAGGTGTGGTTCACCCCCGGGTTCGCCGCGCCGGAGGTCTTCGAGGGCAAGCGCAGCGCGGCCACCGACCGCTACGCCTTCGGCGCCCTCGCGTACTTCCTGCTCAGCGGGGAGTCGCCGGCCACCATGCCGGAGCAGGTCAGGGCCGCGCTGCTGGCGCTGCCCGAGCTGGCCGGTCTTGAGCCGGAGCGGGCGGCACGGATCGCGGCGGTCTTCGCCACGGATCCGGCGAACCGGCCGGAGTCGCTCTCCGCGTGGGTGCGTGAGCTGCGCCCGGCGGTGATCTCGACGACGCGCACTCCGCGCACCTCGGGACCCAAGGACGCGGTCCCGGTCGCGGACGCCGCCCCGCCGCCGCCCGGCCAGGCGCCGGCCGTACCGCCGCTCCCGGACCGGCCGGCCCCCGTCCCCGTGCCGGTCCACGCACCGCCGGTGCACACGCCGCCGCCCTCGTACATCCCGGCGCCGCCAGAGGGGGACCCGGTGACGGACACCAGGCCCACGGTGGTGCTCGGAGCGCAGGCGCCGACACCGACGCAGGTACCGGAGCAGGTGCAGCCGCCGGTGGCCGCGTTCCACCAGCAGCCCCCGCCGCAGGGCCCGGGTCCCGGCCCCGGTCCGGCGACGGCGGCGACCCCGCTGCCGCCCAAGCGCGGCAAGAAGGGCCCGCTGATCCTGGCCGCGGTCCTCGCGGTCGTCCTGATGGCGTCCGGGGCGCTGGTCGCCGTCAAGTTCATGGGCGACGACAAGAAGGACGACGCGGCCGACCCCAAGACCAGCACCTCCGCGCAGCAGCAGATCAGTTCGCCGCCCACGACGACGGCGGACCCGACGAGTGCGTCGCCGTCCGACGAGGCATCCTCCCCCGAACCGTCCGGTTCGGACTCCGGCTCGGGCAAGCCGACCTCGATCACCGAGGGCGACAACGTCTCCCTGACGGCCATGAACTGGGTGGACGCCTCCGGGAACGACGCGTTCGACGAGATCCCGGCGACCGTCAACACCAAGGAGTACACGGACGCCAAGGTGACGACGGCCTGTGAGACCGGTTTCGAGGAGTTCAACCTCAACCGGGCGTGGACGACCTTCACCGTCGACGCCGGGCTGCTCGACACCTCGAAGAACGCGGCGGTCGGGCTGACCATCACCGCGGACGGCAAGCGGCTGGCCCTCAAGAAGCTCGTGCTCGGCACGACGGAGAAGATCACCGTCGATGTGAAGGGCGCGCTGCGCCTGCGGATCGAGTACGACCGGAAGACGGCCGCTCAGTACTGCGAGGACCAGGGCACGGCCGCGCTCGGCAACCCGATGCTCAAGAAGTAGGCGTCGGCTCCCGTTCGGCTGTCCGGGGTCCGGGCAGCTGGACGGGAGCGGGGGCCAGGGCGGGGGCCGGGGCCGCCGGCGGTTCGATGCTGATTCTGGGCAGCCGGCGGTCCAGCCACCCCGGCAGCCACCAGTTGGCGCCGCCGAGCATATGCATGAGCGCCGGCACCAGCAGGGTGCGCAGGATGAACGCGTCCAACGCGACGGCCGCTGCCAGGCCGATGCCGAACATCGCGATGACCCGGTCGCCGCTGAGCACGAAGGCCAGGAAGACCGCGATCATGATGACCGCGGCCGAGTTGATCACCCGGCTGGTCTCGGCGAGCCCGACGCGTACCGCGCGCCGGTTGTCCTTGGTCTCCAGCCACTCCTCGTACATCCGGCTCACCAGGAACACCTGGTAGTCCATCGACAGTCCGAAGAGCACCGAGACCATGATCACCGGGAGGAACGGCTCGATCGGGCCGGCCGCACCCAGGCCCAGGAACTCGCTCCCCCAGCCCCACTGGAAGATCGCGACGACGATCCCGAAGGACGACGCGACCGCGGCGACGTTCATCGCCGCCGCCTTCAGCGGGATGCCGATGGACCGGAACGCCAGGAGCAGCAGCAGACAGCCGAGGCCGACGACCGCCCCGATGAACAGCGGCAGCTTGCCGATGATGACGGACGCGAAGTCGTCGTAGCTCGCGGTGGGGCCGCCCACGTACACCTGGAGCGAGGAGCCGTCCTCGGCCTGCGGCAGCACGTCGTCGCGCAGCCGGTTCACCAGCTCGGAGGTGTCCCGGGACTGCGGTGCGGTGTCCGGGACGACGGTGATCACGCCGGTGTCGCCGCTGACGGTCGCGGAGGTCACCGACGCGACGCCCGGGGTGTCGCGCAGGGTCTGCGGCAGCTGGTCGAGGGCGAGCCGGGCATCGGCGCCCTGGAGGTCCGCGACGAGGGTCAGCGGCCCGTTGGTGCCGGGGCCGAAGCCGTCCGCGAGCAGCTCGTAGGCCTGCCGGGTGGTGCTGGCGGCCGGATTGTTGCCCTGGTCGGAGGTGCCGAGGTGCAGCGAGAGGGTGGGCAGCGCGAGGACGAGCATCACGGCCGCGGCCAGGCTGCCGAGCAGCTTGGGGTGCCGCTCCACGAAGGCGGACCAGCGGGCGGCGAGCCCGGTGGGCACCTCGGGCTGCGGGCCGTGCTCGGTCAGCCGGCGCCGCTCCCGGCGGCTGAGCGCCTTCATGCCGATCATGGAGAGCAGGGCGGGCAGCAGGGTGATCGAGGCGGCCACCGTCAGCATGACGGTGAGCGCCGCCGCGACGGCGACCCCGTTGAGGAAGCTGAGCTGCAGGATGAGCATGCCGAGCAGCGCCACACAGACCGTGCCGCCCGCGAAGACCACCGCGCGGCCGGTGGTGCTGACGGCCTGCTCGGCCGCGTCGCGCACCGACAGGCCGCGTTTGAGACCTCTGCGGTGCCGGGTGACGATGAACAGCGCGTAGTCGATGCCCACGCCGAGGCCGATGAGCATGCCGAGCATCGGTGCGAAGTCGGCCACGGTCATCACATGGCCGAGCAGCTCGATGCCCATGTAAGCGGTGCCGACGCCCATCAGCGCGGTCGCGATCGGCAGGCACATGGCGGCGAAGGAGCCGAAGGCCAGCAGCAGCACCACGGCGGCGACGCCGATCCCGATCAGTTCGCTGAGGTGGGCGCTGCCGCTCTCGGTGGCCGCGACGGCGGTGCCGCCCAGCTCGACCCGCAGTCCGCCGCCCTCGGCGGCCTTCGCGGTGTCCACGACGGCCTTGGCCTGGCCGGCGCCGATGTCGTCGGCGGCGCTGCCGAAGGTGACGTCGGCGTAGGCGGTCCGGCCGTCATGGCTGATGCGTCCGGCGCCCTCGGGGCTGTACGGGTTGGTCACCGAGGCGACGCCGGGGAGTTTCGCGATCCGGTCGAGGGTCCTGGTCATCCGCTGCTCGACGCCGTCGGCGCGGACGCTGCCGGTGCCGTCGGTGTGCCAGACGATGGTGTCCGAGTCGCCGGCCTGGTGCGGGAAGGCCTGCTCCAGCAGGGCGGTCGCCCGGCCGGACTCGGTGCCCGGTATCCCGTAGTCGTTCGAGTAGGCGGAACCGGCGAGGGCGGCACCGGCGGCGAGGCCGGCGAGCGCGACGATCCACAGCAGAACGACGGTGAGACGACGGCGGAGACACCACCGGGCGAGTGCGGCCATTCCCTGCTTCCCTGGGTATCTCGGGTGGATCTTTCAGGGAATAGCCCTCAAAGAACACTTCAGGTGCGGCTGTCACTCTTGCAGCGAAAAATGATCCTTTGGTGGTTTCGTGCGCTTCCTCACAGGGAAAAGGCGGCCCCCACCGGGGACCGCCTTTTCACCGTTCGAACGCGTCTTCGACTGCTCGGGTCAGCCCTGAACCCCGAGCTTCTCCAGGACGAGCTCCCGAACGCGCTTGGCGTCGGCCTGGCCGCGGGTCAGCTTCATGACCGCGCCGATCAGGGCGCCGGCGGCCGCGAGGTTGCCGGCGCGGATCTTGTCGGCGACGGCGGCGTTGGCCGCGATCGCCTCGTCCACGGCCGCGCCGAGCGCGCCCTCGTCCGAGACGACCTTGAGACCGCGCTTCTCCACGACCTCGTCAGGACCGCCCTCGCCGGCGAGGACACCCTCGATGACCTGGCGGGCCAGCTTGTCGTTGAGCGAGCCCTCGGCGACCAGCGCCGTCACGCGCGCGACCTGCGCCGGCGAGATACCGAGATCGGCCAGCTCCTTGCCGGTCTCGTTCGAGGCACGGGCCAGCTCGCCCATCCACCACTTACGGGCCTGGTCGGCCGGGGCGCCCGCGTCGATCGTCGCGGTGATCAGATCGATCGCGCCCGCGTTGAGCGCCGACTGCATCTCGTGGTCGGAGATGCCCCACTCGGTCTTCAGCCGGTCCCGCCGCACCCGCGGCAGCTCCGGAAGTCCGGCGCGCAGCTCCTCGACCCAGTCACGGGCCGGGGCGATCGGGACGAGGTCGGGCTCCGGGAAGTACCGGTAGTCCTCGGCGTTGTCCTTGATGCGGCCGGCCGTCGTGGAGCCGTCCTCCTCGTGGAAGTGCCGGGTCTCCTGCACGATCGTGCCGCCGGAGTTGAGCACCGCCGCGTGCCGCATGATCTCGTAGCGCGCCGCGCGCTCGACCGAACGGAGCGAGTTGACGTTCTTCGTCTCCGAGCGGGTGCCGAACTTCTCACGGCCGTGCGGGCGCAGCGACAGGTTCACGTCGCAGCGCATCTGGCCCTGCTCCATCCGGGCCTCGGAGACGTCCAGCGCCTTGATGAGCTCGCGCAGCTCGGCGACGTACGCCTTGGCGACCTCGGGAGCCCGCGCCCCCGCGCCCTCGATCGGCTTGGTGACGATCTCGATGAGCGGGATACCGGCCCGGTTGTAGTCGAGCAGCGAGTGCGAGGCGCCGTGGATACGGCCCGTCGCGCCGCCGACGTGGAGGGACTTGCCGGTGTCCTCCTCCATGTGGGCGCGCTCGATCTCGACCCGGAAGATCTCGCCGTCCTCCAGTGCGACGTCCAGATAGCCGTTGAAGGCGATCGGCTCGTCGTACTGCGAGGTCTGGAAGTTCTTCGGCATGTCCGGGTAGAAGTAGTTCTTCCGCGCGAAGCGGCACCAGGTCGCGATCTCGCAGTTCAGCGCGAGACCGATCTTGATGGCCGACTCGATGCCGATCGCGTTCACGACCGGGAGCGAGCCGGGCAGGCCCAGACAGGTCGGGCAGGTCTGGGAGTTGGGCTCGGCGCCGAGGGTGGTCGAGCAGCCGCAGAACATCTTGGTCTTCGTGCCGAGCTCGACGTGGACCTCAAGGCCCATCACCGGGTCGTACACCGACAGGGCGTCCTCGTAGGACTCCAGGTCCATGACGGTCATTCCACTACCTCTCAGTCCGCCAGGACGTCGTCGTCGGCGAGGCTGCGCAGCTCGCGGACGAGCAGTGCCAGGCCGGTGGCGATGGCGGCGGCGCTGATCACGGCGTCGGCCAGCATCAACCGGTCGTGCTCGCCCTGAGCGTTGCGTGCCTGCTTGATGGTGCTCACGGCGCCGAAGAGCGTGGTGCCGATCGAGATGTACAGGCCGAGCTTGCTCTTCTTGAAGCCCTTGGCCTTCTTCAGGGTGCTCACAGCGCGGGTGCCTCCTCAAGCAGCGGGTGACCCCATCGTCCGGTGAACGCGGCCTCGACCGCGGCACCGACCCGGTAGAGCCGGTCGTCGGCCATGGCCGGGGCGATGATCTGCAGCCCGACCGGGAGCCCGTCCTCGGGAGCCAGGCCGCACGGCACGGACATCGCCGCGTTGCCGGCCAGGTTGGACGGGATGGTGCACAGGTCGGCGAGGTACATCGCCATGGGGTCGTCCACGCGCTCGCCGATGGGGAACGCAGTGGTCGGGGTGGTCGGCGAGACCAGCACGTCCACGGTGCCGAAGGCGGCCTCGAAGTCGCGCGAGATCAGCGTGCGGACCTTCTGCGCCGAGCCGTAGTACGCGTCGTAGTAGCCGGAGCTGAGCGCGTACGTGCCGAGGATGATGCGGCGCTTGACCTCGTCGCCGAAGCCGGCCTCGCGGGTGAGCGCGGTGACCTCCTCGGCGGACTTCGTGCCGTCGTCGCCGACCCGCAGGCCGTAGCGCATGGCGTCGAAGCGGGCCAGGTTGGACGAGGCCTCGGACGGCGCGATCAGGTAGTACGCGGGCAGCGCCAGCTTGAACGAGGGGCAGGAGATCTCCACGATCTCGGCGCCCAGCTCGCGCAGCAGCTCCACGGACTCGTTGAACCGCTGCATGACGCCGGCCTGGTAGCCCTCGCCGCCGAACTCCTTGACGACGCCGATCCGCATGCCCTTGACGTTGCCGTTGCGGGCCGCCTCGACGACGGCCGGGACCGGTGCGTCGATGGACGTCGAGTCCAGCGGGTCATGGCCGGCGATCGCCTCGTGCAGCAGCGCCGCGTCCAGGACCGTACGGGCGCAGGGCCCGCCCTGGTCGAGGGAGGACGAGAAGGCGACCATGCCGTAGCGGGAGACGCCGCCGTAGGTCGGCTTGACGCCGACCGTGCCGGTGACGGCCGCGGGCTGGCGGATCGAGCCACCGGTGTCGGTGCCGATCGCGAGCGGCGCCTGGTAGCTGGCGAGCGCCGCGGACGAGCCGCCGCCGGAGCCGCCGGGGATCCGGGTGAGGTCCCACGGGTTGCCGGTCGGGCCGTAGGCGCTGTTCTCGGTCGAGGACCCCATGGCGAATTCATCCATGTTGGTCTTGCCGAGGATGACGATGCCCGCGTCCTTGAGGCGCTTGGTCACCGTCGCGTCGTACGGCGGGATCCAGCCGTCGAGGATCTTGGAGCCGACGGTGGTCGGGATCCCCTTCGTGGTGAAGATGTCCTTCAGCGCGAGCGGGACGCCGGCCAGCGGGCCGAGCTTCTCGCCCTTGGCGCGCCGCTCGTCGACGGCGCGGGCGGCGTCGAGCGCGCCCTCGGTGTCGACGTGCAGGAAGGCGTGCACCTTCTCGTCGACGGCGCCGATGCGGTCGAGGTGCGCCTGGGCGACCTCGACGGCGGAGGCCTTGCCGGTGGCGACGACGTCGGCGGTCTCGGCCGCGGTGAGCCTGGTCAGGTCAGTCATGGTGATTAGTCCTCCCCCAGGATCTGCGGCACCTTGAAGCGCTGCTGCTCCTGCGCCGGGGCGCCGGAGAGCGCCTCGGCCGCGGTCAGCGACGGCCGGACCTCGTCCGGGCGCATGACATTGGTCAGCGGCAGCGCGTGGGAGGTCGGGGGTACGTCCTCGCCGGCCACCTCGGATACGCGGGCGACCGCGCCGATGATCACGTCGAGCTGCTCGGCGAAGTGGTCGAGCTCTTCGTCCTTCAGCTCAAGACGCGACAGCCGGCCGAGGTGGGCGACCTCCTCGCGTGTGATGCCAGGCATGCAGCGATCCTCTGGGGGTGAGTTCGATGGTTTCGCGCCCAATCCTATGGGGGCGGACCCCCTGGCGACGAAACGGTTAAGGCCGCGGGCCGCCGGTGCGGCCCACAGCGTGGCGGGAACCGGCCCGTACTACGGCACGGCCTGCCCGGACGGCTGGTCCGCGTCCGCCACCGGTGCGTGCTCCGGCTCCGGCTCGCGCTCCAGCGCGTTGGGGCGCCGCCAGCCGTGCTCACCGCGGGCGCGCAGCCAGGCGGTCGCCTCGTCGGGCGGCATCGCGGCGGCGACCAGCCAGCCCTGTACGGCGTCGCAGCCCAGGTCCCGCAGCCGCTCCCAGGTCTCGTCGTCCTCCACGCCCTCGGCGACGACGAGCAGGCCGAGCGAGTGTGCGAGGTCGACGGTGCAGCGGACGATTTCGGCGTCCTCGTTGTCGAGGACCAGCCGGGCCACGAACGAGCGGTCGATCTTCAGCTCGCTGACCGGCAGTTTGCGCAGGTGGACCAGGGAGGAGTAGCCGGTGCCGAAGTCGTCGAGCGACATCTTCACGCCGTGCCCGGTCAGCCCGGCCATGGTGTCGGCGGCCCGCTGCGGATCCTCCAGCAGGACGTGTTCGGTTATCTCCAGTTGCAGTGAGCCGGGCGGGACGCCGTGCCGGGCGAGCCGCGCGGCGACCGCGCCCGCGAAGCCGGGGCTGTGCACATCGCGCGGCGAGACGTTCACCGCGACCGGTACGTCCAGGCCCATCTTGCGCCAGCGGGCGACCTGGCCCAGCGCCGTCTCCAGCACGTACTCGGTCAGCTGGGGCATCAGCCCGGAGGTCTCCGCCATGGCGATGAACTCCTCGGGATTGACCCGGCCGCGCTGCGGGTGCTCCCAGCGCACCAGCGCCTCCAGGCCGGCGATCTTCCCGTCGAAGCAGACCTTCGGCTGGTAGTGCAGTTCGACGTCGCCCGAGTCCAGCGCCCGGCGCAGATCGCCCAACAGGCCCAGCCGGTCCGGGGTGTTGCCGTCCCGGGTCGCCTCGTAGACCTCGACGCCGCTGCGGTCGCGCTTGGCCTGGTACATCGCCACGTCCGCGCGGCGCAGCAGCCCTTCGGCGTCCACCGCGTGGTCGGGGAAGACCGCCACACCGGCGCTGGCCTCCAGCACCAGGGTCAGCCCGTCGAGACTCAGCGGTGAGCCGAGGGCCGCCACCAGGGCGCGGGCGATGCGCTGGGCGCGGGTCGGGGAGTCGCAGCAGGGCAGCAGGACGGCGAACTCGTCGCCGCCCAGCCGGGCCGCCTCGGCGCCGCGGGGCAGCGCGAGCCGCAGCCGGTCGGCGACCTGGAGCAGCAGCCGGTCGCCGGCCAGGTGCCCGAGGGTGTCGTTGACCGACCGGAACTTGTCGAGGTCGATGAGGATCAGGGCGGTGCGTTCGCCGTTGCGCTCCGCGTCGTCCAGTGCGGTCCAGGCGCGTTCCAGCAGCCACTGGCGGTTGGGCAGCCCGGTCAGCGGGTCGCGCAGCTGCTCCTCGGCGCGGGCGTGCGCGATCCACAGCGTCGAGTCCAGGGCGATGAGCGGGACGGCGAACAGCGGCAGCAGGACCGGCATGTCGCAGCCGACGACCAGGATCAGCGGGGAGAGCCCCAGCAGGGCGACGCCCACCATCCCCTGGCGCATCAGCGCGGTGCGGGCCACCGTCGGCAGACCGCCGCCGCGCGGGGCGACCGCGTACCAGAGCAGCGCACGCGTGGCGGTCAGATAGGCCAGAGCGGTGACGACGATCGCCGGACCGGCCGCCAGACCCCAGTCCTCGGGGTGCCAGGGCGTGGCCACCGAGGGGTGCACACCGAAGCAGGCCAGGGTCAGCGAGGCCGTGCCGACGCCGAGTATGTCCACGGCGCCGTGCAGCAGCGCCTGCCGCCAGCGGTGCCGGCGGGCGGCGCCGACCAGCACCACGACGGCCAGGCTGACCAGCACCGACGGCACCCAGCCGTAGAGCAGCAGCATCGCCAGGGTGAGGGCCGCGCCGGAGCCGGTGCCGCCCCACCACCGGTCGCGGCCCATCGCCACCAGATGGCCGACGATGATGCCGGTCAGGACGGCGAACGCCCAGCCGACGGTGCCGCCGGGGAAGAGCGCCCGGCCCTCATGGACGGCGCCCAGGACGCCGGCCGCCAGTGCGAGTCCCGCGACCGCCACCACCGCGATGCGTAAAACCGCCGGGGGCAGTACCGGCGCGGCCGGCCAACGCAGCCGCTGCGCCGGTCCGGCGCCCTCCGTCGGTTCCATTCCTGTCCCTCTCACAGCCTGGTGCGACACCCGGGTCCACCGCGCCGTGCCCGCAGCGGATACCCGCAAAGGCTGCTGGAAGGTTCATGCCCTTCCGGCGCGCCTCTCAACAGTAGGCCGCAGAAGGCTGCCTCGGGCACCGATCGACCGTGGTTGCCCGAATGGGATCCCCGCACCCGGAACGTTCGGATATAGGCCGAACGGGTGATTGGCGCCGGGTTATTCGGCCGGGTTGACCGCCGCCTCCCGGGCGGCTTCCGGACCCTCGGACAGCAGCACCGCGAAGCCCGGCTCGTCGAGGATGGGCACCTTCAGCTGGACGGCCTTGTCGTACTTCGAGCCGGGGTTGTCCCCCACCACCACGAAGTCCGTCTTCTTGGAGACCGATCCGGTGACCTTCGCCCCGAGCGAGGTCAGCGCCTCCTTCGCCCCGTCCCGAGTGTGGCCGGTGAGCGTGCCGGTCACGACGGCGGTGAGTCCTTCGAGCGGCCGCGGGCCCTCGTCCGAGCCCTCCTCGGTGAACTTCACCCCGGCGGCACGCCACTTCTCGATGATCTCCAGATGCCAGTCCTCGGCGAACCACTGCTTGACCGAGGCGGCGATGGTCCCGCCGACCCCGTCCACCGCGGCCAGCTCGGCCTCCTCGGCGTCCCTGATCCGGTCGAGGTCCCGGAACTCCCTGGCCAGCGCCTCAGCGGCGACGGGCCCGACATGCCGGATCGACAGCCCGGTGATGATCCGCGCCAGCGGCCGGTCCTTGGCCGCGGCGATGTTCTCCAGCATGGCCAGCGCGTTCTTCTTCGGCTCGCCCTGCTGGTTGGCGAAGAAGGTGACGATCTTCTCGTCGCCGGTCTTGGCGTCCCGCTTGGGCAGCCCGGTGTCCTGGTCGAGGACGTACGACCGGATCGGCAGCAACTGCTCGATGTTCATGTCGAACAGATCGCCCTCGTCCTTGAGCGGCGGCTCGGAGGGCTCCAGCGGCTGGGTGAGCGCGGTGGACGCCACGTACCCGAAGTTCTCGATGTCGAGGCACTTGCGGCCCACCAGGTAGAAGATCCGCTCGCGCAACTGCGCCGGGCAGTACCGGGCGTTGGGGCACCGCAGATCGATGTCCCCCTCCTTCATCGGCTGCAGCGCCGTACCGCAGTCCGGGCACTCGGCCGGCATCACGAACTCGCGCTCGCTGCCGTCCCGCAGATCGACCACCGGGCCGAGGATCTCCGGGATGACGTCACCGGCCTTGCGCAGCACCACGGTGTCGCCGATGAAGACGCCCTTGGCCTTGACGACCTCCTGGTTGTGCAGGGTCGCGAACTCGACCTCGGAGCCGGCGACGGTGACCGGCTCGACGACCGCGTAGGGAGTGACCCTGCCGGTGCGGCCCACGCCCACCCGGATGTCCAGGAGCTTGGTGTTGACCTCCTCGGGCGCGTACTTCCACGCGATCGCCCAGCGCGGCGCCCGGGACGTCGACCCGAGCCGGCCCTGCAGCGGGATCTCGTCCACCTTGACGACGACGCCGTCGATCTCGTGCTCCACCGCGTCGTGCCGGTGCTCGCCGAAGTAGGCGATGAACTCCCGCACCTCGTCGAGGGAGCCGACGACCTTGTTGTGCGTCGCGGTGGGCAGACCCCATTCGTGCAGCAGCTCGTAGGCGTGCGACTGGCAGTCGATGTCGAAGCCCTCGCGGGCGCCGATGCCGTGCACCACCATGTGCAGCGGCCGGGAGGCCGTGACCCGCGGGTCCTTCTGCCGCAGGCTGCCGGCCGCGGCGTTGCGCGGATTGGCGAACGGCTTGTCGCCGGCCTCCACCAGCCGGGCGTTGAGCGCCTCGAACTCCTCGCCGGGGAAGTACACCTCGCCGCGGATCTCGACGAGCTCCGGGATCCGGCTCCCGGAGAGCCGGTCCGGGATGTCGGAGATGGTGCGGACGTTCGGCGTGATGTCCTCGCCGGTGCGGCCGTCGCCGCGGGTCGCGGCGCGGGTCAGCCGCCCGTACTCATAGGTGAGGTTGACGGCGAGGCCGTCCACCTTCAACTCGCACAGGAAGTGGTACGGGATGCCCTCGAGCTCGGCGGCGACCCGGTCCGCCCAGCCGGACAGCTCCTCGTCGTCGAACGCGTTGTCCAGCGACAGCAGCCGCTCGCGGTGCACGACCGAGGTGAAATCCGTCTGGTACGCCCCCGCGACCTTCTGCGTGGGCGAGTCCGGAGTGCGCAGGCCGGGGTGCTCGTCCTCGATCGCCTCCAGCTGCCGCAGCAGCCGGTCGAACTCGGCGTCGCTGACGACCGGCGCGTCGTTGACGTAGTAGCGGAAGCGGTGCTCCTCGACCTGCTCGGCCAACTGAGCGTGCTGTTCGCGCACTTCGGCAGGAATCTCCACGGCGGTCCTGTCCTTCCTCACTCAGGGTTGTCGACGAGCGATCGTGCCGCCTTGGCACAGTGCACCAGCGCGGCACGGGCATAGGCCGGCGAGGCCCCCGCCAGACCGCAGGAAGGGGTGACCGCCAGGGAGGTGCCCAACGCCCCCGGATCCAGCCCCAGCCTGCGCCACAGCGCCCGAACACCACTCACGCTACCGGCAGGGTCCGACAATCCGGTGTCCGTGCCCGGCACGACACCGGCGAACAGCGCCGTACCGCCCTCGACCGCCTCACCGAACGCGTCCCAGTCACTCTCCGTCAGCAACGCGAAATCGAACGAGATGCCCGAGACACCGGCCCGCCGCAGCATCCGGAACGGGACGTCCGGCGCGCACGAGTGGACGACCACCGGCACGTCCACGGCCTCGACCAGGCCGCGGATCATGTCCTCGGCCACCTGCCGGTCCACCACCCGGTACGTCCGGTACCCGCTCGCCGTCCGCACGTGCCCGCGCAGCACGGCGGTCAGCGACGGCTCGTCCAGCTGCAGCACCAACTCGGCACCGGGCACCCGCCGGCGCAGGTCGGCCAGATGCAGCCGCAGCCCCTCGGTGAGCGACCCGGCCAGGTCCCGGACGGCGCCGGGGTCGCCGAGCGCGGCCTCGCCGTTGGGCCGCTCCACCGACGCGGACAGCGTCCACGGGCCGACGGCCTGCACCTTCAGCGGACCCTGGAACCCCTGGGTGAACTCCTCCAGGGCATCCAGGTCCTCCCCCAGCCAGGCAACCGCCCGGCGGCTGTCCCGCCCCGGCCGGTCCCCGAACCGCCATCCGCTGGGCTCCACCCGGGCGTACAGATCGACCAGCATCCCGAGCGAACGCCCGATCATGTCCGCCCCGGGCCCCCTCGCAGGCAGCTCCGGCAGGAACGGCAGCGCCTCCACCGCCCCGGTAGCGGTCCGCGCGGCCTCCCGCGCATCACCTCCGGGCATCGACCCGACACCGGTAGCGGCACCAGCGGGCAGCGTGAACTTCGCATCCGTACTCACGCACGAAGCGTACGAGACCCACAGGTCGCGGACTCCCACCCCAACCCGCAGCAGTGCGGTGACGTGAGGGGGCCGGGCCCGCACCCCGAAGAGACCGGCACGTCCGAGGCACGAACGTGAGGGGGCCGGGCCCGCAGGGGTGGGGTTTCGAAATGCTGCCGAGCTATTTGTGAGCCGCCAGGCTCGTAAATAGTCGATTTCGAAGCCCCACCCCGGAGGGCCCGGCCCCCGACCGACCAACCCGCCTCAGCGACCCGGCCGGATCGTCAGATCGTTGATCTCCGCATCCCGCGGCAGATCGATGGCCGCCAGCATCGCCGTCGCCACCGACTCCGGGTCGATCCAGCGCGAAGCGTCGTACTCCGCCCCCTCCTGATGGTGCACCTTCTCCTGCATCGGGGTCGCCGTCCGCCCCGGGTACACGCTCGTCACCCGCACCCCGTTCCCGTGCTCCTCCTGCCGCAGCGAGTCCGCCACCGCCTTCAGGCCGTGCTTGCTCGCCGCGTACACCCCCCAGTTCGCATGCGCGTTGAGCCCTGCCCCGGAGTTCACGAAGACCACGTGGCCCTGCGACATCCGCAGCTGCGGCAGGAGCAGCCGCGTCAGCTCGGCCGGCGCGATCAGGTTGACGGCGAGGGTCTGCTGCCAGACCTTCGCGGTGAGCTCGCCGATGCCGCCGAGCTCGACGATGCCCGCGATGTGCAGCAGCGAGTCGAGCCGGTCCGGCATCGGCTGGTGGGCGAAGGCCCACGACAGCCGGGCCGGTTCCGCCAGGTCGCCGACGAGGGTGCGGGCGCCGGCGAAGCGCGACGCCAGCTCCTTGGCCCGGCCGGCGTCCCGCGCCAGGAGCAGCACCTCGTCGCCGCGGTCCAGCAGCCGCCGGGCGACAGCGGCGCCGATGCCGGAACCGGCGCCGGTGATCAGATGCGTGCTCACGCGTTCTCCTCCAGGTATGCCATGGCCTCGGCGCCGTCCTCGGCGAAGAAGACCAGGTCGCTCAGGGGCAGCGGCAGGAAGCCTTCGGCGTCCATCCGCTGGAACTGCAGTTTCAGGCCGTCGTAGAACCCCGCCGCGTTCAGCAGCACGACCGGCTTGGTGTGCAGGCCGTGCTTCTTCAGCTCGAGGATCTCGGTCGCCTCGTCCAGGGTGCCCGTACCGCCGACCATGATGACGATCGCGTCCGACCGCAGCAGCAGCTGCGCCTTGCGCTCCGCGAGGTCCGCGGTGATCAGCATCTCGTCGGCGTTCTTGCGCGCCTTGGTGTGCAGGAACTCCACGGACACGCCGACCAGCCGGCCGCCCGCTTCCTGCACGCCGTCCGCCACCACCTTCATGAGGCCCGACTCCGAGCCGCCCCACACGAGGGTGTGGCCGCCACGGCCGATCAGCCCGGCGAACTCGCGCGCGGGGACGGTGTAGCGCTCGTCGAGATCGGCGGCGGACATGAAGACACAGATGTTCATGCCCGCCACCCTACGAGGCGGCGCGGCGGGTCCTAAGCCTGACCACCGGAGCCGGCACCGGCGCCCGCACCGACGCCCGCGCGGGCCCGCTGCGTGGTGGCGATGGTCGCGGAGCCCACGACGCGGGTGCCGTCGTAGAGCACCACGGCCTGCCCCGGCGCGATGCCGCGCACCGGCTCGCCGTCGAACTCCACCAGCAGTTCGCCGTCGACCAGCTCGGCGGTGACGGGAACGTCCTCGCCGTGGGCGCGCAGCTGCGCGGTGTACGTGGCACGGCCGGTGGGCGGGGTGCCGCACCAGCGGGGCTTGATGGCGGTCAGTGCGGTGACGTCCAGCGCCTCGACCGGGCCGACGGTGACGGTGTTGTTCACCGGCGAGATGTCGAGCACGTAGCGCGGCTTGCCGTCGTCGGCGGGGGTGCCGATGCGCAGCCCTTTGCGCTGCCCGATGGTGAAGCCGAACGCTCCGCTGTGGGTGCCGAGACTGGTGCCGTCCTCGTCCAGGATCTCGCCCTCTGCGCTGCCGAGGTGCTTCGCGAGGAAGCCCTGGGTGTCGCCGTCGGCGATGAAGCAGATGTCGTGGCTGTCCGGCTTCTTCGCGACGGCCAGGTCGCGGCGCTCGGCCTCGGCGCGGATCTCGTCCTTGGTGGTGAGGGTGTCCCCGAGCGGGAACATCGCGTGCGCGAGCTGGCGCTCGTCGAGCACGCCGAGCACATAGCTCTGGTCCTTCGCGGCGTCCGAGGCGCGGTGCAGCTCACGGGTGCCGTCGTCGTTGATCACGACGGTCGCGTAATGGCCGGTGCAGACGGCGTCGAAGCCCAGCGCGATCGCCTTGTCCAGCAGCGCCGCGAACTTGATCTTCTCGTTGCAGCGCAGGCACGGGTTGGGCGTGCGGCCGGCCGCGTACTCCGCGACGAAGTCGTCGACGACGTCCTCACGGAAGCGGTCCGCCAGGTCCCACACGTAGAACGGGATGCCGATGACGTCGGCCGCGCGCCGGGCGTCACGGGAGTCCTCGACCGTGCAGCAGCCGCGGGCGCCGGTCCTGAAGGACTTCGGGTTCGCCGAGAGGGCCAGATGGACACCGGTGACGTCGTGGCCGGCCTCGGCGGCGCGGGCCGCGGCGACCGCGGAGTCGACGCCGCCGCTCATGGCGGCCAGGACGCGCAGGCGACGAGCGTCGCGGGGGGAGTCAGTCATAACCCCTCCAGAGTACGTTGCGGCTCCGGCGCGGTTCGACGGGATTACCGGCGCGGGCCGGAAGGGCGCCCTCAGACGCCGGGCGGGCTTTCGTGGCTGGGTCCGACCCGAAGCCCGGCGGGTCTCCTGCGCCTGCGGAGGGCGCCCTCAAACGCCGGGCGGGCTGGTTGTGGCTGGGGCCGTCCCCGAGCCGATCGGTGTCCTCCCCCGGACTTCGTCCGGGGGTGCCCGCAGAGGCTGACGTCACTGGACCCAGGGACTGATGCGGCTGCGCCCAGCCGGAACCGCTCCGCCGGGCCGGCTGAACGTGCCGGGATCAGCCCGGCCGCTTTCCTCCCGAAGCCGTCCGCAGGACGTCAGCTGAGGCCGGCCTTGCGGGCGCGTTCCACCACCGGGCCGATCGCCGCGGCCAGGGCGTCGATCTCGGGCTGGGTGGTGGTGTGGCCGAGGGAGAAGCGGAGGGAGCCGCGGGCGCGGTCGGCGGGCTGGCCCATCGCGATCAGGACGTGGCTGGGCTGCGCGACGCCGGCCGTGCAGGCGGAGCCGGTGGAGCAGGCGATGCCCTGGGCGTCGAGGAGGAGCAGCAGTGAGTCGCCCTCGCAGCCGGGGAACGTGAAGTGCGCGTTGGCCGGCAGCCGGCCCTCCGGGGCCGGGTCGCCGTTGAGTACGGCCTCCGGGACGGCGGCGAGCACCTTCGCCACCAGCTCGTCGCGCAGGGCGCCGACCTCGCGGGCGAACTGCTCACGCCGCTCGGCGGCCAGCGTCCCGGCCGTCGCGAAGGCGGCGATGGCCGGGACGTCGAGGGTGCCGGAGCGGCTGCGCTCCTGGCCGCCGCCGTGCAGCAGCGGGACGGGCGTGTGCTCGCGGCGCAGGACGAGCGCGCCGACGCCGTAGGGGCCGCCGATCTTGTGGCCGGTCACGGTCATGGCGTCGAGTCCGGAGGCCGCGAAGTCGACCTCGACCTGGCCGAACGCCTGGACCGCGTCCGCGTGCAGCGGGACGCCGTGCTCGCGGGCGACCGCGGCCAGCTCGCGGACCGGCATGATCGTGCCGACCTCGTTGTTGGCCCACATCACGGTCGCGAGGGCGACCGTCCCGGGGTCGCGTTCGATCGCCTCGCGCAGCGCGTCGGGATGCACCCGGCCGTACGCGTCGACCGGCAGCCACTCGACGCGCGCGCCCTCGTGCTCCACGAGCCAGTCGACGGCGTCCAGGACGGCGTGGTGCTCGACGGGGCTGGCCAGCACCCGGACCCGGCGCGGGTCCTCGGCCCGGCGGGCCCAGTACAGGCCCTTGACGGCGAGGTTGTCGGACTCGGTTCCGCCGCCGGTGAAGACGATCTCACTGGGGCGGGCGCCGAGTGCCTCGGCGAGCGATTCCCGGGACTCCTCGACGGTTCTCCGGGCCCGCCGCCCGGGTGCGTGCAGCGAGGAGGCGTTGCCGGTGACCGTGAGGTGCGCGGTCATCGTCCGCACCGCTTCCGGCAGCATCGGCGTGGTGGCGGCGTGGTCGAGGTAGGCCATGATGACGCCGATTCTACGGTCGCCCGGCCGGCTGTCGGGACCGACCCGGGCGACGGTCAGGACAGAAGGGCCCGCGCGAGCTGACGGGACTGCGCGACCAGGCGGTCCGCGCTGTCCCAGACCTGGGCGTCCTCCTCGAGGAAGCCGCCGGCCAGGTTGCGGGTGGTGATGGAGACGCGCAGCGGACCGGGCGCGGGGCGGCAGCGGATGTGCGCCGTCAGCTCGACGGTCGGGACCCAGCCCTTGATGCCGAGGTCGAAGGCGGTCGGCGGCAGGGCGTCGACCGTGAGCAGCAGCGAGAGCGGGTCGTGGTCGCGGCCGTCGGCCAGGCCGAGCCAGCCGCGCATGTCGCCCTTGCCGGAGGGGGCGCCGATCGCCCAGCCGGCGGTGGCGGGGTCGAGCCGCAGGTCGAGGCGCTGGATGATGGCGGTCGAGCCGGCGATGGCGCCGCCGCCCGCGGGCGCCGCGTCGGCGCCGAAGCACTCCTCGTAGGGCGGTATCGGCGGAACGGCGGCGGCGGTGCGCACGTCGTCCGGCAGTGCGTCGAGGTCGCCGTAGGCCGCCATGACCCGCATCCGCTCGACCTCGCGGCCCTCCGCGTCGGTCTGGAAGAGCGACGCCTGGCCGGTGGACAGGGTGCGGCCGGCGCGGACGGTCTCGGTGCGGATCGTCGCGGGGCCTGGCTGGGAGGCGGTGAGGTAGTGCGCGGTGACGGTGAAGGGGTCGGGGTGCGGCAGCGCCTGCTGGAGGGCGCGGCCGATCACGCCGAGCAGATAGCCGCCGTTGACGGCCTGGATGATGGTCCAGCCCGCCGAGAGGTCGGCGTCGTAGACACCGGGTTCACCGGGTCGCGGGACGACCGCCGTGTCCCGGTCGAATTCGCTGTCCCCGATGGTCGCCTGAGCTGCCGCATATGCCATGGCGTGAATGTTACCCGCCAGTAGCACCGTCTTGTCCAGCTCCTTGGACCTCATTCGACCGACCGGAACACCCTTGACACAGATGAGCCCGCTCCCTAGTTTCCAACCAAGGACATGACTCGAGTTCATATACCTGACGGAGTACACAGTGGGACGACGGGTAGTGGTGTCCGGCGGGGGCACAGGCATCGGGCTCGCGACCGCGGAGGCGTTCGCGGCCGACGGCGACCGGGTCGTCATCATCGGCCGGCGCGCCGAGCTGCTGCGGGAGACGGCGGACAAGCTCAACGCCACGCACGGCGACGGGCTGGTCAGCTGGACCGCCGCCGACCTCAGCGACCCGGAGCAGGTACGGGACGCGGCGCGGTTCGTCGAAGGAGACGGCCCGGTCGACGTGATCGTCACCAACGCGGGCGGCAACGTCGCCTCGTCCTCGGACGGGACGCTGGAGGGGATCGCGGCCGGCTACCGGAGGAACTTCGAGGCCAACGTGCTCACCGCGGTGCTGCTGACCGAGGCGCTGCTGCCGCAGATCCGGCGGCCCGGCGGGCGCATCGTGCATCTGTCCTCGATCGCCGCGCTCCGCGGCCCCGGCTCCTACGGCGGCGCCAAGGCGGCCCTGCACGCCTACACGTTCGAGCTGGCGCAGCGGCTGGGCACCGACGGGGTGACGGCCAACGCGGTCGCGCCGGGCTTCGTCGGCGACACCGAGTTCTTCGGCGACCGTGCGACGCCCGACTTCGTCGCGTCGCGGGTCTCCCAGACCCTGACCGGCCGGCCCGGCGCGCCCAGCGAGATCGCGGCGGCCATCCGGTATCTGGCCTCCCCCGAGGCGGCGTACGTCACCGGCCAGATCCTGCACATCAACGGCGGTGCGGCGCTGGGACGGTAGCCCGGAGCCCGGGCGGGCGCCCTACATCGCCTGCCGCGCCTCCTCCTCGCTCGTCGCCCTGCTCCTGCGGTGCCAGGCGCGGGGCGCGCGCCAGCCGAAGTACATGGCGCACAGCCGCAGCAGGAAGGCACTGACGACCGCGGCGCCGCTGGTGAACCCGGTGAGCGCGTCGAACTTGATCAGCAGCGCCGCCATGATCGAGCCGACCATGGCGGGGACCGCGTACAGGTCGCGGTCCCAGCGGAGCAGCGACGGCACCTCGTTGGCGAGCAGGTCGCGCAGCACGCCGCCGCCCGCCGCCGTGGCGAGCCCCAGGGCGGCGGACGGCACCAGGCCGAGGCCGTAGTCGTGCGCCTTGACGGTGCCGGCCACGCAGAAGAGGCCGAGGCCGGCGGCGTCGAAGACGTTCACGGTGGTGTTGATCCGCTCGACCTCGGGGTGCAGGAAGAACACCAGCACCGTGGCGAAGAGCGGGGTGCTGAAGTAGCCGAGGTCGCTGAAGGCGGCGGGCGGCACCGCCCCGATCATCAGGTCCCGGAAGATCCCCCCGCCCAGCGCGGTCACCTCGGCGAGCACGGCCATGCCGAACACGTCGTAGTTCTTGCGGACGGCGGCCAGCGCGCCCGAGATCGCGAAGACGAAGATGCCGACGATATCGAGCGTGTGCTGGACGGAGGGGGAGAAGAGTTCCGAGATCACGCCATATGGTCTCCTACGACAGGGCCGGCTTGCCCTTCGTGGAGAGCCAGGTACCGAACAGATCGTCCAGCTGCTGTCCGGACACCTTCTCGGCGAGCGCGGTGAACTGGGCCGTGTTCGCGTTGCCGTAGCGGTGCTGCGAGGTCCAGGTCTTGAGCAGCTTGAAGAAGGCGGCGTCGCCGATCTTCTCGCGGAGCATCTGGAGCGTCATCGCGCCGCGGGTGTAGACGGCGTCGGCGAACATCGTGTCGCGCTGCGGGTCGGCGACGTCGATCTGCCAGAAGGCGGCCGTGGCGGGGCGGCCGTTGTACGCGGCGAGGAACGCGTCGTGGGCGGAGCGGGTGCCCCGGTGCTCGGTCCACAGCCACTGGGCATAGGTCGCGAAGCCCTCGTTGAGCCAGATGTCCTTCCACTGCTCGACGCTCACCGAGTCGCCGAACCACTGGTGGGCCAGTTCATGGACGATCGTGGACTCGCTGCGGACCGCGGAGTAGGCGGGCTTGGACTGCACCTCCAGCGAGAACCCGGCCTCCGGCATGTCGTCGACGATCGCGCCGGTCTCCTCGAAGGGGTAGCGGCCGAAGACCTGGGACCAGTAGTCGGTGGCCTCGGCGGTGACGGCGTAGACGTCCACCGGGCCGTTGGCGAGGACCGGGTCGGTGGCGACGTAGATCGGTATGCCGCCCGGCGTGGTTCCGGTCTTGACGTCGAACTTCCCGATGGTGGCGGTCGCGAGGTAGGTGGCCATCGGCCGGGACTCACGCCAGGTGGAGACGGTGCGCGAGCCCTTGTCGTACTGGGAGGTGAGCACGCCGTTCGAGACGCCCTTGAGGCCCTTGGGGGCGCTGATCCGGATGTCGAAGGTGGCCTTGTCGGCCGGATGGTCGCTGCCGGGGAACCAGGTCGAGGCGGCGTTCGGCTCACAGGCGACGAAGACACCGTCGGTGGTCTTCATCCACCCGTAGTTGGAACCGAAGACGATGGGGCCGCTCAGCGGCTCCGGAACTCCGCCGTAGACGACGGTGGTGGTGAACTCCTGCCCCTTGCGCAGCGCGTGCCGCGGGGTGATGACGATCTCGTCGCCGCTGCGGGTGAAGCGCGCCGGCTTGCCGTCCACGCTGACCGAGGTGACGGTGAGCTGCTGCAGGTCGAGGTCGAAGGAGGAGAGGTTCTGGTTGGCGCGGGCGGTGACGGCCGCCCGGCCGTCGAGCCGGTCACTGGCCGGGTCGTAGGAGACGTCGAGCCCGTAGTGCGCGACGTCGTAGCCGCCGTTGCCGAGTTGGGGGAAGTACGGGTCCCCGATGCCGGGGGCGCCGGGCTTGGGGCTGTGCGAGGCGGCTGCCGACGCGGGGGCGCCGGAGATCAGACAGGCCGAGACGCTGATGACAGCGAGTGCGGTGCCGAGGAGTCGGGCCGGACGGGAGGGTGCCATGGGGGTCTGCCCTTCGGACGCGAACAGTGACGCGCCGACTCTGCACCCTCCCCCCTCGTCATGACCATGACTTTTCGCTAAGTGGTCATGCACTAAAGGTCAGTTGGCTGATTACCGATCGCCGGGCCGTTCTCCGCGCCCTTCCCCTGGGCGTTCTTCTCCTGGGCCTTCGCCGGAGCGTTCTCCGGGTGGTGGCACGCCACCTCGTGTCCCGTGGCGAGCGCGATCAGCGGCGGCTCCTGCGTGGAGCACACCTCGGTCGCCTTCCAGCACCGGGTGTGGAAGCGGCAGCCGGACGGCGGGTTGATCGGCGACGGCACATCGCCGGTCAGCAGGATCCGCTGCCGCGCGGTACGCCGCTTCGGGTCCGGCACCGGCACCGCCGACAGCAGCGCGTTGGTGTACGGATGCATCGGCTGCCCGTAGAGCGCCTCGCGGTCCGCCACCTCGACGACCTTGCCGAGGTACATCACCGCGATCCGGTCCGAGACGTGCCGGATGACGGACAGGTCGTGCGCGATGATCACGTACGTCAGCCCGAGCTCGCTCTGCAGGTCGTCCAGCAGATTGACCACCTGCGCCTGGATGGAGACGTCCAGCGCCGAGACCGGCTCGTCCGCGACGACCAGCTTCGGCTTGAGGGCGAGCGCCCGCGCGATCCCGATGCGCTGCCGCTGCCCGCCGGAGAACTCGTGCGGATAGCGGTTGTAGTGCTCGGGGTTGAGGCCGACCAGCTCCAGGAGGTTCTGCACCTCCTTCTTCACGCCCGACTCCGTCGCCACCTTCTGGAGCTTGAACGGCGCTCCGACGATGGTGCCGATGGTGTGCCGCGGATTGAGCGAGGAGTAGGGGTCCTGGAAGATCATCTGCACATCGCGGCGCAGCGGTCGCATCTCCCCCACGCTCAGATGGGTGATGTCACGGCCCTGGAACTCGATCTTCCCGCCGGTGGGTTCGAGCAGCCGGGTGATCAGCCGGCCCATGGTGGACTTGCCGCAGCCCGACTCCCCCACCACGCCGAGCGTCTGGCCCGCCGCCACCTGCAGGTCGATCCCGTCGACCGCCTGCACCGCGCCGACCTGCCGGCGCAGCATTCCCTTGGTGATCGGGAAGTGCTTGACCAGGCCGGTGACCCTGAGCAGGGGCTCCGCCCCCGCGGTGGACTGCTGGGGGATCTTCACGTCTTCTTGAGGCACGGCCTGGTCCTTCACAGCTTGGGCGCAATCTCTTCGGTCCAGATCCGGTCCCGGTCCTGCTCGCCGAGGTGGCAGGCCGACCAGTGCCCGGCCGCGGTCTCCCGCAGCTCCGGCACGATCGTCTCGCTGGAACCGCCGTTGAGCCCGACGTACGGGCAGCGCGGGTGGAAGGCGCAGCCGGACGGCACGTTGATCAGGCTGGGCGGGGCGCCCTTGACCGGGTTGAGCCGTTCGGTCCGCTCGCGGTCCATGCGCGGCATGGAGCCCAGCAGGCCCCAGGTGTACGGGTGCTGCGGTTCGGTGAAGACCTTCTCGGCCGTACCGCGCTCGACGCACCGGCCGGCGTACATCACCAGCAGGTCGTCGGCGAGCTCCGCCACCACGCCCAGGTCGTGCGTGATCATGATGACCGCGGAGCCGAACTCCTTCTGCAGGTCCCGGATCAGGTCCAGGATCTGCGCCTGCACGGTGACGTCCAGGGCGGTCGTCGGCTCGTCGGCGATCAGCAGTTCCGGGTTGTTGACCAGCGCCATCGCGATCATCGCGCGCTGGCGCATACCGCCGGAGAACTGGTGCGGATAGTCGGCGACCCGCTGGTGCGGCTCGGGGATGCCGACCCGGTCCAGCATCTCGATCGCCCGCTTGCGGGCGACCTGCTTGCTGACGTCCTGGTGCACCCGGCAGGCCTCGACGATCTGCGCGCCCACCGTGTAGTAGGGGTGCATCGCCGAGAGCGGGTCCTGGAAGATCATCGCCATCTTCATGCCGCGCAGCCGCCGTACCCGGTCGGGGTCTGCGCCGATCAGCTCCTCGCCGTCCAGCCACACCTCGCCGGAGATCCTGGCCTTGGCGGTGCGGTGCAGGCCCATGATGCCCAGCGAGGTCACGGACTTGCCGGAGCCGGACTCCCCGACGATGCCGAGCGTCCGGCCGCGCTGGAGATCGAAGCTGATCCCGTCGACCGACCGGACGAGGCCGTCGTCGGTATTGAAGTGGATCTTCAGATCGCGTACCGCCAGGAAGGCCTCCGCGGTGTCCGGCCGGGCGGTGAGCACCGGCTCGCCGACCGTGGCCCCCGCACTCGGAGCCGGCCCGTCCTCCTTGCGCAACGGGTCGCGGTCGCTGTCCTTCCGCAGCGGATCGCTGCCGGCGGTGCTCACGAGTACCTCACCCTGGGGTCGATAGCGGCGTACAGCAGGTCCACCAGGAGACTGCACATGATGATGAAGAAGGCCGCGACCATGGTCACGCCGAGCACGATGGGCAGGTCGTTGTCCCTGATCCCGTCGACAGCGTAGGCGCCGATCCCCTTGAAGGAGAAGACGTTCTCGGTGATGACGGCGCCGCCGATCAGCAGACCGAAGTCCATGCCGAAGATCGTGACGATCGGGGTGAGTGCGGCCCGCAGCCCGTGTTTGGCGACGACCCTGCTCTCCCGCAGCCCCTTGGCCCGCGCGGTGCGGATGTAGTCCTCGCCCATCGTCTCCAGCATCCCGGCGCGGGTGAGCCGCGCGTAGAGGGCGGAGTAGAGGAAGGCCAGGCTGCACCAGGGCAGGACCAGGTTCCAGGCCCACTGGAACGGATCGTCGGAGATGGGCACGAACTGGACGTTGTCCCAGATGTGCCAGTTGTACTGGAAGAAGCCCAGCGCGAGCATTCCGGTGAAGAAGGTCGGCAGCGAGACGCCGGCCAGCGCGACACCCATCGACAACCGGTCGAAGAACGAGCCGCGCTTGAGGGCCGACAGCACACCGATGGCCACCCCGGAGATCACCCAGATCACGGCGGCACCGATGGCCAGTGACAACGTGACCGGAATACGGGACTTCAGCTCGGGCCACACCTCGATGTGGCTCTTGAAGGAGTAGCCGAAGCAGGGCGCGTGGCAGACCGACGCGTCCGGGCCGAACTTGTAGTTCGCCCCGACGGCGATGGCCTTGATGAAGTGCCAGTACTGCTCGTAGAGCGGCAGGTCGAAGCCGAGGTTCTTCTTGACCGCCGCGATGCTCTCGGGGTTGGCGTCCTTGCCGACGTACTGGGTGGCCAACTGGGTGGTGGTTTGCCCGCCGAGGCGCGGCAGAAGGAAGAAGATCGCGAATGTGACCGCGCTGACGACCAGCAGCAGCAGCAAAGCGGCGATCACGCGTCGAATGATGTACGCAGTCACAGCCGTGCGGCGCCGGGCCCGCCGGGCCGGGGGTCACCCGGCCCGGCGGACACCGATGCCTTCACCTGCCTTCCGATTACTTGGAGGAGCTGATCAGCAGGTAGTCGTACATGCCCAGGAAGGCCTGCGTGACCGTGACATTGGTCGCGGACGGCGGCCGGTAGAGCAGGTTCTTGCGGTACAGCAGCGGCACCACGGACGCGTTCTCCATGGTCAGCTTGTCGATGTCGCCCCACGCCTTGGTGCGGGCGGCGCTGTCCGTGTTCGCGATGGCGTCCGACAGGGCCTTGTTGATCGTCGGGTCGTTCAGCTCCATCAGGTTGTTGCCGCCCGAGGGCTTGATGGCGCTGCCGTCGATGATCTGGTCGAGGAAGCCGTAGCCGGTCGGCCAGTCGGCGCCCCAGGCCATCATCATCATGCCGAGGCCGTGCGAGTGGACGTAGTCCGGGACACCCGCGAAGTTGGAGAAGTACTTACCGGCCGGGAAGCTCTTGATGTTGACCGTGATGCCGACAGCCTTCAGCGAGTTCTGGATCGCCGTCGCCGCCGCCATCTCGGAGGCCCGGTCGGAACGCGCCGACAGGTTGGTGGTGAAGCCGCCGGGCTGGCCGCAGGCGGTCAGCGCGGCCTTGGCCTTCGTGGTGTCGCCCTTGTTGCCCGGGGTCGGGTACAGGTCGAACTTGCTGTAGCCGTTGACCGACGGCGGCAGCAGCGTGGTGGCGACGTCGCCCTTCACATTGCCGCCCGCGGCGGTCTGCACCGAGGTCTTGTCGATCGCCCACTGGACCGCCTTACGGCAGTCCGGGTTGTCGAACGGCTTCACGTTCACGTTCAGCGCCACGTAGGACGTGGCTCCCGCGTACGAGTTGTCCGTGTTCTTCTTGTTCGCCGCGCTCAGCACCGACGGCTGGCTCGCGGGCTGCACACCCGCGCCGGCCGCGTCGACCGTGATGGTGCCGGCCAGCAGGTCCTTGTCGATCGTGACGCCGTTCACCTTGAACTTCATCGTGATCTTGTCCGGGAGCGCGGGACGCAGCGGGTCGATCGCCTTCGACCACATCGGGTTGCGCACCAGGACGGCGCTCTTGCCGTCGTCGTAGGACTCGAACTTGTACGGGCCCGTCGACATGATGTGCTTCACGTACTGGGCGCCGGTGTCCTTGGCCTGCGGCACGGGTGCGGTCTGCGAGAACGTCGCCAGGTAGTCGAAGTCCGCGAAGGGCTTGCTCAGGTGGAAGACGATCGTCGAGTCGTCCGGGGTCTCGATGGACGCGAGCCCGCCGGGGCTCTTGTCCTTGTACGGACCCTTGTACGCGTCGCCGCCGACCAGGTACGCCTTGAAGTACGTCGGGCCGTTGGACAGCGCCTCGGGCGCGAAGTTGCTGCGCTCGATCGCGTACTTGACGTCCTTGGAGGTGACGAGGGTGCCGTCCTCGTACTTCACGTCCTTGCGGATCGTGTAGGTCCAGGTCTTGGCGTCGGCGCTGGCCTTGCCGAGACCGGTGGCGAGGTCCGGGACGATCTGCAGGCCCTCGGCGCCCGCGGCGGGCTTGAAGGTGACCAGCGTGCGGCCGTACAGCCGGGAGAAGTTCTGCACCCAGCCGTAGTAGGTGTTCCCCGGGTCGAGCGAGTCGGGCACGTCGGAGTGCTCGTACGAGACCGTCCCACCGGCCTTGTCACTCTTGTTGACGACCTGGGTGAGGGCGGCGTCGGTACCCGCGCTCGTCCCCGTTCCCTTGTCGGTGGTCTTGTCGCTGCTGCTGCAAGCGGACGCTCCCAAGGCCAGAGCCGTGGCAAGCGCCAGCACCGCTGTCGCTTTTCTGCTGTTCATGCCGAGGAAAGCCCCCTCGTTCGGTGGAGATACACAGCCGCGCGCGGAAGGTCGCGCCGCGGGGTCACTTGCTGCGGGGATCGAGGGCGTCGCGCAGCCCGTCGCCCAGCAGGTTGAATGCCAGGACCGTGACGAAGATCGCCAGGCCGGGCACGATCATGTATTGCGGATCGGCCTCGTAGAGATCGATCGCGCTGGTGAGCATGCCGCCCCAGGACGATTGCGGCGGGGCGATTCCGACCCCGAGGAAGCTCAGTGCGGCCTCGAAAATGATGTTGGTCGGAATCAGCAGCGTCGAATACACGAGGATCGGCGCCACAAGGTTGGGGAGCAGCTCACGGAAAAGAATGAACGGACCGCGGGCACCCAGGCTGCGGGCGGCTTCCACGAACTCACGTTCACGCAGGCTGAGGGTCTGCCCGCGCACAATTCGACCCATGTAGGGCCAGTTGAAGAATCCGATGACGAAGATCAGTACGCAGATGCGGAGCGGAAGTCCGTCCAGTCCGAACGCGCCGTCCTGCAGCGAAGCCGAAATGGAGATCGCGAAGAGC
This sequence comes from Streptomyces sp. So13.3, assembly GCF_005860785.2. Taxonomy (NCBI): domain Bacteria; kingdom Bacillati; phylum Actinomycetota; class Actinomycetes; order Kitasatosporales; family Streptomycetaceae; genus Streptomyces; species Streptomyces sp. So13.3. The sequence continues at coordinate 6,614,149 of NZ_CP048835.1, read as the reverse complement.
AGCAGCGGAAAGGCCAGGAAGGTGTCCATCATGCGGCTGATCACGCTGTCGACCCAGCCGCCGTAGTAGCCGGCGATGACGCCGAGCACCGTACCGATGACGTTGGACAGGATCGTCGCGCCGGTCGCCACGAGCAGCGACACCCATGATCCCTCGATCACCCGGGCCAGCAGATCGCGGCCGAACTGTGGATCGACCCCGAGCGGATGTTCCCAACTCATGCCGCCCCAGGCGCCCTTGGGCGCGAGAAGCACCGGGTCCACGAGGTCCTGATGGAACGCGTTGGGGTCCAGGCCGAAGATCGACTCGATCGGCTTCGCCAGCACGGCCAGCAGCACCAGGAGGATCACGACGATGCCGCCGGCCACGGCCACCTTGTCGCGCCGGAAGCGCAGCCAGGCGATCTGGCCGAGGGAACGTCCCTCGATCTGACTCTTCTTGACCCCACTGAGAATGGCTTCGGGCTGCGCCCCGGCCTGTGCGGCAGTGGTCTCGATCGGTGCGGTCATGGTGAAACTGACCCCTCTCGCCGGCGGATAACCGGCGCGCGCCCGCCGCTGTAGCGGCTTTACTCTTCACTCATCAGTCGTGCTGCTGGTGCTGTGCCATGCTCAATTGCAGGGAAAACAGGCGGTGCAGGCGGTGCTGTTGGTGCAGGCGGAGCAGGTGTTCGCCGGGGCCGCGAGCCCCTTGCGGCGAGAGTCTTCATCCAGTCCGCGATCACCCGCCAGACCTCACAACGAATGGATGCGCAACTGTGATCTGGTGAATCATCGTCCGTTATGGGGCTCGCGCCGGATGTAACGTCGGCACATGAATGATCGGCTGCATGCGGTGTGCGACCTGATGATCCCCACTGTCCGGGAAATGGCCGGTCTGCACGAGTACGACGGGCGGGTGCAGGATTTGTCACCCGCCGGCGTCCGGCGCGGACTGTCCGCCCTCGCGCACGCGCGGCGCGGGCGCCCGGCCCCGCACGGCGCGCGCGAGCGCCATGACGACGCGCACCTGTCCGTCTTCGAGAACGCGCTGAAGGTGCAGTACGGCGAGCTGGAGCTGCACCGCCGCGACCCGTACCCCCATCTGTCCAACCTGGAACTGGCCTCCTACGACCGCGAGTACGCCCCCCGGCAGGAGCGAGCCGCCGCCCGGCTCAAGCACCTGGCGCAGTGGCCGGAGGCGGTGGACGCCGCGATCAGCTCGCTCGACCGGGTGAGCGCCCCGGTCGCGGGCGCGCTCCTCGGCGCCGTACGCGGGCTGGCCGCGGGACTCCACCCGGACCAGGGCCCCGAGGCCGCCGCGGCGCTCCCCGCGCACGAGCGGCTGGTGGCGCATGTGGCCCGGGCGGCGAAGACGGGCGATCCCGACCCTCGGCTCGGCGGCGCCGCGCTGGCCGCCCTGATGGGCAGTCAGGAGGGCCTGCCCGTCGACCTGACGGCGCTGGCGGACGAGGCGGCCCGCGAACGGGACCGGCTGACGGAGCTGCTGACCGAGTCCTGTCGCGCGCTCGACCCGGACCGCGACGTCGACGAACTGATCGCGGAGCTCCTCGCCGACCACCCGGCGGCCGACGGCGTCATCCCGGAGGCCGCCCGGCTGACCGAGGAGGTCATCGAGTTCACCCGGGCCAAGCGGCTGGTGCCGCATCTCGACGGCGACTGCCTGGTCGGCCCCGCACCGCCCTCCCGCCGCTGGGCGATGGCGATGATGTCCTGGGCCGCGCCCGGCGAACCCGACGCCGCCTCCTGGTACCACGTCACCCCGCCGGAGCCGGACTGGCCGGATTCCGAGCGTGAGGAGTGGCTGACCGTCTTCAGCCGCACCAGCCTCCCCTCGATCACCGTGCACGAGGTCGCCCCCGGCCACTTCGCGCACGGGCGCTCACTGCGCCGCGCGCCCACGCCCGTCCGGCGGGTCCTGCACTCGCTGTCCTTCTGCGAGGGCTGGGCGCACTACGTCGAGGAGGTCTGCCTCGAAGAGGGCTTCCGGGCCCGCGACCCGCGGTTCGCCATCGGGGTGGCCCTGGAGGCGCTGGTACGCGTCACCCGGCTGTCCTGCGCCATCGGTCTGCACACCGGCGCGATGACGGTCGACGAGGCCACCGAGCTCTTCATGCGCGATGCCCACCTGGCCCGCGCCGGCGCCGCCTCCGAGGCCCGCCGCGGCACCTTCGACGCCGCCTACGGGCGCTACACCTGGGGCAAGCTGGAGATCATGCGACTACGCGAGCGGGCCCGCCGCGACTGGGGGTCCGGTTTCTCGCTGGAACGCTTCCACGGCGCGCTGCTGGACCTCGGCAGCCCGCCGCTCGGCCTCATCGGCGCGGCGCTCAGCGGCGCGTAGCGAACCCTCGACCGGCCCCTAGCGGGGCGCCTGGCCCTGCGGCCAGCCCTGCTGCGGCCAGCCCCAGGCGGCCGCGGGGGCCGGGCCCGAGGCGGCGTGCGCCTCACGGTCGAAGAAGGGCTGGCCGTTCATCCGCATCCACATGGCGACGGGGTCGTACTCGTCCGCCATGGCGACCGTGGAGACGGCCAGCCCGTCCGGCACTCCGCTGATCGACTGCTGCATCATCAGGCGTACCGCTTCCACCGCCTGTGGCGAGGAGTCGTACATGTCCAGGCCGATGGCGAGATACGGCTCGCCCAGCGCGGGCTGCACCCAGGCGCGGCGCAGCGACCGTACGGCCGGCGTCCGGTGGGCGTGCTGCGAGAGCAGGGCGTAGAACTGCGGGATCTGCAGGGCGGGCTCGCCGATCTGCAGCGGTCCGGCGGGCAGCCGTTCGAGGCCGGTGGCGATCCGGCGCAGGTCGAGCCAGGGGATGCCGACGCCGCCGCCGGGGGCGTGCGGATTCAGCCACAGTCCCCAGCGCTCGGGGAACAGGGCGGTCGCGATGTCGCGGCCCTGGACGATCTCATGGGCCCGGTTCCAGCCGCTGGTGGCGAGCTCCTGGGGGGAGGTGACGGCCGGCGCGTAGCCGTAGCCGTCGATCTCCATGTTCCCGTACTGGGCGTCCGGTGATCCGGGTGAGCCGTGCCACAGCAGCATCCAGACCTGGCCGCCGGCCAGCGACACGAGCAGATCCTCGTAGGCGTCGAATCGTCCGGGCGCCACCTGTCGAAGCATCTGCTCGACGTGGCCGGCTGCCGCCGCACCGCCTTGCGCGCCCGCGATCACGTGGGTCCGCCCCTTCTCTCCGTCACCGGTGTCACCGGGTCCGGCGCACGCCTGTGCACCGCCCGCCATCAAACCAGGTTGTGCGCCCCCGCAGACAGCGCACGGGCTCAGTCCCGTCCGAAGAAGGGCCGGACCCGCTCCAGCATCCAGTCGCCGACGGGGTCCTGGGCGATGTCCAGCAATACCAGCTGCACCGGCAGCGGCAGCGGTACGGCGCCGAGTGCGCGGCCCAGCGCGTCCATCGCGGCGGCCCGGTCCTCGTCCTGCCAGCGGTCCAGCTCGACGCCGACGAACAGCTGCGGGGGCGCGCCCTCGACGCTGGCCACCGCGCGCCGCGCGGAGAGCACCACCGGGGTGACCGCGAACTCGCCCGCGGCGGCGGCGAGGAAGTCGACCGGCTCGTCGTCCGGCTCGGGCTCCCACAGCCGGACCCGGCCGCCGGTCGCCGACCGCGGGTCGCGGTCGGACCGGCAGAGGTCCTGGACGGCGGGGGGCGGCAGCGGGATCCCGGCCGTCCCGCCCGGATTGACGGCGATGCCGACCTCCGGGGGCAGCCCGCGGGCGAACTCGCGGGCCGGTGCGACGGTGCAGGCCATCCCCTGGGCGGCCCGCAGGAACTGGTGCTCGGAACTGAACACCGGTATGTACAGGGTGCCGTCGATCTCGAAGGACGGCAGGTCCAGGTCCCGGCTGCCGGGCCCGCCGCCGTTGGGCAGCGGAACCCACAGCTGGGAGCGGCCGAGCACTTCGAGGAGCCGGGCGTTCACACCCGGAGTGCCGACGCTCGCTGCGAGGACGGCTTCGAGTTCGTTGGCCGGCCATGCGTCGGCCGGGCCGGGGGCGCCTCCAGCGGTGGCCGGGGGCGGCGGAAGCTGCGTGTTCACTGCGCTGTGCCTCGCGGGATAGGGCCTGAGTGTCTGCTGCGTGCGGCCGGCGACCGCCGTTCCCGACGTCTGCCGCCCTGCCGGAACCCTAGCGGTAACCCGGTTGGCAACTGCCCTGATCCGCGGTAACGGCCACCGGTGACGCCTCGGATCCGGCCCGGCCGCCGCCGAAGACTATCCGCCGCACCGCACCCGCCGCGGGCCGGTCCAGAAGCAGCGCGGAGACACAGCCGTCGGGCCGTCCGCCGGGCCCGGCCAGCGCCACCAGCCGCCGGGCGGCCCTGCGGTGCCGGGCCATGGCGTACCCGGACACCATCCGCCCGCGCGCGAGCTGGCCGGCGCGGGCGGCGTCCTCCGGGACGTCCAGCACCAGCAGGTGCAGCCCCCGGCCGCGGCGCCGGGCGTCCCGGGCCAGCCAGCGCCGTACCCAGGCCAGCGAGCCGCAGTCGTGGACGACGAGGCTGGCGCCGGTGCGCAGCGCCCGGCGCAGCCTCGCGTAGTGGTCGAGCCGTACCAGCGGGCGGTACGCCGCGTACGGGAGCAGGGCCGGCATCAGCGCCTCCCAGTGCAGCCGTACGTCCTGCGAGTCGATCCGGCGGACCGCTCCTCCGGGATCCCCTGCGCCGTCCCGTTCGTCGACCGCGCGCCGCATGAGCGTGCTCTTGCCGCTGCCCGGCAGTCCCGACACGACCAGCACGTCCCCCGCCGGGTAGCGCAGCGTCGTCCCGGCCCACCGCTCGTCCCCCTGCACAGCCCCCACCTCCCCGAGGCCGGCCTGCCGGCCTCGGCCTCGACCGGGCCCCGGTGGAACCCGGCCACTGTCAGTAAAGAGAGGGTAATGGCAAGCAAAGGGTTTCCCCAGAGGCCCGGTGGCTTCCGCCGCATGCAATGATGAGCGCCACAACTTGCATACTGGCCGTTCGAGGCCGCGCGGGAGAGTCCCTGCCATCATGAGCAGGGCGCCGAAGGAGCAAGTCCTCCCTTGAATCTCTCAGGCACAGTCACCGCGCGGGCGAGGCACATCTGAAAAGCGGTCGGGCCCGTTCACGGTCCGACCCACCCAAGGTGCAAGCCGGGGCCCCACCAGGCCGCGGTGAACCTCTCAGGTTCCGATGACAGATGGGGAGGCCCCTTCCTTCGGGGTTTCGTCATTCTTTGTCATTGCCATGAGAGTCTCGCCACGCCTGCACCGGGAGCCCGACTGATGAGCCAGCCGCCCACCGACGCCCCGCGCCGTACCGCGCTCGACGCCCTGCATCGTGCGCTCGGCGCGACGATGACCGACTTCGCCGGCTGGGACATGCCGCTGCGCTACGCCAGCGAGCGCGACGAGCACACCGCCGTCCGCACGCGCGCCGGGCTGTTCGACCTCTCGCACATGGGCGAGATCACCGTCACCGGTCCCGAGGCGGGCGAAGCGCTGGACTACGCGCTCGTCGGCCACATCTCGGCCCTCGCGGTCGGCCGGGCCCGCTACACGATGATCTGCGCCGAGGACGGCGGGATCGTGGACGACCTGATCGTCTACCGCCTCGGCGAGGACGAGTACATGGTCGTCGCGAACGCCGGCAACGCCCAGGTCGTCCTGGACGCCGTCACCGAGCGCGCCGCGGCGTTCGACGCCACGGTCCGCGACGACCGCGACGCGTACGCGCTGATCGCCGTCCAGGGCCCCGAGTCCCCCGGCATCATGAAGGGCCTGACCGACGCCGACCTGGACGGGCTCAAGTACTACGCGGGCCTGCCCGGCACCGTCGCGGGCGTCCCCGCGCTGATCGCCCGTACCGGCTACACCGGCGAGGACGGCTTCGAGCTCTTCGTGGCGCCCGAGCACGCCGAGGCGCTGTGGAAGGCGATCACCGAGGCGGGTGCCGGCGTCGGCCTCATCCCGTGCGGCCTGTCCTGCCGCGACACGCTGCGCCTGGAGGCCGGCATGCCGCTCTACGGGCATGAGCTGACCACCGCCACCACGCCGTTCGACGCCGGGCTCGGCCGTGTCGTGAAGTTCGACAAGCCGGGCGACTTCGTCGGGCGCACCGCGCTCACCGCCGCCGCCGAGCGGGCCGCCGCGCAGCCGCCGCGCAAGCTGGTCGGCCTGGTCGCCGAGGGCCGCCGGGTCCCGCGCGCCGGGTTCGCGGTCACCGCCGCCGGCGGCGCCGTGATCGGCGAGGTCACCTCCGGTGCGCCCTCCCCGACCCTCGGACAGCCGATCGCCATCGCCTACGTCGACGCGGCCCACGCCACGCCCGGCACCGAGGGCGTGGCCGTCGACATCCGTGGCGCTCAAGAGCCGCACAAGGTGGTTGCGCTGCCCTTCTACAAGCGCCAGCGCTGACCGACCCGCCCACCCCTGCGCGAGCACCCCTTCACATCCGGGAGAATTCCGTTATGAGCAACCCCCAGCAGCTGCGCTACAGCAAGGAGCACGAGTGGCTCTCCGCCTCTGAGGCCGGAGTGTCCGCCGTGGGCATCACCTCACACGCCGCCGACGCGCTCGGCGACGTCGTCTTCGTCCAGCTCCCGGAGGTCGGAGCCGTCGTCACCGCCGGCGAGACCTGCGGCGAACTGGAGTCGACCAAGTCGGTCAGCGACCTGTACTCCCCGGTAACCGGCGAGGTCACGGACGTCAACCAGGACGTCGTCGACGATCCCTCCCTCGTCAACTCGGCCCCCTTCGAGGGCGGCTGGCTGTTCAAGGTGAAGACGACGGAGGAGCCCTCGGACCTGCTCTCCGCCGAGGAGTACTCCGCCTTCACCGGCGGCTGATCCCTCCCGGACCTCGATCCGGGCCCCCGGGTCCGGAGCTCGAAACCGACCTCGACCAGGAAGATCCCATGTCGCTCCTGAACAGCTCCCTTCATGAGTTCGACCCGGACGTCGCCGCCGCCGTCGACGCCGAGCTGCACCGTCAGCAGTCCACCCTCGAAATGATCGCGTCGGAGAACTTCGCGCCGGTCGCCGTCCTGGAGGCCCAGGGCTCGGTCCTCACCAACAAGTACGCCGAGGGCTACCCCGGCCGCCGCTACTACGGCGGCTGCGAGCACGTCGACGTCATCGAGACGCTCGCCATCGAGCGGGTCAAGGCGCTGTTCGGCGCCGAGGCCGCGAACGTGCAGCCGCACTCCGGCGCCCAGGCCAACGCCGCCGCGATGTTCGCCCTGATCAAGCCGGGCGACACCATCCTCGGCCTGGATCTGGCGCACGGTGGGCACCTCACCCACGGCATGAAGATCAACTTCTCCGGCAAGCTCTACAAGGTCGCGGCCTACCACGTCGACGAGAAGACCAGCCTCGTGGACATGGAGGAGGTCGAGCGCCTCGCCAGGGAGCACCGTCCGCAGCTGATCATCGCGGGCTGGTCGGCCTACCCCCGCCAGCTCGACTTCGCCGAGTTCCGCCGGATCGCGGACGAGGTCGGCGCCCTCCTGATGGTCGACATGGCCCACTTCGCGGGCCTCGTCGCGGCCGGGCTGCACCCCTCGCCCGTGCCGTACGCGGACGTGGTCACCACCACGACCCACAAGACCCTGGGCGGCCCGCGCGGTGGCGTGATCCTCTCCAAGGCCGAGTACGCCAAGAAGATCAACTCCGCGGTCTTCCCCGGCCAGCAGGGCGGCCCGCTGGAGCACGTGATCGCGGCCAAGGCGGTGGCCTTCAAGGCCGCGGCCACCGACGAGTTCAAGGACCGCCAGGTCCGTACCCTCGAAGGCGCCAAGATCCTCGCCGACCGGCTGGTCCAGCCGGACCTGACCGAGGTCGGCGTCTCGGTGCTGTCCGGCGGCACCGACGTGCACCTGGTCCTGGTCGACCTGCGCAGCAGCGAGCTCGACGGGCAGCAGGCCGAGGACCGGCTCCACCAGGTCGGCATCACGGTCAACCGCAACGCCATCCCGAACGACCCGCGTCCCCCGATGGTCACCTCGGGGCTGCGGATCGGCACCCCGGCGCTGGCCACCCGCGGCTTCGGCACCGAGGACTTCACCGAGGTCGCCGACATCATCGCCGAGGTCCTGAAGCCGGACTTCGACGAGGACCTGGCCAAGAGCCTGTCCGCCCGCGTCTCCGCACTGGCGGCGAAGCACCCGCTGTACCCCGGACTGTAATCGGACCGTCGTACGCGTCAGGTCGGGGCACCGCGCACACTGGAAGGTGAGCCGGTGCCCCGCACCATGCCTCCCGCACCACCTGTCCCGCGCACCACCCGGCAGACAACGGCGTCTGCGCAACCAAGGAGTTTCTCGTGGCCATCTCGGTCTTCGACCTGTTCTCGATCGGTATCGGCCCGTCCAGCTCGCACACCGTCGGACCCATGCGTGCCGCCGGGATCTTCGCCCACCGGCTCAAGAACGAGGGCCTGCTCGCCCACACCGCCGCCGTCCGCGCCGAGCTCTTCGGCTCGCTGGGCGCCACCGGCCACGGCCACGGCACCCCGAAGGCGGTCCTGCTGGGCCTGGAGGGCCACTCGCCCCGCACGGTCGACGTCGAGACCGCCGACGCCGAGGTGGAGCGGATCCGCACCAGCGGCCGCCTCAACCTGCTCGGCGCCCACGAGATCCCCTTCGACGCCTCGTCCCAGCTGATCCTGCACCGCCGCCGCTCGCTGCCGTACCACGCCAACGGCATGACGCTCTTCGCCTACGACGCGGACGCCGCGCCCCTCCTGGAGAAGACGTACTACTCGGTCGGCGGCGGCTTCGTCGTCGACGAGGACGCGGTCGGCCAGGACCGGATCAAGCTCGACGACACCGTGCTGCGCCACCCCTTCCGCACCGGCGACGAACTGCTGCGGCTCTCCCGCGACACCGGCCTGTCGATCGCCGCCCTGATGCTGGAGAACGAGAAGGCCTGGCGCAGCGAGGCCGAGATCCGTACCGGGCTGCTGGAGATCTGGGGCGTCATGCAGGCGTGCGTCTCGCGCGGCATGTCCCGCGAGGGCATACTCCCCGGCGGCCTCAAGGTCCGCCGCCGCGCCGCCAATTCGGCCCGCCAGCTGCGCGCCGAGGGCAACCCGGCCGCTCTCGCGATGGAGTGGGTCACCCTCTACGCGATGGCCGTGAACGAGGAGAACGCCGCGGGCGGCCGCGTCGTCACCGCGCCCACCAACGGCGCGGCCGGCATCATCCCGGCCGTTCTGCACTACTACATGAACTTCGTGCCCGGCGCGGACGAGGAGGGCGTCGTCCGCTTCCTGCTCGCCGCCGGCGCGATCGGCATGCTCTTCAAGGAGAACGCCTCCATCTCCGGCGCCGAGGTCGGCTGCCAGGGCGAGGTCGGCTCCGCCTGCTCGATGGCGGCCGGCGCCCTCGCCGAGGTGCTGGGCGGCTCCCCCGAGCAGGTCGAGAACGCGGCCGAGATCGGCATGGAGCACAACCTCGGCCTCACCTGCGACCCGGTCGGCGGCCTCGTCCAGATCCCGTGCATCGAGCGCAACGGCATGGCCGCGGTGAAGGCCATCACGGCCGCCAAAATGGCCATGCGCGGCGACGGCCGGCACCACGTGTCTCTCGACAAGGTCATCAAGACCATGAAGGAGACCGGCGCCGACATGAAGGTCAAGTACAAGGAGACGGCCCGCGGCGGCCTCGCGGTCAACGTCATCGAGTGCTGACGGGACCACCCCTGATCAGCGGTTTCGGTTCTTTCAGCTCTGTCACGGCCATCTCCGTTTGCACGGCGGATCGTCCCTGAAAAGTCCCTGTGACAGAGCTGAAAGTCCCTGAAAAGTCCCTGGGAGATCCCTGGCGGATTGGTACCTGACCAGGCTGTTCGAGCTCCACCTCCGCCAGCCCCGGTCTCTCGGGAATGAGGGTCTGGCGGTATAGGCGCCCAGAATCACCCGAACTCAATAACAAGACTTTTGTTAATGTAGCGCCATGACCACCTCGCCAGCGCCCGGAGAAGGACCCGTCCGCCCGGTCTCCGTCTCGCTCCATGAAGGCACCATCGCAGCCCTCAAGGCGCGCACCGGCAACCGGGGCATGTCCGCGTATGTCGAGGCTCTCATCCAGCGCCAGCTGGAACGGGACCGGCTGCGCGAGCTCATCGAGGACGCGGAAGCCGAGCACGGCGCGGTCGACCAGGCCGCGGTTGAGGCCAAGCGGGCGCTGCTGCGCGGCGCCCCGTCCGGCTCGGCGGACGCCGCGTGAGCGGCAGCCTCGTCCTGGACTGCGAGGGTCTGTCGAAGCTCGTCCAACGCACCCCGGAACTCACCGAATGGCTGGCCGCGGCCGAGGCCGAGGACATCCGCGTCGTCACCAGCTCCGTCACACTCGTCGAAGCCCGCGACCCCAAAACCAACCAGGCCCGCTTCGACCACGCCGTCTCACGCGTGAACATCATCCCGCCCACCGAGGCCATCGCCCGCCACGCGAGCAAGCTGCTCGCCTCGGCGGGACTGCACGGCCACAAGTACGCGCTCGACGCCATCGTGGCCGTCACCGCACTCGCTTCGCCCGCTCCCGTGACCGTCCTGACGTCCGACCCCGAGGATCTCCTGGTGCTGTGCGGACCCGGTATCCGAGTGATCAAAATCTGACCAGGCCCAGGTGGGCACTTCGCACCCATGGTGACCGCCCGACTCAACCGGCGACTTGTCCTTGATGTGCCAGCCCACCGGCCCTGGAGCCTCTGCGCAACGGCTTGTCAGTCAACGACGCCCAGCTTCAGACGAAGTACTCATTCACTCGGCCCGAGCCCGCGTATCCGCCGACGCCACCGCAACGCCCACACCATTCGAAGCCGGACCAGACCAGCCGGCGGCGCTTGGATCCCCGGCCCCGACCCGCCGCCCCTAACTGCCCCCAAATGGCCCCTGATGGCCCCGAACAGCACGTCAACGACTAGCGATCGCGCCTCCACCCAGCCCAAGCACTCCGCCCTGCCCCACGCCAGCCCCTTCATCTGCGGCTTCAGGATGGCCGCCGGATCCGCCGTCCCCGCCCCACACTCCGCCGACGCCACCCCCTCGGCCTGACCCGGGACCTGGCATCGGACGAGGCCGAGGTAGCCATAGGTATGGTCGTATATCCCGGCCTCATCGGCCGTGCAGTGATCAGGCAGCGTCGGCGTACCAGATGGGACGGTGGGCCGACCAGGTCGAAGTCCTCGAACCGCTTGGATATTCCCGGCAGCAGTGCGGAGCGCAGCATCCGCCACGTAGGTTCGATCGCTCAACCACTGCCGTCAGACACCCCAGCGGCCCGTTCGAGGGCCGCAACAATGCCGCCAGATGTACACAAGTGGATGAATGCGATTCCAGGCCCAAAATCTACGGTCCTTGCGTCCAGGATGGTGCCGGATGCAGGGAAAATCCTCAGATGACACTGGGACTCCAGCCTGCACGAGAAGAACAAAGTCGACAAAAGCAGCCCGAAGGGTCTCTCCGGGAATCAGTGGAGATTATCCCAACCTCCACGCCAAATCGCCCCTGATGGCCGGTGACAATACACCGGACCAGTTGGAACTGGTACAAGCCGCTACGTCGCCATAGCTCGCCACAGTCTACTAATTGCAAGGATTCAAGAATTTTTAAGGAAGGGATTCTTCCCAATATCTCTATCTTGGCCGCAATGCCTTCGCGGCAAGAAAGTCCAAGAAGCCCATTTCTTCGCTTGTCAATGATCCATCCTCGTGATCCAGGAAAAAGATCTCGTCGGATGCGGCACCATTGGGGCAGGAGAATCCCCACAGGTCGCCGGTTCCTACGGGTGCGACCGCATAGAAGTCCACCGGCCACCAGGGACGCGCATTTACGCTAATTGCGTCGTCACCCTGATTAGAGTCGAGCCGCGCCGGCAGAATATCCATGAAACCAAATGCCCCTCCGCCAATCTCAGCCAAAAATCTCAAATAATCCGATGGAAGCGAGACGGAGAGTCGTCGTTGAACATCGATCAAATCGTCATTTGTTGCATACACTGGCTCAAATCCCTCTAGCCACCAAGGGTTTGACCTGCGCGTCTCGTCGATGAGCGCCACGAACTCAGCGAATTCCATTTGCGTCACCCCTCACCCATCCGCAACGGGCCAATTATCGAACCATGCCTCTGGTCCGTAGGTCGAATCCCAGCCTTGCTCCATGGAGCGATACCACCAGTGAAGTCGAGTATCTTCCGTTCTCATTCCCTTACTGACGCCCTGATTGTACTTGTTTCGATGAATATCGGCATTCAGGTGAAAGCTCTCATCGAGTTCATGCGTTGGGGATCCCGCCTCTTGATCCGCGTGATGTATCTGCAGGCGGTCACCCAAGCTATCCGGGCGCAACCCGCGAGTCCCGCGACCGATATCGTTCTTGACCCATGGCCCGGCAACCCTCGTGGGAGGGTCGGCTGGTCCATAGCCCGTCCCTTCGGCGCCATCATAATTCGCCCGCTTCGGGCAGACGTTGTGAACGAGCACCGGCGTGGTCCCTGCCAGCACATAGTACGTGTGCAGTTCCGCGACGGTGAGATTGTAGCGGTTGGCCGCGCCGGGGGTTACGTGGACGGAAACAACAGGTACGTGTCGGTTCTCAGCAGTTGCAAGCACGTGCCCGGATTCAAGCTTCCCAGCCGGGACCCACGAATGAGTTGTTTCATCCCAAAAGGGATGTTTTGACGTTGTATGGAGCGTTGAATCCTTGCCATCCTGGCCATGGACGGTGACATCGACTAGGTCGGTGTCGTAGTTCACGATCAGGGCAGTGACGGTATGAGTGCTGGCGTGTTGACCCGTGTCGGGGTCTGCGGTCTCAACCTGATCGCCGAGTTTGATGTCCGCGATGGGCTTGGTCTGCCCTTGATCCATCAGGACCTGTGTGTCAGGGCTGAAACTGCAGCCAGATTTCGCAGGGACTTCTTCGTTTCGTGCCGGCGCCCCTCCCGGTTCGGGGTCCTTGGGTGTTCCTGTCTTCGGAGTACTGGGTTTTCCGGGAGCCTCGGGCTCGGTGTGAGTTCTAATCGCACCGGCGCCCTGTTCATATTCTCTGGCCGCGTGCTGCAGCGCGTACGTGGCAGCCCTTTCTGCCGCCATCTTGGCTAGTTTCATCTTCTGGTATTGCACAACTATGAGCGCCGTTGAGGTACACGCCTGTAGTTGCTCTTTCCCGGAGCCGTAGATGCAGTTGTTGAGGTCCGTGATACCGAGCGCGTCCGCGCTGAGTTTCATGAACTTTTGGACTACATCCGGACCCTGGCTGAAGGTCCCCTTCGCGTTGAGAGCCTCGTCGACGTTGGACCCGTAGCCGGCTGTGTACTGTCCGAGAGGGCTGCCGCCGCGGTAAAGCGCCGCGGCGTCGCCGCTGTCGTCGCCGCTGGGGCTCATTGGGGCGCCGCCGCCACCGAGTTCGCCGCCGGCTCCTTCCCCTGCGCAGGAGGCGTAGCAGCCGCCGCCGCCGGTGTCTCCGTTCTTAAGGCCGGTGGGGTCGCTGCCGTTGATGGGGTCGTTGCCGGCGTAGGTGTAGCCGCCCATTTGATTGGGGTCGCCGGCTTCGAAGACGGGGTCGACGGTGAGGAAGCGGCCGAGAACGGGGTCGTAGTTGCGTGCGCCGAAGAGGTTGAGTCCGGTAGTGGTGTCCGCGGGTTTGCCAAGGTAGCCGTGGTTGTCGGCCCAGCTGGCGGGAGTGGTTCCGCGGGGGGCTCCGTAGGGGTCGTAGGCGCGGCGGGTGACGGCCAGGCTGGTGCGGTCGACCTGGAGTTGGGCGGTGTGCTGGGGGTTAGCCGGCTGGTAGGCGAGAGTGCCGGTCGAGGAGCGGGTGATGCTGGTGCCGTCGGGGTGGGAGTAGTAGCGCAGCCCGGAGACGGTGTTCTTGGCTGTGTCCAGGGTGAGTTGTTCGGCGCCGCCGAACAGGTACAGGATGTTGCTGCCGGAGCCCTTTTGCATCAGCAGGCCGCCGTCGGCGTCATACAGGTAGCTGGAGGCGACCGTGCCGGAGCCCGCCTTGGGCGTGACGCTCTGGGTGCGGCCTTCGGCGTCGTAGGTGAAGGTCTGCGTGGTGGCGGCCGCAGCGCCGACCTTGGTGTCACGACTCCTGGTGTTGCCTGCAGTGTCGTAGTGCGGGGTCAGCGTGGTGGTGGCGGTCGCATCGGTGGTCGTCACGCTGGTCACGGTGTTCGGCTGCGTGGCGGTGGTGGTGCCTCCACCGGGGTAGCTGCTGGTTTGGGTGGTGTTCTTCAGCGCATTGCCGGTGGTGTCGTGTTTGACCTGTTGGGTGCGGTCACCGAGCAGGTTGTACGTGAACGACTGCCAGTACGGGGCCGGTCCGCCGATGGTGGCGGGGGTGGGGGCACCGGTGTTGCAGTGGGACAGCTGTCCGGTGGTGGGGGTGCTGGTGCCCTTGGTGTCGGTCCAGGCTTCGGACAGGCGGTTGATGCCGTCGTAGGAGAAGCACTGGGTGTCGGTGCCGGTGACGGCGGTGCCGTTGGACTGGGTGTCGGAGACCGCTTTGAGGTTGCCCGCCTGGTCGTAGCCGTAGGTGGTGGCGTCGATCGGGCCGAACTCGTTGGGCTGGAGGCTGACGGTGTTGGTGGCAAGGCGGCCAGTCGCGTCGTCGTAGGTCTGCGCGGTGCGCAGTTGCTTGCCGTACACGCCGTAGGTGGACTGCTGGATCTGCCCGAGGGGACTGTACAAGGCGGTGTCAAGGTAAGGGTTGTCTTCCGACCCTGTTTCCAGGAGCAGGCCCTGCAGGTCGTAGCCGTAGCCAACCGATTCCGTGGGCAACCCGCCGTCCGAGCCGTAGTCGGTGGAAGCGAGAAGCCCGACGGTCGGCGTGTAGTGAGCGGCGGCGGTGTAAGTACGGGCCAGTTTCCCCTCGGCGGGGGGGATCGTGGTTGTAGTTCCGGTGGGCTGGTAGGAGGTGGTGTAGCCGGTGACGCTCTTGACGTAAGCGCTGCCGCCGCTACCGGAGCCGCCGACGTAACGCGTGGAGGAGGCGGGCAGGCCCCTTGCCAGGGCGTCGTAGCTCCAACCGGCGAGTTGCTTGGTCGCGTCGGTGGTACTGGTCCCCGCGTACTCGCCCGTTTTGCGGCCGAGGATGTCGTAGGTGTAGGAGAGAGTCTGCTGGCGGCCGTCGGTGCTCTGGGTCAGGCGTCCGAGTTGGTCGTAGGCGTAAGCACTGGTGCCGGAGTCGGGGTCGGTCTGGGAGATCTTCTGACCCTGCAGGTTGTACTGGTAGGTCCAGGTGTTACCGACGGTGTCGGCGATCGAGGCGGTTTGGCCGGCCGGGGTGTAGGTGTAGCGGGTGGTGATGTCGGCTGCGGCTGCTTTGCCGGCCGTGCCGGTGCTCCAGCGGCTGGTGCCTGCGGCGTTGTATACCTGCACGCTGGCGTCGTCCTTGATGACGGCGTAGGCCCCGGTCGTTCCGGTGGTCCCCGAGTTGGAGGACCACAGGACCGCGCCGGTGGTGCTGGTGACTACCAAGCTTCCGTCGGTGCGGATGGTGGCGCTGGCACCGGGCTTGCCGGAGGTGCCGGACGCCCACAGCACGGCGCCGCTGGTGATGCCGGTCAGGACCAGGTTGCCGTCGGCCTGCATGGTCAGCCGCACGCTGTTGGACGACACCGTGCTGCCCGAGGCGATGACGCTACCAGCGGGCAGGGTCTTGTCCGGGGTAGTGTCCTTGACCCGGCTGGCGGTGGTCTGGCCTTGGGCGTTGGTGAAGGTCGCGGTGGCCTGGCCACCCTTGGGCGGGGTGCTGTCGGTCTCGTCCGCGCCGGGGTAGGCGGTGCTGGACTGCCATTGCAGCGAAGCGCGCGACCACAGCTGGTTGGCGGTCGGGCGGCCGAGCCCGTCGTAGACCGTCTTCCTCTGCGACGGCACGGTGTTCTCGAACTCCGCGAACATCGTGGTCGACGGCCCGCTATTGGGGTCCGAGTACGCCGCGATGCTGGACACGGGCCAGCCGTGGCTGTCGTACGAGTTGGACGTGATCAGCCGCCCAGCCGAGTCGTCCGCGGTGGTGGACTGCTGCTGACGCATCTGCAGCATCCCGTCGTACAGGGTCACCGAGGTGCTGTAGCTGCCGTTCTCGCGGAGTGTTTGAGTCGTGACGGCGGACGGGTCGGGGCTGGTGCCCGCACCGTGGATAGCGTAGAGGAATTTCTTGTCGGGACTGTCAGGGTTTTCGGTCTTGTCGCGGCCGGGCAGCCAGGCGGCGGTACGCCGGCCGAGTGCGTCGTAGGTCGTGTCGGTCACGCGGCTGTTGCTATCCACGCTCTCGACGGCCAGCCCACGAGCGGGTGCCAGGAGAAGGTGCGAGGTCCAGCCCAGCGCGTTAGTGGTAGTGACCGTGGTGGGGAGTGTCCCGGCTGCCGGCGAGAACGTGGTCGTGGTGGCCGATCCTGCGGGGTCCACAGACTTGGTGATGCGCCCATAGTCGTCGTAGGAGGAGGCGCCGATGGTCGTGTAGACCGGGCTGCCGGAAGCGTTGTAGGACTTGACCGACTGTGTGGCCGTGGCATAGCCGACGCTGTGTGTCTTGCCGTCGGATGCCCAGAGCTGACCTATGGTCCCGAAGGTGCCCGGGTTGGTGATGGTGCCGTCACCGTCGTAGTAGATCTTCTGATCGGCAATCGTGGTGCTGGTGCCGGCGGCGGTGCCACAAGGCCCGGAAACGGTGAGTACCTGGGACGGATAGGTAAGCATCATCGGATTACTGGCAGGAGCCGAGGCATAACTCGTTGTGGTGCAGGTTGCTTGTTTCGGGTCGGCGATGTCGCCCTGATTGTTCACCTGCGTAATGCGACCCGCATTGTCGTACGTCGTGGTCGCACGCGTGGTGCGCCAGGCGCCGCTGGCCAGTTGGACCAGCACGCGGCTAGCGGAGGACTGCAATCGCTGGGAAGACAGCGGCGGCAGTGTGGACAAGGCCGAGGGGGCCGGTTCCTTCGATGTCCAGGCCGATCGCGTGCGGCTCGCAGTCTGAACAGTGTCGAGCGGTTCGTTGATGACTTTGCTGACAACCGTGCCCTGGTCTGCGGTGTAGGTGTCGGATTCCAGGATGCTGCCGGCCAGCAGGTTGCGGTCGGTCGCAGCGTCACCGAGGGAGTTCTTGACGATGACGGATCGCGTGGAGCCGTCCGCCTTGTAGTCGCCGTCCATGCCTTGTAGGTAGGTGGTGACTTTCTTGGTGACTGGATCCGGGACGGCTCCCGAGGTGACGGTCACGGTGCGGAAGCCGCGGAAGTTGTTCCAGGTGCGGTACTGGTCGTCGGTCAGATCCGAGTCGTCGCGGTGCCAGGCGGGGGTGTCATAGACGTAGTTGGCGACCTTCGCGTGCGAGCCGGCCTTCGTGAGATCACTGTTGGTGACCTGGGTGATCAAAGACTTGTGGAACCAGTCCGCGATGGGAGTCGCGGCACCTGCCGGGTACCAGTTCACCGGAAAGCAGGCCATGGTGTTGCTGTCAGGCGATGCGGGCATGGTGTGGTTGACGCGCGAGCACTCCGGGGTCCGGTAGGTGACGGCGGTGGACTCGCCGCTCTCCGTGCGAATGCTGGCGATCCGCGGGTGGTAGAGCGGGGGTGCGGCTGGCGTCAGACCGTCAACGCGGTTGTCTGTCTCGATGCCGGCGAAAGTCACCGGGTCCAAGGTGAGGGGGTCAGAGCCGCCGGCTGTGGTGTCCAGGCCGGTGTGTTGGATCGACGACAGCCACATGATCGCCTGAAGGTGCCCGGCGTTACTGGCGTCCCCTTCCATACCTGTGACCGGATCCATGACGCCGCCCGCGTCGGAGAAGACGTGGGTCAAGTTGTAGGAGTCGACGTCTTGGTAGCCGTCGCCGACCTTGACCTGGGTCGAGATCGACTTGAGCCGGTAGGTGGACCAGAATGTGGGCCCGGCTACCTTGCAGACATCATCGCCTTCGCCGGACGTCTTGTCCGTTGAAGGGCAGTTGGTGTCGTACGGGACATCCGGCCAGTTGTTGGCCGTCGTGGGGGACAGATTGGCGTAGGTGCAGACAGTGTCGGAGGTCGTGCAGCGCTGAGCGGTGTTGAAGTTGATGCGGGCGGCCGGGTCTCTGCCCGCCACCGCGTCGGCCAGCTTGTAGCCATAGGAGATCCGCTTGGGATAGCCGCTGCGGATGTAGGGGGTCAGTGTGCCGCCGCCGCCAGACGCGGCAACCTGCCCCAAGCCCATGTTGTAGTAGTTGGATTCGGTGGCGTAGTCGTAGCGCTGCACGTTGCCGTGTGGATCGACGACGAAGTCGAGGTTGAAGCGGTAGCCAACCGGCTTGTCACACTGTGAATTGTTGCCCTTGGCTGCGTCGTAACACGGGTCGCCGGACTTGGGGTGGTAGACCGGAACTCCCCACGCGCTGCTGGTCTCGGCGTCGGCGGTGGTGCCAGGGGCGTGGTTCAGACCCAGGTAGTAGGCGGTGCCATCGGTCGTGGTGACTTTGTAGTACTCGCCGTCCCACAGACCGTTGCCCGCCCCGGTCATCCGCTGGATCTTGGTTCCGTCATCGCCTTCCAGGTGGAACATCCCGTCACTGCCACGTACCAGTTCGCTGGTCCGTGAACCGAGAGACAGGACAGCGTTGTAACCGCCCCAGCATTCATCTCCGGAGTCGGCGATCCCGTCCGTCTTGCACGACTTGTACGAGCGCTCGATGAAACCTGGAGAGTACGACCAGCCGTCACCGATCCACGAGGACTGCGCGTTGCGGGCGGAAGTCTCCCCGTCGACGGACTGCGAGTCGTAGGAGAGCGCCACGCTCGGTGCGCCCCCGCCCAATGCCGATGGACTGGCGACCGGGTAACTGTAGACAAACGCTCCGGAGGACGACTGGGACCACGTACCGGAAGCCGACAGGGAGGTGGCGGTGTAGTCGCCCTGGGAACCGCCAGTACCGGATACCGCCGCAACCGACACAGATGTCTGTTGCGGCGCAAGGCTTGTGCTGGTGCGAGAAGCAGCAGCGTTGTGCCCTGGGGACGTGGCGGGCAGGCTGACGGTGGCCGTCAGTTTCCGGCTCGTGGTGTCGTTGGTGGTGGCCAGTGGCTTTTGCACCCGGCAAGCAGGAACATCCGGTGTCGTCATCGCGCAGCCCGGCATTTCCACCAGGTGCAGCCGCGAGGCCCAGCCACCACCGTACGCCTGAGCGATGGAGCTGTAGTCCAATGTGACGGCGGCCTTCCCCGCGCCGGTGGGGGTCAGGCCGATGAGGAGTCCATCGATGTTGGCGGACTGCGCCTGGGCCTGTCCGGCCACTTGTACGCGAACCGCCGAAGGGGCGCTGGCGGGATCCGTGCCGCTCTGCGTGCTTCGGGCTGATGTTCCGGAAGCACTGACGGGTGCGATCCAGACTGGTGATGTTCCTGCTCGCACCAGTCCGCCGGGCGGCGTGACTGATCCGAAGGAAGGGCTGGCAGCACCGACGCGTGGGGTAACTACGGCTGCTGGGGCCAGGGTGACCGTGGAGGCACTGGCGGGCGGCCATTTTGTGGCGACGGGAGCATGGGCGACCAGCGCACGTGCTCCCTTGGGCACTGCCCCTCGCGGGACACCTGCCCCAGCAGATACCGGCCGGCCGTCGACGACTGGTTGGGCCTGGAGCTGGCCGTCAGCCCAGACCTGGCCCGTGTAGTGGTAGCCGCCGATCACGTCCGCCTGCGCCAGCGGAACGATCAACGACATCGCAGCGAGCGTGGCCGTAGCCACGATCCCCCCACGTAGCCGAGCCCGTGTCCGGACATCAGTGAACAAGCGCACGTTGGAACGCACTTCGCAGACCCCCCAGCCCACCCCGACAGCCCGTGAAGAGCCGTCCACTCGCGAGGCGGGTGCGCCTCCACGATCCTCCGGAACCGTATTGCCACACCCGTACGAGCCGCAATAGCCTTCCTCGGCATCCTCAGATGTCACATCAGTCACTTCAGACTCGCCACCGGGGGAGTGTCACTGGGACATAGGAGGATGCGGGGGTTCACAAACAGCATCGCCAATGCGGCTGCTCAGCCATCACACCCATTACGGCCTATCCGTGAGTGGTCAAGTCTTTACCCTGGAGAGGGGTAATCGTGGGGGGTTCCATCAGCGCGCGCCGATTCCGGCGCCGCAGCCCGATCCAACTAGCAGCACTGTTCGCAGTCAGCGGCCTCGTCCTATCACTGGCCGGCCCGGCCTCGGCCGACGATGTGCCGCCATCCGTCCCGGCCGATATGACCACCGCCCCGCCGCTCACACCCGGCGGACCCATGCAAGCAG
The DNA here is from genome assembly GCF_005860785.2 of Streptomyces sp. So13.3. Classification (NCBI taxonomy): domain Bacteria; kingdom Bacillati; phylum Actinomycetota; class Actinomycetes; order Kitasatosporales; family Streptomycetaceae; genus Streptomyces; species Streptomyces sp. So13.3. The sequence goes on along the minus strand of NZ_CP048835.1, from coordinate 6,593,906 downwards.
CTCTGCTGCAGGCCAAGGCCACCGGCAAACCCGTCGTTGTCGATTCGCTCACCACGCAGACCGAGCAGACCGTCGCCAATCCCGACGGCACCCTGGCGACCACCACCAACCTGCAGGCCGTGCGGGTGAAGAAGAACGACACCTGGGCCGCAGTGGACGCCACGCTGGGACGGAACGGCGACGGCACCTACTCGCCGTCCGCCACCCCGGCCCGCGTGGCACTGTCCGGCGGCGGCAACGGGCCGCTGGCTACCCTCACCGATACCAACGGGCACCGCCTGGCCCTGTCGTTCCCCACTACCCTGCCCGCGCCCACCGTCACCGGTGACACCGCCCGGTACGTAAACGTCCTGCCTGGTGTGGATCTGGAGGCGTCCGTCAGTGACCAGGGCGCGTTCAGCGAAGTGCTGATCGTCCACAACGCGACCGCTGCCGCGAACCCCGCACTGAAAACCCTGCGCCTGGCCACCACTACCCAGGGGTTGAACCTGGCCGCCGACGCCCACGGCCGCCTGGCCGCCACCACCCCCGACGGCACCTTGGCCTACACCAGCCCCACCCCGACGATGTGGGACTCCTCGACCACCGCAGTGGCTCCGGCCAGCACCAAGTCCGCCCTGTCCGCGCGCACCGCCACCACCTCCGCAACAGGAGGTGATCCGGCGCCGGTGTCGTCAACCGACGGCCCCGGCACGGGCGCCCAGGTCCAGCCGGTCGCGCTGACCGCTACCCCGGACGCGGTCACCCTCACCCCGGATGCCGGGCTGCTGACCGGAGCCACCACCACGTATCCGGTGTTCATCGACCCGACCGTCAGCCCCGTCTCCAGCGGCACCAACCACTACGCCGAGGCGCAGGAGGGCTGCCATGACACGCCGCAGTGGGATACCCCGCAGCAGTACGGCGGCGAGGGCATCGGCTACCAGCACTACGCCTCGACCTGCTACGGGCTGGAGCGGTCGTTCTTCGAGATCAACACCAGCAATCTGCACAAGAACATGGTCATCTCCAAGTCCACCCTGGTGCTGGCCGAGGTCTACGGCGCCGACGGTGACTGTTCCCACACCTGGCCCGTCACGCTGTACGGGACGGCCGATATCAACACCCCCCAATTCGTAGGGAAGCTGGACTGGGACAACCAGCCGAGTGTCGGCGCAGCCCTGGGCGCGCAAAACGTCGCCAGCGCCAACGTCGCCGCCGGTTGCGGCACCCGGTACGTCAATTTCGATGTCACCGCCGGTATCCAGGGCAACGCCGCCATCGACAAGGACACCTGGGCGTTCTCCCTGCGCGGGAACGAGACCAAGTACGAGACGAACTACGGGTTCATGCGCTTCAACAGCAACCCATACATCGTGACCGTCTTCGACATTCCCCCGGCCGCGCCCAGCGCTCCCAGCACGACCCCCGACAGCCAGAACCCCGCCGGTGCTGCGTGCGGTGGTGGCCCCGACGGGTGGATCGGCAAGACCACTCTGGCCGGCAGCACCAGCAACATCACCCTCAATGCCACCCTCACCACCCCCATGCAGGGGGTGAACCTGCAGGGCCAGTACGCCATGTGGGACAACATGCTCCCGCAGGCCAACGGCCAGGCCACGGTCATCAACCCGCCCCTGACCGCCGGTGTCGCCTCAGGCACCACCGTCCACCACAACCTCGGCTTCGCCGCCCAGGACGGCCACCAATACGGGTGGGGCGTCCGCGCCTGGGACGGCACCCTGTACGGGCCATGGACCACCAGTTGCCACTTCAAGACCGACCTCACCCCGCCCACCCAAGCCGCGTTCACCGACTCCTCCGACTTCCCGCCGCTGGGCAGCGGCACCGCACCGACCAAGCACGCCGGAGACACCGGCCTCACGATCCACACCACCAGCACCGACCCCATGCCCACCGGCACTTGCGCGCCCTTGTCCTGCGTCCGCAGTGACATCCGCAAGTTCGAATGGTCCATGGACACCCCCGTCCCGGCGACCGGCGCCGACACGGCTCACACCATCAACGTCACCGCCGACAGCGTCGGCGCCGCCCAAGCCGACATCCCGATCAGCGTCACCGCCCAGCAATGGGGCACACACACCCTGTACGTCCAGGCCGTCGACGGCGCCGGCAACGCCGACCCCTCCACCTACAGCTTCTACGCCCCGTGGAATCCCGCCACCAAGGTCACCTCCGGTGACCTCACCGGCGACGGAATCCCCGACCTGATCGCCCCCTCCAAGGAAGGCGACCTGCTGCTCCTGCCCGGCAACACCGACGCAGCCGCCGCCCCCGTGACCTCTTCCACTGCAGCGACCAGCCCCGAGGCCGAGGCATCCACGGGCTGGGACAAGTTCCTGATCACCCACCGTGGCAGCACTGCCCAGTCCGGGGTTGACGACCTGTTCGCCTACAGCACCGTCACCCACCAGATGTACATCTACCGCAACGACGCGGAGACCAGCGCCAGCGGGGTGGCCGGGCACTTCACCAACACCAACGGCCGGATGCCCATCACCGAAAAGCCCGCCTGCAACCCGGCATCCACCTGCCTGGGCTACGACACCACCTGGGGATCCGTCAGCCAGATCCTCGCCCCCGGCAGCTTCGACAACGGCTCCGGACTGGCCGACCTGATCACCATCGAGGGCGGCCGGCTGTGGTACTACCCCGGCACCTCCAAGGCCGGAGCCCACTTCAAGCAGGCCCTGCTACTGGGCAACGGTGACTGGTCGAACACCACACTGACCGCCCCCGGCACCGTCGACGGCGCCCCCACCCTGTGGGCCCGCGACAACATCACCGGCACCCTCCACACCTACCCCCTCACCTTCGACGCCAACGGCCTGCCCACCACCGTGCTCACCGCACCCACCCACCACCCCCTGGTGTCCGCGATCACAGTCCCCGGCGGGGGCACGGTGTGCGCCGATGTCGCAAAGGCATCAACCGCGAACAACACCAAAATCCAGATCTACCCCTGCAACGGCACCGACGCCCAGCAGATGACCCTCGGCACCGACAACACCGTGCGGGTCCTGGGCAAGTGCCTGGACATCACCAACGCCGGGACCGCCTCAGGAACCCCCATCCAGCTCTACACCTGCAACGGCACCGCCGCCCAGAAATGGAAGCCCGGCCCCAACGGTTCCCTGGTCAACCCGGCGTCCAACCTCTGCCTCGCCGACCCGGCCAGCAGCACCACCGCCGGCACCCAACTCATCATCTACGCCTGCCTCACCGGCCGCGCCGACCAGAACTGGACCGGCAGCACCAACGGCACCCTCCCCGCCCAGGCCCCCATCCTCCCCATCGGCCTGGACAACACCACTTACCCCACCATCGCCTCACCCGGCGACACCAACAACACCACCACCGGCACCTCCGGCGGCCCGGACGGCAACCCCGACCTGTACGCCACCACCGGCAACGGTCAAATCCTCGAATACCCGGGAACGGTCGCCGCGGCGGGCATCGCGCAATTCACCGCACCGGTACCGCTGGGCTACCTCCACCAGCCCACCGACTGGTGGAAGCTCTCCAACACCGACAACACCGTGCGCCCCGCCAACAACCTCACCGCCAACAGCGGAGCCACCTTCACCACCGACCCCAACCGCGGGACGGTGCTGCATCTCAACGGCACTACCGGTGACGCCGCCACCGCCGGCCCCGTCCTCGACACCACGGCTGGTTACACCGTCTCGGCCTGGGTCAACATGACCAACACCACCACCTACAACACCGCCGTCGGCCAGGCCAGCAACGCCGGCACCGGCGTCGACTCCTTCTACCTCCAGTACTCCAAGGGCTACAACGCCTGGGCCTTCATCTCACCCGCCAGCGACAGCACCACCCCAGGCACCTATCCCGGAGCCGTCGCCTCCACCCCACCCGTCCTCAACACCTGGACACACCTCGTCGGCGTCTACAACGCCGCCACCCACACCATGAACCTCTACATCAACGGAACCCTCGCCGGAACCGGAACCAACACCACCGCCTGGAACGCCACCGGCCCCCTCCACATCGGCAGCGCCGGCACCAGCAACTACTTCCCCGGCAACATCAGCAACGTCCAAACCTTCAACACCGCCCTCACCCCCGCAGCCGTAGCAGCCCTCAACCACGACCAACCCACCCCCACCCAACTCAGCTAACCCCCAGCCCGATCAACACAGCCACACCCAACTCCAAGAGCCCCGCCGGGAGCACCGGCGGGGCTTCTTGCGCGCTGGGCCAGCGGTCGGTTCGGTTACCCGACGAAATGTCCAGCGCGGACAGTCCAGGCAGACCACCCGAGGATTGAGAAAGGGGCACCAGAGCATGTCCCTGCGTAAGGTCCGCAAGGCCCTGAAGATCCCTAGAAGATCACCGACCGAGCCTGAAGAGCTGTTCTCGCTCCGAAATCGGACGATGCTCCCGCATGCAGCGAAGCTGCCGCTCCTTCGCTGCCCCTAACCCGGTCGGCTGCTGCGCGGGCTCGCCCCACGGGTACCGAGTGCCGCCGGATGCCTTGCAGGTAGCCGGCGGTAAAAGTCCCTGACGTGGCGCAAATCAGATCTTGCTGTGTCAAAACTGCAGGTCAGATCCATGATCAAAAGCGGCTGACATGAATGCCAAGTACAAGGAGACCGCCCGCGGCGGCCTCGCGGTCAACGTCATCGAGTGCTGACCCGCTCACACTCCGTATCGGACGAAAAGTACATGCGTTAGCGCACGGCGCAAGCCGTCCAACGGCGCTACGCCGACCTGGACCTGGACCTCGCGGACGCGGTGAACGTGGCTCTGGCCGCCGAGTACCGCAGCGATGCCGTACTCACCCTGGACCGCCGTGATTTCCGCGCAGTGCGGCCCTTGACTCCGCACCACGCGTTCCGCTTGTTGCCGGACGATCTCTGGCAACGGTCGGCGAGGCTCACCGGGCCAGGGGTTCAGGCCGTCACCGGCGGCCGCGGGGTCAGCCGGAAGGCGGCGAGGGCGGACAGGCTCAGGCCGGCGATGACCAGGGCCATCGGGACCGAGGTGTCGGAACCGCCGAGGCCGGCCATCGGGGCGGCGAGGCCGCCGAGGGCGAACTGGGCCAGGCCCATGAGGGCGGAGGCGGTGCCCGCCATCCGCGGGGGGCGGCCGGACAGTGCGAGGGCCATCGAGTTCGGCAGGATGAGCCCGATCGGCGCGACCACCAGGAAGAGGCCGGGCAGCAGCGTCCAGAGCCCGGCCGCCAGAGAGCTCACCACGGTCAGACTGCCGACGGCGGCGACGGTCAGACCGATGCCGAGCAGCCGGCGGGAGCCGTGCCGGTCCAGCAGCCGGGCGCCGACGCGGCCGGCGATGACGATGCCCGCGCCGTTCGCCGCGAAGATGCCGGCGAACGCCAGCTGGGGCAGGTCGTAGACCTCCTGGATCACGAACGGCGATCCGGAGATGTACGTGAACATCGCGGCGAAGGCCAGCCCGCCGGTGAGCATGTAGCCGGCGAAGGCCCGGTCGGCGGCCAGCTTGCCGAACGTCACGAGCACGGCCTTGGGCCCGTCGCCGCGCCGGTCCTCCGGTGCCAGCGTCTCGGGCATGCCGCGGTACACGACGACGACCAGCACCGCGCCGAGCCCGGTGATGACGGCGAACAGCCCGCGCCAGGGCATGATCTGGAGCAGCGCCCCGCCGGCCAGGGGCGCCACGATCGGCGCGAGCGCGCTGACCTGGACGAGGCTGGCGAAGAAGCGGGCCGCCGCGGCCCCTTCGTTGCGGTCCCGGACCACGGCGCGGGCGATCACGATCGCGGTGCCGCCCGAGGCGCCCTGGAGCAGCCGGAACGCGATCAGGAACCAGACGTTCGGCGCGATGACGCACAGCAGCGACGCCACGGTGTAGCCGATGACGCCGCCGAGCAGCAGCCGGCGCCGTCCCAGCAGGTCGCTGGCGGGGCCTGCCACCGCCTGGCCGAGCGCGAGCCCGACGAGGCAGGCGGTGAGGGTGAGCTGGATCAGGGATGCGCCGCCGCCGAGGTCCCTGCCGAGCTCGGGCAGCGCGGGGAGGTACATGTCGATCGACAGCGGGCCGAGCGCGGACAGCCCGGCCAGGGTCGCCACGAGAGTGAACGGAGGTGCCTCGGCACGGACTTGTGCGGTCTTCGTCACGCTGTTCCCTTCCGGGGGGACGGGGGGGCGGGCGGTCCGGCCGGGATCGTCGGTGAGGACGACCCCGGCCGGACCGCCCGGTCAACTCTGCGTCGTTCAGGCCCCGATGAGGGTCACCGGGTCACCGAACCTCATCAGGTCGCGGTACAGCTCCGCCCGGGAGTGCCGCATGGTGCGCAGCACGCCGACCGCGCTCTCGGCCGACGCCTCGCCCTGGACGATCGAGCGGTCGTCACCGACCAGACCGGCCGTCACGCTGATGTGCCGCTCGATGTCCTGCAGATCGGCCTCGAGCAACGCGTCGCGGGCGAGCGCCAGTTCGGGGTCGGTCGCCGCCAGTTCGGCGAAGGGTTGCGCGGAGACCTTGACGAGGTTCCGCATGGCTTTGCGGAACGCCTTGTGCTCGGGCTGCGTCCGGCCGGTGAGTGCCACCGGCACGGCCGGCGGTTGCATGGTCGGGCGGACCTTCGCGTCGTAGCACGGAGCCGACATGTCCCCGGAGTGGATCATGGCCGCGGTGAAGCCGCGGACATAGGCGATCGCCTCCTGGAGGGCGTCGAAGGCTGCGTCGCGGTCCCCGTCCACCAGCCCGGCGGCCGCCCGGGAGACGGCCTCGGCCGCCGCGAGGTTGAGCACGAAGTAGAAGTGGTGGGTGATGACCCACCGCGTCAGCTCGTCGTTGCCCGGAACGTACGGGCTCCGGCCCCCCGTGGGGGTCCCGCCGGAGGGCGCCGCGGCGTCGCGCGGCGCCAGGCCCTCCAGGATCTTGGCCATGGCGTGGACCTCGTAGGCCTGATCGTTCAGATCCAGCCGCGCGTCGCGCAGATCGCGGAGCGTCCGCGCGATGATCGTCGTCACTTCCGAGACGAGCCGGGCGTCGTCGACCGGCGCCGTGCGGACCCCGAAGTACTCGTGGTTGGGAACGATCGGCTTCAGCGCCGCGGCGTCCATGGGGACGACCATGGCCTCGACGGCGAGCCGGTCGGTCTCCTCGACCGCCGCGTCCATCGCCTTGCGGACCGCGTCGCCGGCTCCCGCCGGGTTCAGCAGTTCGCCGTGCAGACGCATCAACGCGTCGGTGGCCGTGGTCAGGGCGGTACCGACCGGTGCGGCCGGGCTGGTGCGGCCGCGCACCACGTTGTTCTCGGGAAGGACGACGATCGGGATGTCGGGACAGGCAGCAGACATGTCCATCACCTCACTATCTTCTGAATGACCTGGGAGCGGTCGGTCGGGGCACCGCTGGTTTCACGACCCGGCGAAACCACGGGCCTCCTTGAGGAACTGCCCGATGTACCCGTCGTGCGGCAGATACGGATCCCGGTACCAGCCCGGGACCCTGCCGTGCAGGACCGTGCGGATGCCGGGGGTGTCCAGGGCTTCGTCGACGAGCGCCGCGTTGTCGGTGAGGAGGGTCAGGGCCAGGGAGTCGTCCAGCGGGCCGATGCCCTCCGACGGCTGCCAGGGCGCCACCCATACGCAGGGGAACGGCAGTTCCGTGCCGAGCCCCGGGTGGTCGGACCGGTCCACGCACATCACCGCGGGCCGCAGGGCCGCGGCGTCCTCGTCGACGACGGTCACCGGACCGCCGTCCGCCTCGTAGTACCGCTCCGTCAGATCGACGGCGCCCTGTGCCGCCCGGTCGAGGGCCGCCCGCAGGCCCGCCGCCTCCTTGCGGGGACGGACGGGGAGGACGGCCCCCTCGTCGGTGACCGGAAGGGCCGGCAGCGAGGCCAGTCTTTCGGCCAACGCCTCGGCCAGGGCACGGTGGTCACCCGAGGTGAGGACCGCGGTGGTGTTGGTGCACCGCACCCCGCCGTCCGCGGAGATCTCGGCGACGAGATGGTCCAGGACCGCCTCGTCGACCGGGCCGTCCACGAGGATCTTGCTCCGACCGGGACCGCGGACCAGCACCCGGTCGTTGCCGCGCAGCCGGGCCACCGTGGCCTCGCTGCCGTAGACCAGGGCCAGATCGGCCGCGTCCACAAGAGCGTCGGCGGCGGCGTGCGACCCGGGCAGCAGGCTGATCCAGCCGGGATCGAGACCTGCCTCCAGCAACGCCCGGACCAGGCGCAGCGGGGTGACGGGGTCACGGGTGCCAGGGCGCACCACGACCCGGTACCCCAGCGCCACGGCCTGGAGCCAGGCTCCGTGGGTGGCCGGGTGGTTGCTGGGGGCCACGACACCGAAGACGGAACCGCGGCGCACCCAGCGGGCGGTGCGGCCTGCGCCGACCGGGGACTGCCGCGCGACGACGTCGCCGAGCAGCCCGCAGTCGTTCTGCATCCGGCCGAGGGTCTGGCGGGCCACGCGGATGGGCACACCGGAGACGAGTGCCTGGATACGGCAGTACTCCTCCGGGGTCTGTCCGCCCAGGGTGGCCCCGGCGAACCGGCGGCCCGCGTCGGCGAGCACCGCGAGGCGCTCGTCCGACGTCATCCGCGGTGCTTCGCGCATGCGTTTGACGGTGAGCCTGGTCACCAGGGCGGGTGCTTCATGGACGGTGGCAAGGGGAGCGCCGTTCACGCCGTGCAGCACACGCGTGTCGCGGGAGCTCCGCTCCTCCCCGTCGCGGAGCACGGGTATGGACAACACGTCAGACCAACTCCTCGGGTACCGGCCGGGAAAGGGGACGCGAGAAGAAATCACCCTCGGTGACGATATCGGGAACGGCGTTCAGCGCCCGCAACGATCTTGCGCTGTAAACCTGCACAATGCGTAACGGCGGGCCGGCGGAACCGGCCACCGGAGCGCACTTGTGGAACTGGCTTTCGCGCGGCAGCTCCGGGTGTACCCGGGTGCGCCCGGCAATGCGAACTTCAGCACCGCGCGCGGACGCGCGTATAGCCCGCGCCGGCAGCAGTTCCGGCCGCAGACACGAGCCTGTCCGAAAACCCGGTTTTCGCTGGATCGTGTTTGGCTTGATGACGACACGGTCGCCTCTGCCGGTGTCCGGTAATGGATCACCGAGCAGATCCAGCGCCGCTTCGAGGCCTTCGTCGATGGCGGCGGCTGTTTGGTTCCCGGCTTCTTTCAGAGAAACGGCTGTCTGATTTCCAGCCATGTGGACCCCCTTGTGTGAGTGTTCCGCCGAGGGGGTCAGACCGGCCATCCGTCGAACACCACGGCGCGGGCCGGGGCGGCTTCCACGCCGGAAATCTTGATGGGAAGCGCCATCAGCTGGGCGACCTGGTTGTCGATCTGGTCGAGGTTCTGGATGTTCTCCAGGATCGGGATGTTGGCGGCCAGCAGCCGCCGGTGCACCTGCCCGCTGCGGTCGTCCGGCCGCTCCGTGATGCAGTCCATGCCGACGAGCCGGACGTCGTTGTCGACCATCCAGTCCGCCGAGGACAGAGTGAGATAGGGCGGCTTGTCCCAGTAGTCCTCACGCCCCAGGTACCGGTTCGGGTGGTCGGTACGGATCAGCAGACGGTCGCCGGCCTGCCATACGTCGCGGACCGCCTTCTCCAGTTCGTCGCCGGTGACGGGGTCGAGGTCACGGTGGCCGGAAAGGTCCGCGATGACCACCCGGCCGACGAAGGTCTCCAGCGGGACCTCGTCGATTTTCGCGCCGTCCTCGTAGAAGTGGAATCCGGATTCCACATGGGTTCCGTTGTGCGGGAAAATCTGCAGATCCGAGAAGGTCCGGCCGCCGCCGGCCGGGTCGGTCTCCGGGGTCATCGCCTTGCGTATACCAAACTTCGGATACCACGAGGCGTTATAGGAAGGCATTCCCTCGTACCAACCCTGGCTGATATCGACCATCTTCATGTCGTACCCCCGCTGTTCATGTTGTTCGGTTTCGGCCAACGAAACATCTTTCGGCCAACGGCATCCGCCCTGCCTGAGGACGGCACGGCGATGACAGCACAGGAAGAATACGCTTGGCAATCCCTTCACTTCTGGGTTACTGTCCGGAAGAAGATCTTTCCGGGGGGACGAGTCTCAGTGAAAAGCGATGCCACGACCACGACTGGGTGGCACTCCCCCTGAGCTCCATCGGAGCACTCCCGACAGTCCCTTGGAAGGCACTCCCATGATTGTGGTAATGAGTCCGCAGGCTGCCCGCGAACAAGTTGAATCCGTAAATGAATTACTTCGGGGCAGTGGCCTGATTCCGATATCCAGCACTGTGGCGGGCGTCACAGTGCTCATCACAGAAGGAACCGACGGGCCTGATCTGGCAACGGTTCTGGAGAAGGCGCCCGGCGTCGACCGGGTGGTCGTGGTGTCCGGATCGCAGCGGTTGACCAGCCGGGCGTTCCGTCCCGAGGACACCCAGGTGACGCTCGGCTCCGCCGGCGGAGCGGTGTTCGGCGGCACCGGATTCGCCGTCATCGCCGGTCCCTGCGCGGTCGAGAGCCCGGCGCAGATGAACGCCGTGGTGGACTCGGTCGTCGCGAGTGGCGCCGTCATGCTGCGCGGCGGCGCGTTCAAGCCCCGGACCTCCCCGTACAGCTTCCAGGGGCTGGGACTCGCGGGGCTGACCCTCCTCGCCGAGCAGCGGAAGCGGACCGGCCTGCCGGTCGTCACCGAGGTCGTGACCCCGGGAGACGTGGAATCCGTCGCCGAGGAGAGCGACATGCTCCAGATCGGTGCGCGCAACATGCAGAACTTCGAGCTGCTGCGCGAGGCGGGAGCCTCCGGCCGGCCCGTCCTCCTCAAGCGCGGGATGTCCGCCACCATCGAGGAGTGGCTGCTCGCGGCCGAGTACGTGCTGCACATGGGGAACAGCGACGTCGTCCTGTGCGAGCGCGGTATCCGCAGCTTCGAGCGCGGCACCCGGTTCACCCTGGACCTCAGTGCGGTGGCCGAGGCCAAGCGGCTCACCCATCTGCCGGTGATCGTCGACCCGAGCCACAGCACGGGCAAGCCGCACCTCGTCGCGCCGATGTCCCTGGCGGCGGCCGCGTGCGGCGCCGACGGACTGATCGTCGATGTCCACACGGACGCCTCGAACGCGATGTGCGACGGCGCCCAGGCCCTCAGCGGTGAGCAGTTCGGCACCCTCATGGGCCGGCTCAAGCCGGTCGTGGAGGCCGTGGGGCGCACCCTGTCGCCGGCCCTCACCCACTCCCTCGCCCGGGTCTGATCCCCACCTTCCTTGGAGACACCGCATGTCCGAGCACATCGTCGACCCGTTAACCGCCGATCTCGCGCCTGAGGACTTCATCCACGCCGCGATGCAGTGGCACTTCTCCCCCGCCACCGGCTCGCCGTACTGGGTGAAGCGCGCGGCCGAGCTGGACTTCAATCCGCTCACCGACGTCCACACCTGGGACGACCTCGACCTCTTCCCGGACGTCAGCGACGAGTGGAAGGACGTCCCGGTCGACGCGCTGGTCCCCGCCGGGATCGGCAGGGAGGGCTGGGACTTCCAGGTCTTCGACAGCGGGGGCACCACGGGACGGCCCAAACGCATCGTGGAATCGCGGTCGCGCCGCAACGGTGTCCACTGGGTGAGCGAGGTGCTCGCCGATCACAAGGTCCCGGGCGAGGGCGAGGGCCACTGGCTGCATCTCGGCCCCACCGGACCGCACATCGTCGGCCGTTCCATCGGGCTGCTGGCGCAAATGCGCGGCACGTTCTGCCACTACATCGACTTCGACCCGCGCTGGGTCAAGAACAGCGTCAAGCAGGGCAGGACCGATGAGGCCGCCCGCTATGTGAAGCACATCCTGGCGCAGGCCCAGGACATCCTCTCCACCCAGCCCGTCTCCGTCCTCTTCGCCACCCCGCCGGTGCTCGAAGCGCTGGCCGCCGACGAGAAGCTGCTGGATCTGGTGCAGCGGAAGGTGCGCGGCATCATCTGGGCCGGCACCAGCGTGAGCCCCGAGACGCTCCGGGTCTTCGAGGACGAGCTCTTCCCCGATGCCGCCGTGGTCGGCCTGTACGGCAACACCATGATGGGCATCGCCCCGCAGCGCCCGCGGGACGGCGAACGGGACGACGAACGCTGTGTCTTCATCCCCTTCCACCCGTTCAGCCGGGTCAAGGTGGTGGACCCCGAGAACACCGGCACCTCCGTGGCCCACGGCGAGCGCGGGCAGGCGAAGATCAGCCTCGTCTCCCGGGACCTGCTGCTGCCCTGGACGCTGGAGCGCGACTCCGTACTGCGCATCGCGCCCACCGCGAAGTACCCCCAGGACGGGCTGGCCGACATCAGGCCGCTCACCGTGGCCGGCGGCCAGACCGCTGTCGAAGGGGTGTACTAGGCATGACCTCCGCTGCCGCACCAGTGGTCACCCGTGAACGACCCGTCGCGTTGCTCGACCGCGCCGACCGGGACAGCCTCCTCGCCACCTGCCGGCGCGCCCTCGACCAGGCCCGCCGCAGCCAGCGTCTGGTCCTCGTCAGCTGGGCCAAACCGCTCACCCTCGCCGACCCCGTCGCCATCTGGAGCCGTGCCCGTCGCGGTACGCCGCGTTCGTTCCTGTGGCAGTCGGCATGGGACCGCGGATCCGTCGTCGCGATCGGATCGGCGCGCGATCTGCGGGGACGGGGCGAGAACCGTGTCGCGTCCGTCCGCGACGGATGGCAGGCGCTGACCCGGGACCTCGTCACCGGCGGAACGGCGGTCGCCGAACTGCCCACGGGCGAAGGCCCGCTGGCCATCGGCGGTTTCGCCTTCAGCCCCGAGAACGCCCCGGAGAAGGGACGCCTTCCGGACGCCCTGATGTGGGTGCCCGCCCTGCAGATCCGTGGCACGGTGCCCGACCAGGCCGCCGCCGACCGGCCCGGTCCGGCCGAACTGCGCCTGAACGCCGTTCTGTTGCACGACAGCGACCCCGAGCAGGTGGCCAACGGCCTGCTCCACCTCGCCGACCTCTGCCTTCCGCCCGAAGCCGCCGCCGAAGCCCGGAAACTGGCGTACGCGGACGAACGGACGCACACCAGCGCCGAGTTGCCCGACGCCGACCGCTGGAAGGGCCTGGTCCGCCGCGCGACCGGCCGGATCCGGGACGGCGACTTCGAGAAGGTGGTGCTGGCGCGCGAGCTGCGGGTCACAGCTTCCAGCCCGTTCGACGTGCCGACCGCGGTGAACCGGCTGCGCAGCGCCTATCCCGGCACCACCGTCTTCGCGGTGGACCACGAGGAGTACACCTTCCTCGGCGCGACCCCCGAATACCTCGTACGGGTCAACCGCCGGGCGGTGCACGCGCTGGGACTGGCCGGTACGGCGCCCCGCGGGCTCACCCCGGAACAGGACGCGGCTCTCGCCCTCGAACTGGCCGGCAGCGCCAAGATCCAGCACGAGCACGACGTCGTGGTGCAGATGCTCCGCGACGCGCTGCGGGACTCGTGCGTCAATGTCGCCTCCGACGCGGAGCCGAGCGTGGTCAAGCTCGCCAACGTCCAGCATCTGTCCACGAAGGTCCGCGGCGAGCTGGCCGCGGACTCCACCGCGGGAATCCTGGACTTCGTCGACCGTCTCCACCCGACCCCGGCCCTCGGCGGCCACCCCCGCAAGGAGTCGCTGAGCTGGCTCTCCGACAACGAGGGGCTGGACCGGAGCTGGTACGCGGGAGTGGTCGGCTGGGCCGACGGCTCCGGGCAGGGCCAGTTCGCGGTCACCATCCGGTCCGCCCTGGTCGACGGCCCCTCCGCCTCGCTGTACGCCGGCTGCGGCATCGTGGCCGACTCCGATCCCGAGGCGGAGTACGCGGAGTCCTGCGCGAAGCTGCGCCCGATGATGTCCGCCCTGGGAATCGAGTGACCAGCCCGCGTCGCCCCGTCCGTCCTGCCGGATCGCCCATTGGTGAGGTAAGAATGACCGTCAAGCCCGCCGCTCCCCGCGTGGTCGTCATCGTCGACGCGTATTCGAGCGCACGATCCCTTGCCCCGCTCTTCCAGGCGCGCGGCTATGAATGCGTCCACGTCCAGAGCACCCCGGCGATTCCGATGGTGTACGAGAAGAGCTTCCGGGCCTCGGACTTCACCGCCAACATCGTGCACGCGGGGGATGTCGCCGCGACGGTCGCGGCCCTCGCCGCGCACGCGCCGGTCAGTCTGCTGGCGGGCATCGAGAGCGGGGTCGAGGTCGCGGACGTGCTCAGCGAGGCGCTCGGCCTGCGGACGAACGGCACGGCGCTGAGCCCGTCCCGCCGGGACAAGTTCCGCATGATGGAGACGGTCAAGGAGGCCGGGGTCCCCGGCACCGGCCAGATCCTGGCCACCGACCTCGACACGCTGCTCGCCTGGCACAGCGAGGCCGAAGGCCGGGTCGTGCTGAAGCCGTTGAAGAGCGCGGGAAGCGACGGCATCTTCTTCTGCGACGACGCGGACCAGGTGCGCGCCGCGTTCGAGGCGCTGCTCGGCTCCGAGAGCGCGCTGGAGCTGCACAACCACGCGGTGCTGGCGCAGGAGTACCTGGTCGGCAGCGAGTACATCGTGAACACCGTGAGCCTGGACGGGAAGCACCACGTCACGGACATCTGGAAGATGCACCACCTCGGCGCCAACGGGGTGCACGACATGGCGGCCGGCGCCCAGCTGATGCCTCGTCATGGCGTGGAGCAGGACGCGCTGATCGAGTACAACTGCCTGGTCCTGGACGCCCTGGGGGTGCGCAACGGTCCCGCGCACACCGAGCTCAAGCTGACGCCGCAGGGCCCGCGGCTGGTCGAGAGCGCCGCCCGGATCTGCGGTGCGGACGTGCATGTGCCGGCCAAGGGCGCGATCGGCGAGAGCCAGCTGGACTGGACCGTGGACGCGTACGTCGACCCCGAGCGCTTCCTGGAGCGCTGGGAGGCCGGTTATGAACTCGCCCGGCACGCCGGGATCGTCAACATGGTCTCGCCGGCGGCCGGCAAGCTCGTCGGCTATCCGAAGATGGCCGAGCTCCGCGGGCTGGAGAGCTTCCATGACATCACGCTGAACGTGCACCCCGGCGACGAGATCCACCGCTCGATCGACGACTGGACGTACCCGATGCGCGTGTACCTCGTGCACGAGACCGAGAGCGTCGTCATGCACAACATCCTGTCGGCGCGGTACATGGACGGCGAAGGCTTCTACGACATCGTCTGAGCGAGACCCGCCCTCGCGGCAGGAACAGGAACGAGTGGGGCCCGGCACCGGTCATGGTGCCGGGCCCCACTTCTGTGCGTCAGCCCTGCAGCTTGGCCCAGAACTCGTCCCACGAGAGCTGCCCGTCACCGTCGGTGTCGTCGGCGTTGATCACGGCCTGGGCGACCGACTCGGTGGTGTGGAAGTCCCCGAGCTCGGCCATGACCTTCTTGTACTCGGCCGCGGTGATCTGACCGTCCTTGTCGAGGTCATACCGGTCGAATGCCCTCTTCGCTGCCTCGATGTCCGCCACGTGACCCGCCCCTTCTCTGTGCCTGATGGTCGGGCTCAGATTATCGGGGTTTCCGGGCCCAACAATAAGTGCGACCGGTCGGTCGTCTTTCTGTTACGGTGAGGCCATGGCAGACAGCGAGCGGCCCGACGGCAGACGCGTACGCGGAGAGCGCACGCGGCAAGCCGTGCTGGACACGGCCGTGGCGCTCGCCTCGGTGGACGGACTGGACGGACTCTCGCTGGCACGGCTGTCCGGAGCGCTCGGGGTGAGCAAGTCCGGACTGTTCACACACTGGCGGGACAAGGAGCAGCTCCAGCTCGACGTGATCGACCGGGCCCGCAAGCAGTGGGGCGCGCTCGTGATGCGGCCGGCGCAGGACGCGCCGGCCGGCGTGCGGCGGCTGCTCGCGCTGCACGAGGCACGGCTGGCCTTCTACGCCAAGGACGTACTGCCCGGCGGCTGCTTCTTCGCCGCCGTGCAGACGGAGTTCGACGACCGGCCGGGCGCGGTGCGCGACCGCGTCGCGCAGTCGATCGTCGACTGGGTGCGGCACATCCAGGACCTCGTCGAGGAGGCGATCGCCCTCGGCGAGCTGCGGGCGGACGTGGACGCCGCGCAGCTGACGTTCGAGATCGACGCGCTCGGCGAGGCCGTCGTCACCCGCTCCCGGCTCATGGACCGGGCCACCGTCCTCGCCCAGGCGCACCGGGCCGTCCTGGAACGGCTCAGATCCTGCTGCACCGACCCTTCGATCCTCCCGGAGAGCTGAGACATGACGACCACCGCCCAGCCACCGGCCACCCAAGAAGCACCGGCCGCACAGATCTTCCCCGTCCAGATCCACTTCGACGATCTCGACGCCCTGGGAATGGTCCACAACGCCCGCTACGCCCTGTTCGTCGAGCGCGCGATCACCGCCTACTGGGTCGACCGGGGCTGGTCGTACACCGCCGACCGCACCGAGTACGACGACACCTTCCTCGCGGTGCGCGAGTTCCGCATCGAGTACCTGGCGCCGATCCTGGGCGCGGGCGACGGGGCCGTGCACATCTGGATCGAGCACCTGGGCCGCACCAGCATCGTCTACGGCTTCCACGTGCTGTCCGCCGACCACCAGGTGGTGCACGCGTCGGGACGCCGCGCCCAGGTCAAGCTGGACCCGGCCACCCTGCGCCCCAGCCCGCTGAGCGACGAGCTGCGCGCGGCGGCGGCTCCCTTGATGGGCGCGCGGCCCATACGCTCCACTGCATAGCGAATCGTTCGAATGCAAGATCGATACACTGCTTATCCGCTATTTACAAGGCAAGTGGCGCAGTTCACTCCCTTATACGCAAGTGATTGATGAAGAATATTAGCTAATGTCCGATATGTGGGTTTGCCTGCTCCGTACCCCCTGTGTCAGAGTCGGTGCCAACGGCCCCCACTGACCCGGGCTGAGCCGTTCCCAAGGCGCCGCGGACCACACCCCCCTTGCTCCGCGGCGGTACGAAGAGGCCCTCCCTGTGTCGCACTGCGACACCGGAGGGCTTCTTCGCGTTGTGGCGGAGAACGGGCGCTCAGCGGTCCAGGACGCGCAGTTCGAACCACGTCGTCTTGCCGCGTGGCTGGAGGTCGACGCCCCAGCGGTCGGAGAGCTTGTCGACGAGGAAGAGGCCGCGGCCGCTGATGTCGAGCTCGCGGACCGGCAGCAGACAGGGCAGCGCCCGCGAGGGATCGCGGACCTCGACGCGGATCCAGCCGCGGCGGTGCAGCATCCGGATCCCGAAGGTGCGGGCGCCGGTGTGCCGGACGGCGTTGCCGACGAGTTCCGAGACCAGTAACTCGACGGTGTCGGAGAGCTGCGGAAGCGACCACCGGCGCAGCACCGAGACGGAGAGCCGGCGCGCGGTCGAGGCGGATTCGGGGCGCGAGGTCAGCCGGACCTCTTCCACCGACGGATCCCCGACCAGATCGAGGGCTTTGGCAGCGGCCTCGTCGGCGGCCGCCGACGGCCACGCCGCAGCGGCGATGCTCACCCGCTGCGGTTGCTCGGATGCTCCCCGGCCCGCCATGCGTTCATCATGGCCGCACAGGAGGCGGTTCGGGGTGGATCCGGGGGAATTGGCCGACCGGAATGAGGGGTTCCATAAGCGTGTTCAGGCATATGCCATGGACAATGATCGCCCTCGAGAAGCCGTGATGACCTGCAGTGATGAGTCGTTGACGATCAGCTACAGGCTACTGAGGGCGGGGATTCTTTAAGGTTCACTTAAGACTGCGCTAAGGTCGGCCCACCCGGTCGGCCCAACGTCAACAGGCCCTCGAAAGAGGGGTGATGGGCCGGCCGAGGGTCCACGGCGGACCCTCGGCCGACCCGTCGGCACGACAGGACTAACGGAACTTCGCCTTGCCCGGTCCGTCCTCGACGAAGCTGCGCATGCCCGTCTCGCGGTCGGCCGTCGCGAACAGACCGGCGAACAGGGTGCGTTCGATGGTCAGCCCGGTCTCCAGGTCGGTCTCCAGACCGCCGTCGATCGCTTCCTTGGCCGCGCGCAGCGCGTACGCCGGGCCGCGGGCGAGGCGTTCCGCCCAGGCGCGCGCCTCGGCGTAGACCTGCTCGGCGGGCACGACCTTGTCGACCAGGCCGATGGCCAGCGCCTCCTCGGCCTTCACCATCCGGCCGGTGAAGATCAGGTCCTTGGCCCGGGAGGGACCCACCAGGCGGCTCAGCCGCTGGGTGCCGCCGGCGCCCGGGATCAGACCGAGCAGGATCTCCGGCTGGCCCAGCTTGGCGTTCTCCGCCGCGACGCGGATGTCGGCGCAGAGCGCCAGTTCGCAGCCGCCGCCCAGCGCGTAGCCGGTGATCGCGGCGACCACCGGCTTGGGGATGCGGGCGACCGCGGTGAACGACTCCTGGAGGGCGCGCGAGCGGTCGACCATGCCCTCGTAGGACATGGCCTGCATCTCCTTGATGTCCGCGCCGGCGGCGAACACCTTCTCCCCGCCCCAGACGATCACGGCGCGTACGTCGTCGCGCCGCCCCGCCTCCTCCGCGACCACCTTCAGCCGGTCCTGGGTGGCGATGTCCAGTGCGTTCATCGGCGGGCGGTCGATGCGGATCGTGCCGACGCCTTCGGCGACTTCGAGGCTCACAGTCATGGTCCGGAGACTACTTCGCCGGGCGGGCCCGAAGAACAGGCCCGCCCGGCGACGGAGGTCACATCGACTGGTCAGCGGGTCAGCTGGTCCACTCGCTCCAGGAGAGGTTCCAGCCGTTGAGGCCGTTGTACCACTGCACCGTCTTGTCCTTGGAGTTGATCACCTGGACGACGTCGCCCACGATCGACTGGTTGTAGAACCAGGCGGCCGGGGTGGACGGGTCACCGGCACCGCGGGTGTCGGACAGCCCCACACAGCCGTGGCTGGTGTTGGAGTTGCCGAAGATCGACTTGGCCGCCCAGTAGTTGCCGTGGATGAAGGTGCCCGAGTTGGTCAGGCGGATGGCGTGCGGTACGTCCTTGATGTCGTACTCGCCGCCGAAGCCGACCGTGTCGCCGTTCATCCGGGTCACGTCGTACTTCTCGGTCATCACCATCTTGCCGTTGTACGTGGTGTGCGCCGGGGCGCCCGAGCTGATCGGAATGGTGCGGATCACCGAGCCGTTACGGCTGACCGTCATGGTGTGCTTCGCGGCGTCGACCACGCTGACCTGGCTGCGGCCGATGGTGAACTTCACGTCCTTGGACTGCTTGCCATAGACGCCGGGGGCGCCTTCGACGCCGTCCAGCCGCAGGCTCAGCGTCACCTTGGTGCCCGCCGCCCAGTACTGCTCGGGGCGCAGGTCCAGACGCTGGTTGCCGTACCAGTGGCCCTTGACGGGGACGGACGGAGAAGCGGTGACCTGGACGGCCGCCTCGACGGCCTTCTTGTTGGTGATCGCCCGGTTGAAGTTGAGCGAGACCTCCATGCCGACGCCGACGGTCTGGCCGTCCTCCGGCGTGTAGAAGCCGACGAAGGAATCCTTCGGCGTGATCGTGGTGAACACCGCGTGCTTGGCGGACTCACGGCCGTCGGCGTCCTTGGCGATCGCGTCCACCGTGTACTTGGTGGAGGTGCCCAGGTGCTCGTCCGGCGCCCAGCTGGCACCGTCCGCGGCTGTCTCGCCCTTGACCGACGTGCCCTTGTCGTCCTTGACGATGACCGAGGTGAGCTTGCCGCTCGCGGCCGTCACCTTCAACGCGCCACTGGTGGCCACGTTGTTCGCGCCGTCCTTCGGCGTGATGGTGACCACCGCCGCCGAGGCCTTGGTGTCGGCGCTCGTGCCGGCCTGCGCACCGGCCGGCTTGTTACCACCGGCACCGCCGGTGCTGCCGGTGTTCGTGCCGCCGCCACCGCATGCGGTGGTCATCAACAGCAGCGCCCCCAGCGCCAGTGCCAGCAACGTCTGCCTGGCGCCCGGCGCCGCCTGTATCGGCTTCAACTTTCTGCTCCCCTCACACGGCCGCCCGCCCACGCGTCCGGAATGCCCAGCTACGGCACCCCTGGTAGCGATTCTGCCCGGCCGATCCGACCCTGACCCCCCTGTGCGTGGCCGCTGCAGAGCCGCTGGGGCTTCTGCGCGTAATACCGCTCACGCAAACGACAGATAATCACACGCAAGGTAGGCCCGGTGACACGGGAATGTCACCATTCCGTCCCAGTGTGCTGTGAACGCGCCACGAGGCAGGATCCGGCCCCGGAACCGCTTCCGGAACGGACTCCGGGCCCGGCCCCCACCCGGTGGTCGACCGGGGGCGGACCGGGCCCGGAAGGGACCGCGGGGAGCGCCGCGTCAGGGGTTGGAGCCGGATTCCGGGGACGCGGCGGAGTCGAGGGACGCGGCGGAACCCGCGCGCCACTCCTGCCAGCTGAGGTTCCAGCCGCCCATGCCGTTGTCCGCCGCGACCGTGCGGTCGTGGGAGTTGATCACCTCGACGGTGTCGCCGACGAGCGAGTGCTCGAAGAGCCAGCCCGCCGGCGTCGTCGAGCGGCCGCCCTTCACATCGGCGAGCCCGACACAGCCGTGGCTGGTGTTGGTGACGCCGAAGGTCCCGGGCGCGGCCCAGTAGTTGCCGTGCAGGAACGTCCCGGAGCGGGTGAGGCGCATGGCGTGCGGAACATCCGGAATGTCGTACTCCCCACCGAAACCGACCGTCTGGCCGTTCATCCGGGTGAGGGCGAACTTCTCGGCGATCACCATCGTGCCCTGGTACGTGGGGTGCCCCGGGCTGCCGGCCGAGATCGGCAGCGTCTTGAACAACTGGCCCTCGCGCCGCACGGTCATGGTGTGCGCGTCCGCGTCGACGGTGCTGGTCTGGTCGCGGCCGATGGTGAACCGGACGTCCTTGGACTGGGTGCCGTACATGCCGTCGGCGCCCTCGACATCCTTGAGCCGCAGCGACATGGTCACCTCGGTGCCGGCCCGCCAGTGCTTCCTGGGGCGCAGGTCGAGGCGCCGGCTGCCGAACCAGTGCGGGGCCACGTCCACCGCGGGCTTCGCGTGGACGGTGATCGCCCGCTCGACCGCCGCACGGTCGGTGACCGGCCGGTTGAAGTTGATGGTGATGATCATGCCGGTACCGACGGTGGATCCGGCCTCGGGTGTGTAGAAGCCGATGAACTTGTGCTTGGGCACCAGCGTCGTGAACACGGCGTGCTTGGCGGCCCGGCGGCCCTGGCCGTCCACCGCGTAGGCGTCCACCGTGTACTGGGTGGAGAGCGCCAGCTTGCCCGTGGGCAGCCAGCCGCTGTGGTCCGCGGCGAGGGTGCCGGGGACCGGTACGCCCTCGGCGTCGGCCACCTTGACCTGCGTCAACTCGCCCTTCTCCACTCCGACCCGCAGCTGCCCGTCGGGCAGCACATCGTGCGCCGCGTCGTCCGGCGTGATGCTGATGACCGCTTCCGACACCTGCGGGACGACGTCCCTCGGGGCGGCGTCGTCGCTCCTGCTGCCGACGTCGCCACCGCCTCCCGCCCCGCATCCGGCGAGGAGCCCGCCGAGTACTACCGCTCCTACCAGTCCCGCCCCGGCGCGCAGGGCGCGCCTCACCACATTCGTCACGCAGGGTCAACGAGAGCGGCACCCCCGGGGAAACGTGTCACCGCCCATGTGTACGGGAACAGCAGGGCAACAGGGACGACACCGATCACACGGGTGACTGCACGCGTCCGGAGGGGAAGGAATGGTAGGAGGAGACGGCACCGACCCGGCACGGGACGCCGGGAAGGGCCGCGCCCGGCCAGGGCTTTAGTGGGACGCGTGGGGTTCCGCCGTACCGTGGCCGCGGTCGCGTACGGCTGGATCCTGTCGAGCCGCGGGAGGCGAGCACGTGTCAGAGACACGCGAGCACGAGGCCATGGAGGCCGTTGAGGCGGTCCCCCGGCCGAACGGCCTGCGGACGAGCCCTCCGCCGGCCGTCCCCGGGCCCGCTCAGGAGCAGGCTCCGGGGACGACCCCGGACCCCGGGGCGGCAGGCGGCCCCGAGCCCGGGAGCGCGCCCCGTACGGTCTGGCCCGGCAGTTCCGAACCGCTCGGCGCGCGCTTCCGCACCGGCCCCGACGGCCGGCCGGGCACCAACTTCGCGCTGTGGGCGGGCGGCGCCGAATCCGTGGAGCTGTGCCTCTTCGAGGCGGACGGCACCGAGACCCGGGCGCCGCTCACCGAGCTGACGCACGAGATCTGGCACGGCTTCGTGCCCGGCGTGCTGCCCGGCCAGCGCTACGGCTACCGGGTCAGCGGCCGCTGGGACCCGTGGACCGGCGCCCGCTGGAATCCCGCCAAGCTGCTGCTGGACCCGTACGCCCGCGCGGTGGACGGCGACTTCACGCTGCCCTCCGAGGTCTACGCGCACGTCCGTGACTGGCCGGAGCGGCAGATCGCCGACACCGTCCGCGACAACCGGGACTCGGCCCCGCTCGTGCCCAAGGGCGTCGTCGTCCACGATGACGACGACTGGTCCGACGACCACCGTCCCAAGACGCCGTGGTCCGACTCCGTCATCTACGAACTGCACGTCAAGGGCTTCACCAAGCGCCATCCCGGCATACCGGAGGAGCTGCGCGGCACCTACGCGGGGCTGGCGCACCCGGCCGCGATCGAGCACCTCACCGGGCTGGGCGTCACCGCCGTCGAGCTGCTGCCCGTCCACCAGTTCGCCCATGAGGAGCACCTGGAGCGGGCCGGGCTGAAGAACTACTGGGGCTACAACTCCATCGGCTACTTCGCGCCGCACTCCGGCTACGCGGCCGGCGGCACCCGCGGTGAGCAGGTCGGCGAGTTCAAGCGGATGGTGCGCGCCCTGCACGCCGCCGGTATCGAGGTCATCCTGGACGTCGTCTACAACCACACCGCCGAGGGCGGTGAGCTGGGCCCGACGCTCTCGCTGCGCGGGATCGACAACCGCGGCTACTACCGGCTGCAGGACGACCCGCGCCGCTACGCCGACTACACCGGCTGCGGCAACACCCTGCACGTCGTGCAGCCGCACGTCCTGCGGCTCATCACCGACTCGCTGCGCTACTGGGTGACGGAGATGGGCGTCGACGGCTTCCGCTTCGACCTCGCCGCTGCGCTCGCCCGCTCGATGCACGACGTCGACATGCTCTCGCCGTTCCTCGCCGTCATCGCCCAGGACCCGGTCCTGCGGCGGGTGAAACTGATCGCCGAGCCGTGGGACGTCGGGATGGGCGGCTACCAGGTCGGCGCGTTCCCCCCGCTGTGGACGGAATGGAACGACCGCTACCGGGACGCGGTGCGCGACTTCTGGCGCGGCGCCCAGCACGACGTACGCGACCTCGGCTACCGGCTCTCCGGCTCCAGCGACCTGTACGCCTGGGGCGGCCGGCGGCCGTACGCCTCGGTCAACTTCATCACCGCGCACGACGGCTTCACCCTGCGCGACCTGGTCTCCTACGAGTCCAAGCACAACGAGGCCAACGGCGAGAACAACAACGACGGCACCCACGACAACCGCTCCTGGAACTGCGGCGCCGAGGGCGCGACCACCGACCCCGGGATCAACACCCTGCGCCGCCGGCAGCTGCGCAACCTGCTCTCGACGCTGCTGCTGTCCACCGGCGTCCCCATGCTGGTGGCCGGTGACGAGATGGGCCGCACCCAGGGCGGCAACAACAACGCGTACTGCCAGGACAACGAGATCAGCTGGATCGACTGGTCGCTGCTGGACGACCCCGACTGGCGGGGGCTCAGCACGCTGGCCGCGCGTGTCATCGCACTGCGCCGCGCCCACCCGGTGCTGCGCCGCCGCGCGTTCTTCTCCGGCCGCTCCCAGACCCCCGGCGGGCTGCCCGACCTCACCTGGTTCACCGCCGGGGGCCAGGAGATGACCGACGACGACTGGTTCGCCTCGTCGCACACCATCGGCATGTACCTCTCCGGCGACGACATCCCGCAGCGCGACGCCCAGGGCGTCCCCATCACCGACGACAGCTTCCTGATCATCGCCCACGCCTCGCACCGCCCCGCCCGCTTCGCCCTCCCCGGCCACCCCTGGGCCGACTCCTACGAACTCCTCCTCGACACCACCGCCGAGGACCAGTCCCGGCCACCGGGCACCGGATACCCGGCGGGCGGCTCGGTGACGGTGCCGGGGCGCTCCCTCCTGCTGCTGCGCGCCCTCCCGGCCACCACCACTCCGGCCCCACGGACGTCCAGCCACTGAAACCCCTGGACACGGAGAATTGGTCCAGTCCACACTCGATCCCTGTGACCTCCTCCGCGCCACAGCCCTGCGAGAACCCTCTCCTCATCGATCCGCCGACCGGGCCGGCGGCGGGGTCCGTCACAGCGCCCGCGAAGGGCCCGGGGCTGTGGTCGGCCAACTTCCGGCTGTACTTCACCGCGCGCTCGGTCGCCATGCTCGGCGACTCCATGCTGCCGGTGGCGATGGCCGCCGGGCTGCTGCAGTACGGGTACGGGGCCGGTGCCATCGGGCTGGTGATGGCGTCGTACATGGGGTGCTTCGCCGGGCTGGTGATATTCGGCGGCGTGATCGCGGACCGGTTCAACGCCCGGCTGCTGATGATCGGCGCCGACCTCGTACGGCTCGGCATGATGGCGCTGCTGGCCGGTCTGTTCTTCGCCGACCACGTGGTGCTGTGGCAGGTGTGCGCGATCACCGCCGTCAACGGGGTCGCCGCGGCGATGTTCCAGCCCGGCGTGGCCAGTACGGTGCCGCGGGTCGCCACCGATGTGCAGGGTGCCAACGGGGTGGTGCGGACCGCCGAGTCGATGATGGCGCTGGCCGGTCCCGCGGTCGCCGGGCTGCTGGTGGCGTTCGCGTCGGCGGGCGGCGTGATCGCGGTGGACGCGGTCACCTTCGGGGTGAGCGCGGTCTGTGTGTTCCTGCTCCGGCTGCCGCCGGTCGCCCATGAGACCACCGGGCCGAAGACCAGTACCTTCCGGGCCGATCTCGTCGAGGGGTGGCGGGAGTTCCGGGGCCGCACCTGGATGTGGACGGTCATCGTGATCTGGATGGTCTTCATGGTGACGGTGATGGGCCCGGTGACGCCGCTCACGGCCGGTGAGATCCTGCCGGCGCACGGCCCGAAGGCGTACGGCCTGGTCAACTCCTGCCTGGGCGCGGGCACCGCGCTCGGTGCGCTGCTCGCGATGCGGTTCCGGTCGCACTTCCCGCTGCGGGCGGGAGCCACCGCCCTCTTCGGCAGCGCGCTGTACCCGGCGTCCGTCGGTCTGCACCTGCCGGTACCGGCCATCTGCGGCTGCATCTTCGTCGCCGGTTCCGCCTGGGCGTACTGGGGCGTGAACTGGGCGACCAGCGTGCAGACCCAGGTGCCCGGCGAGATCCTGAACCGGATCCACGCCTACGAGGTCGCCGGGTCGGTCGCGATGCTGCCGGTGGGCCAGGCGCTGTCCGGGCCGGCGTCGTCCGCGTTCGGCGCGCGCCATGTGCTGCTGGCGGGCAGCGTGGTGTCCCTGGTGGTCTGTGTGTCGCTGTTGTCGGTGCCGGCGATCCGCAATCTGCGGCGGGTGGCACAACCGGCCGGAAAAACCGGATGAGCGCTGTCGGTGGTCGCCCGTATCGTCGAATCGATGCCTGAAGCGACTTCTGACCCCGCGCCCCCCGGACCCCGATCCGCCGTCCGCTCCCTGCTGCGGCTGTGGCCGTATGTACGCCCCATCCGCGGCCGGTTGGCCGGCTCCGCGGTGGCGGCCGTCCTCGCGTCGAGCATGGCGCTGCTGATCCCGCTCGTCCTGAAATGGATGGTGGACGGCCCGGTCGCGGACCACGACCCGTCCGGGGTGTGGCTCGGCGGCGGCGTGTTGCTGCTCCTCGGCCTGCTGGAGGCCGGGCTGTTCGGGCTGCGGCGCTGGCTGGTGGCGCGGCCGCTGGCGAGCGTCGAGGCGTCGATGCGCTCCGCCCTGTACGGGCATCTGCAGCGGCTGCCCGTCGCCTTCCACGACCGCTGGGCCTCCGGGCAGTTGCTGTCGCGCGCCACGATGGACCTGCAGATCCTGCGGATGTTCCTGGCGTTCCCGCTGGTGTTCCTGGTGGTGAACGGCGCCGCGATCGTGCTGGGCTTCGCGATCCTGTTCTCCCAGGCCTGGACGCTCGGGCTGGTCCTGCTGCTGCCGATCGTCCCGCTGGTGATCCTCTGCTCGGTGTTCGAGGCCCGGTACTCGCTGGCCGCCCGCTCCGCGCAGGACCAGGCCGGCGACCTGGCCACGGTGGTCGAGGAGTCGGTGCTCGGCGTGCGGATCATCAAGGCGTTCGGCCGGCACCGCAGCCAGACCGAGGCGTTCCGGGCGAAGGCGCACGGGCTGCGAAGTACCGAACTGCACAAGGCGACGTTGCTGGCGGACATCTGGGCGCTGATCATGACGCTGCCCGAGGTCGCCATCGGCGCGGCGCTGATCCTCGGGATCATGCAGGTGTCCGACGGCGAGCTCTCGGCCGGCACCCTCGTCGCGTTCCTGACCACCGCGCTCGCGCTGCGCTGGCCGGTGGAGTCGCTCGGCTTCCTGCTGGCGATCAGCAACGAGTCGGCGACGGCGGCCGACCGGTTCTTCGAGGCGATCGACGCCGCGGAGGCCGACGCCGCCGGCCTCGGCGCCGAGCCCGCCGGGGCCCTGGACGGGGTGCGGTTCGAGGACGTCCGCTTCCGTTACCCGGACGCGCCGGAGAACACCCCCGACCTGCTGCACGGCATCGATCTGCACATCCGCCCCGGCGAGACGATGGCGCTGGTCGGCGCCACCGGCTGCGGCAAGACCACGCTCACCGCGCTGATCCCCCGGCTGCACGACGCCACCGGTGGCCGGATCACGCTCGACGGCGCCGACATCGCCTTGCTGTCCCGGGAGCGGCTGCGCGAACTGGTCGCGGTCGCCTTCGAGGAGCCGACGCTGTTCTCCGCGACCGTGCGGGAGAACGTGGCGATGGGCGCGGGGCCGGGCGGCGCCGACGAGGCCGCCGTCCTGCGGGCGCTGGAGACGGCCCAGTGCGACTTCGTCGCCCGGCTGCCGCACGGTCTGGACACCCAGGTCGGCGAGCAGGGGCTGAGCCTGTCGGGCGGCCAGCGGCAGCGGCTCGCGCTGGCCCGTGCCGTCGTCGGCAGTCCGGCCTTCCTGGTGCTGGACGACCCGCTGTCCGCGCTGGACGTGCACACCGAGGCGCTCGTCGAGGCCGCGCTGCGCGAGGTCCTGGCGGAGACCACCGCGCTCGTCGTGGCGCACCGGCCGTCCACGGTCATGCTCGCCGACCGCGTCGCCCTGATGTCCGAGGGCCGCATCACGGCCGTCGGCACCCATCACGAACTGCTGACCGACAGCGCGGAGTACCGCCATCTGATGTCCGGCGACGGCGAGAGGAGCGTGGCCCGATGACCTCCGTGGCCGAACAGACCGGGCAGGCCGGTTCCGGGGAGGAGCCGGCCGGCGCCGTGGACGACCCGATCCGGCCGCCGGCCCCGGACGACCCGTTCACGAAGGATGTGCTCCCCTCCCCCAAGGGCGCGCAGCTCACCCTGCTGAAGTCGCTGCTGACGCCGCACACCCGCCGGGTCTGGGTGGCGACGGTGCTGCTGCTGGTGCAGCAGGCCGCCGTGCAGGCCGGGCCGCTGCTGGTGGCGTACGCCATCGACCGGGCGATCCCGGCGCTGCGCGACGGCCGGCACGGCCCGCTGATCCTGCTCGCCTGCGTCTACCTGGGCTGCGCGCTGGCCTCCGGGCTGCTGCAACGGGCGTTCATCCGGGTCGCGGCCCGGGTGAGCCAGGATGTGCTGATCGATCTGCGCGGCCGGATCTTCCGGCACGCGCAGGCGCTCAGCCTGGACTTCCACGAGCGCTACACCTCGGGCCGGCTGATCGCGCGCGCCACCTCGGACGTCGAATCGCTGCGCGAGCTGCTGACCGAGGGCATGGAGGAGCTGCTCGGCGTCGTCCTGTCGTCGGTCTACATCTCGGTGATCCTGCTCTGGCTGGACTGGAAGCTGGGACTGGCGGCGCTGTTCTCCTGCGCCCCGCTGTATCTGATGATCCGGTCCTTCCAGAAGCGCTCGATGGTCGTCTACCGCAAGCGGTCCACGGCCATCGCCGCGGTGATCGTGAAGTTCACCGAGACGATGAACGGCATCCGGCCGGTCCAGGCGTTCCGTCGCGAGAAGCCGAACGAGGCGGACTTCGCCGAGCTCAACGGCACCCATGAGCGGATCAACGGGGACGCGATCCTGGAGATGGCGCGCTATGTCGTCGGATCCCGGCTGATGGCCAACGCGGCGATCTCCGGAATCGTGGTGTGGGGCGCGTACCGGGTGGCGGGCGGCGGTCTGGCGCTGGGGGTGCTGGCGGCGTTCGTGCTGTACCTGCGGCGGCTGTACGACCCCATCGACCGGCTCGGGATGTTCCTCAACTCGTACCAGTCGGCCGCCGCGTCGCTGGAGAAGATCGCCGGCCTGCTGGCGCAGCGCCCCTCGGTGCCCGAACCCGAGGAACCCCGCGAGCTGCCCGGCCGCGGCGGCGAGCTGCCGGGCCGCGAGGTGCTCTTCGACGGCGTGCGCTTCGCGTACCGCACCGGCGGCGAGATCCTCCCGGTCTTCGATCTGCGGATTCCGGCCGGGCAGACGGTGGCGGTGGTCGGGGCGACCGGCGCCGGCAAGTCCACCCTCGCCAAGCTGCTGGCCCGCTTCTACGACCCGACGGACGGCCGGATCACGCTGGACGGCGTCCCGTTGCGGGAACTCGCGCTTCCGGAGCTGCGACGCGGAGTCGTGATGGTGACCCAGGAGGCCTTCTTGTTCTCCGGGACGGTCGCTGAGAACATCGCGATCGGCAGACCCGATGCCGGACGCGAGGAGGTCGAGCGGGCCGCGAAAGCGATCGGAGCACATGACTTCATCTCCGCGCTGCCGGACGGCTACGACACGGACGTCCGCAAGCGCGGCGGCCGGATCTCCGCCGGCCAGCGGCAGTTGGTGGCCTTCGCGCGGGCGCTGCTCGCCGATCCCGCCGTCCTCATCCTGGACGAGGCGACGTCCTCGCTGGACGTGCCGGGTGAACGAGCGGTGCAGCACGCGATGGACACGGTGCTGCGCGGCCGGACCGCGGTGATCATCGCGCACCGGCTCTCGACGGTGGAGATCGCCGACCGGGTGCTGGTCATGGAGGGTGGCCGGATCGTCGAGGACGGGGCCCCCGCCGAACTGATCGCGGACCATGGCCGGTTCGCGGATCTGCACGAGGCCTGGCGGGACAGCCTGGTCTGACCGGGGCGGCCCGGTACCGGCCCGCTGACCTGGCCGCGACCGGACCGGTCCGCGATTCGACGCAGCGGCGTCCGTATAACGGGCGCCGCGCATCGGTCAACGGACGGAAATCGGCCAAGTTTTCGCCACCCCAATGACATGTACCGGTAAACAGTGGCACTCTTCCCGCAGCCGCCGTACAGCACTCCCCCAACAGCACCACGGGTCTGTGCAGCAGCAGCGGTCACGCACGTCCCACCCGCACGTCGCTCTACCCGGGCAGCACACAACCCCACCTGCCCGTCTGTTCACGGCCCGACCCCGCGGCCGCCGCAGAAGGAGTTCCGTAGTGAGACGATCCCCCCGCAAGGCAGTCGCGGCAGGCGCACTCGCCGCCACCGCCGCACTGCTAGCCGTAGCGCTGCCCTCGGGCACCGCCGCGGCCGGCACCGACGCACAGAGCGCTTCCCACGTTCAGCCCCGTTCCGGCGCCCTGCCGGCCGCCCTCTCGGCCACCCAGCGCGCGACGCTGCTGGCCGACGCCAACGCCAATGTCGCCCGCACCGCGGGCGAACTGCGGCTCGGCGCCAAGGAGCGGCTCATCCCGACCAGCGTTCTGCGGGACGCCGACGGCACCGTGCACACCCGCTACCAGCGCACCTACGACGGCCTGCCCGTCCTGGGCGGCGACCTGGTCGTGGCGAGCACGCCGGCCGGCGCCACCACGAGCGTCAACCGGGCGACCAACGCCGAGATCGCGGTGTCGAGCACCACGGCCACCACGACCGCCGACTCCGCGAAGTCCTTCGCGATCAGCCGGGCCAAGGCGGACGGCGCGAAGAGCCCGGCCCTGGCCGGCTCCCCGCGCAAGGTCGTCTGGGCGGCCACCGGCGTGCCGACACTGGCCTGGGAGTCCGTCGTCGGCGGACTGCAGGACGACGGCACCCCGAACCAGCTGCACGTGATCACCGACGCCAAGACCGGTTCCCGGCTCTTCGAGTACCAGGGCATCGAGACCGGCGTCGGCAACAGCCAGTACAGCGGCCAGGTCACCTTCGGCACCACGCTGTCCGGCTCGACGTACAGCATGACCGACAACACCCGTGGCGGGCACAAGACCTACAACCTCAACCACGGCACGTCGGGCACCGGTACCCTCTTCACGAAGTCCTCGGACACGTGGGGCAACGGCACCACGTCCAATGCCGAGACCGCGGGCGTCGACGCGGCCTACGGCGCCCAGGAGACCTGGGACTTCTACAAGAACGTGATGGGCCGCAACGGCATACGCAACGACGGTGTCGGCGCGTACTCCCGCACGCACTACGGCAACGCCTACGTCAACGCCTTCTGGGACGACGGCTGCTTCTGCATGACGTACGGCGACGGCAGCGGCAACGCCGACCCGCTGACCTCGCTCGACGTCGCGGGCCACGAGATGAGCCACGGCGTCACTGCCGCCACCGCGGGTCTCAACTACAGCGGTGAGTCCGGCGGCCTCAACGAGGCGACGTCCGACATCTTCGGCACCTCGGTCGAGTTCTACGCCAACAACGCCAGCGACGTCGGCGACTACCTCATCGGCGAGAAGATCAACATCAACGGCAACGGCACCCCGCTGCGCTACCAGGACAAGCCCTCGCGCGACGGGACGTCGCCCGACAACTGGTACTCCGGCATCGGCAACCTGGACGTGCACTACTCGTCCGGCCCGGCGAACCACTTCTTCTACCTGCTCTCCGAGGGCAGCGGAACGAAGGTCATCAACGGCGTCACGTACAACAGCCCGACCGCCGACAGCCTGCCGGTCCCCGGCATCGGCCGGGACGCCGCCTCGAAGGTCTGGTACAAGGCGCTGAGCGAGCGCTTCACCTCGACCACCAACTACGCGGCCGCCCGCACCCAGAGCCTGCAGGCCGCTGCTGACCTGTACGGATCCGGCAGCGCGACGTGGAACACGGTCGCCAACACCTGGGCCGCCATCGGCGTCGGCGCACGGGTGCCGACCAGTGGCGTCACCGTCACCAAGCCGGCCGACCAGAACACCGTCGTGAACACCGCCGCGAGCCTGCAGATCCAGGCCAGCAGCACCAACGGCGGCGCGCTGACCTACACGGCCACCGGCCTGCCGGCCGGCCTGTCGATCAACGCCTCCAGCGGCCTGATCTCCGGCACGCCGACCACGGTCGGCAACAACAGCGTGACGGTCACGGCGAAGGACTCCACCAACGCCACCGGCTCGGCCACGTTCAACTGGACGATCAGCCCCACCGGTGGTGGCGGCAACGTCTTCGAGAACACCACCGACGTCTCGATCCCGGACCACGGCGCGGCGGTCTACTCCAACATCGCGGTGACCGGACGTACCGGCAACGCCCCGAGCACCCTGCAGGTGGGCGTCAACATCGTCCACACCTACCGCGGTGACCTGGTCATCGACCTGGTCGCCCCCGACGGCAGCACCTACCGGCTGAAGAACTCCAGCGGGTCGGACTCCGCGGCCAACGTGGTCGCCACCTACACGGTCAACGCCTCCAGCGAGGTCGCGAACGGCACGTGGCGGCTCAAGGTGCAGGACGTGTACAGCGTCGACAGCGGCTACATCAACAGCTGGAAGCTCACCTTCTGACCCGGAACGGACGCCCTGAGGATCCTCTGAGGGCACTCCGGACCGACTGAACGGCTCGAGAACGGCGGTCGCGCTGTGTGACGGAGGTCATGCGGCGCGACCGCTTTCGGGATGATCGTCCGCGACGTTTCTGGTACAGTGGGCTGCGTTGCAGTTGTGGTACCCATGAACTCCATGTGCGCCCGGTCCTTGCGGCCAGGCGCACATTTGTTTTACCGGCGTCATGTCCGGTGTGGGGAGATCATCGCGGCGACGCGGCATCCGTAAAGTGCGGGTGCTGTATTAACTGCACCCATTAGGGAGACAGACATGGCTACCGGAACCGTGAAGTGGTTCAACTCCGAAAAGGGCTTCGGCTTCATCGAGCAGGACGGCGGCGGCGCTGACGTCTTCGCCCACTACTCGAACATCGCCACCCAGGGCTTCCGTGAGCTGCTCGAGGGCCAGAAGGTCGAGTTCGACGTCACGCAGGGCCAGAAGGGCCCGCAGGCCGAGAACATCCGCCCTCTCTGAGGCACCCCTGAGCGCTCATCGCGCCCAGTAGCGAGAGGCCCGCACCGCACGGTGCGGGCCTCTCGCGCGCAGCGGAAACAAAACAAGTGCGGCGCTCCGATGAGCGCCGCAGGACGCCGGTCCGCAGGCGTCGAAGAGGCAGTCCGCGATCCGCCGGACGGCCCCTGGCGCCGAGGGTCCTCCCTCGTCTCCGTCACGAGGAAGGTTCCCCCTTGAAGTTGTTCTCAGAACTCTCCATCTCTCCCGCGCTGGTCACCGCGCTGAACGCCAACGGCGTCACCGAGCCGTTCCCGATCCAGGCCGCGACGATGCCCGACGCGCTCGCCGGCCGGGATGTGCTGGGCCGTGGCCGTACCGGCTCCGGCAAGACCCTCGCCTTCGGGCTCCCGATGCTGACCCGCACCGCCGGGCAGCGGGCCGAGGCCAAGCACCCGCTGGCGCTCGTCCTGGTGCCGACGCGTGAGCTCGCGACCCAGGTCACCGAGGCGCTCGCGCCCTACGCCCAGGTGCTCGGGCTGCGCCAGACGACGGTGGTCGGCGGTGCGTCCATCACCCGCCAGATCGCCGCGCTGCGCAACGGCGCCGAGATCCTCGTCGCCACCCCGGGCCGGCTCGCCGACCTGATCGACCGCCGGGCCTGCATGCTCGACCGGGTCGAGATCACCGTCCTGGACGAGGCCGACCAGATGGCCGACATGGGCTTCCTGCCCCAGGTCACCAAGCTGCTCGACCAGGTGAAGCCGAACGGCCAGCGGATGCTCTTCTCCGCCACCCTGGACAAGAACGTCGACCGGCTGGTCAAGCGCTTCCTGCACAGCCCGGTCACGCACTCGGTCGACCCGTCGGCCGCGACCGTGACGACCATGGAGCACCACGTGCTGCACGTGGACGACGACACCAAGCGCGCCGTGACCGCCGAGATCGCCGCCCGCGAGGGTGGCGTGATCATGTTCGTCGACACCAAGCGCGGCGCCGACCGGCTCACCAAGCACCTGCTGGCCGCCGGCGTCACCGCCGTCGCCCTGCACGGCGGGAAGTCCCAGCCGCAGCGCAACCGTGCCCTGGACCAGTTCCGTACCGGCAAGGCCACCGCGCTGGTCGCCACCAACGTCGCCGCCCGCGGTATCCACATCGACGGGCTCGACATGGTCGTGAACGTGGACCCGCCCGGCGACCACAAGGACTACCTGCACCGTGGCGGCCGTACCGCGCGGGCCGGCGAGTCCGGCACCGTCATCACCCTGGTGCTGCCCGCGCAGCGCCGGGAGAACGCCCGCCTGATGGCGCTGGCCGGTATCAAGCCGCACACCGCGCGGGTCCGCCCCGGCGACCCCGAGCTGGTGCGCGTCACCGGTGCCCGCAAGCCGTCCGGCAGTGCCGTCACCATTCACGACCCGGTGCACGCCGCCGCCCAGGAAGCCGCCAAGCCGAAGACGAACAAGGTCTCCGGGACGCGCGGCCGTGGCCGTCGCCCCGCCGGCGCGGCCACTGCCGGCGCGGGCACCACCGCCGCTCCGACGGGCACGCCGCGCAGCGCGGGCAGCACCCGTGGTGGCCGTGGCGGACGCCCCCGTACCGACGCCGAGGGCGCAGCGGCGGGCTCCGGCCGGGCCGGGGTCAACGGCCGCGGCGGCACCCCCGGCCGCCCCGCCGCCGGCAGCCGCACGGCCGCCGGCCGCGGTGGCGCCGTGGGCCGTCGTGCCCGTCGTGAGGACGGCGCGGGCGGCGGCCGCCGCGCGGCCTGACCGCACAGCGGCACCACTGACGAACGCGACGGCCGGTACCAGGGAGTCCCTGGTACCGGCCGTCGCGTTGTCATGCGTGCCGGGTCAGCGGAGTATGCCCGTCGTCATACCCTCGGATTCGGCGGGAGTGGCGATGAGGCCGAGCTCCGCGGGGGCGGCGAGCAGCGGGTGGGTGGGCAGGACACGGACGGTGTAGCCGAAGGGCCCGGGCCGGTCGAGGGTGAGCGGACCCTCGTACAGCCGGCGCCCCTCGATGTCGGGCTGGGAGGACGGCTTGAGGGAGACGATCGCCGGGTCGGAGATCCGGTCGGCGTCGTCCACCCGCCCGGACAGCACCTGGACGTCGACGTCGCTGGTGTCGAGGTCACCGAGGGTCACCTGGACCCGCAGGGTCAGGGTGGAGCCCAGCTCGGGGGATCCGCCCACGGAGCCGGTCTCCACATGGTCGACGGTGACCCGGTGCCAGTCGCCGCGGACCCGGGCCTTCCAGGCCGCGAGTTCCCGGGCGGCGTCGCCGGCGATGGCCCGGTGCGCGAGGGCGGCCGGGGCGTAGAGCTGCCCGACGTAGTCGCGCACCATACGTCCCGCGAGCACCTTGGGTCCCAGGGTCACCAGGGTGTGCCGGACCATCTCGATCCAGCGGGCGGGCAGGCCGTTCGCGTCATGGTCGTAGAAGCGCGGGGCGACCTGGTTCTCGACGAGGTCGTAGAGCGCCGCCGCCTCGACGTCGTCCCGGCGGTCGGGATCGTCGTCCGCGAAGCCATCCGCGGTCGGAATGGCCCAGCCGTTGTTGCCGTCGAACCACTCGTCCCACCACCCGTCGAGCACGGACAGGTTGAGACAGCCGTTGAGGGCGGCCTTCATCCCTGACGTGCCGCACGCCTCCAGCGGGCGCAGCGGGTTGTTGAGCCAGACGTCGCAGCCCGGGTAGAGGTGCTGGGCCATGCCCATGTCGTAGTCGGGCAGGAAGACGATGCGGTGGCGGACCCGCGGGTCGTCGGCGAAGCGCACCAGTTCCTGGACGAGCCGCTTGCCGCCGTCGTCCGCCGGGTGGGCCTTGCCCGCGACGACGATCTGGACCGGCCGCTCGGGGTGCAGCAGCAGGTCCATCAGCCGGTCCTGGTCGCGGAGCATCAGGGTGAGCCGCTTGTAGGACGGGACCCGGCGGGCGAAGCCGATGGTCAGGACGTCGGGGTCCAGGACGCCGTCGACCCAGCCCAGCTCGGCCTGGCCGGCGCCGCGCTGCCGCCAGGAGGCACGCACCCGGCGCCGTACGTCCTCCACCAGCTGCTCGCGCAGCACCCGGCGCAGTTCCCACACGGCCGGGTCCGGGATCTCGGCGACGGGTTCCCAGCGCTGGGTCTCGCCGATCATCAGGGCGTCCTCGGCGCGCTGCGCGCCGATCTGGCGGGCGCCGAGCCGGAAGACCTCGGGGGCCACCCAGGTGGGGGCGTGCACCCCGTTGGTGATGGAGGCGATCGGCACCTCGTCGGCGTCGAACCCGGGCCACAGCCCGGCGAACATCTGCCGGCTGACGGCGCCGTGCAGGGTGGAGACGCCGTTGGCGCGCTGGGCCAGCCGCAGCCCCATCACCGCCATGTTGAAGACGTTCGCGTCACCGCCGGAGTACGTCTCCATGCCCAGCTCCAGCACCCGCTGGATGTCGACACCGGGCAGTTCGCCGCCGTCGCCGAGGTGCTGCCCGACCAGCTCGCGGTCGAAGCGGTCGATCCCGGCGGGGACGGGCGTGTGGGTGGTGAAGACCGTGCCGGCCCGTACCGCCTCCACGGCCGCGTCGAAGGCGAGCCCTTCCCCGCCGAGTTCGCGGATGCGCTCCAGGCCGAGGAATCCGGCGTGGCCCTCGTTGGTGTGGAAGACCTCGGGGGCCGGGTGCGCGGTGAGCCGGCAGTACGCACGCACGGCGCGCACCCCGCCGATGCCCAGCAGCATCTCCTGCAGCAGCCGGTGCTCGCTGCCGCCGCCGTACAGGCGGTCGGTGACATCGCGTTCGGTGCGGTGGTTCTCCTCGACGTCGGAGTCGAGGAGCAGCAGCGGGACGCGGCCCACCTGGGCCTTCCAGATGTGGGCGGTCAGCGACCGGCCGCCGGGCAGGGCGAGGACGACGTGGGCGGGGGTGCCGTCCTGCTCGCGCAGCAGGCTCAGCGGCAGCTCGTTGGGGTCGAGGACCGGGTAGTGCTCCTGCTGCCAGCCCTCGCGGGACAGGCTCTGGCGGAAGTAGCCGTGCCGGTAGAGCAGTCCGACGCCGATCAGCGGCACACCGAGGTCGCTGGCGGCCTTGAGGTGGTCCCCGGCCAGGATGCCGAGGCCGCCCGAGTACTGGGGCAGGGCCGCGGTGATCCCGAACTCGGGCGAGAAGTAGGCGATGGCGGCGGGCAGTTCGGAGGACTGCCCCTGGTACCAGCGCGGATTGGTGAGGTAGTCGGTCAGGTCCTCGGAGGCGGAGGAGAGACGGCGCAGGAATCTGCGGTCCTGGGCGAGGGCCTCGAGCCGTTCCCTGGAGACGGCGCCGAGCAGCCGTACCGGGTCTCCGGCAGCGGCCCGCCAGCCCTCCTCGTCGACGGTCTGGAACAGCTCCCGGGACTCCGGGTGCCAGGACCAGCGCAGATTCTGTGCCAGTTCGCCGAGCGGACGCAGCGGTTCCGGCAGGACAGTTCGCACGGTGAAACGACGGATTGCCTTCACGCTACGACGGTAGCCGGGTCCCGCCCCGCGATCCGTCCGCTATCCACGATCCGGTCGTTCAAACGCCCGAACGGACGTGCGCCGGGGCATTCGGGCGGCGCGTCACCGCGCGGGGCGGCGCGGGGTGGGCACCGGGCGGCGCAGGGCCCGGCGGGCTGTCAGAGGTGCCGGTTAGCATCGCCGCATGACCTCTCCTACCTCCCAAGTCCAGCCCGCGAAAGTCGACTTCTACTTCGATCCCGCCTGTCCTTTCGCCTGGATCACCTCCCGCTGGATCCTCGAGGTCGAGCAGCGGCGGGACATCGAGCTGCGCTTCCGCGTGATGAGCCTGTTCGTCCTGAACGAGGGCCGCGAGCTGCCCGAGTGGTACCGGGATCTGGTGGACCGCTCGCTCGGCCCGGTGCGGGTCGCGATCGCCGCCGCAGAGCAGCACGGCGAGGGTGTGCTCCGGGACCTGTACACGGCCATGGGCACCCGGATACACAACGGCGGCAACCGCGAGGACTTCGACACCGTCGTCAAGGAGGCGCTGGCCGAGGTGGGGCTGCCCGCCGAGGTGGCCGCCGCGGCCACCGATCCCCGGTACGACGAAGCGCTGCGCAAGAGCCACCACGAGGGCATGGACCCGGTCGGTGACGACGTCGGCACACCGACGATCCATGTCGACGGCGTCGCCTTCTTCGGCCCGGTGCTGAACTCGATCCCCCGGGGCGAGGAGGCGGCCCGCGTCTTCGACGGCGTCCGGTCGCTGGCCGGCTACCCGGACTTCTTCGAGCTCAAGCGGACGCGGACGGGCTCGCTCTCCTTCGACTGAGCCGCCCGTCCCGCCCGCGACCCGCTCAGCGCACCGCCCGGACGGCTTGGACGGCGCGGACAGCTCCGACGTCGTAGGGGGAACCCTGGTTCACCGTGGCCGGGTCGAACGCGCCGGCCACGGCGTAGCTCCTGGCGATCGTCTCCAGTTCGGTGCGCGGGATCACGTCGTGGATGTCCGTGAAGCCGTCGGGGGCCCGTTCGTGGGCCATGTTGATGACCACCTCCGGGCCCAGCCGGCGGTTGGAGCGCTGCAGTTCGGTCATGGGCGGCCGGCGCTCCGCCTCGTAGGCCAGCAGGGCCCGCGCGGGGTCCTCGTGGGCGGCCATCGCGTGCGCCAGGGCGCGGCCGTCGATGATCGACTGGGTGGCGCCGTTCGAGCCGATCGGGTACATCGCGTGGGCGGCGTCGCCGATCAGCGTCGCCCCGCCGAAGGTCCAGCGCACCAGCGGCTCACGGTCCACCATCGGGTACTCGAAGGCGGCCTCGGCGGCATCGACGACCTCGCCGACATCGACCCCGTCGAAGACCCAGCCCTCGTAGTGGTGGCGGAACTTGGCGGTGGGCACCGGGCGGTTCCAGTCGCTGCGGTCCGGGGCGCCGTCCTGCTCCGCCGGCATCGCCAGCGCCCAGTTGACGAGCACCTTCTCGCCGGGCGCGGCCGGAATCGTCATCGGGTACACGACGGCCTTCTGCCGGTTGTTCCCCGCGATGAACATGAAGGTGCCGACGCGGTCGGCCGGCATCCAGGACACCCCGCGCCAGACCAGCATGCCGTTCCACGGCGGTTCGCCCTCGCCGGGGTACATGGCGGAGCGGACCGCCGAGCGGATGCCGTCCGCGCCGATCAGGATCTCCGCGCCGATGTCGGTGGTGGCGCCGCTGGCCCGGTCCCTGATGGCGACGCGCAGCTGGGCGCCGGGCAGCTCGGTGAAGTCGTCCACCCGGGCGCCGGAGACGACCGCCGCGCGGCCGAGCCGTTCCCGGACCGCGCGGGACAGCACGTTCTGCAGCTGACCGCGGTGGATCGACAGCTGCGGCCAGCGGTACCCGGCGCCGGTGCCGCGCGGCTCCTGCCAGACGAGGCTGCCGCTGCTGTGGTAGTAGCGCAGCTCGCTGGTGGGTACCGACACGGCGGCCAGTTCCTCGTACAGCCCCAGGGCCGCCAGTTCACGGACCGCGTTGGGCATGATGTTGAGTCCCGCGCCGACCGGCTGGATCTCCGGGGCGGCCTCGACGACCATCACGTCGGTGCGGCCGACGGCGTGCAGGCTGAGTGCCGCGGTGAGGCCGGCGATGCCGCCTCCCGCGATGACGATGCGGTTCATCGTTCCCCTTCGGTGGAGCGCCGGACCAGCGTCTCGTTCTCGCGGGTCAGGTCGAGTACGGAGCGCAGCAGTTCGACCGGTGCGCCGCCGCTCCCGTAGTCGTACAGCCGCACCTCGTCGCTGTACGCCTCACGGGCGATACGGATGTGCCGGGCCCGGAAGGTCTTCAGGATGCGCAGCACCCGCGCCAGCGCGACGGCGCTCGCCCGCAGGGTGGGCGGCAGCCGGTCCGCCTCCTCCCAGCTGATCGCGAAGGAGAGCTTGCCCACCGCGGAGGGGCTGCCCTGGTACCGCGCGTGGAAGGTACGCCAGGCCGGGAGGCTGTAGGGCACCGACTCGGTGAGGAAGGACTCGTACCGCCCGGTGCTGCGGTCGGACTGCCAGAGGGTCAGATCGACCAGCCAGAGCGGGACCTGGGCCGCCGCCGGGCCGAGGTATTCGCGGCCGTCGAGGGTGATCTCCTCGAAGTAGGGGCGCAGGACCCGGGCGAAGAACACCGGTGAGACGTTGGCGATGGTGAAGTCGATCGAGTCGACCATGGCCTGGACGAGTCCGGCGAGCCGGTCGAGGCAGGACGAGAAGCGGCTGTCGTGGGGTTCGAGGGTGGCCAGTTCCGAGCAGGCGTCCAGCGAGGCGCACAGGCTGGGGAAGACCATCCGGACGGCGTCCTGGAGGCAGGCCTCCATGGGGTCCCCGGTGTACATGCGCTGGCGGGCGCCGACCGGGTTCCAGGCCGTGTAGTGGTGGACGGTGTCCCGCGGCACCATGCCGGTACGGCGGCCCAGCGCGCGCAGCACCGGCAGCGCCTCCGGTACGGCGTCGAGCGGCTCGGTGCCGTGCCGCTTGACGGAGCCGAGGAAGATGCCCAGGTCCCGCATCGCCGCGAGGTTCTCGACGGTGGAGAAGTCGTCCAGGACGTCGGTGGCCGGAAGGAGTTCGCGCAGCGCGGTGACCATGCCGGACACATCGCCGTCCGCGTTCATGACGCGGAGCTTCTCGCAGGCCTCGTCCGCTCCCAGCGGGTCGACACCGCGTATCTCCTCGATCCGGTAATAGGGCTCTTGCCCTTGGAGCACGTGGAGCACAGACATGTGGGGCACCGTCATTCCGAGGGTCACAGGGATGTGTGTGTGCTGGGTGTGGGGTCGGCCTTCTCCCGCGACGGGCTGCGCAGCAGCAGCGTCAGGAGGGTGGCGGCCGCGGCGAAGGCGGCGCCGGCGAGCAGCGCGGTGCGGAAGCCGGCGGCTTCGGCGGCCGCTCCGGGTCCCGCGGTCCGGGTGTGCGCCGCGGCCACCGCGACGAGTACCGCGAGGCCGAGGACGGAGCCGAACTGCTGGCTGGTGTTGATCAGTCCGGACACCAGTCCGGTCTCGCCGGGTCCGGCCTGCGCGGTCGCGGCGACGTTGGTGGTCACCATGACCAGCGGCAGCCCGATCCCGATCAGCAGGCTGGGGGCGAGGACCGTCGTGGCGAAGGATCCGTCCGGCGACAGCGACAGCGCGAGCCACACCATGGCGGCG
Source organism: Streptomyces sp. So13.3 (assembly GCF_005860785.2). Classification (NCBI taxonomy): domain Bacteria; kingdom Bacillati; phylum Actinomycetota; class Actinomycetes; order Kitasatosporales; family Streptomycetaceae; genus Streptomyces; species Streptomyces sp. So13.3. The sequence goes on along the minus strand of NZ_CP048835.1, from coordinate 6,553,489 downwards.
GCCACCAGCGCGAAGCCGGAGGTCATCACCGGGCGCAGTCCGAAGCGGGAGACCAGCCGTCCGGTCTGCGGCGCGGTCAGCACGACGACGATCGACAGCGGCAGCAGTCCGAGTCCGCCGGTGACCGGTGCGTAGTCCAGGACGTTCTGCAGATACAGGCTCACGAGGAAGAACATCGGGAACAGCGCCATCTGTGCCAGCGCGCTGAGGATGTTGGCCAGCCGCAGCGCCGGCCGGCCGAGCACACCGGGCGGAACCAGCGGACGGGCGGCGCGGGTCTCGACGACCGCGAACGCCGTCAGCAGGGCCAGTCCGGCCGCTCCGGCGAGGAGGGTGCCGCTGTCGGTCCAGCCCGCGCTACCCGCGTCGACCAGCGCGTACGCGATCAGGCTGAGGCCGCCGGTGGCGGTGAGGGCGCCGCCGAGGTCGAAGTCCCGGAGGGCGCCGGGCGCCGCCGCGGTCCGCTCACGGCGGGCCAGGACGGGGGCCAGCGCGGCCGGTGTCAGGGCGATGAGCGCCGCACCCACCAGAACGTTCAGGACGAACGTGGAGCGCCAGCCGAGGCCGGAGGTGAGGACGCCGCCCAGCACCGTGCCCAGCGCGCCGCCCAGCCCCCCGAGCGCCGCGAACACGCCCAGGGCGCGGTGCCGTTCGGGTCCCTCGGCGAAGAGCAGCAGGACCAGCGCGAAGGCCGCGGCGGCCGCGCAGGCCGCCCCGACCCCTTGCAGGGCGCGGGCGGCGACGAGCAGCCGGCTGTCGCCGGCGAAGGCGCCGCCGAGTGAGGCGGCGGACAGCAGCGCCAGTCCGGCCGTGAAGAGCCGGCGGTGGCCGACGAGGTCGGCGACCCGGCCGGCCAGCAGCAGGAAGCCGCCGAAGGTGATCAGGTACGCGTTGGCGACCCAGGACAGGCCGGCGGCGTCGGTGCCGAGGTCGGCGCCGATGGAGGGCAGCGCCACGTTGATGATCGCGGTGTCGAGGATCAGCAGGAGCTGGGTCGAGGCCAGCAGGGCGAGCGCGAGGCCGCGTCGATGCACCATCGCCTCAGGCCCGGGGCAGCGGCTGCAGTTCGTACCCGTCGAGGCAGGTCCGGGCCAGGCTCTCGCAGGCACCGGTGTCGCCCTCCCACGCCTGCTGCAGCAGATAGACGTGCGGGGCGCCGTGGTAGAAGCGCTCGTACTGCTCGTGCCGTCCGGCGAACTCCGTGCCGAGCGCGTCCCAGGCGAGCTTGAGCAGCTTGACGCGGTCCTGCGCCGGGTGTCCCGGCGAGCGGATGTACTTCGCGATGACGGGGCCGATCTCCGGGTGCAGCAGGTCCTGCGCGGAGGCGGGGAGCTGGATGACACCGCCACCGGCCAGCAGCTTGATCTCGCTGATCGCCCTGGGGTAGAGGTCACCGGCCATGATCCGGTGGGCGTAGGAGATCTCCTTGTCGGGCATCACGCCGCCGCGTCCGCCGTCGACCTGCTCGTACCCGGCCTCGGCGGCCAGCACCATCGACCTGGCCTGCGCCACCCAGCCCATCAGCCGGCCGATCTGGGTCTGCACCGGCGGCAGCTGGTAGGTGTTGTTGGCCTTGGCGAGCAGGATCGCGACGCCGGTGAGGAACTCCAGCTTGGTCCAGAAGCGGGTGGCGGCCTGGTGGACGAAGTTCACGTACGCGGGGGTCTGCCACCACTGCCCGAAGCAGACGTCGACGTTGCGGTACGCGAGCACGTTCTCCCACGGGACGAAGACGTCCTCGCAGACCAGCAGGGCATCGTTCTCGTCGAAGCGCGAGGAGAGCGGGTTGTCGAAGACGCTGCGGGCCTGGGCCTCGTACGAGGTGCGGGAGATGAACTTCAGGCCGGGGGTGTCGACCGGTATCGAGAAGCACAGCGCGTGCTCGACGTCCTGCGGGGCCAGCGGCTCGATGGTGCCGACGAGGACCTCGTTGCCGAAGACCGCCGCGGTGCCGATCATCTTGGCGCCGCGGACGACGATGCCGCCGTCGCGCTCCGCCACCACCCGGACGACGAGGTCGTCGCGCTCCTGCTCGGCCGCGGACTTCGTCCGGTCGATCTGCGGATTGGTGATGGTGAACGTCGGATAGAGATCGCCCTCCGACATCCGCCGGTGGTATGCCGCGACGTTCGGAGCGCCGTCGAAGGTGTCCGTGGTGAACAGCCCCGGCGCCGCCGCGAAGCCCGCGATCCCGGCCGCCATGTAGTCGGGAGTGCGGCCGAGATAGCCGAAACTCGCCTCTGCCCACACCTTGTGCGCCTTTCGGCGGGCGACCAGGTCCTCGTACGAACGGGGTATCAGGAAGGCCCGGTGGACGCCGCCTTCAGTGAGTACGGCGGAGTGCGCGGAGTCGTGGGAGAGGTCGTACAGTCCCGCGATGGAGTCGACGGTGTTGCGGAAGGCCGGGTGGCGGGTGATGTCCTTGACCCGCTCCCCGTCGATCCATATCTCGCGTCCGTCTCGCAGCGAATCCTTGTACTCCTGGCCGGACCTGGTCACCGTGTCTCCTCAACGATCTTCGACGCGCCGTTGAAGAGACTGCCTCATACACGTGTGCTAATCAATGAACGTCCTGCCGGTCCCGTTTATGAACCGGCCAGTTGCCGCGGTATTCACCAGGCGTTGTCCCGAACCACTTGCGGAACGCCAGATGGAACCCGACCGCGCTCTGGTAGCCGACGCGGGGCGGCACGGCCGCCTGCGGAACCGCCGTCTCGGTGAGCAGCCGGGCGGCCTCCTGCATCCGACGCCCGGTCAGATGCCGGGCCGGCGCCTCGCCCACCAGCTCCCGGAAGGTGGCGGTGAAGGCCGACCGTGACATGCCGACCTCGCGGGCCAGCGCCTCGATCGTCCACGGTTCCGAGAAGCGGGTGGAGACGATGATGAGCGCCCTGCTGATGCCCGGGTGACGCAGCGCGGGCAGCACGGCCGGGTTGTCGGAGAGCTCGCGCAGCAGCGGGCGCAGCGCCAGCACGAAGGCCATCTCGAACGCCCGCAGGGTGACGAGTTGCGATCCCGGCTCGCCGCGCCGCTCGGCGGCGGCGAGCGAGGCGAGGGTGTCGCGCAGCAGCGGTTCCTTGTCGACCTGCGTCCGGTCCAGCACCAGCGACCACGGCAGCGCCCGGTACAGCGAGGTCGCGGCCGTCGCGTCGTAGTGCAGTCCGGCGCACAGGATGCGGCTCCGCTCGCCGGTGCCCTCCACGACGAGCACTCCTGACGTGCCGGGTTCGCGCTCCGGGAGCACCGCCCTGAGCGGGACGCCCTGCCGGCCGGGCAGATCGGAGAGGCGGTGCGCGGTCCCGGTGGGGAAGACCGCCAAGTCCCCCTGGTGGAGCTGGATCGGCGGGCAGTCGCCCGCGCTGATCCAGCAGTCGCCCTCGACCATGTAGTGCAGGATCGCGCAGCTCTGCTCGGAGTCCCCCTCGATCGCCCAGGGCGCCCGCACCGTCCAGAGGCTGTCGAACACGCCGGTCAGGCGCAGTGGCCTGAGCAGTTCGCTGAGGAGGTCGTTCCCGCCAGATTCCATGGACGAACCCTTAATCCCCGTCCCGGTTTGCTTATTGCCGCCCCTGTGCGCCCCGACCAGCCTGAGGTGAGGCGGAATCGCTGATTCATTCTAGCGAAGGGCGACACACCGATGTCGGAGGAGATTCACCAGCGTTGCTTGGTCGTGGGAGCGACCGGCTTCCAGGGGGGCGCCGTGGCCCGGCTGCTCGCCGGACGCGGGCACCGGGTCCGCAGCCTGACGCGGCGGCCGGCCGTAGCGCGCCCGGACATCGCGGGGGTCTCGTTCGTGGCCGGTGACCTCGGTAGCCGGGACGACGTGATGTGGGCGTTCAAGGGCGCCACACACGCAGTAGTGACCATGCCGTTGGAGTACGACCCCCTACGTATTGAGACGTATGCGATGCACATCGCGGAGGCCGCGCTCGAATCCGGGGTGACCCGGATCGTGTACAACGCGAACACCCGCGTGCCCTCGGACACCGCCGGAGTGGCCGCGTTCGAGACCCGCCGGATCGCCGAGGCGGTGCTGGCGGACTGCGGTGTGCCGCTGGTCGTGCTGCGGCCACCGGTGTACCTCGACAACCTGTTCAGTCCCTGGAACGGGCCGGCCCTGGTCGACGAGGGCGTGCTCGCGTACCCGCTGCCGGCCGACCGGCGGATCGCCTGGATCTCGCACGACGACCTGGCGGTCGCGGTGGCCGCCGCGCTCTTCAACGACGGCCTCGACGGCCGGGTCCTGGACATCGGCGGCGGACAGGCCGTCGACGGGAACGAACTCGCCGCCGCGTTCGCCGAGGGCCTCGGCCGGCCCGTCGCGTACCAGGCCCTGCCGCCCGCCGCCTTCGAGGCCGCGCTGGCCAAGGCCATCGGCCCGAACGCGGCCGCCGGCGTCGCCGGGATCTACCACTACATGGCGGAGGGCACGGACGAGCGGTTGATGGACGGCGACCCGCGGGAGGCCGAGCAGGGGCTGGGGATCAAGCTCACCTCCATCGCCGGCTGGGTGGCCGCGCAGCCCTGGCAGACCTGGTCCAGCCGCCCGCTCTGACCGTCCTCCGGCATATTCACCGACCAGCCGTCCGGCCCCTCCCGTCCTGCGGGGCCGGACGGCTTCTCCAACTCCCCGCAAAGTACGCACCGGTACCCCTTCCCGGGAGCTTTTGACTGCCATCCAATGGGAAGGCTCCCGGCAATGCGGAGTCACTTCATCCCCCTCATGACTCCGCCATTCGCCCGACCCTCCAACCGAGTGAACGCGGACAGGAGCGGCCATGCACGCGAGAACACGTCCACAGGAGCAGATACAAAGAGCGGGAGCACGCAAGGAAGCCGCCCGCCGCGCCGCCGCCCGCCGGCGCAAGCAGCCTCCGGAGCATCCCCCTCCTGTCCACTCCCCAGCGCTCCCAGGTGAGGCAATGATCGGTCGCATCCCCGTCCTCGACGTCCGCCCGCTCGTGGACTGCGGCCGCCGGCCGGCCAAAGCGGTCGCCGGCGAGACCTTCCAGGTCACCGCCACGGTCTTCCGCGAAGGCCATGACGCGGTCGCCGCCAATGTCGTGCTGCGCGACCCCAACGGCCGCTCGGGACCCTGGACCCCCATGCGGGAGCTGGCCCCCGGCACCGACCGGTGGGGCGCGGACGTCACCCCGCCGGCGGAAGGCCGCTGGACGTACACCGTGGAGGCCTGGAGCGATCCGGTCACCACCTGGCGGCATGTCGCCGGCATCAAGATCCCGGCCGGGATCGACACCGCCCTGGTCCTCGCCGAGGGCGCCCGGCTGCACGAGCTGGCCGCCGCCGGGGTGCCCAAGAACGACGGCCGGGCCGCCGTACTCGCCGCCGTCGACGTACTGCTCGACGAGAACAGGACCGCGGCGGAACGGCACGCCGCGGCCGTGGCCCCCGCGGTCACCGCCGTCCTCGACCGGTTCCCGCTGCGGGAGCTGGTCACCGCCTCCCGTCCGATGCCGCTGCAGGTCGAGCGCCGGCGGGCGCTGTTCGGCTCCTGGTACGAGCTGTTCCCGCGCTCCGAGGGCGCGGTCGTCAAGGAGGGCAGCCCGCCGCGGTCCGGCACCTTCCGCACCGCGGCCGAACGGCTGCCGGCCGTCGCCGCGATGGGCTTCGACGTCCTGTACCTGCCGCCGATCCATCCGATCGGCACGGCCTTCCGCAAGGGCCCGGACAACAGCCTCGTCGCGGGCCCGGACGATGTCGGCTGCCCCTGGGCGATCGGCTCGCCGGAGGGCGGGCACGACGCGATCCACCCCGATCTGGGCACCATCGAGGACTTCGACTTCTTCGTGGAGCAGGCCCGCGAGCTGCGGCTGGAGATCGCCCTCGACTTCGCCCTGCAGTGCTCCCCCGACCACCCCTGGGTCGACAAGCATCCGGACTGGTTCGCCCACCGGCCCGACGGCAGCATCGCCTACGCCGAGAACCCGCCGAAGAAGTACCAGGACATCTACCCCATCGCCTTCGACGCCGACATGCCCGGCATCGTGCGCGAGACGCTGCGCGTCCTGCGGTACTGGATGGAGCACGGCGTACGGATCTTCCGGGTCGACAACCCGCACACCAAGCCGGTGGTCTTCTGGGAGAAGGTCATCGCCGACATCAACCGCACCGATCCCGACGTGATCTTCCTGGCCGAGGCGTTCACCCGGCCGGCGATGATGCACACCCTGGCGAAGATCGGCTTCCAGCAGTCGTACACGTACTTCACCTGGCGCACCGCCAAGGAGGAGCTGACCGACTACCTGACGGAGCTGTCCGGGGACGCGGCCAGTTACATGCGGCCGAATTTCTTTGTCAACACGCCGGACATCCTGCACGCGTACCTTCAGCACGGTGGCCGCCCCGCGTTCGAGGTGCGCGCCGTGCTGGCCGCGACGATGTCACCCACCTGGGGGGTCTACGCGGGCTTCGAGCTGTACGAGGGCGACGCCGTACGACACGGCGGCGAGGAATACCTGCACTCGGAGAAGTACGAGCTGCGTCCCCGCGACTGGGCCGCGGCCGAGGCGGAAGGACGCTCGCTGGCCCCGTTCATCACACGGCTCAACCGGCTGCGGCGCCGCCATCCGGCCCTGCAGCAGCTGCGTGAGCTGGCTTTCCACCCCACGGACAACGACGCGGTGCTCGCGTACTCCAAGCGCAGCGGCGAGGACGTCGTACTGGTGGTCGTCAACCTCGACGCCCACCACACCCAGGAGGCCACCGTCTCGTTGAACATGCCGGAGCTCGGCCTGACCTGGCACGAGTCCGTCCCGGTGCGCGACGAGCTCACCGGCGAGACCTACCACTGGGGCAGGGAAAACTATGTGCGCCTCGAACCGGGCCGTACGCCCGCGCACATCGTTCATCTGCGACCGTCTCCTTCGATCGGAGGGTCACTCAGTTGATCGTCAACGAACCCGTTCCCGACACCTTCGAGGACACACCGGCAAAGGACCGAGATCCCGACTGGTTCAAACGGGCGGTGTTCTACGAAGTCCTCGTGCGGTCCTTCCAGGACAGCAACGGCGATGGTGTCGGTGACCTGAAGGGCATCACCGCCAAGCTCGACTACCTGCAATGGCTCGGGGTGGACTGCCTGTGGCTGCCGCCCTTCTTCGCCTCGCCACTGCGCGACGGGGGCTACGACGTCTCCGACTACACCGCCGTGCTCCCGGAATTCGGCGACCTCGCCGACTTCGTGGAGTTCGTGGACGCGGCGCACCAGCGCGGCATGCGCGTGATCATCGACTTCGTCATGAACCACACGAGTGACCAGCACGACTGGTTCCAGCAGTCCCGTTCCGACCCGGACGGCCCGTACGGCGACTACTACACCTGGGCGGACGACGACAAGGAGTTCCAGGACGCGCGGATCATCTTCGTCGACACCGAGACGTCCAACTGGACCTTCGACCCGGTGCGCAAGCAGTACTACTGGCACCGGTTCTTCTCCCACCAGCCGGATCTCAACTACGAGAACCCGCAGGTCCAGGAGGAGATCCTGGCCGCGCTGCGGTTCTGGCTCGATCTGGGGATCGACGGCTTCCGGCTCGACGCGGTGCCCTACCTCTACCAACAGGAGGGCACCAACTGCGAGAACCTGCCGCAGACCCACCAGTTCCTGAAGCGGGTCCGCGCCGAGATCGACCTGCACTACCCGGACACCGTGCTGCTCGCCGAGGCCAACCAGTGGCCGGAGGACGTCGTCGACTACTTCGGCGACTTCCAGCGCGGCGGCGACGAGTGCCACATGGCGTTCCACTTCCCGGTGATGCCGCGCATCTTCATGGCCGTGCGCCGCGAATCGCGCTACCCCGTCTCGGAAATCCTGGCCAAGACCCCGGCCATCCCGCAGACCTGCCAGTGGGGCATCTTCCTGCGCAACCATGACGAGCTGACCCTCGAAATGGTCACCGACGAAGAGCGCGACTACATGTACGCGGAGTACGCCAAGGACCCGCGGATGCGGGCCAACATCGGCATCCGCCGCCGGCTCGCCCCGCTGCTGGACAACGACCGCAACCAGATCGAACTGTTCACGGCACTGCTGCTGTCGCTGCCCGGCTCGCCGATCCTGTACTACGGCGACGAGATCGGCATGGGCGACAACATCTGGCTCGGCGACCGGGACGCGGTCCGCACCCCGATGCAGTGGACGCCCGACCGCAACGCGGGCTTCTCCTCGTGCGACCCCGGCCGGCTCTATCTGCCGACCATCATGGATCCGGTCTACGGCTACCAGGTCACCAACGTCGAAGCGGCGATGAGCAGCCCGTCCTCATTGCTGCACTGGACCCGGCGCATGATCGAGATCCGCAAGCAGAACCCGGCCTTCGGCCTCGGCTCCTACACGGAACTGCCCTCCAGCAACCCCGCTGTACTGGCGTTCCTGCGGGAATACGGCGACGACCTCGTCCTGTGTGTCCACAACTTCTCCCGCTTCCCCCAGCCCACCGAGCTGGATCTGCGGACGTTCAGCGGCCGGCACCCGGTCGAGCTCATCGGCGGGGTGCGGTTCCCCGCCATCGGCGAACTGCCCTATCTGCTGACCCTCGCCGGTCACGGCTTCTACTGGTTCCGGCTGCGCCGCGACCCCGTGTAGCTCCCCCAGCTACCGCTGGGAGTTACCCCCAGGCCGCCGGCCCCCGACCGGCGGGCCCGCCCGGAACACCCTCCGGGCGGGCCCGTACGGCGGTTTCCTGTCACCCGGCCGGGGCAGGCTCCCCGTGTCGCCGGACAGCCACCGCCCGTCATCCGGGAGGCTTACGCGCACTCCCCGCCGCACGCTTCCGGGCAGGGTGCGCGATTCCCCGGGGAAAGGACGTCATGTCGGACAGCTCCTGGACCCGCACCTCTCCTACCACCGGCCGTTCACCGGCCACAGCCCCCGGGCTGCTGCACTCGCTCAGCCCACTGCTGCTGGAATGGCTACCGCAGCAGCGCTGGTTCGCCGGCAAGGGCCGGCCGATCACCGGCTTCGACCTGGTGTCGGCGACCGAACTGCTGCCCCTGGGCGGCCGCCTGGGCACCCCGGGCCTGCTCCATCTGCTGCTCGACGTGGAGCAGGCCGGCCGCCGCGCCGACTGCTACCAACTGCTGCTCGGCACCCGCACGCTGCTCCCGCCCTCGCTCGCGCCCGCCGCCGTCGGCCAGGCCACCGGCGGGCCACTCGACGGTCTGACGATCTACGAGGGGCTGTACGACCCGCGGCTCACCGCGGTGCTGCTGGAACGTCTCCGCGCCCCCGGCCGCACCGGTCGGCTGCGCTTCCTCACCGAGCCGTCGGCCACCGTCCCGGCCGGGCTGGCTCCGCGGCTGTCCACCGCCGAGCAGTCGAACACCTCGGTCATCTACGGCGACGAGTACATCCTCAAGGTGTTCCGCCGGGTCTCCCCCGGCGCCAACCCGGACCTCGAACTCTCCCTCGCCCTGGCCCGCGACGGCTCCCGGCGGGTCGCGGCGCCGGCCGCCTGGTTCGAGGCGCTGGAACTGCCGGAGCCGGCCGGCACCCCGGACGGCATCGGCGCGGAACCCGCGACGCTCGGCGTGCTGCAGCGCTATCTGCCCGGGTCGGCCGACGGCTGGGAGCTGGCCCTGCGGGCGATGGACGACGGTACGGAGTTCACCGCCGACGCCCGCGCCCTGGGCGCCGCCACCGCCGAGGTCCATGCCGCGCTGGCCCGCGCGCTGCCCACCGGTTCGCTGGACCGCCGCAGGATCCAGCTGATCGCGGCGACCATGGCGCAGCGGCTGGACACCGCCGCGGCCGAGGTCCCGGAGCTGCGCCCGTACCGCACCCGGCTGAGGGCGGCCTTCCACGACCTGTCGGAACTCGGCGGCACCGGAGCGCGGGTGGCCGCCCAGCGCATCCACGGCGATCTGCATCTCGGCCAGGCGCTGCGCACCGCGGACCACGACTGGCTGCTGATCGACTTCGAGGGCGAGCCCTCGCGTCCGCTGTCGGAGCGCCGGCTGCCGGCGCCACCGGTACAGGACGTCGCGGGGATGCTGCGCTCCTTCGACTACGCCGCCCGGCACCGCGATCCGGCCGCACCGACCGCCGGCGCGTGGGCGGAACGGCACCGGGACGCGTTCTGCACCGGCTACGCCGCGACGTCGGGCACCGATCCGCGCGACCAGCCCGTACTGATACGCGCCTACGAGACCGACAAGGCCGTCTACGAAGTCCTGTACGAGGCCCGGCACCGCCCCGCCTGGCTCCCCATTCCGATGTCAGCCATCGACCGCCTCGCATCCAACCCCCCTCCGAGGAGGATCACACCGTGACCGAGCGCCAGCCGTCTCCCCTCACGCCGGGCGCGCCCGCCGCCGTGCCCACCACCGCCGTATCCCCGGCGGAGAAGGCGCCGGGCGAGCCGCTCGGCCTACCGCCTCCCCGTGACGCCCGCCGCGCTTGGCTGCCGCGCCCACACCCGCAGTGACTCCGGCGCCTGCTCCTGCTCCTGCCCCGGCTCCGGCTCCGGCGGTGTCGGAGGCCGCCGCACGGGGATACGAGTCCGGGGTGACCCGCCCGCCCGCCCGGGGAGCGCTCCCCGGCAGACGACGGAGGCCGTTCCGCCGTCCCGGGGCGAGACCCGGGACCCGGGCTCCATCACCACCCCCCGGCCCGGCCCCCCGGCCGCCGCTCCCCGCGGCTCCCCGCCGCGCCCGCCCCTGTCGTGCCGGCCAGGCCGGTCTCGCCGCCCGCCACCCCGACCCAGGACGCCGCTCCGGCGCGGGTCGCGGTCCGCGGCGTCCGGCCCGCGGAACCGCTGGACGACGCGGACCGTGGCAGGCTGCTGGACGGTGCGCACCACGACCCGCACGGGCTGCTCGGTGCCCATCCGGTGACCGGCGGCGTGCTGTTCCGGGTGCTGCGGCCGTACGCGCTGGGAGTGGCGGTCACCGCGAAGGGACTGCGCGCGGAACTGCTGGACGAGGGCGACGGGCTGTTCGCCGGGGTGCTGCCGCTGCGGGAGATCCCCGAGTACGAACTGCTGGTGCGGTACGCGGACGGCGAGCACCCCGTGCAGGACCCGTACCGGTTCCTGCCCTCGCTCGGCGAGCTGGACCTGCACCTGATCGGTGAGGGCCGCCACGAGCAGCTGTGGGAGGCGCTCGGCGCCCGGCCGATGACCCACCAGGGCGTCACCGGCACCCGGTTCGCCGTCTGGGCGCCCAACGCCCGCGGGGTGCGGGTCGCGGGCGGCTTCAACTTCTGGGACGGCACCGGCTTCCCGATGCGCTCGCTCGGCTCCACCGGCGTGTGGGAGCTGTTCGTGCCGGGGGTCGGCGACGGGACGGCGTACAAGTTCGACATCGCCCGCCCGGACGGCGGCCGCACGCTGAAGGCCGACCCGATGGCCCGCAGCACCGAACTGCCGCCCGCGACGGCGTCGATCGTCACCTCCTCGCACCACACCTGGAACGACGCCGACTGGATGGCCCGGCGCGCCGCGGTCCCCGTCCACCAGGCGCCGTTCTCGGTCTACGAGGTGCATCTGACGTCCTGGCGGCCGGGTCTGACCTACCGCGAGCTGGCGGAGCAGCTGCCCACGTACGTCGCCGACCTGGGGTTCACCCATGTCGAGCTGATGCCGGTGGCCGAGCACCCGTTCGGCGGCTCCTGGGGCTACCAGGTGACGTCGTACTACGCGCCGACCTCGCGGCTGGGCTCCCCCGACGACTTCAAGTTCCTCGTCGACGCGCTGCACCGGGCGGGGCTCGGCGTGATCATGGACTGGGTGCCCGCGCACTTCCCGAAGGACGACTGGGCGCTGGCCAACTTCGACGGCGTCCCGCTCTACGAGCACGGCGACCCGAACCGCGCCGAGCACCCGGACTGGGGCACCCTGGAGTTCGACCTCGGCCGCACCGAGGTCCGGAACTTCATGGTGGCCAACGCCGTCTACTGGTGCGAGGAGTTCCACATCGACGGCCTGCGGGTCGACGCGGTGGCCTCGATGCTCTACCTGGACTACTCGCGTGAGCACGGCGAATGGACGCCCAACCAGCACGGCGGCCGGGAGAACCTGGACGCGGTGGCGTTCCTGCAGGAGATGAACGCGACCGTCTACCGGCGCTGCCCGGGGGTCGTGACGATCGCCGAGGAGTCCACCGCCTGGGACGGCGTCACCCGCTCCACCGACTCCGGCGGGCTCGGCTTCGGGCTGAAGTGGAACATGGGCTGGATGCACGACTCGCTGGAGTACGTGGCGAAGGAGCCGGTGCACCGCAAGTACCACCACCACGAGATGACGTTCTCGATGGTCTACGCCTACTCCGAGAACTACGTGCTGCCGATCTCCCACGACGAGGTCGTGCACGGCAAGCGCTCGCTGGTCTCGAAGATGCCCGGCGACTGGTGGCAGCAGCGCGCCACCCACCGCGCGTACCTCGGCTTCATGTGGGCGCATCCGGGCAAGCAGCTGCTCTTCATGGGGCAGGAGTTCGCGCAGGGCGCGGAGTGGTCGCACGACCACGGGCCCGACTGGTGGCTGCTGGACGAGACGTACGCGGCGGCCGCCGACCACCGCGGGGTCCGCGATCTGGTCCGGGAGCTGAACCGCACCTACAACGCGACGCCGGCCCTCTGGCAGCGCGACACCGACCCGGGCGGCTTCGCCTGGATCGACGGCGGCGCGGCCGAGGACAACACCTTCTCGTTCCTCCGCTACGACGCGGACGGCGAACCGCTGGTGTGCGTCAGCAACTTCTCACCGGTGGTCCGCGAGAACTACCGGATCGGTGTTCCCGACCGGGCCTGGCAGGAGGTGCTGAACACCGACGACGCGCGCTACGGCGGCAGCGGCACCGCCACCGGCAGCACCGGGCACCCGCTCAAGGCCGAACCGACGTCCTGGCACGGGCAGGAGCAGAGCCTCCTGCTCACCCTCCCGCCGCTGGCCACGGTCTGGCTGCGACCGGCCTGACCTCCGCACTCGTACGTTCCTCCGAACCGGTGGCGTATTCACGCGCCCCGGTTCGGTGGTCCGCACCATGGGGACGCGGCACCGGCACCCCTACGCTGACCCCGTGCACCGACCCTCTTCTGATCCGCCCCGGCTGCCGTTCGACGCATCGGCGATCAGACGGCTGCGTGCCCAGCTCGGGATGAACCACTCCCACATCGCCCATGCCATGTGGACCTCCTACGGCACCCCCGTACGGCCCGAGACCATCGCCGCCTGGGAGCGCGGTGAACTCGTGCCGCGCGCCTCCGAGCTGCCCGCTCTGGCCGGCGCCCTGTGGTGCGACCCGTCCGATCTCATGAGCACGCCGACCACCCTGCTGGAACACCGCTGGGCCCGCGGTATCGCCCCTTCCGACCTGGCGCGGGCGGTCGGCATGCCGATCTCCGACTACGAACGCATGGAGGTCCAGGGCCGCTGGACCGGCAACGAGCGGCAGACCGCGGCACTGGCCGACGTGCTCGGCCTGTCGCTGCCGGAACTCCTGACGGTCACCGGCGGCGACAAGCGGCTGGACGCACTGCTGCGGGAAGCCGTGGCGACCCGCTGGCAGGCGTACGTCAAACCCGTCACGGCCCTGGTGCCGCTGCCCCGGCACCGGATCGAACCGGTGCTGCGCGGCATGCACTCGGAGTACCAGTCCGTGATGGTCGCGACCCTCAACTGGGGCAACGACGTACCCGCGTCGGGCGGCGCGGGCGGCCGGGCCTTCCTGGACACCGTCAGCGAACGCTTCTGGGCCGGCCTGCAGAACCCCTGACCGCCCTGCGCGAACCGCTAACCGGCCTTCACGGTTTCGTGGTCCCTGGGGGCCGGCATCGTGTCGGCCGTCTCCGCTGTGTCGACCTTCGGGGCCGCCTCGGCGTGGTCGTCCACCAGGGTGGACTCGTCGAAGGGCAGTTCCCCGGCGAAGACCCGGACGGCGCGGTCCTTGTCGAACTCCTTGGTCCAGGTGCCGACGAGGACCGTCGCGACGGCGTTGCCCGCGAAGTTGGTCAGGGCGCGGGCCTCGCTCATGAAGCGGTCGATGCCGATGATGAGGCCGACCCCGTCGACCAGGGCGGGCTGGTGCGACTGCAGGCCGCCCGCCAGGGTGGCGATGCCGGCGCCGGTGACACCGGCCGCGCCCTTCGAGGCGATGATCATGAAGAGCAGCAGGGAGATCTGCTGGCCGACCGACAGCGGGTCGCCCATCGCCTCGGCGATGAACAGCGAGGACATCGTCAGATAGATGGCGGTGCCGTCGAGGTTGAACGAGTAGCCGGTCGGCACGGTGATACCGACCACCGGGCGGCTGACGCCCAGGTGCTCCATCTTGGCGATCAGCCGCGGCAGGGCCGATTCGGACGACGAGGTCGACAGGATCAGCAGGAACTCGCGGCCGAGGTACTTCAGCAGGTGGAAGAGGTTCACACCGGCGACCAGCCGCAGCAGGGTGCCGAGGATCACGACCACGAAGATCGCGCAGGTGACATAGAAGCCGATCATGATCACGGCCAGCGACTTCAGCGCGCCCGTGCCGGTCTCGCCGACCACCGCCGCCATGGCGCCGAACGCGCCCACCGGCGCCGCCCACATGATCATCGACAGCACCCGGAAGACGAGCCGCTGGATATGCCCGACGCCCCGCAGCACCGGCTCCCCGGCCTTTCCGAGCGCCTGAACGGCGAAGCCGACCAGGAGCGCGACCAGCAGCGTCTGCAGCACCTGGCCCTCGGTGAAGGACGACACCATCGTCTTGGGGATGATGCCGAGCAGGAAGTCGACGGTCCCCTCGCTGCCGGCCGCCTGCTTGTGCCCGGCCGCCTTCGCCGCCGTGGTCAGGTGCAGGCTGCTGCCCGGGTGCAGCACATTGCCGACCACCAGGCCGATGGCGAGCGCCACCGTCGACATCACCATGAAGTAGCCGAGCGCGAGCCCGCCCACGGCGCCGACCTTGGCGGCCTTGCGCACCGATCCGATGCCGAGCACGATCGTGCAGAAGATGATCGGCGAGATCATCATCTTGATCAGGTTCACGAAGCCGGTGCCCAGCGGCTTGAACTCCTTGGCCACACCGGGTGCGGCCAGTCCCAGCACGATCCCGGCGACGACCGCCGCGATCACTGCCAGATACAGATAGTGCGTACGGTCCTTCTTGCGGCTCTGCGTGGTCACGTCGCGGCTCTGCGTCGTCACGTCTGCCTCCCGAGGTCTCGGTAACTTCGGTGACTATGCGCGGCCGCGTGACCGGGGTCACGTTTGCGTTCATTGAGTTCTCGGTAGGGCGTGCAGACTGTGGGGCATGCCGATGATCCGGCGCGCTCCCTCGCGTCCCCGCAGCCTCGCCGGCCAGCTGTTCGCCATGCAGGTGGTGATCGTGGCCGTCGTCGTCGCGGGGTGCGCGGTGCTGGCCTACGTCCAGGCGCACAGCCGGGCCGAGGACGGGGCGGACGGCCGGGTGCGGGCGGCGGCCGCGTCGATCGCCGACTCCCCCACCGTCCGGCAGGCCGCCCTCGCGGCGCCCGGCACCGATCCGAGCACGGTGCTCCAGCCGTACGCGCAGCGGGTGGTCGCCGACGCCGGCGTGGACTTCGTGACGATCATGGCGCCTGACGGCATCCGCTGGACCCACCCCGACCCGCAGCGGATCGGCGAGCCGTTCCTCGGCCACACCGCGCGGGCCCTGCGCGGCGAGACCTTCACCGAGACGTACACCGGCACGCTCGGCCCGTCGGTGCGGGTCGTGGCACCGGTGCGCGACGGGCCCGGCGGCCGGGTCATCGCGCTGGTCAGCGTCGGCATCAAGGTGGACGCGATCAGCCACGAGGTGCGCGGCCAGCTGACCGTACTGATCGCCGTCGCGGCCGCCGCGCTCGCGATCGGCGGCCTCGGCACGTACCTCGCCAACGCCCGGCTGCGCCGCCACACGCACGGCATGGCCGCCACCGAACTGAGCCGGATGTACGACTACCACCAGGCGACCCTGCACGCGGTGCGCGAGGGGCTGATCCTGCTCGGCGCCGACCGCCGGGTGCTGCTCTGCAACGACGCGGCCCGCGAACTGCTCGGTCTCACCGGCGAGGTCGTCGGCGGCTACGTGGACGGCCTCGGGCTGCCCGCGTCGCTCACCGGCGCGCTGCTCGCGGCCGAGCCCCGCGTCGACGAGGTGCATCTCACCGCCGAGCGGGTCGTGGTCGTCAACACCTCACCGGTGCTCGGCGGGGAGCGCCGGGGCACCGTCGTCACCCTGCGGGACCACACCGATCTGCAGGTGCTGACCGGCGAGCTGGACTCGGTGCGGGGCTTCGCCGAGGCGCTGCGCTCCCAGGCGCACGAGGCCTCCAACCGGCTGCACACCGTGGTCTCGCTGATCGAACTGGGCCGCGCGGACGAGGCGGTGGACTTCGCCACCGCTGAACTGGAGCTGGCGCAGGACCTCCATCTGCCGGACGGGCACGGTCTGCAGGTCGTCCAGGCGATGCGGGCGGCCGGTCACACCGCCGACGTCATCGCGGTGACGTCCGCCCGCGACCTCGGGGTGGTGCGGCAGGCGGTGTCCGCCGGCGTCGTGCAGTACCTGCTCAAGCCGTTCACGTTCCCCACCCTGCGCGACCGCCTCGACCGGTGGGCCCGGTTCCGCCGTGAGCTGGCCGGGGGCGAGGCCTCGGGGCAGGACGAGGTGGACCGGGCGCTGGCGTCGCTGCGCAGCCCGGAGTCACCGGTGCTGCCGAAGGGGCTCAGCGCCCCGACGCTGGAGGCGGTCACGGCAGCGCTGCGCGAGGCGGTGAGCGGGATCTCGGCGAACGCGGCGGCCGCGGCCGTCGGTGTCTCGCGGATCACCGCCCGGCGCTATCTGGAACATCTGGTGGACACCGGGCGCGCGGTGCGCAGCCCGCAGTACGGGCAGGTGGGGCGGCCGGAGCTCAGCTACCGCTGGTCCGCGTGGCCCGGCCGGGACGGCCGTACCGGCGGCTGAACGGCTCTTCTTCCCATGGCAATAGGAAACTTTCCTAACCAATCTCTTGTCGCAGGCATGCAGGACCACTAGCGTTCACGCAGCATTCCCAGAGCCAACTCCCGTACACGCTAGGAGTTCTCCCCCATGCTCGTCTTCCCGCACTCCCGCCGCGGCCGCATCGCGCTGGCCGCGACCGTAGGGCTCGCCGCGGCGTCCGCGCTCGGCGCGACCGCCCAGGCCACCACCCCCACCGCCGCGAAGGCCGCCCCGCAGGCCGCCGCCGCTCTCCCCAGCGGCATCGCGGCCCCGTACCTGTACCTCGGCTGGGGCACCCCGCCGTCCGCGACGTCCGTCATGTCGGCCACCGGCATCAAGCAGTTCACGATGGCCTTCATGCTCTCCGACGGCGGCTGTAATCCCAAGTGGGACGGGAGCCGCGCGCTCACCGGAGGCACCGACGCGTCGACGATCAACGCGATCCGCAACGCGGGCGGCGATGTCACCGTCTCCTTCGGCGGCTGGAGCGGCAACAAGCTCGAAGAGAAGTGCACCTCGGCCTCCGCACTGGCCGGCGCGTACCAGAAGGCGATCACCGCCTACAAGCTGAAGTCCATCGACATCGACATCGAGGCTTCGGCGGTCGAGAACTCCACGGTCCGCAAGCGCACCGTGGACGCCCTGAAGATCATCAAGACCAACAACAGCGACGTGAAGGTGTACATCACCTTCGGAACCACCCCCACGGGGCCCGACTCCAACGGCAAGGACCTGATCAAGAAGGGCGCCGCAGCCGGGCTGAACGCGGACGGCTGGGCGGTCATGCCGTTCGACTACGACCAGGGCGCCGTCGACATGGCGGCCACCACCAAGTCCGCGGTCGACGGTCTGAAGAACGCCGTCGCCAGCGCTTACGGGCTCTCCTCGGACGCGGCCTACCGCAAGGTCGGCTTCTCCTCGATGAACGGCATCACCGACAGCGCCGGCGAGAAGGTCACCCTCGCCAACTTCAAGTCGATGGTCTCCTACGCGACCAGCCACCACCTGGCCCGCGTCAGCTTCTGGTCCGTCAACCGCGACCGCAAGTGCGGTTCCGGCACCGACGCGGACGCCTGCAGCGGAATCAGCCAGAACAACTGGGACTTCACCAAGGCGCTCGCGGTCTACACCGGCTGAGACCGGCTGACACCGCACCTGTCGCACGGATGGATTCCGCGCCCCGGCCCGCAGCCCCGAGCTGTCGCCCGGGGCGCGGTCATGCGCTGCCGGAGAACGCCCCGCCGAACCGCCGGCAGCCGCGCGCCACCACGTGCGCGACACCGGCCGCGGCCAGCGCCGGGACGAGCAGCATCGGCAGCCCGGGGCCGCCGGAGAAGAACTGCTCGACGGCGCCCTCGGAGGTGAACGCGTCGACGGTGCCCAGCTCCAGCAGGACCACCACCGCGGCGGCGGAGGACGGCGCCGTCCCCGGGGCGAACGCCCAGCGCGGCGGCAGACAGACCAGCAGCCCGCCGGCCAGACCGCCCGAGACCGCTCCGAGCGCGCCACCGACGATCGGCCCGAGGGCGAGATAGGTGTACTGCCCGTACTCGGTGAGTTCGAAGAGAGTGCCGCCCAGCGCGCCGCCGAGCAGACCCGCGGCCGCCAGGCAGCAGAACAGCGTCCACCGCCAGTCGCCCGCGCCGTGACCGGAGCCGTAGCCGGGCGCCTCGTCCGCTGTCGTCGCCACGCGGGGCACCTTCCCTCATCCGCCGCCGTCGTCGGATGGATCAGACTGCACCGCCGGTGCCCACCGGATCAAGTACATGGTCCGTTCGGGGTACTTCTGGTGAATCGCCCCTCAAGCCGCCGCAATGTCCCCCCGGAACGGGCCAGCGCCGCGGCCTCGCCGCGGGTGTCGACATCGAGTTTGTTCAGGATGTTCGCGACGTGGAACTTCACCGTGGACTCGCTGATGTGCAGGTCCTCGGCGATGGCCCGGTTGCGGTGTCCCCGTACGAGATGTGGGTCGGCAGGGTCTGGCCGAGCGGGGCCTGGACGACTTCCAGGGCCACGGTCAGAGCGTGTTCCGGTTCGTTCCAGCCGCTGGATTCCATAGCGTCAACGGAACTGGGCGCGCTGCGGCTACGGCCTGGCTTTTCGGACAGCTGGGACTGTCCGAAAGGCGGGGCGGGTTTCCGGGACGCGCGGGCCAGGCTGTGAACACCACGACGAGGCCGGGCCGGAACGGTTCGGTGCTGTCCACCACTTTGAGGAGTGCGTTCCCATGACGAAGGCCATTGCGTTCGCGGCGTACGGCGACGCCGACGTCCTGCAGCCCACCGACATCGAGGTGCCCGCTCCCGGACCGGGCCAGGTGCGGCTGACCGTGCACGCCGCCGGCGTGAACCCGCTCGACTGCAAGATCCGCAGCGGCGCGGTCTCCGCCGTCTTCCCGGTGGAACTGCCGCACGTACCCGGTCTGGAGGCGTCCGGCACCGTGGAGGCGGTCGGCGAGGGCGTCACCGGCCTGGCGGTCGGCGACGAGGTCTTCGGCCCGGTCGCCGGCGCCTACGCCGAGCAGCTGGTGGTCGACGCCGGCCGGCTGGCGGTCAAGCCCGCCTCGCTGTCCTGGGCCGAGGCCGCGGCGCTGCCCGTCGCCGCCGAGACCGCCTGGCGCACCCTGGAACTGCTGGACGTGAAAGCGGGCGAGACCCTGCTGATCCACGCCGCGGCCGGCGGCGTCGGCACGCTGGCCGTGCAGTTCGCGGTGGCCCGCGGCGTCCGGGTCATCGGCACGGCGAGCGAGGCGAACCACGAGTACCTGCGCTCGCTGGGCGCCGTTCCCGTGACATACGGCGACGGCCTGGCCGAGCGGGTCCGCGCCGTGTCCGGCGGCCCCGTCGACGCCGTCCTGGACGCGGCGGGCCGGGACGTGCTGGGCGTCTCGGTGGAGCTGGCCGGCGGCCCGGAGCGGGTGGTGACCATCGCCGACGCGATGCACGCCCCCGCCCACCAGGTGCGCTTCTCCAGCGGCGGCCCCGGCCAGGACCGCACCGAGGCGGCGCTGGCCGGTGCGCTGGCCCTGCACGCGGAGGGTTCGCTGCAGGTGAGCATCGCCCGCACGTACCCGCTGACGGACGCCGCCGAGGCGCACCGCGCCAGCGAGCACGGCCACCACACCGGGAAGATCGTCCTCACCATCGGCTGAACCACCGCCCTGGAACGGGCCCTGGAAGCGGTCCCGGCGAAGCGGCCAGGGAACGGCCGGGTCAGAACACCGACTCGGCCTCGTCCATCCGCTCGTCCGGGACCCGCTTCAGCTCCACCACCGCGTCCGCGAGCGGCACCATCTCGATCTGGGTGCCGCGCAGCGCGGTCATGTGCCCGAAGGCGCCCTTGTGGACGCCTTCGACGGCGTGCCAGCCGAAGCGGTTGGCCAGCACCCGGTCGTAGGCGGTCGGGACGCCCCCGCGCTGCACGTGGCCGAGGATGACGGGACGCGCCTCCTTGCCGAGGCGCTCCTCCAGTTCGACGGCGAGCCGGGTGCCGATGCCGGTGAACCGCTCGTGCCCGAACTTGTCGACCTCGCCGACGCCGTAGTCCATGGTGCCCTCGGCGGGGTGGGCGCCCTCGGCCACGCAGATGACGGCGAACCTCTTGCCGCGGGCGAAGCGCTCCTCGACCATCGCGACCAGGTCGGCGGGGTCGAACGGCCGCTCCGGGATGCAGATGCCGTGCGCGCCGCCCGCCATACCGGACTCCAGGGCGATCCAGCCGGCGTGCCGGCCCATGACCTCGACGACCATGACGCGCTGGTGCGATTCGGCGGTGGTCTTCAAACGGTCGATGGCCTCGGTGGCGACCATGACGGCGGTGTCGAAGCCGAAGGTGCGGTCGGTGGCCGAGATGTCGTTGTCGATGGTCTTCGGCACGCCGACGACCGGCATTCCGGCGTCCGACAGCATCTTGGCGGCGGTCAGGGTGCCTTCGCCGCCGATCGGGATGAGGGCGTCGATGCCGTACTGGCGGCACAGCTCCTCGGCGTTGTCCGCGGCCTCGCGCAGCCGGCCGCGCTCCAGGCGCGCGGAGCCGAGGATGGTGCCGCCGCGGGCCAGGATGCCGCTGACCGAGTTGAGGCCGAGCGGGCGGTAGCGGCCTTCGAGCAGCCCGACGAAGCCGTCCTCGAAGCCGATGACCTCGTCGCCGTGCCCGGTGAGCGCGCGGTGCACGACCGATCGGATCACGGCGTTGAGGCCGGGGCAGTCGCCGCCTGCGGTGAGGACTCCGATACGCATGGGCTGGTCTCTCCTGGATGGTTTCGGGGCCTGGGGTGTCACGGGGCGGGGGCCGGGCGCGCCGGGCGTTTCGGGACCAGGGTGCCGGCACCGACCCGGCCGGCCAGGAAGTCGTCGACGTTGCGGACCGTGGCCTCGACGATCTGGTCGAGCGCGTCCACGGTGTAGTAGGCCTGGTGCGAGGTGATCAGGACGTTGGAGAAGGTGAGCAGGCGGGCCAGCGTGTCGTCCGTCATGATCTCCAACGACTTGTCGAAGAAGAAGACGCCGGCCTCCTCCTCGTAGACGTCCAGGCCCACGCCGTCGAGCCGGCCGGCTCGCAGCGTCTCGACCAGGGCCGCGGAGTCGATGAGCCCGCCGCGGCTGGAGTTGATGAGGATCGCGTCGTCCTTCATCCGGGCCAGCGCGTGCGCGCCGACGAGATGGTGGGTGTCGGGAAGCAGCGGTACATGCAGGGAGATCAGGTCGGACTCGGTGAGCAGCACGTCCAGTTCGACATACTCCATGCCCAGCTCGACACAGGCTGGATCGGGTACGACGTCCCAGCCCAGCAGCTTCATCCCGAAGCCGTGCGCGATCCTCGTGAACGCCGCGCCGATCTTGCCGGTGCCGACGACGCCGACCGTACGGCCCCGGAAGTCCCGGCCGAGCAGGCCGTCGAGGCGGAAGTCGAAGTCGCGGGTGCGGGTGGCGGCGCGGACGATCCGGCGGTTGAGGGCGGTGGCCAGCGTCCAGGCGAATTCGGCCACCGAGTACGGGGAGTAGTAGGCGACGCGGGCGACGGTGAGGCCGAGACGTTCGGCCGCGTCCAGGTCGATGTTGTTGAATCCGGTGGACCGCTGGGCGATCAGCTTGGTGCCGCCCTCGGCGAGCACCTCCAGGACGTCGGCGTCCAGCTGCGCGTTCACACTGGTGCTGACGATCTCGTAGCCTGCGGCGAGCGGCACGGTGTCGATGGTCAGGAAGGTCTCCAGACAGCGCAGCTGGTAGCGGGCGGCGAAATCCCGCTCCAGCAGGGGCCGCTCGTCCTTCTGCACTCCGGTCGCCAGGATCTCCACCGACACTCCTCTCTCATCACCTTATTTCACCCTATGGGAACCGTGCGGAGATGCGTACCACCCCGCATCCCCGCTTCCGCCGGCCCGTGGGGCGAAGGTCGGACCGTGTGCAGGCCGTGCGCCCGGAGCTGGGCCCGTACCCGGTCCATGACCTGCGGATCCGGCGACGGGGTGGCGGCCGCCGGGAACCTCTTGCCGAGCGCCTCGTACGTTCCCGCACCGGGCTTGTGGAAAGGCAAAGCGTCCACCCGGGTGACGTTCGGCAGGCCGCCGGCGAAGGCGGCCACGCCCTCGACGTCGGCCTCGCCGTCCGTCAGTCCCGGCACCACGGCGAAGCGCACCCGGACCTCCTTGCCGAGCGTCTCCAGCCGGCGGGCGAGGTCCAGGGCCGGCCGCAGCTCGCGCCCGGTGAGCTCCCGGTACAGCGCCGGTTCCCAGGACTTGATGTCCAGCAGGACGAGGTCGGTGTCGGCCACCAGCGCGTCGTGGGCCCGGCTGCCGAGGAAGCCGGAGGTGTCCAGGGCGGTGTGCAGGCCGAGTTCGTGCCGGAAGCGGTGCAGCAGCTCACCGGCGAAGACCGGTTGCAGCCGCGGTTCGCCGCCGCTGACGGTGGCGCCGCCAGCGGCGGGGATGAACGGGGTGAACGAGGCGGCCTTCCCGACGATCTCGTCGGCGGGGGTGCGGGTACCGCCGCGCATCGGCATGGTGTCCGGGTTGTGGCAGTACAGGCGGCTCAGCGGACAGCCGGCGAGGCTTGGGCATGATCGCGGGCTTGAGCGGGGCGTCGGTCCGCAGCCCGACGATCAGGTCGAGGTCCTCGTCGATGCAGCCGGGGGCGAACGCGTCGATGGCGGAGGGCGTCCGCACGTCCACGTCGTGGATGCCGCGGGCTATCTCCTGCGGGAGCATCCCCAGCACCCGGTGCCAGACTTCACCCGGTGCCAGACCTTCTCGGTACGCTCGGTCGGACCAGCCAGGAAGGAGCCGTCGCCCTCGTGGGGCGTGCAGTTCGACCGGATGACGTCACGGACGTCGACGGCGTCCCGCCACAGTCCGCCCCTGAAGCCCTCCCAGGGCGCGGGGGGCTGTGTCCCGGGTGCCCGGGCGGCTGCCTTCTCCGGCTGCGTCGCGGTCATGTCCGACTCACCTGTCCTTGCACTGGAGCTGTTCCGCTGGTGGACTTTTCCAGTCTCCTCCCGGTGTTTTCGCTGGTGAGCAGGCGAATGGCATCGTGGGGAGGGTCGAAGGGCACCTCCGCGGGCCCTGTGCCGGCAAGCGACGGCACCAGCGTCGCGTTAGCGTCTTGGAGTAGGTACGAACGGGAGAGCGGCCGCACCGGGGACGGAGCGCGGCACGAAGAGAGCAGTGGCGGGAAGCAGTGGTGAGCCGGCAGCGATGAGCAGCAACCCAGCGCGACGATGGATCGGAGAACGCGCGTGACGCGCAGCGTCTATGTAACGGGGATCGGCCGCGGCGACGGCCGCCAGGTGGTCGAACTGGGGGTGATGGAGCTCCTGACCCGCCAGGTCGACCGGGTGGGGGTGTTCCGGCCGCTGATGCACGACGGGCCCGACCGGCTGTTCGATCTGCTGCGCAGCCGCTACCGGCTGTCCCAGGACCCGTCCACGGTCTACGGCATGGGGTACGCGGAGGCGGCGGCCCTCCAGGCCGAGCAGGGGCGCGACGCGCTGACCGCCCGGCTGGTGGACCGGTTCCACGAGGTCGCCCGGGAGTACGAGGCGGTGCTGATTCTCGGCTCCGACTTCGCGGAAACGAATCTTCCGGCGGAGCTGGGCATCAACGCCCGGCTCGCCAACGAATGCGGCGCCTCCGTGCTGCCGGTGATCGGCGGCATCGACCAGACGGCCGAATCGGTGGTCGCCGAGGTCCGCAACGCCTACCTCGCCTACACCAACCTCGGCTGCGACGTCATCGCCATGGTCGCCAACCGCGTCGGCCCGGCGGAGGCGGACGAGGCCGGCCGCCGGCTCGCCCGCCGGCCCGAGGTGCCCGTCTACGTCATCCCCGAGGAGCCCGCGCTGTCGGCGCCCACCGTGGCGCAGATCGTCGAGGCACTCGGCGCGGACGTCCTGCTCGGCGATGACGCCGGGCTCTCCCGCGACGCGCTGGACTTCGTCTTCGGCGGCGCGATGCTGCCGGCCTTCCTGCCCGCGCTGACCCCCGGCTGTCTGGTGGTCACCCCCGGGGACCGCGCCGACCTCATCATCGGCTCGCTCGCCGCGCACTCGGCCGGTGCCCCGCCGATCGCGGGCGTGCTGCTCACCCTCGACGAGCGGCCGGGCCCGGACATCCTGGCGCTGGCGGCGCGGCTCGCGCCCGGCACCCCGGTGATCGCGGTCGCGGCCGGCAGCTTCCCCACCGCCGCCGAGCTGTTCGCGCTGGACGGCAAGCTCGGCGCGGGCACCCCGCGCAAGGCGGAGACCGCGCTCGGGCTGTTCGAAACCCACGTGGACACCGCCGAGTTGACGGAGCGGCTGTCGGTCGCGCGCAGCGAGCGCGTCACCCCGATGATGTTCGAGCACACCCTGATCGAACGGGCCCGCTCCCAGCGCCGCCGCATCGTGCTGCCGGAGGGCGCGGAGGAGCGCATCCTGCGCGCCGCCGAGGTGCTGCTGCGGCGCGGAGTGTGCGACCTGATCCTGCTCGGCGACGAGGACGCGGTCCGCAAGAAGGCCGCCGACCTGGGCATCTCCCTCGACCAGCCGGGCGTCACCGTCGTCGACCCGCAGACCTCACCGCTGCGGGAGCGGTTCGCCGAGCAGTACGCGAAGCTGCGCGCCCACAAGGGCGTCTCCTACGAGCTGGCCTACGACGTCGTCGCCGACGTCTCGTACTTCGGCACCCTGATGGTGCAGGAGGGCCTGGCCGACGGGATGGTGTCGGGCGCGGTGCACTCCACCGCGGCCACCATCCGCCCGGCCTTCGAGATCATCAAGACCGCGCCGGGCGCGGCGATCGTCAGCTCGGTGTTCTTCATGTGCCTGGCCGACAAGGTCCTCGTCTACGGCGACTGCGCCGTCAACCCGGACCCGGACGCCGAGCAGCTGGCGGACATCGCCATCCAGGCGGCGGCAACCGCCGCCCAGTTCGGTGTGCAGCCGCGGATCGCGATGCTGTCGTACTCCACCGGAACCTCGGGCTCCGGCGCGGACGTCGACAAGGTCCGCAAGGCCACCGAGCTGGTGCGCGAGCGCCGCCCCGACCTGGCCGTCGACGGTCCGATCCAGTACGACGCGGCCGTCGAACCGTCGGTCGCGGCCACCAAGATGCCGGACTCGGCGGTGGCTGGCCAGGCCACCGTGCTGGTCTTCCCCGACCTCAACACCGGCAACAACACCTACAAGGCCGTCCAGCGGTCGGCCGGCGCGGTCGCGGTCGGTCCGGTGCTGCAGGGCCTGCGCAAGCCGGTCAACGACCTGTCGCGCGGTGCTCTGGTCCAGGACATCGTGAACACGGTCGCCATCACGGCCATCCAGGCGCAGGGCGAATCCCCGGCGCGGCAGCAGGGCGAAGGAGACACCCAGTGAGCAGCCCCGCAGGACCGGCCGGCAGCCCCTCCCGCGTCCTCGTCCTCAATTCCGGCTCGTCCTCCGTCAAGTACCAGCTGCTGGACATGGCCGCCGGTCCCGGCGCGGACAGCCGGCTCGCCGCCGGGCTGGTCGAGCGGATCGGCGAGGGCGAGGTCGCCGACCACGACGCCGCCCTGCGCATCATCGCCGCCGAGCTGGACGGGCAGGGCCTCGGCCTGGACTCCCCCGAGCTGGCGGCGGTCGGCCACCGCGTCGTGCACGGCGGTACCCGCTTCACCGAGCCGACGCTGATCACCGACGAGGTCGTCGCGGCGATCGAGAAGCTGGTGCCGCTCGCCCCGCTGCACAACCCGGCGAACATCACCGGCATCAAGGTCGCCCGCGAGCTGCGCCCGGACCTGCCGCAGGTCGCGGTCTTCGACACCGCGTTCCACTCGACGATCCCCGAGCACGCCGCCCGGTACGCGATCGACACCGGGACGGCGGACCGTTACGAGATCCGCCGCTACGGCTTCCACGGCACCTCGCACGCGTTCGTCTCGCGCGCCGCAGCGGAGCTGCTCGGCAAGGAGTCGTCCCAGGTCAACGTCATCGTGCTGCATCTGGGGAACGGCGCCTCCGCCTCCGCGGTGGCGGGCGGAACCTGCGTGGAGACCTCGATGGGGCTGACGCCGCTGGAGGGTCTGGTCATGGGCACCCGTTCGGGCGATCTCGACCCGGCGGTAGTCTTCCACCTGGCGCGCGTAGGTGGAATGACGGTGGACGAGATCGACACCCTGCTCAACAAACGCAGTGGCTTGCTCGGCCTGTGCGGTGACAACGACATGCGCGAGATCGGACGCCGCATGGCCGAGGGCGACAAGGCCGCCCGGCTGGCGTTCGACATCTACATCCACCGCCTGCGCAAATACATCGGCGCGTACACCGCCGTACTGGGCCGGGTGGACGCCATCGCCTTCACCGCCGGGGTCGGGGAGAACTCCGCCGCGGTGCGCGAAGCGGCCCTGCAGGGCCTGGAGACCCTCGGTATCGAGGTCGACGCCGTGGGCAACGCCGTCCGCGGCCATGCCGCGCGGCTGATCTCCACGGACACCAGCAGAGTCGCGGTGGCCGTGATCCCCACCGACGAAGAGCTCGAGATCGCCCGTGCCACCTATGCGCTCGCCCAACGCTGACCTCGCTTCATACCCACGACGCCCCAGGAATATTCCGGAGCGGAACAAACCCGATAGGATTGCGCCCATGCGCCGAGCAAAGATTGTTTGCACCCTGGGACCCGCCGTCGACTCCTACGACCAGCTGAAGACGCTGGCCGAGGCCGGCATGAACGTGGCCCGTTTCAACTTCAGCCACGGAACTCACGCCGAGCACGAGGAGCGCTATCAGCGCGTGCGCAAGGTCGCCGAGGAGACCGGCCGTGCGATCGGCGTCCTCGCCGACCTGCAGGGCCCCAAGATCCGGCTGGCCAAGTTCGCCGACGGACCCGTCGAGCTGGTCTCGGGTGACGAGTTCACCATCACCGCCGAGGACGTCCCCGGCGACAAGACCATCTGCGGCACCACGTACAAGGGCCTGCCCGGCGATGTCAGCAAGGGCGACCCGATCCTGATCAACGACGGCAACGTCGCCCTGCGGGTCATCCAGGTCGAGGGCCCCCGGGTGCGGTGTCTGGTCGTCGAGGGCGGAGTGATCTCCGACCACAAGGGCATCAACCTTCCCGGCGCGGCCGTGAACGTCCCGGCGCTGTCCGAGAAGGACATCGAGGACCTGCGCTTCGCGCTGGCGATGGGCGTCGACATGGTCGCCCTGTCGTTCGTCCGCGACGCCTCGGACGTCAAGGACGTCCACCGCGTCATGGACGAGGAGGGCCGCCGGGTCCCCGTCATCGCCAAGGTGGAGAAGCCGCAGGCGGTCGAGAACATGGAGGCCGTGGTCATGGCCTTCGACGCGGTCATGGTCGCCCGTGGCGACCTCGCCGTGGAGTACCCGCTGGAGCGGGTGCCGGTCGTCCAGAAGCAGCTCATCGAGCTCTGCCGCCGCAACGCCAAGCCGGTGATCGTCGCGACCCAGATGATGGAGTCGATGATCACCAACTCGCGCCCGACGCGCGCCGAGGCCTCCGACGTCGCCAACGCGATCCTCGACGGCGCGGACGCGGTCATGCTCTCCGCCGAGTCCTCCGTGGGCAAGTACCCGATCGACACGGTCAAGACGATGTCCCGCATCGTCGAAGCCGCCGAGGAGGAGCTGCTCAAGCGCGGCCTGCAGCCGCTGGCGCCCGGCAAGAAGCCGCGCACCCAGGGCGGCGCCGTGGCCCGCGCCGCGGCCGAGCTGGCCGACTTCCTGGACGCCAAGACCCTGGTCGCGTTCACCCAGTCCGGCGACACCGCCCGCCGGCTGGCCCGCTACCGCGTCCCGGCCCCGGTGCTGGCGTTCACCACCGACCCCTCGACCCGCAACCAGCTCGCGCTGACCTGGGGCGTCGAGACGTACGTGGTCCCGTACGTCGACAACACCGACGCCATGGTGGACGTCGTCGACACCGAGATGCTCAAGCTCAAGGAGTACAACGCGGGTGACACCGTGATCATCACCGCCGGTTCGCCCCCCGGCGTCCCCGGCAACACCAACATGGTCCGGGTGCACCACCTGGGCGACGACATCCGCAAGTAGCCGCCCGGCACGCGACGCCGCCGCACACGGCGTCGCGGCACGGAGGTCGTGGCACGGAAGGTCGTGGCACGGAAGGTCGTGGCACGGAAGGTCGTGGCACGCAATGCGCCGAGGGCGCCGAACCCCTGACGGGTTCGGCGCCCTCGGCGTTTGTGCGGCTCCCGGACGGGTCTCTGGGGGCGCCCTCGGTTACGGGTAGGTGCCCTTGGTGATCGACTGGTGCAGGTTGCTGATGTGCAGCGTGCCGCCGAACTGTCCGGCCTGGCGGATCTTGACGTTCGTGAAGACCGCCAGCGGAACGTTGATCGGCGGGGGCGTGTCCGGGCTGAACGTCACCGGGATGAGGCCGAAGAGGTTGCCCTTCAGCTCCTCGGTGTACATCGTCACCGTGCCGTTCTGGATCGTGGACGTCGTGCCAGGACCCTGGACGTGGTGGACGTAGCCGGGGCCGTTGACGAGCTGGTGCAGATCCTTGATGTCCAGCGAGGACGCGGTGAACTTCAGGACCTTCTTCATCGTGCCGTTGGTCGTCCGGACCGTGACGATGCCCTTGTAGTCCAGGCCCTTCAGCGTCAGCACGCTGGATTCCAGGTACCAGGGCTGGTCCGGGAGCAGACCGTGCTCCGTCTCGTACGGCGCGTCGGCCAGCGCCTTGGCGTCGTGCGTCGGACACGGGAACGGGGTCTTGCCGTCCACGGTGGTCGGGGTGGCCGACGGGGTGGCGGTGGCCGACTTCTCGGCCGCCTTGGCCGCCGCGTCCGCCGCTGCCTTGGCGGACTTCGCCGCCGTGGTCGCCGTGGACGACGGCTTCGCCGCCGGTGCCTTGGCAGGAGTCGTGCTCGGCGCCTTGGGCGGCGCCGTCGTGGGAGCGGTCGTCGGCGGTGCCGTGGTGGGCGCCGTCGTCGGGGCGGCCGGCTTGTTCAGACCGAGGACGTCCTTGATCGCGTCACCGACACCCAGCGGGTCCCACGGGTTGTAGGACTTCGTCGGGCTCGGCGTCGCCTTCGGAGCCGCGCTCGGCGTGGCCGTCGGCCCGGTCTTCGATGCGGTCGTGGGCACGGTCTTCGGCAGCGCCTTGAGGGCGCTCTTCGGCTCGGCCGTGCTCGCGGACGGGCTCGGCGAGGAGCTCGGCTTCGTGCTGGGCGCGGAGCTCTCCGTCGCGGAGGGCGTCGCGCTCGGCTTGGCTGTGGTGGCATCCGGTGCCGGCGTGTCGGACTGCGTGACACACGGACCGGGAGCGTAGGGGTTCTTCGGCATCTCGTCGGCGAGGGCGAGATGCGGGGTTATGCCCATGCCCATCAGTACCGCTGTGGGCATCGCGGCGATGGCTATCGCCTTGCCCGCGGGCATCTGGAGCTTGGTGAAGAGCGACTTCCTCGGCGCCGCGTGGCGCGGCACCAGTCTCGTACGGGGTCCGTCGCCGTCGGCCGGCAGAGCCTCGTCACCCCGCACTACGCCTCCCATGGTCGTCTGTGGTCACTTCGTCCACTCCGGCACCCGGCGACACCGAGTGCTTCTCCAGCTGTGGTGCGGGGTGGTACTCGGGCTCCGGGCCGGAGTCGTGGCCACCGGTCGGCGCACCGTCCGGCAGTTGGGCCGACTGACCGGGAGCGTCGGCCGCCGGAACTCCGGGCGCCCAGGCGATGCCGAGGGAACCGCCCACCAGGCCCAGCAGAAAGCCGATCAGGAATCCGCCGAAGTTGGACACGGGGATCGACACCAGTGCCAACAGGATCGCGGCGACACCCGCGAAGATGCGTACGACCGGCTGGAACCACATGGTCAGCCCGAGCACCATCAACAGGATGCCGATGATCAGCGACCCGGCGCCCGCCGTGGTGGACATCCGCACGGTGAGCTGGCCGAGGGTCAGGTTCGCGTACGGAAGGTACGCGATGGGGATGCCCCCCAGGAGGGTCAGCAGGCCCGCCCAGAACGGCCGCTGCCACCGCCAGTTACGGAAACGCGTGTGGGCGGTATGGAAGGCGTTTGGTTCGTGACCCTGCAGCCCTGTCGACTCGGCACTCATGGAACAGCTCCCTGGGACTGACTTTTTTGCGCAAGAAAGTTGGAGGGCGACCGGGTGAGGGGCGCAAACCCCTCACCCGACCGGTCAAGTGCCTAGTAGCACTCGTTACTGCCCTTCTTGACCGACAGGCTCAATCCGCTGAGCTTGAAGGTGCCCGCGCTGGTCGCCCAAGCGGTCTGCTGCACCTTGGTCAGCGTGGCCTCCTGGGCCTCCTGGGCGAAGGCGCCCGGGTTCTGCGGACCCTGGCCGGCCTTGTGCGGGCCGTCGATGCCCGTGGCGTCCTTGTTGTTGCCCGCCGCGCCTGCCGGAACACCGATGTTGATGTTCGTGAACGACGCGTCCGCGTTGAGCTGGTCCAGGTCGATGTACAGGTTCTCGGCGTGGACCGGCGTGCCCTTGCCACCGGCCTCCAGCCGCAGCGTCACATCGCCGAAGACCGGGACATGCGTGATAACGGACTGGCACATCTTGGTGATGTCGGCGGAGTGGAAGCCCGAGACCGCGACCGGCACAGTGGTGCCGCCGACCTGGGCGTCCATCGCGCCGTACTGGACGAACCCGAAGCCGTGCAGCTCGTCAGCGCTGACCTTGAAGTTCTGGCCGGACACTGCGAACGACGCGGCGAGCGCGCCCTGTGCGAGCGCCATGCCGATCACTGCCGTGGCAGCAATACCCGGCACCATGACAACGGCGAACCGCTTCCACTTGGTGCCGCCTCTAACGACCGACTCCATGACTTTCCTCCTGATCGGACGTACACATCCGGCCGGATATGGAGATCCGGGGCCGGGATGGGGAGAAGAGCTACGTCCTCGGGAAAGGGAGCGCCGTCATCGAAGGCCGGTCCGCGGGTATGCGGACGGCGCAGTCCGAATCATCAGCGATCACCCCCGAGCGACAACCACTGGCCACGCTCTCGCGCAACCTGCTGGACAGGCCCTGCTGGGTGGGCAGAGACCCCCCTGTCCGGAAGCGGCGGCAGTTACGCCGTGCACTTCCACTCGGTGGGGACCCTCCCCCGGCTACCGCTGGGGGTCGCCCCCAGCCGCACCAGCTGGCTGCCGGATGGTCGGGGGAACAGGACCGAGCTTGGCCGATGGTGGTCCATTCCCAGCCGCTGCACAAGAGGTCTCGTTACCAGCGAGTAACGGAAGGATGTCGAGAGCGCGATCATCAAACGTCGCGATATCACGCAGCGTAGTTGCGGCGAGGGCGTGAATGTCCGACAAAGAGAAAGATTTCCGGAAGAAAAGGGGTCACTCTCTTACCGGAAGTAACAGCGACCGCACTTCATCACGATTGCGTAAAGTGCGGTCGCCGTATCGATGAATCAGCTGCGGTCAGAACAGGACGCGAGCCAGTGCGACACGCGCTGTCACCACGCGGGGGTCGTCGGTGCCGATGACGTCGAAGAGTTCCAGCAGACGCAGCCGTGCCGCGTCCCGGTCGTCACCGGCCGTACGGCGCACGGTGTCCACCAGTCGCCCGAAGGCGTCCTCGACATGCCCGCCGACGAGGTCGAGATCCGCCGCGGCCAGCTGGGCCGGCACATCGGCGGGGTTGTCGGCGGCGGCCTTGCGGACCGCCTGCGGGTCGGCGTCCTGCACCCGCTGCAACAGTTCGGCCTGGGCCAGGCCGAGCTTGGCCTCGGCGTTGGCCGGCTCGTCCGCCAGCACATTCCGGTACGCCTGGACGGCGCCGCCCAGATCGCCCGCGTCCAGCGCGTCGTGCGCGGCGGACAGCGCCAGCTCCTGCGGAGTGGCGGGCCGGGGCTCGGGGGTGGCGGCGGCGGCCGGAGCCGCGCCCGCCTCGACCGGAGCGCCGACGATGCCGAAGCGCTGCTCGCCCACGGCGATCAGCTGGTCCAGCACCTCGCGGATCTGGTCGTCGGCGGCCGCACCCTGGAAGAGCGGCATCGCCTGACCGGCGAGCACCGCGAAGACGGCCGGCACGCCCTGGGCGCCGAACTGCTGGAACAGCAGCTGGTTGGCGTACACATCGGCGCGGGCCAGCAGGAAGCGGCCGGCGTACTCGCCGACCAGCCGTTCCAGCGTCTCGTTGAGCTGCTTGCTCTGCTCGGCCTGTTCGGCCCAGAAGCTGATGACGACCGGGACCTCGGAGGAGCGCTGCAGTACTTCGCTCTCGAAAGTCTCCTCGGTGACATCGATGACGAGCGGGGAGGCGGCGGAAGGGGCGGGGGCGCCGGCGTCCTGCCGTTGCGCCCTGGCCTGCTCGGCCTTCGCCTTGGCCTCACCGGCCGCCTTCAGCGCGGCGAGGTCGACCACGCCGCTCATGGACATGTTCCGTGGCTGCATGAGGTCAATCCTCCCCCCTCGTCGTAAAAAAGTGTGAACGGCCCCCGAACCGTCCGCCGGATCGCGGACAGCCGGGAGCCTCCACCGCTGTTCCAGAGTGTCCTTCTCGGCGTGGGTCCCCACCTGCGCCAGTGGTCATCGCTCTTTCGCTACGAGTCGTAGCGTAACTCCAAACTGTCCGGTCCCCGCAAGCTTCAACCCCGCGGGGCGGCGTGATCCCGGTCACGGAGCGGTCGCGGGCCACCCGGCGTACTGGCCGGTATGGTCCCAGCCATGCACAACGGCACTTCAGCGAAGAAGACGGGCCGCCCCCGCAGCGCCGACGCCGACCACGCGATCCTGGAAGCCACCAGGGCCGCCCTGGTCGAACTGGGCTGGGGCGGGCTGACGATGGGCGATGTCGCCACCCGGGCCGGCGTCGCCAAGACCACCCTCTACCGCCGCTGGGCGGGCAAGAACGAGCTGGTCGTCGACGCGGTCGCGGTGCTCTTCGACGAACTGGAGCTGCCCGACCGGGGAAGCCTCCAGGCCGACATCGAGGACGTGGTGCTGCAGTTCGCGGCGCTGCTCGCGCTCCCCGAGGCCAGGACCGCCCTGATGGCCGTCGTCGCCGAGTCCACCCACGACGAAGCATTGCGGCGGCGGATCCGCGAGGCCATCGTGGACCGGCAGAAGTGCCTCGTGGTCCTCGGCCGCCGGCGCGCCCAGGAGCGCGGCGAACTCCCGCCGGACGGCCCGCCGCTGGGCCCCCACGGCACGGACACCGCCACCCAGATCGACCTCATCTTCGACGTCATCGCCGGCGCCGTCGTCCACCGCACCCTGGTCAGCGGCGAACCGGTGGACGCGGCCTGGGCCCGCACCTTCACGACGTTGCTGCTGGGCGGCCTGGCGGCCATCCGCTGACCCGGGGCCGCCTCTACACCTGGTAGCGGTCCGTCGCGAAGAGGTTCAGGTTCTCCGCGACCCACTCCGAGGTGCGGCGCAGTCCCTCCTCCAGGGACACCTGTGGCTCCCATCCCGCCCACTGGCGCGCCCGGGAGTTGTCCGACAGCAGGCGCTGGACCTCGCTGCCCGAGGGGCGCAGGCGGGCCGGGTCGACGACGATCTCCGCTTCTCGGCCGGAGGCGGCGATCAGGGAGCGGGCGATGTCGCCGATGGAGACCTCGCGGCCGGTGCCGAGGTTGACGACCTCGCCGAGGGCCCGGTCGCAGCCGGCCAGGGCCAGGAAGCCGGCGGCGGTGTCGGTGGCGTAGGTGAAGTCGCGGGTCGGCGCGAGGGATCCGAGGCGGATCTGCCGGGCGCCGGAGTGCAGCTGGGCGAGGATCGCCGGAATGACGGCGCGCGCGGACTGCCGGGGGCCGTAGGTGTTGAAGGGCCGGACGACCGTGACGGGCAGCTCGAAGGAGTGGAAGTACGACAGCGCCGTCATGTCCGCGCCGATCTTCGAGGCGGAGTACGGGGACTGCGGCTGCAGCGGGTGGCTCTCGCTGATCGGCACGGTGAGCGCGCTGCCGTAGACCTCGCTGGTGGAGGTGTGGACGAGCCGGCGCACTCCGTGCCGCAGACAGGCACCGGCGACGTTCTGGGTGCCGGCCACGTTCGTCTGCACATAGGCCTCGGGGGCCTGGTAGCTGTACGGGATGCCGATCAGTGCCGCGAGGTGGAAGACGGTGTCGCAGCCGTCGACGGCGTCCATGACGCGGCCCGCGTCGCGGACATCGCCCGCGAGCATCTCGACGGGGCTGTCCGGCCGCAGATAGCCGGCGAGGTGGCCGCGTTCGCCGTAGGGCTTGTAGTGCACCAGGGCGCGGACGTTCGCGCCGCGCTCGACCAGCAGGTCGACCAGGGTGCTGCCGATGAAGCCCTCGGCGCCGGTCACCAGGACGGTGCGGCCGGTCCAGTCGACAGGGTTCAAAGATGTGGTCGCTGTCATGCGGCGTTCCTCAGTTCGAGAGTCTTGGCGGCGAGCAGATCGGCCGCCCGGGCGTGGGTGCCGGGGTCGGCGGCGCCGCTCATCGCGGCGAGCCGGCGCGGGTCGCGCAGCAGCGGCTCGACGAGCGCGGCCAGCCGGTCGGCGGTCGCTTCGGCGTCGGGGAGCAGCACGGCGGCCCCGGCGTCGGACAGGACGCGGGCGTTGTGCGTCTGGTGGTCGCCGGGCGCGTGTGGATAAGGGACGAGCACGGCGGGCACCCCGGTCGTGGCCAGTTCGGCGATGGTCGCGGACCCGGCCCGGCAGATCACCAGGTCGGCGGCCGCGTAGGCGAGGTCCATCCGGTCCAGGTACGGGACGGCCTCGGCGACCGGGTTCCCGGCCAGCCGGGTCCTGGCCTCGGCGAGCGCGGCCGGGCCCGTCTTGATGAGCAGCCGTACGTCGTTCCGGTCCCGCCAGCGCGCGGCGAGTCCGATCGCCGCGTCGGTCAGCCGGGTGGCGCCCAGGCTGCCGCCGTTGACGAGGACCAGCCGGGCCCCGGCCGGTACGCCCAGCTCGGCGCGGGCCCGGCCGCGCAGGGCGGCCCGGTCCAGGGTGGCCAGCGGCCCGGACAGCGGCATGCCCACGGTCTCCGCCGTGCTGCCGGACGGCAGATGCGCGCGGCTGCGGTCGAAGGCCAGCGCGATGTTCGGGGTGAGCCGGGCCGCGAACTGGTTGGCGCGGCCCGGCACCGCGTTGGACTCGTGGACCAGGCTCGGCAGCCCCGCCAGCCGCGCCCCGAGGATCACCGGCGCGCTGGGATAGCCGCCCATCCCCACCGCGATCTGCGCGCCCTGCTCGCGCAGGATCGTCCGGCAGCGCACCGCCGAGCTCAGCAGCGCGGCCGGCAGCAGATAGCGGCGGGCGCCGAGCGACCGGTCGAACGGGATCATGTTGACCGTGTGCAGCCGGTAGCCGGCTTCCGGTATCAGCCGGGTCTCCAGCCCGCGTTCGGTGCCGACGAAGGTGACGACCGCCCGTGGATCGGCCCGGCGCAGCGCGTCGGCGAGTGCCAGTCCTGGATAGATGTGCCCACCGGTGCCGCCCGCCCCGATGACCACTGACAGTGGAATGTCCTGTGAGGTCCGCATGGCCGCAACGCTGACGGGACGGTCTAAGAGGGTTCTAAGAGCCCGGTTTGGGACCCTTGGGCCCATGGACACTGCACCACCGCCCGCCCGCATCCTCGTCGTGGACGACGAACCCGAGGTACGCGCCGCCGTCGAGGACGGCCTCACCGTCGAGGGCTACGCGGTGCGCGGGGCCGCCGACGGGCTCGCCGCGCTGTCGGAGGTGGCGGCCTGGCAGCCGGACGCGATCGTGCTGGACGTGATGATGCCGGTGCTCGACGGGCTGGCGGTCTGCCGGCGGCTGCGCGGGCTGGGCGACCGTACGCCCGTGCTCGTCCTCACGGCGCTCGACTCGGTGAGCGAGCGGGTCGACGGCCTGGACGCGGGCGCCGACGACTATCTCGTCAAGCCGTTCGCACTGGACGAACTGCTGGCCCGGCTAAGGGCGTTGCTGCGCCGGGCCGCGTCGGGGGGCGGCGAGGAACCGGAACTTTCGTACGCGGATCTGGTCGTCCAGCCGGTCACCCGCACCGGCAGCAGAGGCGGCCGCCCGCTGGAGTTCAGCCGTACCGAGTTCGCGCTGCTGGAGCTGCTGATGCGGCATCCGGGCCAGGCGCTGCCGCGCGAGGTGATCCTGGAGCGGGTCTGGGGCCATGACTTCGGCCCGGACTCCAACTCGCTGGCCGTCTACATCGGTTATCTGCGGCGGAAGCTGGAGGCGGGCGGCGAGCCGCGGCTGGTGCAGACCGTGCACGGCGTCGGCTACCGGCTGGACCTCGGGTGACGGGGACCCGCGGGATGGCGCGCTGGCGCCGGCACCGGCCACTGCGCACCCGGCTGGCGGTCGCGGCGTCCGCCGCCGTCGCCCTGGTCGCGGTCGGGGTCTGCGCGGCGGCCTTCTTCGTCATCCGCTACGAACTCGTCCACCAACTGGATCTGCATCTCACCCAGTCGGCGACGCTGGTCAAGCAGCAGCACCGCGGCGAGAGCCCGCAGGTGGTGGCCGGGGAGTGCGTGTTCCTGTCGGCGCCCGCCTGCTCGCAGATCGTCCCGGCGGACCCGGCGGCCGACCCGCGGGAGCCGTATCCGCTGCCGGTCTCCGCGCCGGTGCGGGAGGTCGCGGCCGGCGACCGTCCGGCGTACTTCAGCAACATCACGCTGTCCGGGCATCCGGCGCGGATGTTCACCAGCGGCTTCGGCGGCGGCCGGGCGCTGCAGGTGGCGGTGCGGTCCGACACCGTCGAGCAGGGCGTCCGGCAGGCCGCCTGGCTGCTCGCGGGCGTCGGCGGCACGGGGGTGCTGCTCGCCGCCCTCCTCGGCTACTGGGTCTCCCGGACGGGACTGGCGCCGGTCGCCCGGCTGACGGCCACGGCGGAGCGGATCGCCGCCACCCGGGACGCCCGGCACCGGATCGAGATCCCGGCCGGTCCCGAACACCGCCAGGACGAGGTCACCCGGCTCGCCACCGCCTTCAACACCATGCTCGGCGAGCTGGAGCAGTCCGTCATGGCGCAGCGCCGGCTGGTGGCCGACGCCTCGCACGAGCTGCGCACACCGCTCACAGCGCTGCGCACCAACGCCGACCTGCTGGCGCGCGCCGACCGGCTCACCGACGCCCAGCGGGACCGCGCCTCCGGCGCTCTGCAGCGGCAGTTGCGCGAGGTCACCCAGCTCGTCAACGACCTGATCGAGCTGGCGCGGGACGAGGAACCGCTGCCGCTGGTCGAGGACGTGGGCCTCGCCGACCTGGCGGGCCATGCCGTACGGGCCGCCCGCGGCCACTGGCCCGACGTCCCCTTCACCCTCGCCACGGACCCGGCCGCCGCGCAGGCGCACGTCCCCGGCGTCCCGGCCCGGCTCAGCCGGCTGCTGACCAACCTCGTGGACAACGCGGCCAAGTTCAGCCCGCCGGGAGCCCCGGTCGAGGTCGCCCTCACCCGGACCGGCTCCGGGTCCCGTCCCGGGGAGGGGGAGGTGGTGGAGCTGACCGTCCGCGACCACGGGCCGGGGATCGCCCCGCAGGACGCCCCTTACGTCTTCGACCGCTTCTACCGCGCGGACTCCGCCCGCGCACTGCCCGGTTCGGGCCTCGGCCTCGCCATGGCCCGGCAGATCGCCCACGCCCATGGCGCCACCATCACGGCGGAACCCGCACCGGGCGGCGGCGCCCTGTTCCGGGTGAGCTTCCAGGATCCGCCGCGACAGGACCGGGCTGAGGGCAAGCTCTAAGCCGTGTCCGGCTCCTCAGCGAACGCGTCGAACTCCCCCGCCTTGACGCCCTTCACGAACGCCTCCCACTTGGCGGGACTGGTGACGGCCACGATCTCCGGCTCGTCGGTCTCGCGGATGTAGATCATCCCGTCGTCTCCAACGGTCGCTTCGAGGGACATGTGCTGCCTTCCGGTCGTGCTCCATGGACGCGGCCATCGTGATCCAGATCCCCCGCCGGAAGCAACGCCCCCCGCTCCGCCCGCGAGCCGCCCCGGCACGCAGGTGCCTTACCGGCTGCCGGCGCCCGGCGCTCCGTACAACGGGAAGCCCTCCGTATCGACGTGCCATTCGCCCACCTGCACCGTCTCACCGAACAGGAACTCGACGCGGGCCGCATACCGCTGACCCTCCGGCGTGGAGCGCGGCTGGGACAGGACAAGACCGGTGCCCTTGCGGGGATCCACAAGCAGGTAGTAGGGGATACCCATCACCGCGTAGTCGCGGGTCTTGCCCTCGTAGTCGTTCTCCGGGTTCGACCTCGATACGACTTCCACGACTGCCGTCACATCCGCGGGGTCAACGGTGTCGCCGTCCTCATCAAGGACATCCATGGGAAGGATCGTGATGTCCGGACGGCGCAGAGCTGCTGCCCCGCGCGGGTCCTCGATCTCGGCACCGGACTGCGCGATCACTCGCGGGGTCGTGCCCCTGAGCTGGTCGTTGAGCTGGTCAGCGATCTGGAACGAGATGAATTCATGCCGCTTCGCCGGGCTCGTTATCATGATGATCTCTCCGCCGCTGATCTCAACGGCCCAGGCTTCCGGCCTGGTGGACAACTCATCGGCGATAAGACGCATGCGGGCGTACTCCACGGCGGTCCCTCCAGCGGTGTTCTTCGAACCGCTTCCAGCCTATTCGCTGTGGTCGCGGAACACGCGCTCGTGGGCTCCGCTCCCCCCGTCCGGGGTGAAGCGGAGCCCCCGATCTCGGCTCAGAAGCGGGCCGGTTCTGTGTACGTGCCCCACTCCTCGCGCAGGACACCGCAGATCTCGCCGAGGGTGGCCTCGGCGCGGGCTGCCGCCAGCATCGGGACGATCATGTTCGAGCCGTCCCGGGCCGCGGCGAGCATGGCGGCGAGGGCCTCCTGGACGGCACTGTCGTCACGGGCCGCCTTGCGGGCGGCCAGCACGCGCACCTGCTCGCGCTCGACCTCGTGGCTGACCCGCAGGATCTCCAGGTCACCGGTGACCGAGCCGTGGTGGCAGTTGACGCCGACGACGCGCTTCTCGCCCTTCTCCAGGGCGCGCTGGTACTGGAAGGCCGACTCGGCGGTCTCGCCGGTGAAGTAGCCGTCCTCGATACCGCGCAGGATGCCGCTGGTGATGGGGCCGACAGAGTGCTTGCCGCTGGGGACCGCCTTCGCGCCGAGCGCCCTGATCTTGTCGAAGATCTTCTCGGCGTCGGCCTCGATCCGGTCGGTGAGGGCCTCGACGTACCAGGAGCCGCCCAGCGGGTCGGCGACGTTCGCGACGCCGGTCTCCTCCATCAGGACCTGCTGGGTGCGCAGCGCGATCTCCGCGGCCTGCTCGCTCGGCAGCGCGAGGGTCTCGTCGAGGGCGTTGGTGTGCAGCGAGTTGGTGCCGCCCAGGACGGCGGCCAGCGCCTCCACGGCGGTGCGCACGACGTTGTTGTAGGGCTGCTGGGCGGTGAGCGAGACACCCGCGGTCTGGGTGTGGAACCGCAGCCACTGCGCCTTGTCGGTCTTGGCGCCGTACTCGTCGCGCATCCAGCGCGCCCAGATGCGGCGGGCGGCGCGGAACTTGGCGATCTCCTCGAAGAAGTCGAGGTGCGCGTCGAAGAAGAACGACAGCCCGGGGGCGAACGCGTCGACGTCCATTCCGCGCGACAGCCCCAGCTCGACGTAGCCGAAGCCGTCGGCGAGGGTGTACGCGAGCTCCTGCGCGGCCGTGGAGCCGGCCTCGCGGATGTGGTAGCCGGAGACGGAGAGCGGCTTGTACGCGGGGATGCCCGTCGCGCAGTGCTCCATGAGGTCGCCGATGAGGCGCAGATGGGGCTCGGGAGCGAAGAGCCACTCCTTCTGCGCGATGTACTCCTTGAAGATGTCGGTCTGCAGCGTGCCGTTGAGCAGGGCCGGATCGACGCCCTGCCGCTCGGCGGCGACCAGGTACATGCAGAAGACCGGAACGGCCGGGCCGGAGATCGTCATCGAGGTGGTGACGTCGCCGAGCGGGATGCCCGCGAAGAGCACCTCCATGTCGGCGGCCGAGTCGATGGCGACACCGCAGTGGCCGACCTCGCCCAGCGCCATGCTGTCGTCGGAGTCGCGGCCCATCAGGGTCGGCATGTCGAAGGCGACGGAGAGACCGCCGCCGCCGGCCTCCAGGATCATCTTGTAGCGCTCGTTCGTCTGCTCGGCGTTGCCGAAGCCGGCGAACTGCCGGATCGTCCACGTACGGCCCCGGTAGCCGGTCGGGTGCAGACCGCGGGTGAACGGGTACTCGCCGGGCCATCCGATCCGCTCGAAGCCGTCCACGGTGTCACCGGGGGCGGGCCCGTACACGGGCTCGACCGGATCCCCGGAGAGCGTGGTGAAGTCCGCGTCCCGCTTACGAGCCGCGTCGTACCGGGCCTGCCAGCGCTGGCGGCCCTCTTCGATGCCTTCGGCGTCCATACCCTCGAATTTACTAGGACGTCCTAGTAAATGTCGATGGCAAACCGCCCACCCCTTGCGGGGAAGGGCGGTGCGATGCGTCACGTGCCATGTGTCACACCCCGTACGTCACGTCCAAACGTCACGTCCAAGGTGTCACACGACGGGCGTCAGACCTGGGCCGGCTCGCCGTTCGCGGCGACGACCAGCGGGGCCACCTCGCGCGTCACGTTGCGCTCGACGAAGAAGGCGGCGGTCGGGATCGTGCCCGCCAGCAGCACCCAGGCCAGCTTGCCCAGCGGCCACTTCGCCTTGGAGCCCAGGTCGAAGGCGAACACCACGTAGACCACGTAGAGCCAGCCATGGGCGATCCCGACGGCGGTGACGAAGCCGGCCGCGCCGTTCATGTCGAGGAGGTACTTCGCGATCACGCCCAGGGTGAGGAGGACCAGCAGGACGCCGGTCACATAGGCCATCACGCGGTAGCGGGTCAGCGTCCCTTGTTTCATGGCATTGAGCGTAACCGGTGCGATTCCGGCGCCCTCACGCCCCTCCTCGAACGCCGGACGCTTCAGCGCCCGTCCTCGAAGTCGCCCGCGGCTATCCGCAGCGGGCGCAACGACGCGAAGATCTCACCGCACTCCTCGGCGTCGTAGACGCCCAGGCCGAAGTCCATCGCCATCAGGTCCCGGGTGGCCGCGTCGACCACCTCACGGCCCTTGTCGGTGATGGAGGCGAGGGTGCCGCGTCCATCGTTCGGGTTGGGGCGCTTGGCGACCAGGCCGGAGCCGACGAGGCGGTCCACGGTGTTGGTGACCGACGTGGGGTGCACCATCAGCCGCTCGCCGATCTTCGACATCGGCAGTTCGCCGGCCTTGCTGAAGGTGAGCAGCACCAGCGCCTCGTAGCGGGCGAAGGTCAGCCCGTACGGCTTGACGACGGCGTCCACCTGGCCCAGCAGGATCTGCTGGGCGCGCATGATCGAGGTGATGGCGCCCATCGACGGAACGCGTCCCCAGCGCTGGGTCCACAGCTCGTCGGCGCGGGCGATGGGGTCGAAGGGCAGGCTCAGGGGCTTCGGCACGCCGATGAGCC
Source organism: Streptomyces sp. So13.3 (assembly GCF_005860785.2). Classification (NCBI taxonomy): domain Bacteria; kingdom Bacillati; phylum Actinomycetota; class Actinomycetes; order Kitasatosporales; family Streptomycetaceae; genus Streptomyces; species Streptomyces sp. So13.3. Next base: position 6,511,656 of record NZ_CP048835.1, on the reverse strand, counting down.
TACCGGTCGGTCACATAGTGGGAGAGGCTGTCTCGTCCATCGGAACCGGAGACACCCGGGCCCGTTCGGGAACGGGTGCGAGCGCAGGCTCGGCGACCGGTTCCGGAACGGGCCCGGGACGGATTCAAGGACGGGTCAGGACAGGGCGCTCAGCTTCGCCCACGCCTCGGCGGTGAGGTTCCAGTCGCCGTAGCCGTTGCCCTTGTCGACGGTGGCGCGGGTCGATCCGGCGACCTCGACGACATCACCGCGGACGGCCTTGTCGAAGAACCACTTGGCGTCCGCGTCCGACATCCCGACGCAGCCGTGGCTGGTGTTCGCCTTGCCCATGTTGGCGTCGTTCCACGGAGCGGCGTGGACGAAGGTGCCCGAGGTGGTCAGGTGCACCGCCATCTTGACGTCCTTGTCGTAGAAGTCCGCGGCGTCCTTGTTGGTGGCGATGCCGACCGACGTCGACGTCATGTGGATCGTGGACTGCTTGCTGAGCACGACCATGCGGCCGTTCCAGGTCGGGAAGTCGCTCTTGCCCGCCGAGATGTTGATGACCTTGACGGTCTTTCCGTCCTCGGTGACCGTCATCTTCTTGGCGCCGATGTCGACCTTGGAGACCCGGGCGGTGCCGATGGTGAAGGTGGAGGTGACATCGCGGCGCAGGTAGCGGCCGCCGCCGGTGTCGAGGCCGCTGAGCTTGGCCGTCATCGTGACCTTGGTGCCCTTGGCCCAGTACGCGGCCGGCCGCCAGTCGGCGCGCTGGGTGCCGGTCAGCGGGTCGGTGATCCAGCCCCAGCTGCCCTGCACGGCGGGCGTCGTCGTCACGGACAGCTGCTTCTCGACGGCCGCGCGGTTGGTGACCGGCTTGTCGAAGGCGATGGAGACCGGCTGGCCGACGCCGACCACCGCGTTGCCCACCGGGGTGACGGTGACGCCGTTGGTCTTGGCCGCGGCCAGCGTGGTGAAGGTGCTGGTCTGCTCCTTCTGCGCGCCGGACTTGTCGGCCGCGGTGACCTTCACCGTGTAGGCGGTGCCGGGGGTCATCGTGCGGTCGGACAGCCAGCTGTGCTTGGTGGCGTCCAGCTTGCCGGTGACCTCCACGGCCTCGACGCCGTCGTTGCTCTTGGCCGCGGCGGTGACGGTCACCGCGCCGATGGTGCCCTCGGTCAGCGACACCTTCACCGGGCTGCCGGGGTCGACCCCGGTCTTGCCGTTGGCGGGCGACACGGTGACCGGCACGGCCGCCGGGGCGCCGGCGCCGCCCTTGTCGCTGCCGCCCTTGGCGTTGTCATCACCACCGCTGCCGCCACAGGCGGTCAGCGCGACGGCCAGCAGGGCCGGCACGGCCAGGGCACGTATACGGGAAAAGGGAATGCGGGACGTTCGTATGGGTGTCACGGGAAATGTCCTCATCAGCAGCGGTCGGAAGAAGTCGGGGGGACGTAGTCCGGCGGGAACTTCGGATCGGGCGGCGGGACCGACGGGACGCCGCCCTCGGTCGCCGGGCCGGTGCCGCCGGCCGAGCCCCCGATCGAGCCCCCGGAGCCCCCGGCGAATGCGGACGGCGGAGAAGTACTGGGGGTGGGGGTGGCCGGGACGGAGGGGGGAACGAGCTTCTCGAGGGACCGCGCCATGCACTGCACCGGCGTCCCGTCGAAGTACGGCGGATTCGGGCGCGCGCTCGCCGGCATGACCACCTGGAGCACCGACACGTACCGGCCCCGGTCCGCCAGCCAGACCTGGCTCACCTGGCTGCCCAGCTTCGTTGTCGCATAGACGCGGAACACGGTCTCCATGGTCCCCTCCTCCTTCCCAGTGTAGGCAGCAACTAGTCCGCATTTGCCCAATTCATCACGTATGCGGTTCAGTTCGGCAGCAGCCTTGGCCCCGTCACCAAGGTCATGGATCGCGTACCGCGCGCTGCTGTTCGCGTTCCCCTGATAGAAACGGACACTCGCCGAGGCCGGATCGTACAGCGACGTTCCGCAGTGCATGAGCGGGATCTTCGCCGAGACGTCCCCCGCGACGGTGCGCCAGTGCCAGTAGGAGTCCCAGGGCAGCGCGGTCGGCCGGAGCAGCGCGCCGGTCAGCGGCTCGGTCGGCAGCGGGTCCGGCGAGGGGGAACCACTGACCGCCGGGGGCTGCGCGCCGCTCTCCAGCCGGGGCAGGACCGCCCAGGAGCCGACGGCCAGCGCGGCCGCGGCCACCACGGCCACCGCGCCGACCCGGCGCCGGGCACGGCGGCGCTCCCCACGCCTGCGGACGTCCGCGGGGCCGGCGAGGAGGATCAGCGGCTCGGTGTCGCGAGCCAGGTCCCGGAGACGGTCGTCGAGCGGGTCAGCCATGGAGGGGCACCTCCTCTTCCTCGGTCAGCCGGTCGCCCAGCGCCCTGCGTGCGCGGCTGAGCCGGGTTCGTACCGCCGCGTTGGACACTCCGGTCTCCCGGGCGACCTCCTCGACCGGCAGGTCCATCAAATGGTGCAGCACGACGGCCGTGCGCTGCTCCTCGCCGAGCTCACGCAAAGCGGCGATCAGAGCCACCCGGTCGGGTGCCAGCGCGGGCGCGTCCGCCGGCACCCCGTACCTGAAGTGTGCCCGTACCCGGTTGCGTGTCTTGCGCCACGTGCTCACCGCCAGCCGCAGAGCCACCGTCCGCACCCACGGCGTCGGGTCCCCCTCGGCCGTGAGCTTCGCCCACCGCTGCCACGCACGGGCATACGCCTCCTGCACGGCGTCCTCGGCCTCGCCGAGATCGCCGGTCACCGCGTACACCGCGGCGACCAGGCGTTTCGCGGTGACGGCGTAGAACTCGTCGAAGTCGTCCTGCGGCGTCGCGCCCGGGCTCACACCCACCCCGGAGGCGCGTGTGTCGTACGGATGTTCAATGTCCCTCCCGCTACCTACACGCACGGCGGGCCCGAAAGGTGACAACGAAATCAGGAAAACTTTCAGCGGCCGGGCAGCCGCCGCAGGACCGGGGCGGCCAGCGACTGCACCTCGGTCAGCCGCAACGGGCCCGCCAGGACCAGAACGGAGCAGCCGAGGGCGGCGCCGCCGAGCAGCAGCCCGGCGCAGTCCCCGGCGAAGCCGGTGCCGAGCAGCCGCCCGCTGCTCTGCGCGATCCCGTACGCGGCGGCCGCGCCCGGCAGGCACGCGACGGCCAGCCGGACGTGCATGCCCAGGACCGCGGGCCGCCAGTTCAGCCGCCGGCGCAGCACCCAGGTGGTGCACGCCAGCCCGGCGCAGCAGGCGATGGCGTAACCGCCCGCCATGCCGGCCACGGCCCAGCGGGCCGGCAGCAGCGTGTACGAGGCGACGGCGAGCCCGGCGTTGACGGCGGCGATGACGACGTTGAGGAAGAAGGGCGTACGGGTGTCGCCGAGCGCGTAGAAGCCGCGGGCCAGCAGGTACTGGCCGGCGAAGGCCGGCAGGCCGAGGGCGAACGCCATCAGGATCCAGGCGATGGCCTGGGCGTCCGCGTCGGTGGTGCGGCCGTGCTGGAAGACGACCCCGGTGATCTGCGGGCCGAGCGCCAGGAAGGCCAGCACCGCCGGCACGATCGCGGCGGCCGAGCCGCGCAGCCCGTACGACAGGTCGGCGCCGATCCGCGCGTGGTCGCCCTCGGTGGCGGCCCGGCTCATCCGCGGCAGCAGGGCGGTGACGAGGGAGACGGTGATGATCCCCTGGGGCACGACCCACAGCAGGTAGGCGTTGCTGTAGGCGGCGAAGCCGACACCCACGGGACTGCCGCCGGCCAGCGCGTGGGCACCGGCCGAGGTGGCGAGCCGGGTGACGACCCAGTAGGCGATCTGGTTGACGAAGACCAGCAGCAGCGTCCACCCGGCGGCCCGCATGGGCTGCATGAGCCCGGAGCCGCGCCAGTCGAAACGGGGCCGCCAGCGGAATCCGGCGCCGCGCAGGGCCGGGATCAGCGCCAGGGCCTGCACGGCGATGCCCGCGGTGGAGCCGAGCCCCAGGAGCAGCGCGTTGGCGTCGCTCATGGTGCCGGCGGCGGTCGTGTCGTGCGCGACCGCGAGGTACAGGCCGAACACCGCGATGACGACGACGTTGTTCAGGACCGGCGACCACATCATGGCGCCGAACCGGTCGCGGGCGGTGAGGATCTGGCCGAGCAGGGTGAACACGCCGTAGAAGAGGATCTGCGGCAGGCAGTACCGGGCGAGCGCGATCGTCAGGTCGCGCTGGGCACTGGTGAAGTCCGGCCCGTACGCGCTGACCAGCCAGGGGGCGGCGAGCGCGGCGCCGGCCGTGATCACCAGCAGCGCGGCCAGGCAGACGGTGAGCAGCCGGTCGGTGTAGGCGGCGCCGCCGTCGGCGTGCTCCTTGGCGGCACGCACCAGCTGAGGGACGAACACCGAGTTCAGCGCCCCGCCGATGAGCATGATGTACAGGATGTTCGGGACGGTGTTCGCGACGCTGAACGCGTCACCGAGCAGGGTGGTGCCGAGCGCGGCGGTGATGATGCCGCTGCGCACGAACCCGGTGGCGCGCGAGGCGAGCGAGCCCAGGGCCATGACGCTGCCGCTGCGTTTCAGCGAGGCCGCGGTGTCGGTCGTGGTGGAGGAGGCGGCGGCCGGCTCCATGGGAGCGGGAGGGGCTGCGGCTTCCGGCGGGCAGGGGCCGCCGAAGGGGGCGCTGCGCACCGCGTCCTGACCGCCGGGATCGCCGGTCCCCGCGTCACTGCCCACTGCTGATGTCACCCGTTGTGCTCCCCGGCCGGTCGCGGCCGTCGGCCGCGCAGACGCCGAAGTCTGCCCGTCCCGGGGCCGCTTGGGAAACCGGTGCGCGCTGTCGCGAACATCTCTGTCACATAGCGGTCCTGTGGGGCGTGAGAGAGGTGAGCGGGCCACCAGGCCCACCGCACCGCGGAGGACGACCTTGACGATGACCACCCACCAGGACGCCGCCCGCAACGCCCTCCCCGGCCCGGCGCCACGACTGCGACTGCGTCCCGTCCCGGAGGACGAACACCTGGCGTTCGTGCGGCGGCGCGGCCCGCGCTCGGTCAGTTTCCTGCAGAGCCCCTCCTGGGCCCGGGTCAAACCGGGCTGGTCGGCCGAGAGTCTGGGCTGGTTCGACGACACCGGGGCGATGGTCGGCTCGGCACTGGTGCTGTACCGGCAGCTGCCCGGCACCCGGAGATCGTTCGCGTACCTCCCGGAGGGCCCGGTGCTGGACTGGTCCGACCCGAACCTGGACCGCCTGCTGGAGCCGCTTCTGGACCATCTGCGCGGCACCGGCGCCTTCGCCGTACGGATGGGGCCGCCGCTGCCGTACCGGCGGTGGTCGGCGCGCACCCTCAAGGAGGCGGTGGCGCCCGGCCGCCGGATGGGCGACGTCCTGCCGGACCTGGTGGACCCGCTGGGCGCCGCGGTCGCCGACCGGCTGCGCGAGGCGGGCTGGCGGCGCGGCGGCGAGGACGGCGCCAACGGGGACGCCCAGCCCCGGCTGATCTTCGAGATACCGCTGGCCGGCCGCGGCCTCGACGACCTGTGGACCGGGCTGAACCAGGAATGGCGGCGGAACGTCAAGAAGGCAGCCAAAGCGGGGGTGGAGACCGCCGTCGGGGGCCTGGAGGAGATGGCGGCCTTCCATGAGCTGCTGGGCGTCACGGAGCGGCGCGACGGCTTCCGGCTGGGGCGCGACCTGGCCTACTACCGGCGCCAGTACGAGGTGCTGAACGCGGAACGGCCGGGCGCCATGCGGCTCTACACCGCCCGCCACGGCGGCGAGATCCTCGCCGCGCACACCCTGCTCGTCTCACCGGACGGGTCCCGCGTCTGGTACCAGACGGGCGCCTCCGCCGATCACCGCCGCGAGGTGCGGCCGAGCAACGCGCTGCAGTGGCGGATGCTCTGCGACGCGCACGTGCTGGGCGCGTCCGTGTACGACATGCGGGGCGTACCGGACAGCCTGGACCCGGACGCGCGCTCGTTCGGACTGTTGCGCTGGAAGCTCGGTACCGGCGGCGAGGCGGTGGAGACGCTCGGCGAGTGGGAGCTGCCGCTCCAGGGCGCGGTCAACAAGACCCTGCACCGGGCGATGAACGCGTACCTGGCGCGGCGCTGAACCGTACGGCGCCGGCCGGCCGGAACCGGCCGGTGCCCGGGAGGTGTTACGCGCGTCGACCAGCGGCAAAGGAATCTCCTGCCTCAGACCGCCTCCACCACACCGCGGCCGGTCGCCGCCACGGAGCGCAGCACCAGCAGCGTGCTCACCAGACCGAGACTCCCGGCGCCGGCGATCACGGCGTACGGCGGGGCGACCTCGGCGATCGCGCCGCCGATCGTCATGCCGAGGCCCTGGAGCGTCATCATGCCCGCGCCCAGCAACGACATCGCCTGGCCGCGCATCTCCTCCGGCACCGCCTCGACGAACCACTTGTCCATCCCGAGCGCGTAGGCGGAACACAGCCCCACCACCAGCATGATGCCGATGGCCACCGGCAGCGGCGGGTGGAAGGCGAACAGCACCATCGGCACCAGGGCCAGGCCGGCGAGCGGCATCGCGATCCAGGTGCGCGCGGCCGGTGACAGCAGCGTGCCGGCCGCCAGCTCGCTGATCACCGTTCCGGCCGGCATCGCCGCCAGCAGCAGACCGACCCCGGCGGAACCGGCGCCGGCCGCGGCGGCGAACGGTGTCGCCAGCCCCTCGGCCACCGCGAAGAACATCGGCGGCACCCACCACCACAGCAGCAGCGCCCGGATCCTGCGGTGGCTCAGCAACTCGCGGGCGCCGAGCAGCGACTGCCGCATCATCGAGCCGCTGCCGGTGACCCGCGCCGGCCGGTCCAGGGTGCCGAAGCGCAGCAGCGCGGCCGAGCAGAGGAAGGTCCCCACGGCCACGGTGAGCGCGGCGCGCGGCGACAGCACCACCAGCACCAGGCCGCCGATCCCGAACCCGATGATCTGCGCGCTCTGCGAGACGATCCTCAGCAGCGAACGGCCCAGGACGTACACATCGCCCTCCAGGATGTCCGCGAGGCTCGCGGCCCGCGTCCCCTGGAAGAGCGGCGTGATCATCGCAAGGACCGCCCGCAGCAGGAACAGCAGCGCCAGCGGCGTGAACGGCAGCGCGAGGACGCCGACGCAGGCCGCGCAGAGCAGGTCGCACGTCACGAGCACCCGGCGGGCAGGGTACCGGTCGGAGACCCCCGAGAGCAGCACCCCGCTGAGCGCGTACGGCAGCATGCCGAGCGCGAAGATCAGAGACGTCAGCAACGGGGACCCGGTGCGTTGGAACACCAGTACCGCCAGTGCGACCTCGGCGAAGAAGCTGCCGAACATGGACAGTACGTGGGCGGCGAAGATCGGCCGGAACTCACGGACCGCGAACACCGTGCGATATCCGACGGGCTGCGGCTCGACGGGATCGGCCGTCGTCCCCGCTGTCCCGTCGCACGTCGGCTCGTCACTTTTCTGAAGTCCCGAGTCTGAGTTTTCCGTTGTCATGGACGCAGCCTGGCGGACATCGGGACATGGCTTCTACTGTTTCGGCTGAAAACGAAACTTGGGAGACGTCATGCCGTTCCACATGCACTTCACGGCCGACGATGTGCTGTCCTCCCGGTTCGCGATCTCACCGCTCTGGGAGACCCAGGAGGCGATCCGTACCCTCCGGACACCCGCGCGCCAGGGGTACCACCTGCCGTGGCTGCGACAGGTCCGGTCGGTGGCCCGTGGGCTCGATCTCAGCCCCTTCGAGCTGGTGATGCCGCGGCGCGGCCACAACCCGGATTTCCTGTGCCCGCCGCCCGACGGGGTCTTCGCCACGATAGACGAGGAGCTGGCCCGGGTCCGCGGCACCGACCCGGCCGTGGCCCACGCGGACCTGGCCAGGGCGCTGGCGGTGATCCCGGGTGCCGCCGCCGACGAACGGGCCCGGGCGCTGCTCGACGACCCGGCGCGGACGGTGGACGAGCTCGCGGAGCTGATGGCCCGGGTCTGGGACACGCTCCTCGCCCCGTTCTGGCCCCGGATGCGCGCCGTGCTGGAGGCCGATGTGGCCTTCCACTCGCGCCGGCTGGCCGACGGCGGCCCGGAGCGGCTCTTCGCCGATCTGCACCCGAAGGTGAGCTGGTCGGACGGCACGCTCACGGTGGACCAGCGGACCGACCACGTCAGGACGCTGGGCGGCGAAGGGCTGCTGCTGGTGCCGAGCGTCTTCGTCCGGCCGGACGTGGTGAGCGGCTTCGACCCGCCCTGGCAGGCCACGATGGTCTATCCGGCGCGCGGCACCGCCACCCTGTGGACCGTGCCGGGCCCCGCGCCCGCCGAGCCGCTGATCCGGCTGCTGGGTCCCAACCGGGCGGCGATCCTCACCAACCTGGACGCGCCCGCGACCACCAGCGCGCTCGCCCGCCGTCACGACCTCGCGCTGTCGTCGGTCTCCGCGCATCTGTCCGTGCTGCGCGACGCGGGCCTGCTCACCTCGCACCGCGACGGCCACCGGGTGCTGTACGAAAGGACCCCGCTCGGCCTCACCCTCGCCACCGGCGGGGGGTAGCGGCGTCCGTCAGCTCCCGGCGGCGGGGGCCGCGGCGGAATCCGCGGCGGGAGCGAGGAACCGCTCGACGGTCTCGACCTTCGACGTCATCCCGTCCGTCACGCCGGGCCGGATGTCGGCCTTGAGCACGAGGGAGACGCGCGGCGCGCGGGCCTCGACGGCGGCGACGGCGCGCTTGACGACGTCCATCACCTCGTCCCACTCACCCTCGATGGAGGTGAACATCGCATCGGTGCGGTTCGGGAGACCGGACTCCCGCACGACGCGGACGGCGTCGGCGACGTACTCGCCCACGTCCTCGCCGACGCCCAGCGGGGAGACCGAGAAGGCGACGATCACGCGACGACGCCTTCCTGGCGGGCACGGGCGGCGATGATCTCCGACTCGGCCTCGCGGCGCAGCATGCGCTCGGCGAAGAAACCGCCGGTGGGGAGCACGGACAGCACCGCGTAGAGCGCGCCGCGGCCCAGCGTCCACTTGGCCCGGTACCAGGCCAGGGCCCAGAGGACGACGTAGAGGACGAACAGCACCCCGTGCACCATGCCCATGACCGGGACGGCGTTGAAGTCGGTGGTGCGCTTCAGGATCGAGCAGAGCAGCAGCAGGAGGAAGGAGACCGCCTCGGGGGCGGAGACCAGGCGGAGCCGGCGCAGGGCGGAGGCGGTCTTGATGTCCACGGATTCCTCATCATCGACGGGGGCGGTTCTTTTGACATCCTCCCCCTCCCAAGGAGGGGGATTCCTGGCTCACGTTGCCTGGCGGCCCGGCGGGCTATCAGGTCTTCCACGATCAACGCCAGCCGGGATGAGACCAGCCCGGACGAGCATCACGCGGGCGGAGTTCTTATCTCGGGGGGAGACGGCTCCGCACGCGGTGCAAGTGTAGGTACGTTCCGACAGCGGGAGTGCGTGCTTGGTTCTCGCTCCGCAGTGTCCGCAGTCCATGGTGGTGTGCGCGGGGTGCACCAGATGCAGGATGCGCTGGTGTTTGCGCGCCATGTTGATCAGTTCGTGCTTGGTGGCGGAGATCGCCGCGTCGGCCGCTTTGCGGGCCATGGTGGATTTGGCGAGGAACTTCGGCCGGAAGTCCTCCACCGCGAGCTGATCGAAATCCGTCACGGCACGCTTGGCCCACTTGCGGGCAGTGTCCTGTCGCTGCCGGGCGATCTTCTTGTGCGTGATCGCGGCCTGCCGCTTCGCCTTCCGGTATCCCTTCGAAGCGGCCTGCCCGCGCTTGGGCTTGCGGCGGGCCATCATCCGCTGATATCCGGCGAGCTTCCCGGCGGCCTTCTTGCCGTGCCCGGGATGGGGGAGGTCGTGGTCGTCGCTGGTGGTGGTCGCGGTTTCCTTCACGCCCCAGTCGATGCCGAGCGCGGCGCCGGTCGCGGGGAGCGGCTGCGCTTGTGTCTTGACGACGAAGGAGGCGTACCAGTGCCCGATGCTGTCGCGGTGGATACGCACGCTCGTGGGGTCGGCGGGCAAGTCCCGCGACCACACCACCGTCAGCGAAATACCCCCCGCGAGGTGCAGGCGTCCGTCCTTCAACCGGAAACCGCGCTGGGTGTAGTTGAGGGTCGGGTCGGCCAGGGCCTTCTTCTTGTACCGGGGCATCCCCGCGCGCTGCTTGACCGGCAACCGGGCCTTGATGTCCTTGAGTGCTTTGGCGCGGGACCTGGCAAAATCCCGGATGATCTGCTGCTGCGGAACGCTGCTGCCCTCGCGCAGCCATTCCTGACGGCTGCGGGCCTCGGTCAGCATCGCGTCGAGCCGGGCCGGACCACACTTCTCCTGGTCCCGGTATGCCTTCTTGGACCGGGCCGCGCACTCGTTCCAGATCCACCGGCACCGGTCCCACTCGCCCGACAGCGCGGCGAGCGCGGTGGACGACACGCGAAGCCGGTAGGTGTACCGGGCGTGCCCGGCGCCGTCGGCGGCGGCCGTTGTCGTCATGACGCGACCGTAGGGTCGCGTTTTTCGCTTCTCTGCTCGGATTCCCCGACGATCACACGAACGAGTGACCGATCGCACACGTATCGACCGGCTGTCCATCAACTCCGACATCCCGCACCTGCCGGGGTCGCCCTGGCCACTCCCGCCGATCCACCCGCCGGCGAATCGGTTCTCCCCGCCCCGCTACGCAGGAAGCCGGATTCCTCCCCGGCCTAGAGGCCTGGGCATCCTCCGGATGCTCTGTGAATGTGATCACAAGGCGGTCCATTTATCGCCGCCTCCTTCCCTGGGCCCGCCCCGGGGGTCGAGAACCGGAGGGAGGGCGATAGCGTCCCCCTCCACGTAGAACACGTGAAAGACACCGACGGACGACGACAACCGGGGGAACGGGACCGATGAAGTTCGACTGGGACCGGCGCCACTGCTCGCGCCGGGGCCACATCACCTACGCGCCGGACGAGCGCCATCTGCGCGAGCGGCTGCACGCCACCACGTCCGTCGGCGAGGTCTGGCGCTGTCTGCGCTGCGGTGACTTCGCACTGGGCGAGCCGCACGGCTCGGGGCCGGCCGACCAGGCACCCGAGGTACCGCGCGGGCGGGCGCTGCGCGATCTGTTCATCCTGCGCTTCCTGGCGGCCGAGCGGCTGGTGCGCGGCGTCTTCATCGTGCTCGCCGCGTGGGCGGTGTGGCAGTTCAGCAACTCCCAGGACTCCGTCCGCAAGCTCTTCGAGGATCAGCTCTCGGTCTTCGGCCCGGTCGCCAAGCACTTCCACTACGACCTGGAGCACTCCCCGGTCATCGACACCATCCGCAAGACCTTCGACTACAAGCACTCGACGCTGGTGATCGTCGCCGTCGCGCTGCTCGTGTACGCGCTCATCGAGATCGTCGAGGCGTTCGGGCTCTGGTGGGGCAAGCGCTGGGCGGAGTACCTGACGGTCGTCGCGACCGCCGCGTTCCTGCCGCTGGAGGTCTACGAACTGACCGAGAAGGTCAGCTGGGTCAAGATCGCGACGCTGACCCTCAACGTGCTGGCGGTGCTGTGGATCGCGCTGTCCAAGCGGCTGTTGGGGCTGCGCGGCGGCGTCGAGGCGTTCGAGGCCGAGCGCCGTGGCGCATCACTGCTGGAGGTCGAGGTGGCAGCCGGGGAAGCGCCTGTTCGCCCGATTCCGGTGACGGCTCCCGCACGGACGGATAGCGTCTGACCGTGGCCATGTTCCGATTGCAGGGCAGCAAAGTACTCGCCGTGGAGATGACCGGCGACGCCGTCAAGGCGAAGAACGGCGCGATGGTGGCCTACGACGGCCAGATGGCGTTCAAAAAGATGTCCGGGGGCGGTGAGGGGATCCGCGGCATGGTGACCCGCCGGCTCACCGGCGAATCCATGGAGGTCATGGAGGTGAAGGGGCACGGCACGTGCTACTTCGCCGACCGTGCGAGCGAGATCAACCTGGTGCGGCTGAACGGGGAGAAGCTCTACGTCGAGGCCAGCAACCTGCTGGCGACCGACCCCGGGCTGCGCACCGGCACCACCTTCACCGGGCTGCGCGGCGCGAGCCAGGGCAACGGCCTGTTCACCACGACCGTCGAGGGCGTCGGCCAGGCCGCGATCACCTCGGACGGTCCGGCGATCGTGCTGCGGGTCTCGGCGGGCATGCCGCTGCAGGTCGACCCGGGCGCGTACGTGGCGCACACCGGCAATCTGCAGCAGCACTTCCAGACCGGCATCAGCTGGCGGACGGTGATGGGCGAGGGATCCGGGGAGAGTTTCCAGATCCGTTTCGAGGGCGAGGGGCTGGTCTACGTGCAGCCCAGCGAGCGCAACACGATCGGGGGACAGCTCTAGTGCCGTTCACCAAGATCAATTCCAAGATGGTCGAGGCGCAGATCCTGCCCGGCCAGCGGCTGTTCAGCCAGCGCGGCGCGATGCTCGCCTACCGCGGCGAGGTGTCGTTCACGCCGAACATCCAGGGCGGCCAGGGCGGTATCGCCTCGATGATCGGCCGGCGGGTCGCCAACGAGGCGACGCCGCTGATGACCGTCGAGGGCCAGGGCTCGGTGATGTTCGGGCACGGCGGCCACCACATCCACACCATCGACCTGAGCGGCGAGACGCTCTACGTCGAGGCGGACCGGCTGCTGGCCTTCGACGGCACGCTGCAGCAGTCCACGATGTTCATGGGCTCGCAGGGCGGCGTCATGGGCGTGATCCGCGGCCAGGTCACCGGCCAGGGGCTGTTCACCACCACGCTGCAGGGCAAGGGCTCGGTAGCCGTCATGGCGCACGGCGGCGTCATCGAGCTGCCGATCACCCACCAGGGCCCGGTGCACGTCGACCCGCAGGCGTACGTCGCGCACCGCGGCGACGTACGCAACAAGCTGTCCACGGCACTGGGCTGGCGGGACATGGTCGGACGGGGCTCGGGCGAGGCGTTCCAGCTGGAACTGTCGGGCCAGGGCACGGTGTACGTACAGGCGTCGGAGGACAAGCTGTGACCGCGATGGCCGGTGGGCCCGTCATTCATGATCCGCACACGCTGCCGGTGGACGACAACGTCAACCCGTACGCGTTCAGCGTCGAGCTCAAGGGGCAGTGGTTCCTGCAGAAGGGGAAGATGATCGCCTATTACGGGCAGATCGACTTCCACGGCATCGGCCACGGCCGGCTCGACCGGCTGGTCGCCACCAACTTCCACTCGCCGCTGCACGCCGCGGACTGGGTGGTCGCCGAGGGCCAGGGCAAGCTGCTGCTCGCGGACCGGGCGTACGACGTCAACTCGTTCGACCTGGAGAACGGCAACCTGACCATCCGGTCGGGCAACCTGCTGGCCTTCCAGCCGGGCCTGGCGCTCAAGCAGTCGATCATCCCCGGCTTCCTCACCTTGATCGGGACCGGCAAGTTCGTCGCCGCCTCGAACGGGGCCGTGCACTTCGTGGAGCCGCCGATCCGGGTGGACCCGCAGGCGCTGGTCGGCTGGGCGGACTGCCCCTCCCCCTGCCATCACTACGACCACGGCTACATGCGCGGCGTCCTGGGCGGCCTGCGGGCGCTGACCGGGATCGGCGGGACGTCGGGCGAGGAGCACCAGTTCGAGTTCGTCGGGGCCGGTCAGGTGCTGCTGCAGTCCACCGAGGTCCTGATGCCGGAGACGGCGACCGGCGGCGTGCCGGCCTCCGCCGGGCCCGGCGTGCCGGGCGCGGGCGTGCCGGGGGCGCCGGGCGGCCAGCAGGGACAGGTGCCGCGGCTGCCCGGTCAGCTGGGCGATCTGCAGCGGCGCTTCGGGCTGTGACCGGTTGACTACGGGGGCCGTTCGTACGGTTTTCAACTACATGTAGAATCTTCACATGGAGACTGAGAACGGCACCAAGTGGCTCACCGAGGACGAGCAGCGCGCCTGGCGCACACATCTCGACGTCAGCCGACTGCTGATGCACCAGCTGGAGCGTGACCTGCAGCCGTTCGGCCTCACCAACAACGACTACGAGATCCTGGTCAACCTCTCGGAGTCCGACGACCGGCGCATGCGGATGAGCGATCTCGCACGCGTCACTCTCCAGTCCAAGAGCCGGCTCTCCCACCAGGTCACCCGGATGGAGAGCACCGGCCTGGTCCGCCGGGAGAACTGCGAGTCCGACCGGCGCGGGCTGTACGCCGTGCTCACGGAGCTCGGCTGGGACACGATGCGGAAGGTCGCGCCGCATCACGTGGCGTCGGTCCGGGAGAACTTCATCGGACTGCTGCCGGCGGCGGACCTGGCGGCGCTGCACAAGGCGCTGCTGCCGATCGCGGAGCACTTGCGTTCGGCGCGCGGCCGCAGTTGATTTCCTGCCCGAGGCGGGCTGGGTTTGCGGGCGGGGCCGGGCTCTCGCGTCACTGCCCCGCTGAGGTGGCGGCGGGAGCCTACGCCTGCGTGACGCTCTCGATCAGTTCGTCCGCCGCGGTGTAGGGATCCAGGTGGCCCGTGATGATCCGTTCCGCCAGGGCGTCGAGCCGCTGGTCGCCGTGCAGGTCGCCGATTCGCTCGCGCAGGGCGGTGACGGCGATGTTCTCCACCTCGTTGGCGGCACGGCGCCGGCGGCGGGCGTCCAGGACGCCGTGCTCTTCCATCCAGGCGCGGTGCTTCTCCAGGGCCTCGACGACCTCGTCGATGCCCTCGCTGCGGGCCGCGACGGTCTTGACGATCGGCGGCCGCCAGTCCCCCGGGCCGCGTGACTCGCCCAGCCCGAGCATGTGGTTCAGCTCACGCGCGGTGGAGTCGGCGCCGTCCCGGTCGGCCTTGTTGACCACGTAGACGTCGCCGATCTCCAGGATCCCGGCCTTCGCGGCCTGGATCCCGTCGCCCATGCCCGGCGCCAGCAGCACCACGCAGGTGTCCGCCTGGGCGGCGATCTCCACCTCGGACTGCCCGACACCCACCGTCTCGACGAGGATCACCTCGCAGCCGGCCGCGTCGAGCACCCGGATCGCCTGCGGCGCCGACCAGGCGAGGCCCCCGAGGTGGCCCCGGGTCGCCATCGAGCGGATGTAGACGCCGGGGTCGGAGGCGTGCTCCGACATCCGCACCCGGTCACCGAGCAGCGCGCCGCCGGAGAACGGCGAGGACGGGTCCACCGCCAGCACCCCGACCCGCTTGCCGCGCTTGCGGTACGCGGTGACCAGCGCGGATGTCGAGGTGGACTTGCCCACGCCCGGCGAGCCCGTCAGGCCGACCACGTACGCGCCGCCGGACAGCGGCGCGAGCGCGGCCATCACCTCCCGGAGCTGCGGGGACGCCCCCTCCACCAGCGAGATCAGCCGGGCCACGGCCCGCGGCCTGCCCTCCCGCGCCTGCTCGACCAGCGTGGCGACGTCCACCATCAGTGCTCCGTCTCTCGTTACTACTTGCCGGGGACGCGGATGATCAGGGCGTCGCCCTGGCCGCCTCCGCCGCAGAGCGCGGCGGCACCCGTTCCGCCGCCGCGCCGCTTGAGCTCCAGCGCGAGGTGCAGGACGACCCGCGCCCCGGACATCCCGATCGGGTGACCCAGGGCGATCGCACCGCCGTTGACGTTCACCTTTTCAGGTGTCACGCCGAGGTCCTTCATCGACTGCACGGCGACCGCGGCGAACGCCTCGTTGATCTCGATCAGGTCCAGATCCTGCACGGTCAGACCGTCCTTGGCCAGCGCGTGCGCGATGGCGTTGGAGGGCTGGGACTGCAGCGAGTTGTCCGGGCCCGCGACGTTGCCGTGCGCGCCGATCTCGGCGATCCACTCCAGGCCCAGCTCCTCGGCCTTCGCCTTGCTCATGACGACCACCGCGGCGGCGCCGTCGGAGATCTGTGAGGAGGTGCCGGCGGTGATCGTGCCGTCCTTGGCGAAGGCGGGGCGGAGCTTGGCGAGCGATTCCGTGGTGGTCTCGGCGCGGATGCCCTCGTCCTGGCTGAAGATCACCGGCTCGCCCTTGCGCTGCGGGATCTCGACGGGGGTGATCTCGGCCTCGAACAGGCCGTTCTTCTGCGCGGCGGCGGCGCGCTGGTGGGACTGGGCCGCGATCTCGTCCTGGGCCGCACGCCCGATGCCGAGGCGGGTGTTGTGCTTCTCGGTCGACTCCCCCATCGGAATGTTCTCGAAGGAGTCGGTGAGGCCGTCGTACGCCATCGCGTCGAGCATCTCGATCGCGCCGTACTTGTAGCCCTCACGGGACTTCGGCAGCAGGTGCGGGGCGTTGGTCATCGACTCCTGGCCGCCGGCGACGACGATGTCGAACTCGCCGGCGCGGATCAGCTGGTCGGCGAGGGCGATCGCGTCGAGGCCGGACAGGCAGACCTTGTTGATCGTCAGGGCCGGGACGTTCATCGGGATGCCGCCCTTGACGGCGGCCTGGCGGGCCGGGATCTGGCCGGCGCCGGCCTGCAGCACCTGGCCCATGATGACGTACTGCACCTGGTCGCCGCCGATCCCCGCGCGGTCCAGCGCCGCCTTGATCGCGACGCCCCCGAGGTCGGCGCCGCTAAAGGATCGCAAGGATCCGAGCAGCCTTCCCATGGGAGTTCTGGCACCTGCGACGATCACGGACGTACGTGGCTGGCTCATGGTGCGGCCCCTTCAGCAGAGGAAGAGAGAAGTTAACGAGGGTTACCGTCAATGTACTGAGCGGTAAGCGCGCGGTCATCGGGCGGAACGTGTGATCGCGCGCACGTTGCGTTACCGGGTCAGGTAGCGGTGCACTGTTCCCATGCTGACTCGCATCGACCACATCGGTATCGCGTGCTTCGATCTCGACGCCACCGTCGAGTTCTACCGCGCCACGTACGGCTTCGAGGTCCACCACTCCGAGGTGAACGAGGAGCAGGGCGTACGGGAGGCCATGCTCAAGATCAACGAGACCTCCGACGGCGGCGCCTCCTACCTCCAGCTCCTGGAACCGACCCGCGAGGACTCCGCGGTCGGCAAATGGCTGGCAAAGAACGGCGAGGGCGTGCACCACATCGCCTTCGGCACCGCGGACGTGGACGGCGACGCCGCGGACATCGCGGGGAAGGGCGTCCGGGTGCTCTACGAAGAGCCGCGAATCGGCTCCATGGGGTCACGGATCACGTTCCTGCACCCCAAGGACTGCCATGGTGTCCTCACCGAGCTGGTCACCGCCGCCAAGGACCACTGACCCCAGCCCCCCTTGGGCCGGTAGAGTGGCCCAGCCGACGGGTGGGCGTGGGGTACCGGCCCGCTCCACGGCGTGGATCAGACACACTTCTCCGTAGGGCTCTGTGCGAACAGGGCTCCGGAGAGTCTCACCCGGTTGGCGGGTGAGAACGCCAGGGGACGGATGGGACCGCGGAGTGCGGGGCAACGACCGCTACGAGGCCGACGATCACCTCTCGCTGTTCGAAGCTGAGATGGAGCGGCTTCGCACCGAGCGGGGTAAGGCCGTCGAGCACGCCGACGACCTGGGCTACCAGGTCGAGGTTCTGCGCGCCAAACTTCACGAGGCACGCCGCAATCTCGCCGCCCGCCCGGCCTACGACAACATCGGCCACCAGGCCGACCAGCTGCTGCGCAACGCCCAGATCCAGGCGGACCAGCTGCGCACCGACGCGGAGCGCGAGCTGCGCGAGGCGCGCGCCGCCACCCAGCGCCTGCTGCAGGAACAGGCCGAGCGCCAGTCCCGCTTCGAGGCCGAATGGCATGCCGAGGCCGTCGCCCGGCGCCGTCAGCTCGACGAGGAGCTGGGCGAGCGCCGGGCCACCGTCGAGACCCACGTCAACGAGAACGTGGCCTGGGCCGAGCAGCTGCGGGCCCGCAGCGAGTCCCAGGCCCGCCGGCTGCTGGACGAGACCCGCGCCGAGTCCGAGGCGGCGCTCGCCGCCGCCCGCGCCGAGGCGACCCGGATCGCCGAGCAGACCCGCGAGCGGCTCACCGCAGAGGCGGAGTCCGCGAAGTCCGAGGCCGAGCAGTTGCTGCGGCGGGCCAGGACCGATGCGGAACGGCTGCTGAACGCGGCCTCCAACCAGGCGCAGGAAGCCAGCAGCCAGGCCGAGCAGCTGCGCACCTCCACCCTCAGCGAGTCCGACGCGGCCCGCCAGGAGGCCACCGAGCTCACCCGGCTCGCCCAGGAGCGGATGCGCGAGGCGGACGATTCGCTGCGCGAGGCCCGTGCCGAGGCCGACCGGCTGCGCGAGGAGGCCAACACGGCCGCCTCGAAGCGGCTGTCCACCGCCGAGGCCGAGAACGAGCAGCGCACCCGTACCGCCCGCGCCGAGATCGCCCGCATGGTGACGGAGGCGACCAAGGAGTCGGAGGCCGCCAAGGCCGAGGCCGAGCAGGTCCGGGCCGACGCGGTCGCCGAGGCCGAGCGGGTCAGGGCCGAGGCCCAGGAGACGGCGCGGTCCGCCGCGTCCGAGGACGCCGCGGCGCAGCTGGCCCAGGCGGCCAGGAGCGCCGAGGAGGTGCTGACGAAGGCGTCCCAGGACGCCCAGTCCACCACCCGGGCGGCCGCCGAGGAGGCCGAGCGCATCCGCGGCGAGGCCGAGGCGGAGGCCGAGCGGCTGCGCGGCCAGGCCGAGGCGTCCGCTCAGGAGCTGCGCGGCGCCGCGCAGGACGACACCGAGGAGTACCGGGCCAAGACCGTCGAGCTGCAGGAGGAGGCGCGCAGGCTGCGCGGCGAGGCCGAGCAGCTGCGGGCCGACGCGGTCGCCGAGGGCGAGCGGATCCGCGGTGAGGCCCGCCGTGAGGCCGTCCAGCAGATCGAGGAGGCCGCCAGGACCGCCGAGGGCCTGCTGGCCAAGGCGAAGGCGGACGGCGACGAGATGCGCCAGGGCGCGTCCGCCGAGTCCGACCGGATGCGGGCCGAGTCCACCGAGCGTGCCTCCGCACTGAACAAGAAGGCCGAGGAGGCCCTGGAGCGGGCCCGCGCCGAGGCCGACGCGCTGCGCGGCGAGGCCGAGCAGCAGGCCGGCCAGGTCAAGGACGACGCCGAGGCCGACGCGCTGCGGCAGCGCGGCGAGGCCGAGCAGACCGCGCTGCGGCTGCGTGCCGACGCCGAGGCGGACCTGGTGCGGCTGCGCGAGGAGGCCGAGCAGCGCGTCACCACCGCCGAGCAGGCGCTGCGCGACGCCCGTGGCGAGGCCGAACGGCTGCGCCGCGAGGCCGCCGACGAGGCGGAACGGCTGCGGAACGAGACAGCGGAGCGGGTCCGGGTCCTGCAGGAGCAGGCCGAGGCCGAAACGGTACGGCTGCGTGACGAGGCCGCGGCCGACGCGTCGCAGACCCGCGCCGAGGCCGAGACGATCGCGGTGCGGCTGCGTACCGACGCCGCGACCGAGGCCGAACAGCTGCGCACCGAGGCGCAGGAGACCGCGGACCGGCTGCGCTCGGAGGCCGCCGCGGCCGCCGAGCGGACCGGCACCGAGGCCGGCGAGGCGCTGGCCGCCGCCCAGGAGGAGGCGGCCCGCCGCCGCCGCGAGGCCGAGGAACTGCTCGCGGCCGCGCGCGGCGAGGCCGATCAGGAGCGGGCCCAGGCCCGCCGCGAGAGCGAGGAGCTGCTCGCGTCGGCCCGAACCCGGGTCCAGGAGGCCGGGGTCGAGGCCGACCGGCTGGTCGCCGAGGCCGAATCGCGTGCCACCGAACTGGTCGCCGCCGCCGAGCAGACCGCTCAGCAGGTCCGTGACGCCGTCGCGCATCTGCACGAGCAGGCTGCCGAGGAGATCGCCGGACTGCGCTCCGCCGCCGAGCACGCCGCCGACCGGCTGCGTACCGAGGCCCAGGGCGAGGCCGACCGGCTGCACGCGGACGCCAACTCCGAACGGGAGCGGGCCGCCGAGGACGCCGCGCGGGTCCGCCGCGACGCCAAGGAGGAGACGGACGCCGCCAAGTCGCTGGCGGAACGCACCGTTTCCGAGGCGATCGACGAGTCCGAGCGGCTGCGCACGGAGTCCCGTGACGACGCCAACCGCCGCCGTACCGACGCTGCCGGCCAGGCCGACCAGCTGATCACGAAGGCCCGCGAGGAGGCCGAACGTCTCGGCATCCTGGCCAAGGACGCCCTGGACACCGCCGAGCGCGAGTCGGAGGCGACCCGCGCGGAGGCCGACCGGATCCGCGACGAGGCCCGCGAGGACGCCAACCGCCGCCGCAGCGAGGCCGCCGAGCAGGCGGACGAGCTGATCGCCAAGGCGCAGGCCGAGGCGCTTCGGATCGGCGCCGCCGCCGAGGAGCAGTCCGACACGATGGTCGGTGCCGCCCGCACCGAGGCCGAACGGATCTTCGCCGAGGCGACGCTGGAGTGCAACGGACTGGTCGAGCGGGCCCGTACGGACGCGGACACCCTGCTCGGCGAGGCGCGCCGGGACGCCACGTCGATAAGAGAACGCACCGAGGAACTGCGCAACCGCGTCGAGACCGAGGTCGAGGAGCTGCACGAGCGGGCCCGCAAGGAGTCCTCCGAGCAGATGCGGACAGCCGGCGAGCGGGTCGACAAGCTGGTCGCGGCCGCCACCGAGCAGCTCACCGAGGCCGAGGCGAAGGCCGAGGAGCTCAAGTCCATGGCCTCGTCCGAGGCGAGCAAGGTACGGATCGCCGCCGTGAAGAAGGCCGAGGGGCTGCTCAAGGAGGCCGAGCAGAAGAAGGCCGACGCGGAGCGGGATGCCGAGCGGATCAAGGGGGAGGCCCGTGCCGAGGCGGAGCGTACGGTCACCGAGGGGAAGCGCGAGTTGGAGATCCTGGTGCGCCGCCGACAGGACATCAATGCCGAGATCTCCCGTGTCCAGGACGTCCTGGAGGCGTTGGAGTCATTCGAGACCCCTGGAGCCGGGAAGAACGCGGTGACCGCCGGTGCGGGGGCCGGAACCACCCGTTCGGGGGGCAAGCGCAACGACGATGCTCCACTCGATTGAGCGGACATTCTCCATACCTAATAGGCAATGGCTCGGTGACACGCCGTCCGGGCCCCTAGGATTCCCTCTATCACCTCACCCGGTCTGAATTGACAGGAACCCCATGAGTGACACCTCCTCCCCCTTCGGCTTCGAACTCGTTCGGCGCGGATATGACCGCGGTCAGGTGGACGACCGCATCACCAAGCTCGTCGCCGACCGTGATAGCGCACTGACCCGGATCACCGCGCTGGAGAAGCGCATCGAGGAGCTACACCTCGAGACCCAGAACGCGCAGGCGCAGGTCAACGACGCGGAGCCGTCGTACGCCGGCCTCGGCGCCCGCGTCGAGAAGATCCTCCGCCTCGCCGAGGAGGAGGCGAAGGACCTTCGTGAGGAGGCCCGCCGCGCGGCCGAGCAGCACCGCGAGCTCGCGGAGTCCGCCGCCAACCAGGTGCGCAACGACGCCGAGACCTTCGCCGCGGACCGCAAGTCCAAGGCCGAGGACGAGGGCGCCCGGATCGTCGACAAGGCGAAGTCCGACTCCACGCAGCTGCGTGGCGAGGCCCAGAAGGACGCCCAGGCCAAGCGCGAGGAGGCCGACGCCCTCTTCGAGGAGACCCGTGCCAAGGCCGCCCAGGCCGCAGCCGACTTCGAGACGAACCTGGCCAAGCGCCGCGAGCAGTCCGAGCGTGACCTGGCGTCGCGTCAGGCCAAGGCCGAGAAGCGCCTGGCGGAGATCGAGCACCGCGCCGAGCAGCTCCGCCTCGAGGCCGAGAAGCTCCGTACCGACGCCGAGCGCCGCGCCCGCCAGACGGTGGAGACGGCCCAGCGCCAGTCCGAGGACATCGTCGCGGACGCGAACGCGAAGGCCGACCGGATCCGCAGCGAGTCCGAGCGCGAGCTGGCGGCGCTGACCAACCGCCGCGACAGCATCAACGCCCAGCTGACCAACGTCCGCGAGATGCTGGCCACCCTCACCGGTGCGGCGGTGGCCGCGGCCACCGGCCCGGCCGACGAGGAGCCGATCTCCCGCGGCGTCCCGGCACAGCAGAGCAGGTAACACCACAAAAGCGGGCACACCCCTCCCGCTGATCCCCCATCACCAGAAGCCCCCGTCCTCCTCGGATGGGGGTTTTTGGCGTGACGGGCGTCCGGGCGGACATTACGTTGGGACAATGATTGAACTGCAGGGGCTCACCAAGCGGTACGGGGACAAGACCGCTGTCGACCACCTCACGTTCACCGTGCGCCCCGGCGTGGTGACCGGCTTCCTCGGGCCGAACGGCGCGGGCAAGTCCACGACCATGCGCATGATGCTGGACCTGGACAACCCGACCGCGGGTGATGTGCGCATCGACGGAAAGCACTACCGGGACCTGAACGAGCCGTTCAAGTACATCGGCGCCCTCCTGGACGCGAAGGCCATCCACGGCGGCCGCACCGCGTACAACCACCTGCTGTGCCTCGCGCAGTCCAACCGCATTCCGGCCACCCGGGTCGCCGAGGTGCTGGAGACCGTTGGCCTGTCCTCGGTCGCCCAGAAGCGGTCCAAGGGCTTCTCCCTGGGGATGGGCCAGCGGCTCGGCATCGCGGGCGCCCTGCTCGGTGACCCCGAGATCCTGATGTTCGACGAGCCGGTCAACGGGCTCGACCCCGAGGGCATCCACTGGATCCGCAATCTGATGAAGGATCTGGCCGCCCAGGGGCGTACGGTCTTCGTCTCCAGCCACCTGATGAGCGAGATGGCGCTGACCGCCGAGCACCTGGTCGTCATCGGCCAGGGCCGGCTGCTCGCGGACACCTCGATGGCCGACTTCATCGCGATGAACTCCCGCTCGTACGTCCGGGTCAGGACCCCTGATCCGGAACGGCTGCGGGACGCGCTGGCCGCCGCGCAGATCACCCCGGTGGTCACCGGCGACGGCTCCTTCGAGATCGAGGGCGGCGATCCCGCGCGGATCGGCGAGCTGGCCGCGAAGCACCAGCTGACCCTGCACGAGCTGAGCCCGCAGCGGGCCTCACTGGAGGAAGCGTTCATGCAGCTCACCGCCGACTCGGTGGAATACCACGCGGGCGGGCACCTCGCCGGCGACCCGGCCGGTGCGGTACCCGTCACGGACGGCGCCGCCCCGCAGTGGGGCGCCGGCTGGTCCGGCGGCAAGGACAGCACCCCCAGCACCGGAAAGGAGTCCTGACCATGGCGGCTCCCGGCGCGGTCCTGCAGTCGGAATGGACCAAGATCAGGACGGTACGGTCCACGGTGTGGACGCTGGCGCTGGCGTTCCTCGTCACCGTCGCCTTCAGCGCGATCATCTGCGCAGTGGTGAACAGCCAGTTCAAGACCTTCTCCGCAGAGGAGAAGCTCACCTTCGACCCCACGGGCACCAGCTTCGCCGGGATTCTGCTCGGCCAGCTCGCACTGGTCGTCTTCGGTGTCCTGGTGATCGCGAGCGAGTACAGCTCGGGCATGATCCGTACCTCGCTCGCGGCGGTCCCGCAGCGTGCCTCGTTCTACTTCTCCAAGGTCGCCGTCGCCGGAGCGCTCGCCCTGGTGGTCGGCATGGCCACCAGTTTCATCTCGTTCTTCCTCGGCCAGTCGCTGCTCGGCAGCCACAAAGCGTCGATCGGCGACCCCGGCGTCCTGCGCGCGGTGATCGGCACCGGCCTCTACATGACGCTCCTGGTGCTGTTCTGCGTGGGCGTCGCCACGATGCTGCGCAGCCCGATGCTCGGGCTGGGCATCCTGATGCCGTTCTTCTTCCTCGTCTCGCCGATCCTGTCGGCGGTGCCGAAGGTGAAGACGGTGGCGAAGTACTTCCCCGACCAGGCAGGCCGCCAGATCACCACCGTGGTGCAGGTGGGCGACAACGCCGCGCCGTACGGCCCCTGGGCCGGATTCGCGATCATGGCGGCATGGGTGGTGGCCGCGCTGCTCGGCGGATATCTGATTCTCAAGAACCGTGACGCGTGAGCGGTACCGGCACGGGTACCGGAAGTGCACCCCTGCTGGAACCGTTCGGGCCCCTGTAGCCTCCTAAACCTCACGGGGGCACGTGCCCCGGTTGAAGGCGAGGGGCAAGCATGATCGAGGCAACGGGCCTCACCAAGCGCTATGGCGCCAAGACGGCTGTGTACAACCTGTCGTTCCAGGTCCGATCGGGCGCCGTGACCGGCTTCCTCGGACCGAACGGTTCGGGCAAGTCCACCACCATGCGGATGATCCTGGGCCTGGACGACCCGTCGGCCGGCCGTGTCACCATCGGCGGCCAGCCGTACCGGCAGCTGACCAACGCCCCCCGCAGGGTCGGTGCGCTCCTCGACGCCAAGGCCGTGCACGGCGGCCGCAGCGCGCGCCAGCACCTGCTGTGCCTGGCGCAGCTGTCCGGCATCCCGGCCCGCCGGGTGGACGAAGTGCTGGGCGTCGTGGGGCTGCAGGACGTCGCGTCGCGCCGCTCCAAGGGCTTCTCGCTCGGCATGGGCCAGCGGCTCGGCATAGCGGGCGCCCTGCTCGGCGACCCCGAGGTGCTGCTCTTCGACGAACCGGTGAACGGCCTGGACCCCGAGGGCATCCTCTGGGTCCGCAACCTCATGCGGAAGCTCGCCGCCGAGGGCCGCACGGTCTTCGTGTCGAGCCACCTGATGAGCGAGATGGCGCTGACCGCCGACCACTTGATCGTGATCGGCCGCGGGCAGCTGCTCGCCGACATGAGCGTCAAGGACTTCATCGCCCGCAACTCGACCGCGCACGCCACGGTCCGCACCCCTGACGACGCCGGGATGCGCGAGAAGCTGTCGAAGGCACTCAGCGAGGCCGGCGGCCTCGTGCAGCCCGAGCAGGACGGCGCCCTGCGCGTCACCGGCCTGGAGCTGCCGCGGATCAGCGACCTCGCGCACGAGATCGACGTACGCCTCTGGGAACTGTCGCCGCACCAGGCCTCGCTGGAAGAGGCGTACATGCGGATGACCAGCGGCGCGGTGGACTACCGCTCCACGGAGGACCTGCGCCAGGGGCTGCAGCAGCCCGCCCCGCACCCGCAGCAGGGGTACCAGCAGGCCGGTTACCCGCCGCAGGGGCAGTACCCGCAGGGCGGCTACCCGCCGGCCGGTTACCAGCAGCAGGCGCCCGCCGGCTGGGGTCATCCGCCCACGCAGCAGGCCCAGCAGCAGCTCTACACCCAGCCGTCGGCGCAGCCCGCCCAGCCCTACGCGCAGCCGTACGGGCAGCAGCCAAACGGGACCGCCGCCGCAGCCGTACGCGGCGACCACCGCCGTGCCCGCGCAGCCGCCGGTCGCGCCTGCCGCCCCGGCCGCGCCATAAGCTCCCCGGCCGCTCCCGCCGCTCCCGCCGCGCCCCCCCGTGGTGCCGCCCACCGCTCCCAGCCTCAACAAGTCCGACAGCGAGGACGCCCGATGACCGCCCCCGTCCCCGCCCCCGGCGCTCCCTACGCGTACGCCCAGCAGTACACGTCGCCGATCCCGGTGCAGAACACCACGCTCGCGCACGCGCTGAAGTCCGAGTGGACGAAGATCCGCACGGTGCGCTCCACGGTGTGGACGCTCAGCGTGATGCTCGCCGTCGTCATCGGCATCGGCATGCTGGTGACCCTGGCGATGACCCACAGCGACTACGTCGGGGCGCCGCTGCTCAGCGGCGGCCTGTTCGGGCTGATGCTCGGCCAGCTCGCGGTGATCACCCTCGGCGTCCTGGTGGTGACCTCCGAGTACAGCACCGGCATGATCCGTACGACGTTCACCGCCTGCCCGAGCCGGTCCCGGGTGCTCACGGCCAAGGCGATCGTCTTCTTCGGCCTGTCGTTCGTGACGACGACTGCGGCCTGCGGGATCACCGCGCTCATCAACTCCGCGGCCCTGTCGGACCAGAAGGTCCCGTCCTCCGCCTACGAGGACTCGGTGATGCGGGATTCGATCGAGGCCGGCAAGGTCGTCGCCCACGGCGGCCAGTGGCTGGGCGCCACCGTCGGCGCCGGTCTGTTCGTGGCGCTGCTCGGTCTGCTCTCGCTGGCGATCGGCACCCTGCTGCGGCACTCGGCGGGCGCGATCACGGCCATGATGGGCGTGGTGCTGCTGCCGCTGATCCTCGCGCTCTTCATGTTCGCCGAGAGCATGCACTCGCTGCGCGACTTCCTGATCAAGTACTCGGCGCTCAACGGGCTCGCGTCCATGTACCGGATCCCGATGGACGGCGGCACCAGTACCGGCTGGCCCGGCCTCGGGCTGCTGGCGATCATCACGGCGATCGCCCTGGGCGGCGCCTACGCGGTACTGGCCAAGCGCGACGTCTGACAGCGCTTTTTTCAGTAGCGCGGTGCGTTACGGGACCGCTGCACCCTCGTGGTGCGGCGGTCTTTCGCGTTCCAGCACGCCCGGTGCCAGTGCCGGCGGTCGTCGACGCCCCCGCCGTACTCCGGCCAGGCCACCAAGTGGCCGACGGCGGGCGGAATCTCCTGGTCGCAGCCCGGGCACCGGTAGCTCTTGCCCGCGGCACTTCCGGCGATCGGCCGAACCGACCACTCCTCGCCCTGCCAGGTCTCGGTACGCTCGGGGCCGCGGCCCGAACCCGACTCCCCGGGACGGTCGGCGGGGCTGTCACCACCGCGCGGGTGGTTTCGACGCGGCGACATGGGACACCTCGCGGTTCGGTCGGATCGGGGCAGCTCGTCCCAGAGTACGCGGCGGGTCATGAGGCGGACGTACCTCCGATCCCGCTCCCACCCGGCCCTGTCCGACATCCACTGCCGAAAATCATGAAATCGCTGCGGTAGGCCGTGCCTTTGGCACGTGTCAAGCGTTAGTGCCTGTAGAGGAGGGAGTGACCAATGCGTGTTGGGACTTTTGTTCTCGCGGCTCAGTTCCCCGGCCAGGGCCAGGGTGAGGTGCTGCACCGCGCCGTACGGTCGGCCGAGCTGGCCGAGTCCGCGGGGCTGGACGCCGTATGGCTGGCCGAGCACCATTTCGTTCCGTACGGAGTCTGCCCGTCCGCGGTGACGCTCGCTGCGTTTCTGCTGGGTCGCACCAGCACCATCGGGGTCGGCACGGCGGTCAGCGTGTTGCCGACCGCCCATCCGGTGGCGCTCGGCGAGCAGGCGGCACTGCTGCACATAGCCTCCGGCGGCCGTTTCACCCTCGGTGTCGGGCGCGGCGGCCCCTGGGTGGACCTGGAGGTCTTCGGCGCCGGCATCGAGGCCTTCGAGCACGGCTTCCCGGAATCACTCGACCTGCTGATGCGCTGGCTGCGCGAGCCCCGGGTCGGGGCGGACGGGCCGCGCTACGCGTTCCGCGAGGTGCCCGTCGTCCCGCGCCCCGACGAGCTCGACGAGCCGGGACCCCCGGTGGTGGTCGCCTGCACCTCCCCCAACTCCGTCCGGCTGGCCGCGGAACGCGGTCTGCCGATGCTGCTCGGGATGCACTGCGGCGACGAGGAGAAGGCCGGGATGGTCGAGCTCTGGCAGCTCACGGCGCGGGCCGCGGGGCTCTCCCCCGAGGTCGTCGCGGCGGCCGGCGCCGAACATGTGTCGGCGGGCGTCGTCCAGATCGCCGACAGCCGTGAGGACGCGGTCGAGGCGCTGGTCAAGGCGATGCCCGGCTGGCTGCAACGCGGGCTGGCGGCCCATCAGACCGTGGACGGCAGCGCCCGCGCGATGCGGAACCCGCTCAGCTACACGGAGTTGCTCTGCGATCTCCACCCGGTGGGTACGGCCCAGCTCTGCGCCGACCGGCTGGCGGCCACCTCCGAGCGGACCGGGATCACCCGCTTCGCACTGCTGGTGGAGGGTTCGGGAGATCTGGCTGTCACCGAGGAGAACGTCATGCGACTGGGCAGCGACGTGCTCCCGCAATTGGCCTGAACCGGAGGCGGGAGCACGTGAACCGCTGTCACACGAGGATCAGCAGTCCCTGAACTCCGGTGACTGGTTGAGCAGTTGGGAGCGAACGGATGTAAACTTCCCGTAACTCCCGTCAACGGCCGGGTCGAGCGGGAAAACCGCTACCCGGTGGCAGTTCTGGAACGCGAGTCGGACCCCGAAATGGCGCTGCAGGGCACCGCGTATCGCGTCACTCGCCAGCGCGCGCAGCAGTTGACCGCGCGCCTGTTCGTCCGGCGGCGGCACCTGGTTGTCGGCGAAGGAACCACCGTCAACCTTGAGTTGCGCCACCAGTGAACTGATCATCTCCCATGCGTACGGCAGGGAGGTCCGGACGCAGTCGACGAATTCCTTCTCGTCGACCTCGCCTCGCTCGGCCTGTTCGAGGAGGGCCGGTGAGACGTCGAGCGACATGGGTACTCCTCTCGTGACCCCGCGATGTGCGGGGCCAGACGGACATGGACCGGAAACCGGCCGAGCTTCTCCCGCACGACGGCTTCCACATACAACGGTAGGCGGCACGGTCCTGGCGCACCAGGAGGTAGCGCCCACAACCGGCCAATTTTCAACAGTCGCCCGGACCCTCCTCTTGAGGGCGAATCGCGCACGGGGCGGGGCGTCGAGTAGCGTTGCCCACCATGCGCCTCGTCATTGCCCGCTGCTCCGTGGACTACGCGGGCAAGCTCTCCGCCCACCTTCCGTCGGCGACCCGTCTGCTCCTCGTGAAGGCTGACGGTTCGGTCTCCATCCACGCCGATGACCGCGCCTACAAGCCGCTCAACTGGATGTCCCCGCCGTGCACCCTCAAGGTGGGCGACGACGGTGTCTGGACGGTGGTGAACAAGGCCGGTGAGCAGCTGATCATCACCATCGAGGAGGTCCTCCACGACTCCTCGCACGAGCTCGGGATCGACCCCGGTCTCATCAAGGACGGCGTCGAGGCCCACCTCCAGGAGCTGCTCGCGGATCGCATGGAAGTACTGGGTGCGGGCTGGACCCTGATCCGGCGCGAGTACATGACGGCGATCGGCCCGGTCGACATCCTCTGCCGGGACGCCGAAGGCGTCACGGTCGCGGTCGAGCTCAAGCGGCGCGGCGACATCGACGGGTCAAAGTCTACAGAAGGCACCGCTTCCGTAGCTTCCAGTGGCAACACGTGGGCTGTCGAGATCAAACGCGTGGCCGGCATCGACGGCGTCGAACAACTGTCCAGGTACCTGGAGCTGCTCAACCGGGACCCCCACCTCGCGCCCGTCCGAGGCATCCTGGCCGCCCAAACGATCAAGCCCCAGGCCCGCACCCTGGCCGAAGATCGCGGCATCCGTTGTGTGGTTCTCGACTACGACGCGATGCGCGGCATCGAAGACGACAAGCTGAAGCTCTTCTAGCGGACAGGCAGCTAGAGATCTTTAACGGTGAGGGTTCTCTGCCTGGTGACGGCTGTCGCTGGGTTCGCTATGCCGGTTGTATGAGGTATCCCGATGGTGGTGGGCTGACGGCTGAGGAGCGGGCCCGGCGTGAGCAGGTGCGGCTGGCTGCGGCTGAGTTGATCGAGGCGGGTGCCAGTGACCTGGAGGTGGCCCGGCGTTTTCGGGTGACGCGTATGTCGGCGAGCCGTTGGCGGCGGGCCTTAGCCGCGGGTGGCAGGCCGGGCCTTGGCCTCGAAGGGTCCGAGCGGCGCACGTTGCCGGCTTGACCCGGCCCAGCTGCGGTTGTTGGAGGCGGTGCTGGACGCGGGCCCGGCGGTCCATGGGTGGAGTGAGGATCAGTGCTGGACTTTGGCCCGGATCGCCGAGGTCGTGCGACGGCACTTCAAGGTGGATTACACCTTGGCCGGGCTGGACCTGCTGTTGCACCGGATCGGCTGGAGCGTGCAGGTCCCGACCCGGCAGGCCGCCGAGCGCGACGAGGTGAAGATCGCCGAGTGGAAGGACGAGCAGTGGCCCGTCAAAAAAGGACGGCGGCCGACCTGGGCGCCTGGCTATGCTTCGAGGACGAGGCAGGCCAGGGTCCGAGGCCGCCTAAGGGCCGCACGTGGGGCCGGCACGGTCACGCTCCGGTGGTCCGGGTGACTGCGGCGGGCAGCAAGCGTGTCTCGCTGGCCGGGCTGATCTGCACCAAGCCCGGCCACCGGGCCCGGCTGGTCTATCGCACCCACATCGACCGCGGACCGCGCAAGGACCGCCGCAAGGGCTTCACCGAGACCGAGTACATCCGACTCCTCGACGCCGCCCACCAGCAACTCGACAGCCCGTCCTGGTGTGGGACAACCTCAACACGCACGTCAGCCGCACGATGCGGGGGCTGATTGCTGCCCGATCCTGGCTGACTGTCTACCAACTGCCGTCGTACGCGCCGGAACTCAACCCGGTCGAGGCGGTGTGGTCCCACCTGAAGAGATCCCTGGCCAACCTCGCCAAGCGGGACATCGACCAACTGACCGCGCTGGTCAAGACGCGGCTCAAACGGATGCAGTACCGGACCGAGCTCATCGACGGCTTCATCGCCAAGACCAGACTCGACCTCACACCGCCATAACCCCCACCACTACAGCTCTCTAGATAGGTCCGTTAGGGGTCACAGCGAAGAGGTGCGCGGCTGGGCCCCCGTACAGCGACGGTTGCACGTTGACCTACATGGCGGGCAACGATCAAGAGCGTTGTACGGACGTCCTCGTACAAGCGTGCGGCCAGTTGGAAAGCGTGTTGGGGGCGACCGGTGCAGGTCTAAGGTCTCCGTCTGTAGAGGCTTCGCTGCACCATGACGGTCGCTATTTGCCTCGTCAGGACAGGCGCGAGGCCGGGCCCTACCGGGCCGGCGGTTTGAGAGGAGGCACGTAGCGAGCCGAGAAACTCGGGGGGAGATTAGCTCCCAGCCCCGTGCCTCCTCCCCGGGCATCAGAAGTAGCTGCTATACACCTCCCCGAGGATCGCCCACAGAGCGCGAGCACTCAGTGAGGCGACGGTCCGCTTGGAGAGCTCTGCCGCAAGCTGTGCCCGACGGGTGGACGACTTGTCCCCCATATCCACACCTCCCCTTCCCTAGGGATGACAGACCACCCGCAGGTGGCCCTCCCCCCGATGGGCGTGTGGACAAGTCACAAGGTAGCGGGATGTATCGGGGTGCGCTATGGACTCAACAGCATTGCGCGCACATAGCCAGTCAATCTTCGGATCTTGGGGCTGCAGGAGGTGAGTTTCAGTTGCAGTCTCACTTGGCGCTTATTCCGGCACCGTCCGTGCGCGTTCACGGAAGTTTGCGAACCCCTCCGACCAGCCGAGAAGCTTGTTTCGCGGATACTCACGGACGCCCCCGGACCAAGATCGGACACCTCGTAATGCGTAGGTCTCGGGTTCGAATCCCGAAGGCGGCCCCACGTCGGAAAGTCCCGGTCAGTTCACTGACCGGGACTTTCTCGTTCTACTGGATGCGGCGGCGGCGCCGTGCGCGGGCCGCCCGGGTGTCGCCTGTCTCAGCTTGGTCTTAACCTGCTGCGCCCTCAAGGGGTGCGTGGTGTACTGGTCGGCCGTCCGGCTCGTTGATGAAGGCGGCGTGAGACAGGGCGCTACGGAGTGAGCATGTGGGACGGCCCCTTCTACCGAGTCAGACGTGACGGAGACGAGATCTGCTTCGTGCCCGGTGCCGGGGAGGACCTCGACGAGGTCTGCAATGTGGACATATGGGTCATCCGTGATGACGGCGATCGCTGGTCCGGAACCGTGTTCACTCTCGATGAGGTGCACCGGATCATGGACCGTCAGCGGCAGGCTGGCGAACCGGAGGGCGACTACTGGTGGTGCTGGGATGGCCTCATTGTGCGCGACGCGGGTGTGCCTTCGATGGTCAAGGTCATCGACGGGCTCGTCGCCGCAGGCGAGCACGAGACAGTCCTTCGCCACGTTGGGCCCGAAGAGATCGCTTGATCTCGTTGACTCCCCGGCTGACCGAACATGATCGCTCGTACGGGGATTCCGGGGTCGCGAACACGGCCCCCCTTGATCCTGTGCTCCGACGAAGAGCGCACTTGACCAGCGAAGGCCGTGGGGAATGAGTCTGCTGCGCCACGATGGCCGGGACGAGGCATTCGACTTCACCTCCCACTTTCGGGAGGGCTTCTACGGATGTCTGACCCGGCGCGCTGACACGCTGTTCGAGCTCTGCGACGCGATGCTCTGTGAGGACGGCCCAGTGAGCTCGCCGGTCGATTCGACGTTGCCGGCCGAGCACCGCCGTGGGCGCGGCGCGTTGTACCACGCGCTCAACCAGGGCTGCATCGACGCGGACAGGCTGCGCAAGGCACTGGCCGTGCTGCCGCAGCCGAAGGCCGCCGATGGGCGCCTGGTCCTGGCGGTCGATGTCTCGCCGTGGCTGCGTCCGGCCGCGTCGGCCAGCCCGGACCGCCTGTTCTGACTCGTCGACCGGTCGGCCAGAATGTCGACCGGCGTAATCAAAACGATAGAATTCGAGTTGTAAAGAAGCTGTGAACGGTCAGATGTTCCATGGCAGACTGCCTTTACTGGTTGCGAGCGATCGGGGGCAAATGAGCATGCAGCCGCCAGCTTTAACCTTCGGCGCCGAGTTGCGTCGGCGAAGGATCGAGGCGGGATTATCCCTGGGTGATCTTGCGGGCTTGATCCATTTTTCCAAGGGACACCTGAGCAAGGTGGAGCGCTGCGAGAAGCAGCCCAGCAGTGACCTGGCGCAGATCTGCGACACCGTAATGAAGGCCGACGGCCAGCTCGGCAGGCTGGTTTCTCAACCTGAGCGCAATTCCACAAATCGCCAGGTCAGCAACCAGGATCTGCAGATTCCATGGTCGTTGCGCATGCACGCCGGTGGTGAAAGTGATTTCGTCGCCTTCGATCCCGCTGCGCTCACCGACGGGACCGTACCCTTCGACATGGTCAGCTGGTCCATCACGCCGGCCTGGCACGAAACTCCGGAAGCCGGCTTGGCGCTTCCCTACTTCAGAACTATGTTCGACGAATTTCGGCAGCTCGGTCAGATGTTCGGGCCAGCTGTTGTCGCACAGCTCACCATCGCGGCAACGAGCGCGCTTCGCGGAATGACGCGGAATGCCCAGCCCGAGCATCGTTCCATCATTCTCCGCCTGGCCTCGCGCTTCGCCGAATACACCGGGTGGATGGCCCAGGAGGCGGGAAACGACGACGCGACCCTGTGGTGGACCGATCAGGCAGTCCATCTCGCGGCGGCCGGCGGGGACGATGAGTTGGCGGCCTACGCCCTGGTCCGAAAGGCGGAGGTGGCCCTCTACAACGGCGACTCCCTGACGACCGTGGAACTCGCCCGCCGAGCCGGACGGCAAGCGCGCAGCGGACGGATCCGGGGGCTCGCCGCCCAGCGCGAGGCCCAGGGTCACGCTCTCGTGGGCGGCCGCGAAGAATGCCGCCGCGCCCTGGACATCGGTGCCGAACTGACCTCCGCAACGACCCCGTTGGACACGGACGATCCGGTGCTCGGCAGCGTCCATCTGCCGGACCTGACTGCGTTCATCTCAGGTTGGTGCATGCAGGAACTCGGCTCCCCCGCGGAGGCGGTGACCTTGCTGGGTGACGGATTGGAAGCCATCGACCCGACGGCGCGGCGGGCGCGGGCTCGCTACGGCGTTCGGCTGGCTCTCGCGCTGGCACACGTCGGCGAGGTCGAACACGCCTGCGCGGTGGCCGAATCGGTGGCCTCGTCGGTTGCTCTGGTCGATTCGGCGACCATCCGTGCGGACCTGCTGCGCCTGAGCCGCGCGCTCAAACGATGGCCGAAGAACGCCACCGTCCGCCACACCATTCCGCTCCTCACCCTCGGCTTGCAGGCCAACCGCCGCAAACCGGGAAACCCTGTCTGACCGATCCCCCGCCACTCACCGAGCGTGCCTGCCTGGTCACCGCTTCGAGTAGGGCGCCAGCGGATTCAAGAGGGTGTTCCGTTGCCTCGGCAGGTGGCCGCGGGCAACGCGTTGACCACCCCCGCCCACGGCTGAAAACGTCGGTTCACCCCCCCTCTCTCCGGTTGCGACGACTCGGCGCGCAACCAAGGACGCCATCTGCCCGGTTTCGGCAGTGGGAAAGGCAGGACGACATGGCCGGAGTATTCATCAACTACCGCACTGGCAACGGAGACAAGGAGGCGACCCTGGTGGACGAGGCGCTCAGGAGGGAGTTCGGCGACGAGATGGTCTTCCGGGACCACCGGGCGATCGGCCGAGGGGCTGACTACCGGGTCGAGTTGCTACAGAACCTGGAGCGCTGCTCGGTGCTTCTCGTCCTCATGGGATCCGACTGGCTCACTCAGGCGGACAGTTCCGGCCACCGCCGGATCGACGACCCGGCGGACTGGGTCCGCATGGAGATCGCCTCCATGCTCGCGTGGCGCAGAAAGGTCATCCCGCTCCTGCTCAACGACGCCCCGCTCCCCGAGCCCCGTGAACTGCCCTACGAAATCGCTGAGTTGCCGAACCGTCAGGCCATGTATCTGCGGACGAAACACGCGGATCAGGATCTTCCGTTGATCCTCGACGAGGTACGCAAGGAAGTACCGGGCCGCAGGCGGCACGACGGGGAAGGCCGCACGAGCGGCGGCACCACGCTGAAGAACCCGAAGCGCAACGCCATCGCCCTGGGCTCCGGCGACGCCGAGTACTTCGAAGGCAGGAACAGAGAGGAGTGACCGTGAGCAGCACGGAGGACACCAGTGACTCGCCGCAGGGCCCGGCCGAACTCGAGGCCGACACCGCGGCGGAAGCACACGGTCCGGACGAACCGGTCTTCGACCGGCCGGCGGCGGGGCCGGGCGCGGACGGTGACAACGGCAGTGGGGGCCGTCCGCGGCCGGCTGGCCCGGGGGAGTCGGAGAAGGAGGACAGCAAGGACGAGAAGAAGAAGGAGAAGTCCGCGACCCGACGTGACGGGAGCGACGAGGACTTCGACGGCCTGGCCTCGGTCTTGCGGGGCGGCACCACGCTCGACAGGCCGCGTCGGAACGCCGTGTCCGCGAGCGGTAATTCCTACTACTTCGAGCAGTTCACCCTCGGGGCCGACAGCCGCGCCGAGATCCATGCGGTGGATTTCGACCCGCGAGACGTCGCGCAGTACCGGGAGGTCCACCAGACGGTCGACCAGCAGAGCCAGATGGCAGCCCGCCTGCGGGAGCACCATGTCGTCGCGCTGTCCGGGGAGCCCGGAAGCGGACGTCAGTCCACCGCGCTGGTGCTGCTCGCGGGTGTCTGCGGCAACGACCGGATCAAGATCTTGCACACCGAGGCGCCGAGCTTCGCGCAGGCCTTGGTCGCGCAGGCCGAGAAACTGCTCACCAGTGGTGACGGCTTCCTGGTCGACCTGGGCGATCAGCCCGTGAAGCTCTCCACCGTAGCCGCACTCAGCGGGTTGGCCCACAGCCGGAACGCGTACGTGGTCGTCATCGGCGAGCGGGGTCCGGTCGACCCCGACCAGCTCCAGCCCTACGCGGTCGCGCATCGACGGCCCGATCCGAACGCCGTACTGAGAGCGCATCTTCGCGCGGCGCTGGCCCTGCACTCCTCGTCGGCGTGTACCGAGGACGAGTGCGGCGACGGCCACGTGAGCGCCTTCGTCACCGGGATGCTGGCGGATCAGCAGGTGCAGCGCATCGTCGGCGGAGCACCGTCGGTGCGCGCCGTGGTCGACTTCGCGGTTTTGCT
The DNA here is from genome assembly GCF_005860785.2 of Streptomyces sp. So13.3. NCBI lineage: Bacteria > Bacillati > Actinomycetota > Actinomycetes > Kitasatosporales > Streptomycetaceae > Streptomyces > Streptomyces sp. So13.3. Next base: position 6,476,261 of record NZ_CP048835.1, on the reverse strand, counting down.
GGCGGAGCAGCTCCACGCGGGGCAGACCGGCCTCGACGAGGCGGTCGGCCGGTGGCGCAACCGGCTGCGGCGATTGGCCAAGCACATCCTCCAGAAACCGCCCGAGGGCTCGCAGCACTCGACCCTCGACCCGCACCGCCAGGCGTTCCTTATCGCGTACGCGCTGTTCAACGGGCACCCGCTCGCTGACGTCTTCTGGGCGGCGGACATGCTCAGCGCGACCGTGCTGCCACTGTTCGAGACCCGCGAACCGCCGATCGGCGTCCATCTCTTCGACCGCGACCTCGATCAACTGATCCCGCCGGCGATGCGGGGCGCAGGGCTCAGCGGCGCAAGTGCCCAAGGGGAGGACAATCCGCGGCGGGCGCTGCTCGGGGACGAGAAGCTGATGCTCGCTGTGATCGAGGTGGCCTGGCACGACTACGACAGCCTGCGGCCTCCCCTGCGGATGTGGTTGACCCGGATGGTCGGCACAAGTCCGCTGGAGCGGATCCACGTGCGGGCCGCACAGATCGCCGGGATCCTGTTGGGCCACGACTTCGACAGCGTCTACCGGGATCTGGTCTCCGACTGGGCGCGCGGTACTGCGCCGTACCGCCAGTGCGCCGCACTGGCGTTGGCCATGGCGGCGGGAGATCCGCAGTTGGCACCGCGGGTCCGCCGGCAGGTGCGCAGCTGGGCGGGGAGTCCGGACTGGCGGCTTCAGGACAGCGCAGCACGGACCTTCGGTACCTCGGTGGGCATCGAGGACGTCAACGACGCCCTGCGGTCCTTGCGCGAGCTGGGTACCAGGCCCGAGTTGGCGTTGCGGAACTCGGTTGCCTTCTCCATGGCCCTGCTTTTCCTCGCCGACGGCACGGAGCCGGTCGCGGACGCACTGGAACGGTGGATCACGGCGGACAACGAGTACCTGGCTCGGCATGCGATTCGCACCATGCTGATCCTCGGCCGCTACTCCGTGGGGGCGGACCGTCGCGATCGGCCCGTCCTCGCACATCTCGCCATGCAGGACAGCGCGCGCGAGAAGGCTCTGGTGCTGTTGTGGCGCCGTGCCCTGCTCAGCCAGGGGCACTCCGCCCGCGCCTGGGACCTGCTGCGGCGCTGGCTGCTCGGAGGCGACGCCGATCCCGAGCTGGGGGGCTTCCTGGAGGCGTTCGTGCCTCACGTCTGCACCGGCCAGCTCTCCCGGCGACTGATGTTCAACCTCGACATGTGGATCAAGCGCTATCCGGAGTCGGGCTGCATCCGGAGGGTCCGGAAGCACCTGGACGGGGGCAGCACCCAGGGCGGTGACCAGGAGTCCTGACGAGCGCTCGGACCACTCTTGACGAAAGGAAGACGATCATGGCTCGACCCAAGGGACTCTTTGCCACGCTCCGTACCTGGTGGCGTTCGAAGGACGGCGAGAACGGCGACGAGTTCGGCGACACCCGGACCCGATCCGGAACCGAGGGGGCGGCGGCGGCCGGCCAGTCCGCGCAGGGAGAGGCCGCCTTGGAGCTCCCAGCGGAGAACGAAACCCTCGCGTTGACCGCCCGCGGGGATGTCTTCTCGTTCGAGGTGCTTCCGCACTTCCGTTGGTCCAGTGTCGTGATGACGCTGGAGGTCCTGAGGGAACGCGCGGGGGTGCACCAGGAGCTGGCGCGTGCCGAACTGGTGCGCCGCGCGTGGTCCGTCGCGCGCGGGTGCGATCCGAGCGACCCTGTGGCAGCGGAGCAGGCCGTCAACGAGGAGCTGGGCAACGGCTGGTGTTATGAGGACGAGAAGGGCAGCATCCGCTGCGTCCCGTCCGTTCGGATGCGCATCGACCCGGTCCTACGTGAGCACATACTCCCCTTCCATCTCAATGAGTTGACCCTCAAGGAAGAGCACCGTCTCGGCCTGTTGAAGGCTGACCACGCGGAGTCGCTCACTGAGCAGTGGCTTCAGGTCGTGAGGGAACTGGAGCAGGCCGGCGACCTCGGGCCCTCCGAACGGCGGCTGATGGTGCCCTTCGCAGCCGCACTCGCCGAAGGGGGGGATTTCTCCAGGGTCATGGAGGCGCTGGAGAACACTCGCAGGGCGGGCACCAAGGTGCTGGCCCAGGTGCTGGCCGAGGCAGCCAAGAACAGCGAGCAGGTCGGCTTGTTCGAGTACGCCAATGCCTACGACAAGGCACTCGGCGCATTCTGCCGCCAGATGGGGCTCAGCCCGTTCTCGTGGGTTGACGGGGCGGTCGCCGCCGATCCGGGGGAGCTGGTCTCGTGAGTTCAGTACTGCCTGTCCGCCGCAGTCGTCGGGCAGCCCGCGCAACGGCCGCTCTGGCGCTCGCGCTCGTCTGTGGGTTCACCACCGCATGCACCACGGGGCCGGACCTGTCGGACGACTCCACGACCGACTCCTGCAGTTGGATGGCGCAGCCGGGTGACGGCGACGGCCGATCGGTGATCCTCGTCGACGACTCCGCCTCGGCGTTCGGCGCATCCACGGGTGCCCGCGGTCTCGACTACACGAGCATGCTCGCGTCGCTGGTTGCGGACATGCTCGAGCGCATGGACACCGTCTCCATAGGCGCGTTCAGCGGCGATTCGACGCAGATCACCTGGATCGCCAAGGACCGTTCGACCGACTGGAAGAAGGACAACGCCGACAGCGGCAACCGCGACGAGCGCAAGCGTGAGGCAGCCGACTGTCTGACCGGCTACGTCTCCACCGCACAGAAGTCGGCCCCGATCAGCAGCGGCTCCAACATCCTGGGGGCACTGGAGTCCGGCGCCGAAGCACTGAACGGCGCGAAAGGGTCGCGCAACCTGCTTGTACTGACGGACGGCCTGTCCACCACCGGGTGCGCCGACCTGCGAACCGCAGCCTTTCGAACTCCCGAGGAGATCGGTGCGATCAGCAAGGTCTGCACCACCCGCGATGAGATTCCGGTCCTCACCGGCGTGCACACCACGATCGCCGGGCTGGCCCAGTCGGCCACCGACCAGCCGACTGCCACGCCCCTGCAGCGCGGCTGGCTGACCGACCTGTGGAAAGGACTGTGCCAGAACGGTGGTGGAGGTGCCTGTTCGCTCCCCTCGGTGACCTTCGCGAAAGCAGCGTCCCCCCGCACCGCGTCGAAGACCCCCAGCGACCCGACGGTCCGCTATGGCGATGGCAAGGTGCAGGCGTACTCGCTGCCCGGAGCCGCCCTGTTCGACTCCGGCTCGTCGAAGGTCCGCAGCCAGGCGATGCCACTGCTGACCGACATCGCGGTCAGCGCCCGAACCACCACGGGCAGCCGGGTGGTTGTCTACGGATACGTGGACCCGCGAGGTCGTCCCGACAACGACCACCGCCTGTCCCAGGATCGCGCGAACGCTGTGCGGTCAGTACTGTTCGACCTCGGCGTGGCCGAGGTCAGCGCCTATGGCCGGGGTCTGGCGGTCGGCTGCCCCAAGGCTTCCGGTGCGGCGGGCATGACCGAGGAGCAGTTGCTGCAGTGCGACCGCCGCGTGGACATCGACATCATCGGAAAGTGAGGACGCGGTCAGCCATGAACACGAACGGCAGGAACGGATCGGGGTCGGCCGCCAGGTATCAGGCACCTGTGGAGTGTCCGAAGGGCACCGGCAATGTGGCCTTCTTCGATCTGGACAAGCGCCACGGCCCCAGCGCCGCCGACAAGACGGACAGCCGCGAACGAGCTGTCCTGATGGAGGCCTTCACCAAGGCCAACATGGACCTGGCACATGCCCAGAAGCCCCTCGGCAAAGATGCCACAGCGATGCTGGGCACGTTCCATGAGACCCAGACCGCGATCGAAGCCGCCGAGCGCTTCGCGCTGGGGGGCACCTCGAGTGAGGCGCAGCAGCTGGTCGAAGAGGTGCGCCGGCGGCACACCGGCGACGGGCCGGAGAGCCTGCGCCGTGCGCCGAAGCTCTGGCGACGGCTGCTGTGGCCCACCATGGTCGCCAGCGCGTCCTTCGACACGATGTTCGTCGGGATGCTGATGCAGCGGTTCTTCGGCGTGGGATCCCACCAGTTGGGGTACTACCTGGCGTACCTTCCCGGGTTGGGACTTGCCGTCTGCCTGCTCGCGGCGGGAAACCTGCTCGCCGAATCGATCTTCCGTTGGCGAACCCGGACCAGTCGTGTCACTGAGCGCCCGCGGCTCCGCGGCCGATGGTGGAGGACGGGCGGGGAAGCCGCCCCCGCCGCGGCGGACCAGCAGCGTGCGAAGGACGAGCTGCCCTGGCCGAAGGCACTGGGTCCGGTGGTCTTCACCCTGCTGCTTTTCACCGTGATCGTCATCTGGTCCCAGATGCGCGCCGGCTACGCCGTCCAGCAGCACCACGACCTGATCCCGTACAGGAACGCGGTGGCGATCATCACCGTCGTGCTCAGCACGGCGGCGGTCATGGTCAAGGTGCTCGCCCACAACCCCTTCGCGGACCGCGACAAGGAGGCGAAGGAGTTGGTCAAGTCCGCCGACGTGCTCCTCCAACGCCTCGTCGGGGGCGCACGTGCACGCCTCGATGATCACACCGCTGCCTGGCACCAACTGCGATTCCTGGTCGAGCTCACCGCGGCCGATGCGAACCGCACCGTGGAGGACGCATGCACCGGAATCGTCAACGAGCGGGCCCGCAGCGGCACCGCCGGCCAGTTCGTCCTTCCACTCACCGAGGCCTCGTGGCCGAAGGCCAAGGGTGAAGTCGGCGGCACCACGGGGACTCCACCGACCGCTCCGACGCTGTGCCTCGGACTACTGCGCCACTTCGACGATCTGCTCGAACGTTATGCACCGGGGAGGTTGGAGGAAAGGCTGGAGCGCATCCTGGAGGACCTCAACGCACAGTTCGAACGCCCCGGCCGACTGCTGTGGCAGCCGAGCGCGCCCGACATCGAGTCCGTTCCGGCTGAAGAACCGGCCGCATGACCGATCCCGGCGACCTCCGGCAGGAGGACTTGAAGCACTTGGAGTTTCTCCAGGCGGTGATCGCGCGGCACGGTAACAACTCCTTCCTGATCAAAGGATGGGCCATCACCCTCAGCGGCGCCTTCCTTGCGGTCGCAAGCCGTGGAGCGGGCGGGCGGACGGCTGTGATCTGCGTCGGCCTGGTCACCGGATTCTGGTCGCTCGACAGCTACTACTTACGTCAGGAGCGGCTGTTCCGCTCCCTGTACGAGAAGATCGCGTCCCGCCGGGCCGCACCGCTCCCGCCGCTGACCATGGATGCCGAACGGTACGGCGAACGGGTTACCTGGCATCGCGTCGCCTTCTCCAGGACGATGCTGTGCTCATACGGCGTACTGGCCGCCGTTGACAGCATGATGATCATCTTTCTGCGCTGAGCCGATCCCGCCCTCGCACTTCGCGCCTCACACAGTGCGAGGGCGGGTCCAGGGCAGCAGCATGCCGTCGCCGTGGGCGCGGGGCACCAAGTGGATGTGCAGATGCGGGACGGTCTGCGTCGCGGCGGGGCCGCGTGAGGTGATCACGTTGCAGTCGCCCACCTCCGCGGCCAGCTCTGCCGCTCGGAGCATCGTGGTCGCCGACACCGAGGGATCTGTGGCGACATCGGCTACGTGTGTCTTGGGGAGGATCAGTACGTGTCCGGCTGTTACGCCATTGCGCGGCAGGATCGCCAGGGCGTCCGGCCATTCGCGCAGGACCATTGCAGGTGCATCGCCCTGCACGATGCGGCAGAACGGACAGTCGGGGGTTCGCATGGAATCCATCATTGAGTATGAGATCAACTTTTGTACAGATATCGCATCAATTCCGATGATTTGCGGCATGGGCGCGCATCGGCCACCCACCCGGATCACATCACGAATCCCCGATCGGCGTAGCGGTGGGACCGGGAGGCTGGTGTCGATCCGGGCCGGGCCTGGTGGGCGTCGAGGCTGGTGACGGCGTAGACACTCTCACGGGTCTCGCGCTCGCCGGTCTGCCTGCGGCGGCGGTGGACGCGGATGGCCAGGCGGGCGTGGGGAAAGGCGATCCCGCCGAGTTCGTCCGCGACGGCGCAGGTCTTGATCGAGCGGGACTCGCGCCTGCCGTGCCCGGAGGCGGAGGCGGTGTGCTGGACGGCGATGTCCCGCCACGGCAGGGCCGCGAGTTGGCTGTGGGCGGTCGGTTGGTTGGTCTTGATCACGGCAATGTAGTGGGCCTTCTTGGTCTCGACCAACCAGGAGATGTTCGCCTTGACCGAGTGCAGGGCGTCGAAGGTGACGACGGTGCCGGTCAGGTCCAGCGGTGCCAGCAGCGGACGGAAGTGTGTGGTCTCGTTGGTCTCCGCGCCGACCTCCACCTGGGCGAGGGTCACGACGGTGCCGTGCGTGACCGCGGAGAGCAGGTGTCGGCGCGTCGCGGTGAGACGGGCTGATCCCTTGAGTGCTTTGCCGTCGACGGCGATCACGCGCGGGCCGCGATAGTCACGATGAAGGCGATGCTCGTCCACGCCCCCGATGCCCTGCGCCACGAGACCGCCGGCAGAACGCAGATCGCTTTGGCCCGGCATCTGGCGGGCCTGCGTCCTCGCCGCCTGGAGGGCCCTGAGGACGCATTGCGTCACGCCCTGCGAACGCTGGCCAAGCGGTGGCAGTACCTCGACGCCGAGGCCAAAGAGCTGACGAAGATGATCGATGACCTGGTGCACCGAGTCGCCCCGCAGCTGCTTCGAGCCGTTCGGCATCGGCACGGACACGGCCGCGGAAATCCTGGTGGTGGTCGGCGACAACCCCGAGCGCATCAAGTCCGAAGCCGCACTCGCCAAACTCGCAGGCATCGCGCCCGTGTCCACCGGCTCCGGAATGACCAGCGGCAGGCAACGAATCAACCACGGCGGCCATCGCCAACTCAACGCCGCGATCTACCGCACCGTCATCGTCCGCATGCGATTCCACCAGCCCACGATCGACTACGTCGCCCGCCGCACCGCCGAAGGCAAGACAAAACACGAGATCATCCGAGGCCGCAAACGCTACGTGACCCAGGTCGAACTCGCGACCGCGGAGTGGATCGACTGGTACTGCCACCGCCAGCTCCACCGTGAAATAGGGGGCACATCCCACCCGCCGAATACGAGACCAACTACTACCGCGCAACCACCAAACCCCAGGTCACAACCACAATCTGAAGTCTCTACCGAACCCGAAACGGTTCACCCCGCCACCTCCAAGATCCCCGACAGACTCAAGCTAGCCTTCGTCGCGCTTCTCCTCGCCCAGAAGCTCCGGGTCGAAGTATTCGTCGGTCAGGCTGGGCTCATCTACAGGCTGGGGTGCGGCCGGGGGCTCCGGCTGCGGCTGGTTTTGGCTCTGTTGATCCGTCATGTCATCCAGTCTGCACGATGGCGGCGACTGACAGGATGAGCCCGAGAGTCAAGGCAGCGAGGCTAATCCACCAGCGCTTCGCACGGCACTCGTGCTGGTCAGCATTCTTTTCAAAGGCCTTGACGCGCGCTGAGGCCAGGTGCACCAAAGCTTCGGCCTTTGAGCGCCGTCCATACCTATCGAACATGGGTCGCGGTTCGACGTCCTTGTAGGCCGCCACGCGGAACGCGGACACGCCGAACCCGAACGCCACCGCGTACGCGCCGAACGCAAGACCAGCCAAGACGGCCTGAGCGTGCCGACTGGCCAGAAACTGGGCTGCCGTCGCGGCGAAGCCCACCAGCAAGACCGCCTTCGTGTCGATCTTCGAGCCGGACTCCGCTTGCCTGGCAAGACGTGCAGCCAGCTCGTTGTTGATCAGGTCGAGCGTCTCGACTTGTCTTTCTAGTTCGTCCGGAGTCACACCTACGAGCGTATTTCCCGTGAGTCATCCGCCGCCGGACCTCGCGGCTGACTGACCAGGGTTCACCCAGCCGCCGATGCAGTGCGGCTGGCTGTGTGGATTGGTGGGCGCTCAACTTCAGCCATATGCTCAAAACGCGCCATCACCCATGTGGGCCTCGGCCAGCGACCGCGCCGGCGGCCCGTCGGCCTCACATCTCGGCGGTGGGTCCGCGAGGCGATCGATCATGGATGTGCCGGATTCTCAGGCGGTCGCGGAGACAAGAGCCGGAAACAGCTATGCGTTGGCTAGTTTTAGCGGTGAAGAAACTGACCGGTTCGAGTCATGGTGCCGAGAATTCTTCCAGGCGGCCTTGTTCCACTACGTGGAGCAGGTCTGCTCACGTCTCTACAGCCAGGCCCGCGCTGATGCTGAAGCCCGACTGCTGGAATACGACCAGACCCCACTGGCCGAGTCCATCGAAGCCGAACAGGCCGCAGCGAGCCAGGTCCACGGACGCATCAAGGCAGGTCTCGACTCGCAGATGGAGGATCTGAATGACGTCGTGACGCGCCTCGAACGACACCCCACCATCCCGGACCTTCAGCGACTGTTGGATCTAGCCCCACCACCTCAAGAGGCCTTGGAACCTGAGCCGCCGCAGCCTGCTGAAACGCTCCGTCAGGCCAATGAGCGGACCTTGCGGGATTGGACAAGGGCGCGCCGGGATGCGCTCGACCACCACACCCGCGAGTCCGTCCCCAGCTTCAACCGCATGCGGGACCACCTCATGGTCTCAACCATCTACGAATTTCTTCATGGTGCCGAACAGGCGTATCAGCGGCACCATAATCTACCTCCCGTGGGAGTCGAGGCCGAGCAGCAGAACGTCGTCCAGGCCCGAACCCAGATTGAGCACCAATACGATCAGGCCAAGACTCGGCTCACGTATGTCGTCGACGAGCTCAACGCCTGGGAGAACGAGGTTGGATTGATCAACCTGGCCCTGATCGCAGGTGCGCTACGCAGTCATTGGAACCCAACCGACGACGAGCAAGGGAAACTCGCACTCATCGGCGACGTACTCACGCAGCTGCGATCGGGGTGACAGCAATGGGCCATAAGCAGCCGACCAACAGCAGGGTGATCAATCTCTTCCTAGTCGTCATCCTGGCGCTCTTCCTCTTTGGCCTCATCGTCACGATCATCAAGGCGTACTGGCTGTGGCTGGTGCTCGTCCTGGCTGGAGGAGTGCTGCTGTTCTTCGGAGGCCGATACTTGATCCGAGTCCTGACCACGCGCACCTGGCATCGTTGAGATATAGACCGCGCTGAGGAGGCCGTGATGGCCGGTGAAGCAGGGCGTCGGACCTTCGTGTGCGTTTTCCCACGAGAGGTCTCTCACGAGGATGTGCTGAACTTCCTACGCTCGGTCGGCGGCCTTCCCCCACCCCAGGCGTTCCGAAAAGCCCAATGCATCATCTTTGAGATGTACGGGGACGCCTACGGCATCCGGCATTTTCTCAGCGTGCCCGATCACGTGGCCACTGATGTGGTAGGTCTGATGCGAACCCACATCCCCGGCACCAATATCCAAGAACTGGATCACGGGAGCGATCCGCTTGCAGCTGTTACGTGGGACCGCGTCGCCGAGATCGGCATGTCAAGCGGCAGCACGCCAATACGTGTTAAGTCGCCCCGCGGCGCCATCTCTACCCTTCTGACCCACTTCAGCAACCTCAGCGCCGGTCATGCCATCCTGTTGCAATGGGTCATCTCGCCTGCCAAGTCACAGAGCACTCAATCTCGGGGCAGTGGACAGCCTTCATCGAAGCTGGATAAGAGCAGACTTGCGGAGAAGTTTAGCGACAGCACATTCATCGCCACCGGGCGAATTTCCAGCCGAGGAGCCAACGCGCGGGGCCAGATCCAGCAGGTCTACAACAGCCTGGCGGCCACACATACCCACGGCGTTAAGTTCCGCTCGCTGATGGGGCGCCAAAAGGCCATGCTCCACCGGACTCAAAATCGAGCCGTACCGCTGACATTCCACTGCCGCCTCAACGCCATGGAACTGTCCGTCCTCCTTGGCATCCCGTTCGGCATACCGCACATCTCGGGTCTACCTCAGGGTCACACCATCCAACTGGCTCCCGATCCCATTATCCCCCGCGTCGGCCGCCGCATTTTTGAATCGGACTACGCCGGCATCCGCCGCCCCCTTGCCCTCTCTCCCATCGACCGCGCATCGCACATGATCGTGGTGGGTCCGAATAACAGTGGCAAGAGCACCCTCCTGGAGAACATGATCCTGGCTGACATCCGAGATGGATCAGGCGTCGCCTACATCGACCCCAAGGGTGACTCGGTCCAGCGGGTTTTGAATGCCATCCCATCCGAGCGGCTGGGCGACGTCCTACTGTTCGATGTGACAGATGGGGAGCATCCGATTGGCTTCAACGTCCTGGCGGGCGAGCGACCGGATCGGACGGCCGGCCAACTTATGACGGTCTTCGACAAGCTCTTTGATCTGACGAGCAACACGCCGCGGGCCACCGACGTCCTGCGTAGCGCCCTCATGACACTTGCCGAGCGTGGCTGCACTGTGATTGAAGTTCCGCTCGCCCTGGAACCAGGGGTCCGGGGTGACGCCTTTCGCCGCGCCCTCGTCACGGGTGTGACTAACCCCGAGCTGGTCAATTTCTGGGAATGGTTCATTAAAGCTGGCGCCCGCGAGCAGGCCGACATCGCGGCTCCGATTGTGCGGCGGCTCCGGCCCCTCCTGCTCTATCCGGAACTGAGACTCACCTTCGGCCAAGCTGGCTCGGGCCTCGATCTCCGAGCAGCTATCACCCAGAACAAAATTATCTTGGTTCCCTTGAATAGCGCCCAGCTACACGAGGAGGCCAAGCTGGTCGGCACGCTGTTTCTCAACCAGCTCTGGAACGCCGTGCGAGTCGAACCCTTGAGCGAGGAGTTTTTCCTCTACATCGATGAGTTCAAGGAGGTCATGAACCTGCCCATGTCTTTCGGCGACATGTTCGCCCAAGCTCGGGGCTACCGGCTACCTATCACCGTCGCCACCCAGGATGTCGGCCGACTCGGCAATGACATGCGCCGAGATGTGATGACCAACGCCCGTACCAAGATTGTGTTCCAACCCGCGTCCTCAGACGCTCGCCTGCTTGCCGCGGAGATGGGTCAAACCGTCTCAGAACACGACCTGATGAATCTGGGTCGCCGCGAAGTCATGGCGCGGTTCCACGTCGGCGGCTACGTGACTGGCCCGGTCACTGGGCACACCTATCCCCCGGTGCCACCCGTCGGGCTGGGTGAAGCGGCGCGAATCGCGTCCAGGACCCAGTACAGCCGACCGCGACTGGAGGTGGATGCCGAGATCAATGCTCGCCTCCGTGCCATGGGGGCACAGCCCAAGCCACCCGGATCGCCTGGAACCGGTGGGCAGACTGATTCAACCAGCCCACAGGTCACCGGCTGGGAAGCGTGGGATGAGCCCTCGTGAACGTCACCGAGGGGTACCTCAACCAGCTCAAGCCCCACCTCAGTGACCGCGACCTGGCGATCATCTATGAAGTCGGCCGCTTCAAGCTCATGACCGGCAGCCAGTTGGAGCGACTGTTCTTCGCTGATGGCTCCGACAAGAGCCGAGCACGGAACCGCCAGGCTGTCCTGCGGCGGCTGACAAATCACAGCGTCCTGCTACAGGTCGGTGAACGACGTGTCGGCGGCTCGCAACGCGGGTCTGCCTCATTCCTCTACACGCTCGGCATCGCCGGCCAATATCTGGCCGGCAGCACCAGCAAACGGCCCAGACGGCCATACAGCTGGTACGAGCCAACCATCGCCCACTTCCTGGCCGTGGCGGAGCTGTACGTGACGCTGGTGGAGGCGGGCCGGCCGGGTCTGTTCACCCTGCTCGACTACCAGGCCGAGCCGTACTGCTGGCGAACCTTTGGCACTCGGACTCTGAAACCGGACGCATTCGTGCAGCTTGGAGTCAAGCGAGGCCAGCAGCGCGCACAGGGTCGTTTCTTCATCGAGGTGGACCGGGCTGGTCAGTACGGCACGAAGATCGAGTCCAAGCTGCCGCAGTACCTGGCCTACTACCACCATCACAGGATAGCCGAGCCGGACCGCCGGTTCCCCTGGATTATCTTTCTGGCTCCGCATGACCAGCGGGTGGCATACCTGACACGGCTCCTCAACGAGCAAGCTAAACTGCGGAGTGCATTCCTGGTCGGGATCCTTGATAATCCGGTGGAGACCCTGCTTAGTACCTTGCCGAGAACCTAAGATCAACCGAGACTCGCGCACCCCAAGCCCCCAGCTGGGGCCTTTTCGTCCTGCTGGCCGGCTACGCCTCGGGCTACGTGTCGGCCTACGCGTCGCGCGGGGTCTACAGGTCGCTGACCGGGGCTGATCGCCCACTTCTCCGCGGACAGCCTTCGTGCCTCCTGCTTACTGCATGCCGATCGTATGCCGGTCCTCGCTTTGCCATCAAGGTCGTTCATCCTCCCCTATGCGGGTCCGGGTGCTCCACCTTGACGTCAGCTCCTACCGGCTCGTATCGGCATGCAGTAAGCAGGAGGCACGAAGCCATGCAGCGATTAGTCAATCCAGAGACCGGTGAGATCTTCGACGTTGTTTCATTCCGTCGGGCACAGGCTCGACTGGTTCGGCGAGCACGTCCGGTTTGGCAGCTCCGGAAAACACGGGCTCAGCGCTACACGTGGGGCTCTTGGGCACTCCGTCTGATAACTCAGCTCGGACCAGTGGCGATACTCGCGCTGGTGGCCTACTCCATCCTGCTACGGGGTCGGTAACAACTAAACGAGGAGTCCGAAAATGGATCAGATCAACCGTGAGCGGGGTCCTGATCGCGCGGCGCGCGAAGCCGTAGTGAGGGATGAGATCGCCGCGACGCATGGACCGTTCCCAGTCGGGCTCAGGACTCTCTACGCGAAAGCTGACACGGCGGTCCCAAGGGCTGCTATGACCAGACCCCACGCCTCCAGATTCAGGCTGCCTGCCACCGCCCGAGCAATCTCGCCTTCAATCTCCTTCTGACCGTTCTCCACGGTGCCGGCCAAGGCCCCCAGATCAATTGTACGAACGTATCCCTCCTGAGTGATGCGAGCATTCAGGTGAGTCGTTTGGGCCTCTAGACCATTTATATAACCAAGAAGATCATTCAGTCGCTCATCGGCGGTTGTGCTCTCGGAGAAAGGAGCATGCCTGAGATCTGTGTGGAGGCTGTCGCTGAGGCCGACCGTAGCCTTCGGGGCGACGGCGTGCATTTCACCAGTCCGCGTCCTCCGGTCGAAAGCTTCCAAGAATGTCCGGCCTGCCACTCTCAGGCTGCCCCAAATGCCGAGTCGACTGGGGGCATAGTGAAGCCTCGTGTCTCGGACGCCCCAGGCAGCAACGCCCAGGCCCACCAGTTGAAGAACTAGTCCTATCCAGCCAGTCACAGACGGCAGATTCATTTCACCTCACCTCTCATTGCAATCAAGGGTTGACAATTTCACAGAAAACAATCATAATGCACGAGTTCTTTTACAGCCCTACTTCCTCGCATCTGAGAGCGGGTTGCCCGAGCCCAAGTAGCTACCGCCAGGCCCTCACACCCCTGATCTTCCTGATCTTATAATTGGTCTTGGTCAGTCCGTTCTCAATTTCGAGGTTGAGACCGTTGCCGGAGCTTCCGGTCCAACGGTGTCGCACGGGCAGATGGAGACTGACCATGACTCCCCCGCTCATCCACGGACTGTTTATCCCGCCCGAGGCGCAGGTCGAGCAGTTCCGCTCCTGGAACCGTACATACCGATTGGGCTTCACCGAAGCCGACATCGACGCCGTTGGAGAACCGCCGGCCTGGCCCGAAGACCCGCTGTCCGCCGTTCTGCTCCACTGGTCCCTCGATAGTCCGCACCGAACAGCCGAGTACTCGTGGAGGGTCGCCGCCGCGCAGCAACCCGGAAGTTGGAGGCTCTCTCAAATTCTGTTTGACAGCTTTCACCTGCGCCTGTTGCCGGAGATTGTGTTTACGCCCTACCAGATCCAGTGGGAGACGGTCCATCTGGGCGCCGGGCTCTACACGGCACCGCTCAAGGAGCGTGGCCCGCAGTCGCTTCACGCCCAAGGCTTCCAGGCTGCCGGCTACTTTCCTCATTGGGCACGCGCCATGGATGGTGAGATAGCACCCCGAATTTGGCTAGCCGGATACGAACTGAGCGAGCCTTATGACGGACCGGGCAATTGGGAGGACAACTGGAATTGGATTGAGGGACACGCCTGGCTGCACGGTTTCCAGATTCCCGCCGAGTGCTACCCGGACTTCGAATGGGAGTACACCCTCCGCATGGGCTGGTGTCACTTCAGGCCTGACATCCTCCTGGGCAGGACGTACGCCGATAGCCCGATCCCGGGCTTTGCCGTTCCCTACACCGATCAGCCGAGCGTTCCAGCAAAGCAGCTCGCCTAGCCGGTAACCGCGACCCAAACCACAGCCCCATGGTCATAACTGATCTTGGGGCATTTTCCTGTCTTGTGTAGGGCAGCCACCGTCAGCGACCGAATTGGCCCTTCTCGGCGCGCTCCACCATGCCGCTCTTCATTTTTTCGGCCAAGTCCTTGGAAGGCCCTTTCTTTCCTCCCAGCCAGTATTTGCAAGCCTGGCCGTCCACCGTCACGGAAAGCTCGTAGTTGCCCAGGATTGGCCGCTTGCCCTGGACGTCCAGAACCTCGACCCACTTCTGAAGGGTCCAACTTGGATCGGAGCCGCCCGGCTCCAGTGAGCCAAAGATGAAGCGGTCGGCGGTGAAGGCGATTATGCCAATCTTGGTGCCGAGGGCAGAGCCTCCCGGCCTTGTCGCTGAGGCAAGGCCCAGGACCGTCTCGTCCTTCGGAAGCACCTTGTCTAGCCGCTCGACCAGCTTGACCGGCCGCAAGTCGCGCATCTCCTTGCGTTCCGTTTCGGGCATAGCACTCAAGAGTCGCGTGATCTCTGATCGCATGAGGAACACCTTACTTCGAGCTCCTGACGATTGAGAGGAGTCTCTCCACAATGCGCTTCTGCTAGCCATTCAGCAACCGGGCACCAAAGTTGAAAGGTCAAGGGACGTGTCCGTTGGCCCGCAGCTCCAGGCGACCAATATATGAGCCGCCCGCGCGAATGCGACGCGTATGCCGCCTTCGACGACGGCCCAGCTACGCTTTGCCGTGTCCCCGCGGTGCAGGACATACGAGTCACTGCAACTGCTTAGGGACAAACAATTGTGCCGACCACTGTGACACCTGTTATGGGCTGGTCACCTGCCATGAATTGCGGGATAGCCGTGCTGGAGAACGTGAAACTGAGTCGCTTCCCGTTAGAGCTGCTGCGAATGCGGATGGTGCTCGGACTGCCACCAGCGAAATTGAAGTCATCGGGGTTCGACCCCTCGTTGATCTCAAATCCTTGGTCATCGACCGATCTCCACTGCCAAAATCTGCGTGTCCCAGCCGCCTTCATTTTCGGAAGGGGAGCGTTCTAGGCGGAAGTAGATGCCTCGCCGCGGTAGACCGTACTCGTTGAGGCCAGGCTCACTCATGACCGTGTACGTCCAGGCGCGGGTGCTGCCGACCGAGCTTCTGTAAGGCCTGGGCTCACACGTCACTCGGGAGGGCACTCCCTCGGGTGCGATACGGAGGCTTGCTGACCAACCCCCGCCAATTCTGAGTTCGGCTCCAAACGGGCTGTTTGGTTCGGGCAGTGGTGGGGCCGGCGCCGCAGACCGGTCGTCCAACATCTGGATGAAGGTCGGGCCAGACTGGGTCACCGACCGTGGCGGCGCGGGCTTTCGCGGAACGGTGGGGCTGGGGCTGGGCCGCCGCACCGGGGGTGACGTGCTAGCCCGAGGAGACGACGATTTGGCGCTTGATGGCGTAGGCCGGGCTTCCGACCTTGGTATTGGTTCGGTACAAGCAGCCATAGATGCCGCCAGGCTGATAATCAGGGCGAGATGCCTTCTGAACGCTCGGATGGTCTGCCTCCTACCTCGACGTGGCCGTGACCCCCGTTGCTGTGCCTACCGCGGCTCAAGGATGCATGGGGGACGACATTGGTCCTGATCAGCAAGCGGACAGTGTCGTCTCAGTGCACGCGCCTGCGTCGAGAAAGCCTGAGTGGGCGAAGAAGTCGTCCAGGAAGGGCTTGAGAACGTCTGCGGCTGTCTGGGACGGCTTGATGCCGAGGAGACGGTCCGCGGCATACCCGACTTGCGGGCAGTCTGAGTAGATGCGCTCGGCCCGGGAGAACGACTCCGAACCAGGGGTATCGAGTCGTACCCAGTTGAAACTAGCGCCCACCGCGTCCATGGCCCGGGGTGTGATGCCGACGCGCCAGTCCACCCGGCGATGACGTTCCGCTCGCCGAGCCTGGTGGAGAGCGTGAAAGGCGGGCGCCCGGGACAGGTCGTGCATCCGCTGAACGGCGTCAACGACCTCGCGGAGCGGCAGCGGATCGATCCTTCCCTCCTCGACGATGCAGTTCAGGCCCCAGCGCAGATCTACCAGGCCGGTTGGGCGCACTTCGAGCTGATGAACAAACTGCTCCTTAGGCATGGCGTTCTCGCGGACCTCAACGCGCACCAGCTCCTTCCCCGCGTAGTCCACGTGGAAGGGCCCGTCTCGAAAAATCCACGCGGCCACTTCACGAGCCCGAGCAGCAAACCCAGCGACCGGCAGCGGCTTGGGAGTCCGACTGGGAGCGATGCCCACCCTGAGTCTGAAGCGATACGAATACTCGTTCGCGAAACCGGAGCAAGGCCAGATGGGCGCATGGTCGGCTCTCAGGGCGCCGGCCGTTGCCTGGATGCGGTCGAGGGCCCAGCCGAAAACGCGGTCGCTAGCCTTAGTCGATACCGCGCTGATGGGATCGAAGCTCACTGCACCCGTCCATCAAGTCGTCACGCAGGGAAGGCAGATGCTACCCCCGACGATCCAGGTCGTCCGCTAAAAGCGAGTGGGCGCCACATCAGGCAACGTTCGTGCCCGAGGGGTGCCGGTTACTACGGATCGTCCGCAGGGGCACGGATTGTGGACGTTCACGGTATTCCCCAGCTTGAACGCCACGGAATGGGCCAGGGACATCCCGGAGCCGGCTCCTTCGTCTCCATGCGGGCCGCGGCGGTGTGCCATGCCTCCACGTTTGCCAGGGTTCGCGGGCCGCTCGATAGCCGCCGATCATCAGGGCTGGTCAGGGCGGTCAAGGGTGGGCGAATGCCCAGCGCGAAGCGCCGCCGAAGGCGTCCTTGAGGGCACTGTCCAGCCCCACACTCAGCAGTCGGGCGGCCCGTCACCAGCCGCAACCAGCTGGGGAAATACGTGGAGCTAGAAGTACCGCTGATGAGGAATTGTGCGAACGCTCACACGGATCGATGGTGAGGTGGCGGCAGGCATCGCGGCGAGCGCGGCCAAGAACTCCTGCGGTGTCAGACGCTGTGGCTCCCTGCACTCACTGGACGTGCCAGTCCGAGGATCTGGCAGGAAACTTGTTTCTGAGGGGTCGCTACCTCTCGTTCTCGCAGGAGGTGGGAACGTTGGCGAAGGTGGTTTGTCCGAAATGCAACGGCAACGGGTGGTACTTCGACGATGACGGCGAGGAGGTCGACCCATGTGACTACCCCAAGTGCGAGGGGGATGGATGGTTCGATGACGGCGTGCCCGAGAGGTAGGGACTCAAGACGACCTGCTTTAGTAGGACGGTAAATGCTGCCATTTCTTGGCGGTTAGCGGTCAGGATTTCGCGCCTTTCGGCTTGATCGAAAATCCGAGCTAGTTCGGCGCTCTGGCAGTACAGATAAGTACTGCTCATGCTAGGGCTACGCAATGTTAGTCGCTGCCCATATGGGACGTCTCGCCCACGATAGAATTTTTCCAGATACGGCAGAAGTTTCTGACGCTCGCGTAGGTTTGCACGATACGCTTTGCTGGCGAGACGTTTGCCCTCAAGCCCCGCAGGATCAATCTGTTTGTATTGCTCGTGGTACTTCTTCGCCGCGGGGCTACAAAACCTAACGTACGGTCCGCCGGTGATTCTGCTGAGGTGGCCGCCGCACGACATGGTTGTGGAGAATCCCATGAGGCGGAGTACGGCAACAGTCTCGATAATTTCCCGATCCAAAGACCGACCTAACCCATCCTTCAACCTTTGAGCTTCGCGCAAAGCCTGTGCCCACGCTTCATGCTGTGTTGAAGATGGTTCGCTGGATGATAACGAACTCGCCAGCGAAGCCGCACCATCGATTATTGGATGTATCTTCACGGCGAAAATCTCGCTAATGAACACATTTTAACACCTATTAGGCCGGAGACCAGCGCACAGTGGCCCGCTTTGTGAACGTAAGCCAGCATGAACTCAACCGTCACCCAAGCCTTCCGCCGCGAGGGAAGAAGAGATCCTAATGAATGACAGTGGGACAGACCGCAGTCTGACCGCAGTCGGAATCGATCACCCCGGGTCGCACCCGGTTAGATCAAGAATTCACCACGTCCCGCCTCGCCAGCGGGCCAGACTGCCACAGGCGTATCCCCCGATGATTCCCAAGGCGGCCCACGTCGCTATGGACAGCCAGTCCGAAAGCTGGATGGTGAACGCCACGGCCCGAACGATGCCTCATACCCCGGCCCTGCTGTGGGAGCCGCCAAGCGCATCGCTGCCCCCACGACCAGGACCAACAGGCCACTCAGGACCGTCGCCATCCCCGCGAACGCCATATCGCGTGTCATTGAATCCGGCTGAAGAAGCCGCCCGTCCTCGGTGCGGCGCACGGCAATCGCCTTGCCGTGGTTCCACATCTTGTAGTCCCCGCGTCTGAGCCCGCCCGTCGGTGACCGTGCGGTCCTGCGAGACGAACGTGCCGTGACACACCTTGGTGTACGACCCGTCCTGTTCCTCGAAGGTGTCCCGGGAGCAGCGGTCCGCAGTGAAATGCCCGGCCACGCCGGACCGGCCTTGCGCCACACGGAAATCCTCAAGTAGCCGGCCGAACGGACCGGCCAGAAGCAGCACCATCACGACGGCTGCTGTGGCTACCAGTACGGCTTCGGCCCACCCCGCGCGTGTATGCCCGGCCGTCGGTAGTACTGGCCTATTCTGCACGTCGATCGCCCCCGTTTTGTACCGTCCACCCCGGCCGGTCCAGCATGCCTGGCGGCGGCACTCCCGACCAGGGATTGGCAGCAGACGCCAGGCAATTGCCCCCGCACGCAACAATCTTCAAGGACCATCTCGCACAACTGCCGCAGTCGCCGGCGATGGAGGGCCGGGCCTGGTCCCACCCACCCGGACTCGTGAACATGCGCAGGACGGCGCCGCAGCCGTGCGGCCGTGCGCGACCGGCGGAACTCGCGGGCCCTGGGCCCCACCATCTCGCTGCACGGCCCTTTCAGAGGGCCGCAGACCGGCCGAGTTTGGTGCGATTGGCGCCGCCACGGCGCCGCATGGTGACACCTGCTTCTCCGAGCACACGGTGGATGAATCCGTAGGAATAGCCAGTCAAGGTGGCCAGCGTGCGAATCGAGGCGCCGTTCTCGTAGTCAGTAACGAGCTCCGCGACGGCCTTGTCCCGTGCTGCCCCGCTCAGCCGTTTGCCCGTCACTACGACCTCGATCCAACCGATCTTCGCTGAAAGGACTGTCACCAATTCGCCGCTGGTTGGCAGCGGTCTCCCCCTGTGGGTCAGATGCATACATGTCCTGCATCACACCAGGGCGCGCGCGAGGCGGATCTGGAAGAGGTGGCATATGACGTCTGTGGCATCTACTCAACAGTGGGTGTGGGACGTCGCAGCGCAGCGCGGCGTGTACGGCGCAGCAGGAGCAAGAGGACCACGCTGGCGAGCATCAGCAGCAGGGCGGCGCCCAGCCAGATCCGGGGGTCACTCTGCTCGACGCAGGCCGTTTGTGTGCTGTTGCAGACTTCGCCGGGGCCGGAGCGGTTCAGGTATGCCATCAGGAACAGGAGCAGGGCCGGTCCGGTCAGGAGGCCGGGCAGGCCTGTGGCCGATCCGCGGCGGGTGCCCACGGCGATCGCTGCCCCCACGACTAGGGGCAGAATGAACAGACCGATGGACAACACGGCTGCGATACAGAAGGCGAAGGCACCCCCAACGAGTGCCCACAACGTGAACCATCGCCATACGGAGTGGTCGCCGGTACTGCGCTGTGCGTCGGTCATGAGGCGGTCTCCCATCGGCATGCTCTTTGGTGCGGTCGTCCCGCGTGCCACCGCCTGGTTGGGGTGTTCAGCGGAAGTGCCGGCCCGATTTGTTGGCAAATGGCGATTAGCCAGTGCGACAAGGAGGTGGTCCCGGTGGAGTCCGTCGGTGTCGGCAGAAGGCCGCCCTGTCCTTTCGGGGAGTGGGTTACCCGTCAGAATGGGTGATGGGACTGCTGTCCCGGTCGACTTTGCCGAAATAATGCGCGCCCGCCAAGCTGGGCTCCAATGGGAGCAGCGATTGCTTGGCGGGCGCGTGTGGCTGGCGGGTGGGTTTAGCCGATGAGGGCGTTGTACATCTGCCAGCCGGTGGTGACGAGCGTGCGGGCGGCGAAGGGTGCTGCCGCGTTGCCGGTGCCGCGGTAGAGCCAGAGCTTGCCGGTGGTGTCGCGGGCCAGCAGGTCCGCCTTGCCGTCGCCGCTCAGGTCGGACGTACCGACGATGAGGTTGTGCATCTGCCAGCCGGTGCCGACCTTGAGCCGCGCGGCCCAGGGTGCCGCCGCGTTACCGGTGCCGCGGTAGAGCCACAGGTTTCCGGAGGTGTCCCGGGCGATCAGGTCGACCTTCCCGTCCCCGGTCAGGTCGCTGCCGCCGACGAGCATGTTGTGCATCTGCCAGCCGGTGCCGATCTTGACGCGGGTGGTGAAGGGGGCGGCGGGGTTGCCGGTGCCACGGTAGAGATAGAGGATGCCGGCGGTGTCCCGGGCGATGAGGTCCGGCTTGCCGTCCGCGGACACGTCACCCACGCCGATGAGGGCGTTGTAGATCTGCCAGCCGGTCCCGGCCTTGATCCGCGTCGCGAAAGGGGCCGCGATGTTTCCGGTGCCCTTGTAGTACCACAGGGTTCCGGAGGGCTCCCGGGCGATCAGGTCGCCGGTCCCGTTGGCATGGAAGCCGGACAAGTCGATTAGAGCGTTGTAGCCCTGCCAACCCCCGCCGATCCGGTAGCGGTACAGGAACGGGGTCGTGGCGCTGCCGCTGCCCTGGTACTGCCACAGCACGCCGGACTTGTCGAGGGCGATCACGTCGGAGCGGGTGGCGCCGCTGGAGGGCCGGGTGCTGCTGATCTGCTGCACGTCGTCGGCCCGCACCCAGGCGATGCGGTGGTTGAAGCGGATCGGGATGAACTTCGTGCTTCCGGTGACGAGTTTGTGGTCGCCGGGGGCGCTGTTGTCGAAGTTCATGGCGTAGAAGTAGTCGCCGGCCACGGCGGGGCCGCCGGGCACGTACGCCTGGCCCGCCTTGATGCTGTACTTCGTCAGTGCCTTGTCGGTGTCCGTCTGGACGGGCACCTGGGTACCGGAGTAGTCGGCCGTTCGCGGATACGCTCTGCCGTACACGGCGATCGAGGCCGCGCCCGCCTTCGGCGTCACCACCGGCTGCGCGGTGGTGCCCACCGGGGCGGTGAGCTGGCCGCCGGGGTTGTGGAACCAGCCCTGCCTACCGCCGTACCAGATCGCCGTCCAGTCGCCCTTGACCGCGGCGACCACGTAGTGGCCTCCGGTGACGGCCTTAGCGGCCCAGTCCGGCCCCTGTGTGCTGCCCGCGGCTCCCGAGCGCAGATACGGATCGGCGATCAGCGGCGAGGTGGTGGAGGCGTCGGAGTACAGGTAGAGGAAGTTCGCCGGGCGCGGGGTCTGGGTGGCGCAGGTTGGCGAGCAGTACACGATGGCTGGCTGGTTGGCCGTGGTGAACGGCGGCGCAATGGTGATCTCCTGGCCGACCGCGACCGGACTGCCCGCACCGCCGTCGCCGGACGGCGCGCCCATCAGGGAGAAGTAGTGGTTCCAGTCCCAGTAGGGCCCCGGGTCCCAGTGCATGCCGGCCACGTTCGCGTCGATGGGGCCGGGGACCTCGTCGTGGCCGATGACGTGCTCGCGGTCCAACGGAATACCGAAGCGAGTGGCGAGGTACTTCACCAACGCCGCGGACGACTCGTACTGCGACTCGCTGTACCAGGACCCCGCCTTGATCGCGAAGCCCTCGTGCTCGATCCCGACCGAGTGCATGTTCAGGGTCTTGTTGCCGGCCTGCCAGGCGGTGTCCTTGGTGGGCACCAACTGCGTGACCAGACCGTCGGAAGCACGGATCAGGTAGTGCGCGCTGGCGGACTTCGCCGGGTTCTGGAAGACACTGAGCGAGCCCTCGTAGCCGCCCTCGGTGTCGTGGATGACGATGTAGCGAATGTCGACACCATCGGCGGGCCGGTTCGTGACGTCGTAATTGCCGTAGTCCGCCAGGTCCGTGCTGTTCTGCTTGAACGCAGCAGGCCGGAAGTCACAGTTCAACCCCGCCGGGCACTCAGGAGTCGGCGTCAGGTTCGTACTGGCGAACGTCGCGGCCAGCTTCATCTTCGACGGCTTCATCGGAGTGACCGACCGGTCGGCGGCCAGCGTGACCCGCTGCCCGTCCGCGGTCACCCGGCTGCTGCCGTGGTTGATGGTCTGGAAGACCCGCTGGGTGAACAGCGCCGCGCCCTTGGCGTCCGTGGCCTGGCTGTAGCGCGCGACAGCCGCGTACCACTGCCCCGCATCCTCTGGAAGCGAACCGGTCGCCTCCTTCTCGTACTGCGCCAGCAGCGCCGCCCCGCCGCGCACACTCTCCTCGCGGTCGGTGCGCAAGGAAGCGGCGGGCTCGTCGGTCAGCTTCGCCGCTGCGTCCAGCGTGTGCAGCCGCGGATCGGAGGTATCAGCCTGGTCATCGCTGCCTTGCAGGGCGCGGGTGGGGTTGAACTTCTTCATCCGAGCCGGATCGCCGCTCAGGTTCAGATGCGACAACCGCTCCGCCCGGGTCGGCGCCTCCACGTCCGCGGCCGTCACCTGCGTCAGGCCCATGACGTTGTAGTTCCCGGCCGTACTGGGCTGCCCCTGGTGTGTCTCCCACCGGGTCAGGTGGTATGAGACCGCCATCAGCACGTTCTGCGGTACGTCGAACTCCTGCGCCGCGTCCGCGAACTCCCGCTGCAGCCCTGCCGCCGGATCCAGGACGGGGGCAGCGCTGCTGGAGGTATCCGCCAGCGCGAACGTCCCGATGGCCGCTACGGAGCCCGCGATGAGCGTCGCCGCTATGCCGATCGGGAGCAACTTGCCCGACCGGCGGTGTGTACGAGTCAACGACCTGCCTCGATCTTCCGGCGCACCCAGGCGCCCCTATGCGTCATGTCAAAGACAGGCAGACGCTAGCAGCGGAAAGGCGGTACGGAACCAACAAATTCTGGTGGGGCCCGTTTCCTGGCAGCCATGCAGCTACTGCGGGTAATCGAGCTGTCGGTTCGACAGTCGGGGCGTCCGATTCGGTACTGATCGTTCCTCGATCCGCAAACCGTGGAGGTTGGTTCCCGTAGCTGAGTAACGATTGCGTATACGCGGATGTCGCAGAGATCAACAAGTCCGTTTCGGGGGCACCTAGCATCTTTTTGACCTCGCTACGGTTCGCGTGAGTGGCCCAACTCATGGGCCTGGAAAGACAGTAGGGACATATGAGAGCCAGAGGGATGAGGGCTTGGCGTGGGAGCGCCTGGCCCAATCCGGGGGGTACGTGGACGCGGCGCATAGCCGTGTCAGTGGCGGTCGCCATGGCCGTCACCGTGCTGGACGGCGCCAGCGGGGCGGTAGCCGCGCCGCAGAAGCCAACTCCGCAGCCGGCTGGCCACTACGCGACGACAGCGGCGGACATTCCGTCCGCGCGGGTCGCGGCACGGTTGTCGGGCCAACAGGTAGAAGCCCTGTCGGAGCGGTCGGAGACGTCCACCACGTGGGTAAACGCGAACGGGTCGTTGACGACGGAGTTGTCGGCCGGCCCGATCCGTTTCAAGGACAACGGGCAGTGGCGTCCGGTCGATCTAGATCTGGTGCAGGGCAGCGACGGCAGCATCGCGCCCAAGGCCCATCCCAGGGGCCTGAAGCTGGCTGGCGAGGGCGGGGTCAGCGCACGTTCGCTGGCCGATGCT
Organism: Streptomyces sp. So13.3; assembly: GCF_005860785.2. Lineage (NCBI taxonomy): Bacteria > Bacillati > Actinomycetota > Actinomycetes > Kitasatosporales > Streptomycetaceae > Streptomyces > Streptomyces sp. So13.3. Next base: position 6,452,286 of record NZ_CP048835.1, on the reverse strand, counting down.
GGCAGTGCGCCTGCGCGTGACCTGGTCACTCTGGGTGCGGGTGACCAGCAGATTGCGTTGCAGTGGAAGGGGGGCCTGCCCAAGCCCGCACTGAGCGGGAACCGTGCCACTTACGTCAACGCGGTTCCGGGTGCGAATGTAGTGGTCGAGGCCACCCGTACTGGCTTCGAGCAGTACGTCGACATCGCCCAACGGCCTGCCGCCGGAGGTTTCGCCTACACGCTGCCGCTGAAGACCAAGGGCCTGACAGTAAAGCAGCTTGCCGACGGCAGCTTGCAGTTCGCTGACGGCAAGAACAATAAGCAGGCCGTGATGCCCGCCCCCACCATGTGGGACGCGCAGATCGATCCCGTCTCCGGCGAGCACACTCATCAGGCCTCGGTGGCGTTGAAGGTCGTCGCGCACAAGGGCTCGGTCGACCTGGTCTTCACTCCTGACGCCAAGTTCCTGGCGGACCCCGCGACGAAGTTTCCCGTGACAGTGGACCCTTCCACTGCAACTCTCGGGAACGTTTTCGACACATACGCCCAACAGGGCGTGACAGTCGATGAGTCTGCGGACACCGAGCTTGACCTCGGCAACCCAGGCACCACGAACACCGACGGCACTCCGCGTACAGCGCGGTCTTTCATCACCTGGAACACTGCGCCGATCGCGGATGCCCTGGTCTCCAGCGCGACGCTGAGCCTGTGGGACTTCCACGCGGGCAACAACGTCGACTGCAAGCCGTACCCGTGGGAGGTGTGGGACGTCGACAAGGCCTCCACCTCCACCCGCTGGCCCGCGCAGCCGGTCTGGCACACCAAGTCCGCCACCTCGACGGAGACCCGCGGCAACCCGTCGTGCACCGCAGCACCCGACGGATGGATCAACGCCGACGTCACCACCCTCGCCCAGACGTGGGCATCGCTCAAAAGCGCCACGTCCGGCATGGGCTTGCGAGCTTCAAGCGAGACGGTGGTTGCGCAGTGGAAGCGGGTGAATTCCGCCAACGCCGCGACAAACCCGCCGAAACTGACCGTAACCTACAACTACCGCCCGCGCACCGGCACCGACCAGCAGGCCGGACCGCCGTACTTCAAGGACACTGCGGGCACCTGGCAGGTCAACACCCTGACCCCCACGCTGCGCGACACCTTCGCCGACCCGAACAATGACAAGGTCGACGGCACCTTTCAGATCTTCGACAACACCACCGGCACCCAGGTCGGCAACCTCCTGGTCTCCCCGTACGTACCCGCGGGGCAACCTGCGTCGGTGACCGTGCCCGCCGGGGTATTGACCAACGGCAAGACCTACAAGTTCCGCACCAACTCATACGACGGCACGCACTACAACCTCGGTTGGTCGCCGTACGCACTGTTCACCGTCGATACCTCCGCCCCTTCCGCACCCACGTCCGTGACTTCGACGGACTACCCGAGCAACGCCTGGGTGAAGGGCGTAGGGCAAGCCGGCAACTTCACCATCAACCCGCCAGCCGGGGACCAAAACGGCGTCGAGTGGTCACTGGACGGTGCCACTTGGACCAAGATCGTCACTGGCGGCAGCACCACTGCGGTCACCGCGACGATCAAGCCAACGAAAGCTGGCACGAATACTCTCCAGGTCCGGTCGACAGACAGGGCGGAAAACAAGTCGGAGGCGGTCAACTACGTCTTCCACGTCGGCCCTGGGGGCGTTACCTCTCCTGACGACGGGACACATGCCGCCGCGCGCATTCCGTTGGTCGCCGAGGCTGACGGCACCAAGTATGACAAAGTCACCTTCTCCTGGCGACGAGGCGACGCGGACGCCTGGACCGCGATTCCCGTCACCGACGTGACCAACGCGGGCCAGCCAGTCAGCTCTTGGCCAGTTGGCCTCACCGCCGGCAAGAGCCCCCAACTCGCCTGGAACGCCGCCTCCACCGTAAACCCGGACGGAGCAGTGCAACTGCGCGCCGACCTGAGCGGTCCGGCAAATGCCAACGCGTCCTCGGATGCCGTCAACGTCGTCGTGGACCGAAACGCGGACGGTGCAGCCAGCCAGGACATCGGCCCTGGGTCACTCAACCTATTGACCGGCAGCTACACGCTCTCCAGCACCGATGTGTCGGTATTCGATATGACCGTCACTCGTAGCGCGTCGTCGCGCTCTCCTCAAGCTGGTGCAGCTATCGCTGGCCAGGCGCCGATCTTCGGCAAGGAATGGCTCTACGGGACCGCAGCCGATCAGGCATCCACGCCGTTCTCATTTCTGCACAAGACCTCACCCACGTCGCTGAGTATCAGCCGGGCGGGCGACGACACCCAGCTGCACTTCACGGCGAACACGGCAAACACCGGGTGGGTTCCCGAGCAAGGCGCCGAGGGGTACACGCTCACTGGCGGTTTCTCTTCCAACTTCACCGTGAAATCCGCGGTTGGAGAGGTCACCACGTTCACTCCTGTCGGAGCGAACGCGACCACCTGGCAGCCGTACACCTCCTATCTCGACGGGGTGAGCGATTCCACAACCACCACCGTTTCGGAGACCCTGACCCTGGGCGGGACCACGACGGTCCGACCCAAGAAGATCATTGCGGCGACATCCGCAGTGGCCGCATCGGTGTGTGAGGCCAATCCCACGGTCAAGGGATGCCGGGTTCTAGAGTTTGTATACGCGTCCTCTACCACTGCCACGGGTACGGTTTTTGGTGACTTCAAGGACCAGGTCAGTTCCGTGCAGCTCTGGGCGACCGCACCCGGCGCGGCAGCGGGTATTGCAACCACGATCGCGCGGTACGCGTACGACGATTCTGGTCGACTCCGGGAAGTCTGGGACCCGCGGGTCTCACCTGCGTTGAAGACTTCCTACGCCTATGACAGTGCGGGCCGGGCCACGTCCCTCACTCCCCCTGGCCAGCTCCCCTGGACCTTTGTCTACGGTCAGGTCGGTTCCAGCCCGACCTCTGGGGCTGGCATGCTGCTCGACGCCTCCCGCCCCACCCTCACACCTGGCAGTGCCTCTCAGACCAACGGCACAGCCACCACGAGCGTCGTTTACGGTGTACCTCTGACGGGATCGACCGCGCCCCAGGACCTCGGCGCTCAAGCCACCGCGTCGTGGGGACAGACGGACCTTCCGACTGACGCGACGGCGCTATTTCCCGCTGATCAGGTTCCTGCTACGCATGACGGCACATCGCTCACGGCAGCCGACTACCAACGTGCTGGCATCCACTACCTGAATGCCTCGGGTCGCGAGGTCAACCAGGTCACGCCTGGGAACCACATTGCGGTGACCGAATACGACTCATTCGGCCACACCATAAGGTCGCTGGCCGCCAGTAACCGGGAACTTGCGCTGGGTTCCACCCCAGCACAGATGAACCAGCTCACGGACTTGGGCATTAACGCCTTGGGCATCCCAGAGCGAGCCCAGTTGCTTTCCACCACTTCGGTCTTCAACGCCACTGGTACGCAAGAGACCCACACGTACGGACCGCTGCACACCATCACTCTGGCCGCCAACCTGGTTAGAGGGAGCACCACGGTAGCAACAGCCGGAAGCCGGATGGCCTCCCGCGAGCACACCGTCAGAGAATACGATGTCGGCCGTCCGACCGACGGCACGGCAGCGGTAAGGGACCAGGTCACCAAGGAGACGAAGGGCGCCCAGCCCCGGTCGGAACCCGACCTGATGGCCGATCCGCGAGTGACCTCGACCGGATACGACTGGGTCATCGGTCTGGCTACCAGTACGACCCAGGACCCGGGCGGTCTGGCCATCACCACCACAACTGCCTATGACGCACGAGGACGGACCAACAAGTCCACTCAGGCAGCATCCGCCGGCAATGACGCCGGGACGATGATAACGACCTACTACTCCGCTAGTGGCACTGGCCTGTGCGCCGGCAAACCGGAGTGGGCAGACCTGGTCTGTCAGACCGCTCCTGCCGGAGCCATCACCGGGGGCGGATCAAACCCGTCCCAGCTGCCCACCAAAACCAACGAGTACAACCAGTACGGGCAGGTGACCAAGGCCACCGATACCGCGAACGGCATCACTCGTACGACCACGACCGGGTACGACGGAGCTGGCCGCCCCACGACCGTTGCCGTCGCCGGTGGTTCCGGTATAGCGGTACCGACGGTGACAACCTCGTACGACAGCGCCACCGGCTTGGCATTCCAGCAAACCTCCACCAGCGGGACGATCACCAAAGCATTCGACCAGCTCGGACGTCAGCGCTCCTACACCGATGCGGACGGCGGCTTGACCTCCGCCGAGTTCGATTCGTTGGACCGCATCTCGAAGGTCGCCGACAGCGTCCCATCGACGACGACCTTCACCTACGACACATCAATCGACCCGCGCGGGCTGGCCACGACAGTCTCCGACTCAGTAGCGGGCACTTTCACCGCTCGCTATGACGCCGAGGGGGCTCTGACCACCGAGACCTTGCCTGGTGGGTACACCATGGCTGAGGAGCAAGACCCGGTCGGGGCAGTCATCAGCCGGGTATACACCCGCAACAGTGACGGAACCGTGGTCCTGGCCGACAACGTCGCCACCACGGTGCACGGACAATGGGCCACCCACAGCGGCTCTCCCGGCGTCACTGCGTCACAGGCATTCAGCTACGACAAGGCCGGACGTCTGAGCGAGGTACAGGACACCAGCACCGCCGCCATCTGCACCACCCGTAGCTATACCTTCGACAAGAACACCAACCGCAAGTCCGTCGCCTCGGCGACTGCTGCGGTCAACGCCGACTGCTCGCCGACCGGGGGCACATCCACCCCCTACACCTATGACAGCGCGGACCGGCTGGTCAACTCAGGCTATGGGTACGACGCCTTCGGCCGCACCACCTCCGCGCCTGGCGCCACACTGGCGTACTTCACCAATGACATGGTCCAGCAGGAGACCTTCGGTACGCAGCGCCAGACCTGGGCTATGGATTCTGCCCTGCGGTTCCGTTCCTGGACCACTGAGGCGAACAACGCCGGCACCTGGACGCAGACCGGTTCCAAGATCAACCACTATGACTCCGACGGTGACAACCCGCGGTGGATCATCGAGGACACCGCCACCGGGGCATTGACCCGCAACGTGCGGGGCCTCGATGGCAACCTGGCTGCTACCACCACCAAAACCGGCGGCGCGGTACTTCAACTGACCAACCTGCACGGCGACGTCGCCCTGCAACTCCCGCTCGACACCGCAGTAGCCCCCGTGGTCCTGGACTCCGACGAGTACGGCAACCCGCGGTCCGGCCAAGCGGCCACACGCTACGACTGGCTCGGGGGTAAACAGCGCTCAGGTGACACGCCGAGTGGACTCACCCTCATGGGGGCCCGCCTCTACGACCCAACCTCGGGCCGCTTCCTGTCCGCCGATCCCGTCTACGGCGGCAACGCCAATTCGTACGAATACTGCACTGGAGACCCGGTCGGTTGTACTGACCTGTCCGGCTGCACCTCGGTGAAGCGCTGCGGTATCACCTATCCGGTATCCACCGGATGGTTTCCCGTCAAGATCTATGGCTACTACGGCCCGGGTGACTGGATGAGGCCGCCCCCCTGGCTCTACCGAGCGATCGTCACCTTCGCGTTCAGGGGCTTCATCACGGATGTGCGCACGCGCTTCCGGATGATCCTTCTGCGACAGTGGCGTTGCCATAACCGGCACTACCAGGAGAGACTCGCCTGGCAGGTCCAAGTGCAGGGCCGCATCACCTTCGGTTACGGGTGGTTCAGTTACAACCAGACCACACCCTGGCTGTACACCAACATGTACTACTGGATCGGACCCGTTTGGACCTACTCATGAGCCGAAGCAGAACAACCGACCAAGTGCTTCTCTGGATCTGCGTTGCTGGGGCCGTGTTTCCCCTCACCGCAATCCCCGCTGCACTAATCGGACAACCCCACCGCTGGTTTCTGGCGCTCGCATTTCTCGCGCAATCCGCAGCCTTCGCTACTGGGGTTCGGTATTTCGCAGGCAGGCGCCGCGCCGCCCGCAGTGCACAGTGATGTGGTGACACCTCGGCGCTAGGTTCGTTGTCTCCGAGAGCCCCCGTGGCCGCGCGGAGAACAACCTCCGAGCTCCGATCCTTGGCCCCGCCTCATACGAGGCGGGGCCAAGGCCTTTTTACGACAGTGAGTGGGCCATTGGGAGAGGCAATGACCTCCTTCCTTTACGGCGGATCGCCAGCGGTGTACGACACCCCAACTTGCTCTCACTTGGCACCCTCATCTGGACACCACTCACACTTCATGACGGCTGCACCGTTGTGGATGCATCTCATGTCCACTTATCCGCCCGTCCGCGAAGCTGCTGGAAATGACGTATCTCAACTTGCAACAAGCCGAGGGTCTTTCCATATGGGTTCTCCAAGTCGTACTGTGATTGAGCTTCCTCTCTAAAGAGGTGCTCCATGCAGCGACCGAGACAGCTCATGCGCCGGGTGCGATGCGGCGGGTCATCTTGAGAACCCCCACGATCGACCTCTATGAAGTGCTTGGTATTCCACTGGATGCCGACCAGGCCACGATCCGCCGGGCGTATCGGCGTCGCGTGCGAGCGGCGCATCCGGACAGCCGGCCCCAGGACAGGGCTGGCCAAGCGCACGAGGAGACGGCCCTCCTAAACCTGGCATTTGAGACCCTGAGCGAGCCCTGGCAACGCGCTGACTACAACGCGCAGCGGCCAGCAGCAACGGGACCCGCGGTCGCGCCAGTAGTCCGTCCAGCTGCTCAGGCCTCCATGAGGACAGTCAGGCCTGAGCGCCAGTCGCCGCCTGGCAGACGCAGGGGTGGCCGGTTGCTCGGGCTCTTGGCCGTGGTGCTGTTGATGGTGGTCGTCGGCGTACTGCTGCGAACCACCGGGCAGGCGCCGCAGCCCGCGTATGTCTTGGTGCCGGGCCAGGTTGCAGGCCACCGTCTGGATCTGGACGCGTACTGCGGCGGCGATGGTGCGTGGCTACCGGGGCAAGAGGCGAGTGGCGACGTCACTGGGCGACAGGTGTACGCGACCAACGCGGCTTTCACCTGGTCCTGCGGTCAGGACGGTCCGAAACTGTCGCGGCGTGACTTCGACGCGGTCTGTCAGCAGCAGAATCCGGGATCCGCGGCGTGGGTCGCCGACCCCGACGATGCGTATTCGTGGGCGTGCCGGTGATTCCTGGCCACGACTAACCTGTCGCTGCGTGCAGCTGGCTACGGTTTCATGTTGGCAATCTGCTTCAGTCGCCTCAACGATGCCATTGCCTTCCGCTCAATCTCGGGGTCCTTCGCGAGTACTTGTCGGCGATGCTCGATGACGTTATCGATAGCAACCCTCCGGCCCGCGAAGTAGTACGACGAGAGAACCGCACGGTCATGCTCGCTAAGCTCGCTTAAATACTTCGGATGAAATCCAAGCAGATCCTCCACGAGGGAAACGGTGTCGGTGTATTCTTGAGATGATTCATGCATGTTGGAATTATAATCCGATGCGGCATAAAATGCATCAGACGGATTGACGGTCAGGTGTGCAGCTTTTCGATCGTCACACTGCCATCCGCTTCCTTGATTCCGGCCCATGCATCGGTGTGATTGTCATCGCCGTGCGGGTTTTCGATCTGGCCCGCGCTCTGGACTGTCGCCTCTTCGCCAGGCTCGGCATCAGCCAAGATCGACTCAAGCTGCCGCTGCGCTTCTTCAGGGCTCATCGATGTTACCTCCGACACCCGGGCGACTGACTACTCATGGTAGCGGACGAGTCACTCTTAAGCACTGAGCCTGCTTGGTCTGGCTCGGAACAGGTCAATGCTCGTCTTCTGCGCCACAGGGCGGGCTCCGTGAGCCTTCCGGCACCTCGGGTGCAAGCGAAGGGCTTGATTGGATGTGGTCGATGCAAGGCTTCAGCTCAACGAGGCTGGAACGGATGAGACCGTCGGTGGTCGCGGACGTGCGGGGCCTCATGGCGTCCCTCCTCTAGCAACGCGCCAGGCGCAGGATGCGTTGCGACAAGAGGGTTCGAGCGGTCGGCTAATCGCCGCGAATGGGTTATCGGAACCGCCGTTGCGCTGATCGTCGGGGTCGGTGCGATCCTCACGTCCCACTTACTCTTCGCCTTTTGAGGGGGCCCGACACTCGAAGACCGGGTCTTCCTCAGGTGAACAGTCGAGCGGACGCAGAGGAGTTGCGGCTCAGCACGATAGGAGCGCCGCATGGCGGGGCGCGGTCTGGACGCCGGCCCCCGATGTTGACGCTGCCAGCCCGATGCTCTTCACCGGGCCCCGTCGTCGGGCTGGTGCGAATCTGGTTGGCCTTGGGTGCGGTGCCAAGACATGGCCTGCTGTATCTCCGCAGCCCTCAGCCCCGTGGTGTCAGCGAGTTGGTCCAGGGTGGTGTCCTGCGGGGCGGTGATCAATGCGCGGGCGATTTGCCAGGCCCACAATTCCTCGTCGATGAAGGGCCGCTGCCGGTATTCCTCCTGTAGCGCCGCTAGGTGCGCGGCTGAGCAGCCGATGACCAGGCGCTTTCCGTCCTTGCTCGGGTCGCGGGCATGGACAGCTGAGGAGTCCAGAACTAGGCCGACGGCGCCGCCCTCGTCCCATATCCGACCGCACCAGTCGCACAACTTCGCCGTTCCCCCGATGTCCTCCATGCCGCCATTGTCGGCTCTCGTGGGAGGGCTAGCCCCGTACCGGGCGTCATTCGGTAGGTTGGCCAATCCCCGTGGGCCTGTGCGGCGACCAGGTGACATGGGCAGGGCAAGCGTCCGTGACGCCAGAGATGATCTGCGGCCGGCGCGACCGGGCCCCCAACGAGCGGGTCCGACCACGAGCGGGTACGACCACGAGCGGGTACGAGTAGGAGTGTGTCCGATACTTTCGCGGGCGTTTCTGGCCCGCCTGGATCGAGGAGGTGGCTTCCCGTGACGGAGGCGACCAGCGCAGCCAAGAGCGATCCTCACGCCTCTGGCGCGACGCCCTTGCAGGGCAAGGCCGGAGCGGACGCGGCTGCGGCAACCCGGGGCAGGACCACCATCGCGGACGGCGTGATGGAGAAGATCGCTGGGATGGCGGCGCGGGAGGTGCCGGGTGTCCACGCTCTGGGCGGTGGCTTCGCCCGCACCATCGGCGCGGTACGCGGCATGGTCCCCGGCGGACGCGCGGGCGTCACCCGTGGGGTCAAGGTCGAGGTCGGCGAGATCCAGACCGCCATCGACCTCGCGGCCGTCGTGGAATACGGGGTCGCGATCGCCGATCTCGCGGCAGGGGTCCGTGAGAACGTCATCGCAGCAGTCGAACGGATGACGGGTCTGGAAGTCGTCGAGGTGAACATCGCCGTCAACGACGTCCACCTGCCCGACGAGGACGAGACGGCGACCGAAGGACGCGTGCAGTAGTCAGCCATCCGCCCGCTCCGCCAAAGGGCGCATCTCTCCGGTGAGCCGGCGTCGGTCTGCGGTGATCACATACCGCCGTCGCAAGGGCTGGCGGATGGGGTGATGCTGCTGCCCGCGACGGAGCTATCCGCCCTGCGCCTTGATGTGGTCGATGACCTCGGTGAACTCCTTCGTCGGCGAGAAGTCGACGTACTCGCAATCGTTGAGCGCTTCCGGGGCATGCCCCGGCGGCCAGTAGAAAGCCTGTCCCGCCTCGTAGATGTCGTCCCCGTGCGGCGTTCGCATCTTGAGCCGCCCCTTGAGCAGATACCCCCAGTGGGGGCACTGGCACAGATCGCCCGGCAAACCCTTAAGAGCCGGCGCCAAGTCCGCACCCTGTGGAAGCCGCACGAACGAGACGGACATGTCTCCCCCGACTTCCTGCACACGCAGCTCCACGCCGCCGCCCTCGATCACGACAGGAACATCGTTCCGCGTCGTCGCCGTCATGGACCCTCCTCATCGAGATCGCCCTTGTCCTTCTTCTAGCTTGGGCCTTACGGCCGTCCGTCGCGACATGGGAGAAGCTGGGCAACTGTCCTATGCCGTCCAGCCCCTCGACGGATGGGGTGATCACCGCAGACCGACGCCATCGGGTTTTCGGTCCGACCGGAGAGATATGCCCCCTGGCGGAGCAGGCGGCCGGCGGCTGGCTACTGCCCGGCCATGCCGCGCACAAACCGCGAGGAATGGGAGACCAATCCATGACCCCGCGCGGGAGCGAGGTCATGCCCCGGGGCACCGGGTGCATCGTTGTGGAGGAAACCGTGTGCCGAGCTCGGCTGGCATCCGAAGGGACGGGGACGCCAGCCGGTACACCGCGGGTTACACCATAGGGTCGAGATCGCGGCCGGCCATGCTGGTCTCCTGCTCGCTCTGCGCGTTGAGCCGACGTGCCTTGTCTGTCAGCCGCTGCCGGAGTTCCGGATCGGTGGCACGCTCTGCGGCCTCCTCCAGCTCCTGCGCCTTCTGGCGCATCTGTCGGATCCGGCCGCCGGTCTCGCCTGCATCGCTCATCGTAATCATCACTCCTTTGTGACGGGAGGAACGGGCCCCACCAGGGAAGCATCGCCCCCGACCCCGCGCACGTCGAATCTAGCGACGACCTGGAAGACAAGAATCGCGAGGAGCCGACCGCCTGACGCCAGCTGTGGCTACGGGAGCGCTCGTTTCATCGCTCTGCATGACGAGCTGGCCGCCCATGGATCGGGCCGCGTCGGCGGGTGCACCCCTACGCGGGCATCGATCCAGGCCGGTGGCGTCTCTCACTCCATCCAGGGATATCGCCGCACCTGCATTTGCTGCTAAGCCTAGGTATGCGCACTAACTCATGCCCCGTGCCCGCCTCGGTCCGTCCGTGCCGCAGACAGCCCCCTCGTGGGTGCGCTCATCGACGACCTCGCCCAGGTCGCTGACCCCGCTGCCCTGTTTCTGTTGCGCAGCGAACTGCGCAACGACCTGTCTTCCAGGCGCGGGCGTGGGCCGGCCCCGACCATCACAGCCGCAGGACGTGGCCTGTCGTTGATCGCACGGTAGACAAGAAACGCTATCTACCAGCGTCGGGCAAGCGTGGCCGCCGGGTCCAGGCCATCAGGAGCCACGCGCCGTTGACAAGAGTGGCCGTCCACGCGCCTGCGAAAGCCCAGAGGATTGCTGGGGTGGGCGTGTGGATCCCCGCGACGGCAAGCGAAACCGATGCGGTCACCAGCGTCAACAGGACCACGAGCTGCCACCAGGCGCTCCGGGAGCGCCCTTCCAAGCGGCGTACGCGGCGATGAAGCCGCCGGTCCTGGCACAGGTCAGATTCCAGCTCTTCCAGGGCCCGCCGTTCCTGCTCCGTCAGCCCGTCCATCGCCGCTGCCTCGCTCTCGCCAGTACCTCTGACATACCCGCGGTGCGTGACTTCCAGTATCCCTCTGCCCCGCCCCACGAGCAGGTCGGCAGCCACAGCTGGGCCCGGCGCCTACCTACGGCTCCCGCGAACACCGAGCCGTCGGCACCGCGCTCGTCACTTCGGACCCATCCATCGGCGCCTGGCCGACGAAAGTGCCCCAGAACGCTTCAGCAAGGGCGTTTCTGTCTATGAAGTGATGCGGACGTGCTCCGCTGTCACCCTCCACCCTCTGAGATGGCGGAGCCCGCCGACCGCCGCCCGAAGGTTGGGCTGCGGGTATGCAGGCCGGCGGGGGCGGCAGGTGGCTCTGGGCCGCCGTACCCGCCCAAGCCCCTCGCCGTGCCAGCCGCCATGCGTGGACTGAGCATTTTCAGCGTTGCCTCTCCAGGGTGAGGACTGCCTTGGCGATTGACGTCATTCGATTTGGGCTGCATCGCGATCTTCGGAAGATTCGCCAGGACTTGAGTAGTGCCATACCGCGTTCGACGGGCGCCCGCGACGCGGCCAGTGCCCGGTTGACCGTCCGTTCTGTCGGGGTCAGCTGGCCGCCGGGCGGGCGTCTGCGCCCGGTGGTTACCCAAGGTCCGGCGCCCGTATAGGCGCGGTCGGCCAGGATGGGGACGCCCTGGAGTTCGCAGATCCGGATGATCCGGTGAGTACGGGCAGCGGTCAGGTCGTGGCACCGGCCCGGCAGGGCCGGAGAGATCCACAGCACCTGCCCGGCCGTGTCGGTCACGACCTGCACGTTCACACCGTGGCGACGATGCTTGTGCGAGTAGTCGGTCCGGCCGTCGCCCACCCGGTGGCACTCGGCGAGCGTCCCGTCGAGCAAGACGTACTCGGGCTCGTAGTCGCGCAGAACTTTCAGCAGGCCGGGTGCCCGGGCGGCCAGGAGGTCGATCACCGCCGTGGTGTAGGCGTAGGCGGTGCCGACCGAGATGCCAAAGCCGGCCGCTATCTGGGCCAGGGTGTCGTGCTTGCGCAGGTACACCAGAGCGACGAGCGCGCGTTGGTGCGGCGGAAGCTTGCAGCGGCGGTCACCCTCGCGAGTGACGATGAGCATGGTGACCCACTCGACCAGCGCATGAGGCAGGTCGAGTGCGGCAGGATAGGGAACCAACGAGACACCTGCGCTGATGAGTTGAGACGTCGAACACCTCCCTCAACGGCACGGGTGCCTCGTGCGTTGCGGCCAATCTGGCCGTCACCCCATCGGTGGCCACTCTGAAAATGCTCACTGGGTGGCCACACTGAAAACACTCACTGAGGTGCAAGTTCTATTGGGATCTGAGCGCGCCTCAAAAGAATCTACAAGGCGCGGCATGATCGGCTACTCATTGCCGGTCACTTAGTCATTGACTTTGAGCTGCGAAGCCCCCAGCGTAGGTAGGCTCGGTAGATTGCCGATGGCACCTAGTTAGGGGCGATATGTCGATACGACCGACGCGCAAGGGGCTCGCGTTACTCGTGAGCCTGCTGTTAGGGATCGGCTTCTTCATAGCCTTGCCCGTCACGCCGCTGACGCAACACATGCAGTCAGCAAGCGCCACTACGAACAACCCCAGCTTCAGCAATTCATTAGTCGCTAGGGCGGGCACTGCAGAAGTTGGAACCTCGCGAACAACCGGCTGGAACATGCCAGGCGAGTGCATCAAGAGCGTTCAGCGCTGGGTTGCGGCTGCTGGAGGCTACTTTGGCCCAGGTGGCACCATTTCCAGTTACATCAATTCTCCTGCCACCGAGGTTACGAGTGCTACGGCGACTGTCGGCGATGTTGTGCAGTACAGCAACAATGCAAACGACAATGACTGGAGCCAAGCGCATACAGTCGTTATCACGGCCGTGCTCGGCGGCGGGCACTTCAGTATCGTTCAGGCTAACGTTCCTGAAGGAAGTGGCCTGGTTAGCGCTGCCAGTAACTGGGCGCCAACACCAGCTGCGGGTTGGGCTACGCGCTATTGGCGTTTTGGTACTGCCGCCACTTCCCCGCCTGCACCTGTAGCGGTCACACAGCATGTGTATGCTGGAACTGCGAGCGGCGGTATCAACGAAACCTATTGGGGCAACGGCAACTCGCTGACTACATCACAGCTGGCTAACGTAGGCTCGGCCGTAACCAGCACGTCATCCTTCCTTACCAGGAGCGGAAGCAGCGTTACCCAGCATGTTTTCGATGGCACCAGCACTGGTGCCATCCACGAGACGTACTGGGGCGGTGGCAACTCACTAACCAGTTACCAGCTTGCCAATATCGGCACTCCGATCACCAGCATTTCCGCCGCCGTCACCTCCAATGGCGTGTACCACGTCTTTAGCGCCACGGCTTCCGGCGCCATCTGGGAAACGTATTGGGGTGGCGGCAGTAGCCTCACTACCTACCGGCTTGCCAACGCTGGGGCTGGGACCACCAGCATCTGGTTCACAGTCACTGCGAACGGCACCTACCACGTCTTCAGTGGGACATCCTCCGGCACCATTTGGGAGACGTATTGGGGTGGTGGCAACTCGCTTACCAGCTACCAGCTCTCCGGCGTCACCTCATCCATATCGAGCATCTCGTTCCGGGTGACATCTGACGGTACCTACCACATCTTTAGTGGCACTACGGCCGGCACCATTTGGGAAACGTATTGGGGTGGCGGCAATAGCCTCACGACGTACCAGTTGGCCAGCGTTGGCTCGCCTGTGACTGGTATTGCATTCCAGGTGACGGCCGACGGTACCTCCCACGTCTTCAGCGGTACTTCTGCCGGAACGGTGTGGGAGACCTATTGGAGTGGCGGCAACTCGCTAACTAGCTCGCAAGTAGGCAGTGTTGGTAGCCCTGTGACTGGGGTGGCATCCGCGGTGACGCCCGATGGCGTTATACACGTCTACAGCGGCACCTCCGCTGGAACGGTGTACGAAACATACTGGGGTGGTGGCAACAGCCTCACCACGTCTCAGGTTGGCAATGTCGGTTCGGCGGTTGCCAGCATCACCTCGCAGTACGCGTAGCAGGGGCGTTTCAAAGTCAGTGAGCATTTTCAGAGTGGCCACCGATGGGGTGACGGCCAGATTGGCCGCAACGCACGAGGCACCCGTGCCGTTGAGGGAGGTGTTCGACGTCTCAACTCATCAGCGCAGGTGTCTCGTTGGTTCCCTATCCTGCCGCACTCGACCTGCCTCATGCGCTGGTCGAGTGGGTCACCATGCTCATCGTCACTCGCGAGGGTGACCGCCGCTGCAAGCTTCCGCCGCACCAACGCGCGCTCGTCGCTCTGGTGTACCTGCGCAAGCACGACACCCTGGCCCAGATAGCGGCCGGCTTTGGCATCTCGGTCGGCACCGCCTACGCCTACACCACGGCGGTGATCGACCTCCTGGCCGCCCGGGCACCCGGCCTGCTGAAAGTTCTGCGCGACTACGAGCCCGAGTACGTCTTGCTCGACGGGACGCTCGCCGAGTGCCACCGGGTGGGCGACGGCCGGACCGACTACTCGCACAAGCATCGTCGCCACGGTGTGAACGTGCAGGTCGTGACCGACACGGCCGGGCAGGTGCTGTGGATCTCTCCGGCCCTGCCGGGCCGGTGCCACGACCTGACCGCTGCCCGTACTCACCGGATCATCCGGATCTGCGAACTCCAGGGCGTCCCCATCCTGGCCGACCGCGCCTATACGGGCGCCGGACCTTGGGTAACCACCGGGCGCAGACGCCCGCCCGGCGGCCAGCTGACCCCGACAGAACGGACGGTCAACCGGGCACTGGCCGCGTCGCGGGCGCCCGTCGAACGCGGTATGGCACTACTCAAGTCCTGGCGAATCTTCCGAAGATCGCGATGCAGCCCAAATCGAATGACGTCAATCGCCAAGGCAGTCCTCACCCTGGAGAGGCAACGCTGAAAATGCTCACTGACTCAAGCCCTGACAGCCATCCATCGGAGCCGCTGAGCGACGGCACTTCGGGGCGCCCACTCCCCGCTTGGCCTCCTGCCGTCACAATCCGGTGACTGGGTAGGTGAAGGCCATGGCTGACAGTGACAGCGTAGGAGACAGTGGAGGACCGCCGGAATTGTGCGACTGGTGCGGTCGGACCTGGCGCAACGGCGTCTTGGCCTTGGTGCGCGATTCTTCGGCCGTTCACGCCCACGACCCCGGCAAGGACGGAAAACGTCTGATCGTCGCCTGCTCAGCCCTGCACCTCGCGCAGCTTCAAGAGGAGTACCGGCAGCGGCCATTCATCAACGAAGAGCTCTGGGCCTGGCAGATCGTGCGTGCCCTGACCGGCGTAGCAACCGGCGCAACCGTCGACCTGATCGCCTTCGCGACCGGACTGATCGTCCCGCAGATCCACCGGGCCATCGCTTGGCGCAATGAACAACTCCTCCATCCCAGCGACCCACCCAACAACGAAGCGCAATAACGCCGTTAACGCCACAGAACCGCTCGATCCGGGACATTCAGCTCCAATCAGGCAGGCTCTGCGCCGCGCCGGGCGTCACAGCACCACGAATCCGTTCGGGCGACCCTGCGGCGCGTGGGTGGCCGTCCGCCCACCATCGACTCCCACAGTGGACCCGGGCCGGACCCGGCCGCCGTACACAAGGGACGGGACACGCGAGTGACAGTGACCAGCGAGAGCGCGACAGGACTGGAGCTGGCCGAGAGCCTTCTGCAGGGGGCGGGCAACGAGCAGATGCGGGCGGCCACCCGGCTGTTGGGCGCCTACCGGGACGGCTACTGGCTGCACCGCTTCGCCGAGGACCAAGAGCTCATGACCGCGGTCCAACAGCCGCTGATTGACATCTCGGCCCCACAACCGTCGGTCGACGGGGACGCCGTCGGATTCCTGATGTTCACCACCGGCTGGGGACGCCGGGCCTCGCGTAGCGAACTGGCCGTGCTGGAGATCGCCGCATCCCTGGTGAGCCGGTGCGCCGTCCAGCTCGGGCAGGCGATTGGCGCCCTGGACGACGCCGAGTTCCGCTTGATTCTGCGAGCGATCGAGGACGCCGCCAGCGGCGAGGCCCGTCGGCGGGAGCTGTAAGGCTGTCGCACACCGGTGCAGTCCAGGGTTCAGCGCTGAACAGGTTCCTCATTCCACGCCTGCGACCGGGCGGTCAGCCCCCGATGGCTGAGGTCGTTCGTGCTGTGGCAGCGACCTACACGGACATCACAGCCCAGTCGTGCCGCGCACAGATGCTTCACGCTGGTCCGCCCGTCCGACGGGAAAGCGTTTTGGTTAATCATCTTGCATAAATAGAGAGGAAAATGTCAAAAGAGAAACGTAAGCGACGCGCGCAGCGTTTCAATGATTCATGTTCCTCTCGTACTGGTTGAAGTCTTGACGGCTTCCTTGCCTGCTGCGATCGTCAGCGAACCGCATGAAAAGCGGAATGCGCCTGAACAGGGCATTCTTCAACTCGGAAGAAGACGGTCGGATGCGCCTTACGTACCACTCTCTGGTAATACCCGTTCTCGCCCTGTCCGTCAGCGTTTTGGGATTGAGCCCGGCCGAGGCCGAGGCTCCCGCGACCGTGACAGCATCCACGGCTGCCACCGCTCTGTCGGACGTGCCCGGCCTGTTGGCCGCGTCCGACACGGTCACCGCGACCACGGATGCGGATTCCGCTTCCATCAGCAGCGTCGCGGGAACCACGCTCGACATCCCCAAGGACGCCGCAGACCCCGTCAGCATCGGCATCGGGAACGGCCCCAAGGTCAGCATCGAGCTGCCGAACACCGAGTCGGCCGGCCCCGCCAGGACGGTCGCCCCCGGAACGGTGGTCTACCCCTCCACCGGCGGGGCCGCCAATGCCGTCCAAGCCACCGAAGACGGTGGCGTCCGCATGATGACCGTCATCGACAGTGCCTCCGCGCCAACCGACTACGCCTACAAGATGTCGGTCCCCGGCGGAAGCCACGTTGAGATCACCGCAGACGGTGCAGCCGCGGTTCTCGACCAGGACGGCCAGCTCATCACCGCAGTGGACCCCGCCTGGGCAAAAGACGCCAACGGCACCGCGGTAAAGACGTCCTTCAGCACCGACGGCACGACGCTGACGCAGCACGTCGACCACGCAGTGCCCGGCGTCGCCTACCCCGTCGTCGCGGATCCGTTCTGGAACATCATGGGCAACTACGTCGGCTGCATCTTCGGCGTCGGCGTGCCCGTCGGCCTGGCCATCGCGATTGCCCTCTACCCGCCGTCATGGTCCTTCCTGATCCGATCGGCGGCCAGCATCGGAGCCTCCGGCAGAGTCCCTGCCATCGGGGCCGTCATGTGGTACCTCAACGCCGTGCACGCCCGCTGCGCAGCCTTCATACGCAGTTGAGCGGTTTCTGACTGACACCAGGCATCGCAGTCCCGACCGCTCCACGGTCGGGACTGCGGTACACGCTGGTTCAAGATCGGCCCGCGTTACTTCACTGAACCCGCTTAGCAGGGCTCGCCCAAGCGCTCTGAGATGTTGGGTGAATGCTTCAGCGAAGCTCGGTGAGCAGCGACTCCGCGACGGCGGCCATCGTCTTCGTCTGGGGGGCCGGCTTGCCTGTCCGCCGAAAGGCTCTTGCGGTGTTGGCGCACAGGAGCAGGCGGGACAAGCGGCCGGTACGCGTGGCCAGAACGTCCTCGAAGAGAATGAGGATCCGCTCCGCGAGCGCGGGTATGGCCAGGGAGGCGGACCAGAGGCAAGCGGCGTCCCAGCCGACCGGGCCCATGCCCCAGCTTTCCCAGTCGATGATCGTCAGCCGCGGCCCGCACAGGTTGGCGTAGCCCAGGTCGCCGTGTGCGCAGGCCCAGTCGGTGATGGTGGTGTCGACCTGGTCGCCGTAGATCTCGTGAATCCTGGCACTGAGGTGAGTTTGGCCCATGGCCACGCGATCGGTCGAGTGGCCGGCCAAGTTGAACAGCGCGGAATGCAGGTCAGCCCACCACTGCTCCGACAGATGCGGGTCGGCGGCGATGTCCCCGGTCGAGGAGAGGGCGGGATCGCTGGTCAAGGTCATTTCATCAGCACGCCATACGATGCCTCGTGACGCATCTGACCAGACGGCCGCAGCGGACCATTGGGGGCGTGGTACTCCCTCGATGGCTGCTGCCGCCTCGAAGCCGGTCCAGGCTTGGGTGTTGATCTTCTCGGTCCTCCGCCAGGCGAGGCGGATCCAGGTGTCCGCGTCGGTGGGAAACCCGGCGGTGCCGTTCCACTGGCTGTAGTGGCCATCCTGGCGCTTGAGCTGGCGTCCCAGCCGCTGCTCGACGCGTTCCAGGACGTCGTCGAGCGGCACGGTGGAGAGATCATCCAGATCGAGCGGCACTGGCGGTCCTTTCTGGCTGTAACTCATCCGTTCACCGTAGCCCTGCGGCGTAGCAACATCCGGTACTGCTTTACCGTCTCGGCGTTGACGTCAAGAGAACTGGCCTGCACCGACTCGGCGAGGTGATCGATTCGTGAAGTGCCGACGGCCAGCCGGACCGCCCCCGGGATCGCGAACGCTGCCGCGATACCGACCTGGAGCGCAGAGGCTGGCTGCCCGGGCTCAAGGAAGTGGGACGTGTCGATCTGGGTCCAGATCGGATCGGCCGCGTTGCCGGCGAACGGTGACATGCCCCAGACCTGTCGGGCGCCCAGCCGTTCGGTCAGTTGCTCGCCGGCGTCGAGCACCGTGGCAGGAACGCTCAGGCCGGCGCGAACCATGATGACGTCCGGACTGGGGACCTCCCAGGCGGAGTCGAGCAGCGGCTTCGGGTTCCATGTGGAGATACCCCACGTCCGGCATAAGCCAGCCTCTCGCGCCCTGGCAAGCGCACAGCAGGCGGCTTCGAACCCCGCGGCCGAACACTCAGGATTGTGGAGCAGGACCGTGTCGGCAGTCCGTCCGAGGGCGGCTGCCGACTGCTCGATCGCCATCTGTAGTCGCCTGACACCGAGGTCGTGGCCTTCGGGGAAGTAGCCGACCTTCGTGGCGATCGAGAACGCCGGGAGCAGGTCGGCGGCGACGGTCGCCAGAGCCTGATGTGAGCCGAAGTGCTGATAGTTGAAGGCCGTGTCCAGATCCGTCACGCCCAGTTCGAGGGCTCCTTCGAGAAGATCACGGGTGTGACGAGTCCGGTATAGCCCGAGAGCGATTCGGCGGTCAGTGGTGCGCACAGCCCCTCCTTGATCAGAATCTCGGCCAACGTCGTGAGGTTCGTGGCGTCCCCCGCCAGCTCGACCGGATGGCCGGACAGCAAGGCGCGGAGGGCAGGCTCGGCCCGGCCGTGGAAGCTCAGGTGCTTACCTCCGCCGATCACCTGGACGATGTCGTCCTCACGGGTGATCACCGGTTCGAATTCGGTGACGGCCACGACGTACTCCAGCGGGCCAAACGCCGCGATGTGGGGCATGTGCCTGGCGGGCGGCGTGTTTGCCCTCAGTTCCTTCAGGTAGCGCTGCGGCTCGTACTCGCGAGCGAGTGCGGCCAGCTTCGCGGTGAGCCGCTCGTGTTGGCCCACGTCCTCACTGCTCTCCAGGTCGGTCCGGAACAGCTCGTCCGCGCGGGTTGCGTCGGACAAGAAGTTGGACCAGGTGACGCCCGTGCGCTTGGTGAGGCCGAAGGTGACGTGCAGCGAGTGGCCTTCGCTACCGGTGCCGAGTCGAGTCGCCGTATGCCAGTAGCCCCGGGGTATGTGCATGACGTCACCGGCGGTCATGGTGCCCGCCCATAGGACTTCGTCTGGCTGGGTGAGGTTGCGCTCGGCGTCTCGGTACATGGGTACGGGTCGCGACGGCCCGCGGACTTCCCAGGACTTTTCGCCGGACAGCTGGACGGCGATGACGTCGTGGTCATCCCAATGCAGGTGGAAGCCGTCCGTTTCACCCACGGCCAGGTAGGCGTTGGCGGAGGCCAGTTCGCCCGACCACCAGCCCAGTGCCCGGCAGGCGATTTCCAACGTCGGATCGAAGAAATCGACGTGGTCGAGGACGACGGTGCCGCCGCCATTGAGAATGCGGCCGAGGGCCGCCATATCCGCCTGGTTCACCGCCTGCCTGCGCCGATTGACAGCGGTGGACAGAAAGGTGGAGGGATGGACCTCGTCACCCTTGGCGTAGCAACGCAGCTGGGGGTTAGCCAGGTGCCGGCGTTGAATGGTCTCCAGCAACCGGTAGGGCGTCATCAGCCGGGTGATCACGTTCAAGTCCGCGAGCTGCCCGCGAGCGAACACGGTGCCCACGGGCCCCGGCCCGTCCCAGCCGAGCGCCTTCTCGATTCCTGTGACGAGCCGGTGCTCCATGGGTTTCTCCTACTCCTTGGGAAGGTTCAGGTCGCGGTTGTCCCCGTCATCACCAGCACTGTTCTGCGAGCTGGTGATATCGGAGCGCTCTGCCTCGCTCCGGTCGTGAGCCATCGCCAGCTGATCGACCGCGATCAGCAGGCCGACGTCGGTGTCGGCACCTTCTTCGCTCTTCATTCGGTTCTCCTTCCATCGGGCCTCTCGAATAGTGAGAGGCCGTGGCGATGTGCGGATCTGCCAGAGGGCGTCTCCGCTGTGAGGTGGTGCAATCCGGCGTGGATCACGCCGGGACCGCCCGTGGGTCATGACAAGGTCGTGCAACCGCGGGGCGGAGATCGGGGTGGCTGTCGCAGCCTCGCCAGGGGTGCTCGCGAACGGAAACTGCCCTATGTGGCCCGGCCGGTCATGGCGCCCTGGTCCTTGCGCATGTTGACGAACAAGACGCGCTGGTCCAGCTCGTAGAGGCAGGCCCGGCAGGAGAACAGAGCGGCGTGCATGCCACTGGACTGGACGGGCCCAATCCATGTCACTTCGACGTCCTCACGCCCGCACCACAACCAGCACTCGCCCCTGCTTCGCCATTCGTGGCGGTCCCAGAGGGTGTGAGCCCTTGGCTGACCCGATACCGGATCGACGTCACGGCGCGACGGCCGGTACACGACATCAGGGTCAGGCAGAGCAGACGGGCGCAGACCCTGCGGCCACATCAGGCAACCGCCAAGACGAACGGATGGGGCGTGGGTCTGGTGAGGACATTTGGCTGGGCGCTGAAGAACCGGCGCAGGACTGCCGCGCGGATGGCTGGCGCTGGTCTAGGAAGCGTCATCTCCGCCCAGACGTGTTTGCCGCGTTGGGCAGGCTCCCAGCCAGATCGGGCCGCGAGCGAGGCCACCAGCGCCATGCCGCGACCGCTCTCGTCCTCATCCTCTGCGGCTTTCAGGAGTGGGGCCGCGGGGCTGTCGTCGAGAACATCGATGATCAAGCGTCCAGGCTGGTGATACAAACCAACCGCGATCCGTCCTCCCCCGTGGAGAACCGCATTGGTAATGAGCTCGGAGGCCACGATGCCGATGGCGTCCGCCGTTTGCTCATCCAGCGGTACACCCCAGGCGCGAACCTGCTCCACGACCGCACGCCGAGCAGGTGAGACCGCTCCTGTGGTGCCCGCGAGGACGATGCGAGTGACGAGGGTAGGCATGGCAGACGCCTCCGGGAAGGTAGAGCGGCACCGACCCTGACGGGGGACACAGAGTCGGAGCCGCCGATCTGGACGGCCATCCGGGGCGCACGCTCTTGTCGTGCCACATCCTGGAGCCCCTGGACGGCTGAGCCTTTAGTCAAGGGCCAGCCGGCGGGCCCAGGGAACGTTTCTGGGGGGTTTCTCGTAGCAGGCAACCTCCCCTCGCTCGCACACAGCGAGTAGCCTCCGGACTACCGTGCGAGAGACGAGGTAGCGACGTGCTTGATGATCCGTTAGCAGTGCATCCGCTGGCCTTCGTCCGACAGTCCCGCGGATGGGGTAAGGCTGAGTTCGCTCGGCTCATGCAGGCCCGCGGGAAGCTCCTCGGCATCCCCCTGGCGACCAATCGCACGACCGTGTGGAAGTGGGAACAGGGGCAGGAGCCGGATGGCGACGCCCAGCTCGTCCTGGCTGACCTGCTGCAAGTCCCCTACGCCCAGGCCCGTTCGGAGGGATGGCCCCGTTGGCTCCCCGTATGGGAAGTCACTGGACTGACAGCTCCTTGGACCGAGGCCGGTACCGTAGAGGCGTTGGCAGATCTGGTCGGGAGTGGTCGCATGGATCGTCGAGGATTTCTCACCATCACAGGCGTGGCCCTCGCGGGCTTGGCTGCGAGCTGGGCCGAGGCGCCATCCGCGTTCGCCTCAGCACTCGACGGCGATCGCGTGACCGACGGCATGGTTACGACAATTGAGCAGCGCGTCAGCACGCTGCGCACGCTCGATGACCAACTCGGCGGGGCCCGGCTCCTGGAGCAGGCGCGTGGCGATCTCGCCCTCATCTCCGGCCTGCTGAGCACCGGCCGGTATACCGAGCAGGTCGGCAGCCGTCTGTACGGGCTGGCAGCACGAGTGTCCTACCTGACCGGTTGGATGGCGTACGACGCCGGCCTGCGATCTGCCGGACAGCAGTACTACGTCGGAGCACTCCGCAGCGCCCGAACCGCCGGCGACGACGCCTTCGGGGCCTTCGTCCTGGCGGAGATGGGCATCCACGTCTCCGAAGCCGGACGAACTGCGGAGCGCGTGGAACTCATCTCCACTGCCATCGACAACGCCCCTCGCACGCTGACGCCCTACACGCAGTCCTACCTCTACTTGCACAGGGCAGAGGCACTGTCACGGGACGGCGCCCACCAGGAGGCCGGCACCGCCTTGAATCGGGCGATGACCTTGTGGGATCGCCGTACGGACGAGGAGACCCCGGACTGGCTCGACTGGTACGGGGAGGCGCAGCTGAAATCCACCGAAGGCAAGGTACTGCTGCGTGCAGGGCAAGTTGAGCGCGCCACCAGCGCCTTGGAGCTCTCGGTCAAGCAGGCGGTACCCCGAGACAAGGCCGTCCGAGCAAGCCGGTTGGCCGAAGCCCGGCTGGCCGGCAACGACCTGGACGGAGCGCTCGATGCCGCCAACGCTGGAGCCGAACTCCTGGAGAACCAGGTCAGCTCGATGCGCGCATTGGTCCGGCTGAGGGAGTTCTCTAACGAGCTCGGCCCGCACCAGGCCCTCCCAGCCGTCTGCGAGTTCCGTGATCGCCTCGAAGCTCTTGACGTAGCAGCCTGAGACTTTCGCGCGATCTTGTCCACAGGCTGTGGATACTGCTGTCTACCCACTGCCCTAGCAACACCATCATGACAAGAAAGCCCGTCATCGCCGCTCGGCGGTGACGGGCTTTCTTGTCAACTTCGCAGGCGGCGGAGATGACGGCCGTTCGAGCCGGTGCAGGCGTACGTGTCGTAGCCAAGAGCACAATCTGACCCATACGGAGACTATCAATCGGGAAGTCAATATCGCGATACCGAGCATTGACTCGGTGGCACGTTAATGAGACGATGCGCTCAATTCTTAGTCGATTCAATAAAGGGGGCATTCCCGTTTCCTGAATCGGCCGAGAATTGCACCTAACGCCCCTCATGTCGGGAGTACCCGATGGACCTTTTCCGGCTCCTTAAACGCATTCTCACCCCAAGGGCCCGCGCGCCGAAGTACCACGATAAGACCAAAGATGCCAACCTCGGAAGATCGCCCCGAAATGCGCCCCCAAATATGGCTCCCTGCCAGCATAAATGGACGGACTGGAGGCGCGAAGCTGACCCCATCAGTGAGCTCACTGGCATGGCATCCGTGGACTATCATCCCGAGGTCAAGCGCTTCCTCTGGTGGCGGAATTGCATCATCTGCAACAAGCCGTACAATTTGCTTGGCTGGGAAGATCGCCCCACTGCGGGGAGCTAATTCTTGCCTCGACCAAAACCACACCCGGAGGAACCGCAAAGCTCTTCCGGGGCTTTTTGTCTAGATTACGGGATCCACCGTCAGGCAGGGTCGAGGTGGGGCTCCTCGCCCACCGATGCTTCTAGTTTAATCTCGGCAGCCCTAAATCCATCATAGACGCGAACAATGGCGCGCACCTGGTTAGAATCTATCCCCAGTTGACGATATTCGACGCCGTTTCTATCTCGTGCCCAACAGTTGATGCTTCCCGAAGGCCATTTCAACGTTACCAGTTGGCTGCTTTTGGCCTCAAACATGGTAGGAGCAAAGGTCGCGGCTACTACATTGGGGGCAAGGTGATGGTTGTAATCACCGTGAGCGTCTGCCGGCGGCGTGGGTTCGAGCACGCCAAGGTAGACCTTGTGCACCTCTGCGGCCATCCTCCCTCTGTTTGTTATACGGACGTAGACCGTCCGAGCATCACGAGATGCTCGGACTTGAAGATCAGGCTCCGCCTTTTTGTCAGCATTACGCATGGCAAGCAACGTAAGCAGGCCCGTCACGAGGGCTACTACAACGGCCGCGATAACGGCTATGTCGGCTGCTGCGGCGAGCCAACCAGGCGGAACGTCCTCAATTCGAACAGGAAACCCCGCCGCCTGGTGCCAGTAGGGCCCAGAGCTCGGTATCACTGGTCTCGCCCCAGAACACATTCACAAACGGCGCGAGTGTGAATGTCGGTCTCGGAGCAGTCGCTCACTTGGCAGATCTTGCCCGGTGGACATACTTGGTTGACGCACGTGATGAGACCATACTTATTTTGGCAGCGCTCCGGGTATTGAATATTCGGTCCCGTTGCCAGAAAACAGCCCTCCTCGTACGGCGAGAGGATCAGATCCACACTTACTACCAGAGCTACCTGAAATTCCTTAACCACCGGACCCGGCGCATATGCCATGAGGCGAAGCTGCGAGGTGTCAACCTCATTGGGGTAGTCCACGACGGCTGGGCCATCCGCCTCGACATTTTGGATTTCTCGCCAGTGTTGCGGCTGAGCTCCTGCGGGAGCCGACTGTAGCTTAACGTCGAAGAAGGAGGCCGCATCGTGGACAGTGAGGCCCGCGCAGGAGAGATAGTTTTCATCCCCGCGCGCATAGCCAGCTGCCGGCTCGCGAGATTCATCGCGCTTGAACTGGCAGTTAAGGAGGCTCATCAAGGTCCACATATCGAGAAAGCCTCGGCTGCCGACGATGTGTAGCGGGTTGTTTGTATCAAGCAGATTTTGTTCGCCAATGATGTTCACTATGCCGCCTCCCATGCGCCGGAATTTTCAGCATCCCCCTGCCCGGGGTCGAGTGCGCGGCACGTGATCCAATCGGGTGAACCCAAAACCCGATCCCATCCCGGGTGCCGTTTGAAGCAGCCGGACAGACAGCGTCTCCCAGTCACAAACTTCGCAGTACGCCAGGCCCTCCCCCTCGAAGTCGTTGCGCTTGATGGCCTGCTCCCAGTACGGGACGCCAGGATGTCGCCGATGCCCGCCGTCTCGAAGTTCACGTCTCCGGCCGAAGCACGATCCGCCCAGGGCAGGTGGCGGTGCTCGTGAAGGAGATAGCGGGGCCAGCAGGGGGGCATGGGCAGTGAGCTGGGTGACTGCATTAATTCCGGGTACCACCACTTGACACCAGGGGGATCGCCTGCGTGACGGCATGATTTGCCCTGAACAAAACTGGCACTACAACGGACAAAGCCCCCAGCCGCGACCGCAAGGCGGTGCTGGGGGCTTTACGCCTGCCGCCGCGTTAGTTCGCGGCCTGGTACTTCTCCAGCACATCGCCGGGGATACGGCCGCGGGCATTGATCTCGATGCCTTGCGCCTGAGCCCACTCGCGGACCTTCGCAGCGTCCGGACCATGGCCGTCAGCCTGAGCGCGTTTGCTACCGCCGCGCCGGGACGAGCCACCGATCTTGCGACCCGCGCGAACGAACGGCCCCAGAGCATCGAGCAGCTGCTGGTAGCTGTCCTCGCCGAGGTCGATTTCGTAGGTGACCCCGTCCACGCTGAAGGTGTGGGTCGCGATGTCTTCACCTTCGTTGCCGGTGATGTCATCTGTGTAGAGCGTGACTACGCGCTGAGCCATTGTAAGAATCCCCTTCCTGGGAGCAAAGGGAGGCTAACATCAAATTTTGATGACAGCCAATTGGAACAGATCTCACCTAAGAAATATGACCGACTCCCGAGAAGGCCCGGCCATGCGGGCCTCCTGACCCTGGATCGTGGAAGCGATCCTATATCTGGCCAGGACCGGCTGCCAGTGGCGGTTGCTGCCCAAGGTCTTTGCACCCTGGCCCGTGGCGGTGTACCGAATTCGCCTGGTGACACAACGACGGCATCGTGTAGAGGAACCGCGACGCGCTGCGGACCAAGGTCCGCGAGGCTGACCGCAGTCCTGCCGGCCTGTCGGCAGGACTGATCGACTCCCAGTCCGTGCGGGCCCTGGGGATTGCCCCGGACGGCCTGACCTGAGTAGCCCCGTTCGCAGCATGCCCCGGAGACGACGTGACGCCGGGGCATGCTGCCGAATTTCAAGATTCGTTGGCTGGAGGGGCCTGAGACGCTACTCCCCATTCCTCCAAACCGGTCAAAAGCAGGAGCGCAGACTCGAAGAACGTGCGGATTGCCGCAGGACCTCGGAGTTCACCGAAAATCTTGGTCAACGTCTTCTCGTAATCCGAGCCCTTGCGATGAGCGGTGAACTTCGATCGAGCTTCTTGCAGGCTTCGGAGGAACTTGATATCCCGGTCGGCATGAGGATAGCCCTCTTGCTCAAACCAACGCTTAAGTTTGGAGATGCCGGCTTCACCGCTTTGCGGGTCAGACGTATGAGCCAGGATGTCTTTCTCGTTAATCGCGTCGACGCAAAGCTGTGTCATGATGCGGATACTGGCCTCAAATTCCGCTTGAGAGTCATCAAGAGGCAGCCGCAGCCGCTGGAGCAGGCCAGCGTCCGCATCCTGCGGAGCCCTGAACAAGTCCCAGCCGAACCTACTGGCCCACGCTCCCCGCAGGGCCACGTAGGAACTCCGGAATCGGAGGTCGGTGGCTTCGGGATCGACGAATTGTCCAAGGAAAGCTCGCCGAATGAGCGTTTCACTGACCGGAGCATCCGGCGGCACGTTGAAGCTGCGCCAGTAGTCACGCTCTCGCTTGGGGAGATCACGCCCCAGATCTCCGAGGAAGACCACGACCGTCTTCGCGGCGCAATTATCCAGCCGAAGGCTCCAAAGGCCTGCACAGCTAAGGTGTCCGTCGTCCACGCTGTAGAGCTCGGGCTTGTCGTAGTACTTCTTTAGCACCTCGCGACGAAAGTGAACCGGCGTCAGATAGTTCGGCGCATCTGGGTTTGCGCCGAAGTAGTTTGCCAAGGCATCCGGGTTGCAGGTAAAGCGAATCTCATCCCCATCCGGGTCCGTGCCAATGAGAAAGTCCGGGTAATAGTCATCCGGCTCCTCGTAGGGCCAGATGCCCGACTTTTCAATGGGCGGAGGCGGCAGAACTCGCGTTCCGAGGTAACGAGTGAACGGGGACTCGCCGCGGTTGTCCCTACTCGGGACACGGTGAGCCATCAGCAGATCGGTGGACCAATCCTCGCGCGGAGGCGGTTCTTCGCCCGCCGCACCGAAGCGGACGGAATCCACGAACAGTAGTAGATCGAGCTGCTGAGCGGCTTGGTACTGCCGCAGCAGCTTCGTCTGCACTTCTACCTTTCGACGGTCAAACTTCACGGCTACGGCGGAGGTACCGTCGTCGTGAGGCTTCATGTACTGGGAGGTCAATTTATCGAAGTACAGGTTATGGAAAAGTCGAAATTGCTCCACCAGCTCCAGCTCCGACGGGATGACTCCTCCATACTCACGCAGGAGAACCAGCGGCTCGACAAGCTCGCTCGAACGAGCGCCCGGCAGGTAGGTCACTACCGTTTGGCCGTCTTCGTAGTGCTGCGAAAACCCAGGCCGGAAGTCGCCAGCCATGATGTCCCAACCGGGATCGCGCACAGCTGCCTCGCGGTGCGACAGGGGTGCGAGCGCACAGTAGATGCCGCCGTTCGCAACACCCGACTCATGCCAGCTATCGTAAATTGTGGTCCATATCCCGGTGCCGGCGTTCTCGAACATCTGACGAACATCTGTTTGCTCTAGGTCCATTTCCCCATAATACTCGCCCGGCTGTATTTACAACAGCGTCGATGATCCGCTGCGGCGCCTCTATTTGGCGTGTAACGGCATGGGCATTCCTCTCGTACTAAACCTTGCATTATGCTAGTCGTTCAGGCAGAATAATGGCCTGAGCCGACGGAACACGCAATTCCGTATTCCGTCGGACCGAACCACTTTCTTGAAAGAAGAGTGACAGCTATGCGACGGCGGCATCGTTTCTTCTTCTATTATGACGACGACCATCACACCCTCATCTGGCCGCCCATTCGGCCACGGTGGGCGTTCTACCTCGTGATTGCCCAACCAGTCGGGTGGGCAATGTTTATCCTGCTCCGGATTTCGGGCATTGTGGGCTGACAGTCCCACCATCTGGTTCCAAGGGCTTCTCTTGGAATCCCACCTCAGATAGCAACTACTGCGTTGTGTCTGAGGTTTTTATGTACTTGGCTTGCGTCTATGTGAGTGAAGATGCCAATGGCAGGTTTGAGGCAGCTACTACAAGGGAATCCCAGCATATCTCCATCGGTGCCACTGGAGGAAACGTGACGAACGTCTTCGAGCGTGACGAGTTCATCTCCCAATGTGTGGATTACGGCCTGAAGTCCATTGGTCAGGGCGGCCACCCCCTATCTTCAGAAATCAAGGAGTTCATCCTTCGGGAAGTCGTGGTCTCGTCCGAAACCTGGCAAGCTGTCCTGGGCGAGAATTCCGGCGGCGTGGATGTGACGCAACTTAGAGAAATCTTCGAGCTGCCCATCAAGGAAACATTCCAATTCTTCCCCTTGGACTACCTGACTGCCGATGACCTGCCGATCATCCTGCGAGCCGTTCGACTAAAGTATCAGCCCATGATGGCCGCAATCTGGCCGGCCAAGGAGCTACTCGATTGCCTGCGTGATATGTTTTGACAGTGCCCGACGATGATCCCGAGGCTTCCGAACAAGTCGTCCCGAATCAAGCGAAGTCGGCCCGCCGTCACGCGCGCACACTCGGCCGGGCCATTCTAAAGGTGATCCTGGCCCTGGCCGTTATTCGTCGAATGAGCGGGGCCAGGACACGAGTGCCGACTACGAATAGGGAAGAAAATCACCGCGCGGCCATTGTCGCGGTTGGTAACTACGGCCTTGCTACCACGGCAGCGGTGACCGCCGTCCTTGTTTTGGCGCTCACTGTTTTTTATCCCAACACGGGGCACGCTGATACATGGCAGTTTGGCACAGGGGCTATCCTCTTGCTGCTGAGTCTGATTGCTGGCATCACCGTTCTGGGTACCCAGATTGAGATGCTGGACGCTGGCAACCTCAAGCTGGGCGACCCGACTCTCCTGACGGTAATTACGATCCATCTGGCCCTTGCCGCAGCGGGCTTGATCTTTATGAGCCTCTTCGCCAGCCATTATCTCAAGCATGACATGGAGAAGCCTGCCGATTGCTCCACCATCATCGCCACTCCAAGCACGGTCCCAGCTCACTCGACGCCTACCTCAAGCCTGTCACCGACGTGTCCTGCCAGCCCGTGATGGGTCAGCTGGCGCTCACTGGCCGCGGCGACTCGGACGGCGAGGAGCGCAGACCGAGGGTGTCGGTGACGCCGAACCGCTTGCGCCCCTTTGGTCCTCCTGCCCGCCCCAAAGCCGCTGGTGTTCAGGGAACCGACATCTGGCCCGGGCCGAGGATCGTCCTGTAGAGCGGCCCCCGGCCAAGGCAAGCTGCGGCTACGAGCCCTCTACCAGATCCAATAGAGTTGGCTGATCGATAGGTGTGCGCTTACGTCGTGGTGTCCGGGGAACTGCCGCCGGCCAGAGACGCCGTATGCGTTGGGTGGCCTTTTCGGTCACCGACTTGATGGGCTCCCCCGACTCAACCGCGAGATTGGGCGAGTGCCGGAGCGCGAGGTCAATGAGCGTCTCTACGTCGACATGGATTGATCGCCACATTTGGATGTCTCGGGGTTTGGGTCCGACCTCGTCGCCAAACTTGAAGACGAAGATCCACGTCTTGCGTACCGTCGTGCTTTGCGGAGTCGATCCCAGAGAGAAGGTGCCATCTCCGTTATCGACTGTCTGGGGGTTGCCCAGATGACGCAGCCAGCTCTGCCAGACGGGGTACGGGATGGCGAAGCCGCAACCAGAGCAGTCGTCATGCTTGGCAAGTTGAAACTTATAAGCCATTTGATAGAATGTTCGCTTGAAGACGTTGGAAAGGTTGGGTCCCTCCATCTTCTTCGAGAGCGCTGCTCGGCCGACGTCGCTGTCTAGGACGTTTTGAAAGTCATCCGGGTCAGCTTCGAACTTGTCGCGGACTTCACCCAGCGCGTGCTTGTAGGATCCGTGGAAGTCCATCGTCTGTAGCTCCAGAATTCCGACACGACCCAACTGGAAGTTCGGAGCGACATCCACGATTTCGATAAGCGTCCAGTCGAAGGAGAGCTCTGGGGTAACCGCCGTCTTGCGGATGCCCAGCTCTCCGCCGAGCTTTTCCTGGAAGTAGAGCAACACCCGTTCGCCGTTTTTTAGGGCTTCGAGCACCTGCTGTTGAGTTGCCTCGTGCGCGAGGGTTGGAGCTCCAATAAAGTGGAGAACCTCGTGGGGCTGATAGTTGAACAGCCGGCGGGCCGCGCTTCCCATAAATGCCGGGTCGAGGGCTCGATGGGGGCAGACCAGCCAGTCGTAGCGCACGCCCTCAACGGCAGTGCTAACGGTGCAGATTCCTTTAGCTGTGTCCCCCTTGGCGCAAGCCGTGTCTTCATCGAGGGCCAGCGTCAAAAACGGGCAGTGTTCAGCCTGTTGGTCCGCTAGAGCTAGCTCGGAAGACGCCACTTTTGGGTACACTTGGTGCCCAAAGTACTCGGCGATGAAATTGGTCCCGGTGTGGTTTTCCCCGTAGGTCTCATCTGACACAGTGTGGGACTATATGCCCTGCCGCCGACGCCTGTCATGGGAATTCAGCTAAAAGAGTTTGGGTGCGTCCACTGCGTCCAAGTTTCGCCGGGTAACAGCCATAAACTCATCGTTTAGCTCGAATCCCAACGCGCGGCGTCCAAGCTCTCGTGCCACCACCAGGGAACGGCCAGTACCGCAGAACGGATCCAGCACGACGCCACCTGGCGGGCAGGAGCTCTCGATACGCGGGCGGATGAGGTCGTATGGGAAGGTCGCCGAGTGCCCATCGGCCCCCGCCTTGACGTTCACGGTTACGACGTCACGCTGACCATCCTCGACGGTGTCGAGGTCGTAGTAGTACTTGGGGCGACCCTGAGTCTGTCGCTTGACGAAGTGGAAGAAGTGCTCGTGCGCGAGGCGCAGTCGGTCCTTCTCCGGACGCGGCGGAACATTGGGCTTGTTCCAAATCAAGTCATTGCGGAGAATCCACCGGTTCTCCTGCATCGCGATGGCAAAGCGGGCAGGGATGAGGAGCAACTGCTTCTCCTGCCGCCATCCCCCCATCGGGGTGCGCCGGCGCATGCGGGGGTTGTCCCCTAGCCCTTGACGGCCGTCCATGCGAATGCTGGACCAACGAGCGAAGTACGTGTCCCCGATGTTGAGCCACACGCTGCCGTTGGGCTTGAGCGCAGGGGCCAGGATCTGGAACAGCTCAGCCAGGTGAGCCACGAACCACTCCGGCAGCGGCTCCATGCCAAGGATGCCGCCCTGCTTCCGATACCAGTCGTAGGGCGGTACTTCGAGCGCGCTCTCGCCACTAGCCAGCCACTCAGCCAAAATCTCCTCGTTGTGGTCCTGTCCGTACGTGCGCAGGCCCCAGTAAGGAGGTGAGGTGATGATCAGATCAACCGAGTGCTTCGGGAGCGTGACAGCAAGATCAAATGCGTCCCCCTGCCACACGTCGGCGGCGGAGACGATGGGGTCGGGTTCTACGATGGTCTCAGCAGTCACAGAGGTACTGTACGGGGTCTTCCGGGGGCGCCCGGTTGGGGAGCGAGAGGGCATCGGTCCTACTTCCCGTGTGTCTGGTGCTGGTGGTCAGTTCCCTTGCAGCGGGCGGGACTGAGGGCAGCTCTGGCGCAGGCAGCCGGCTGTTCAGACTTCGACCTGGTCGCGGACGAGCCACCCGGTGGCCGCTTGGCGCTGGCACGGCCGAGTTCGGCCCGTATCTCCTGGTCTCTGAATTCCATGAAGCACCTCAGGGCCGGGTCAGATGAGGTTCGCCAGATTCACCATAAGCACGACATAGGTTGAAATACAAGCCGATTCAATTTGCTACGAATAGAACCGCGGGCGCCGACGGGCGTGACTGCGGCGACTATCTTGGTTAGACCCGTCACCGGATATCTACGAACTCCGGGGTGCGCGGGTCGCGCCACTCCTTCAAGCCGGGGTTCATCCCCCAACAGATAGGAGCAAGAGAAAATGCCGAAAAAACGCTTGCTATAGCCACAAACTTATTGACAATTCAATAGTTTTCGTGGTATACTGGATGTACGGGTTTGAATTTGAAACAATTTTGACCTGTCAAATTCGCAGGCCGCTCACCGCGGCTTTTTGCGACTTTGGAAGGTGGATGTTCCGAAAGTTCATCCACCTGATCGGTACCATCTCGGGTACTGTCCCTTGTTCACCGGGCTCCCAGTTGTAATTAACGGAGACCCGCCAATGAGTGAGAGTATTCAGTTCGTCGCCAGCGCCGCGCTCCTATGCGCCACGTCCGCAATTATCATTTACCTGCGCTACCGCGACCAAGTTTCCCGAGACACCAACCGGCTGACCTACTGCCTCAACTTTCCGCGTGACCTGACCATCCAGCAGGTGACGGCCTTCGTACGTGTCCTCGGACGCATGCGGTCGTCCCGTGGCTGGCTCTTTGGTCGGGACAGCGTGGTCTTCGAAGGCATAGGCCTGCCAGGCCGGATCGAGCACCGCTTGCGGTTGCCTCGGTACGAAGCCGACGTACTGCTACGGCAGCTGCGCGCCGTTGTACCAGGCCTGCGAGCCACCCTCCTTGAAGCGCCGGCCCTACCCCGGGCCACTTGGCTCCGGCGGATTGGCCTGACCACGATCCTCCGCCCGTTGCGGACGGGCGTGGCCGAGACCTTTGCCGTCGGGCTGCTCAACACGCTTCAGCCGGTGTTCCCAGACGAGACGCTGGTCTATCAGCTCGTCGTGTTTCCTGTTCGAGTCCCCACATCACGGGCGTCTGTTCGTTCTGATTCGCAGTTGCTGCCGCCCTGGCTGCATCGCCTGGTTCAGCTAGTCAGGGCTGCACCGCCGGCCATCACCGACATCCAAGACCTGGCCGCCTTCCGCGCCAAGACCGCCGAACCCTGGTTCGGTATCCACGGCGCGGTGGGAGCTGTTGCCCCTGGGCGAACTGGAGCTCACCTGCTCGTCGGCCGGGTCATGGCCAACCTTCACCTGTTAGATCAGGAGGGGGCCTCTTTGGTGCCGCGGTGGCTACCCCAGCGGGTTGCTGACTGGCTCACCCGGGGGGCCACCAGTCGGCCGCTGACGAGCCCGATCTACGGCAACGCCCTGGAGACGGCCACCATGCTGGCGTGGCCGCTGGGCGGTCCGACCGTGCCAGGCCTCGCCTTGAGTGGTAGCCGCTTGTTCCCGCCGTCCGTCGAGGTGCCCTCAACCGGTCGCCTCCTGGGCACTGCTGCCTATGACGGTTTGCAGCGTCCGGTTGCCGTACCACCAGCTGGCGCCTTGATGCACCAACTGGTCACCGGCGCCACCGGCACCGGCAAGAGCACCTTGCTACTGAACCAAATCACTCAGGACATGGAGGCGGGTCGCGCCGTGATCGTCATCGATCCAGGTGGGGACCTGGCCCGAGATGTCGTCGACCGCGTGCCGGTTCACCGCCTTCACGACCTCATCTACTTTGACGCCGCCAGCGATCATCCGGTGGGACTCAATCCTCTGGACTGCCCCCTCCAAGACGCCGAGCTCGTGGCTGACCAAGTCCTGGAGCTCCTGCACGATCAATCGGAAGGCTGGGGACCACGGCTACAAGAGATCTTGAAGAACGCCTTGGTACTCCTCGCAGCCACCCCTGGGGGGACGCTGGTGGACGTGCCGGCCGTCCTGACGAATCGCCGGTTCCGCGGCTCGCTGGTGGAGCGTCTCGATTCAGGCTTCGCGCCGACCGTGGGAGCGTTCTTTGCTCGCTTCGACCAGTGGGCTGACGGTGAACGCGAGCAGGCGGTCTCAGCTGTGCTCAACAAGGTCTCGCCCTTGACCGACCGACGTCAACTGCGCGCCATCGTCGGGCAAGCCAAGCCGAGTTGGTCGGTCCAAGACGTCATCGACGGCCGCAAGATCCTGGTCGTCGCACTCCCGTCCGGCCAAGTCGGCGCGCCAGCCGCAGACCTGCTCGGTGGCCTGATCATTCATATGGTGTGGAACGCCGCTCTGAAACGCACGGCCATTGTCCGTGAGCAACGCGAGCAGGCTGCCCTGTATATCGATGAGGTCGCCCGCTTCCTGCGCAGCGGTGCCAACCTGGCCGACATGTTGGCTCGCGCCCGCGGCCATGCCCTCGGCCTGGTCGCAGCCCTCCAACACTTGGCGCAGACTCCTACGAGCTTGCGGAAAGCCCTGCTCAGCGAGGCGCGAACGAAAGTGGCCTTCCAGGCCGGCCCCGATGATGCCGCCACACTGGCTCATACCTTCGGCACACCGGTCGAGCCGCAAGATTTGCTCAGCCTTGATGCCCATACCGCCCTGGCGAGTGTCGTCACGGGCAGCAAGGTCACTCCGGCTGTCACCATCACGACCAGTCCGCCGCCGGAGCCGACTGGGTACGGAGAGGCAGCTCGGGCTGCTTCACAAGCTACCTACGGACGCGCACCGGCCGATGTCGAGCGCGAGATCCATGACCGCCAGGCTGCCGCAGTAACTCCGCGAAGGCCACTCTGGGTGCGCCCGCGTAGCTAACTGGGACTGTCTCTAATCCTGTACCAATCTTTTTCGACCAACGTCCGATCTCTATCTGTTGATGCTGGCAAACTCTGTATGACATTTACATCCTTCCTCTTTCACTTTTCACACACCCCTAAACATCTGGAGAAATCAACTATCACTCACGCCTCGTACGACCCCAAGTATGCAATCTATCCGCCCTACCTGCGCCAAGCAGCCACCACGATAACCGTGCTCGAAGAGACGGTTCTAAGAACCCTTGCCAGCATTCGAGTGGCCACCGCTGAGCAGGTAGCACGCACCGTCTTCGGCGGAAACGAACCAGCCAAGGCGCGGCAGTTAGCCCATCGTCATCTGCGGCGTCTAACGAAGCGAGGCCTCATTCGCAGGTTACCTAACGCCGTTGCAAGCGGAAGGCCCGGTCCTCGAAGATCGATCTATGTACTCACGACTGGAGGAGCGCGCCTGGCAGCAGCCGTCCCCGAAATCGTCAAACCGCAACGCAAGACCTGGCGCCCTGGAGCATCTAAGCTCGCCCACTGGCTTGCGATTGGAGATCTCTACGTTCGCTTGGTCGAGGATGAACGCCATGGTGGCCCAAAGGTCATCGAGTTCCTAGCCGAGGCCGCAGCCAAGCGTACTTTTCTGGACTCCGCCGGCCGCCGTCGGCTGCTCCGACCCGATGCTGTAGTCCGACTCTTCTTCGGCGGCATGGAGCTGCACTGGTTCATCGAGATCGACCGCAACACCGAAGGACTTGGAGCCATTGATCAGAAGTGCCGCACCTATCGGGACTATGAACTGTCCGACTTCGAGTATGCCCGATATGGCATCAACCCAGCGGTACTGTTCATCGCGCCAGACCAACACCGAACCGACAACATCGCGCGCGTCATTGCTTCCCAACCAGCCGATACTCAGGGCCTCTACCTGGCTACGACTGAGGCTGACGCACTGAAGACCCTGCGCAACCCTGAATTCCCGTAGCTAACTCTAACGTCTACCCGTGGTCCACCCACGAGAAAGGAGGCAGCATGACCAACACCACCGTGCCTGTACCTCAAGACAAAAACTTCGACTTCGAAAAAGAACGGCAGGAGGCCCTCGACATTGCTGGATACTTCTCGGCCAAGGGCCTCATTTGCCCGCCATGCTTGCGCGAGCACATCATTCCCTACTGGCCCATTGCCAGAGCAGGAGGCAGTACCACTGAGAACATCCTGAACGAGTATGCCCGCAAACTTGATCTCGATCGCGAAAAAGAGAACTTCAGCCCGGATGTATTTCCGCACCGCCTGTATGCCGATATGCGTCTCGGCGGCGACCGCTGCCGCACCTGTTTCCGCAAGCTCTGACGCCCCGCAGGCGTCCGCCTGACCGGCCGCTTGAGCCACGGCCGGTCGGGCGGGCGCCTGCCCGAACGGCTCTGAGCACTGAGCCCCACCACTGAAATCAGTGCTTGTTCTTACCTTCGGAAGGGAGTCAGCTATGGCTGACCTCACCACCGAATTGCTGCGGACGCTTCCGCCGCAAGACCTGGCAGCGCTGCTGCCGGCCCCCGTCATGGCGGGAGACAACGCCGCCGTCATCCTGCGCGTCGTGGACACCGCCCTGGTCGAGGTCTACTTCGCGGGCCGCATCACGAGCTACGGCACAGCGGTACTGCGCATCGAGCCCATCACCGACCCGGCGCTCCGCGAGGAGACGCTGCGCAACGCCGTCGAAGCTCTGACCATCTGCCGTCGGGTTGCCCTGGAGGCGCACGCCGAGCATCGTCAGGCTCACGCCGCTCGCGTTGAAGAGATTCGCGCCTACGCCATCTCCAAGCACGAGGACGGCACCATCTGCCGCGACGGACTGGACGGCTTCCTGTCCCATTTCGGCCTTCAGCCCTACGAGACCCGTGTCCGGGTGACCTACACGATCTCCGGTAGCTACGAGGTTGAGGACAGCAGTGAGGAAGCGGCCACCGAGGACGCCGAGAAGTACCTCGTGCCGGACCTGACCGGTCTGGACAACGTGGACGACTACAGCACCAGCTTCGAGCTGACGGTCAACGTCTCCGAAACGGAGGGGTAGCCACAGAGTCAATCGGCACACCACGCGGACTGAAACCCCCGGCCGAACAGGCCGGAGAGCCGTGATGGCCGCCTACACGGTGACCGTCGCGGGATCAGAACGCCACGACGGTGAGGAGCCCTACACCTACGTCATCGCGGCCGACTGCGCGCTCGACGCTGTCATCCGAGTGCTGGCGCATCACCGCTGGCAGAACGAGGAGGACGACGTGATCCCGGTTTCCGTGTTCAGCGGCAAACCCGATCCAAACTGCGGTTACTTCTGGAACGAGCTAAGGGAGACCTGATTCGGCCGAACTTGTAGATCGCACCTTTCACAACCCACCCCCGGGGCGTCGCAGCACTTACTGCCGCGACGCCCCATTCCCATGCCCGCAACCAGCGGGCGAAAGGAGGCGGCTATGTCCGCCAACGTTGAATCGATGTTCTCGGTCAGGGAGATGCCCTGGCACCGAGAGGGACTGGTCCTGGACCAGCACCCCAAATCCTGGGACGAGGCCCGCCAACTGGCCGGCCTGACCTGGGACCCGATCACCGAAGCCGTCTACGAGCTTGTCAGTATCGACGGCCACGGCCAGCCGCTGTACCGGCCCATCGAGGGCTGGCAGCGCATCGCTCGGTCTGACACCAACGCCACGCTCTGGATTAACCGGGAGACCTACGCCGTCATCGACCACCGCGAGATGGGCGAGATCGTCGAAGCCGTCCTGGAGCAGCCGAACGTCTCGTGGGAAACCGCGGGCGTTCTGGATGAGGGTCGCTCCGTCTGGTGTTTGGCCTCGTTGGATGAACCCATCCAGCTGCCCGGCGACGACAGCGTCACGCTGCCGTACCTAGCCATCACCAACCGGCACGGCCAGCCCGGCGGCTGCACCCTCAGGGCTACCGCGGTTCGCATCGTCTGTGCCAACACCTTCCGCGCTGCCGAACTCGAAGGCGACCGCACCGGCACGACGTTCTCCTTCATCCACAAGCCCGGCTGGCGCAACCGCGTCGCCCAGGCCCGCGAGGCCGTCACTGGCGCTCGCCAGGAGATGCGCGCCTACGAGGCGCTGGCCATCGAACTGCTCGGCATACCGGTCTCGACTCGACAGCGCGAGCTGTTCATTGGGGAGTTCATCCCCATGCCGCCGGCTGGTCTGGTGACCGACCGCGTCGCCAGAAACGTGGAGGAGGCCCGAGACGCCGTCCGCTTCATCCTGGCCTCACCGACCACCGCGCCCATCGCCCACACCGCCTACGGGCTCGTACAGGCCGCAGGCGAGTACCTGGACCACGTCCGCCGGTCTCGCACCTGGGAGACCAAGCTCAACCGCACCCTCATCCGGCCTGAGCCGCTGAAAGCTCAGGCGCTGAAGCTGGCGCGGGAGGCGGTAGCGGCCTGACCACACACCGACAGGGGTGCACGGCTCACGCTGTGCACCCTTTTAACTTTTAATCATGGAGGAAGAACCATTACTTTTGAAGAGGAAGACATCAAGAAATATCAGGAGCTCTGCAAAAACTACTTCAACGAGGAGGTGAGCGACGAAGCAGCCGTCGAGGAGATCAACAATCTCATGTTCTTAGTGAACCTCATCTACCATCCTCAAATTAAGCAACAGCTAGAAAAGATGACAATAGAAAAGACTGGACAGTATACGCAATTAGAGCAATCATCAGAAGACAGCGGGACATAAAGTAAATCCCGTCTCTGGTCAATTAATGGAGGACCATATGGATGCCGCACGACTACATAGCAGCCCGCGTGAAATCACAGGCCAAGGCAGCCCTGCCGCCCAGAGTTGAGCTGTGGGTAAAGTACGCCCGAAAGTCCACGGAAAGTTCCGAGCGTCAGGCTCTCTCGATTCCTTCTCAGATTGAGCAAATGGATGTGTCTTTCCCTGACCTGAACACACTCGATGAGCCGATCCGGGAGAGCAAGAGCGCCTTCCGCCCAGGCCGCAAGAAGTTCAATTGGATCGTCGAGCAGGTTGAGGCCAGCGAGATCAGCGGCATTATCGCATGGCATCCAAATCGACTTTCTAGGAACACCGAAGATGCCGCAACGATAGTCCGTCTGGTCAAGGCGGGGAAGCTCGACCTGAAGTTTGTCACGTTCTCCTTCGAGAAGTCGCCAGAAGGTTTGTGGCTTCTCAAAAATATGTTGTCCCAAGGAGAGTACGAATCGGAAAAGTTAGCCCGGGAAGTCGACCGCGGCCAATCTAAGAAGGTGGACCAAGGTTGGTATCCGGGTCCTGTGCCCATTGGATACAAGACGGACGGAAATAGAAAACGCAAGGGGGACCGCGCTGTAGTGACAGACGAGGGACGCCTCTCGATTGTAGAGCGCGCTATGAATCATGCACTGACAGGAAATTACACGATTGCTGAGCTCCAGCGGCTGATGGCCGAAGAGTGGGGCCTCACTACGCGAAACACAGAACGTAGAAGTAGCCGACCGATCACCTATAGCACGGCATTTAATATCTTTCGCAATGTCTTCTATACCGGCCATTTCCTCTGGAAGGGTGAGCTACGGGAGGGTAAACATAGGGCCATCATCACCCTCCAACAATATGAGCGGCTACAGGAGCTTATGCGGCACTCGTCTCATGGCAATACCAGACGTTTGACTAATCGGCCATACATCAAGTTCTCAGGCCTGCTGATGTGCGGCCCATGCGGCCGAGTGGTGACTGCCACTGAAAAACGCAAGCACTATGCCGGCACAAACCGTGATGCTATCTACGTCTATTACCACTGTTCTCGCAACTCGAAAATACGATTCTGCGTTGAACGCCCAATCAGCGAACCGAAACTTATCAACGCCATCCTAGATTCCCTGGCGGGCTACCGAGTGATCTCAGAATTCCGCGACCAGGCGATCAATCTTCTGATCAAGGACTTCCAGTCAAAGCACAAGGGACAGATTGCCGAGCTTAAGGAGCATCGGGAGGAGCTTGCGCGTTTGGAAAAACGTGATCTTAACCTAACAGACATGAGGGCCGCTGGCGAGATCGACAAGGAGGACTACAGGAGCTATCACGGCCAGTACAAGAAGCAGATAGACGGACTGAAGGCCATCATCGTGAAGAACCCAGAGATGGGTTGGAATGTGCTCGCGTCTTCGATCAGAGCAGTTCACTTCGCCAGCAACCTTAGATCAATTTTCCTCGATAGTGACGGAGCGACCCAAAGGCGCGCCCTGATCGAACTGGCAGACAGCCTAGTGTTAGAACACGGAAAAGTGCTTCTTAAAGCCAAGAAATGGTTCCAGCCAATTAGCGACTCTTTCAATTTCGAAGAAGCTGCGTATGAGCTCGCTCGAACCTCTGATTTTGGCTCCGGAAAGCAAAAAGTGGAGGTTTTTGCCTCCACTCTTTCGCTCTGGTGCAGGAGAATGAAGGCTATCGCAGACCTCATCGAAGAGGAAGTTGAGAACGGTAGAGTGGTTCATGCGGAGGTTAAGTTACCGGCTGAACTGCAAGCTCGGCTCGACGTACTAAGACCCTTTTCGGAAAGCAAATCACCAGATAGCCGCACATGATGCCGCCGCGGACGACCGCGGCTTACTATTCGCGATCCTGCGACTCAACCTCATATGTGCTTCAAAGTACTCACCACCTCGGCCTGCAACAGATCATTAGCTGCCCATGTCCGAGACTGGGCCCGCCAGAACGGCTATGCCATGGCTGACAGGGGGCGCATCCCAAACAAGGTGCTCGCTGCGTACGATGGCCGCCATTAGTGTGAGCTCTGTTGCTGACGTACTGAAAAAAAGGTCGATTGCATAGACGTCCTCACGGCAAGGATCGACCAGAGCTTTCACGATCTAGACCATTGGCGTGAGTTAGAGATGAGTTACAATAGGTACAGCAACAGGACATTTTGGCATGGGTCACAGACCGCGACAAACCAATCCTTCATATAGCGAACCAGCTGATCGGCTGTTAATAGCGGAGTTCGTCCGCACGTCCACGGCTACTCAGGGCTTCACCGAGAAAGTTACCGACCCGCAAGTCCTACGTGACATTGCTCAGAAGGTCACACTCGCCAAATCACTTCAATAAGCGTCGGATCGAAGCGCCACTTTCCCTTGTAGAACGGCTTGCTGCTGCCAGGATGGACGATGACCCGCTCGATGAGTAGCCCCACAATCTGACGTCGCCACTCGTCACTGCCGCTCTTCTCCCAGGCTTCACGCATCGACTGGCCGATCGGGATGAGTCCGCTGGCGGTCCGGTGCCGGTTGAGACCGTCGATATCCGATTCGATCTTCTCCAGCGCGGCTTTCGCACGCCCCATGGCGCGAGTCATCTCCGCACGGGTCAGCACGCTGGCCCCGTAGTCGTCCATGATTTCGTCCAGGCGCTGCTTCTGTTGCGACCGCTGGGTCAGCAGCTCCCCCAACTGCTCGTCGGTGGAGTCG
Source organism: Streptomyces sp. So13.3 (assembly GCF_005860785.2). Classification (NCBI taxonomy): domain Bacteria; kingdom Bacillati; phylum Actinomycetota; class Actinomycetes; order Kitasatosporales; family Streptomycetaceae; genus Streptomyces; species Streptomyces sp. So13.3. The sequence continues at coordinate 6,410,689 of NZ_CP048835.1, read as the reverse complement.
TTGTCCTCAATGAGCTTCCCGAGGTCAGGGGTGTCGAGCCGGTATAGGACGGCCTCGGCGATGAAGTCCTCCAGCGGATCGGCTCCTCGGCGCACACCGCCGCAACCATGCTTGCGTTGCGTGTCGCCCTGGACTCGACACAGGTAGGTCCGGCGCAGCGGAGTGGTCGCTCGGTCTCGCTTCACCATGCCGTTGAGGGTCTTGCCGCACTTTCCGCAGACAAGGAACCCCGTCAGGAGGTAGCGCGACCCCTGCGCCCGCTGACCATGGCTGTCGCGGTTGAGCTTGATGGTCAGCTGGAGCCGGTCCCACTTCTCCTGCTTGAAGACAGCTGGCCACTGGGCGGGGTACTCAGCGCCCTTGTGAACCCGGATGGCGATGTAGCGCTTGCGCAGCAGCATGTTGCGGACCGTGATGGGATACCAAAGCTTCCCCTCAGTCGTTCGGTAGCCGGCCTCGTTCGCCCAGTAGGCCACCTCTTTGAACGAGTGGCCCAGGATGATGCGGTCGGCCATCTTGTGGAGCACGACGGCTTCCGTCGGTTCGAGCTCCGCGTTCCCCGCTTTGAAGCCGAAGGCGCGGTGACCACCGTGGCTGAAGCCCAGCTTGGCTCGTTCGGCTTGCTTCCGCCGAGTGCGCTCGGAGATCTTCCGGCTCTCGCGCTCTGCCTGGTTGACGGCCTGGCGTGCCCGGTAGATGCCGTTTGAGGTGGAGAGGTCGTAGCCCTCATCCGAGGTGAAGTAGATCTCGCTCAGGTCGGTGGTCTCAGCCAGCGTGATCAGATCATCGATCTCACGCGGCCGACGACACAGACGCTCCATCTCCGTACCGAAGATGACGTCTGCCCAGTTGCCACGAACGAGGTCTACGACCTGGTCGTAGTCAGGCCGCGGCTTTGTCGAGTATCGGCTGGCACTGACGTCGTCCTCCTCGAAGGAGGCGACAACGACGAGCTCACGCCCTCGATCACGGGCGTAGTGCCTGGCTTCTTCCAGGCACTCGGCAACCTGGATAGCTGTGTTGGTACTGAGCCCGTAGCGGTTCTTGCTCAGCCGAGCGTAGACAACAGCTCGGAGTGTCTTGGGAGACCTAGCGACCAGCTTGACCGGGGACTTGGTTGCAGGAGTTGCGCATTTCATGCCGTTCCACCATTAGTACCAGGCATTGTACCATGTAGCGGTACATGCAGACAGGTATGACGGCGTCGAGCAGCTCACCCGCTACCTCGAACTCCTGAACCGCGACCCGCACCTCGCCCCGGTGAAGGGCGTCTTCGCCGCCCAGGAAATCAAGCCCCAGGCCCGCGTCCTGGCCACCGACCGCGGCATCGGCTGCGTCGTCCTGGACTACGACGCGATGCGCGGCATCGAGGACGACAAACTCCGCCTGTTCTGATCGCAGGCCGTTCCGCTCACGAGCGGATCACGCTAGGCGCGCTGGGCCCCGACCCGGGCGAACGTCCGGGGGCCGGGGCCTTCGCGTTACGTCCTAGCCGCCAGTGCCGCCGGACTGCGGTTCCGTGGTCGGCGGCGTGGTGGGCGGAGTCGTCGGAGGTGTTGTGGGCGGCGTGGTCGGAGGTGTTGTGGGCGGAGTCGTCGGCGGCGTGGTCGTATGCGTCGGCGAGCCTGAGCCGCCGCCTGTCGTGCCCGGCCTGGTGGACGGCGTGTGTCCCGGCGTCGAGGACGTCTGACCGCCGTTGCCCGGCACCGACGACGTGCCGCCGGACGTGACGGGCTGCGTGGTCGCGGTGGCGCCCTTCGAGGGGGTGCCCGGCTTCGGGGAGGTGGCGCCGTCCGTGGTCTGCTCGTCGGCGGGGAGGCCCGCGTTCTGGTCGTCCGGTTGGGCGGACTCGACCGGCTTCACGTTGTTCGGCACGTTGCGGTTCTCGCTGCTGCCCGCCGAGGTGCCGAGCGTGACGACCGTGCCGATGATCGCCGCCAGTGCGGCGCCCGCGCCCGCGGCGAGGAGGTTGCGGCGGGAGTTTCCGAAGACGGTCCGTGCGGTCCTGCGGGCCGGCGGGCCGCCCGCGGCGAGCCGCTTGCTGATGACCGTGACGGGCGGTTCGTAGGAATCGCGGCCGGGCGCGGCGGACGCCGCGAGGTGCGAGTCCGGGCCGGCGCCGGGTATCTCCAGGCCGGCGCCCGGCAGCGTGAGCGCCACGGAGCCGCTGGAACGGTCGTTGACGAGCGCAAGGGTCCTGCGGCCCACCAGGGTGCCCTGGCGGTCGGCGAGCGCCCCGCGCAGGGCTATGGAGGCCTCCAGCTCGGCCCGGGCCCGGTCGAGGCTGCCGGTGCAGAGCGCGAGGACGCCCAACTCGTGATGGAAGTACGCCTCTTCGGCCACTTCCCCGGCCAGCCGGGCCGATTCCTGCCCGATCCGCAGTGCCCGCTCCCAGGCGCTCCAGTGCAGCGCGCCGGCGAACGCGGGGGCCGCGGTGCGGGCGAGGAGGACGGCGTTGCTGGGGTGTCCGGCGTCGCGGCAGGCGGCCATCGCGGCGAGGATCGCCTCGGCCTCGGTGGCGGCCCGCTCGGGGGCGACCGAGGGGTGGCCCGCCCACCAGGCGTAGTGCTGGGCCGCGGCGAGGGCGAGGGCGGTGTCCTCCGCCTCCGTGGAGAGTCCTACGGACAGCTGCTGACGCACCCCGGCGGCGAGCCGGTAGTGCGAGGCGACGGGGACGGCGAGGCCGCAGGCGGCTATCTCGCCGAGCGCGGCGTCACCGTGGGTGTCGCCCACGAGCGCGGGCAGGTGCGAAGGGTGCGGGCATTCGCCGTCGAGCGCGACGGCGAAGTCCAGCGCCTGCTGGGCCGCCTCGCTCAGCCGGGACGCGAGCAGTTCGGCGGGCGCGGCGCTCTCGGCGAGCGACGGCAGCGGTATACGACCGGCGGGCTCGGCGTCGAACGGGCCGTCGGCCTCGGGCCCTGAGCCCGAGGTCCAGACCGAGTCGTCCCACTCCTGCTCGGCCTCGATCGGGTTGCGCAGGACGTCGCGCTGCCGCAGCAGCGCACCGGCCTGGAAGAAACGCAGCGGCAGACCCTCGGACTCGAACCACAGGTCTGCCGCCCAGGCGGCCTCCTCCTCGTCGAGCGGGCGCTCCACGACGTGCTCCAGCAGAGCCAGGCACGCGACGCGGGTGAGGCCGGGCAGGAAGACCTCTTCGATCAGCGAGTCGGACGCGGGGGCGGCGACGTCCGGGGTCGCGGTGATCAGGAAGGCGCACTCCGGCACGGCGTTCAGCAGCTCTTCGAGCGCGGCGCCGCCGAATTCCAGGTCGTCCAGGACGACGATCGCGCCGACGTCGCTCAGCAGCTCCAGGAGCCGCGGGCGGTCGGGGCGGTACCCGTCGACCTCGTAGACGAGGGAGAAGAGGTCCTGCAGCAGGTCGGCGGAGGTGCGGCGGTAGCCGGACAGCCGCAGTATCCCGTCGGGCGCGAGGTCGGCGCAGGCGTCGGCGACGACGTCCAGCAGCGAACTGCGGCCGGCGCCGGAGGGGCCGGTGACCCGCACGGAGCGGCCGCGGGCGAGCAACCGGACGAGCCGCTCCCGTTCCTCTTCGCGCTCCAGCAGCGGCAGCTCGGGCGCACGCGGGCCCGGGGGCAGCTGCGGGCGGCGGTCCTTCGCCTGCCGCAGCCGGTCCTGCGGGGTGCGGCGCGCGGGAGCGCGCCGCTCCTCCGGCGGGCACTGCGCGACCTCGCTGCCGTCCACCGGGTTGACGGTGAGCAGGAAGTCGCCGGCGACCACCTGGACGACCCGGGCGGGACCGGGGCGACCCGGGTCCCCTTCGGGCCACAGGGTCTCCCCGCCGAAGACGGGGGCAGGCTCGCGCGGCGGGCGCGGTATGCGCGCCAGCGCCATGGTCTCGTCGGCGGCACCCGTCTCGGGCTCTGGTACCGCGAGATCGTCTGGTCGACCGGAGTGTGGGTCCATTGTTTCCGCCCCCCATATGCGTCGCGTACGGGGTCGTGTCGGACCACCGTAGTCCGCTTAGCCGGACCGGTCCGGTTCCCCTCCTCGACCCACCGAGTGGCAGGCCGGAAACCGAACTCTAAAGCCCCGGACAGTATTGCCGAAGGGCAGGGGCGTTGCGCTCCCCTTACATCACCTTTCAGCCTCGATCGCCAGGATTCGGTGCAGTCGTGTGGCTACGAGCAGCCGCTGCATCTGTGGCGGAACGCCCCGCAGCACGAGCCGTCGGTTGACCCGGCCCGCCCTTCGGTGCGCTCCCATGATCACGCCCAGCCCCGCGGCGTCCCACGAATCCAATGCTGTCAGGTCCAGCACAAGATCGCCGCAACCGGAGTCCACGGCGGTGTGCAGGACGGTACGGGCGTCCGCCGCGCTGCGGACGTCGAGACGGCCTCCGACGACCAGCTCGGCATGGTCGCCCTGGATATGCATAAATCGCTCCCGTTGGAGTGATGGTGTGATGGGTTCCGCGATGGCTCACCACAACTGACGGTTCGTCGCATATAAACGTTGCCGTCTGTGAGCGAACCGATACCGAATTCACTCCTGGGAGTGAAAAGGGTTAGTACGTGTAGAAGCCCTGTCCGCTCTTCCGGCCCAGATCGCCGGCGTCGACCATGCGGCGCATGATCTCCGGTGCGGCGAACTTCTCGTCCTGCGACTCGGCGTAGATGTTGCCGGTGGCGTGCAGCAGGATGTCGACGCCGGTCATGTCCGCGGTGGTCAGCGGACCCATCGCGTGGCCGAAGCCGAGCTTGCAGGCGATGTCGATGTCCTCGGCCGACGCGACCCCGGACTCGTAGAGCTTGGCTGCCTCGACGACGAGCGCCGAGATCAGCCGGGTGGTGACGAAGCCCGCCACATCGCGGTTGACGACGATGCAGGTCTTGCCGATCTCCTCGGCGAAGGCCTTGGCGGCGGCCAGCGTCTCGTCACTGGTCTTGTAGCCGCGCACGAGTTCGCACAGCTGCATCAGCGGTACCGGCGAGAAGAAATGGGTGCCGACGACGCGCTCCGGGCGCTCCGTGACCGCCGCGATCTTGGTGATCGGGATGGCGGAGGTGTTGGAGGCGAGGATGGCGTCCTGCCGGGCGATCTTGTCGAGCGCCCGGAAGATCTCCTGCTTGACCTCGATCTTCTCGAACACCGCCTCGACGACGATGTCGGCGTCGGCGACGGCTTCCAGCTCGGTGGTGGCGGTGATCCGGGCGAGCGCCGCCTCGGCGTCCTCGGCGGTCATCTTCCCCTTGGCGACGAACTTCCCGTACGAGGCCTGGATACCGCTCAGACCGCGGGCGAGCGCCTCGTCCGTGACGTCACGCAGCACCACGTCGTAACCGGCTGCCGCCGATACCTGGGCGATGCCGGAGCCCATGAGACCGGCTCCGATGACGGCGAGCTTCTTCGCCACGACACACACCTTTACGTTCGGGGATTCTGGCCGGACCTTAACGCCCGCTCACACCCCGGCGCAGTAGGAAGAGAGGCGGGTCACTCTGTGTCTTTCGTCGCATAGTTGAGGATCTCGTCGCTCAGCAGGGCTTCCATGGCGTCCAGTTTGACCAGAACCGCCCGCGAGACCTCGTTGGGCTCGCCGCCGTCGGCCATCGCGCGGCCGATGCCGCGCATCACCGTGTTCTGCAGCCAGGCGATCTGACCGGCTACCAGTTCGGGCATCAGATCGCCCCGGTCCGCGCCGGTTTCCCGCTCCAGGGTGCGGGTCAGGTCGTCCTGCGCGAGGTTCTGCATCCGCCAGACCTTGGCCATCAGCGTGGGCGAGGAGTGGCAGATCCGCATGAAGCCGGCGTAACCGGGGATCAGGCCGAGCGAGGGCGAGACCATGACCAGCTCGTCGCGCAGCGCGCGGACGACGGCTCCGGCCGCGGACTCGCCGGGCCGCCGGCCGCGCACGATGCCGGAGAGCCGCTCCACGACCGCGTCGTGCCGGTCGAAGAACAGGTCCGCCTTGTCGGGGAAGTAGTTGTAGACGGTGTTGACCGACACATCGGCCGCGTCGGCGATCTCGGCGATCGTCACCCCCTGCGGATGCTCACCACGCTCCTCGCCCCCACCGGCGGCAGCGCCACGGTCGCCGGCCGCGATCTCGCCCGCGACCCCTCGGGGGTGCGTGAGCGGATCGGCTACGTCGCCCAGGCCGGCGGCGTCGACCCGGCGATCTCGGTCCGCGAGGAGCTCGTCACCCAGGGCCGGATGTACCGGCTGGCCAAGGATGAGGCCACCGCCCGCGCCACGGAGCTCGCCGGCCAACTCGGCCTCGACGGGCTGCTCGACCGCAAGTGCGCCGCCCTGTCCGGCGGTCAGCGCCGCCGGCTGGACATCGCCATGGGACTCACCCACCGGCCGCAGATCCTCTTCCTCGACGAGCCGACCACCGGACTCGACCCGGGCAGCCGGGCCGACCTGTGGGACCTGGTGCGCACCATCCGCGCCGAGCACGGCACGACGGTCTTCCTCACCACCCACTACCTCGACGAGGCGGACGCGCTCGCCGACCGGCTGGTGGTCGTCGACCACGGACGGATCGTCGCCGAGGGCACCCCGCGGGCCCTCAAGGCCGAGTACGCCGGCTCGCCCGGCGCGACGCTGCAGGACGCGTTCCTCGCCATCACCGGGCGCAGCGCGCCCCAGGACACCACGCCCGTCGCCGTCTGATCCGGAGCCCCGCCATGTCGTCCACCACCGTCACCGCCCCCGCCCCCACGACCAGCCCCACCGCCCGGCTCTCCCATCTGCTGTCCGACACCGCGCTGATCTTCAACCGCTATCTCCGGCAGACCGTGCGCTCCCGTCTCGGGCTGGTCTTCGGTCTGCTCATGCCGCTGCTCTATCTGTTCTTCTTCGGGCCCCTGCTGCGGGACCTGCCGCTCGGCGGCAAGGGCGACGCCTGGCAGACCCTCGTACCCGGCCTGATGATCCAACTCGGCCTGTTCAGCGCCGCGTTCTGCGGATTCGCCATCCTGATCGAGAAGCAGAACGGGATCGTCGAGCGGATGCGGGTCACACCGGTCAGCCGGCTCGCGCTGCTGCTGGGGCGCACTCTGAAGGACGTGCTCCTGCTGCTCGTCCAGTCGCTGGTCCTGGTGCTGGCCGCGGTGGCGCTGGGGCTGCGCACCCCGGTCCTGGGCGCGGTCGTCGGCTTCCTGTTCACCGGGCTGCTGACGATCTCGCTGGCCTCGCTGTCGTACGCCTTCGCGATGCGCGTCAACACCCCGCAGGAGTTCGCCCCGGTCATCAACGCCGTCAACATGCCCGCGATGCTGCTCTCCGGCCTGCTGCTCCCGATGTCGCTGGCTCCCCAGTGGCTGAACGTCGTCTCGCACTTCGTGCCGTTCCGCTATCTCGTGGACGCCGTCAGGGCCGCCTTCGTCGGCGACTACTGGACGGGCACGGTCGGCGTGGGCGCGCTGGTCGCCGTCGCGTTCGCGGTGGTGTCCGTGACGGTGGGCACACGGGTCTTCACCAGGGCCGGTGCGTGACTACGCTCGGCCGTATGGTCAATCTGACGCGCATCTACACCCGCACCGGGGACACCGGCACGACCGCCCTCGGTGACATGAGCCGCACCGCCAAGACCGATGTACGGATCTCGGCCTACGCGGACACCAACGAGGCGAACGCCGCCATCGGGGTGGCCATCGCGCTGGGCTCACTGCCGGCGGAGGTCTCCGCGGTCCTCACCCGAGTGCAGAACGATCTCTTCGATGTCGGTGCGGACCTCGCCACGCCGGTGGCCGAGGACCCGAAGTACCCGCCGCTGCGCGTCGAGCAGTCGTACATCGACAAGCTGGAGGGCGACTGCGACCGCTTCCTGGAGGAGCTGGAGAAGCTCCGCAGCTTCATCCTGCCCGGCGGGACGGCGGGGGCGGCCCTGCTGCACGCCGCCTGCACGGTGGTCCGGCGCGCGGAGCGCTCGACGTGGGTGGCGCTGGAGCAGTACGGCGAGATCATGAACCCGCTCACCGCGACGTACCTCAACCGGCTGTCGGACCTGCTGTTCATCCTGGCGCGGACGGCCAACAAGGAGCACGGCGACGTGCTGTGGGTGCCAGGCGGCGAGCGCTGACCGCCGTGGGAGGCGGCGGCGATGAGGCAGACGCCGACCAAGCTCCTGCAACCTACGGGCACACGGTGCCCAGCGCCGCGGAAGAGGCCCGACTGCGCGACCGCATGACCTCGCGCCACCGCGCCGCCTACGAGAGGGACCACGGTCCGTTCGCGGACCGGGAGCGGGAAACGGCGGCCGGCATCTGGTCACGGGCGGAGAGTGCCGAAGGGTGAGAGCTCACCCGCGGATCGCGGCGCGCTCGCGCTTCGGCCAGATCGTGTAGCTGGCGGCGATGACCAGGTTGATGCCGGTGATCATCGCCATCCGCAGCTGCCACTGCGTCAGCGCGGCCGTCCGGTCCGCGTCGCCGACCGCCCGGACGGCCGCCTGCAACAGCACCACGGCGATGACCGCCGCGAGCGCCGTGCGGGCGAGGATCCGCCACTCGTGGACAGCGCGCGCCCTGCCGTACTTGGGCGCCCCGGCCGGCTTCGGTCCGCCGGCGAAGCGGTGGGCGAAGTGGCCGTCGGCCCACGTCACCATGGAGTGGCCGTAGGCGATCGAGAAGCCGATGTAGGCGGCGGCCAGCCCGTGCTTCCAGTCGGCGGTGGCGCCCGCGCGCAGGTCGAGGACGGTGGCGGCGAGCAGCACCACGTCCACCAGCGGCACACAGGCCAGGACCACCGCACCGGCCTTCGGCCGCCGCAGCGGACAGCGCAGGACGAGCCCGGCCGCCAGCACCAGCCAGAAGCCGATCTCGCACGCGACGATCACGGTGATGATCATTACCTGACACCTTTCCCTCGATTTCCTCCAGCCTCGCGGGCGTCCCGCCCGGTTACGTCGTCGCGCCTGACGATCCGCGTCTGCATCCTTCGATGTACCGGCCTACGACCGGCGGACGACGCCCGGACCCCCCGCGGCATGCTGTGATGGAGGCATGCCGCTCGCCCTCCCCCGCCCGCATCCGGTCGATGTGCGGATCGCCGCCGCCGGGCTGCTAGGCGGGCTGGTGATGTGGTCGTTCGGCCTCTACACGCATTCGGGCCGGGCGCCGCAGGTCCCGGCCTGGGGGACGCTGCTGCCGCTGGCGCTCATGGCCGGCTGCGAACTGCTGCGCCGGGTCGCCCCGCTGGTGGCGATCATCACCGGCGTCGTCGCCCTGACCGCCGACATGATCATCGGTTCGCTGCTGGTCACGGTGCTGATGTTCACCGACGTCGTCTACGCGGCCGTGCTGTACGGCCCGAAGCGCATGACGCGGTCGGTGCCCGCCGTGAGCATCGTCATCACGACGGCGATCACCATCACCCTCGCGCTGACCCAGCGCAACGCGCAGGCGCTCTCCGGCGGCCTGATCTGCGCGCTGATCTCGGTGGCCCCGGCCTGGAGCGGGATCATCGTCCGCCAGCACCGCGACACCGCGGACGCGGCGACGCTGCGGGCCGAGCAGACGACGCTGCTGGCCGAGCTGGACCGGCAGCAGGCGGTGACGGCGGAGCGCGCCCGGATGGCGCGGGAGCTGCACGACATGGTCGCCAACCACCTCTCCGCGATCGCCATCCACTCCACGGCCGCGCTGTCGATCGACAAGCGCGAGGGCCCGGCGCGTGACGCGCTCGGGGTGATCCGGGAGAACAGCGTCCAGGGACTCTCCGAGATGCGCCGGCTGATCGGGCTGCTCCGGGACACCGAGGGGGACGCGGCGCCGGCCGCCGCGCCCACGCTGAAGGCGCTGGACGCGCTGCTGGAACACGCCCGCGTGGGCGGCGCCGAGAGCGGGCAGACGTTCGCCCTGCGGGACGACCGCCCGCACGACGCTCCCCCGCTGTCGACCCCGGTCGAGCTGGCGGCGTACCGGATCGTGCAGGAGTCGCTGACCAACGCGCTCAAGCACGCGGCGCCCGGCGAGGTCCTGGTCGTGCTGGAGCAGGACGAACGGGCCCTCACCGCCACCGTCAGCAGCCCGTTCGGCGACCGGGACGGTCCGCGCGCGCCCGGTTCCGGTTCGGGTCTGATCGGTATGCGGGAGCGGGCGGAGCTGCTCGGCGGCTCCTTCGAGGCGGGCCTGGAGCAGGCCGCGGACAGTGACGGCAAGGTGTGGCGGGTGCGGGCGGTCCTGCCCTTCGACGGCGGGGGACGAGCAGGATGATCCGTGTGGTGGTCGCCGAGGACCAGAGTGCCGTCCGCGCCGGGCTGGTGATGATCCTGCGCTCCGCCCCCGACATCGAGGTGGTCGGCGAGGCCGCCGACGGCGAGGAAGCGGTGCTGCTGGCCCGCGAACTGCGCCCTGACGTGGTGCTGATGGACATCCAGATGCCACGTCTCGACGGCGTCGAGGCCACCCGGCGGGTGGTCGCCGAGCAGCTCGCGGACGTCCTGGTGCTGACCACCTTCGACCTGGACGAGTACGTCTTCGGAGCGCTGCGCGCGGGCGCCGCCGGCTTCCTGCTCAAGGACACCGACGCGGAGCGGCTGCTGGAGGGGGTGCGGCTGGTGGCGCGCGGCGACGGGATGATCGCCCCTGCGGTCACCCGGCGGCTCATCAGAGCGTTCGCCGGGCAACCGGCGAAGCGGTCCGCCGACCCCGCCGTTCTGGACGTTCTGACCCCCCGTGAGCGCGAGGTGCTGGCGTGTCTCGGCAGCGGGCAGTCGAACGCCGAGATCGCGGTGCGGCTGGAGATGGCCGAGGCGACGACGAAGACGCACGTCAGCCGGATCCTGGCGAAGCTGGAGATGCGCAGCCGGGTCCAAGCGGCGGTACTGGCACAGGAGTTGGGTATGGTCCAGACCTCTTGACCTATGGTCCAGACCTTTCTACGCTCACTCACACAACAGATGGTGAGCGGACCATGACAATCACGCGATGAAACACCGTCGGAATGACTGTCGGGCGTGCTCTCCGGGCGGCGCAGGTTCCCCCCTTCCCCCCAACCTCGAGGAGCACCCTTGAGAACAGGAACCGCACAGCTCATCCGGCGCAGATCAGCGGCGGTCGCCACCGCGCTGCTGCTCCCGCTGGCCGCGATCGTGGGCCTCGCCACCCAGGCGAGCGCGGCCGCGGCCGCCACCGCGACCTACGCCAAATCGTCCGACTGGGGCACCGGATTCGGTGCCGGCTGGACCATCAAGAACACCGGCACGACGACGATCACCTCCTGGACCGTCGAATGGGACTACCCGACCGGCACCTCGGTCACCTCCTTCTGGGACGCGACCGTCACCCACACCGCCAACCACTGGACCGCCAAGAACGTGGGCTGGAACGGCACCCTCGCCCCCGGCGCCAGCGCGAGCTTCGGCTTCAACGGCGCGGGCTCCGGCAGCCCGAGCGGCTGCAAGGTCAACGGCGGTTCCTGTGACGGCGGTACGGTGCCGGGCGACAACCCGCCCTCCGCCCCTGGCGCCCCCACGGCCAGCGGCATCACCAACACCTCCGCCACCCTGTCCTGGACGGCGGCGACCGACGACAAGGGCGTCAAGAACTACGACGTCATCCGCGACGGCACCACCGTGGCGACCGTCACCGGCCTCACCTACACCAACACCGGTCTGACCGCGGGCACCGACTACGTCTACACCGTCAAGGCCCGCGACACCATCGACCAGACCGGCCCGGCCGGCAACGCGACCATCGTGCACACCACCGGCGGAGGCGGCGGCGACCCCGGCGGCACGTACGCCAAGGTCGGCTACTTCGTGCAGTGGGGCATCTACGGCCGCGGCTACACCGTGAAGTCCCTGGTCAGCACGGGCGCGGCGGCGAAGCTCACGCACATCAACTACGCCTTCTCCAACATCGACCCGACCAACCTGACCTGCATGAACGGCGTCACCAAGGCCACCACCAGCAACCCGGAGGACCCCAACCAGGGGGACGGCGCCGGTGACTCCTGGGCGGACTACGAGAAGGGCTTCAGCGCCGGCGAGTCCGTCAACGGCAGCACCGACACCTGGGACCAGCCGCTGACCGGCAACTTCAACCAGATCAAGCAGCTCAAGGCCAAGTACCCGAACCTCAAGGTCAACATCTCGATCGGCGGCTGGACCTACAGCAAGTACTTCTCGGACGCCGCCAGGACCGCGGCCTCGCGGCAGAAGTTCGTGCAGTCCTGCATCGACATGTACCTCAAGGGCAATCTGCCCGTCAGCAACGGACGCGGCGGCCCCGGCTCCGCGGCCGGTGTCTTCGACGGCGTGGACATCGACTGGGAGTGGCCGGGCTCGCCCGACGGGCACCCCGGCAACCACTACTCCACCGCGGACAAGGCCAACCTCACCGCTCTGCTGGCCGAGTTCCGCACCCAGATGAACGCGCTCACCACGACCACCGGGAAGAAGTACCTGCTCACCGCGTTCACCCCGGCCGACCCGGCCAAGGTCGACCTCGGCTGGGACATCAGCGCCAACGGCATCTTCAAGTCGATGGACTTCGCCAACGTCCAGGGGTACGACTTCCACGGCTCCGGCAGCGACAACAGCTGGGAACCGCTCCGCACCGGCCACCAGGCCAACCTCTATCCCGACACCCAGGACCCGTACACCACGCACTTCAGCGTCGAGGGCGCCGTCAACAAGTACCTCGGCGCCGGCGTCAGCCCGCGCCAGCTCACCATCGGCCTCGCCTTCTACGGGCGCGGCTGGCAGCAGGTCACCGACGGTGGCGTGCACGGTGAATGGCAGGCGGCCAACGGGGCCGCGCCCGGCCAGTTCCCCGAGGAGTCCGGCACCCGCGGCTACAGCAACCTGATCGCCTCGGTCGGCGGCCTCACCGTCTACCACGACGAACAGTCCGTGGCGACGTACGGCTACACCGGCGCCAACGGCCAGTGGTGGAGTTTCGACGACACCTGGTCGATCGGCAAGAAGAGCGCCTGGATCAAGTCCAAGAACCTGCTCGGCGCGATGATCTGGGAGATGTCCGGTGACACCGGAACCCTCATGACGTCCGTGGACAGCGGGCTCAAGTAGAAGCCCCCCGGCCGGGGCCCGACACGCCGCCCGTCGTCCCCGGCCGGGGACACACAGAAAAACCCTCAAGCGCCGGGCGGGCTGATCATTCAGCCCGCCCGGCGCTCGAGGGCAAAAGCACTAAGCCACATTGACCCTCCCCCAGACTCCGTCCGGGGGTGCCCCCATACAGCGAGGCCCCTCTATTTAAGCCACATTGACTCTCCCCCAGACTCCGTCCGGGGGTGCCCCCATGCAGCGAGGCCTCTCTATTTAAGCCACATTGACTCGCTGGCCGGGAGGTGCGGCCTCCAGCCAGGCCAGGAAGCCCGTCAGGGCGTCCTCGCTCATCGCCAGCTGCAGCCGGGTGCCGCGGTGCGCGCACAGCAGCACGGTGGCGTCGGAGAGCAGTGCCAGCTCCTCCTGGCCCTGCGGGGGCCGACGGCTGAGCACCTCGATCGCGGGACGGTCCAGCACGCGCCGCGGCCGCGGCGAGTACGAGAAGACCCGGAACCACTCGATCCGGTCACCGCTGTACCGGGCCACACCGTAGACCCAGCCCTTGCCGGTGGACTCGACCTCTTCCCCGTCGGCCGGGGCCGGTCGCAGACTGCAGTCGAAGGTGCCGCCGGGGCGCTGGATCAGCCGCCGGCGGAGCCCGAAGACGAACAGTCCCAGCAGCGCCGCTGCCACAATCCCGCCACACACCTGAAAAGCGAGGATCACGCCCACCGACCTCCTCGCCTAGGAATGGCTACTGCCCTTACTGTGCCGGAGCCGCGGACCGCCCCATGGGCTGTCCGCGGCATCCAGGTATATCCGCTCAGTGACCGCTCGAAACGGCGGCCAGCCGGACCTCGGCGCGCCTTTCGGCGGCTGCGTCGGTGTCGGCCTTGGAACGCTCCAGAGCCCGCTCGGCACGCGCGACATCGATCTCGTCGGCGAGCTCCGCGATCTCGGCGAGCACCGAGAGCTTGTTGTCGGCGAAGGAGAGGAATCCACCGTGTACGGCGGCGACCACGGTGCCACCGTCGCTCGTACGGATCGTCACGGGACCGGACAGCAGCACACCCAGCAGCGGCTGGTGTCCCGGCATGACGCCGATGTCACCGGACGGCGTGCGCGCGATGACCATGGTGGCTTCGCCGGACCAGACACTGCGGTCCGCTGCGACCAGCTCGACGTGCAGCTCAGCCAAGACGGCTCCTCGGTTCGGCACCCACCGCTTCCGGCGGGTGTTGGGTCAAAGAATAGTGGAGGTTTCCCCGGCGTTACCGCCAAGGACCCGCTCCCGCGGGTGCGCAGGGGGTGAAAGGTGCTGTCGTACGCACCGTCCACCCCCCGCGCGTCGTGCCGCCGGACTCAGCTGACGCCGAGCTCCTTGGCGTTGCGCACCAGGTCCTCGATACCGCCGCACATGAAGAACGCCTGCTCGGGGAAGTGGTCGTAATCACCATCGGCGATGGCGTTGAACGCCGTGATCGACTCCTCGAGCGACACGTCGGAGCCGTCCACACCGGTGAACTGCTTCGCCACGTGGGTGTTCTGCGACAGGAAGCGCTCGATCCGACGGGCGCGGAAGACGGTGAGCTTGTCTTCTTCACCCAGCTCGTCGATGCCGAGGATCGCGATGATGTCCTGGAGGTCCTTGTACTTCTGCAGGATTCCCTTGACGCGCATGGCGCAGTCGTAGTGGTCCTGCGCGATGTAGCGCGGGTCCAGGATCCGGGACGTCGAGTCCAGCGGGTCGACCGCCGGGTAGATGCCCTTCTCCGAGATCGGACGCGACAGAACGGTCGTCGCGTCCAGGTGGGCGAAGGTCGTCGCCGGGGCCGGGTCGGTCAGGTCGTCCGCGGGGACGTAGATCGCCTGCATCGAGGTGATCGAGTGACCGCGGGTCGACGTGATGCGCTCCTGCAGGATGCCCATCTCGTCGGCCAGGTTCGGCTGGTAACCCACCGCGGACGGCATACGGCCGAGCAGGGTGGACACCTCCGAGCCCGCCTGGGTGTACCGGAAGATGTTGTCGATGAAGAAGAGCACGTCCTGGCCCTGAACATCGCGGAAGTACTCCGCCATGGTCAGACCGGCAAGCGCCACGCGAAGACGGGTGCCCGGGGGCTCGTCCATCTGGCCGAAGACCAGCGCGGTCTTGTCGATGACGCCGGACTCGGTCATCTCCTCGATGAGGTCGTTGCCCTCACGGGTACGCTCACCGACACCCGCGAACACCGACACACCGTCGTGGTTGTTGGCGACGCGGTAGATCATTTCCTGGATCAGCACGGTCTTGCCGACACCGGCACCACCGAACAGACCGATCTTGCCGCCCTTGACGTACGGGGTCAGCAGGTCGATGACCTTGACGCCGGTCTCGAACATCTCGGTCTTGGACTCGAGCTGGTCGAAGGCCGGGGCCTTGCGGTGGATCGGCCAGCGCTCCGTGATCTCGACCGTGGACGGGTCCACGTTCAGGATCTCACCGAGGGTGTTGAACACCTTGCCCTTGGTGACGTCGCCGACGGGGACGGTGATGCCCGAGCCCGTGTTAATCACCGGGGACTGGCGGACCAGACCGTCGGTGGGCTGCATCGAGATGGTGCGGACCAGGCCGTCACCCAGGTGCTGGGCGACTTCCAGGGTCAGCGTCTTCAGCTTGCCGTCCTCGGCCGGGTCAGCGACCGTGACGTGCAGAGCGTTGTAGATCTCCGGCATCGCGTCGACGGGGAATTCCACGTCGACGACCGGGCCGATGACCCGAGCGACGCGGCCAGTAGCCGTGGCCGTTTCAACAGTGGTGGTCATAGTGGTTAGTCACTCCCCGCGCTAGCGTCGGCGAGGGCGCTCGCGCCACCGACGATCTCGCTGATTTCCTGGGTGATTTCGGCCTGGCGGGCCGCGTTGGCAAGCCGGGAGAGCTTCTTGACGAGGTCTCCGGCGTTGTCGGTCGCCGACTTCATCGCGCGACGGCGGGCAGCGTGCTCGGAAGCGGCGGCCTGCAGCAGTGCGTTGTAGATCCGGCTCTCGACGTACCGCGGCAGCAGGGCGTCGAGGACGCCCTCGGCCGACGGCTCGAAGTCGTACAGCGGCAGGATCTCTCCCTTGCCGTGCGACTCCTCCTGCGCCTTCAGCGCCTCCGTGTCGAGGCTGAGCGGAAGCAGGCGGTTCTCCACCGGCGACTGCAGCATCATCGAGACGAACTCGGTGAACACGATGTGGATCTCGTCCACACCGCCCTCGGCCGTGTCCTGCTGCACCGCCGCGATCAGCGGTGCGGCGATCGCCTTGGCGTCCCCGTAGGACGGCTGGTCGGTGAAGCCCGTCCAGGACTCCACGACCTTCCGCTCACGGAAGTTGTAGTACGCGACGGCCTTACGGCCGACGAGGTACGAGTCGACCTCCTTGCCCTCCGAGCGAAGCCGCTCGGTGAGCCGGTCCGCAGCCTTGATCGCGTTGGACGAGTACCCGCCGGCCAGGCCGCGGTCGCTCGTGATGAGCAGAACCGCGACCCGGGTGGGCGACTCGACCTCGGTGGTCAGGGCGTGCTTGGTGTTGGAGCCCGTGGCGACCGCGGTCACCGCGCGGGTGAGCTCGGTCGCGTACGGACCCGATGCCGCCACCTGACGCTGCGCCTTGACGATGCGCGAGGCGGCGATCATCTCCATCGCCTTGGTGATCTTCTTGGTCGCGGTTACCGACTTGATGCGACGCTTGTAGACCCTGAGCTGGGCTCCCATGCTCAGCCCTCACCCAGGAGCTTGCCGTCCGACGTCTCAAACTGCTGCTTGAAGGTGGCAACGGACTCGGCAAGCGCCTGCAGCGTGTCGTCGGACATCTTGCCGCCCTCGACGATGCTGTTCATCAGGCCCTTGTGCTCGCGGCCCATGTAGTCGAGGAGCTCCCGCTCGAAGCGGCGGATGTCCTCGACCGGGACGTCGTCCATCTTGCCGGTGGTGCCGGCCCAGACGGAGACGATCTGGTCCTCGACCGGGTACGGCGCGTACTGGCCCTGCTTCAGCAGCTCGACCATGCGCTTGCCGCGCTCCAGCATGCTCTTCGACGCCGCGTCCAGGTCGGAACCGAAGGCGGCGAACGCCTCCAGCTCACGGTACTGGGCGAGGTCCACGCGCAGTCGGCCGGAAACCTGCTTCATGGCCTTGTGCTGCGCGCTGCCGCCGACTCGCGAGACCGAGATACCGACGTTCAGCGCCGGGCGCTGGCCCGCGTTGAACAGGTCGGACTCCAGGAAGCACTGGCCGTCGGTGATGGAGATGACGTTGGTCGGAATGAACGCCGACACGTCGTTCGCCTTGGTCTCGACGATCGGCAGACCGGTCATCGAACCGGCGCCCATCTCGTCGGAGAGCTTCGCGCAACGCTCCAGCAGACGCGAGTGCAGGTAGAACACGTCACCCGGGTACGCCTCGCGGCCCGGCGGGCGGCGGAGCAGCAGGGAGACGGCGCGGTAGGCGTCGGCCTGCTTCGACAGGTCGTCGAAGACGATCAGGACGTGCTTGCCCTGGTACATCCAGTGCTGGCCGATGGCCGAGCCGGTGTACGGGGCGAGGTACTTGAAGCCGGCCGGGTCGGACGCCGGAGCCGCGACGATCGTCGTGTACTCGAGAGCGCCCGCCTCCTCCAGCGCACCGCGCACGGACGCGATGGTGGAGCCCTTCTGGCCGATGGCGACGTAGATGCAGCGGACCTGCTTCTTCGGGTCGCCGGAACGCCAGTTGTCACGCTGGTTGATGATCGTGTCGACAGCCAGGGCGGTCTTGCCCGTCTGGCGGTCGCCGATGATCAGCTGACGCTGACCGCGGCCGATCGGCACCATCGCGTCGACGGCCTTGAGGCCGGTCTGCATCGGCTCGTGCACCGACTTACGCGCCATGACGCCGGGAGCCTGCAGCTCCAGGGCGCGACGGGCGTCCGTCTCGATCTCGCCGAGGCCGTCGATCGGGTTGCCGAGCGGGTCGACGACCCGGCCCAGGTAACCCTCGCCGACTGCGACGGACAGGACCTCTCCGGTGCGTCGCACCGGCTGGCCCTCCTCGATACCGCTGAACTCGCCGAGGACGATAGCGCCGATCTCGCGCTCTTCGAGGTTCAGCGCGAGACCGAGGGTCCCGTCCTCGAACTTCAGCAGTTCGTTCGCCATGGCCGAGGGAAGACCCTCGACCTTCGCGATGCCGTCACCGGCCTCGCTGACCGTGCCGACCTCCTCGCGCGAGGCGGCGTCCGGCTGGTACGACTGGACAAAGGTCTCCAGCGCGTCCCGGATCTCCTCCGGCCGGATCGTGAGCTCCGCCATCTGGGTTCCCTGCTCTCCTTGTTGGGCCCGAAGTTTCCTGCGGGTGCCTGGGGGTCGTCCCCGGCAGGCACCTCGCTACGGCCCAACTCGGGCCGCGGTCATGCTCTTGAGTTGGTGGCTGGTCTCAGCCGGCCATCCGCCGGGCCGCCTCTTCGAGACGGTCGGCGATGGTGCCGTTGATGACCTCTTCGCCTACGCGCACCGTGATCCCGCCGAGGACCGTGGGGTCCACGTCGAGGTTCAGGTGCACCTGCCGGCCGTACAGCTTGGCCAGCGCGGCGCCGAGGCGCTGCTTCTGCTGGTCGGTCAGCGGTACGGCCGAGACCACCACCGCGACCATCCGATTACGGCGGGCGGCTGCCAGCTTGGACAGGGCTTCGAGCCCTGCTTCCAGGCTACGTCCCCGCGGGTGGGTGACAAGCCGGGCGACCAGTCGCTCGGTGACCGGGCTGACCCGGCCGTCGAGCAGTGAGCGCAGCAGCTCGGCCTTGGCCGAGGTCACCACGACCTTGTCGGTCAGCGCGGCCCGCAGCTCGCTGCTGCCGGAGACGATCCGGCCGAAGCGGAACAGCTCGTCCTCGACGTCGTCGAGAGCGCCCGCGCGCTGGGCGGCGACCAGGTCCGCGGCGTAGGAAAGCTCCTCCACCGCGTCCGTCAGGTCACGCGACCGGGACCAGCGGGAGCGGACCAGGCCCGACACGAGGTCGAGGGTCTCTCCGCCGATCTGGCCGCCGAGCAGTTGCTCGGCCAGTCCTGCCTTGGCCTCGCCGGTCTTCGCCGGGTCGGTCAGGGCACGCCGCAGCGATCCCTCGCGGTCGAGCAGCCCCGTGACGGAGGCCAGCTCTTCCCCGAGCTTCGCCGCGTCGACGGACGTGTTGTCCGTCAGCGCGTCGAGCTGCTCGCGTCCGGCGGCCAGTGCCTCGCGGCTCGCGCCGTTCATCGCGTGGCCTCGGCCTTCTCCTCGAGCTCGTCGAGGAAACGGTCGATG
Organism: Streptomyces sp. So13.3; assembly: GCF_005860785.2. Classification (NCBI taxonomy): domain Bacteria; kingdom Bacillati; phylum Actinomycetota; class Actinomycetes; order Kitasatosporales; family Streptomycetaceae; genus Streptomyces; species Streptomyces sp. So13.3. The sequence goes on along the minus strand of NZ_CP048835.1, from coordinate 6,391,411 downwards.
GTGCGGCTCTGCCGGGCGGTGTCCTCGAGGGACTCGCCGACGAGCTTGCCGGCCAGGTCGGTGGCGAGCTTGCCCACGTCCTGGCGCAACGCCTGCGCGGCGGCCTTGCGGTCGGCCGCGATCTGCGCGTGGCCGGCCGTGACGATGTCCTCGCGCTGCCGCTGGCCTTCCGCGCGCATCTCGGCGATGAGCGCGGCGCCCTGCTCCTGCGCCTCCTGGCGCAGTCGCGCGGCTTCGTGCCGGGCCTCGGAGAGCTGCTCGCGGTACTGCTCGAGCGTCTGCTGCGCCTCGGCCTGGGTGGCCTCGGCCTTCTCCATGCCGCCTTCGATGGCCTCGCGGCGCTCGTCCAGAACCTTGTTGATGTTCGGGAGGAGCTTCTTGGCAAGGAAAATGAAGACGATGGCGAAGGCGATCAGCCCGATGATGAGCTCGGGGATCGGCGGGATGAGGGGGTTTTCCGCCTCCTCCGCAGCGAGCTGAACCAGGGGGTTCACATCAGTGCCTTTCGTCGAAGATGCGTCGGCTGATTACTTGCCGAACACGAACGGCATGACGATGCCGATCAGCGCGAGTGCCTCACAGAACGCGAAGCCGAGGATCTGGTTCTGACGGATCAGGCCGGCGGCCTCGGGCTGGCGGGCCAGGGCCTGCGTGCCGTTACCGAAGATGATGCCGATACCAATGCCGGGGCCGATGGCCGCGAGGCCGTAGCCGATCGAGCCGAGGGAGCCGGAGACGGCAGCGAGGTTCTCCACAGCGGACATGCTGTTTCTTCCTTCTCTTTCACAAGCCGGTGGGGGTTGGCCACCGGACGTCTGGGTGGGATGGGCTCAGTGGTGCTCGGCGAGCGCGCCCTGGATGTAGTTGGCGGCCAGGACGACGAAGACGTAGGCCTGGACTGCCTGGATGAAGAGCTCGAAGGCGGTCAGCACGATCACCATCACGAACGAGACACCGGCGTAGGCGATACCGACATCGTTGAGCAGGTACCAGCTGGCAATGGTGAACATCAGCAGCAGCAGGTGGCCGGCGAACATGTTCGCGAAGAGCCGGACCGTGTGCGTGAAAGGACGCACAAGGACGTTCGAGAAGAACTCGATGCCGACGGCCATGGGGAGCACCGCGCCGAGCGACTTGTCGTAGCCGGTGATGTTCTTCAGTCCGCCGACGAAGCCGTGCGTCTTGAAGGTCAGCGTCATCCAGGTGACGTAGACGATCGCTGCCATCCCTGCGGGGAAGGCGATGATCGATGTCACCGGGAACTGGGCGACCGGAACGATCGACCACAGGTTCATGATCCAGACCATGAAGAACAGCGAGACCAGCAGCGGAACGTACTTCTCGCCCTGCTTCTTGCCGAGCGACTCGTAGACGATCCCGCGACGCACGAAGTCGTATCCGGCCTCGCCGATCATCTGCAGCTTGCCCGGGACCAGCTTCGGCCGGTTGAAGGCCGCCCAGAAGAATCCGACGACGACGACCGTGCTCAGCAGAGCAAGCAGCATCGGCTTGTTGAAGTCGAAGCTGCCGATACTGAAGATCGGTTCGAAGACGAAGGAGTGCAGACCCGGGGAGGGGAAGCCGCAGTGGCTCGAGTCGAAGATGTGGCAGTCGGTCTCGAAGGCGAGAACCTGGTCAGCACTCACCGCGAGCTCCTTCAGCGTGGCACATGGGTAGGGCAACCTCGATGTGTCGGCGCGGCGTGCAGCCACGGAACGGCACTGGACTGGTCTTGCAGATGTGGGGGCGGCGCATCGGCTTCGAGCCGAGAGGCTGAGCAGGCAATCTCGCCGCCCGCGCCAGCTCTGCCGCAGTTGAGACCGGACGATAGCAAATGAGCGGCGACGCCTTTACCGCGCCCCTACCATTCACGACGTGGACCCTGCGGAATCCGGGTCCACGTAGAAGATCTTGGCCTTCATATGAGCGCGAGCCTGGGCAAGGATCCAGACCAGGGACGCAGCGAGCACCGAGAAGGCGAAAGTCGGCAGGTCGAACAGCGTGGTGTGCTTGAACAGCGCAAGGATGATCGCGAGCACCAACAGCTGAGTCGTGTAGAGCATCAGGCCCATGGCCTGGAACAGATGTGGCAGGGACCTCGCGGTCCGCTGCAGCGCGAACAAGCCAATACCCATGAAGATCATGACGATCACAGCACCGAGGGCGCCGCCGATCGCTCCTTTGCCACCGGTGACCATGCCACCGACAGCGACAGCGATGACGCCGGCCGCAACGGTGGGGACAGCGCAGTGAAGGAACGTTCGGACGTCGTTGGACTGCATGGTGGCAGCTCCTCCGGCGGGAGTTGGGGGAAAGCGGCTGGTCGTCGGAGACGAGCGTAGACCCGGACCGAGGACGTGCCTCACGCCGGAAGACCGTCGCACTAGGGTCTTTCGGCTTGTTTCCCGGGTTTCGTGAACGGTATCACAAAGTATTTGATGCGGTCTTTACCTTGTAAGTGTGCTGCCTGTCACACGGAAGGAGTAGTCGGCGTGTCGTCCGGCTGACGTCCAACTCGGCGTCTGGTAGAGGCGCACAGCCGATTACCTGCGGCTGTCGACCGGGCGTCGGTCGGGCAGCCGGGAGCGGTCGCCGATGGCCGTCGAACCGTGCACGCCGGCCGCTCCGCCGGCGCGGATCAGCTGCTCGGCGGCGAGCTGCGCGGCCTGCGTCGTCCGGCGCTTGCGGCGGTAGCGCGGCGGCACGAACGCCTCGGCCCAGCGCGGTGCGCGCGGCCGGAACCGCGGCAGCAGCAGCACGACCAGGCCGACGGCGCTGAGGACCATGATCACCAGCACGATCCACAGGCTGGAGGAGTTGAGCGAGAAGGCGACCGCGCCGAACGCGATCAACGCCGACCAGAAGTACATGATCAGCACGGCCCGGCTGTGCGAGTGGCCGATCTCCAGCAGCCGGTGGTGCAGATGTCCGCGGTCGGCGGCGAACGGCGACTGCCCGTTCCAGGTGCGGCGCACGATGGCCAGCACCAGGTCCGCGGCCGGGATCGCGATCAGGGTGAGCGGCAGCAGCAGCGGCATGTAGACCGGCACCATGAAGTGCACGGTCTCCCGGGTGGACCCCGTCATGTCGGTGATGGCGTCCGGGTCCACCTGGCCGGTGATGGAGATCGCGGACGAGGCGAGGACCAGGCCGATCAGCATCGAGCCGGAGTCGCCCATGAAGATCCGGGCCGGGTGCAGGTTGTGCGGCAGGAAGCCCAGGCACATCCCGATGAGGATCGCGCTGAACAGCGTCGCGGGGGCGGCCGCCTCGACGCCGTAGCCGTACCACATGCGGTAGGCGTACATGAAGAACGCGATGGCGGCGATGGCGACCATGCCGGACGCCAGGCCGTCGAGGCCGTCGACGAAGTTGACGGCGTTGATGGTGATCACGACCAGCGCGACGGTGAGCAGCGTGGACTGGATCGGCGAGAGTGAGACGGTGCCCACACCGGGGACCGGCAGCCACAGGATCGTCAGACCCTGCAGCACCATGACGCCCGCGGCGATCATCTGGGCGCCGAGCTTGATCAGCGCGTCCACGCCCCACTTGTCGTCCAGCACGCCCAGCAGCCAGATCAGGCCCGCTCCGGAGAGCAGCGCCCGCGGCTCGTTGGACAGCTCGAAGACGCTGCTGAGGTTCCACAGATGGGAGGAGACCAGCAGACCCGCGCACAGCCCGCCGAACATCGCGATCCCGCCGAGCCTGGGTGTCGGCTCCCGGTGCACGTCCCGCTCACGGATCTCCGGCATGGCGCCGGCCGCGATCGCGAACTTCCGCACCGGGCCCGTCAGCAGATACGTAACGGCGGCGGTCACACAAAGCGTCAGCAGATACTCGCGCACAGGGCTGCCTCCGGCAGGGTCGGCCGGACGAAGCGGTGCTTCAGGGGCGTCGGGCAGGTCCTCACAGCGTCACACCTTAGTGGCGTCGTACTCCCAGCTGCGAACATCTGCGAAGACTCACAGATACCGGCCCGCGGTTCCAGTGTCGCGGGACGGCCGGTCACGCCGGGTACGGCGGGAAGCCTCCGACGAACTGCGCGACCTCGGCGGCGAGCCCCTGCTCCTCGCGCAGCGCCCGGGCGATCAGGGGTGCGACCTGCGACATCTCCGGTTCCGCCATGCCCTGGGTGGTCACCGCGGCGGTACCGATCCGGATGCCGGACGCGATGTCGGACGGCTGCGGATCGTACGGCAGCGCGTACTTGTCGAGGACGATTCCGGCGGCGGCGCAGCGTCCTCGCGCCTGTACTCCGGTGACACCCAGCGGAGTGACATCGGCGGTGATCAGATGGGTGTCGGTACCGCCGGTGGTGATCGTCATCCCCTCGGCGGCGAGCGCGTCGGCCAGCAGCCGCGCGTTGGCGACGACCTGGTGGGCGTACGCGGCGAACGCCGGGGTCGCGGCCTCGGCGAAGGCCGCCGCCTTCGCGGCGATGGAGTGCAGATGCGGGCCGCCCTGCGAGAACGGGAAGACCGCCCGGTCGATGCGCTGGGCGAGATCGGCGCCGCACAGGATCAGCCCGCCGCGCGGTCCGCGCAGCACCTTGTGGGTGGTGGCGCACACCACGTCCGCGTACGGCACGGGGCTGGGCGCGGCACCGCCGGCGACCAGGCCCAGGGTGTGCGCGGCGTCCACGATCAGATACGCGTCGACCTCGTCGGCGATCTCCCGGAACGTCCGGTAGTCGATGTGCCGGGGGTACGCGATGGCGCCGCACACGATCGCCTTGGGACGGTGCTCCCGGGCCAGCGCCCGTACCTGGTCGTAGTCGATCAGTCCGCCGCCGTCCGGGGCACCGGGCGGCGTCACCCCGTAGCCGACGAAGCGGAACCAGCGGCCGGAGAAGTTCGCCTGCGAGCCGTGCGTGAGGTGGCCGCCGTGCGGCAGCGCCATCGCGAGCACCTTGTCACCGGGGACCAGCAGCGCCGCGTACGCGGCCAGGACGGCCGAGGACCCGGAGTACGGCTGCACGTTGGCGTGCGCGGCGCCGAACAGGCCGGTGGCACGCTCCACCGCCAGCCGCTCCGCCACGTCGACCAGTTCGCACCCGGAATGGTGACGGCGGGAGGGATAACCCTCGGCGTACTTGTTGGCGAGCGGCGAGCCGAGCGCGGCGAGGACGGCGGACGAGGTGAAGTTCTCCCCCGCGATCAACTGCAGCGTGGTGCTCTGCCGTTCCAGCTCGGCGAGCAGCACACCCGCCAGCTCCGGGTCCTGCCGACGCAGCGCGTCGAAGTCCGGTTGCCACGTCTGGGCGGCGGGCCGCAGCGGGGTGGGTGAAGTCGTTTCGGCGACCGGCATGGCTGGACTCCCGCAGGAGGGTCGGGTTACTGCACCCAACTGTAGGGGCGCCGCCGCCGCGGCGCCCGGCGAGCGGAGCATCACGTGCCGGATCCGGCCGCGCCCGGCCTGCCGGGGGGCTCGGGGCCCTACCGGGGGGTCGGGGTACGGATTCCGGTCAGCGCGGTGACGACCGGGTCGAGGGAGCTGTGGATCTCCTCGCCGATGCTGCGGAAGAACCCGATCGGGGCGCCGTAGGGGTCGTAGACCTCGTCGGCCTCGGCGCTCGGGGCCAGCAGCCAGCCGCGCAGCGCGGCGGCGGCACGGACCAGCGCGCGGGCACGGTCGGACACACTGCCCTCGGGGAGGGTCGCGGGATCTATCGCCCGCACCAGCCGGGTGAACTCCTTCAGCGTGAAGGTGCGCAGCCCCGCCGCGTGCCCCATCGAGATGACCTGCGCGCGGTGGTCGCGGGTCGCGGTCAGCACCAGGTCGGCGTCGATGACGTGGTCGTCGAGCAGCTCACGGCCGATGAACCCGGACGCGTCGGCGCCGTACTCGGTGAGGACGGCGGCGGCGTGCGCCTCCATGGGCGCGCCTTCGTGCCCCCAGGTGCCGGCGGACTCGACGAGGATCCCGTCGGCACCGTCACCGAGGCGCAGCGTCAGCTCATGGCGGGTCAGCCGCTCGGCGATCGGCGAGCGGCAGACATTGCCGGTGCAGACGTGGAGGATGCGGAAGCGGTCATCGCGCTGACCCGGTATGCCACGCCTTTCGGGCGCGGTCAATTGCGCTCCTCCAGGTCGGGTACGACCTCTCGGAGCTGGTCGGCGCTGATCGCGCCGGCCCGCAGCAGCACCGGGATCTTGCCGGTCACGTCGACGATGGACGACGGGACGGTGGCGGGCGTCGGCCCGGCGTCCAGGTACACCGCGACGGAGTCGCCGAGCATCTCCTGGGCGGCGTCGCAGTCCTCGGGGGAACGGTGGCCGGTCAGATTGGCGCTGGACACCGCGAGCGGGCCGGTGGCGGTCAGCAGTTCGATCGCGACGGGGTGCAGCGGCATCCGGACCGCGACGGTGCCGCGGGTGTCGCCGAGGTCCCAGTTCAGGGACGGCTGGTGCTTGGCGACGAGGGTGAGCGCGCCGGGCCAGAAGGCGTCGACGAGCTCCCAGGCCTGCTCGGAGAAGTCCGTGACCAGGCCGTGCAGCGTGTTCGGGGAGCCGACCAGCACCGGGGAGGGCATGTTGCGGCCCCGGCCCTTGGCCTCCAGCAGATCGCCGACGGCCTGTGCGTCGAACGCGTCCGCGCCGATGCCGTACAGGGTGTCGGTGGGCAGCACGACGAGCTCACCACGCTTGATGGCGGACGTCGCTTCGCGCAGTCCGGCGGCGCGGTCGGTCGCGTCCGAGCAGTCGTAACGCCGTGCCATTAGCTGACCTCCAGGCTGTGCGCCGCTGCGGCGCCGTGCGTGCAGTTGACCCGCGTCATCATGGCGTCGCCTTGCGGGCCGTGGTGAAGCGGGGCCGGTTGTTCAGGTCGGGGTGGTCGGCGGCGTCGGCCCAGCCGGCGTCCTCCTTGAAGATCCACGGAACCTGACCGCCCTGGGAGTCCGCGTGCTCGATCACGACGACGCCGCCCGGCCGCAGCAGCCGGTGCGCCGTGCGCTCGATGCCGCGGATGGTGTCGAGGCCGTCCTCACCCGAGAAGAGGGCAAGTTCGGGGTCGTGGTCACGCGCTTCGGGCTGTACGTACTCCCACTCGGTGAGCGGGATGTACGGCGGATTGCTGATGACGAGGTCCACCTGGCCGTTGAGCTCGGGGAACGCGCTGAGCGCGTCGCCGTGCTCCAGCTGGACCTTGCTTCCTTCGATGTTCTTGCGGGCCCATTCCAGGGCCTTCTCCGACAGCTCCACGGCGTGCACGCGCGACCGCGGCACCTCCTGGGCCAGGGCCAGCGCGATGGCGCCGGAGCCGGTGCACAGGTCGACGATCAGCGGCTCGGCCACGTCCATGGCCCGTACGGCGTCTATCGCCCAGCCGACGACCGACTCCGTCTCGGGGCGGGGGACGAAGACGCCCGGCCCGACCTGGAGCTCCAGATACCGGAAGAAGGCGCGCCCGGTGATGTGCTGGAGCGGTTCGCGGGCCTCGCGGCGGGCGACCGCCTCCCAGTAACGGGCGTCGAATTCGGAGTCGGCGACCGAGTGCAGCTCGCCGCGCTTGACGCCGTGCACGTACGCGGCCAGTTCCTCCGCGTCGAAACGCGGGGACGGCACGCCGGCGTCGGCCAGCCGCTGGGCGGCCTGCGCCACCTCGGCGAGCAGCACGTTCACTGATTGCCCTCCTGTTAGCTCGCGCTGTGGCTGGTCAGCCGGCGCTTCGGCTGGTGTCAGCCGGCGTCGCCGGCCGCGGCCAGCTTGGCGGCGGAGTCGGCATCGACACACGCCTGGATCATCGCGTCGAGGTCCCCGTCGAGGACCTGGTCCAAGTTGTACGCCTTGAAGCCGACGCGGTGGTCCGAGATGCGGTTCTCGGGGTAGTTGTACGTCCGGATCCGCTCGGAGCGGTCCACCGTGCGGACCTGGCTGCGGCGCGCGTCGGAGGCCTCCTGGTCGGCTTCCTCCTGCGCGGCGGCGAGCAGCCTGGAACGCAGGATACGCATCGCCGACTCCTTGTTCTGGAGCTGGCTCTTCTCGTTCTGGCAGGAGACGACCAGACCGGACGGCAGGTGCGTGATGCGCACCGCGGAGTCGGTGGTGTTGACGGACTGGCCGCCGGGGCCCGACGAGCGGTACACGTCGATGCGCAGATCGTTCGGGCCGATCTCGACCTCGACCTCCTCGGCCTCGGGCGTGACGAGCACGCCGGCCGCGGAGGTGTGGATCCGGCCCTGCGACTCGGTGGCGGGCACCCGCTGCACGCGGTGCACGCCGCCCTCGTACTTCAGCCGGGCCCAGACGCCCTGGCCGGGCTCGGTGGCACCGTTGCCGCCCTTGGTCTTCACCGCGACCTGGACGTCCTTGTAGCCGCCGAGGTCGGACTCGTTCGCCTCGATGATCTCGGTCTTCCAGCCGACGCGCTCGGCGTACCGCAGATACATCCGCAGCAGGTCGCCGGCGAACAGCGCGGACTCCTCGCCGCCCTCTCCGGCCTTGACCTCGAGGATGACGTCCTTCTCGTCGTGCGGGTCGCGCGGTACGAGCAGCAGCCGCAGTTTCTCGGTCAGCTCGGCGCGCTGCTTGTCCAGCAGCTTGAGCTCGGCCGCGAAGTCCGGATCGTCCTGGGCGAACTCACGGGCGGTCTCGATGTCCTCGCCGGTCAGCTTCCAGGAGCGGTAGGTGCCGATGATCGGCGTCAGTTCGGCGTAGCGCTTGTTGAGCTTGCGGGCATTGGCCTGATCCGCGTGCACCGCGGGATCGGCGAGCCGCTTCTCGAGGTCGGCGTGCTCGCCGATCAGTTCCTCGACTGCCTCGAACATTGCTGTGCCTCTCCTGAACAACCCTGGACTGCTATCGGTACCGGACGACAAAGCGCCGGTCCGGTCCCCCGAGGTGTCGGGAGACCGAGAACCGGCGCTTTCGGGTCGCTACTTCTGGGCGGACCCGGCGGCCTTCTTGCCGAAGCGGGCCTCGAAGCGGGCCACGCGGCCACCGGTGTCGAGGATCTTCTGCTTGCCCGTGTAGAACGGGTGGCACGCGGAGCAGACGTCGGCGCGAATCACGCCGCTCTTCTCGGTGCTGCGGGTCGTGAACGACGCGCCACAGGTGCAGGTGACCTGGGTCTCGACGTACTCGGGGTGGATTTCGCGCTTCAAGGGATGCTCCTAGGTTCGGGAGGGCGCCGGGTCGTGGAGCGGGTTTGCGTCACGTGAACCGGGGCCAGCGGTCCAGTCTGCCAGCACCGGCCGCATCTCCCAAAACGAGAGGCGGCCGGATTTCATTCCCGACGGCCCCGCACGGTCCGGAAAAGGCCCGGAACCGGTGCGGGAACCCGTTCGAGGGGTTCGGGAACGGCTTCAGGAACCGGTTCCGACGACGCCCTTGGCATCGGTCTCGTCGGCGGCGGAGCCCTTGGTGGCGGCGGCCGGTATCGGCAGGTCCGCCTTGAGCGTCTGCCAGACCAGGGCGGCCTGCGAGTCCATCGGCTCGACGCGGTTCGCGTCGCTCTTGGCGTACTGGACCGGCAGCGTCACCATGTTGATGTTCTCGGACTTCAGGCCCTTGAGGCTCCCCGCCAGGCTCTTCAGACCACTGATGGAGGCCAGGTCCGAGTCCGTGGTGATGGCCTTCGTGGCCTTGTCCGCGACCTTGTAGAGCCGCGTGGGGCTCGACAGCAGGCCCAGGCCGTTCACCCGGTCCATGAGCGCCTTCATGAACGCCTGCTGCAGCTGTATGCGGCCCAGGTCGCTGCCGTCGGCCACCGCGTGCCGGGTGCGGACCAGGCCGAGCGACTGCTCGCCGTTGAGCGTGTGGGTGCCGGCCGCGAGGTCCAGGTGGCTGGACGTGTCGTGGATCGCCTTGCTCGTGGTGACGGGGACCCCGCCCAGGGCGTCGATCAGGCCCTTGAAGCCGGTGAAGTCGACCTCGATGTAGTGGTCCATGCGGATACCGGTCATGGACTCGACGGTCTTGACCGCGCACGCGGGGCCACCGACCGAGTACGACTCGTTGAACATCACCTTGTTCACCGCGGGCGAGGTGCCGCCGCCGGTCCTGGCGCACTCCGGGCGGGTGATCAGGGTGTCGCGCGGGATGCTCACCACGCTGGCCGTCTTGTGGCCCTCGTAGAGGTGCACGATCATCGCGGTGTCGGAGCGGGCGCTGCCCTCGTCCGTGCCGTACTTGTCGTTCGCGCCGGCGCGGGAGTCGGAACCGAGGACGAGTATGTCCTCCGAGCCGTTGTCGACCTGCTCCGGCCGGTTGTCACCGAGCGCCTGGTTGATGTTGACGCCCTTGATGTTGCCGTTGAGCTTGAAGTACAGGTAACCGGCGCCCGCACCGCCCACGACGACCAGTCCCGCCACGGCCCAGACGGCTATTCGCAGCAGGCGGCGGCGCGGGGCCGTCCGCCGGCGGCGGCCGGAGGCGTGCTGGGAGCCGCCGTTCGTCCCCCGCGTATCGCTCGTGTCGTCCGCCATGGCCTCAGTCCTCGTCCGTCGTCGGTGTGCTGCTACCCCCAGCTGTGTCGCTCAGGCGTGGCTTGTCTTGTATGTCAGACGGCGAACCGCCCGACGTGGTTCCTGGCGAGTGTGCACGCCGCACATAAGAACGGGCTCCCAGGGACCCCTTCCGGGGAGCCTGAGAGCCCGTTCCGAGCCTCCTGAGGCCCTTCTGTGACATACGTCTCGGAAGGGTCCCGAGCCCGGGTCAGTCGTTGCTGTTGCCCGGGGTCGTCTTGGCGATCTGCATCAGGAACTCGGCGTTCGACTTCGTCTGCTTCATCTTGTCCAGCAGCAGCTCGATCGCCTGCTGCGAGTCGAGCGCGTGCAGCACCCGGCGGAGCTTCCAGACGATCGCGAGCTCGTCGCGGTCGAGCAGGATCTCTTCCTTACGGGTACCGGACGGGTCGACGTCCACCGCGGGGAAGATGCGCTTGTCGGCGAGCTTGCGGTCGAGCTTGAGCTCCATGTTGCCGGTGCCCTTGAACTCCTCGAAGATCACCTCGTCCATGCGCGAGCCGGTCTCGACCAGCGCGGTGGCCAGGATGGTCAGCGAGCCGCCGTCCTCGATGTTGCGCGCCGCACCGAAGAAGCGCTTCGGCGGGTAGAGCGCGGTCGAGTCGACACCACCGGACAGGATGCGGCCGGAGGCCGGCGCCGCGAGGTTGTACGCGCGGCCCAGACGGGTGATCGAGTCCAGCAGGACGACCACGTCGTGACCCAGCTCGACGAGACGCTTGGCGCGCTCGATGGCCAGCTCGGCGACGGTGGTGTGGTCCTCGGCGGGACGGTCGAAGGTCGAGGAGATGACCTCGCCCTTCACCGACCGCTGCATGTCGGTGACCTCTTCCGGACGCTCGTCGACCAGGACGACCATCAGGTGGCACTCGGGGTTGTTCACGGTGATCGCGTTGGCGATCGCCTGCATGATCATGGTCTTACCGGTCTTCGGCGGGGCCACGATCAGACCACGCTGGCCCTTGCCGATCGGCGCGACCAGGTCGATGATCCGGGTCGTCAGCACACCCGGGTCGGTCTCCAGGCGGAGCCGGTCCTGCGGGTACAGCGGGGTCAGCTTCTGGAACTCCGGACGGCCGCGGCCGGAGTCCGCCGCCATGCCGTTCGCCGAGTCCAGCCGGACCAGCGCGTTGAACTTCTCGCGGCGCTCGCCGTCCTTGGGCTGGCGGACGGCGCCGGTGACGTGATCACCCTTGCGCAGACCGTTCTTGCGGACCTGGGCGAGCGAGACGTACACGTCGTTCGGACCCGGCAGGTAGCCGGACGTCCTGATGAACGCGTAGTTGTCGAGAATGTCCAGGATGCCCGCGACGGGGATCAGGACGTCGTCGTCGTTGACCGTCGGCTCGTTGCCGAACTGCTGCTGCTCATCGCGGCGGTTGCTGCCCCGCCCGCGGCGGTCGCGGTAACGGCCCCGACGGCGGCCGCGGCCGTCACCGAACTCGTCGTCGTCCTGCGCGTTCTGACCCTGGCTCTGGTCACGGCCCTGACCCTGGCCGCCCTGGCCCTGGTCGCGGCCCTGGCCCTGGTCGCGGCCCTGGCCCTGGTTCTGGCCGCCCTGGCTCTGGCCCTGCGGGCTCTGGCCCTGGCCGCCGCCCTGGTTGCCGCGGTTCTGGCGGTTGCCGCCCTCCGCGCCGCCGCCCGCGGCGGCCGCGCCGTTCTCGTCGCCACGGTTGTTGCGGCGCTCGCGCTGCCGCTCCTGCCGCTCGCGGCGGTCGTTCTGCCGGTCGCCGCGCTGGCCGCGCTGGCGGTCCTGGCGCTCCTCGCCGGCCGCGGTCCTGCCGTCGGCGGCGGGCTTGCCCTCGGCACCGTCAACTGCGGCCTCGGCGCGCTCGCCGGCCCGCTCGTTCCTGGCAGCCTTGGGCTGCTCACCGGCGGGCTGGCCGGGAATTTCGATCTGCTTCGCCTCGGACGGCGCGGCGGCGGCCGGAGCCGCGACAGCGGGCTCGGAGCTCTCCACCGTGCGGGCCCGGGAGGTCGCCCGGCGCTTCGGCTTCTCGGCAACGGGCTCGGCGGTCGCCGTCCCGGCTACCGCGGCGGCCTTGGGAGCGCTGGTGGCCGCACCCTTGCCGGCCTGCGTCTCCTTGATCGTCTCGATCAGCTGGCTCTTGCGCATCCGCGCGGTGCCCTTGATACCGAGACCGGAGGCAAGCTGCTGCAGCTCTGCCAGGACCATGCCGTCGAGGCCGGTCCCCGACCGGCGGCGCTTGGGGGCAGCACCGGTGGCAGGCGCGGCAGCGGCGTCCGGAGCGGGCGCGGCGTCTGCACGCACGCCCATCAGATCGGTGGTGTCGCTCACGAAGGGTCCTTCCCTGGAGCGGACGTCGGCCTGTCTGGCTCGGCGACCGGTTGTGCTGTCCGGATCTGGGCGTTTCCGCTGCTCAGAGCCGGGGCGATGGTCCGCCTGATGGCGGCAGAAATACCTACATGGTTCCGGCGCGAAGGTTCAAGGAGATAATTCGCGCCGACTCCGGAGCGTGCTCGACACTGCTTAGGCAGGATGCTCAGGCAGTGTGGGAGGCTCCCGGAAGAGTGGCGGTCCCCAGAAGGGACACAGATCACTTCTGCGTGCACTTCGGCACCATTCGTATGCATGGGCCGTCGAGTGCAGGCTTGACATTAACACTACCGGATCCAACAAACATTCCCCCTCTCTCCAACCGGCAATCGTGTCACTGCCCCACTGCCAGGGGCAGTACACAGGCCCCTGCCGCGTCGAGGGCCAGACGGTTCGCCGCCCACCCCTCGCCCGCGAGCCGGGAGACTTTGTCCGCGGCGCCTTCCTCGGTGAGCGCGAGGACCGTGGGCCCCGCTCCCGAGATGACTGAAGGGACGCCGTCGGCACGCAGCCGGTTCACCAGAGCCACACTTTCGGGCATGGCGGGAGCACGGTAGTCCTGGTGCAGCCGGTCCTCGGTGGCGGGCAGCAATAGCTCGGGACGGCGGGTGAGCGCCTCCACCAGCAGCGCCGCGCGGCCCGCGTTCACCGCGGCGTCCACATGCGGGACGGTGCGCGGCAGGAGGCCGCGGGCGACCTCGGTCAGTACCGGCTTGGACGGTACGAACACCACCGGGACGACGGAGGCCGCCGGATCCATCCGGATCGCGCGGGCGGCACCGGACTCGGTCCAGGCGAGGGTGAAGCCGCCGAGCAGACAGGCGGCGACGTTGTCGGGGTGGCCCTCGATCTCGGTGGCCAGTTCCAGCAGCGCGGCGTCGTCGAGACGCTCGGGGCCGCCTATCGTCACGGCGCGGGCGGCCATGATCCCGGCGCAGATCGCGGCGGACGAGGAGCCCAGGCCGCGGCCGTGCGGGATGCGGTTGGCGCAGACCACCTCGAGGCCGCGCGGCTGTCCGCCGAGCAGATCGAAGGCGGTCCGCATCGAGCGCACGACCAAGTGCTTCTCGTCGCGGGCCAGATTCTCGGCGCCCTCGCCGGCGATGTCGACATGCAGCCCGGAGTCGGCGACCCGGACCACGACATCGTCGTACAGGCCCAGCGCCAGGCCGAAGGCGTCAAAGCCGGGCCCGAGGTTGGCGCTGGTCGCGGGGACGCGCACTCGGACCGCGGCGGCGCGGAACGCGGGACCGGCCATCGTTCGACGATTCTCCTTGTGCTGGTGCTTGTTCTGGTGCAGGTGGTGCTCGTTGCGCTGGTGCCTGTTGTGCAGGTGCTTGTTCCGGTGCGAAGGGCGGTTCTGCCCCGGAATGCCAGCCATCGGCGGTGTACGGCGGGGCTGCGGTGTGCGGCAGGAGCGGCAATGCCTGTGGCATGAGCCGGATCGGCGCACTGCGGCGCCGCTGGGGTCAGCCTATCGAAGGAAGGTTCTGCTGCGACATAGGGCGCACGAACAGCGCGTGATGCGTGTCGCGAGCTTCTTCGTGCGCCCCTTCGCCACGGCGCCGCGTCAGACCAGCCCGAGCTTCTCGGCCGCGGCGTCGGCGTCGACCGCCACGGTGACCGGCTGGGGCGCTCCGGCGACCGCCCAGTCCGGGTCCTTGAGGCCGTTGCCGGTCACGGTGCAGACGATCCGCTGACCCGGGTCGACCTTGCCTTCTTCGAGCGCCTTGAGCAGACCCGCGACGGAAGCGGCCGAGGCGGGCTCCACGAAGACGCCCTCCTTGGCGGCCAACAGTCGGTACGCGGAGAGGATCTGACGGTCGGTCACCGCTTCGATCAGACCGCCGGACTCGTCCCGCGCCTCCTCGGCGAACTGCCAGGAGGCGGGGTTGCCGATCCGGATCGCGGTCGCGATGGTCTGCGGGCTGCGCACCGGAGCGCCGTTGACGATCGGAGCGGAACCGGACGCCTGGAAGCCCCACATGCGCGGCTTGCGGGTGGAGATGCCGTCGGCCGCGTACTCGCGGTAGCCGCGCCAGTACGCCGTGATGTTGCCCGCGTTGCCCACCGGAAGCAGGTGAATGTCGGGCGCGTCGCCGAGCGCGTCGACGATCTCGAACGCCGCGGTCTTCTGGCCCTCGATACGTACCGGGTTGACCGAATTGACCAGCGCCACGGGGTACTTCTCCGACAGTCCGCGGGCCAGGTCCAGGCAGTCGTCGAAGTTGCCGTCGACCTGCAGGATCTTCGCGCCGTGGATCAGCGCCTGGCCCATCTTGCCGAGTGCGATCTTGCCCTGCGGCACCAGGACCGCGCAGACCATTCCGGCGCGCACCGCGTAGGCGGCCGCCGAGGCGGAGGTGTTGCCGGTGGAGGCGCAGATGACGGCCTTGGCACCCTCCTCCTTGGCCCGGGTGATCGCCATGGTCATCCCGCGGTCCTTGAAGGAGCCGGTGGGGTTGGCGCCCTCGACCTTGAGGAACACGTCGCAGCCGGTCAGCTCGGAGAGCAGCTGGGCGGGAACGAGCGGAGTGCCACCCTCCAGGAGCGTGACGACCGGGGAGTCCGCCGAGACCGGCAGCCGGCTGCGGTACTCCTCGATGATGCCGCGCCACTGGTGGGTGCCGGACATTCGGGGGTGGTCGGTGACAGCGTTCATAGTGGGTTACTCCCCTTCCACGCGCATGATGCTGGCGACACCGCGCACGGTGTCGAGCTTCCGCAGTGCTCCGACGGTCGCCGACAGGGCGGCGTCGGGCGCACGGTGAGTGACGACGACGAGGGACGCTTCGCCGTCCTTGCCCTGCTGGCGGACCGTGTCGATCGACACGTCGTGTTCCGCGAAAACGGTGGCGACCTGGGCGAGAACACCCGGTTTGTCCGCCACGTCAAGGCTGATGTGGTAGCGGGTGACCACATCGCCCATCGGGCTCACCGGCAGTTGCGTGTACGCGGACTCGCCGGCGCCTGTGGTGCCTGCCAGTTTGTTGCGGCAGGCGGCCACGAGGTCGCCGAGTACGGCGGAGGCGGTGGGTGCGCCGCCCGCGCCGGGACCGTAGAACATGAGCTGACCCGCGGCCTCCGCCTCGACGAAGACCGCGTTGTACGCCTCACGGACGCTCGCCAGCGGGTGGCTGAGCGGGATCATCGCCGGGTGGACCCGGGCGGTGACGGACCTGCCGTCGACGCTGCGCTCGCAGATGGCCAGCAGCTTGACCGTGCAGCCCATCCGCTTGGCGGACGCGATATCGGCGGCGGTGACCTCGGTGAGGCCCTCGCGATACACATCGTCCATGGTCACACGGGTGTGGAAGGCGATCCCGGCCAGGATCGCGGCCTTGGCGGCGGCGTCGAAGCCCTCCACGTCGGCGGTCGGGTCGGCCTCGGCGTAGCCGAGCGCGGTGGCCTCGTCGAGCGCCTCGGAGTAGCCGGCGCCGCTGGAGTCCATCTTGTCGAGGATGAAGTTCGTCGTGCCGTTGACGATGCCCATCACCCGGTTGATCTTGTCGCCGGCCAGCGACTCGCGCAGCGGGCGGATCAGCGGGATGGCACCGGCCACGGCGGCCTCGTAGTAGAGGTCGACCTTGTGCGCGGCGGCGGCGGCGTGCAGCGTCGCGCCGTCCGCGGCGAGCAGCGCCTTGTTGGCGCTGACCACGGACGCGCCGTGCTCGAAGGCGGTGGTGATGAGGGTGCGGACCGGTTCGATGCCGCCGATCACCTCGATGACGACGTCGATGTCGCCCCGTTTGACCAGGGCGGTGGCGTCGGTGGTGAGCAGCTCGGCGGGCACTCCGGCGCGCACCCGGTTGGGGCGCCGCACCGCGATGCCGGCCAGCTCGACCGGGGCTCCGATCCGCGCGGCGAGATCGGCGCCCTGCGTCGTCATGATGCGCGTCACCTCTGAGCCGACCACACCACAGCCCAGCAGCGCCACCTTCAGCGGACGCGTACGCATCATCCGACCTCGTTTCTCACAGCTCTCGGGGTGGGACCAGTCTCACGCACCGGACGCGAGAATCCATCCCGTGTCCGGTGTGTGAGATCAGCCCCGCTATTTTTGAGATTTCACGTCAGCCGACGTCAAGACGCAGGAGATCGTCCTCCGTCTCCCGTCGCACGATCACCCGCGCCCCGCCATCATTCACGGCCACCACGGGCGGCCGCAGAGCATGGTTGTAATTGCTCGCCATGGAACGGCAGTACGCCCCGGTCGCCGGAACCGCGAGCAGATCGCCGGGCGCGAGGTCGGCGGGCAGGAACGCGTCCTTGACGACGATGTCGCCGGACTCGCAGTGCTTGCCGACGACCCGCGCGAGCATCGGCTCGGCCGTGGACGTCCTGGACACCAGGGAGACGCTGTACTCGGCGTCGTACAGCGCGGTGCGGATGTTGTCGGACATCCCGCCGTCCACGCTCACATACGTCCGCAGACCCTCCAGCGGCTTCACGGTGCCCACCTCGTACAGCGTGAACGCCGTCGGGCCGACGATCGCCCGGCCCGGCTCCACGGACAGCCGCGGCACGCCCAGCCGGTTCGCCTCGCACTCACGGGTGACGATCTCCCGCAGCGCCCTGGCGATGTCGTGCGGCTCGGCCGGGTCGTCCTCCGAGGTGTAGGCGATGCCGAGGCCGCCGCCCAGGTCGATCTCGGGCAGCTCCACACCGTGCTCGTCACGGACCTCGGCGAGCAGCGACACCACGCGGCGCGCGGCGACCTCGAAGCCGGCCATGTCGAAGATCTGCGATCCGATGTGCGAGTGGATGCCGACCAGGTCCAGCGCGTCGAGCTTCAGGACCCGGCGCACCGCCTCGGCCGCCTGCCCGCCGGCGAGCGCCAGCCCGAACTTCTGGTCCTCGTGCGCCGTCGCGATGAACTCGTGCGTGTGCGCCTCGACACCGACGGTCACCCGGATCTGCACCCGCTGGCGCTTTCCGAGCCGCTCGGCGACGTGCGCGACCCGGACGATCTCCTGGAACGAGTCCAGGACGATCCGCCCGACACCCACCTCGATGGCGCGCTCGATCTCCTCCAGCGACTTGTTGTTGCCGTGCAGCGCGATGCGGTCGGCCGGCATCCCCGCCGACAGCGCCACCGCCAGCTCGCCGCCGGAACACACGTCGAGGTTGAGCCCCTCCTCGAACAGCCACTTCACGACCGCCCGCGACAGGAACGCCTTCCCCGCGTAGAACACGTCCGCGCCCTCGCCGAACGCGTCGCGCCAGGCGTGGCAGCGGGCCCGGAAGTCCTCCTCGTCGAGGAAGTAGGCGGGCGTGCCGAACTCCTCGGCGAGATCGCGCACGTCCAGGCCGCCGACTTCGGCCGCACCGTCCGTGTTGCGGGTGACCGTACGGGCCCACACGCGCGGATCGAGGACGTTCAGGTCGGCGGGGGGCGCGGTGTAATGCCCCTCGGGCATGACGTCGGCGTAGCGGGGCCCGGCGGGGTGGGCGGATCTACTCACGGGGCTCTGTCTCCTCAGAGGTGTTCTGGCGCGCTGATGCCGAGCAGGTCCAGGCCGCCTGCCAGCACCGTGCCGGTCGCTTCGGCGAGCGACAGCCGGACACGGTGGGCGGCCAAGGGTTTCTCGTCGCCGCGCGGCAGCGGCGGGCACTCGTCGTGGAAGCGGAGGAAAGCGTCGGCGAGCCGTTCCAGATGGCGGGCGACCCGATCGGGGGCGCGGTGCCGGGCAGCGGTCTCTACGACACGGGGGTAGTCGGCGATCAGGCCGAGGAGGTCCGTCTCCGCGGGATGGTGAAACGTACCGTCCGAAGCGTCTGAGGAGGGTTCGATGCCCAGATCGTGGGCGTTGCGGAGCAGTGCCCGGCTGCGGGCGTGCGCGTAACGGACCCGGAAGAGCGGATTGCCGGAGCGCTGAGAGAGCAGGACGGCGGGATCCAGGGACGGCGTGTCGTCGGCCGGGGGGCGCAGTAGCGCCCAGCGGGCGGCGTCGGGGCCGAGGAGCTCGCAGAGCTGGGCGGCGGTGGCGCCGGCGGGACGGACGGAGACGGGTTCGGGGGGTGCGGGTTCGGTGGGGCCTTCAGCCCCGGTATTGGCACCGCAGGAACGCAGCAGCCGCTCCAGCGCCTCGGCGGTGACCGCCGCGCGGGGCTCGCCGTCATGGACGGGTGTCACGTTCGTGCCGGCGAGGGAGTCGCCGTGGCCGTAGGCCGCGCCCCGCTCCAGCACCTTGCGCACCACGTCCCCGTAGGCCGCCGCGTCGAGCGTGATGTTCAGGAAGCCGGGGCCCGCGATCACCACCTGAGCGATACCGGGTTCCGTCGCCAGCCGCTTGCGCAGCACCTCCGCGACCTCCCGCGGGGGGCACCCCGCGGCGCCCGCGAGCTGCAGCGCGACATTCGTCGCGTAGTCGCCGCACCCGGGCCGGGGTGGACGCTGCACGCTGATCCGGTCCGGCACCGTCACCCGCAGCTCATCGGCCGCGACGGCGCGGCGAACCGTGCTCAGAACAGCACGGGAGAGCTCAGCGGGGGTCACACGGAAAGGGTAGGCGAGGAGGGGGGTGCCCATGCGACCGGGTTTCGCCGCCCTCCACTCTTTCGCGAGCGGTGAAGGCGCCGGACGGGGCGGGCGTCACCCCACCCGCAACGTCAGCCGCAACCGGTACCGGGGGCCGCGGCCGCCTGGCCCTCGGTGGGCGCGCCGGCGGACGATTCACCACCGGGAGCGCCGGGGGCGCCCGGTGCGCCATGGGCCAGCCGCCGCACCATGTTCACCAGATCGGAGGGCTCGAACGGCTTCCCCAGGAACGCGTCCACCCCGGCCGCCACGCCGCGCTCGACCTCGAGCTGGGTGCACGCGCTGACGATCGCGATCCGTATGTCCCGCGTCCGCGCGTCGGACCGCAGCCGGGCCGCCGTACGCAGTCCGTCCAGCCGCGGCATCACCACATCGAGCGTGATCACATCGGGCTGCACCCGGTGGACGATGTCCAGGCATTCGGCACCATCAGCCGCGGTCACGACCTCGAAGCCCTCCAGCTCGAGATTGACCCTGATCAGCTGCCGGATGACCTTGTTGTCGTCGACCACAAGGACCCGGCCGGACACGCCCGGCACATCTCGAAGAGTAGGCGGGGCCATCGCGATCCGTCCGCGTTTTGCCCACTTCTTCCCCGTGAGAGGGAGCTTTCCGAACCCGCCCCCGCCCACCGCACCCCATGCGCTAAAGCCCTCCCCTACGACCCCCACCCCCTTCGGGCCAACACCCCAAAACCCTGTACCCAGGCACCATGCACAAGCTGGTAGGGTTTCACCCGTCACCGCTACTGCGGACGACACGCCCCCGTAGCTCAGGGGATAGAGCATCGGCCTCCGGAGCCGGGTGCGCAGGTTCGAATCCTGCCGGGGGCACTTCGCAAGAAGTGTCCGAGGACCCCGTAACCAGCGGAAACGCTGGGGACGGGGTCTTCGCGTATCCCCAGCCGTATCCCGCCGAACGCCCTTCCGGGCAGACCTGTGTCGCCAGCGGGCGAGCTGTCGTTGCGTCATGCGGGCGGCGCCAGGAGGCGGATAGCGATCGGCATTCCGGATGTCCGGCGGGAGCCGTCGGGGCCTGGGTGTTCATGGTCAGGGCGTCGGAGTGAGGCGGGGGCCGCAGGGGTGGGTGGGGGTGGTGGCGCGGAGGTGGGTGGAGCGGGGGATGGCGGGGAGGGTGGTGTGTTGGAGGGCCGTGAGGCGGGTGGGGTCGGGGACGGCGGCGCGGCGGATCCAGTCGCCGGTGTCCGTCCGGGTGGAGAGCGGCACGTAGCCGTGGGCGGTGAGGGCTGCGGGGGTGAGGCCGGAGATGGCCGGCCAGGGGTGGTGGACGTGGATGAACGTGGGGCGCACGGTGTCGAAGACGTAGCTGCGCAGGCGGCTCGTGTCGTTCGCCGCGTAGGCGTCCGCGATGGCCGGGTCGGTGAGGCCCGCGAGGTCGGTGATGCGGAGCCGGCTGGTCAGGAGGGTGCCGCCGAGGTCGGGGAGCAGGAGGCCGACGTCGGGTGGCAGGGCGAGCCGGTCGGCGTAGGTGTTGAACAACCGGCCGTAGCGGTCGGCGACGTAGCACATCGACAGCGTCGGGTCGGCCTGGAACTCCGCCGCGCGGGGCCGCTGTCCGGCGAGTGACAGGACGGATCCGACGAGGAGCGCCGACGCCAGGACCGCGCGTCCGCGCGGCCGTTCGCGGTCCCATACGGTGACGGCGGCCAGCGCGCCGGCGAAGGCCGCGAGCGTCCATACCGGGGTCGCGAAGCGGTAGAGGGCCATCCAGTCGCGCTGCAGCGTCCCGTAGGCGGTCAGGGCCAGGGCGAGCGGGACGAGCACGGCGAGCAGCGCTCGGCGGCCCGGACCCGGGCGGGCGAGTGCGGCGGCCGTGCAGCCCAGCGCGGCGAGGACCAGGGTCCAGCCCGCGAAGGAGAGCAGCTCGGTGGTGCGGGCGAGGCCGGCCAGGTCCGGTGCCCGCTGGGCCTTCGCGACCGCGGTGTTGGGGACCCAGCGGCCGAACTCCGCATGCCTCCAGAGCAGATGAGTCGCGTAAGGGAGAGCGATGGTCGCTGTCGACAAAGCGATCGCACGAGCCATGCGCCGCCGGCGCGCGAGCAGCAGCGTCGTCAGGGGGTACGCGGCCGCGTAGATGATGCCGTCCGGGCGGGTGAGCGCGGCGAGCAGCGCGAGGAGGCCGGCCACGACGGCGGTGCCCGGCCGCAGCAGGGCGTCGCGGGCGACGGACCGGGCCAGCAGGGCCGCGAGGGTGGTGACGGCGAGGCCGTACAGCGGGTTCTCCAGTCCGGAGAACAGCCAGACCACCAGCGAGACGTTCCCGGCCATCGCCGCACCGGCGAGCAGCGTCACGGCCCACGCCCGCCCCGGCAGCACCGCCCGCGCCGCGAACGAAACCGCGGCCAGCATGCTGATCACGCACAGCAGCGCCAGCGCTTTGGGGAACCACACGAGGTCCGAGACCCCGAACAGCGCCCCGTGGTCGAACAGCCGCAGCCGCCGCCCGGCCACCAGCAGCGCCAGCCACGCCGGGTTGGAGTACCCCTCCACCGGCGGGGCACCGGCCTGCTGGGCCGGGCCGTACCCCTCGTCGATGCTGCGCGCGTAGGCGTACGTGATGGCCGCGTCGTCGACGATCCACTGCCCGAGCCGCAGCGCCTGCACCCCGACGAGGACGGCGCCCGCCAGGACCGCGGCCGGATCGGCGAGCGACCTCACGAGAGGGACGAGGAGGTTGAAGCGCGGCAGCCAGGACTGCGAGGTTCCGTTCACATGGAGATGAACCCCGCAGCGCCCGTCACGTCACGCCCTCCACCCACCGGTACCGGGTGGATCAGTGGCGATATCAGGAGTGGTGTCAGTAGCGGTAGTGGTCCGCCTTGTACGGGCCTTCGACCGGGACGCCGAGGTAGGCGGCCTGCTCCGGGCGCAGGGCGGTGAGCTTCACCCCGAGGGCGTCGAGGTGGAGGCGGGCGACCTTCTCGTCCAGGTGCTTGGGGAGCACATAGACACCGATGGGGTAATCGGCGGTCTTGGTGAAGAGTTCGATCTGGGCGATCGTCTGGTTGGCGAAGGAGTTCGACATCACGAAGGACGGGTGGCCGGTCGCGTTGCCGAGGTTCATCAGGCGGCCCTCGGACAGCACGATGATGGTGTGCCCGTCGGGGAACTTCCAGGTGTGGACCTGGGGCTTGACCTCGTCCTTGACGATGCCGGGGACCTTGGCGAGGCCCGCCATGTCGATCTCGTTGTCGAAGTGGCCGATGTTGCTGACGATGGCCTGGTGCTTCATCTTCGCCATGTCGGCGGCCATGATGATGTCCTTGTTGCCGGTCGTCGTCACGAAGATGTCACCCTCGGAGACGACCTCCTCCAGGGTCGTGACCTGGTAACCGTCCATCGCCGCCTGCAGTGCGCAGATCGGGTCGATCTCGGTGACGATCACCCGGGCGCCCTGGCCGCGCAGCGACTCCGCACAGCCCTTGCCGACGTCGCCGTAGCCGAGGACGACGGCGACCTTGCCGCCGATCAGCACGTCCGTGGCACGGTTGAGGCCGTCGATGAGCGAGTGGCGGCAGCCGTACTTGTTGTCGAACTTCGACTTGGTGACGGAGTCGTTGACGTTGATCGCGGGGAAGAGCAGGCCGCCGTCGCGCCGCATCTCGTAGAGCCGGTGGACGCCGGTCGTGGTCTCCTCGGTGACGCCCTTGATGAGGGCCGCCGTGGTGGTCCACTTGCCGGGGCTCTCCGCCTGGGTGCGGCGCAGCAGGTCGAGGATGTAGCCGTACTCCTCGGAGTCGCCCTCGGCGGAGTCCGGGACCGCGCCGGCCTTCTCGAACTCGACGCCCTTGTGGATCAGCAGCGTGACGTCGCCGCCGTCGTCCAGGATCATGTTCAGGCCGCCGTCGGGCCAGGTGACGGCCTGCTCGGCACACCACCAGTACTCCTCCATCGTCTCGCCCTTCCAGGCGAAGACGGAGGTGCCCTGCGGGTCCTCGGGCGTGCCGGTCGGGCCGACCGCGACCGCCGCCGCCGCGTGGTCCTGGGTGGAGAAGATGTTGCACGACGCCCAGCGGACCTCCGCACCCAGCGCGACCAGGGTCTCGATGAGGACGGCGGTCTGGATCGTCATGTGCAGCGAGCCGGTGATCCGCGCGCCGGCCAGCGGCTTGGACGCCGCGTACTCGGCGCGGATCGACATCAGACCGGGCATCTCGTGCTCGGCCATGATGATCTCCTTGCGGCCGTAAGCGGCGAGGGAGAGGTCCGCGACCTTGAAATCAGCGGCGGTGAGGGACGGCATCTGCGCTCCTTGTGTTCTGGTGGATCTCAAGCGTCGCGGTGGACCGGTTGAGGGTGATGTAGTGCAGGCCGGGGGCACCGGCGTCGAGCAGGCGCTGGGCCAGCCGCGTCGCGTGGTCCACCCCGATCCGGTGGGCGGTCGCCGGGGCGTCCTGCGCCGCCGCCAGCTGCTCGGCCAGCGCCGGCGGGAAGGTCGCGTCGCTCAGCTCCGCGAAGCGCCGGATCTGCCGGACGTCGGTGGCGGGCATGATCTCCGGGATGATCGGGGTGTCGCATCCCGCGGCGGCCACCCGGTCGCGCAGCCGCAGGTAGTCGTCCGCGTCGAAGAACATCTGGGTGATGGCGTAGTCGGCGCCCGCCCGGCACTTGTCGACGAAGTGCCGGATGTCGTCGTCCCAGTTCAGGGAGCGGGGGTGGCGTTCGGGGAAGGCCGCCACGCCGATGCTGAAGTCGCCGATGGAACGGACGAGTTCGACGAGGTCCGCCGCGTGGTCCAGGCCTCCGGGATGCCGCTGCCACGGGCCGCGCGGGTCGCCCGGCGGGTCGCCGCGCAGGACGAGGACGTCGCGGATCCCGGCGTCCGCGTACCGGCCGACGATCTGCCGCAGCTCCGCCACCGTGTGGCCGACCGCGGTCAGATGGGCGACCGGGCGCAGCGTCGTCTCGGTGGCGATCCGCCGGGTGACGTCCACGGTCCGGTCGCGCGAGGAGCCGCCGGCGCCGTAGGTGACGGACACGAAGGTGGGACCGACGGCCTCGATACGGCGGACCGCGTCCCACAGGACGCGCTCGCCCGCGTCCGTCTTCGGAGGGAAGAACTCGAACGAGAACGTGCGCTGCCCGGCGGCGAGGACATCGCGCAGGTTGTTACTGGTCGTCGGCGCATTCACAACGGGGGTCATAGCGGTGGTCAATGCGGTGGTCATAGCGGGGACGGTCCTCCTCACGCCTTGTAGTAGCTGGCTTCCGGGTGGTGGATGACGATCGCGTCGGTGGACTGCTCCGGGTGCAGCTGGAACTCCTCGGACAGGACGACGCCGATACGTTCCGGCTTGAGAAGGTCCATGATCTTGGCGCGGTCCTCCAGGTCCGGGCAGGCCGGGTAGCCGAGCGAGTAGCGGCAGCCCTGGTACTCGGTGCGGAACATCGCGTCCAGGTTGTCCGGGTCGGCGCCCGCGATCCCCAGTTCGGTGCGGATCCGGGCGTGCCAGTACTCGGCCAGCGCCTCGGTCAACTGGACGGAGAGACCGTGCAGTTCGAGATAGTCGCGGTAGGCGTTGGCGGCGAACAGCTCGTTCGCCACCTCGGAGACCCTGTTCCCCATGGTCACGACGGTGAGCGCGATGACATCGGGCTCACCGCTGCCCTCGGGGCGGAAGAAGTCCGACAGGCAGAGGTGCCGGTCGCGGTGCTGGCGGGGGAACGTGAAGCGGTGGCTCTCGCCGCCGGTCTTCTCGTCCAGGATGATCAGGTCGTCGCCCTTGGACACGCAGGGGAAGTAGCCGTAGACCACGGCCGCCTCCAGCATGTTCTCGGTGTGCAGCCGGTCCAGCCACATCCGCAGCCGCGGCCGGCCCTCCGTCTCGACCAGCTCCTCGTACGAAGGCCCGCCGC
The DNA here is from genome assembly GCF_005860785.2 of Streptomyces sp. So13.3. Taxonomy (NCBI): domain Bacteria; kingdom Bacillati; phylum Actinomycetota; class Actinomycetes; order Kitasatosporales; family Streptomycetaceae; genus Streptomyces; species Streptomyces sp. So13.3. The sequence continues at coordinate 6,366,188 of NZ_CP048835.1, read as the reverse complement.
CACGGCCGGACTTCAGGCCCCACTGGCCCATGAACGTGGCCCGCTCGTCCAGCCAGGAGGAGTACTCCGCGAGCGGAATGCCCTTCACGATCCGCGTCCCCAGGAACGGCGCCTTCGGGACGGGGTTGTCGGCGGCCACGTCGGAGCGGGCGGGCAGCGGTTCCGGGGTCACCGGGCCGCGTGCGGGACGGTCCACGGCGGCGACGCGGCGCTGCTTGAGCGGCGGGAGGGTGGCGCCGGGGACGCCGCGCTTGACGGCGATCAGCGCGTCCATCAGCCGCAGGCCTTCGAACGCGTCCCGCGCGTAGCGGACCTCGCCCTCGTAGATCTCGTGCAGGTCCTGCTCGACATAGGCGCGGGTCAATGCTGCGCCACCCAGAATGACGGGGTAGTCGGCGGCCATCTTGCGCTGGTTGAGCTCCTGCAGGTTCTCCTTCATGATCACGGTGGATTTCACCAGGAGACCCGACATCCCGATCACATCGGCCTTGTGCTCGGTCGCCGCGTCCAGGATCGCCGCCACCGGCTGCTTGATGCCGAGGTTCACGACGTTGTAGCCGTTGTTGGACAGGATGATGTCGACCAGGTTCTTGCCGATGTCATGGACGTCGCCACGGACCGTGGCCAGCACGATGGTGCCCTTGCCGTCGGCGTCGGACTTCTCCATGTGCGGTTCGAGGTAGGCGACCGCGGTCTTCATGACCTCCGCGGACTGCAGCACGAACGGCAGCTGCATCTGACCCGAACCGAACAGCTCACCGACGACCTTCATACCCTCCAACAACGTGTCATTGACGATCCGCAGAGCCGACTGAACGGTCAGCGCCTCATCGAGATCCTGCTCCAGACCGTTCTTCTCCCCGTCGATGATCCGCCGCTGCAACCGCTCGTCCAGCGGCAGCGCAGCCAGTTCCTCCGCACGGCCGGCCTTGACGGACTTCATGTCGACGCCCTCGAACGCCGCCAGGAAAGCCTGCAACGGGTCATAACCCTCACGACGCCGGTCATGGACCAGATCCAGCGCGATCTCCCGCTGCTCCTCGGGAATGCGGGCGATCGGCACGATCTTGCTGGCGTGCACGATCGCGGAGTCCAGGCCGGCGTCCACACACTCGTTCAGGAAGACCGAGTTCAGCACGACACGGGCGGCCGGATTCAGGCCGAAGGAGATGTTCGACAGACCCAGCGTCGTCTGCACCATCGGATGGCGGCGCTTCAGCTCACGGATCGCCTCGATCGTCGAGATCCCGTCCTTGCGGGACTCCTCCTGACCGGTCGCGATCGTGAAGGTCAGACAGTCGACGAGGATGTCCGATTCAAGGATGCCCCAGTTGGTGGTCAGGTCCTCGATGAGCCGCTCCGCGATGGCGACCTTGTGCTCCGGGGTGCGGGCCTGGCCCTCCTCGTCGATCGTCAGCGCGATCAGCGCGGCACCATGTTCGGCCGCCAGCGCCGTGATCTGCGCGAACCGGGACTCGGGACCGTCACCGTCCTCGTAGTTCACGGAGTTGATGACCGCCCGACCACCCAGCTTCTCCAACCCCGCCCGCAGCACCGGGACCTCGGTGGAGTCCAGCACGATCGGCAGCGTCGACGCCGTCGCGAAACGGCCCGCGACCTCGGCCATGTCCGCGACCCCGTCACGCCCGACGTAGTCCACGCACAGGTCCAGCAGGTGCGCGCCCTCGCGGATCTGGTCGCGGGCCATCTCGACGCAGTCGTCCCAGCGCCCTTCGAGCATCGCCTCACGGAACTTCTTCGAGCCGTTGGCGTTCGTCCGCTCACCGATCGCCAGATACGACGCGTCCTGCCGGAACGGGACGGTCTGGTAGAGCGAGGCGGCGCCCGGCTCGGGGCGCGGGCTGCGCTGCACGACATCCAGGCCCCGCACCCGCTCCACGACCTGGCGCAGGTGCTCGGGGGTGGTGCCGCAGCAGCCGCCGACCAGCGACAACCCGTACTCGCCCACGAACGTCTCGTGCGCGTCCGCCAGTTCCTCCGGCGACAGCGGGTAGTGCGCACCGTCCTTGCCCAGCACCGGCAGACCGGCGTTCGGCATGCAGGAGACCTGGGTCCGCGCGTGCCGGGCCAGGTAGCGCAGGTGCTCGCTCATCTCGGCGGGGCCGGTGGCACAGTTCAGCCCGATCATGTCGATGCCGAGCGGCTCCAGCGCCGTCAGCGCCGCGCCGATCTCGGAGCCGAGCAGCATCGTGCCCGTCGTCTCCACCGTGACCTGGCAGATCAGCGGCAGGTGGATGCCCGCGGAGCTCATCGCCCGCCGGGCGCCGACGATGGCGGCCTTGGTCTGGAGCAGGTCCTGGGTGGTCTCCACCAGGATCGCGTCCGCGCCGCCCTCGATGAGGCCGGCGACGTTCTCCTCGTAGCCGTCCCGCAGCAGTGCGTAGGGGGCGTGGCCGAGGGTCGGGAGCTTGGTGCCCGGCCCGACGGAGCCGAGCACCCAGCGCGGCCGGTCGGGCGTGGCGAAGCCGTCCGCCACCTCGCGGGCCAACCAGGCACCGGAGACCGAGAGTTCATGAATGCGGCCGGGGATGTCGTACTCCCCCAGTGCCGCCAGGTTCGCCCCGAAGGTGTTGGTCTCGACGCAGTCGACACCCGCCGCGAAGTACTCCTCGTGCACCGACCGGACGATGTCCGGCCGGGTGACGTTCAGAACCTCGTTGCACCCCTCCAGGTTCTCGAAGTCGTCCATCGACGGGTCCTGCGCCTGGAGCATCGTGCCCATGGCGCCGTCGCCCACCACCACCCGCGACGCGAACGCGTCCCGCAGCAGCCGCACCCTCTCCTGGCTCACGCTCACAGGGACCTCGCCAGGTAGGACAGCCGCGGTTCGAGCTCGGTGGCGGACTCGGTGCCGTAGCCGGTCCGCAGCCGGGTGAGGAGGTCGGTGCGGTCCAGGTGGTACTCCTGGGTGCCGACCGATTCGAGGACGACGGTGGCCAGGGCGCAGCCCAGTTCGGCCGAGCGCCGGAGGGTGAGATCCCAGGTGACGCCGGCCAGGAACCCGGCGCGGAAGGCGTCGCCGACCCCGGTGGGTTCGGTGGCGCCGGTGGTCGGGGCGGCCGGTACGAGGAGCGGTGCCTCGCCCGCGCGCTCGATGCGGACACCCTTGGCGCCGAGCGTGGTGATCCAGGTGCCGACGTGCTGGAGCACCTGGTCGGCGCTCCAGCCGGTGCGTTCCTGGAGGAGCGCCGCCTCGTACTCGTTGCTGAAGAGGAAGCGTGGGCCATCGAGGAGCAGCCGTACCGGCTCCCCGTCCAGCCGGGCGAGTTGCTGCGAAGGATCGGCCGCGAAGGGAATGCCCAGCTCACGGCATTCTGCGGTGTGCCGGAGCATCGCCTCGGGGTCGTTGGGCGCGACGACGACCAGGTCGAGGGCGCCGGCGCGTTCCGTGACGGGGGCGAGGGCGATCCGGCGGGCCTCGGCCATGGCGCCCGCGTAGAACGTGGCGATCTGGTTCTGCACCGAGTCGGTGGTGCAGACGAAGCGGGCCGTCTGGTGCTCGTGGGAGACCTGGACGGAGTCGGTGTCGACGCCGTGCTGCTTGAGCCAGACCTGGTAGTCGGCGAAGTCCGGGCCGACCGCGCCGACCAGCACCGGGGCGAGGCCGAGCTGCCCCATGCCGAAGGCGATGTTGGCCGCCACCCCTCCCCGCCGGACCTCCAGGGTGTCGGCGAGGAAGGACAGGGACACGTTCTGGAGCTGGTCGGCGACCAGGTGGTCGGTGAACCGACCGGGGAAGACCATCAGATGGTCGGTTGCGATGGATCCTGTGATGGCGGTGCGCATCTCAGTCACTCACTCCTCCGGTGCTCTTCCTCGGCCGGCTGTCAGAGACCGGCGGCCTGGCGGAGTTTGGCCGCCCGGTCGGTGGACTCCCAGGTGAAGTCGGCGTCCGTCCGGCCGAAGTGGCCGTAGGCGGCGGTCTGCGCGTAGATGGGCCGCAGCAGGTCGAGGTCACGCACGATGGCGGCCGGGCGCAGGTCGAAGACCTGGCTGACGGCGTCCTGGATGCGGGCCACGGGGATGGTCTCGGTGCCGAACGTCTCGACGAACAGCCCGACGGGGGCGGCCTTGCCGATGGCGTAGGCGACCTGCACCTCGCAGCGCGTCGCCAGATCGGCGGCGACGACGTTCTTGGCGACCCAGCGCATCGCGTAGGCGGCGGAACGGTCCACCTTGGACGGGTCCTTGCCGGAGAACGCGCCGCCACCGTGCCGGGCCATCCCGCCGTACGTGTCGACGATGATCTTCCGGCCGGTCAGCCCGGCGTCACCCATCGGACCGCCGACCTCGAACCGTCCGGTCGGGTTGACGAGGAGCCGGTAGCCCTCCGTCGACAGCGTGAGGCCGAGGGCTTCCAGCTCGGGCTCGACGACGAATTCCCGGATGTCCGGGGCGAGCAGGGAGTCCAGGCTGATGTCGGGCGCGTGCTGGCTGGAGATCACGACGGTGTCGAGGCGGACGGCCTTGCTGCCGTCGTACTCGATGGTGACCTGGGTCTTGCCGTCCGGGCGCAGATACGCCAGCCGGCCGCTCTTGCGAACCGCGGAGAGCCGGCGGGAGAGGCGGTGGGCGAGGGCGATGGGCAGCGGCATCAGCTCGGGGGTGTCGTCGCACGCGTAGCCGAACATCAGGCCCTGGTCACCGGCGCCCTGGCGGTCGAGGTCGTCCTCGCCGCCCTCCACCCGCGACTCGTACGCGGTGTCGACGCCCTGCGCGATGTCCGGGGACTGTGCACCGATCGAGACGGACACACCGCACGAAGCCCCGTCGAACCCCTTCGCGGAGGAGTCGTACCCGATATCCAGCACCGTCTGCCGCACGATCGCCGGGATATCGGCATACGCGGACGTGGTGACCTCACCGGCGATATGTACCTGACCGGTCGTGATCAGGGTTTCGACGGCGACCCGGGCGGTGCGGTCCTGCCCGAGGAGTGCGTCGAGGACGGAGTCACTGATCTGGTCGGCGATTTTGTCGGGGTGTCCCTCGGTAACCGATTCCGACGTGAAAAGGCGGCGGGCCATGGATTCCTCCAGATGCGTATCCAACGCTCCGGTGGACCGTGGAGCGATATCCACGAGAGCGTGCGATCGGCTCCTTGCGGACGGCTAAAGCGAAACCTGTGCACGGCCCGCCCGACGGGGGTAGCCTTTTTTGATGCCCTTGCGGGCTGTGGATCGCTTTAGGGGCGCTTTAGTCCCGCCTGTCGCAATGGATGCGAGAAAGGAGCTATCCATGACCCGCTACCTCATCAGCTTCCTCCCGTGGATCGCCTATGCCTTCGTCGCCACAAGCGATGACTGGCGCAAGGGTGCACTGGTCGGGCTCGGGATCGCCACAGTGGTGATCTGGCGCGATCGCAAGTCCGGCAAGAACTGGGACGAGATGGTGATCGAGACCAGCGCGTTCGTGTTCTTCGCGGGGATCGCCTGGCTGTCCTACGCGCAACCGGACTCGGATCTGGTCCGTTACGGGCCGGCTCTTGTCGACGCATGGCTCGCCCTGACCGCCTGGGGCTCGCTGCTCATCCGTCGGCCGTTCACCCTCGGCATCGCACGCAAACTCGTACCGGAGAAGGTCGCCCGCACGGAGGCGTTCTACCGGACCAACGCCGTCATCACGCAGGTGTGGGGGCTCGCCTTCGCGGCCGCCGCCGTCGTGCTGGCCTTCATCATCCACGCCGACGCGCACGCGACGACGCCCATGATCGTCGTCAAGGTCGCCAGCTTCGTGATTCCCGTGCTCTTCACGATCCGCTACCCCAAAGCCGTCGCCGAGCGCCGAGCGCACCAGACGGCCTGACCCCAACCCGCGCCAACGCTCCCCCCACCGTCCCACCGCCTCAGTGAGTGAGGCGGTGGGTTCAGTGTTGCCCGCCCGTTGTCCGCCCTTGCCCGCCCGTTGCCCGGCCCAGCAGTTCAGCGCTGCGGACCGCACGCTGCGGACCCATACGGTGGACATACGGCTGTGCCCCGGATCCGCAGCGGATCCGGGGCACAGGCGGAGAGTTCGTGGCTGTCAGCCGTAGGCCCAGGCGCCCGGCGGGCTGTAGCTGTCGGGGGTCCAGCGCGGCGGCCGGCTGCTCTGGCCGCCGCGCCCGCCCTGGTCGTCGTCGGCCACGGCCTTCTGCCGGAGGACCGCGAGCAGGGCGACCGTCGCGGCGGCCACCTGTTCGTCGTCCGGCTCGCCGCGGACGAACTGGATGAGCAGTTCGTCCGCGGCCACGTCTGCTGCCGGCTCCTCTGCGGCCGGTGCGCCCGGTGTCGTCATCGCCGTCACACCGGCGGGTTTCCGTGCTTGCGGGACGGGAGCGTGGCGTGCTTCGTGCGGAGCATCGCCAGCGAGCGGATCAGCACGGAACGGGTCTCCGCCGGGTCGATGACGTCGTCGACGAGGCCGCGCTCCGCCGCGTAGTAGGGGTGCATCAGTTCCTCCTGGTACTGCTTGATGCGCTCGGCGCGGACCGCGTCCGGGTCGTCGGCCGCGGCGATCTCGCGCCGGAAGACGACGTTGGCGGCGCCCTCCGCACCCATGACCGCGATCTCGTTGGTCGGCCAGGCGAAGGACAGGTCGGTGCCGATGGACCGTGAGTCCATGACGATGTACGAACCGCCGTAGGCCTTGCGGAGGATGACCTGGATGCGCGGCACGGTGGCGTTGCAGTACGCGTACAGCAGCTTCGCGCCGTGCCGGATGATGCCGCCGTGCTCCTGCGCGCTGCCGGGCAGGAAGCCCGGCACGTCGACGAGGGTGACCAGCGGAATGCTGAACGAGTCGCACATCTGGACGAAGCGTGCGGCCTTTTCCGACGCGTTGATGTCCAGGACGCCCGCCAGTGAAGCCGGCTGGTTGGCCACGATGCCGACCACCTGGCCGTCCAGCCGCGCCAGCGCACAGACGATGTTGGTGGCCCAGGCGGCGTGCACCTCGAAGAAGTCGCCGTCGTCGACGATCTCCTCGATCACCGGCCGGATGTCGTAGGCGCGGTTGGCGTCGGCCGGCACCAGTTCCAGCAGCGACTCGTTGCGGCGGTCGGCCGGGTCGGCCGTCGCGACGGCCGGCGGCAGTTCCCGGTTGTTCGAGGGCAGCAGCGAGAGCAGATAGCGGACTTCGGCGAGGCACTCGGCCTCGTCCTCGTAGACGAACTGCGCCGCGCCGGAGATCGACGCGTGCACGTCGGCGCCGCCGAGCTGGTCGTGGGAGATCTTCTCGCCGGTGACGGCCTGCACCACATCGGGCCCGGTGATGTACATCTGCGAGGTGCCGCGCACCATGAAGACGAAGTCGGTGAGCGCCGGCGAGTAGGTGGCGCCGCCCGCGCACGGGCCGAGCATCACGCTGATCTGCGGGATGACACCCGACGAGCGGACGTTGCGGCGGAAGATGCCGCCGTATCCGGCGAGTGCGGTGACGCCTTCCTGGATCCGGGCCCCGGCGCCGTCGCTGAGGCTGACCAGGGGTGCGCCGGCCGATTCGGCCAGGTCCATCACCTTGTGGATCTTCTCGGCGTGGGCCTCGCCCAGCGAGCCGCCGAAGATCCGGAAGTCATGGGCGTAGACGAAGACCGTGCGGCCCATGACCTCGCCCCAGCCGGTCACCACACCGTCGGTGTAAGGGCGCTTGTTCTCCAGGCCGAAGCCGGTGGCACGGTGCCGGCGCAGCGGTTCGATCTCGGTGAACGTGCCCTCGTCGAAGAGCAGTTCCAGCCGCTCGTGGACGGTCAGCTTGCCCTTGGCCCACTGCTGCTCCGTGGCACGCGGGCCCGGTCCGTCCCTGACCGTCTGTTTGACCAGGTTGAGCAGCGCGACCCGGGACCGCGGGTCCTGGCGGGGTGGCGGGAGCTGTCCCGTCACCGGGGCCAGCGTCTGCGGCCGGGTCGAGGTCATGTCCTCGGCAATGGTCATGGTTCGGTTCACCCATCCACTCGGTCAGGTCCACTCGGTCAGGCGATCGAAGCGATTTCGGAAACAGCCTGAACCTCATTGAAGCCGTGGCTTCGAAGCAGGTGCCACAGCGTCGACCCCCTACCCTCTGCCCGCCCACCCCTATTCCCAGTCCGGTATGGGTGTTGCTAAGGGGCGCGGGCGGGGAGACATAGGGGTTACTCCCCCTTGCGACAGCCCGTAGAAAAGACCGGACGAGGCCAGTTCGCGACAAGGCGGGTTTCAGCGATGACTACGGCAATGGTGTTTCCAGGAATGGGTCCCACCCGTTTCTCCGACCTGGGCAGGTTTCTGCTTCTGAATACCTTTGCCCGAGATCTGCTGCCGATCGCCGACGAGGCCCTGGGCTACTCGGTGTTCGACCGGTTCCGCGAGTCCGGCGAGGATTATTCGGAGGCGGCGCAGGTCGCCTTCATGGTTGCCTCCACGGCGCTCGCCCAGTGGGCCCGCGCCGAACTGGGCGCCGAGGCCGAGATCTGCGCGGGACCCAGCTTCGGCGAGAAGCCGCTGATGGCGTTCTGCGGTGCGCTGGACTTCCCCGACGCGGTGGTGATGACGGCCCGGCTGGCCCGTTGCACCGCCGACTACTTCGCCACCGAGCACCGGGACGTGGTCACCCAGTCCTTCGTCCGGGCCCCCGTCGACGGGCTGCGTGAGCTGCTCGCCGGGATGGACGAGCGGGGCGAGTGGTACGACCTGTCCTGCCGCCTGGACAAGGGCTTCGAGATGATCTCGCTGCGCGAGGAGCATCTGGAGGCGTTCACCGGACGGTTGCGGAAGATCGGTTCGCTGCCGCTGTACGCGATGCGCCCGCCGATGCACTCCTCGCTCTTCACCGGGCTGCGCGACCGGGCGGCCGTCGAGGTCATCGACGCCCTGCCGCTGCGCGACCCCGATCTGCCGGTGCTCGCCGACCAGGACGGCCGGCTCATCGACACCGCCGAGGGGCTCAGGACGATGCTCCGGGACCACTTCGTGAAGCCGGTCGACTGGCCGGCGGTCCTCGCCGAGCTGGGCCGGCGCGGGGTGACGCGGCTCGTGGTGGCCGGCCCCGACGCCCTGTTCAGCCGGGTCGAGTGCGCGGTGCGCAACTTCGACGTCGTCCTGGCCGATCCGAAGCACGCGATGCGTCCCAAGGCAGGTGTCTGACATGAGCGTCATCACGGAGACGGGATCGACGACCGCAGCGGCGGAATCCACCGGACCGACGGCGGCCGCCCTCGACCACACCCTGCACGGCCGGTTCCTGCGCGGCCTCGCGATCGCCCCCGACCGCCCGGCCTTCCGGGTCGGCGGCGTGGACGTCAGCTACACCGAGGCCCACGAGCGCGCCCTCGCCTGGGCGGGTGCCCTCCGGCACGCGGCTCCCGCTGGATCCGGAGGACCGCGCGTCGTCGCCATCCTGGCCACCAAGACCCCTGAGGCCTACATCGGACTGCTGGCCGCCCTCTACCTGGGCGCCGTGGCCGTCCCGGTGAACCCGGACTTCCCCGCCGCCCGCAACCGTTCGATCCTCACGGCGGCCGGCGTCGACGCGGTGATCACCGACCGGCGCGGACTGGCCGCCCTCGACGTCCTGACGGCGGACCAGGACGACCGCGACGCCGCGGACGGCCCGCTGCTCGTGCTCGTCCCGGGCGCGGAACCGCGCCCGGACGTCATCACGGCCACCCCGCGGGAGACCGCCCTCGCGGCGCCGCTGCCGGCCGACGCCGAGGACACCGCGTACATCCTGTTCACGTCCGGCTCGACCGGCCGCCCGAAGGGCGTGCCCACCAGCCACCGCGCGGCCGACAGCTACTTCCGCACGCTGGACGCGCGGTACGGCTTCGGACCCGACGACGTGTTCTCGCAGACCTTCGACCTGACCTTCGACTGCGCCATGTTCGACCTGTTCTGCGCCTGGGGCGCGGGCGGCTGTGTCGTCCCGATCCCGATGCAGGCGTACCGGGACCTGCCGGAGTTCCTGGCCGAGCAGCGGATGACGGTGTGGTTCTCGACCCCCGGCGGCATCGCGCTGGCCCGCCGCACCGGCGCCCTGTCGCCGGGCGCGCTGCCCGGGCTGCGCTGGAGCCTGTTCGCGGGCGAGCCGCTGCACCGGCAGGACGCGGAGGACTGGCTGCGGGCCGCACCGCAGTCCGTGGTCGAGAACCTGTACGGGCCGACGGAGCTGACGATCACCGTCACCGCGCACCGGCTGTCGCCCGGGACCCCGGACGAGCGGTACGTCAACGGCGTCGTCCCGATCGGCCCGGTGCACGAATCGCTCGGCCGGCTGCTGCTCGCTCCGGACGGATCGGTGGACGCCGGAACCGACGGTGGCGGGAGCGAGGCCGCTGAGGGCGAACTGTGCATCACCGGGCCGCAGATGTTCTCCGGCTACCTCGACCCTGCCGAGGACAAGGGCCGCTTCCTGGAGCACGACGGACGGCGCTGGTACCGGACCGGGGACCGCGTACGCCGGTACCCGGACGGCGAGATCGCCTACGTGGGGCGGGCCGACGACCAGGTGCAGGTGCAGGGCTGGCGGGTGGAGCTCTCCGAGGTCAGCCACAGCGTGCGCCGGCTGCCGGGGGTCGAGGACGCCGTCACGGTGGCCGCGGCCGTCGGAGGCAGCCATGAGCTCGTCACGTTCTACACCGGTGAGCCCGCCGCATCGGCCGACCTGGCCCGCCGGTTGACCGCGGACCTGCCGAAGGCGATGGTCCCCCGGCTCTTCCAGCACCTGGAGGAGTTCCCGATGAACCCCAACCGGAAGATCGACCGGTCCACTCTCAGGTCCCGCGCCGAGGCGCTGCTGGACCGCGGCCGGATTCGCAGCTGACAAGGAGATGACCGTGACCACCGTGGACACCGTGAGCGACCACACCGACCGCGCCGCCGACACCCGGCGGCTGCTGCACGAACTGCTGGACACGACGGCGGCCCTGCGGCCCCGGAACATCGCCGTACGCGACTCCAGGGACGCCTGGACCTGGGAGAACCTGGTCCAGCAGAGCCACACCGTGGCCGGCTGGCTGCGCGAGCAGGGGGTGGGCCCGGGCGACCGTATCGTCGTCCGGCTGCCGAACGTCCGCGAGATGGTGGCGCTGCTCTACGCCGCCTCCCGCGTCGGGGCGGCCCTCGTGCCGATCAGCGCGGAGATGAAGGAGTTCCACCTCAAGGCCGTCATCGCCAACTGCGAGCCCCGCGTGGTCGTGGTCGTGGACGGCCTGGCCGAGGGTGTGCAGGCGTTGACGGAGGTGCCCGTGCACGAGGTGGGCGCCCTCTGGGCCGCCGCCACCGACACGGAGGTGCGCGTCACGTCCGAGGCGACATCGGTCGACTCCCCCGCCGTCCTCATCTACACCTCGGGCAGCACCGCCACCCCGAAGGGCATCGTCTGCCCGCACGCGCAGATGTCCTTCGCCGCCGACGCCATCAACCAGGTGCTCGGCTACCGCGGGGACGACGTCGTCTTCTGCCGCGTCCCGCTCTCCTTCGACTACGGCCTGTTCCAGGTGCTGCTGACCTGCCTGTCCGGCGCCGAACTCGTCCTCGCCGACGGGGAGGCCGACCCCAAGCTGCACATCCTGATCCGCGAGACCGGCGCGACCATCCTGCCGCTCGTCCCCTCGCTCGGCGGCCCGCTGATCCGGCTCGCCGAGCGCGACCCGCGCCCGACCAAGCTGCGGATGTTCACCAGCACCGGCGCCGCGCTGGAGCAGCGGATCATCGACGGGCTGTGGCGCTGCTTCCCCGACGCCCGCGTCGTCCGGATGTACGGCATCTCCGAGTGCAAGCGGATCACCGTCATGCCGCCCGACGAGGACCGTACGCGGCCCGGCTCGTCCGGCCGCCCGCTCCCGGGCACCCAGGTGACCATCCTCGACGAGGAGGGCAACGAGGTCCCGGCCGGCGGCAGCGGCGAGATCACCGTCACCGGACCGAACGTCATGGCCGGCTACTGGCGGCTGCCCGAGATCACCGCCCGCACCTTCCGCACCGACCCGGAGACGGGCGTCACCCGCCTGCACACCGGTGACTACGGCTCGCTGGACGCGGACGGCTATCTGTACTTCGAGGGCCGCCGCGACGACATGTTCAAGCGCAAGGGCATGCGGGTCAGCACCATCGAGATCGAAGCCGCCGCCATGGACATCCCGGGGGTGCGGAACGCCGCGGCCCTCAAGCCGACCGCCGACCGCGACCTGCTGCTGTTCGTCGCCGCCGACCTGCCGCCGCAGACCGTGCTGCGCGAGCTGGCGCAGCGGCTCGAGGCCGTCAAGGTCCCGTCGCTGTGCAAGGTCATCGACGACTTCCCGCTGACCGCCAACGGCAAGAACGCCAAGCAGCAGCTCGAGGCGCTGCTCGTGGCGGAAGAGCTGGCCGCAGGATGACCATCACCGAGGCCACGGCCGTTGTGACGGACGAGGTGCTGGTCGCGCGCTACGGATCACCGCTCTACGTCTACGACCTGGACCGGGTCATCGCCGCCCGCGACGATCTGCGGGCCGCCCTGCCGGAGCAGTTCACCCTCTTCTACTCCCTGAAGGCCAACCCGCACCCCGGGCTGGTCCGCGCCCTCGGCGAGGGCGACGGGGCGTGCCGCGCCGAGGTGTGCTCGACCGGCGAGCTGGCGTCCGCGCTCGAAGCCGGTCACCGCGCCGACCGGATCCTCTACTCCGGTCCCGGCAAGACGGCGGAAGAGATCTCCGTCGCGCTGACCGCGGGCGTCCGCACCTTCTCCGTCGAGTCGCTCGGCGACCTGCAACGACTGGGCGCGCAGGCGGTACTCCACGGCACCACCGCCGACGCCCTGATCCGCGTCAACAGCGCGGCGGCCGCGGCCACCACCAGCATCCGGATGACCGGTACGCCCTCCCAGTTCGGCTTCGACGCGGAAGGTCTCTCCGACCTGCTGCCGGAGATCCGCGCGGTGGAGGGGATCCGTGTCGCGGGCGCGCACTTCTTCCCCCTCAGCAACTCCAAGGACGAGGCGAGTCTCATCGCCGAGTTCCAGGAGACCATCCGCGGAGCGGCCCGCCTGGAGGCCGAACTCGGCACGCCACTGAGCCTGTTGGACATCGGCGGGGGCTTCGCCGCCCCGTACTCGGTGCCCGGGAGCCGGCCCGTCTACGGGAATCTGCGCGCCGCACTGGAGGAGACCCTCGACGAGCACTTCCCGCGGTGGCGGCAGGGCGTCCCGGAGATCGCCTGCGAGTCGGGGCGCTATCTGGTCGGCGACAGCGGCCGGCTGCTGACCACGGTCACCAACGTCAAGCAGAGCCGCGGCCGGACCTTCGCGGTGCTGGACGCGGGCATCAACACCCTCGGCGGCATGGCCGGTCTGGGGCGGCTGCTACCGCTCTCGGTCGAGCCCAAGGCCGGCCGGCGGGACGGCGGCGGCGAAGCGGCGGAGGAGACCGTCGTGACCCTCGCCGGGCCGCTGTGCACCCCCGGTGACCTGCTCTCCCGGTCCGCCCGCATGCCCCTCCCGCGGCCCGGCGACGTGATCGCCGTACCCAACGTGGGCGCGTACGGGCCCACCGCGAGCCTGCTGCTGTTCCTCGGCCGTCCCGCGCCGGCCGAAATCCTGCTCAGAGCCGGTGAAGTGACGTCGGCATCGCGCCTGATCTCTTCCCGCGCAGAAATCGACACTGGAGTTCAGTGATGAGCGAGTCCGCATCCCACGAGTCCACCGCAGACGGCTCCGCCGTCGATCCGGCCGACCGGGCCGAGCTGGTCGATCTGGCCGCACTGGCCGGCCTGGCCGAGGCGGAGCAGTACCGACGCCTTCTCGCGGTGGTCCGAAGGGAGGCGGAAGCGGCGCTGCGCAAGGCCGGTCGGGAGGGGCAGTTCCCTCTCGACCTGTCGCAGCCGTTCCTGCAGCTCGGCTTCGACTCGCTGGCCGTCGTCGATCTGCACCGCCGGCTCAGCGACGCGACGGGTCTCGACCTGCCGATCACCATCGCCTTCGACCACCCGACGCCGACCGCGCTGGCCAGGCAGCTGATGTGGGAGATCTTCGGCGTCCGGTTCGACGGCCGTACGGCGGGCGAGGTCGCTTCGCGTCAGGCCGACCCTGCTGTGGGCTCGGCTTCCGGCTCCGGTTTCGACGAGCCGATCGCGATCGTCGGGATGGCGTGCCGCTACCCGGGCGGCATCAGCTCGCCCGAACAGCTGTGGGACCTGGTGGTGTCGGGCCGGGACGCCATCGGCACGCTGCCCACCGACCGCGGCTGGGACGTGGAGGGCCTCTACGACCCGGATCCGGACGCGCCTGGCAAGACGTACACGCGGGAAGGCGGTTTCCTTTACGGAGCGGCCGAGTTCGACGCCGACTTCTTCGGCATCAGCCCGCGCGAGGCCGCCTCCATGGACCCGCAGCAGCGCCTCACCCTGGAGACCTCCTGGGAGGCGTTCGAGCGGGCCGGCATCGACCCGGCCGGGCTGCGGGGATCGGCGACCGGCGTCTTCGTCGGGGCCGAACCGCAGGAGTACGGGCCCCGGCTACACCAGGCGCCCGAGGGCTACGAGGGCTATCTGCTCACCGGCAGCGCCACCAGCGTGATCTCGGGGCGCGTCGCTTACACCCTGGGCCTGGAAGGCCCGACGCTGACGGTCGACACCGCCTGCTCCGCGTCGCTCGTCGCCCTGCACCTCGCGGTCCAGTCGCTGCGCGCCGGCGAGTGCTCGCTCGCGCTCGCGAGCGGCGTCGCCGTGATGTCCAGCCCCGGCGCCTTCACCGCGTTCAGCCGGCAGCGCGGACTCGCGCCGGACGGACACTGCAAGCCGTTCGCCGAGGCCGCCGACGGAACGTGCTGGGGCGAGGGCGTCGGCGTCCTCGTCGTCGAACGGCTCTCCGACGCGCAGCGCAACGGCCACCGGGTGCTGGCGGTCGTGCGCAGTAGCGCGATCAACCAGGACGGCGCGAGCAACGGTCTCACCGCCCCCAACGGCCCGTCCCAGCAGCGCCTCATCCAGCAGGCCCTGGCGAGCGGCGGGCTCACCGCCGCCGACGTGGACGCCGTCGAGGCGCACGGCACCGGAACGAAGCTCGGCGACCCCATCGAGGCCCAGGCCCTGATCGCCACGTACGGGCAGGGCCACGACGCCGACCACCCGCTGTGGCTGGGCTCGGTGAAGTCCAACATCGGCCACACGGCCGCCGCCGCGGGCGTTGCGGGGATCATCAAGATGGTGCAGGCGATGCGGCACGAGACGCTGCCGCCCACCCTCAATGTCGATACACCGACACCGCATGTGGACTGGTCGGCGGGGTCTGTTGAGTTGTTGACGGAGGCGCGGCCGTGGCCGGTGCGGGAGCGTCCGCGTCGTGCGGGTGTGTCGTCGTTCGGGATCAGCGGGACGAACGCGCATGTGATCGTGGAAGAGGCTCCGGCCGAGGTCGTGACGGATGCGGTTGCTTCGGTTGAGCTGCCGGTGGTGCCGTGGGTGCTGTCGGGCAAGACGCCGGAGGCGTTGAAGGCTCAGGCGGCCCGGTTGCGGGAGTTCGTGCTGGCCGATGCGGGTCTGGATCCGGTGTCGGTGGGTTCGGCGCTGGCGACCACGCGTGCGGGCTTCGCGCAACGTGCGGGTGTGGTGGCGGCGGACCGTGAAGGCCTGCTGAACGCTCTGGACGCGGTCGTTGACGGCGAGGCCAAGACCGCTGTGGCCGGCTCCGGTGACCTGGCGTTCCTCTTCACCGGCCAGGGCAGCCAGCGCGCCGGGATGGGAAGCGAGCTCTACGCCGCGTTCCCCGTGTTCGCGGAGGCACTGGACGCCGTCGCGGAAGCGTTCGACGAGCACCTGGACCGTCCGCTGCTGGATGTCCTTTTTGCGGACGACAGCCGGCTGAACGAGACGGGCTGCACCCAGCCCGCGCTCTTCGCGCTGGAAGTCGCACTGTTCCGGCTGCTCACGTCGTGGGGCATCCGTCCGCAGGTGCTGGCGGGCCACTCCATCGGGGAGTTGGCTGCAGCGCATGTGGCGGGTGTCTGGTCGCTGGAGGATGCGGCGCTGCTCGTCGCGGCTCGTGGCCGCCTGATGCAGCAACTTCCCGCCGGTGGTGCGATGGCGGCGATCCAGGCCACCGAGGCCGAGGTCCTGCCCCAGCTCACCGACAGGGTGGGGATCGCGGCCGTCAACGGCCCGACGTCCATCGTCGTCTCAGGTGACGAAGACGCCGTGGCTGCCGTGATCGCGCACTTCGATGGCATCGGACGGAAGACCAAGCGGCTGACCGTCAGCCACGCCTTCCACTCCGTCCACATGGAGGCGATGCTCGACGAGTTCCGGCGCTTCGCCTACATCCTGGAGTATTCGGCACCGTCCATCCCGATCGTGTCGACGCTGACCGGGCAGGCCGCGACCACCGATGAGCTGACCGACCCCGAGTACTGGGTCCGGCACGTGCGCGAGGCCGTGCGCTTCGCCGACGCCGTCACCACCCTTGAGGGCCAGGGCGTCACCACATTCCTGGAACTCGGCCCGGACGGGGTGCTCACCGCCATGGGTGCCGAGAGCGTCACCGACGCCGTCCTCATCGCCACGCAGCGCCGCGGCCAGGACGAGGCGCTGGCCCTCGTGTCGTCCGTCGTCGACCTGCACACGCAGGGCACGGAGGTCGACTGGCGGGCCTTCTTCGGCACGGGTGCCACCACCCCGCTGCTGGATCTGCCCACCTACGCCTTCCAGCGGGAGCGCTACTGGCTGGACGACGTGTCGGGCTCCGCCGACCCCTCGGCCCTCGGGATCGAGGCCACCCCGCATCCGCTGCTCGGCGCTGTCGTCGCGGTGGCGGGCTCCGACCGGCTGGTGCTCACCGGCCGGCTGTCGCTGCAGACGCACCCCTGGCTCGCGGACCACGCGGTGGGCGACACCGCGCTGCTCCCCGGCACCGGCTTCGTCGAACTGGCCGTCCAGGCCGGCGACCGCGCCGGCTGCCCCGTACTGGAGGAGCTGACGCTCCAGGCGCCGCTGCTGCTCGACGGTTCCGGCGCGGTCGAATTCCAGCTGGTCGTGGAGGAACCCGGTCAGGACGGCAAGCGGCCGCTGGGCATTTTCTCCCGTCCCTCCGGCGCCGACGACTCGCTCTGGACGCGGCATGCCGAAGGCCTGCTGCGGTCCGAGGACACGGCTGCCGTCATCCCGGCGGCCGACAGCGCATGGCCGCCCGCCGGAGCCAAGACCATCGAGGTCGAGGGCGCCTACGACCGGATGCGCGACCAGGGATACGGCTACGGCCCGTCCTTCCAGGGCCTGCGCGCCGCCTGGCGGCTGGGCGAGGAGGTCTTCGCGGAGGTCGTCCTGCCCGAAGGTGTCGACGCCACCGGCTACGCCCTGCACCCCGCCCTGCTCGACGCCGCCCTGCACGCCATCGGCATCGACCGCCCCAGCGAGAACGCCGAGCTCCCGTTCGCCTGGACCGACGTCGTCCTGCACGCCTCCGGCGCGACCGCCCTCCGGGTCCGCGTCACCCCGGCCGGCTCCGGCTACTCGCTCCGCCTGTCCGACGTTCAGGGCGGTCCGGTCGCCGATGTCGGCGCGCTGGTGCTGCGGCCGGTCGTGGCCGCCGAGTTGAAGGCCTCCCAGTCCACGGGCGGGCGGAACCTCTACCACGTGGAGTGGTCCGCACCCCGGGCCGGCGGAACGGAATCCACCGGCGAGACGGTGCTGGTGCGCGTGCCCGCGCGGGTCGAGCCGATCGAGACACTGACGGCCGTACTCACCGAACTGCAAACGCTGTTGGCCCTCGACGACGACCGCCGTTTGGTGGTGGTGACGCGGGGTGCGGTGGCTGTTCTGCCGGGTGAGGATGTTGCGGAGCTGGGTCAGGCGGCGGTGTGGGGTCTGATCCGTTCCGCGCAGTCCGAGCACCCTGACCGCATTGTCCTGTTGGACTCGGACACTGACGAGATCCCGGAGGGTGTGCTGGTCTCGGGTGAGCCTGAGCTGGCGCTTCGTGGCGGGGAGATCCTCGTCCCGCGCCTGGCCCGCATTGCTCCGGCCGCTGAGGTCGCCCCGGCGGTGTGGCGTACGGATGGCACGGTGCTGATCACCGGTGGTACCGGTGGCCTGGGCGCCCTGCTGGCCCGCCACCTGGTCACCGCGTACGGGATCCGTGACCTGCTGCTGACCAGCCGCCGCGGCCCCGACGCCCCCGGCGCCACCGAACTCACCACAGAACTGACCGCGTTGGGTGCGACGGTGAAGATCGCCGCGTGCGACGTCTCGGACCGGGACGCGCTCGCAGCGCTCCTGGACGGCGTCACCCTGACCGCCGTGATCCACACCGCCGGTGTGCTGCGTGACGCCACGTTCGCCGCGCTCACCC
This sequence comes from Streptomyces sp. So13.3, assembly GCF_005860785.2. NCBI lineage: Bacteria > Bacillati > Actinomycetota > Actinomycetes > Kitasatosporales > Streptomycetaceae > Streptomyces > Streptomyces sp. So13.3. The sequence continues at coordinate 6,347,903 of NZ_CP048835.1, read as the reverse complement.
CGCAGCACCTGACGGAGGTCCTGGCACCCAAGGCGGACGCCGCCCGCCACCTGCACGAACTGACCGCGCACCTCACTCTCGACGCGTTCGTGCTGTTCTCCTCCGCTGCCGCCACGTTCGACGGCACCGGACAGGGCAACTACGCCGCAGCCAACGCCTACCTCGACGCCCTCGCCACCCACCGCCGCACCCAAGGACTCCCCGCCACCTCCCTCGGCTGGGGCCTATGGGCACCCGAAACCGGCGGAATGGGCGCAGGACTCTCGGCCAAGGACGTGGAGCGGGCCGCCCGGGCCGGGACCCCGGCGCACAGTGCCGCCTCAGGTCTGGCGATGTTCGACGCGGCCTGGGGCGGGGAGTACGCCCACGTCCTGGCGCTGCGGCTGGAGTCCGGCGCGCTCGGGCGCCGGGCGGCTGCCGACGGTGTACCCGCGCTGCTGCGCGGTCTGGTCCGTACCCCGGCCCGGCTCGCCGCCGCCTCGGGATCCGCGGGCGGCGACTCATTGGAGGAGCAGCTCGGCCGGCTGCCGGCGGCGGAGCAGGAGCGCTTCCTGCTCTCCCTCGTCCGTACGCAGATAGCGGCCGCTCTCGGTCACTCCGGCCCGGACGCGGTCGATCCGGCCCGCGGTTTCGGCACCCTGGGCTTCGACTCCCTCGCGGCCGTTGAACTCCGCAACCGGCTCGGCACCGCCACCGGCCTGCGGCTGCCCGCGACCCTCACCTTCGACTACCCGAACGCCACCACGCTCGCCCGCTACCTGCGGGAGAAGCTCGTCGGCGACGAGACCGCCGGGGCCACGTCCTCCGCTGCCGCCGCTGTCGTCGCGGCCCGGCAGTCCACGGGCGACGACCCGATCGCGATCGTCGGCATGTCCTGCCGCTTCCCGGGCGGGGTGCGCAGTCCCGAAGGGCTGTGGGACCTGCTCGCCGCGGGCCGGGACGCCGTCGCGGACTTCCCCGAGGACCGCGGCCCGAGCTGGTACGACGCCTATGACCCCGACCCGGACGCCATCGGCAAGACGTACTCCAAGGAAGGCGCGTTCCTCGACGACGCGGGCCGGTTCGACGCGGACTTCTTCGGCATCAGCCCGCGCGAGGCCCTGGCCACCGACCCCCAGCAGCGCCTGCTGCTGGAGGCGTCGTGGGAGGCGTTCGAGCGCGCCGGGATCGACCCGGAGAGCCTGCAGGGCACTTCAACAGGGGTGTTCGCGGGCGTCATGTACCACGACTTCGCGCCCCGCCTCCGTGACGTACCCGAGGAGCTCGCGGGCTACCTCGGCAACGGCGGCCTCGGCAGCGTCGTCTCCGGCCGGGTCTCGTACGCCCTGGGCCTGGAAGGCCCCGCGCTGACAGTCGACACCGCCTGCTCGTCCTCCCTCGTCGCCGTCCACCTGGCCGGCCAGGCGCTGCGCGCCGGCGAGTGCTCGCTCGCGCTGGCCGGCGGCGTCACCGTGATGACCACCCCGGACACCTTTGTCGACTTCAGCCGCCAGCGCGGCCTCGCCCCCGACGGCCGCTGCAAGCCGTTCGCGGAGGCGGCGGACGGTACCGGCTGGGGCGAAGGGGTCGGCGTCCTCGTCCTGGAGAAGCTCAGCGACGCGCGGCGCAACGGCCATCGCGTCCTGGCCGTCGTCCGCGGCAGCGCGATCAACCAGGACGGCGCCAGCAGCCAGCTGACCGCCCCCAACGGCCCCGCCCAGCAGCGCGTCATCCGGCAGGCCCTCGCCGCCGGTTCGCTCACCACGGGTGACGTCGACGTGGTCGAGGGCCACGGCACGGGCACCCGGCTGGGCGACCCGATCGAGGCGCAGGCGCTGCTGGCGACGTACGGGCAGGAGCGGGCGGACGGTCAGCCGCTGTGGCTGGGTTCGGTGAAGTCGAACCTCGGTCACACGCAGGCTGCCGCCGGTGTCGCGGGCATCATCAAGATGGTGCTGGCGATGCGGCACCAGGAACTGCCGCGCACGCTGGGCGTCGACGCTCCCAGCTCGCATGTCGACTGGAGCGCCGGTGACGTCGAGCTGCTGACGGAGGCGCAGCCGTGGCCGGCCGGGGAGCGGACCCGCCGCGCGGGCATCTCGTCCTTCGGCATCAGCGGAACGAACGCCCACGTCATCGTGGAAGAAGCCCCCGCAGAGGCCCTCGCGGCCGAAGGTGCCGCTGTCGACCTGCCGGTGGTGCCGTGGGTGCTGTCCGGCAAGACGCCCGACGCCGTCCAGGCCCAGGCCGCCCGGCTCCGTGACTTCGTCCTCGCCGATCCGGAACTGGACCCGGCGGCGATCGGATCCGCCTTGGCCACCACGCGCGCGGCCTTCACCCACCGCGCGGGCGTCGTCGCCGCCGACCGCGACGGCCTGCTGGCCGGACTGACCACCCTCGCCGAAGGCGGCACCGCGGCTGGAACGGTGTTCGGAACTGCCGGTTCCGGACAGGTGGGATTCCTCTTCACCGGGCAGGGCAGCCAGCGCGCGGGGATGGGACGCGAGCTCTACGCCGCCTTCCCCGTCTTCGCCTCAGCGCTGGACGACGTGGTGGCCGCGTTCGGCGACCGACTGGAACTACCGCTGCTGGATGTGCTGTTCGGGGACGACGGCCGGTTGAACGAGACGGGCTTTACGCAGCCTGCTCTGTTCGCGCTGGAGGTCGCGCTCTTCCGGCTGCTGGAGTCCTTCGGGGTCCGGCCGCAGGTGCTGGCGGGTCACTCCATCGGTGAGCTGGCCGCCGCACACGTCGCAGGGGTCTGGTCGCTGGAGGACGCGGCGCTGCTCGTTGCGGCTCGTGGCCGGCTGATGCAGCAACTTCCCGCCGGTGGTGCGATGGCGGCGATCCAGGCCACCGAGGCCGAAGTCCTGCCGCAGCTCACCGACAGGGTGGGGATCGCGGCCGTCAACGGGCCCACCTCCATCGTCGTCTCGGGTGACGAAGACGCCGTCGCTGCCGTGATCGCGCACTTCGATGGCATCGGACGGAAGACCAAGCGCCTCACCGTCAGCCACGCCTTCCACTCCCTCCACATGGAGCCGATGCTCGAAGAGTTCGGCACCATCGCCGCAGGGCTCACCTACACCGCACCGTCCATCCCGATCGTCTCGACGCTCACCGGCCAGGCCGCCACCACCGAAGAACTCACCGACCCCGCCTACTGGGTCCGCCACGTCCGCGAAGCCGTCCGCTTCGCCGACGCCGTCACCACCCTCCAGGACCAAGGCGTCACCAAGTTCCTGGAGCTCGGCCCCGACGCCGTTCTCACCGCGATGGCCGCCGAATCCGCCACCGACACCACCATCCTCATCCCCGCCCTCCGCCGCGACCACAACGAAGCCCAGGTCTTCGTCACCTCCCTCGCGACCCTCCACACCCGGGGCATCCCCGTCGACTGGCCGGCCCTCTTCGGCACCGGCCACACCCCCGTCGACCTCCCCACCTACGCCTTCCAGCACCAGCACTACTGGCTCGCCGACAGCACGGTCTCCACCGGCGACCCCTCCGGGCTCGGCCAGGGCACCACCACCCACCCGCTCCTCACGGCAGCGATCACCCTCCCCGACACCGACGGGCTGCTCTTCACCGGGCGGCTCTCGCTGGCCACCCACCCGTGGCTCGCGGACCACGCCGTCAACGGCACCGTCATCGTCCCCGGCGCCGCGCTCGCCGACCTCGCCATCCACACCGGCGACCACACCCACACCAGCACGCTGCAGGAGCTCACCCTCTCCGCACCCGTCGTCGTTCCGCAGACCGGTGCCATCCATCTGCGGGTCAGGATCGGCGGGGTGGAGGAGCGGACGCTGTCGGTGTTCTCGCGCCCCGAAGGCGCGGCGGAGGACGAGCCCTGGACGCGGCACGCGGACGGGCTGCTCACCTCGCACGCCGCCGAGCCCGGTTTCGACCTGGTGCAGTGGCCGCCGGCCGGGGCCGAGTCGGTGGCGGTCGACGAGCTGTACGGGACGATGGCCGCGAGCGGCCTGGAGTACGGGCCCGTGTTCCAGGGGCTGCGCGCCGCCTGGAAGCTCGGTGACGAGGTCTTCGCCGAGGTCGCGTTGCCGGAGGGCATCGACACCAACGGGTTCGGGCTGCATCCGGCGCTGCTCGACGCGGCGCTGCACGGCATCGGGTTCTCCGGGGCCGACAGCGGAGTGGCCGAACTGCCGTTCGCCTGGTCCGACGTTGCGCTGTACGCGACCGGCGCCTCCGCGCTTCGCGTGCGGATCTCCCCGACGGGATCGGGCTATGCCCTGCATCTGGCCGACGCGCAGGGTGCTCCGGTCGCCTCCGTCGGGATGCTCGCCCTGCGTCCGGTGAACACGGGCGAGTTGGCGGCGGCCCAAGCCGCCCAGGCCCGGGATCTGTACGAGATCCAGTGGTCCGCGGTGGACGCGGATCCGGCGGCTACGGCAGCGGAGAACACGACCGCCCTCGACGAGAGCGCGCTGCTGCGCGTCGTGTCACGGGCCGATGCCCGGTCCACGGTCGTCGACGTTCTCGCGCAGGTGCAGACATGGCTGGCCGACGAGTCCCCCGCCGGTTCGGACGCCAGGCTCGTCGTCGTCACCCGGGGCGCGGTCCCCGCGCTTCCCGGGGAGGACGTCACCGATCTCGCGCAGGCCGCCGTGCACGGGCTGGTCAGGGCCGCGCAGGCGGAGCACCCGGACCGGATCGTCCTCGTCGACACCGACGCGGAGGCCGGTACCGGTCAGATACCCGTCACCGTCCTCGCGTCCGACGAGCCGGAACTGGCCGTCCGCAACTCCCAGTTGTACGCACCGCGGCTGGCCCGTACGGCACCGTCCGCCGAGGCGACCCCTTGGCGTACGGCCGGCACGGTCCTGATCACCGGCGGCACCGGCGGTCTGGGCGCGCTCACCGCCCGCCACCTGGTCGCCGAACACGGCGTCCGCGACCTCCTGCTCACCAGCAGGCGCGGACAGAACGCCCCCGGCGCAGCCGAACTCGCGGCCGAACTCACCCAAGCCGGCGCCACCGTCACCATCGCCGCCTGCGACGTCTCCGACCGGGACGCCCTCGCGGAACTCCTCGCCGATGTGCCGTTGAGTGCGGTGATCCACACCGCGGGTGTCGTGGACGACGGGACCGTCGAGTCCCTCACTCCCGGCCAGGTGGGCACGGTGTTCGGCCCGAAGGCCGAGGCCGCGCGTCATCTGCACGAGCTGACCGCGCACCTCACCCTCGACGCGTTCGTGCTCTTCTCGTCGACGGCCGCCACCTTCGACGGCACCGGCCAGGCCAACTACGCCGCCGCCAACGCCTATCTCGACGCCCTCGCCACCCACCGCCGTACGCACAACCTGGCCGCGACCTCGCTCGCCTGGGGCCTGTGGGCTCCCGAATCGGGCGGCATGGGGGCGGATCTGACGCAGGCGGATGTCGACAGGGTGGCGCGCGGCGGTGCGTTGGCGCTGGGGCGCGAGGCGGGTCTCGCGCTGCTCGACGCGGCGCTGATCGGCGGGAAGGCCCATCTGCTGCCGGTGCCCTTCTCCACGGCGGCGCTGGAGGCGCGGGCCGGGAGCCAGGGCCTGCCGGCCATCCTGCGGGGGCTCGTCAGGGCACCCGCGGCACGGCGCGGCACCGTAGCGGCCGCAGCGGGTGCCGCGGCCGCGGAAAGCCTGAAGGACCGGCTGCTCAAGCTGCCGCCGGCGGAACGTACGCCGGTGGTGCTGGACCTCGTGCGGTCCCAGGTGGCCGCCGTGCTCGGGCACTCGGGAGTGGACGCCGTCGATCCGGCACGCGGCTTCGGCGGGCTGGGCTTCGACTCGCTCGCCGCCGTCGAGTTCCGCAACCGGCTCACGCCGGCGACCGGGCTGCGCCTTCCCGCGACGCTGATCTTCGACTACCCGACCTCCGAGGCCCTCGCCGAGTACATCCGCGAGCAGCTGGCACCGGCGCCCTCGGGCCCGGCGGCGCTGCGGGCCCTGGAGGCCGAACTGGCGGACCTGGAGGACCGGCTGGTCACCACGACCGACAACGGCGACGTGGACGAGCAGGACCACACCCGGGTCACCGACAGCCTGCGGGCCCTGGTGGCCCGCTGGACCGCACTGCGCGCCGGAGCCGCGGAGGCGGCGGCGTCCGCCGCGGCGGACGAGGCCGAACTGGCCTCGGCCGACGCGGACCAGCTCTTCGACATTCTCGACAGCGAGTTCGAACCTCTCGACTGACCCGCCCGGCGCCGATGCCGGCGCACCCCCGTATGACTCGTATGAGGAGAGATCCGACATGGTTGTTCAGGACCCCGCGCCGACAGCGGCCACCCGTAAGGAGACGGACCTTTGGCTGCTGGAGCGGCTGGTACCGGGATCGGGCGTCAACAACCTGTCCCTGACCTTCGACGTGGAGGGTGAGATCGACTCCGCGGCGCTGTCCCGGGCGCTGACCCTGGTGGTGCGCAAGTACGACATCCTGCGCACCGTCTTCCGCACCTCCGAGACCGACCTCACCAAGGAGGTGCTGGCGGCCGACGCGATCACCTCGGTCGACGTCACCTCGATCGACGTCACCGAGACGGAAGCCGCCGAGGACGCTCTCCAGGCCGCCGTCGAGGCGTTCGTCGCGGAGCCGTTCGCCCTGGACGGGAGCCCGCTCGTCAGGGCGGCGCGCTTCCGGCGGGCGGGCGGCGCCGGCGATGTGGTGAGCGTCGCGCTCCACCACCTCGTCTTCGACGCGATGTCGACCGTCACGCTGCTCGGTGAGCTGATCAGCGCCTATCAGGCGCCCGACACGTACGCGACCGACCCGGTCGCCGCGGTCGTCGAGGCGGAGCCGTCCGAGGAGAGCGTCGACTTCTGGCGCGACCAGCTCCGCGGTTTCCGCGGCGCGGACGACGGCCTCTGGTACGGGAATCCGGCCTCGGCCACCCCGAACCTGGCGGGCGACACCCTGCAGTACCTGCTGTCGGACGACGCCCTCGCCGTGGTCGGCCGCCTGCAGCGCGAGCTGCGCGCGCCGGAGGCCGTGATCCTGCTGGCCGCGTACTACCTGCTGCTCGCCCAGCACGGCGCGGGCTCGGACATCGTCGTCGGCTCACCCGTCAGCGTGCGGCCGCCCGGCCACGAGGGCGCCATCGGCTATCACGTCAACGTGCTGCCGCTGCGGGTGCGGATGGACCCGGCCAAGCCGTTCAAGCGGCTGGTGAACCGGGCCCGCGCGGTGTTCCTGGAGAGCCTGGGCGAGCCGGGCGTGACCGCCGAGTCCGTACTGGACGAGGTGCGGGACGGCGGCTCCTCCTCCTGGCGGAACTCGCTCTTCAACCACCTGTTCAACTACGTGCCGGGCGGCACCTCGGGAACGTTCGAGGTGGCCGGGCACCCGGCCAGGATCCGTGGGGTGGAGAACGGCTTCAGCAAGTTCGACCTGGAGTTCTTCTTCATGCCGGAGCCCGAGTCGGCGAAGACCACGATCCGCGCCGTGTTCCGTACCCAGGTCTTCACCCCGGCCGACGTGGAGCTGCTGCTCGCCCGCTACGACGCCCTGCTGTGCACCCTCGGCGACCAGCTGGACCGGCCGATCGGGGAGATCTCCGGCTGGAGCGCGGCCGACCACGCCGCGGTCCTGGCCGGCCACCGGGACGGCCTGCCCGAGGCCCTGCTCGGCCCGTCCGTCGCACCGTTCTCCGGCTACGCGAAGCTCGCCGCCAAGTCCGACAGTTCGGCCCTGACCCGGGCCTTCGTGGCCGCCCCCGACGGGACGGAGCTGCCGGTGGGCGTCCGCGGCGAGCTCTGCCTCGCCGACGAGGCGGTCACCCGCACCGGTGACGTGGCCCGCTGGCTTCCCGACGGCCGGATCGAGATCCTCGGCCGGCTGGACCGCCGGGTGACCGTGCAAGGGCTCGCGTTCGGCCTGGAGGACGTCGACGCCGCACTGCTCGCGCACCCCGCCATCGACGCCGCCGTGACCGTCGCCGCGGGCGGGGTCCTCGTTTCCTTCGTCGCCACCGCCGGCATCGAGGCCGGTCCCGGCCTGCTGGACCAGCTCTGGAAGCAGGTGCGCACCGACCTTCCCGGCCCGGCGGAGCCGGCCCGCATCATCGTCACCGAGGGGCTTCCGACCGTGAACGGCGCCCCTGACCTGCAAGGCCTGCGGCTGCGTGCCGAGGAGCTGCTGCGCACCGAGGCCGCGCCGGAGCCGGTGGACACCACCGAGCTGACCCGTGCGCTGATCGCGCTGTGGAAGCAGTTCCTCAAGCGCGAGGACCTGGACGCGGATTCCGGCTTCTTCACCAGCGGCGGCCACTCGCTGCTCGCCGTCCAGCTGCTGCAGCGCGTCAAGCGCACCACCGGTATCCAGGTGAAGATCCGGCTGGCCGACCTGTTCGCTCACCCGACCCCGGAGAAGCTCAGCGCGTACATCTCGGGCAAGAAGGCGTAGCGGGCCGCAGGAAGCACGACGGAGGGGCTCGTACCGGCTGATCCATCCGGTACGAGCCCCTCTTTCTTGCCTACGCGACGCAGAACTCGTTGCCCTCGGGGTCCTGGAGGGTGACCCCGTAGTGGTCCAGGCCGTCCTGCGACAGGACGCGGACCTTCGTGGCGCCGGCGGCCACCAGCCGTTCGGCCTCGGCGTTCACACGGGCGGTACGGGTCTCCAGCGGTACGTCCCGGCCGCCGCCGACCTTCAGGTCCAGATGCAGCCGGTTCTTGATCGTCTTGGCTTCCGGCACGACCTGGAAGAAGATGCGGGGCCCGGCGCCCGTCGGGTCGACGAGCGAGTCGGCGCAGCTGTTGGACGGGTCGCCGAGCTCGTCCTCGGGCACCCCGATGCTGATCCAGTACGCCCGCCAGGTCGCGAACCCGGCGGGCGGTTCCTCCTCGCGGTACCCCAGGGCGGTCGCCCAGAAGGGGACCAGCACGGCGGGTTCGGCACAGTCGATGCTGATCTGCAGAGTGGTCATCCCTCGATCGTGCCCGGAGGGACTGACAGCGGCCGGTCCGACCGCGCCGCCCCGCTCGTCAGCCGACCTCGGCCAGCCAGGCCTTCATGACGGTGTCGAAGCGCTCGGGCTCCTCGACGTGCGGCATGTGGCTGGACTGCTCGAAGAGCTCCCAGCGGGCGCCGGGGATGTGGTCGAGGAACGGCTGGATGGTGGCGGGTGTGGCCTCGTCGTACGCGCCCGAGATGATCAGGGTCGGGACGGCGACGGCCGGCAGCCGGTCGATGACCGTCCAGTCCTTCAGGGTGCCGATGACGTGGAAGTCGTTGGGGCCGTTCATGGTGCCGTAGACCGTCGGGTCGCTCTGCAGCTCCAGGAGGGTGGCGGCGACCTCGCGCGGCAGCGGGTTCGCCCGGCAGACATGGCGCTGGTAGAAGGCGTACACGGAGCGCTGGTAGTCCGGGTGGTCGAAGTCCTCGGTGGCCTCGTGGCGGCGCAGGGTGTCGCGGTGCACCGGCGGCATCGCGTCCTTGAGGCCCTCGCACGCCGCGCGCCACAGCGGCATGGAGGCCGGGGAGTTGGCGATGACGAGGCCGCGCAGCCCGGCGGGACGGCGGACGGCGTGCTCGGCGCCCAGCATGCCGCCCCAGGACTGGCCGAACAGCAGGTAGTCGTCGGCGATGCCGAGGTGGGCGAGGAGGTTGTCCAGCTCGTCGAGGAAGAGGTCGACGGTCCAGAAGTCGGCGCCGCGGTCGGGCAGCCGGGTGGAGCCGCCGTTGCCGATCTGGTCGTAGTGGATCACCGGGCGGCCGGTGGACGCGGCGAGTTCGGTCATCCGCAGCAGGTAGTCGTGGGTGGAACCGGGGCCGCCGTGGGCGATGACGAGCGGGGTGCGCCCGGTGTGCAGATCGCCGGTGACCCGGTACCAGGTGCGGTGGCCGCGGAAGGGGGCGGTGCCCTTCTGGGTGGGGGCGGGGAACATCGTGGAGTACCTCATGTCTCGGCTCGGCGGTGGCTCGGGTGGGGAGAAGGGAACGGCCGGGAAACGACACCGGCGCCGTCGGCGGGAGGCTTCCCCGCTGACGGCGCCGGTGCCGGCGGCCGGGCGACGATCAGGCCCTGGCGGCCTCACGGCGGGAGTTGAGGATGACGGCCCCGGACAGGACGACCGTCCAGCCGGCGAGCACCAGGGCGGCGACGAGGGTGCGGGTGCCGTGCAGCAGGGCACCGTGGCCGATGTCGGCGAGCCAGTAGCTCGGCAGGGTCTTGACGACCGCGGTCAGCCAGCCCGGGAATCCCGTGGTGGGCAGGAGCAGCCCGCCGAGGAACCCGAACAGCAGCACCAGGCCCTGGAGGTACATCTGCTGCTGCTCGACGGCCACGTACAGGCCGATGACCAGGCCGAGCACCGCGCACGGCAGGGCGGCGATCCAGATGCCCAGGGTGATCTGCAGCCAGCCGGCGACGGAGAGGTGCACGTCCTGGAGGGTGGCGCCCGCGAGCGCCACGAAGAGCGGGCCGGGCAGCGCCACGATCATGCTGACGACGATCTTCGAGAGCAGGTAGTTGCGCGGCAGCAGCGGGGTGAGCCGCAGCTGGCGGTGCCAGCCGATGGAACGCTCGTGGGCGACCCGGGCGCTGGTGTGCATGGAGGAGGTGAAGGCGCTGTACGCGGCGAGGCTGCACATCAGCCAGGCGCTGTACGTGATGCCGTTGGAGTGCGGGATCACCTGGTTCTTGTAGAGCATGCACTCCATGAGGTAGAGGCCCACGGGCAGCACGATCGCGAAGATGATGAAGCGCGGGCCGCGGAGCATCCGCTTGATCTCGATGGACAGGTAGCCGGTCATGCGGCGTCCTCCTGCACGTCCGTCTCGTCGGCGGCGGTCAGCGAGAGGAACGCCTCTTCCAGCCCGCTGGCGCTGATCTCGATGTCGTACGCGTCGGGGTAGGTGGTGAGCAGGGCGCGCAGGCTCTTGTCGGAGTCCTCGCAGTGCAGTTCGACACGGCCCAGGCGCAGCGCGGCGGCGGTCACGCCGGGCAGTGCGCGCAGGTCCGCCTCCTTCGCGTCGGGGACCGAGGCGCGCAGCACGCGGCCCGCGGTGAGGGCACGGATCTTGGCGACGGTGCCGTCGGCGGCGATCTCGCCACCGCGCATGAGGACGACGCGGTCGGCGAACTCCTCGGCCTCGTCCAGGTAGTGGGTCGCGAAGACCACGGTGCGGCCGGTGTCGGTGAACTTCCGCATGGACTCCCAGAACTTGCGGCGACTGCCGACGTCCATGGCGGAGGTCGGCTCGTCGAGCACCAGGAGCTGCGGGTTGCCGATGAGCGCGCAGGCGAAGCGGGCGCGCTGGCGCTGGCCGCCGGAGAGCTTGGTGCCGCGGCGGTCGACGATGTCCTCGATGTTGGCGCGGCGCAGCACCTCGTCGAGGGGCAGCGGCTTCTTGTAGAGAGAGGAGATCATCTCCAGCGTCTCGCGGACGGAGATGTCGTCGATCAGCGAGCCCTCCTGGAGGACGGCGCTGACCAGCCCTTCCCGTACCGCGAGGTAGGGGGCCCGGCCGAAGATGCTGATCTCACCGGAGGTGGGGTGGGACAGGCCGAGGATCATGTCGATGGTGGTGGACTTGCCCGCGCCGTTGGGGCCGAGGAGCGCCACGACCTCGCCGGGGGCGATGGTCAGGTCGATGCCCTTGACCGCCTGGACCTCGCCGTAGACCTTGCGCAGTCCGGTGACGCGGATGGCCGGCTCGGCCTGGGACGCGGGCCCGGACTTCCCCTTGGCCTCAGCGGCTGCGGGAGCCGGCGCGGGCTCCGGCGGTGCCGCTACCGGAACGGTCCCCTCTGCCCTGGCGGTGGTCTTCTCTGTGGTCTTCATGTCACATCCGGATCTGTCGGGAGAGGTCCTGTGCGGTCAGCAGCTCGGCCAGCGCCGTGGCGGCGCCTTCGTCACGCAGCAGGTCGGTGTGATCGCAGTCGAACCGGAGTTCACGGGCCACTGCTCCGGCCGCGCCGTCCGGGTCGGTGGAACGCAGCCGATTGAGTCCGCTGAGCGGGCTTCCGGAGCTGAAGGCGACGGCGTCCGTCCACGCGGTGGCGGCCGAGGAGTTGAGCTGGCCGGCCGCGACGACATAGGCGACGAAGGAGGTGAAGGACTCGGTGAACTCGGTCCGGCTCTCGGGTTCCAGCTCGATCTCGTCGAAGGCGGCTTCGCTGATCTCCCGGAAGAGTCCGACGAGCACCGGGCCGATGTACCCGAGGTTCTCGGGGTCGGCCTCCAGCGCCTGCCGGGCGGTCTCCTGGGCCTCGGCGACCGGTTCGGCACCGATGATTCCCGCGAACAGCTCGACGGACTTGTGGAACTGCCAGAGCAGACCGAAGGCGTTGGCCTGCTCGGGGTCGAACAGGATGAGCTGGGGGGCTCGTTCCTGCCACTGCGCTATGCGGCCGGCCAGGGCGGCGGCGTACACCGCTCCGGCGCAGAAGCCGAGTACGGCACCGACCTGCTGCCCGCTCGCGCGGACGTCCTCGAACCAGCGGTCGAGGTACTCCTCGCCCGACGGCCCGATGTCGGTGGCGATGGCCTGCGGCATCGTCTCCCAGACCGGATGGCTGGTGGCGGTGAGGCCGACGATGTCGGCGAATCGCGCATCGGGTCGCCCGGTGGCCGTGAAGTCGACAGCGAGGACCAGATCTCCTGGGCCCTTGCCGCCGATTTCCCACCATGCATCGGATTTCTCCACCAACAGCCCCTTCCGTTCCCTGCTGTCCCGTGCACCCGCATGGGGAGTGCTTCCGATGCTAGAAGCGGGCAATTGCACTGAGATCCCCTAGCGGACCCCCTAGCGCCCCCTACTCGTCGGGAGTACTCGCCGCGGCCGGGGCCGGTGCCGCTTCCACGGTCTCCAGCAGGTGCTCGGCCAGCTCCTCGGGCGTCTCGTACTCGTAGATCACGGCGGCGGACAGGCGTGCGCCGACGGCCGCGCCGATCCGGTCGCGGAACTCGACGGCGAGCAGCGAGGAGAACCCGAGGTCGATGAACTCGCTGTCGTCCTCGATCTCCTCGGCGGACGCGTGGCCGAGGACGGACGCGGTGACCGAACGCACCAGCTCCAGCAGGAGCTCGGCGCGGGCCGGGCCGTCGGCCGCGTGCAGCCGCCGCTGGAACTCCAGCGGATCGTCGGCCGGCTCTCCCCCAGCTACCGCTGGGAGGTGCCCCCCGACGGCGTCCGGCAGGTCCAGGACGCTGCCGGCGGCACCGGGAGCGGCGGGTCCGGCCGAGGCGCGGCCGGCTGCCGCCAGCCAGTAGTGCTGGTGCTGGAAGGCGTACGTGGGCAGCGGGGTCCGGCGTGCGCCGGTGCCGTCGAAGAGCGCGGTCCAGTCCACGGCGGCGCCGCGCATCCGCAGCCGGGCGGCGGCCTCGGTGACCGCGTGCGGCTCGGTGCGGTCCCTGCGCAGCACGGGGAGCACGGCGGCGGGCGCCGGTGCGGTCAGGCAGTCGCGGACCAGCGAGGACAGGACGGCGTCCGGGCCCAGTTCGACGAACGTGGCGGCGCCCTCGGCCGCCAGGCTGCCCACGGCGTCGGCGAAGCGCACCGTCTCGCGGACGTGCCGCACCCAGTAGTCGGGGCTGCGCAGCTCCTGCGCGGTGACGGGCTTGCCGGTGAGGGACGACACGATCGCGATGGTCGGCTCGAGGTACGTCAGCCCTGCGGCCACCCGCCCGAACCCGTCGAGCATCGGCTCCATCAGCGCGGAGTGGAAGGCGTGGCTGACGGTGAGGCGCTTGGTCTTGCGGCCCAGGTCACGGAAGTACCCGGCGACCGCCTCGACCGCCGCCTCGTCGCCGGAGACCACGACGGCCTCCGGGCCGTTGACCGCCGCGATCCCGACTCCTTCGGCCAGCCGCGGCAGCACCTCCGCCTCGGTGGCCTGGAGGGCCGCCATCGCGCCGCCGGCCGGCAGCGCCTGCATCAGCCGGCCGCGGGCGGCGACGAGCGCCGCCGCGTCCTCCAGCGACCAGAGCCCGGCGACGTGCGCGGCGGCCAGTTCGCCGATCGAGTGCCCGGCGAGCAGGTCGGGCCGCACGCCCCAGGACTCCAGCAGCCGGTACAGGGCCACTTCGAGGGCGAAGAGCGCGGGCTGCGCGTAGCCGGTCGTGTCCAGCAGCGCCGCCTCCGCGATGCCCGGCTCGGCGAACAGCACCTGCTGGAGGGGGTGTTCGAGGTGCGGGTCGAGCGCGGCGCACGCGGCGTCCAGCGCCCGCGCGAACGCCGGCTGCGAGGCATGCAGTTCACGGCCCATGCCGGGCTTCTGGCTGCCCTGCCCGGTGAAGAGGAAGGCGATACGTCCGCTCCCCTGCGTCTCCTGGACCACGGCCGGGCCCTGGCTGCCCGCCGCGAGCCCCTCCAGCGCGGCCAGCAGGTCCGCCCGGCTGTCGGCGACGAGCGCCGCCCGGTGGCTGAGCTGGCTGCGGGAGGTGGCCAGGGACAGTCCGATGTCGGCGGCCGACAGGTCCGGGCGGTCCGTGACGTGCGCGTGCAGCCGGGCGGCCTGGGCGCGCAGTCCCGCGGCGCCCTTCGCGGACAGCAGCCAGGGCACCGGACGGATCTCCGGGGCCGCGGCGGCCTCGGCCGGCTCCTCCTGCGGTGCCTGCTCCAGGACGACGTGGGCGTTGGTGCCGCTGATGCCGAACGCGGACACCGCGGCGCGGCGCGGCCGGCCGCTGTCGGGCCAGGCGCGGGCCTCGGCGAGCAGTTCGACGGCGCCCGCCGACCAGTCGACGTGCGGGCTGGCCTCGTCGATGTGCAGCGACTTGGGGAGCACCGCGTGCCGCAGCGCCATCACCATCTTGATGACGCCGGCGGCGCCCGCGGCGGCCTGGGTGTGGCCGAGGTTGGACTTCACCGAGCCGAGCCACAGCGGCTGGTCCGCGGGCCGGTCCTGGCCGTAGGTCGCGATGAGCGCCTGCGCCTCGATCGGGTCGCCCAGGACGGTGCCGGTGCCGTGCGCCTCGACGGCGTCGATGTCACCGGTGCTCAGCCCGGCGGCGGCCAGCGCCTCCAGGATCACCTGCTGCTGGGACGGGCCGCTGGGGGCGGTGAGGCCGTTGCTGGCGCCGTCCTGGTTGATGGAGCTGCCCCGCACCAGGGCGAGGACGGGGTGCCCGTTGCGGCGCGCGTCGGAGAGCCGCTCCAGGAGCAGCACACCGACGCCCTCGCCCCAGCCGGTGCCGTCGGCGGCCTTCGCGAACGGCTTGCACCGGCCGTCCGGGGCCAGCCCGCGCTGCCTGCTGAAGTCGATGAACGTGTCGGGGGTGGCCATGACGGTGACACCGCCGGCCAGCGCGAGACCGCATTCGCCGTTGCGCAGCGCCTGCATCGCCAGGTGCAGGGTCACCAGCGACGACGAGCAGGCGGTGTCGACGGTGACGGCCGGGCCCTGCAGCCCCAAGGCGTACGAGACCCGCCCGGACAGCACGCTGCCGGCCGTACCGGTGCCGAGGAAGCCCTCGACGCCGTCCGGGATCGACGCCCGGTCCGAGCCGTAGTCGTGGTACATGACGCCCGCGTAGACGCCGGTCCGGGTGCCGCGGACGGTCGCCGGGTCGATCCCGGCGTGTTCGAACGCCTCCCAGGACGCCTCGAGCAGCAGCCGCTGCTGCGGGTCCATGGCCAGCGCCTCACGCGGGCTGATGCCGAAGAACGCGGCGTCGAAGTCCCCGGCCCCGGCGAGGAATCCGCCCTCCTTGGCGTAGCTCTTGCCCAGGGCGTTCGGGTCGGGGTCGTAGAGGTTCTCGACGTCCCAGCCCCGGTCGGTGGGGAAGCCGCCGGCGCCGTCGCCACCGGCGGCCAGCAGCTCCCACAGCTCCTCGGGCGAGGTGATCCCGCCCGGGTAGCGGCAGCTCATGCCGACGATGGCGACGGGTTCGCGGGTCCTGTCCTCCAGGTCCTGGATACGGCGGCGGGCCTGGAGGAGATCGGTGGTTGCCCGCTTCAGATAGTCGCGGAGCTTCTGTTCGGTGTCCGTGGTCATGCGTGCTTCAGCTCCTTGTATCGGGCGAGCGGGCGATCAGGTGGGACGGGTCAGTCGGAGCCGATCTCGCCGTCCAGCAGCGCGAACAGCTCGTCGTCCGAGGCCTCGTCGACGGTCGCCGCCGCGTCCTGGGCGGCCGGCGCGGGCGCTGCCGCGTCGTGCCAGCGGGACATCAGCGCTTGGAGGCGCACGGTGACCTTGGAGCGGGTCAGCTTGTCCAAC
Source organism: Streptomyces sp. So13.3 (assembly GCF_005860785.2). Taxonomy (NCBI): domain Bacteria; kingdom Bacillati; phylum Actinomycetota; class Actinomycetes; order Kitasatosporales; family Streptomycetaceae; genus Streptomyces; species Streptomyces sp. So13.3. The sequence continues at coordinate 6,331,759 of NZ_CP048835.1, read as the reverse complement.
CCGTCGGTGTTCAGCAGCGGTTCGAGCTGTTCCAGGCTCGCGAGCAGCGCCTGCGCGGGGTCGTCGTCGGCGGGGGCCAGCGCCTGGAGGAGGTGGTCGGCCAGCTCCAGCGGTGTCGGGTAGTCGAAGACGAGCGTGGCCGGCAGCCGCACCCCGGTCTCGACGACGAGGCGGTTGCGGAACTCCACGGCCGTCAGCGAGTCGAAGCCGAAGTCCTTGAACGGCTTCTCCGCCTCGACGGGCTGGTCGGCGGCGAAGCCGAGCACGGCCGCGACCTGCTTGCGGACCAGCCCCAGCACCAGCTGCGGCCGTTCGCCGGCCGGCAGCGCCGCCAGCCGCGCGGTGAGACCGCCGTCGGCCGCGCCCGCTCCGCCGGCCGCCGCCGCGCGCCGTACCGGCCCGCGCACCAGCGACCGGAACATGCCGGGCACCTCACCGCTCATGGCGCGGCCCAGGGCCCGGGTGTCCAGACCGACCGGCACCAGGAGCGCCCGGTCCGCGGCCACCGCCGTGTCGAACAGCGCGAGGCCCTGCTCCTGGCCGAGGGCGAGGATGCCGCCGCGCGCCATCCGTTCGACGTCGGCCCCGGTCAGGGCCGACCCCATGCCGCCCGTCGCCGGGTCCCACAGGCCCCAGGCGAGCGCCGTGCCGGGCAGGCCCGCTGCCCGGCGCTGCGCGGCGAGGCCGTCCAGATAGGTGTTGGCGGCCGCGTAGTTGCCCTGTCCCGCGCCGCCGAAGACGCCGGCCGCGGAGGAGAACAGGACGAACGCGTCCAGCTCCAGGTCCGCCGTCAGCTCGTGCAGGTGACGGGCGGCGTCGGCCTTCGGGCCGAGGACGGACGCGACGCGGGCCGGGGTCAGCTTGCCGATGACACCGTCGTCCACGATGCCGGCCGTGTGCACGACCGCGCTGAGCCGGACGACACCCGCCAGCAGTCCGGCGAGGCTGTCGCGGTTCGAGACGTCGCAGGCCGCGACGGTCACCGCGGCGCCGGCCGCCTCCAGTTCGGCGACCAGGGTGTCCGCTCCGGGCGCCTCCGGGCCGCGCCGGCTGACGAGCAGCAGGTTCCGTACGCCCCGGGCGGTGACCAGGTGCCGGGCGACGAGCGCGCCCAGACCGCCGGTGCCACCGGTGATCAGTACGGTGCCGTCGGAGCGCCAGGGGGCACCTTCGGCTTCCGCCTCCGACGTGCCGACGCGGACGAGCCGCGGCGCCCACAACACACCGTCACGGAGTGCCAGTTCGGATTCGGCGGCGGAGAGCACGCCCTCCGGAACTCCGTCCGCGTCGGTGTCCAGCAGGACGATGCGGCCCGGGTTCTCGGCCTGGGCGGCCCGGACGAGACCGGTCACCGCCGCCTGGCCCAGATCCGTCACCCCCTCGCCGGGGGTCACCGCCGCCGCGCCACGGGTCAGGACGAGCAGCCGCCCGTCCTCGTTCGCCTCATCGGCCAGCCACTCCTGAAGATCCGTCAGTACGGAGGCGACCGCGTCGGCGGCAGAGCGCCCGGCCGGTGCCGTCAGAACGGTCGGCGCGGGTCCGGAGTCCGTGGCAGCGGAGGTGATCTGCTTCCACTCGACGGTGAACAGCGCGTCGTCCGAGGTGTCCGGGGTGCCCAACTGGGCTGCGGACACCGGTCGCAGGGTGAGCGTGCCGATCGACGCGACCGCGCCGCCCTCGGCGTCCGCGACCCGCACCGAGACCCCGCCGGGGGTGGCCGCCGGGGCGAGCCGTACCCGCAGCGCCGTGGCGCCCGAGGCGTGCAGGGTGACGTCCGACCAGGCGAAGGGCAGCCACATGGCGCCCGCGTCCGCGTCGGCCGGGCCGCTCATCAGGCCGGGGCCGCCCAGCGCGACCGCGTGCAGCGCGGCGTCCAGCAGGGCCGGGTGCAGACCGAACAGCCCGGCCTGCGACTCCTCCCGCTCGGGCAGCGCGACCTCGGCGAAGACCTCGTCGCCGAGCAGCCAGGCGGCCCGCAGGCCCTGGAAGGCCGGGCCGTACTCCAGGCCGCGGCCTTCCAGCTCGTCGTAGAGGTCGTCCACCGCGACCGGCTCGGCGCCGGCCGGGGGCCACTGCGCCAGGTCGAACCCGGCGGCGGGGGCCTGCTCGGTGAGCGTGCCGTCGGCGTGCCGCGTCCAGGCCGTGCCCTCCGGCGCGCCCTCCGGCCGGGAGAAGATCGTCACGGCACGCTGCTCGCCGCCGTCCAGCCGCAACCGCACCTGGACGGCGCCCACGGCGGGGACGACCAGCGGCGCGTGGAGCGTCAGTTCCTCCAGCGTGCCGCAGCCCGCCAGGTCACCGGCGTGCACGGCGATCTCGACGAGCGCGGTGCCGGGGACGATCACGGTGCCGTTGACGGCGTGGTCGGCCAGCCACGGGTGGGTGGCCAAGGACAGCCGCCCGGTGAACAGCAGCCCGTCCGACTCGGGGATGCTCACGGCCGCGCCGAGCAGCGGATGTCCCGCCGTGTCCTGGCCGAAGTCGGCGGCGTCGCCACTGGGCAGGGCGTTGGACGTGAACCAGTAGCCGCGGTGCTGGAAGGCGTACGTCGGCAGGTCCACGAGTCCGGCGGCGGCGCGGCCCGCGAAGAACGCCCGCCAGTCGACGCCGATACCGCGCAGGTACAGGCGGGTGACGGCCTCCACCAGGGTCTGTGCCTCGTCGCGGTCCCGGCGCAGCGCGGGGACCAGGACCGACGCAACGGGGTCTGTCACGCTCTCGGCGCCCATCGCGCTCAGCACGGCGTCGGGCCCCAGTTCCAGGAACGCGCTGACGCCCCGCTCCTCCAGCGCCGTCACGGCGTCGGCGAAGCGCACGGCCTCACGGACGTGCCGGACCCAGTAGGCGGGGTCGGTCAGTTCTTCGGTGGTGGCGGTCTGCCCGGTGAGCGTCGACACGATCGGGATCGAGGGCGCGTGGTACGTGAGCCCGGCCGCGACGGCGCGGAACTCCTCGAGCATCGGCTCCATGTGGACGGAGTGGAAGGCGTGGCTGACGGTGAGGCGCTTGGTCTTGCGGCCCTGCTCGTCGAAGTACGTGACGACCTGCCGGACCGCGTCCTCGTCGCCCGAGACGACGATGGAGGTGGGCCCGTTGACGGCCGCGATCCCGACCCGGTCGGTAAGGCGCGGCAGGACCTCGGCCTCGGTGGCCTGGATCGCCGCCATCGCACCGCCGGACGGCAGTTGCTGCATCAGCCGGCCGCGAGCCGCGACCAGCAGCGCCGCGTCCTCCAGGGACCAGACCCCCGCCACATGCGCTGCGGCCAGCTCACCGATGGAGTGACCGGCCAGCACCTGCGGCTTGATGCCCCACGCGGCGACCTGCCGGAACAGCGCCACCTCCAGGGCGAACAGCGCGGGCTGGGTGTAGCCGGTAGCGTCCAGCGATCCGTCGTCCCCGAACAGCACGTCCTTGAGCGGACGGTCCAGGTGCGCGTCGAACGCCGCCGCCACCTCGTCGAGCGCCGCCGCGAACACCGGGAACGCGGCGTAGAGCTCCCGCCCCATGCCGGCCCGCTGGCTGCCCTGGCCGGTGAACAGGAAGCCGAGCCGGCCGGATCCGGGGCCGTCGCGCAGGACGCCCGGCGCGCTCCCGCCGTCGGCAAGGGCCGCGAGCGCGGTGAGCAGTTCCTCCCGGCCACCGGCCACCACGCCCGCCCGGTACGGGAAGGCGGAGCGCGTCGTGGCGAGGGCCGAGCCGACCGTGGACGGGTCGGCGGCCACGGAGCCGTCCCGCAGGTACGCGTGCAACCGCCCGGCCTGGGCGGTCAGCGCCTCCGAGGTGCGGGCGGACAGCAGCCACGGCACCACCGGCAGTTCGGCGACGGCGGGCTCCTCCGCCGTCTCCTCGGCCGGGGTCTCCTCCACGATGACGTGGGCGTTCGTGCCGCTGATGCCGAAGGACGAGACACCCGCACGGCGGGTCCGCTCCCCCGCCGGCCACGGCCGGGCCTCGGTCAGTAGCTCGACGGTGCCTGCCGACCAGTCGACGTGCGAGCTGGGCGCGTCCACGTGCAGGGTGCGCGGCAGCTCCTCGTGGTGCAGGGCGAGCACCATCTTGATGATCCCGGCGACACCCGCCGCGCCCTGGGTGTGCCCGAGGTTGGACTTGATCGAGCCCAGCCACAGCGGCTGGTCCTGCGGGCGCTCCTGGCCGTAGGCGGCGATGAGCGCCTGCGCCTCGATGGGATCGCCCAGCTTGGTGCCGGTGCCGTGCGCCTCGACCGCGTCGACCTGGTCGGCGGACAGCCGGGCGCTCGCCAGCGCCTGCCGGATGACGCGCTGCTGGGACGGCCCGTTGGGCGCGGTGAGCCCGTTGCTGGCGCCGTCCTGGTTGACGGCGCTGCCGCGGACCACGGCCAGCACGCGGTGCCCGTTGCGCCGGGCGTCGCTGAGCTTCTCCAGCAGCAGGACGCCGACGCCCTCCGACAGGCCGGTGCCGTCGGCGGCCTCCGCGAACGGCTTGCAGCGGCCGTCGCCGGCCAGCCCGTCCGCCCGGCTGAACTCCAGGAACGTTCCGGCGGAGCCCATCACCGTCACCCCGCCGGCCAGTGCCAGCGTGCACTCCCCCGCCCGCAGCGCCTGGCCCGCGAGGTGCAGGGCGACCAGGGCGGACGAGCAGGCGGTGTCGATGGTGACGGCCGGGCCCTCCAGGCCCAGCGCGTACGAGACCCGGCCGGACAGGACGCTGCCCGCGACACCGGTCATCATGTGGCCGGCGACCTCGGCGGGCATCTTCTGCAGCCCGCGCAGGTAGTCGGAGCTGCTGACACCGGTGAAGACCGCCGTGCGGGTGCCGGACAGTGCCACCGGGTCGATCCCCGCGCGTTCCAGCGCCTCCCACGACGTCTCCAGCAGCACCCGCTGCTGCGGGTCCATCGCGAGGGCCTCGCGGGGGCTGATCCCGAAGAACTCGGCGTCGAACTCGGCGGCGTCGGCGAGGAAGCCGCCCTCGGGCGCGCCGTCGCCCGCCGCGCCGCCCTTCTCCCGTTCGCTGTCCTGGAACTGGGTGAGGTTCCAGCCGCGGTCGGTGGGGAACGGCGTCAGACCGTCCTCGCCGGCCGCGAGCAGCTCCCACAGCTCCTCGGGCGAGGTGACGCCGCCCGGGAAGCGGCAGGCCATACCGATGATCGCGATCGGCTCGCGGTCCTTGTCCTCCGCCTCCCGCAGCCGCCGACGGGCGTCGTGCAGGTCAGCGGCGACCCGCTTGAGTGTGTCGACCAGCTGCTTCTCGTCCGCCATCAGTTCTCCTCAAAGGTGTGCAGGGCGCCGTCAGGCGATGCCGAGTTCGTCCGTGATGAAGGCCAGGACCTCGTCGGTCGTGGCGTCCTGCAGTCGTTCGTTGACGTTCTCGCCGGTGTCGCCGCCCGCGCCGGCGCGCAGGTTCCTGAACCGGGAGAGCAGTTCCTCCAGGCGGGCGGTGACGGCGGCGTGGACGCTGTCGTCGAGGGACACCTCCGGCAGATAGCCGTCGAGGCGGTCGAGTTCGGCGAGTACGGCGTCGGCCGGGTCGGTCTGCTCGGGGGCGAACTCGCCGTAGAGCAGCCGGGCGAGCGCCAGCGGGGTCGGGTGGTCGAAGACGGCGGTGGCGGGCAGCCGGACACCGGTGGCGGCGCCGAGCCGGTTGCGGAATTCCACGGCGGTCAGCGAGTCGAAGCCCAGCTCCTTGAAGGAGCGGGTGGCGCCGACCGCCGAGGTGCCGGCGAAGCCGAGCACCGCCGCCGCGTAGGACTGCACCAGGTCGAGCAGCACGGTCTCCCACTCGTCGGTGGGCAGTGCGGCGAGCCGCTTGCGCAGCGCGTCGCCCTGGGCGCCGTCCTCCGCCGCCGACGCGCCCTGCGCGGTGCGCCGGGACGGGCCGCGGACCAGGGAGCGCATCAGCGGCGCCACCGGGCTGTCGCCGGCCTGCGACCGCAGGCCCGCGGTGCTGAGGCCGATCGGGACGAGAGCGGGCTCCGTCCCGCCGACTCCGGCGTCGAACAGGGCCAGGCCCTGCTCGGGGCTGAGCGGCCGGATGCCGGAGCGGGCCAGCCGCGCCAGGTCCGTGCTCGCCAGGTGTCCGGTCATACCGCTCGGCTCGGCCCACAGGCCCCAGGCGAGGGACACGGCGGGCAGCGCCGCGGCCCTGCGGTGGGCGGCGAGGGCGTCGAGGTAGGCGTTGGCCGCCGCGTAGTTGGCCTGGCCCGCGTTGCCGAAGACCCCGGCGGAGGAGGAGAACAGGACGAACGCGTCCAGTTCCGTCCCGGCCGCGACCGTCAGCTCGTGCAGGTGGCGGGCCGCCTCGGCCTTGGGGGCGAGGACCGCGAACAGCTTCTCGGGGGTGAGCTTGCCGAGTGTCGCGTCGTCGAGCACACCGGCCGCGTGGACCACCCCGCGCAGCGGCCGCGCCTCCGGAACGGACGCGAGGAGCGCGGCGACCGCGTCGCGGTCGGCGACGTCGCAGGCGGCGACGGTGACGGTGGCGCCCGCTTCGGAGAGTTCGGCCACGAGTTCGGACGCTCCCGGAGCGCCCAGGCCCCGCCTGCTGGTGAGCAGCAGGTGCCGTACGCCGTGCTCGCCGACCAGGTGCCGGGCGACGAGCGCGCCCAGACCGCCGGTACCGCCGGTGATCAGGACGGTGCCGTCGGACTGCCACGGCGCCAGGGCGTCGGCCCGGGCCTCGGCCCGGACCAGCCGCGGGGCGAGGATCTTCCCGTCGCGCAGCGCGAACTCCGGCTCACCGGTGGCCAGCGCCGCCGCGAGCAGCGTCCGCGAGGGGATGCCGGTACCGATGTCCGCGAGGACGATCCGGCCGGGGCTCTCGGACTGCGCGGAGCGGACCAGGCCGTGGACGGCGGACTGCGCGAGGTCGGCGATGTCCTCGCCGGCCTCGGCGGCGACCGCGCCACGGGTGACGACGACCAGCGTGGTGCCGTCGGTGCGCGGGTCGGCGAGCCACACCTGCAGATCGCCGAGCGCCTGCATGACGGTGTCCTCGGTGCCGCTCTGCCAGTGCACGGGCGTCAGGACGGTACCGATGGAACCGTCCAGCTCATCGGTGCTGAAGATCTCCGGCAGGCCGGGGAAGAGCGGGTCGTCGCCGAACACCGCCCAGTCCGTGGGCGCCGGCGGCTGGTCGCCCGGGGCCGTGACGGCGGTCCACTCGACGCGGAACAGCGAGTCGCGGTGCGGGTCGGAGCCGGCCGAGCCGAGCTGGGCGAGCGCCTCCAGGGGGAGGCGGCGCAGCAGCAGGGAGTCGACGGCGGCGACCGGTGCGCCGGTGGCGTCGGCGACGTTCAGGGTGACGGCGCCGCTGCCGGGCGCCGCCGCGATCCGGACCCGGAGGGCGGAGGCGCCGACGCTGTGCAGCGCGACACCCGACCAGGCGAACGGCAGCCAGGGCCCCTCCCCTTCATCGCTGTCCAAGAATCCGCCGAGCGCGATGGCGTGCAGGGCGGCGTCCAGCAGCGCCGGGTGCAGGGCGTAGTCGGCGGCCGCGGAGACCGCCTCGGTGGGCAGCTCGACCTCGGCGAAGAGTTCGCCGTCGCGCCGCCAGGCCGCCCGCAGTCCGCGGAAGACCGGCCCGTAGTCCAGGCCGACGGCGCCCAGGTCCGCGTACAGGCTCTCCGTCGTCAGCGCCTCGGCGCCGGCCGGCGGCCACTGGGTGAGGTCGGGTCCCGGGGCCGGGGTGTCCGCGGTCAGCAGTCCGCTCGCGTGCCGGGTCCACGGGGTGTCCTCGTCGCTGTCCTCGGGCCGGGAGAAAACCGCGACCGGGCGGTGCCCGTCGGCGGCGGGCTCGTCGACCAGGACCCGCAGCTGCGTCTCGCCGCGCTCCGGCAGGACGAGCGGCGCCTCCAGGGTCAGTTCCGCCAGCGTGCCGCAGTCGGCCTCGTCACCGGCCCGTACGGCGAGCTCCAGCAGCGCCGTCCCGGGGACGAAGACCACCCCGCCGACCGCGTGATCGCCCAGCCAGGGCTGGGACTTGAGGGAGAGCCGGCCGGTGAGCAGATAGCCGTCGCGGTCGGGCAGCGCCACGGCCGCGCCGAGCAGCGGGTGTCCTGCGGGCGTCTGGCCGAGCCCGGCCGGGTCCACGGCCCCGGAGACGGCCTCCAGCCAGTAGCGCTCGCCCTGGAAGGCGTACGTCGGCAGGCCGGTGCGCTCCAGCGTACGGCCGGCGAAGACCGCCGACCAGTCGGGGCGTCCGCCGTGCGCGACCAGCCGCCCGAGGGAGGTCAGGACGCGGCCGGCGCCGCCGTCGTCGCGGCGCAGCGTGCCGGTGACGACGACGTCGTCAGCCCCGGCGGCGGCCACGGTGTCCTGGACGCCGACGGTGAGCACCGGGTGCGGGCTGCACTCGACGAACACCGTGTGGCCGGTGAGCGCGAGCGCCCGTACGGCCGGCTCGAACTTGACGGTGTGTCGCAGGTTGCGGTGCCAGTACGTGGCGTCCATCTCGCTGCCGTCGATCAGCCGGTCCTCCAGCGTGGAGTACAGCGGGACACGTCCCACCTGCGGCCGGACGGGGGCGAGCACGTCCTCCAGCTCCTCGCGCAGCGACTCCACGTGAGAGGAGTGCGAGGCGTAGTCGACGTCGATGCGGCGGGCCCTGATGGTGCGCCGCTCGCAGGTGGCGAGCAGTTCGTCGAGCGCGCCGGGGTCGCCGGAGACGACGGTGGAGGAGGGGCCGTTGTTCGCGGCCACCGAGATCTGGCCGGGCCAGGCGGTCAGCAGCTCCTCGACCTCGGCGGCGGGCAGCGGCAGGGAGACCATGCCGCCGGTGCCGGCGAGACCGACGAGCGCGAGGCTGCGCAGGGTGACGACGCGGGCGGCGTCCTGGAGGGTGAGCGCCCCCGCGACGCACGCGGCGGCGATCTCGCCCTGCGAGTGCCCGACGACGGCGGACGGCCGGATGCCGAGCGACTCCCAGACGGCGGCGAGCGAGACCATGACCGCCCACAGGGCGGGCTGGACCACGTCGACGCGCTCCAGGGACGCGGCGCCCTCGACACCGCGCAGCACGTCCAGCAGCGACCAGTCGGTGAACTCGTCGGCAGCGGCCGCGCAGGCCTCCAGGCGGGCCTTGAACACCGGGGAGGTCGCCAGGAGTTCGGCGGCCATGCCGATCCACTGCGAGCCCTGGCCGGGGAAGACGAAGACCGTCTTGCCGGGGGCGCCCGCGAGGCCCTCCTCGACCCCGGCGGCGGGAACGCCGTCGGCGATGTCCTTGAGGGTCTGGATCAGCGTCGGACCGTCCGCGCCCACGAGCACCGCGCGGTGCTCGAAGGGCGTGCGGGTGGTGGCCAGCGCGTGCCCGATGCTGCCGAGCGCGGTGGCACCGAGCTCGGGCGTGCCCGCCAGGTGGGCGTGCAGCTTGCGGGCCTGGGCGCGCAGCGCGATCTCGCTGCGGCCGGTGAGCAGCCACGGCACGGGCGCGGTGTCGGTGGCGGTGAACGGCGCGAGGGCGTCCGGCTCCTCGATGGCGGCGGCCGGCTCGACCGCCGGCGCCTCCTCCAGGATGACGTGCGCGTTGGTGCCGCTGAACCCGAAGGCGGAGACGCCCGCCCGGCGGGCGCCGGACCCGCCGCGCGGCCACGGCCGCGCCTCGGTGAGCAGCTCCACGTTCCCCGCGGACCAGTCGATGTGCGGGCTGGGCTCGCCGACGTGCAGCGTCGCCGGCAGCTCCTCGTGACCGAGCGCGGTGACCATCTTGATGACGCCCGCGATACCCGCGGCGGCCTGGGTGTGCCCGAGGTTGGACTTGACGGAGCCGAGCCACAGCGGCTGGTCGGCGGGCCGGTCCTGGCCGTAGGTCGCGATGAGCGCCTGCGCCTCGATCGGGTCGCCGAGCCGGGTGCCGGTGCCGTGCGCCTCGACCGCGTCGATGTCGGCGGCTGCCAGTCCCGCGCTCGCCAGCGCCTGCCGGATGACCCGCTGCTGGGAGGGGCCGTTGGGTGCGGTGAGCCCGTTGCTGGCGCCGTCCTGGTTCAGGGCGCTGGCGCGGACCACGGCGAGGATCTCGTGCCCGTTGCGCTGCGCGTCGGAGAGCCGCTCGACGAGGATCATGCCGACGCCCTCGGCCCAGCCGGTGCCGTCCGCCGTGGACGCGAACGCCTTGCAGCGGCCGTCGGCGGCCAGTCCCCGCTGGCGGCTGAAGTCGACGAACGTGTCCGGGGTGGCCATGACGGTGACACCGCCGGCCAGCGCCAGCGTGCACTCGCCGCGCTGCAGGGCCTGGATCGCCAGGTGCAGGGCGACCAGGGACGAGGAGCAGGCCGTGTCGACGGTGATCGCCGGCCCCTCCAGACCGAGCACGTACGAGACACGCCCCGACAGCACCCCGGCGGACGTCCCGGTCCCGAGGAAGCCGTCGACGCCCTCGGGCAGTTCGCCGAGCCGGGTGCCGTAGTCGTGGTAGATCACACCGGCGAAGACACCGGTCGAGCTGCCGCGCAGCGTGGCCGGGTCGATCCCGGCCCGCTCCAGCGCCTCCCACGAGGTCTCCAGCAGCAGCCGCTGCTGCGGGTCCATGGCGAGGGCCTCACGCGGGCTGATGCCGAAGAAGGGGGCGTCGAAGTCGGTGGCGTCGTACAGGAACGCGCCCTGGTCGGTGTACGTGGTGCCGGGGCGTTCGCCCGTGGGGTCGTAGAGCGACTCGATGTCCCAGCCGCGGTCGTCGGGCAGCCCGGCCATCGCGTCGGTGCGGGTGGCGAGCAGCTGCCACAGGTCCTCCGGGGAGCGCACCCCGCCGGGGAACCGGCAGCCCATGCCGACGATCGCGATGGGCTCGTCACCGGAGACCGTCGTGCTCGCCACCGGTCCCGCACCGCTCGCCGCCAGCTCGCCGACGAGCTCGGTGCGCAGGAACGTGGCCAGCACGTCCGGCGCCGGGTAGTCGAAGACGAGGGTGGCGGGCAGCCGCAGACCGGCCGCGGAACCGAGCCGGTTGCGGAACTCCACACCGGTCAGCGAGTCGAACCCGAGGTCCTTGAACGCCCGGGACGGGTCGATGGCCTCGGCGCCGGAGTGGCCGAGAACGGCCGCGACGTTGCTGCGCACCAGGTCGAGCAGGAACTCCTCCTGCTCGGCGAGGGTCATCGCGCCCAGCCGCGGACCGAGCTCCAGCGCGGCCCCGGCGGTGGCGGCACGGGCGGTACGGCGGGCCGGAGCCCGCACCAACGCCCTCAGCAGCGGCGGCACTTCGTCGGGCGCCGCGGTCGCCGGCAGTTCCAGGTGCATCGGGACGAGGGCGTGGGCGGCGAGGCCGACGGCCGTGTCGTACAGCGCCAGTCCCTCGGCGCTGCTGAGCGCCGCCGCCCCGGAGCGCGCCAGCCGCTCGCGGTCGGCCGCCTCCAGGACGTCGGCCATGCCGCCGCCCTCGGATGCCCAGGCGCCCCAGCCCAGCGACAGCGCGGGCAGGCCCGCGCCGCGCCGGTGCGCGGCGAGCGCGTCCAGGTAGGCGTTGGCCGCCGCGTAGTTGCCCTGGCCGGGGTTGCCGAACGTGCCGGCCGCCGAGGAGAACAGCACGAACGCGGCGAGGTCCAGGCCGCGGGTCAGCTCGTGCAGGTGACGGGCGGCGTCGGCCTTCGGGCCGAAGACCCGGTCGACGCGCTCGGGGGTCAGTGACGCGAGGATGCCGTCGTCGAGCAGGCCCGCCGCGTGCAGCACGGCCGTCAGGGGGCGCGCCGCCGGTATCGCGGCGAGCGTGGCGGCCAGCGCCTCACGGTCCGCGGCGTCGCAGGCGGCGAACGTGACGCTCGCGCCCAACTCTTGGAGTTCAGCGGCGAGTTCGGTGGCCCCGGGCGCCTTGAGACCGCGCCGACTGGTGAGCAGCAGGTGGCGTACGCCGTACTCGGTGACCAGGTGGCGGGCCAGCAGCCCGCCGAGCGCGCCGGTGGCGCCGGTGATCAGCACCGTGCCCTCGGGGGCGAGCGGCGCGGGCACCGTCAGGACCAGCTTGCCGGTGTGGCGGGCCTGCCCGATGTGGCGGAAGGCCTCGGGCGCCTGCCGTACGTCCCAGGCGGTGACGGGCAGAGGGAGCAGCGCGCCGCTGTTGAAGAGTTCCAGGAGAGCGGCGTACATCTCCTGGATCCGCTCGGGACCCGCGTCCATGACGTCGAACGCCTGGTACGCGACGCCCGGGTGGTCGGCGGCGACCGTGTCCGCGTCCCGGATGTCCGTCTTGCCCATCTCGACGAACCGCCCGCCACGCGGCAGCAGCCGCAGCGACGCGTCCACGAACTCGCGGGCGAGGGAGTCCAGGACGACGTCCATGCCGCGGCCGCCGGTCGCGCCGAGGAAGCTCGGCTCGAAGTCCAGGGTGCGGGAGGACGCGATCCGGTCGTCGGTCAGACCGAGGCCGCGCAGCGTCCCCCACTTGCCGGTGCCGGCCGTGCCGTACACCTCGGCGCCCAGGTGGCGGGCGAGCTGCACCGCGGCGATACCGACACCGCCGGCGGCGGCGTGGATGAGGATCCTCTCGCCGGACTTCAGCCCGGCCAGATCGTTGAGCGCGTAGTACGCCGTCAGGTAGACCACCGGTGCGGCGGCCGCCTCGGCGAAGGTCCAGCCGATCGGCATCGGCGCGACGAGCCGGTGGTCGACGACCGCGAGCGGCCCGAACGCACCCGAGAACAGACCCATCACGCGGTCGCCGGGCGCGAACCCGCTGACGCCGGGGCCGGTCTCCACGACCACACCGGCCGCCTCGAGACCGAGCCGGCCCGCGTCGCCCGGGTACATGCCGAGCACGTTCATCACATCGCGGAAGTTCAGGCCCGCGGCGCGGATCGCGACCCGGATCTGGCCTTCGGCGAGCGGCTCGGCCGCCTCGGGGAAGTCGGCGACGTAGATGCTGTCGAGGGTCCCGCTGGCGGTGAAGTCCAGCCGCCAGGGGGCCGTGTCGGGATGGGCCGGAGGAGTCGTCAGAGTGTCGGCCGGCGAGCTGCGGAGCAGGCGCGCGGTGTGCGCCTGCCCGCCGCGCAGCGCCAGCTGGGGCTCGTCCGCGGCGATCGCGGCGGCAATCGCCGGGACCAGGGCCGCGGCCGACGCCGGAGTGCCGTCGAGGTCCACGAGCACGATCCGGTCCGGGTACTCGGACTGTGCGGACCGCGCCAGGCCCCACACCGCGGCCGCACCGGGGTCGGCGACGGCGTCGCCGGGAGCGGCGGCCAGAGCACCGCTGGTGACGAGCACCAGCCGCGCGCCGGGCAGCTGATCGGCGTCCAGCCACTCCTGGAGCAGCGCCAGAGCACGGTGCACGGTGGTGCTGATGGAAGCGGAACCGGCGGTGGTGAACTGCGCGAGGGTCAGTTCGGCCTCGGCCGTCGCTTCCGTCAGGGTCTCCCCCGCCGCGGTGAGCGCGTCGGCCAGGCCGAACGTGTCGGCGCCGATCAGCGTCCAACTGCCGCCGGGGCTGGCCTCGTCGGCGACCTGGAGCGGAGTCCAGTCGATCCGGAACAGCGACTCGTGGTGGGCGGAGCCGCCGGCGGTCGCCGTCAGCTGATCCACCGCGAGGGCGCGCAGCACGAGCGAGCCCACGGACGCGACCGGTGCTCCGGCGGCGTCGGCCAGCTGGATTGCCACACCGCTGCCGGAGGCCGCGGGCGACACCCTGATCCGCAGCACACTCGCACCGGCCGCGTACAGGGCGACGTCCGACCAGGCGAAGGGGAGCTGCGGCGCGCTGCCGTCCTCGACGAAGTCGCCGAGGCTGATCGCGTGCAGCGTCGCGTCCAGCAGCGCCGGGTGCAGTCCGAACGCCTCGGTGTCCGCGCCGGCGTCCTCGGGCAGCGACACCTCGGCGAAGACGTCGTCCCCGTGCCGCCAGGCGGCCCGCAGACCCTGGAAGAGCGGGCCGTACTCCAGGCCCGACGCCGCCAGGTCGTCGTAGAGGTGACCGGTGTCGATCGCGCTCGCGCCGGCCGGCGGCCACTGCGCGAAGTCGAACTCCGGGTCGGGAGCCAGCACCGACGCCGTCAGCAGGCCGTCGGCGTGGCAGGTCCAGGGAGCGTCGTCGGGCGCGTCCTCGGGCCGCGAGAAGACCGTGACGGGCCGCAGCCCGCCCGCGTCGGCCTCCCCCGCCTGCACGCGCAGCTGAACGGCACCCTGCTCGCCCAGCACCAGCGGCGCCTGGAGCGTCAGCTCCTCGACGGTGCCGCACCCCACCTCGTCGCCCGCCCGCACGGCGATCTCGACGAGAGCGGCTCCCGGGACGATGACCGTGCCGGAGACGGCGTGATCGGCCAGCCAGGGGTGGGTGTTGAGCGAGAGCCGCCCGGTGAACAGCACGCTGTCCGTGTCCGGCAGCGTGATCGCACCGCTGAGGAACGGGTGACCGCCGGAACGCAGCCCCAGCCCGGTCGCGTCACCGGTCGACGCCACCGTGCGCGGCCAGTACTGCCGGTGCTCGAAGGCGTAGGTGGGGAGGTCGACGGGAGTGTGCCCGGCGCCGAAGAAGGCCGGCCAGGAGACGGTGCCGCCGTGGGCATGGAGGCGGACGAGTGCCTCGGTGAGGAGCTGGGCTTCGTTGTGGTCGCGGCGGAGGGCGGGGATGAGGGTGGTGGTGTCGGTGGCGGATTCGGTGGCCATCGCGGTGAGAACGGCGTCCGGGCCGAGCTCCAGGAACTTGGTGACGCCTTGGTCCTGGAGGGTGGTGACGGCGTCGGCGAAGCGGACGGCTTCGCGGACGTGGCGGACCCAGTAGGCGGGGTCGGTGAGTTCTTCGGTGGTGGCGGCCTGGCCGGTGAGCGTCGAGACGATCGGGATGGACGGTGCGGTGTAGGTGAGCCCGGCTGCGATGGTGCCGAACTCTTCGAGCATCGGCTCCACGTGGAGGGAGTGGAAGGCGTGGCTGACGGTGAGGCGCTTGGTCTTGCGACCCGTCGCGTCGAAGTGCGCGATGACGGCAGCGACGGCGTCTTCGTCACCCGAGACGACGATGGAGGTGGGCCCGTTGACGGCCGCGATCCCCACCCTGTCGGTGAGCTGCGGCAGGACTTCGGCCTCGGTGGCCTGGATCGCCGCCATCGCACCACCGGCGGGCAGTTGCTGCATCAGACGGCCACGAGCCGCAACGAGCAGCGCCGCGTCCTCCAGCGACCAGACCCCTGCGACGTGTGCGGCGGCCAGCTCACCAATGGAGTGACCCGCCAGCACCTGCGGCCGGACCCCGAAGGACTCCAGCAGCCGGAAGAGTGCGACCTCCAGGGCGAACAGAGCCGGCTGCGTAAAGCCCGTCTCGTTCAACCGGCCGTCCGCCTCGGCAAACAGAACGTCCTTGAGCGGCAGTTCAAGGTGCGCGTCGAGCGCCGCACACACCGCGTCCAGCGCCTCCGCGAACACCGGGAAGGTGGCGCACAGCTGACGCCCCATCCCCGCCCGCTGACTGCCCTGCCCGGTGAAGAGGAACGCCGTGCGGCCTCCGTGAGCGGAGCCCTGTACGAGGCCGGGGGCATTGCCGCCCTCGGCCAGCGCCGTCAGTCCGGCGATCAGACCGTCGCGGTCGGCGGCGACGACGCCCGCCCGGTGGGAGAACACCGCACGGGTCGTGGCCAGGGAGTATCCGACAGCGGCCGGGTCGAATCCGTGCTCGGCGTCGGCGAGCAGGTGATCCCGCAGGCGGGCGGCCTGGGCCTGGACGGCGTCGGGCGTCTTGCCGGACAGCACCCACGGCACCACCGGCAGGTCGACAGCGGCACCTTCGGCCGCGAGGGCCTCTGCGGGGGCTTCTTCCACGATGACGTGGGCGTTCGTTCCGCTGATGCCGAAGGACGAGATGCCCGCGCGGCGGGTCCGCTCCCCGGCCGGCCACGGCTGCGCCTCCGTCAGCAGCTCGACGTCACCGGCACTCCAGTCGACATGCGAACTGGGAGCGTCAACGCCCAGCGTGCGCGGCAGTTCCTCGTGCCGCATCGCCAGCACCATCTTGATGATGCCAGCAACACCGGCGGCGGCCTGCGTGTGACCGAGGTTCGACTTCACCGAACCCAGCCACAGCGGCCGGCCCTCCGGGCGGTCCTGCCCGTACGTCGCCAGCAGCGCCTGGGCCTCGATCGGGTCGCCGAGCTTGGTGCCGGTGCCGTGCGCCTCGACGGCGTCGACCTGGTCGGCCGAGAGACGGGCGCCGGCCAGGGCCTGCCGGATGACGCGCTGCTGCGAGGGGCCGTTGGGGGCCGTGAGTCCGTTGCTCGCGCCGTCCTGGTTGACGGCGCTGCCGCGCACGAGCGCGAGTACGCGGTGGCCGTTGCGCTTGGCGTCGCTGAGCTTCTCCAGGAGCAGCATGCCGACGCCCTCGCCCCAGCCGGTGCCGTCCGCGGCCTCGGCGAAGGGCTTGCAGCGGCCGTCGGGGGCGAGGCCGCGCTGGCGGCTGAAGTCGACAAAGGTGTCGGGGGTGGCCATGACGGTGACGCCGCCGGCGAGCGCGAGCGAGCACTCGCCGGTGCGCAGCGCCTGAGCCGCCAGGTGCACGGTGACCAGGGACGACGAGCAAGCGGTGTCGACGGTGACGGCCGGGCCCTCCAGCCCGAAGGCGTACGAGACCCGCCCGGAGGCGAGGCTGCCGCCGACGCCCAGGAAGCCTTCGACGTCATCGGCGGCGTGTTCGAGGACATCGCTGTAGTCGCCGTACATGACCCCCGCGAAAACACCGGTCGCGCTGCCGCGCACCGAGGCCGGGTCGATGCCCGCGCGCTCGAACGCCTCCCACGACGACTCCAGCAGCAGCCGGTGCTGCGGGTCCATGGCCACCGCTTCACGCGGGCTGATCCCGAAGAAGCCGGGGTCGAAGTCCGCGGCACGGTCCAGGAAACCGCCATGCCGGGAGTACGTCTTGCCGACCGCGTCCGGGTCGGGGTCGTAGATCCCCTCGACGTCCCAGCCACGGTCCAGGGGGAACGACGACACCCCGTCGCCGCCCGCCGCGAGCAGCGCCCACAGCTCCTCGGGCGACGTGACCCCGCCCGGATACCGGCAGGCCATCCCCACAATCGCGATCGGCTCGTGGCCCGCGCCGGAGAGCTGGCGGTTCTGCTCGCGCAGTCGCTCCGTCTCCTTCAGCGACGCGCGCAGAGCCTCAACGATTCTCTCGTTCGATGCAGACGTTGCAGACACCTGAACCTCACCCATTCGCGTCATCAGAAGTCGGACCCTTCGAGCGCCTTCGAGATGAGGCTCTCGGCATCCATATCGTCGATCGATTCGCTCGCGTCCTCGGCCGTCGGGCCGTCGTCCTCCATCTGGAGGCCCGCGAGGTGCAGCAGTGTGTCCAGCAGTCCGGTCTCCCGGAGCCGGGCCAGTGGGATGGCGAGCAGCGAGGCGCGGACGGTCTCCTCGTACGCGGCGGTCCCCGGATCCGTGGTGGTGTCGGGGGCCGCTTCGCCGAGCAGGAAGTCGGCCAGCTCCCGCGGGGTCGGATAGTCGAAGACGAGCGTCGCCGGGAGCCGCACTCCGGCCGCCGCGCTCAGCTGGTTGCGGAACTCCACCGCGGTGAGCGAGTCGAAGCCGAACTCCTTGAACGGCTTGCCCAGCTCCACCTCCTGTGCCGCGGTGAAGCCGAGAACCGCGACGACCTGGCTGCGGACCAGCTCGACGACCACCGGGAGGCGCTCGTCGGACGGCAGCGCCGCCAGCCGCTGGGCCAGACCGGACGCCCCGGCGCCGGAGTCCCCCGCGGCGGCCGTGCGCCGGACCTTGCCGCGGACCAGGCCGCGGAAGAGACCCGGTACCTCGCCGCCCGCGGAGCGCACCAGCGCGGGCACATCGAGCCCCGCGGGGACCAGCACCGCCCGGTCCGAGACCAGCGAGGCATCCAGCAGGGCCAGGCCCTGCTCCTCGCCCAGGGCCAGGACGCCCCCACGCGCCATCCGTTCCACCTCGGCCCCGGTGAGCTGCGAACCCATCCCGCCGGCTTCCGGCGCCCACAGACCCCAGGCGAGGGAGACCGCAGGAAGACCGTTGGCCCGGCGGTGGGTGGCCAGCGCGTCGAGATAGGCGTTGGCGGCGGCGTAAGCACCCTGCCCCGCACCGCCCAGTACCCCGGCCGCCGACGAGAACAGGACGAACGCGTCCAGGTCCGTCCCGGCCGTCAGCTCGTGCAGGTGGCGCGCCGCCTCGGCCTTCGGGGCGAGTACGGCGGCCAGCCGCTCGGGAGTGAGCGACCCGAGGACACCGTCGTCCACGATGCCGGCCGCGTGGATCACGGCGGTCAACGGGACCTCGTGCAGCAGTTCCGCGAGGGCGTCCCGGTCGGAGACGTCGCAGGCGGCGATGGTGACGGTGGCGCCGGCTTGGGTGAGTTCGGCCGCGAGTTCGGCTGCGCCGGGGGCGTTCTGTCCGCGCCTGCTGGTGAGCAGGAGGTCGCGGACGCCGTGTTCGGCGACCAGGTGGCGGGCGGTGAGCGCGCCCAGACCGCTCGTGCCGCCGGTGATCAGGACGGTGCCGTCCGTACGCCAAGGGGTCACCTCGGCGGACGGCGCCGTACGCACCAGGCGGGGGGCCAGAAAGGCCCCGGCGCGCAGTGCCAGTTCCGATTCGCCGGAGGAGGTGAGGGCGGTGGCCGGTATCTCCTCGACGTCGGTGTCGACGAGAACCAGACGATCCGGGTTCTCGGCCTGTGCCGCCCTGACGAGACCCTGAACGGCGGCCTGTGCGAGGTCGGTGACGTCCTCCCCCGGAAGCGCGGCGACCGCGCCCCGGGTGACGACGACGAGCCTGGCGTCGGAGTCGACGTTGGCCTCGTCGGCCAGCCACTGCTGCAGTCCGGCCAGGACAGTGGAGAGTGTCTCGGCTGCTCCGATCCCGGACGGCGCGCGCAGCAGACCCTCCTCGGGGATCACCTCGGTGGACGCACCGGCACCGGCCGGGTCCGCGACCTGCACCCAGTCCAGCCCGAACAGCGCGTCGCCGTGCCGCGTGACCGGCACCTGCTCGGCGAGCGGCCGCAGCGTCAGCGAACCGACCGACGCGACCGGTGAACCGGCGGCGTCCGCCAGTTGCAGCGTCACATCGCCCGGCCGGTCCGCTGGGGCGATCCGGACGCGCAGCGCCGTGGCACCGGTGGCGAAGAGGGCCACATCGTTCCAGGAGAAGGGAAGTTGGGCGCGCCCGTCGTCCTCGAAGAACCCGCCGAGACCGATGCCGTGCAGTGCCGAGTCGAGCAGTGCCGGGTGGAGCCCGAACCCGCTCGTCTCGGCGCCCTCGGCCAGCGAGACCTCCGTGAAGACCTCGTCCCCGCGCTTCCAGGCGGCCTCCAGCCCCTGGAAGAGCGGCCCGTACTCCAGGCCCAGCAGGGCCAGTTCGTCGTAAAGGCTTTCGACCGCCACGGCATCGGCCCCGGCCGGCGGCCACTGCACCAGATCGAAGCCCGCATCCGTGGCCGTCGAGGAGAGCACGCCTTCCGCGTGCTGCACCCACTGCTCCTCGTCCGAGCCCTCGACGCGCGAGAACACGCTCACCCGCCGTCGGCCGGAACCGTCGTCCGCATGTGTTCTGACCCGCAGTTGGGTCGCCGAAGTGGGAAGGACGACGAGGGGCGCGTAGAGCGTCAGCTCCTCCAACGTGCTGGTGTCCGTGTGGTCGCCGGTGTGGATGACGAGGTCGGCGAGCGCGGCACCGGGGACGGTGATCGTGCCGTTGACGGCGTGATCCACGAGCCACGGGTGGGTGTGGAGCGCGAGCCGCCCGGTGAACAGCATTCCTTCCGAGTCCGGCAGCGCTATCGCCGCGCTGAGGAGCGGGTGCGTGGTCTCGCTCTGGCCGAAGCCCGAGGCTTTCCCACTGGGTGCGACGGTGTCGGCGAGCCAGTAGTGCTGGTGCTGGAAGGCGTAGGTGGGGAGATCGACGGGGGTGCGACCGGTGCCGAAGAGGGCCGGCCAGTCGACCGTGACGCCCCGGGTGTGCAGCCGCACCAGCGCCTCGGTGAACAGCTGGGCTTCGTCGTGGTCGCGGCGGAGGGCGGGGATGAGGGTGGTGGTGTCGGTGGCGGATTCGGCGGCCATCGCGGTGAGAACGGCGTCCGGGCCGAGCTCCAGGAAGGTGCTGACGCCCTGGTCCTGGAGGGTGGTGACGGCATCGGCGAAGCGGACGGCTTCGCGGACGTGGCGGACCCAGTAGGCGGGGTCGGTCAGCTCCTCGGTGGTGGCGGCCTGGGCGGTGAGGGTGGAGACGATGGGGATGGACGGTGCGGTGTAGGTGAGCCCTGCGGCGATGGTGCCGAACTCTTCGAGCATCGGCTCCATGTGGAGGGAGTGGAAGGCATGGCTGACGGTGAGGCGCTTGGTCTTCCGTCCGATGCCATCGAAGTGCGCGATCACGGCTGCCACAGCGTCTTCGTCACCGGAGACGACGACGGATGTCGGGCCGTTGACGGCCGCGATCCCCACCTTCTCGGTGAGTGTCGGCAGGACTTCGGCCTCGGTGGCCTGGATCGCCGCCATCGCACCACCGGTGGGAAGTTGTTGCATCAGCCGGCCACGAGCCGCGACCAACAGCGCCGCATCCTCCAGCGACCAGACCCCTGCCACATGGGCTGCCGCGAGCTCGCCGATGGAGTGACCCGCGAGAACCTGCGGCCGGACCCCGAAGGACTCCAGCAGCCGGAAGAGTGCGACCTCCAGGGCGAAGAGAGCCGGCTGCGTAAAGGCCGTCTCGTTCAACCGGCTGTCCGCCTCCGCGAAGAGAACATCCTTCAGCGGCCGTTCAAGGTGCGCATCGAGCGCCGCACACACCGCGTCCAGCGCCTCCGCGAACACCGGGAACGCCGCGTACAGCTCACGCCCCATCCCCGCCCGCTGACTGCCCTGTCCCGTGAACAGGAACGCCGTCCGGTTCGGTCCTGCGAAGCCGCGCACCACGCCTGGTGCGTTCCGTCCTTCCGCGAGGGCCGACAGCGCGGACAGCAGCCCGTCGCGGTCGGCGGCCACGAGGCCACCCCGGTGCGCGAACACCGCACGGGTCGTCGTCAGTGCGGATCCGACCGCCGCCGGGTCCAGGCCGGCATCGGCCAGGACGAGTTCGTGCAGGCGGGCGGCCTGGGCCTGGACGGCGTCCGGCGTCTTGCCGGACAGCACCCATGGCACCACCGGCAGCTCGGCCGAAGTGACAACCTCTGTCACGACCTCTGCGGGGGCCTCCTCCACGATCACGTGGGCGTTCGTCCCGCTGATGCCGAAGGAGGAGACACCCGCACGGCGCGGACGCTCCCGCACCGGCCACGGCTGCGCCTCCGTCAACAGCTCGACGGAACCCGCCGACCAGTCCACGTGCGAACTGGGAGCATCGACGCCCAGTGTGCGCGGCAGCTCCTCGTGCCGCATCGCCAGCACCATCTTGATGATGCCCGCGACACCGGCGGCAGCCTGCGTGTGCCCGAGGTTCGACTTCACCGAACCCAGCCACAGTGGCCGGCCGGCCTCCCGCTCCTGTCCGTAGGTGGCGATGAGCGCCTGTGCCTCGATCGGGTCGCCGAGGGTCGTGCCCGTTCCGTGCGCCTCCACCGCGTCGACCTGGTCGGCCGAGAGGTTGGCGCCGGCCAGGGCCTGGCGGATGACGCGCTGCTGGGACGGGCCGTTGGGGGCCGTCAGTCCGTTGCTCGCGCCGTCCTGGTTGACGGCGCTGCCCCGGACCAGGGCCAGCACGCGGTGGCCGTTGCGCCGCGCGTCGGACAGCCGCTCCAGGAGCAGCATGCCGACGCCCTCGCCCCAGCCCGTACCGTCGGCGGCCTCCGCGAACGGCTTGCAGCGGCCGTCGGGGGCGAGGCCCCGCTGCCGGCTGAAGCCGACGAAGGTCTCCGGGGTGGCCATGACCGTCACACCACCCGCGAGCGCCAGCGAGCACTCGCCGGAGCGCAGGGCCTGACCGGCCAGGTGCACCGTGACCAGGGACGACGAGCAGGCGGTGTCGACCGTGACGGCCGGGCCCTCCAGCCCGAAGGCGTACGCGACGCGACCCGAGGCGACGCTGCCGGAGCTGCCGGTCCCGAGATAGCCCTCCAGGTCGGCGGGATAGCTGTTGAGCCGGATGCCGTAGTCGTTGTACATGACGCCGGCGAACACCCCGGTGGAGCTGCCGCGTACCGTCGCCGGGTCGATGCCCGCGCGCTCGAACGCCTCCCAGGCGGACTCCAACAGGAGCCGGTGCTGGGGGTCGGTGGCCAGGGCCTCACGCGGGCTGATGCCGAAGAACGCCGGGTCGAAGTCCGCGGCCTGTTCCAGGAATCCGCCGTGCCGGGAGTACGTCTTGCCGATCGCGTCCGGGTCCGGGTCGTACAGACCGGCCACGTCCCAGCCCCGGTCGTCCGGGAACGGCGTCACGGCGTCGCCACCGGCGGCGAGCAGCGTCCACAGCTCCTCGGGCGAGGAGACCCCGCCGGGGAACCGGCACGCCATGCCGACGATCGCGATCGGTTCGTCGGCCATCGAGCCGGAACCGGTCACCAACTCGGTCGAGCCGGCCGCCGCTTCCCCTGCCGCGTCCTCGCCCAGCAGCTCCACCAGCAGGAACTCGGCCACGGCGGTCGGCGTCGGGTAGTCGAAGACGAGCGTCGCGGGCAGCCGCACCCCGGCCTCCGCGCCCAGCTGGTTGCGGAACTCGACTCCGGTGAGGGAGTCGACGCCCAGCTCGCTGAACAGGCTGTCGGCCGCGACGTCCTCCGGCCCGCCGAAGCCCAGCACGGTCGCGATCTGCCCACGCACGAGCCCGAGCAGCAGCTCGTGCCGCGCGGCCGGAGCCAGCGCCGTCAGGCGCTCCTCCAGCGACACGGGCCCGGTGCCCGCACCGGCGCCCGCCTGAACGGCCCGGCGGGCGGGAGCCTTGACGAGTCCGCGCAGGATCGCCGGCACCTCGCCGGGAGCGGCGGCCAGGGCCCTGAGGTCGAGCCGGATCGGCACCAGGTGCGCGTGCTCGCTGCGCTGCGCCGCGTCGAAGAGCGCCAGGCCCTCCGTCGCGTCGAGCGCGAGCACGCCCGCACGGGCCATCCGCTCCAGATCCGTCGAGGACAGCCCTGCGCCCATTCCGCCGGTTTCGGGTGCCCATAGGCCCCAGCCGAGGGAGGTGGCGGGGAGTCCTTGGGTGCGGCGGTGGGTGGCGAGGGCGTCGAGGTAGGCGTTGGCTGCGGCGTAGTTGCCCTGTCCGGTGCCGTCGAACGTGGCGGCAGCGGAGGAGAACAGCACGAACGCGTCGAGAGTGAGGTGCGCGGTCAGTTCGTGCAGGTGGCGGGCGGCATCCGCCTTGGGTGCCAGGACCTCCGTCAGGTGCTGCGGGGTGAGCGCGGCGAACGTGGCGTCACGCAGCACACCGGCGGTGTGGATCACGGCGGTCAGGGTGACGCCGTCCAGGAGCGCTGCGAGCGCGTCCCGGTCCGAGACGTCGCACGCGGCGATCTTCACCGTCGCACCCAACGCGGTCAGTTCTGTGGTGAGTTCGGTGGCGCCGGGGGCGCCGGGGCCGCGGCGGCTGGTCAGCAGCAGGTCACGGATCCCGTACGCGGTGACCAGGTGGCGGGCCAGCAGGGCGCCCAGGCCACCGGTACCACCGGTGATCAGCACCGTGCCATCCGAACGCCACACCGCCGGGGCGACCTCAGCGGCCGGAGCAATGCGGGCCAGGCGCGGGACGAGGATCTCCCCGCCACGAAGCGCCAGCTCAGGCTCACCCGAGACCAGCACACCCTCCGGGATCTCGTCAGTGTCCGAGTCCAACAGGACAATGCGGTCAGGGTGCTCGGACTGCGCCGAACGGATCAGACCCCACACCGCCGCCTCACCCAGCTCCGCAACATCCTCACCCGGCAGAACAGCCACCGCACCCCGCGTCACCACCACCAAACGGCCGTCCGCATCGGCGGTCAACCAGTCCTGGGTGAAGGCGAGTACGGCGTCGAGCGTCTCGTTCGCCGTCGCTCCGGCCGGGCACCGGTACACCGTCGCGTCGCCCGTTCCGTCGGCCGAGGCCGCCGGCGCGGGGAGCGCGATCCAGTCCAGGTGGAAGAGCGAGTCGTGGGCGAGGCGCTCCGGGGTGGCGAAGTCATCGGCCGCGATCGGCCGCAGCGCGAGGGCGCCGACCGTCGCCACCGGTACGCCCTGGTCGTCGGCGAGCTGCAGCGCGTAGCCCGAGTCCGCGGGGGCGATCCGCACCCGCAGCGCGGTCGCACCGGTCGCGTACACCGCCACGTCGGACCAGGCGAACGGCAGCTCGGCCGCGCCGTTGTCCGTCTCCCGCAGGGCGATGCCGTGCAGAGCGGCGTCCAGCAGGGCGGGGTGGAGAGCGAAGGCGTCGGCCTCGGCTCCTTCGGTGCCTTCCGGCAGGACGACCTCGGTGTAGACGTTCTCACCGAGGCGCCAGGCGGCCTGCAGACCCTGGAAGAGCGGCCCGTACTCCAGTCCCAGCCCGGCCAGATCGGCGTAGAGGCTCTCCACCGCGACCGGCTCGCTGCCGGCGGGCGGCCACTGCGCCAAGTCGAACCCGGGCTCCGGAACGTCGGCGCTCAGCACGCCCTCGGCGTTCCGGACCCACTGCCGGTCGTCCGTCGTCTCCTCGGCGCGCGAGAACACGCTCACCGTCCGCCGGCCACGCGCGTCGGCCTCGCCGACCGTGACCCGCAGCTGTACGGCGCCCTGTCCGTCGAGCACCAACGGTGCCTGGAGCATCAGCTCCTCCAGCGCTCCGCAGCCCGTCTCGTCGCCCGCCCGCACGGCGATCTCGACGAGCGCCGCACCGGGCACGACCACGGTGCCGGAGACCGCGTGCTCCGCCAGCCACGGGTGCGACGACAGCGACAGCCGCCCGGTGAAGAGCACCCCGTCGGAGTCGGGAAGAGCGATGGCCGCTCCCAGCAGGGGGTGTTCCGCATCCGCGAGGCCGGCCGCCCGGACGTCTCCCGCCGTGACGGCGGCCCGCTCCGGCCAGTAGTGCTGGTGTTGGAAGGCGTAGGTGGGCAGGTCGAGCAGCGGGGTGGTCGCGCCGGTGCCGAAGAAGGCCCGCCAGTCGACCTCGACGCCACGCGTGTGCAGTGCGGCGACGGACGACACGAAGGTCTCGGCCTCGTCCTGCTCCCGACGCAGCGACGCGATCAGTGCGGTACCGGCCGCATCCGTGACGCTGTCCGCGCCCATCACCGTCAGAACGGCGTCGGGGCCCAGTTCCAGAAATGTGGTGACGCCCTGGCCCTCAAGGGTGGTGACGGCGTCGGCGAAGCGCACGGCCTCGCGCACGTGCCGGACCCAGTAGGCGGGGTCGGTGAGTTCTTCGGTGGTGGCGGGCTGTCCGGTCAGCGTCGAGACGATCGGGATCGAGGGCGCGTTGTACGTGAGCCCGGCCGCGATAGTGCCGAACTCCTCGAGCATCGGCTCCATGTGCAGGGAGTGAAAGGCGTGGCTGACGGTCAGCCTCTTGGTCTTCCGTCCCAGAGCGTCGAAGTGCGCGATGACCCCGGCGACGGCGTCCTCGTCACCGGACACGACGATGGATGTCGGGCCGTTGACGGCCGCGATCCCCACCTTCTCCGTGCGCGTGGGCAGGACTTCGGCCTCCGTGGCCTGGATCGCTGCCATCGCACCACCGGCGGGAAGCTGCTGCATCAACCGGCCACGAGCCGCAACCAGCAGCGCCGCATCCTCCAGCGACCACACCCCCGCGACATGCGCGGCGGCCAGCTCACCAATGGAGTGACCGGCCAGCACCTGAGGCCGGATCCCGAAGGACTCCAACAACCGGAACAACGCCACTTCCAGCGCGAACAGAGCAGGCTGCGTGAAGCCCGTCTCGTCCAACCGGTCATCGTCGGCGAAGAGAACATCCTTCAGCGGCAGTTCAAGGTGCGCGTCGAGTGCGGCACACACCGCGTCCAGCGCCTCCGCGAACACCGGGAAGGCCGCGTAGAGCTCACGCCCCATCCCCGCCCGCTGGCTGCCCTGCCCCGTGAAGAGGAACGCCAGATCGCCGGCGCCGGCCACAGTCGTCTTGGCCTCACCGTCAACGACCGCGTCCAGAGCGTTCAGCAGGCCTTCACGGTCCGCCGCCACCACACCCGCACGTTGCGCGAAGCCCGCACGCGTGGTCGCCAGCGCCGAACCCACCGACACCGGATCCAGACCCGCATCGGCCAGCACGAACTCCCGCAACCGGGCCGCCTGAGCCTTCAACGCCTCCGGCGTCTTGCCCGACAGCACCCACGGCACCACCGGCAGCTCAACCGAAGCAACCGCATCCGTCACGACCTCGGCCGGAGCCTCTTCCACGATCACATGCGCGTTCGTCCCACTGATCCCGAACGACGACACACCCGCACGACGCGGACGCTCCCGCACCGGCCACGGCCGCGCCTCCGTCAACAACTCAACAGACCCCGCCGACCAGTCCACATGCGAGCTGGGAGCGTCGACGCCCAGCGTGCGCGGCAACTCCTGGTGCCGCATCGCCAGCACCATCTTGATGATGCCCGCGACACCGGCGGCAGCCTGCGTGTGACCGAGGTTCGACTTCACCGAACCCAGCCACAGCGGCTGACCGTCCGCCCGCTCCTGCCCGTACGTCGCCAGCAGCGCCTGCGCCTCGATCGGGTCGCCCAGGCGGGTGCCCGTGCCGTGCGCCTCGACGGCGTCGACGTCACTGGTCGTGAGCGAACCGGCGGCGAGGGCCTGCCGGATGACGCGCTGCTGGGACGGGCCGTTGGGGGCCGTGAGTCCGTTGCTCGCGCCGTCCTGGTTGATCGCGCTACTGCGCACGACCGCCAGCACCCGGTGGCCGTTGCGCTGCGCGTCGGAGAGCCGCTCCAGGAGCAGCATGCCGACGCCCTCACCCCAGCCGGTGCCGTCGGCGGCCTCGGCGAACGGCTTGCAGTAGCCGTCGGGGGCGAGGCCCCGCTGGCGGCTGAAGTCGACGAAGGTGTCCGGGGTCGCCATGACCGTCACGCCGCCCGCGAGGGCGAGCGAGCACTCGCCCGAGCGCAGCGCCTGGCCGGCCAGGTGGACGGCGACGAGCGAGGACGAGCAGGCGGTGTCCACGGTCACGGCCGGGCCTTCGAGGCCCAGGGTGTACGAGACACGGCCGGAGGCGATGCTGCCGCCGACGCCCATGAAGCCCTCGGTGTTGCGGTGGGCAGACTGCTCCAGCACCGAGGTGTAGTCGTGGTACATCACGCCGGCGAAGACGCCGGTGGAGCTGCCGCGTACGGTCGCCGGGTCGATGCCCGCGCGCTCGAACGCCTCCCACGACGACTCCAGCAACAGCCGGTGCTGCGGGTCCATCGCGAGTGCCTCGCGGGGGCTGATCCCGAAGAAGCCGGGGTCGAAGTCGGCCGCCCGGTCCAGGAATCCGCCGTGGCGCGAGTACGTCTTGCCGACCGCGTCCGGGTCGGGGTCGTAGATGCCTTCGACGTCCCAGCCACGGTCGACCGGGAACGACGACACCCCGTCGCCACCGCTCGCCAGCAGTGCCCACAGCTCCTCGGGCGAGGAGACCCCGCCGGGGAACCGGCAGGCCATCCCGACGATCGCGATCGGCTCGTCGAGCACGGATCCCGCCGCCGGGACCACCGCGGCCGTCACGTCGGCCGCGCTCGCGGCCTCCTCGCCCAGCAGCTCCACCAGCAGGAACTCGGCCACGGCGAGCGGCGTCGGGTAGTCGAAGACGAGCGTCGCGGGCAGCCGCACCTCGGCTTCGGCGCCGAGGCGGTTGCGGAACTCCACCGCCGTGAGCGAGTCGAAGCCGAACTCCTTGAACGGCTTGTCGCCGGCGACCTTCTGCACGCCGTCGTAACCGAGCACGGCGGCCACGTGGCGCCGGACGAGGTCGAGGAGCAGCCGGCGCCGTTCCACTCCGGTCAGTGCGCCGAGGCGCTCCGCCAGCCCGGCGGCGTCCGTGGCGGCCGATGCCGCCGCCTTGCGGGCGGTGGGGGCCGGACGCGTCAGACCGCGCAGGACGGCGGGGAGGGTGTTGAGCCGGGCCCGCTGCTCCAGGGCGCTCCTGCCGAAGGCGACGGGGAGCAGGTGGGCGTGGTTGTCGGCGAGCGCGGCGTCGAGCAGGGCCAGTCCCTGCTGCCGGCCGATCGCGAGGACGCCGGAGCGTTCCATCCGCTCCACGTCCGCCGTGGTCAGCTCGGCGCCCATGCCGCCGACCGCCGGGTCCCACAGGCCCCAGGCGAGCGAGAGCCCGGCCAGTCCCTGGCTCCGGCGGTGGACCGCCAGCGCGTCGAGGTAGGCGTTCGCGGCGGCGTAACCGCCCTGCCCTGAACCGTCGAACGTGCCGGCGGCGGACGAGAACAGGATGAACGCGTCGAGGTCGGCGTCGGCCGTCAGCTCGTGGAGGTGCCGGGCCGCGTCCGCCTTGGGGGCCAGGACGGCGGCCACCCGGTCGGCGGTGAGCGAGGTGATCATGCCGTCGTCGACCACGCCCGCCGCGTGCACGATCGCGGTGATCGACTCCTCGGCGAGCAGCTGGGCCAGCGCGGAACGGTCGGAGACGTCGCAGGCGGCGACGCTCACCGAAGCACCGGCCGTCTCCAGCTCGGCCACCAACTCGGTGGCGCCGGGGGCCTGGAGGCCGCGGCGGCTGGTCAGCACCAGGTTGCGGACTCCGTGCTCGGCGACCAGGTGGCGCGCGGTGAGCGCGCCCAGGCCGCCGGTTCCACCGGTGATCAGTACGGTGCCGTCGGCACGCCACGTCACTCCGCCGGTGGCGGGAACGGTGCGCGCCAGGCGCGGTACGAACAACTGGCCCTCCCGGAGCGCCAGTTCCGGCTCCCCCGAGACCGTGACAGCGTCCGGGATGTCGTCCGTGTCCGTGTCCGTGTCCGTGTCCGCCTCCGTGTCGAGGAGGACGATGCGGCCCGGGTGCTCCGTCTGTGCGGCCCTGACGAGGCCGTGGACGGCGGCCTGCGCGAGGTCCGTGATGTCCTCGCCGGGAAGGGCAGCGACCGCGCCCCGGGTGCGGACGACGAGGCGTGCGTCGGACGCCTCCTCGTCGGCCAGCCACTCCTGCAGCCGCGCCAGGACTCCGGTGACCGCCTCGGCGGGGTCGACCCCCGCAGGGACGTTCAGGATCTCCGCTGCCGCTGCCGCTGCCGCACCCGCGTCCTCGTGCGACGCCTGCTGCGGCAGCGGGCTCCACCGGATCTCGTACAGCTCACGGTCGTGCGCGCTCTGCAGCTCACCGGTGGCGACCGGGCGCAGTGCCAGCGAACCCACCGTGGCCACGGGAGCGCCCTGGGGGTCGGCCAGCCGCAGGGTGTAGCCGGAGGCCGCGGGGGTGATCCGCACCCGCAGGGCGGTCGCGCCCGCCGCGTGCAGAGCGACGTCGGACCAGGCGAACGGCAGCTCGGCCGCGCCGCCGTCCGGCTGCGCGAGCGCGATTCCGTGCAGGGCGGCGTCCAGCAGCGCGGGGTGGATGCCGAAGCCCGCGGCCTCGACCCCTTCCGGCAGGGCGACCTCGGCGAAGATCTCCTCGCCGTGCCGCCAGGCGGCCCGCACTCCCTGGAACGTCGTCCCGTACTCCAGGCCGCTCGCGGCCATCGCCGCGTACAGCCCGTCGACCGCTACGGCCTCGGCCCCGGTCGGCGGCCACTGCGCCAGGTCGAAACCGGCTGCGGCTGCGGTGTCATGGGGCGCGAGCAGACCGTCGGCGTGCCGCGTCCAGGCGCTCTCGGAGGCGTCCTCGATACGCGAGAACACCACCACCGTCCGCCGTCCGTCCCGACCGGGCTCACCGATCTGGACCCGCAACTGAACGGTCCTGGTGCCGGGCACCACCAGCGGTGCGTGCAGCGTGAGTTCGTCCAGCACACCGCAGCCGGTCCCGTCGCCCGCGCGCACGGCGATCTCGACGAGCGCCGCCCCCGGCACGACGACCGTGCCCGCGACCACGTGCTCCGCCAGCCACGGGTGGGAGCCGAGCGACAGCCGGCCCGTGAACAGCAGCCCGTCCGACTCCGGCAGCACGACGGCCGCGCCGAGCAACGGGTGCCCCGCGTCCACGAGGCCGACGGCGGCCATGTCACCGGCGGCCGAGGCCGCCGGGGTGTCCAGCCAGTAACGGCTCGACCGGAAGGCGTAGGTGGGGAGGTCGACGAGCGCGCGACCGGTGCCGAAGAAGGCCGGCCAGGCGACGGGGACGCCCCGGGTGTGGAGGGTCGCGAGGGAGGTGACGAAGATCTGCGCTTCGTCGTGGTCGCGGCGCAGTGCCGGGACGAGGGTCGTGTTCTCCGTGGCGCTGTCGGCGCCCATGGCGGTCAGGACCGCGTCCGGGCCGAGCTCCAGGAAGGTGCTGACGCCCTGGTCCTGGAGCGTGGTGACGGCATCGGCGAAGCGCACGGCCTCGCGGACGTGCCGGACCCAGTACGCCGGGTCGGTCAGCTCCTGGTCGGTGGCGGCCTTGCCCGTCAGCGTCGAGACGATCGGGATCGAGGGCGCGTTGTACGTGAGCCCGGCCGCAACGGCACGGAACTCCTCGAGCATCGGCTCCATGTGGACGGAGTGGAAGGCGTGGCTGACGGTGAGGCGCTTGGTCTTGCGACCCGTCGCGTCGAAGTGCGCGATGACGGCAGCGACGGCGTCTTCGTCACCCGAGACGACGATGGAGGTGGGCCCGTTGACGGCCGCGATCCCCACCCTGTCGGTGAGCTGCGGCAGGACCTCGGCCTCGGTGGCCTGGATCGCCGCCATCGCACCACCGGCGGGCAGTTGCTGCATCAGACGGCCACGAGCCGCAACCAGCAGCGCCGCATCCTCCAGCGACCACACCCCCGCGACATGCGCGGCGGCCAGCTCACCGATGGAGTGACCCGCCAGCACCTGCGGCCGGACCCCGAAGGACTCCAGCAGCCGGAACAGCGCGACCTCCAGCGCGAACAGAGCCGGCTGCGTAAAGCCCGTCTCGTCCAACCGGCTGTCCGCCTCGGCAAACAGAACGTCCTTGAGCGGCAGTTCAAGGTGAGCGTCGAGCGCCGCACACACCGCGTCCAGCGCCTCCGCGAACACCGGGAAGGCGGCGTACAGCTGACGCCCCATCCCCGCCCGCTGACTGCCCTGCCCCGTGAAGAGGAACGCCGTCCGGCCGGAGCCGGCCAGGCCCTGCACCGCGCCGGGGGCGCTCCCGCCCTCGGCGAGTACCGCCAGTCCGGCCAGCAGACCATCACGGTCGGCGGCCACGACGCCGCCCCGGTGCGCGAACACCGCGCGGGTCGTCGCGAGTGCCGAACCGACCGCCGCCGGGTCGAGACCCGCGTCGGCCAGCACGAACTCCCGCAGGCGTGCCGCCTGCGCCCGCAGCGCCTCGGGCGACTTGCCCGACAGCATCCACGGCACCACCGGCAGCGCCGGGACCACGGGCGCCACGACGTCTTCAACAGCGGCCTCGGCCGGAGCCTCCTCCACGATCACGTGCGCGTTCGTCCCGCTGATGCCGAAGGACGAGACACCCGCACGGCGGGTCCGCTCCCCCGCCGGCCACGGCCGGGCCTCGGTCAGCAGCTCGACGGAGCCCGCCGTCCAGTCCACGTGCGAGCTCGGGGCGTCCACGTGCAGGGTGCGGGGCAGTTCCTCGTGCCCGAGGGCGAGCACCATCTTGATGATGCCGGCGACGCCCGCGGCGGCCTGCGTGTGGCCGAGGTTGGACTTGACCGAACCGAGCCACAGCGGACGGCCGTCCGCCCGCTCCTGTCCGTACGTCGCGAGCAGCGCCTGCGCCTCGATGGGGTCGCCGAGCCGGGTGCCGGTGCCGTGCGCCTCGACGGCGTCGATGTCCTCGGCCGAGAGCCGGGCGCCGGCCAGGGCCTGCCGGATGACGCGCTGCTGGGAGGGCCCGTTGGGGGCGGTGAGCTGGCTGCTGGCGCCGTCCTGGTTGACCGCGCTCCCCTTCACGACGGCCAGTACGCGGTGACCGTTGCGGCGCGCGTCGGACAGTCGCTCCAGGACCAGGACGCCGACCCCTTCGCCCCAGCCCGTGCCGTCGGCCGCGTCGGCGAACGGCTTGCACCTGCCGTCCGCGGCGAGGCCGCGCTGCTGGCTGAAGTCGACAAAGGTGTCAAGGGTCGCCATGACCGTCACACCGCCCGCGAGGGCCAGCGAGCATTCGCCCTGGCGCAGCGCGGAGGCGGCCAGGTGGACGGTGACGAGGGAGGAGGAGCAGGCGGTGTCCACGGTCACGGCCGGGCCTTCGAGGCCCAGGGTGTACGAGACACGGCCGGACAGGACGCTGCCCGCGGTGCCGGTGCCGAGGAAGCCTTCGACGCCTTCGGGCACGACCGTGCGGTCGGTGCCGTACTCGTGGTACATGATGCCCGCGAAGACGCCGGTGGAGCTGCCGCGCATGGTCGCGGGGTCGATGCCGGCGCGTTCGAACGCTTCCCAGGACGCCTCCAGCAGCAGCCGCTGCTGGGGGTCGGTCGCCAGGGCCTCGCGCGGGCTGATGCCGAAGAACTCGGCGTCGAACTCGGTGGCGTCGTGGACGAAGCCGCCTTCGCGGGAGTACGTCTTGCCGGTGGCCTCGGTGTCCGGGTCGGGGTCGTAGATGCCCTCGACGTCCCAGCCGCGGTCCGACGGGAAGTCCGATATCGCGTCGCCGCCGGCGGCGAGCAGGTCCCACAGTTCCTCGGGATTGCGTACACCGCCGGGGAACCGGCAGGACATTCCGATGATGGCAATCGGTTCGCGCTGCTTGTCCTCCTCTTCACGGAGGCGCCGACGAGTCTCCCTCAGCTCGGCCGTAGCCCGCTTGAGGTAGTCGAGGAGCTTTTCTTCATTCGACTCTTTCGACACGTGGTCCACCTCATGAGGAAGAACTGGAACAGCCATTCGTTCCGGTCACGCTATTTCGGCCCTTCCGGACCAACCACCCCTGCCCACCCCTATCCGGCGATGGCGGTCAGGGGTGGGCAGGGGTGGACAGAGGGGCCGCCGCAAACGCCGCAGGGCACGGCATCCCGCCAAGGATGCCGTGCCCCCGATGTACTGTTCCAAGCCCTCTTCGCCGGCCAACCGGCCGGTCAACCAACCGGTCGGCCGACCGTCAGCCGACGGGGACCAGGAGACCCGACAGCGTTCCCCACAACGCGCCCGGCGTCTCGAACGTCTCCATGGCGAGCGCGTCGTCGGTGAACTTGACGTCGTACGCGTTCTCCAGCGCGATCAGCAGGTCGACGATGCCGAGGGAGTCGAGGCCGAATTCCCGAAGATCGAGCTCGGGGGTGAATTCGGCGTCCTCGGGCAGGAATGAGAGATGGGGCCTGACGATTTCTTCGAACTGGGCGTCCCACATACGAATGCTTCCTTTCTGTCCCGTCAGTCCCGGGCCAGGATCATTTCGACCACGCTGTGCTCCGTGGACAGGTGCTTGATCGAGCGGATTTCGAAGCCGGCGCCTTCCGCCTGCTTGCGCATGTCCGGCTCGGAGCGGATACGGGTGCCCTCCTCGCAGACGACCATCTGGAAGAGCGAGCGGATCGCGGACGCGTTGTCGTGGCCGAGCAGCGGCTCGATCACGAAGAGCACCGGCTCGGCCGCCAGGCCCTCGGAGTCCTCGACGGTGCGGACCATGGCCTTGCGCACGGTCTCCAGGATCTTGACGCTGCTGTCCGGGCTCCAGTTGTGGAGCACGTTCTTGAGGAAGTACGCGTCGCCGCCCGCCGGAACCTCCGCGAAGAAGTCCGACTCGACGAACGTCAGCCGGCGGATGAGGTCCTCGTCGCCGGTGGCGGCGAGTTCCTTGGTGCCGCGCTCGGCGACGTCGGCGCGGTCGGCGACGACGCCCTCGACGTCGGGGTGCGCGCCCAGGATGCCCTTGAGCAGGTGGCCGGTGCCGCCGCCGATGTCGACGACCTTGCGGATCCACGAGAAGTCGAAGTCACGGGCGAGCTCGGCGGCGGCCGGGCGGGTGATGTCCGCCATGGCCTTGTCGTAGATCTCGCCGGCGTCGGTGTCCTGGTCCATGTAGGCGTAGATGGAGCCGCCGTACTCGGACTGGGAGGCCGGCTTGCCGGTCTTGACGGTCGTCAGCAGGTCGCGCCAGACGTCGTAGTACATCTCGCCGCCGAGTACGCACCAGTAGCGCATCGACTGCGGGTGGTCGTCGCGCAGCGGCTGCGACGTCTCGGTGTGCTCGAACGTGCCGTCCTCGTTCTCCTTGAAGACGCCGACGATGCCGAGCACCCGCAGCAGGTACAGCACCCCGTCCGGGTCGGAGTCGGTGAGCTGCGCGAGCTCCGCGGGCGACTTGGGACCGTCCGCGAGGTGGTCGGCGATACCGAGCCGGGCGGCGACGCTGAGCGAGCGGGAGATCCACCCCATGCCCGCGAGTTGCAAGAGCGACATCGTGTTCATCCTCTACTGGTTGAAGACCGAAGGGCAGGAGGGACGTACGGGACCTGTGTGGTGGTACGGGACCTGTGTGGTGGTACGGGGACCTACGTGCTGGAGAGCGAGGGGACCGGAGCCGCGCCGTCGGAGTCCTCGGAGACGGCCGCGGCCAGCCGCAGCGCGGTGCGGTGGTCGACCACGTCCTGGAGGCTGAAGCGGACGCCGCTCCTGCGGGCCTTGTTGGCCACCTGGGCGGCTCCGAGGCTGGTGCCGCCGAGCGCGAAGAAGTCGTCGTCGACGCCGACCCTGGCCGCCCCGGAGTACTGGGCGAACAGCTCGCACAGCAGCGTCTGGACCTTGGTCCACGGGGCGCGGAACGCGGTCAGGGAGGCGAAGCGGGGTACCGGCAGGGAGCCGGCCTCCAGCTTGCCGTTGGCGTTCAGCGGGAGGGCGTCCAGGGTGAGGATCACGCTGGGGACCATGTATTCGGGCAGTGTCTCGGCGGCGTACGCGGACAGCCGGCCGACGTCGATGCCGCCCTTGGACGACGGCACCACGTAGGCGATCAGGTGGGCGCTGCCTGCGCCCTCCTGATGGACCGTCACCGCGGCCTGGCCGACCTCCAGCCGGCGCAGCAGCGCGGACTCGATCTCGCCCAGTTCGATGCGGAAGCCGCGGATCTTGACCTGGCCGTCGAACCGGCCGAGAAAGTCCAGGGTGCCGTCGGCCGAGCGGCGCACCCGGTCGCCGGTCCGGTACATCCGCGATCCGGGGGCGCCGAACGGGTCGGCGACGAAGCGTTCCGCGGTCAGTCCCGGCCGGTTGAGGTAGCCGCGGGCCAGCTGGCCGCCCGCGATGTACAGCTCGCCGGTCCTCCCCGCCGGGACGGGCCGCAGGGACCCGTCCAGGACGTGGAGTTCACTGGCGTGGGTGGGGCGTCCGATGGACACCGCGCCGGGCTGCAGCTCGTCGTCCGGCGCCAGGATGTGCACGCAGCAGCCGACGGTGGCCTCGGTCGGGCCGTACTCGTTGACGACGGTGACGCCCGGGTTGTCCTTGCGGAACGTCTCGACGGTCTCGGAGAGCAGCAGTTCACCACCCACCACCAGTTCCCCGGTGGGCGCGGACTCCGGCGGCAGCGTCGCGAGGAGCGCCATGTGCGACGGGGTGACCTTCAGGAACGTGGGCCGCTCGCGCACCTCCTCCAGCGGGCCGACCTGGACGCGGCCGCCGGAGATCAGCGGCGCGTACAGGGTCGTGACGGTCATGTCGAAGGCCACGGAGGAGTGCAGCAGGGCCCGGCCCGCCGCGCTGGGGTAGGTGGCGCGGGCGTAGTCGAGGTAGGCGGCCAGCGGGCGGTGCGTGACGACGACGCCCTTGGGCCGGCCGGTCGATCCCGAGGTGTAGATGACGTACGCCGGGTTGTCCGGGCGCAGCGGCGCGGTCCGGTCGGCGTCACCGGGGTCGATGGCCGGTGCCGCCGCGACGAGGGCGGCGGTCTCCGGGTCGTCGAGCGCGATCATTGGCTGGTCGCCGGTGGCCGAGCCGGCTTCGGCCGCGGTGGTCACCAGCAGCGCGGGCCGGGCGTCGGCCATCATGAACGTGAGCCGCTCGGCCGGGTTGTCCAGGTCCAGCGGCAGATAGGCGGCCCCGGCCTTGAGCACGGCGAGGAACGCCACCACCAGATCGAGGGAGCGGCGCATCCCGACGGCCACGAGCTGTTCGGGTCCCGCGCCGCCGGCTATCAGGTGGTGCGCGAGGCGGTTCGCCCGTGCGTTCAGTTCGGCGTACGTGAGTTCAGTACCGCCGTCGGAGACCGCGACGGCCCCGGGCGTGCGCCGTACCTGCTCCTCGATCCGGGCGGGCAGCAGCCCGCCGTCCGTGCTGTCGGTCGTGTCGGTCCTGCGCGGACCGGCGTCGATTCCCCCGTGGTCAGCCATGGGTCACCTGCCTGCGGTTGATTCGGTGCGGTCGCCGGAGAGCAGCTCCGACAGGGCGCGGGCGACGCCGTTGATGCGCAGCAGGTCGTCGTGGTCGACGTCGAAGCGGATCTCCCGGCCGACGGGGTACGACGGCGGGCCCGAGGTGATCGCGATGCCGCGGGCCCACAGCGGCAGCGGGTCGATGGACGAGGCGGCGGCCAGGTAGCCGACCAGCGAGCCGAAGACTCCGGCGAGATCGTCGCGGATGTCGTCGTCGAGTTCGAGGCGTTCGGCGGCGGTGCCCACCGCGCGGGTGAAGATCAGGGCGAGTTCGGGGCCGACTGCCGCGAGGTCGTCGGCGTAGCGCCGCTCGATCTGCCGTCCCGCCTCGTGGAACTCGGTCAGTTCCTCGGGCATCAGCAGCGAGGCGAGCGAGTCGCCCGCGGCGTGGAAGTCCTTGTACAGGCCGACCGTGTTGGGCAGTTCGGGGTCGAACAGCACCAGGGCCGGGGTGTCCTGCCACGCACCGATCCGTTCGGCGAGCGCGGCGGCGAAGACCGCTCCCGCGCAGTAGCCGAGGACGGCGGTGACGCGCCGGCCGCTCTCCCGTACGTCGGTGAGCCACCAGTCGACATAGCCGTCGAGGGCGACCGCGTCGTCCGCGGTCGGCGGGAGCGTCGTCCAGAAGGCGGCGGCGGGCGGGTCCAGCCGGGGAGCGAAGTCGGCGAAACTCGCCTGGGTGCGCCCGCTGGTGCTGAAATCGACCGACAGAATCAATTCGTCCCGGTCGCCTTTTGTCAGCGATTTCCATGAAAGGAGACTCACGTGATTCCCAATCCAGCCGATTCCAGGAATTCTTCCGTTGGCATGACGCTAGACGAAAGGTGCTGACGGGCGGACCCCCTAGGCACGCCCGCCGCACCCCTAACCGTCACGAGCGCAGGGGTCGGACAGCCGCTAGCCCGCGACGGCCACGCCCATGCGCCGGGTGATGGCGTCGAGCACTTCCTTCGGCCGGTCGGCGAGGTAGAAGTGGCCGCCGCCGGGGAACACCTGGAGCTCGCAGGCGCCGGTGGTGTGGTCGCTCCAGGCAGCGGCCTCGGCGAGCGTGGTCGTCGGATCGTCGTCGCCGACGAACACCGTGACGGGGCAGTCGATCCGCACCCCGGCGTCCGCGCGGTAGGTCTCGACCGCCTTGTAGTCGTTGCGGATCGAGGGGATGGCGAGCCGCATGATCTCCTCGTTGCCCAGCACCCGCGAATCGGTTCCGCTGAGCCGGCGCAACTCCGTGATCAGGCCCTCGTCGTCCTTCTGGTGCACCCGGTCGGCGCGGGTACGGGACGGGGCGCGGCGGGCGGAGGCGATCAGCCGGGCGGGCGCGGGCAGGCCGGCGTCCGCCATGCGCCGGGCGACCTCGAAGGCCACCGTGGCGCCCATGCTGTGGCCGAAGAACGTCAGCGGTTCGTCGGCGAACTCCCGCAGGTCCTCGAAGACCCGGTCGGCGAGCTCCGCGATGGTGTCGATGAGCGGTTCCTTGCGCCGGTCCTGCCGGCCCGGGTACTGCACGACCAGTACGTCGATGTCCGGGGCGAGCACCTGCGACACCGGGAAGTAGAAGCTCGCCGATCCGCCGGCGTGCGGGAAGCAGACCAGGCGCGGGGTGCCCGCGAGGGCGGTGTGGTAGCGCCGGATGTACTGATTGCTGGTGGTAGGGGCGGTGCTGGTCATGGTTCTCCTCACAGAGGGGGCAGGGTGGGCGTCAGCGGGCCCTGGTCCACCGGGAGTTCGGGAAGGAAGCCGAACAGCATCGAGGTGAGCCCCCACATCCCGGTGAATTCCGCGACCTCGGCGTCGTCGACGTCCACTCCGGTGTCGCGCAGCGCGGCGGCGAGCCACCGCTGCTTCTCCGGGTCGCCCGGGGACGCCTGCGGTTCGGAGACCGGGACGGCGGCGGGCAGCGATCCGGCGGCGAGGTCCGGGCGGCGCAGGTGCCAGTTGGTGTTCGACTGGTAGACGTCGGCGAGCGCCGCGAGCCCGAAGTCGCTCCACGGCAGGCCCGCGAGCTGCAGCGACAGCGGCATGCCGTCGCCGCCGAAGCCCATCGGGACCGCGACGGCCGGGAAGCCCACGGCGCTCCACAGGCCGGGCAGCCAGGAGACGGTGCCCAGCGCGGCGGGGTCGTCGTAACGGGGCGCGGTGGTCGGCCAGGTCGGGGTGGCCATCGCGTCGAGGCCGTCGAAGCGTTCGCGCAGGCTCGCGGCGGCCGAGGCGCGGACCCGCTGTGCGTGCAGATAGGTGGGCGCGCCGACGAGGCCGCCGAGGACGGCGGTCCGGCGGAACGGCCGCCCGTACTCCGCCCAGCGGGTGCGCAGCCCGGCGCCGTGCAGCTCGAACGCCTCCGCGAGGAGGGTGATGAACTGCGCCGCGAACAGCGGGTACACCTCGGGGAGTTCCACGGTGACGATCTCGGCGCCGGCTTCCCGCAGCTCTTCGAGGGCGCCGGCGAACGCCGCCGCGCAGTCCTCCGACAGCTGCGCCGACTCCTCGAGCGCCTTCGCCGGAACGCCGATGCGGGCGCCGCGCAGGTCGGTCCGCCAGCCGGTGGCGTCCGGCCGCCCGGCCAGCACCGCGAGGGTGCTCGCGCAGTCCCTGACGTTGCGGGCCAGCGGGCCGACGACATCCAGCGAGCGGCTCAGCGGGCGGCAGCCGCCGTCGGGGACCAGGCCGTGGGTGGGCTTGAAGCCGGTGACGCCGCACAGCGCCGCCGGGATGCGGATGCTGCCGTTGCTGTCCGTGCCGAGGCCGACGTCGAACAGCTCGGCGGGCAGCCCGTTGGCGCTGCCGCAGCTGGAGCCGCCCGTCCAGCGGTTGAGGTCCCACGGGTTGCGCGGCACGGGGAAGTCCAGCGCCGGGTCGGGCCGGCCCAGCGCGTGCTCCGCCATGGTGGTGCGGCCCAGCGGTACCGCGCCCGCCGCCCGCAGCCGGGCGACCGGTACGGCGTCGCGCCCGGCCCACCAGTCCGCGTCGTGCACCCGGCTCTGGCAGGTCGCGGGCGCCTCACGGGTCGCGAAGACATCCTTCACGCCCAGCGTCAGCCCGTGCAGCGGCCCGGCCTCGGCACCGTCCGCCACGGCGGTGTCCAGTTGCTCCGCCGTGGCGGCGGCCTGTTCGGTGAACCGGCCGAGATACGTACCGAGCACCGGGTCGAGCCGGTCCGCCCGGTCGAACGCCTCTGCCACCCGGGTCCTGACGTCAGCCATTCCCGTCCATCCTGTCCTCGGCCGATCCCTGCTGAATTCGGACTCCGAGTCTAGGTAAGGGGAATTGTGGTCCAGACCCCCTTTCCTGCCCCCTAGCACCCCCTGTCGACCTGCTGTCAGAACTTCCCCCGACTACCGTGAAAGGGCCCACGGGGAACATGGTGCGACCGTGCCCGTCCGGGCTCTGAGGGCCTATTCGGCCGGTTCACGGGGGAGCCTTCCTTGATAATGGATGTGAATTCCTGGCCGGTCGGGCAGGTCGCGCTCGCCGACGACTCCGGAACCGGCCCACGGCAGTTGACGGCTCTGGTCCTGGACGTCCTCGGACCGGGGCTCGCGCCCGGCGGGCTCCCGCCGCTGTCCGGCGAGCCGCTCACCGTCCGTACCGGCAGCTACGTGGTCGACCCGCCGTTCTTCGGCAACGGCGACCTCGGCCGGCTCGCGGTGGCCGGCACCGTCAACGCGCTCATCGCGACCGGAGCCGACCCGTACGCCCTCACGCTCGGGCTGATCGTCGAGGCCGGGACACCGCTGCAACTCCTGCACCGCATCACGGAGTCCATCCGCGACACCGCCCATGAGGCGGGGATCGCCATCGCCGCCGTCGACACCCGGGTGGTGCGTGCG
The DNA here is from genome assembly GCF_005860785.2 of Streptomyces sp. So13.3. Lineage (NCBI taxonomy): Bacteria > Bacillati > Actinomycetota > Actinomycetes > Kitasatosporales > Streptomycetaceae > Streptomyces > Streptomyces sp. So13.3. The sequence continues at coordinate 6,291,692 of NZ_CP048835.1, read as the reverse complement.
GGCGACGCCGACCAGCTGTTCCTCACCGCCACCGGCATCGGGGTCCACCGCCGTCCGCCGCTGTCGCTGGGCGCGGTACGGCCCGGCGACCGCGTCCTGGTGACCGCGCCGCTCGGCAACCACGCCGTCCATCTGCTGTCGCTGCGGGCCGGACTCGGCTTCGAACACCATGTGCCCAGCGACTGCGCTCCGTTGACGTCCCTGCTGAACGGGCTGCCGCCGGGCGCGGTCCGGGCCGCCGCACCGATCACCTCGGGCGGACTCGCCGCGACGCTGCGCACCTGCGCGACGGCCCGCGGGCTCACGCTGCGGATCGACGAGGGGGCGCTTCCCGTCCAGTACGAGGCGCGGCCCGCCTTCGAACTGCTGGGCCTGGCACCGCTGCACACCGCGAACGCCGGCTCGATGTGCCTGTTCGCGCCACCGGCGGCGGCCGACGCGGTCCTCGCCGCGCTCCGCTCCCACCCGTACGGCCGCCAGGCCGCCATCGTCGGCACGGTCACCGACGACACCGCCGGGGCCGTTGAGCTCCGCTCCCCCGACGGGCCGGTCCACCGGCTGCCCGCCGGGGTGCCGCCGGGCAGCGCGGAACCACCGCGGCTGCGCTGACGGCCGCGCCCCGCGCGGCGGAACCCCTCAGGCCGCCGCGACCAGCCGGTCGTAGCCGCGCAGCAGCGTCAGGGCGGCGGCGGTCGCGAGGACCGGCAGCAGGGTGAAGCCGAGCAGCACGCCCAGTTCGGCCGTGGAGCTCTGCTGGGCGGACTCGCCGTCGGTGGACGAGGCATAGCCGAAGATCTGCAGGACCAGCCCGTAGAGGAAGGGCGCCAGGGCGAGGCCGAGCATCTCGCCGGTGGTGAAGACGCCGGAGAAGACACCGGCCTGGCGGCGGCCGGTGCGTTCGGTGTCGTGGGTGGTGCGGTCGGTGAGCATCGCGTACAGGAAGAGCAGCTGGCCGGCGTGCCCGGTGCCGGTCACGGCGATGGCGACGGCGACCACGGCGACGGGCAGGTCCGGCGAGGCGAGCAGCAGCAGGCAGCCGGCGATGAAGAGCCCGCAGGCGGTGGCGTATCCCTGGCGGTTGCCGCTACGGGAGCCGAGCCGCGACCAGAGGTTGACGGTGAGCAGGTTCGGCAGGACGAAGGCGCCGACGACCAGCCCGGTGGCGTCCGAATCGTGCAGCACGTGGTCGGTGAAGTACGGGGCTCCGACGAGCATGAAGCCGGTCGCGAGGGACTGGACGACGCCGCAGCGCAGCAGCGCCATGAACGGGGCGTTGGCGCGGGCCACGGCGAACTGGTGGCGCAGGCTCGGCTCGCTCTCCAGGACCCGGTCACCGCGGGTTCCGGCCGTGCCGAGGAAGGCGCCGACCGCTCCGGCGGTGATGACGAGCGCGCCGAACAGGCCGACCCAGCGGTGTCCGGGAATGCCCCCGCCGCCCGCGTCCGCGATGGCGGGTCCCGCGGCGCCGGCGATCAGCGCGGCGATACCGATGACGGCCACCCGACCGCCGACCAACCGCAGTTGGTCCTGGCGCCGGGTGGTGATCTCGGCGGGCATGGCCGCGTACGGCACCTGGAAGAACGCGAAGGCCGTCGCGGAGAGCAGGAATCCGGCGCCGGTGAACCAGGCGCCCGCCGTACCGGCCGCCACGCCCGAGAACATGAGCGCGAACGTCAGGGCCGCGGCGAGACCGCCGAGCAGCACATACGGCCGGCGCGCGCCCCAGCGCGTCCGGGTGCGGTCGCTCGCCCGGCCGACCAGCGGGTTGAGTACCGCGTCCCACACCTTGGGGAGCAGCACGACCGTGCCGGCCAGGGCGGCCCCGATACCGAGGGTGTCGGTCAGATAGGGCAGCAGCAGAAGGCCCGGCAGGGTGTTGAACGTGCCGGTGACCAGCGAGCCGGAGGCGTAGCCGAAGCGCAGGCGCGCGCCCGGGACGGCGGGCGCGGCCTGCGGTCGGGGCCGCGCCGGCAGGACAGCTTGTTCGGGTTCGACGGCCGTCATGACGTGCTCCTCCGACATCGGTCGGGGACGTGGCGGGATGCCGCCAGGCCCACTTGCCCCCGAGCCTGACCAACGGGCAGCCTTGGCGGAAGTCGGGGAATTCCCCCACATGGCACTTCCTGTCGTGCAGCTTCCGGACAGGGGAACGCTCTTGGCCGGGTCCCCCGGGGGCGGGCACGCTGCGAGTGCCGCCGAGATCACCGGGACCCTGGAATCACCGAGGACAGCGAGGACAACGTGCCGCCTGTGGAGACCGCCCTGTCGCAGGCCACCGGCTCCGCACCGGTCGGCCGTCACAAGGAACTGCTGGTCCTGGAGGAGTCGTTGCGGCTCGCCCGGACGTCGGCGCGGATCGTCTCGCTGGCCGGTGAGCCATGGGTCGGCAAGTCCCGGCTGCTGGCGGAGCTGATCGCCGCGGCGCACGACGGCGGCTGGACAGTGGCCGCGGGCCGGGCCGGACGGCTCGGCGGACCCGTGCCGTTCGAGGTGTTCGTCGACGCGCTCGACGACCAGCTGGCGCGCATCGGCCCCGACCTGGCCGAACGGCTGGGCCCCGGGGAGGCGGACCGGCTCGCCGGGGTCTTTCCCGCGCTGGCCGCGGGGCGCCAGGAGCCGTCCGGGCCGGCCCCGGCCGACCCGGACGCGTACTGGCTGATCCGCGCGATGCGCGCCCTGATCGGACGGGCGGCGGAGGCGAACGGACTGCTGCTGGTCCTCGACGACGTGCACCGGGCCGATCCGCTGTCGCTGCAGCTCCTGGACCACCTGGTCCGGCATCCGCCGCAGGCACCGGTGCTCATCGCGCTCGCCTACCGCGACTCCCCCACCGCGCGCCATCTCTCATCGCTGCGTACCCTGCGGGCGCACGGCGCCACGCCGTCCTGGCGACACCTGGACGTCGCCCCGCTCCCCGAGCGGGACGCCGCCGCGCTGCTGCCGCCCGGACTCGACCCGATCCGGCGCCAGTTGCTGCTGCGCGACGCGGCCGGGGTACCGGGGCTGCTGCACGCCCTGCGGGACGCGGGCCGGCTGCCGGTCAATCCGGACGCCGCTTCCGTGGACTTCCGCGCGCTGTCCCCGGTGGCCTGGCGGACCGCCTGCGCCGCCGCCCTGCTCGGCGACCCGTTCACGCCCGGCACCGTCGCCGAGGTGGCGGAACTGCCGCTGGAACGGGTGCTCGGCGGGCTCGACGATCTGCAGAGCGAGGGCCTCATCCGGCCCGACGGCCATCTGCGCCGCTTCCGCTTCCGGCACCCGGCCGTCGCGGGCCTCGTCCTGCGCGCCACCGACGCCGGCTGGCGCTACGGCGCGCAGGGCCGGGCGCTGCGGGCCACCGCGCAGGGATCGACGCAGGGAACAGCGCAGGGAAGCACTCAGGTGACCGCCGCACCCGCCCGCAAGCCGATGCCGCTGTCCGCGATGACGGACGCGATGGACGCGGAGGACCTGACGGCCGACCTGCCGGACGGGCCCGGCGCCGTCGAGCTGGCGTCACTGAGCCGCCGTGAGGTCCAGGTCGCCGTGCTCGTCAGCGCGGGCTTCACCAATCAGCAGATCGCGGGGCGGATGCAGCTCAGCCCCAAGACCGTGGAGACGTATCTGAGCCGGATCTTCAAGAAGCTGGGTGTCGTGTCCCGTACGCAGGTCGCCCATCTGGTGGGGCGCGGCGGCCGTCACCTCTAGGAGCGAGGGGCCCGAGGCGCCCGGGTATGGCGAAGGCCCCGCCCAGGGGTCCGGGGGAAGACCCGGGGGCGGGGCTCGCGGGTTGCCCAGGGCTCCCATGCGGGGGAGTAAGGGAGCGGGGGCAGCGGTACGAGCGTGCGCCTGACCTCATGGGCTTCGCTAAAGCCTCACCGGAGGATCAACGGGGCGGAGTTCCGGCCGTGCAGCTTGCTGCCACCGCTCTCAGCTGGCCCGGACCCCCCTGGCTCCGGAACCTTGGACGAGGAGACTCCCGACGCCGCATCCGCGGGGAAGACGCCGGACCAAGGAGACGCCATGACAGTAAAAAGCGCGGCCACCGCTGAACTGGCACTCGGCAACGGCACCCGCCACCTCATCCACTGCCCGCCGTCGTGGGACCACTACCTGCTGGATGCCCCGAGCGTCGGGGAGGAACACTTCGTGCTGGCCGGTGAGCTGCCGCGGGCGCATCCGCTGTTCAACGACGGTCCCGGCCACTTCCATGACGCGCAGATCGTCACGGAGACGATCCGGGAGATCGGCGAGTTCGTCGGCCACCGCTACTTCGGGGTGCCGCAGGACCGGCCGGGGCTCTTCTTCGGCTTCAACCTGCACCTCACCGAGCTGCGCGCCTGGCGCACCGACTGGGCCAACGCGACGGACTCGGGCACGGCGAGGATGACGACGGGCATCACCGCGAAGCCCGCGAACGCGATGAACGGCGTACCGCGCGGCCTCGACTTCCAGATCGACGTGAAGATCAACGACATGCCGTGCTGCACCGGCACGGCGGGGCTGGTCTTCCTGATGCCGCAGCTGCACCGCAACCACCTGGCCCACAACCGCCAGGCGCTGCGCGCCGCACCGGAGCTGGACGATGCCCCGGACGGGGCGCTGCGGCCGGTGGACCCAGCCGAGGTCGGCCGCTCCGCGGTCTCGAACGTCGTGGTCAGCGAGCCGTCGGAGTCCTCGCGCGGCCGGCTCACGACGTGGGTGCTGACCGACAACCCGAATCCGGTCTTCGCCCCCGAGGGCGGCCACCTGTCGGGGACGCATCTGCTGGAGTCGTTGCGCCAGACCTCGCTGCTGGCGGCCGGCCGGGCCTTCGGGCTCGCCCCCGCACGCAGCACGCCGACCTCGTCCGAGGTGCACTTCCGCAGCTACGCGGAGCCCGAACTGCCGTTGCGCTGCACGGCGGTGCCGGGGGCGCTCGGCCGGGACGAGTACGGCCGGCCGGCCGTGCCCGTGACGCTGACGGTGACGCAGCGGCGGCGTGCCGTGGCGGAGGCCAGGACCACCGTGGTCCAGGACTTCTGACCCGGCGCCACCGACCGGTCCTTGTACGTACGACAGCAGGCCTTGCACAAACCTTGCACGCGGGAACGCAGAGCGGGACGGGGGTAACGCGATGAGATTCTGGATTCTGGGCCCGATGGAGATCGGTGGGGACGACGGGCCGGAGGCCGGCCCCGACGGCGCCGCCACGCCCGCCGTCTCCTACACACCGCGCGCCGCCAAGCTGCGCGTCGTGCTGGCCGCCCTGCTGGTGCGGGCGAACGAGGTGGTGTCGGTCGAGAGCCTGATCGACGAGCTGTGGCAGGACAACCCGCCGCGCACCGCCACCACGACCCTGCAGGTCTACGTCTCCCAGCTGCGCAAGCTGCTGCACTCCGCGGACCCCGAGCACGGCCGCGACACCCTGCTGACCCGCCCGCCCGGCTATCTGCTGCGGCTGGAGCCCGACCGGCTCGACATGACCACGTTCGAGGAGCTGCACGCCCGCGGACGCAAGGCCCTGGAGACGGAGGACTACGCGTCCGCCGCGGAACTGCAGCAGCGGGCCATCGCGCTGTGGCGCGGACCGCTGCTCTCGGACACCCCGCACGGCCCGCTGCTGGGCGGTGCGGCGGTCCGGCTGACCGAGGCCCGGATGACGGCGCTCGACCAGCGGATCCGCGCGGACCTCCAGCTCGGCCGGCACCGCGGGCTCATCGCCGAACTGCAGTCCCTGGCCTCGGAGCACCCACTGCGCGAGGAGTTCCACGCCCATCTGATGGTGGCGCTGTACCGGACCGGCCGGCAGGCGGAGGCGCTGCGTACGTTCGGACGGGTGCGCCGCACCCTCGTCGACGAGCTGGCCATCGAGCCCGGCCCCCGGCTCCAGCGGCTGCACCGGCGCATTCTGGCCGGGGACGCGGCTCTGCTGAGCTCGGGCTCCAACGGTGGCAACGGCGGCGCAGTCGTCGTCGGAACGGCGACCGGGTCCGGATCCGGTGCTGCGGACGGGCCGGCGCAGAGCCTTCCCGAACGGCCCGCGTTCCAGGCCGTCACCTCGCTGCCCGCCGCGGACGGCGCGTTCACCGGCCGCGATGCGGTGCTCGCCGAGGTGGAGCGGCTGCTGCGGGACGCCCCGGCCGGGACCAGCGTCGCCCTCACCGGCAAGCCCGGCGTCGGCAAGACCGCGCTGGCCGTCGAGGCCGCGCACCGCAGCGCCGACGCCTTCCCCGACGGCCGGATCTTCCTCGACCTGGAACCCGACCCCGGACGGCCGCTCGGCGCGGCGGACGCGATGGCCCGGCTGCTGCGCCGCGCGGGAACGCAGGTCACCCTGCCCGCCGAGGCGCAGGACCTCCAGGACGCGCTGCGCCATCTGCTCACCGACCGCCGGATCCTGCTGGTCCTGGACAACGCCACCTCCGAGGCGCAGCTGCGCCCGCTGCTGCCCGCCACCGCGGGCTCCACCGCTCTCATCACCGGCCGCCGGCTGCCCGCCGGACTCGGCGGCGTCCGCCCGGTGGTACTGGACGCCCTCGGCCCCGAGGAGTCGCTGCGGCTCTTCGACGCGCTGGCGGGGCCCGGCCCGGCGGCCGCTGAGCCCGCTGCGGCGGCCGAGATCGTGGAGCTCTGCGGCCATCTGCCGCTCGCCGTGCACATCGCGGCCGCCCAGTTGCGCGCCCGGCCGCACTGGACCGCCGGTTCGCTCTCCGCCCGGCTGCGCGACGAACGCTCCCGGCTGACCGAGCTCCAGCTCGGCGATCTAGACGTGCGCGGCACCCTGATGGTCGCCTATCTGGACTCCTCCCCCGCCGCGCAGCGCGCGTTCCGTCTCCTGGGGCTGCTGCCCGCAGGACCGTTCGGGCTGTGGGCGGCGGCCGCCGTCCTCGGTCTGGAGGAGGGCGAGGCCGGCCGGATCGTCGAGAACCTGGTCGACGGGCGGCTGTTGGAGGCGTCCGTGCACGACGGGCTCCGCCAGGGCCGCTACCACTTCCATGAGCTGCTGCGGATCCTCGCCACCGAACTCCTCGCCGCCGAGGAGACCCCGGAGTCGGCACGCGCCGCCACCGAGCGGATGTGCGAGGCGTACACGCAGGCCGCCGAGCGCGCCGACGCGGCGCTCACCCCGCGACCGGTGACCGGACCGGTGGCTGTCCCCGGTCCGGTCACCGACCACCCGCAGGAATGGTTCGCCCAGGAGCAGCCGGCCCTGGTGCACGCGGTCCGCGCGGCGCACGCCGCCGGGCTGTGGTCCGCCGCGCTGCGTCTCGTCGACGCCATGACCGGTTATCTGGAGGCGCACGCCTCCTGGGCCGACTGGCAGGCCACCCACACCTTCGCGCTCGACGCCGCCCGGCAGAGCGGCGACCGGGCGGGCGAGGCCCGGATGCTGCGTTCGCTGGGTGACCTCGCCTGGCAGAACCGGCGGCTCGCCGAAGCCGCCGACCTGTACACGCGGGCCCGGGACACCGCGGAACTCTGCGACGACCCGTACGAGTACGGCCGCGCCCTGGTCGGCCTCGCCGACCTCCACCTGGACAACGGCGACACGTCCGCGGCCGCCGCCCTGCTCGAACCGGCCCTGGCCGCCCTCGCCGCCCCGGCCCGGGCCCGCGGCCGGTACGACGCGCTGCGCGCACTGGCCCTGCTCGCCCTGGAGGCGGAGGGCCCGGAAGCGGCCCGGGCCCGGTTCACCCAGTGCCTGGACCTCGCCACGGCGCTCAAGGACCGCCGGCTGGAGGCGTACGCCCGCCGCGCGCTGCGGGCGTTGCGTGACCCGGCACCGGCCGCAGGCAAGCCCACCGACCTCGAAGTACGCCCCGGCATCTGGCGGCTGCGGGCCCCGGCGCCACGCCGGTCGCCGCTCCCGGCGCCCGGCCGTCTTGCGGCCCTTACCGCCTGATCCACACGCCCGGCGCCAGGTTTTAGTACTGCTTTGGCCGAGGGGCCGACCATGACCGCGTCCTATGAGGGCAGGGGGAACGATGCCGGTATCGCAGCAGGAACGGGAACGGCGGCACGACCGCCCGCAGGCAGGTCCTGAACGGTTCGGACCGCGCCGGAGTCTGGTCGGGCGGGAGACGGAAACGGTCGTACTGGCCGGGCGGTTGCGGGATCCGTCGGTGCGGCTGCTGACCCTGACGGGGCCCGCCGGGGTCGGGAAGAGCCGGCTCGCGGCGGAGGCCGCCGCCGGGGCGGCGGACTTCTTCGACGAGGTGCGGTGCGTGGACCTGGCGCGGGAGGCGCTGCCCGACCGGGTGCCGGACGGGCACGTGCTGCTCGTCCTCGACGGCTGCGACCAGCCGGACGTCCCCCCGGTCGCCGGGATCGGCGAACTCATCGCGTCCAACGATCACTTGGTGGTGCTGGCCACCGGCCAGGAGCCGCTGCGCGTCTACGGGGAGCGGCTGCTGCCCGTCGCACCGCTGCCGGTGCCGGAGACGGCCGCAGCGGCGGAACCCGATGTGCAGGAGGTCCAGGACGTTCCGTCGGTCGCGCTGTTCATCCGGCGGGCCCGGGACGCCGACCCCGGCTTCGCGCTGACGGCGGAGAACGTCGCGGCCGTCGCGGAGATCTGCGCTCTGCTGGAGGGGCTGCCGCTCGCCGTCGAGCTGGCCGCCGGGCGGCTGCGGCTGTTCCCGCCGCACGTCCTGCTCACCCGGCTGCGGCACCGGACCACGATCCTGGCCGGCGGCCCGCTGGACGCGCCGGAACGGCACCGGTCGCTGACGGCGCTCGCGCGATGGAGCTGCCGGCAGCTGGACCCCGGACAGCGCGCGCACCTGGAGCAGCTGGCCGTCTTCGAGCGGGGATTCGGACTGGCGATGCTGGTCCGGGTGGGCGCCGAGGACGTGCTGGAGACGCTGATCGACAAGAACCTGCTGACCGTCGTCGACCAGGAGCGGGGCGAGCCCCGGTTCGCCGTCCCCGAGCCGGTGCGGTCGTTCCTGCTCACCGAACTGGAGCAGGCGGGCGGCACCGACGCGGCGCTGGACCGGCACGCGAGCGAGTACCAGCGGCTGGTGACGGCCACCGAACCGCGGCTGGCCGGCACCGAACAGGAGAAGTGGCTCGGGGTCCTGGCCGCGGAGAGCGGCAACATCAGCGCGGCGCTGCGCCGGCTGCGCGCCCGGGGCGACCGGGAGGCCGTCGCGGCGGTGGTCACCGCGTGCCGGCAGCCGTGGCTCGTCCAGGGGCGGCTGCGCGAGGGCCTCGACTGGTGCGACGGCCTCGCCGAGGACGGGCCGGGTGACGGCGGCGGAACGCTGCCGGAGCCGGTGCGGGCCCGGCTCGTCGACCTGTCGGGCACCTTCACCGCGGCGCTCGGCGACCCGGACATGGCGGTACGGCGGCACCGCCGCGCGCTCGCGCTGTGCAAGCGGCTCGGCGACCGCCGGCAGGGCGCGCTGGTGACGGCGCGGATGGGCAGGGCGCTGCTGCTCCTGGGCGATCCGTCCGGGGCGCAGGCGGCGCTCGGCCCCGCGCTGGCCACCCTGGAGTCGCTGGGCGCGGCGGGACCCGCGGCCGAGGCCGGCACCGCCCTGGCCGGGGCGCTGCGCGTCCAGGGCGAGACCCGTAAGGGCAAGGAGCTGCTGGACCGCGCGCTCGACGCGTACCGGCGGATCCGCGACCCGCGCGGACTGGCGACCGCGCTGCGCGAGTCCGCGGCCTTCGCCGAGGACGCCGGGGACCTGGACGCGGCGGACCGTGCGTTGCGCGAGAGCCTGCGGCTGTACGACTCGATCGGCGAGCGCACCGAACTCCCCGCCACCCTGGAGTCGTTCGCCCTGCTGCTGCTCCGCGCCTCCCCCGGCCAGCAGCCGCGCGCCGTCCGGCTGATCGCGGCCGCCGACGCGCTGCGCCGCGGCTTCGGCGGCAAGGTGCCCGACGAGCGGTGGGGGGTGCTGGAGGAGGCGCTGGCCGGGCTGCGGGAGCGGCTGCACTGGACGGGCTTCGCCACCGCGTGGGCCGAGGGGCTGCGGCTGGCGCCCGGCGCGGCCGTGGCGGAGGCGCTGGCGGCGGCCGTGCCCGCCCCGCACGCCGAGCAGGAGAGCCCGGCGGCCCAGCCGCTCACCCCGCGCCAGGTCCAGGTCGCGATGCTCGTCTCGGAGGGTCTGACCAACCGGCAGATAGCCGGTCAGCTCGGCATTTCCGAATGGACGGTGGTCAACCACGTCCGCCAGGTGATGCGCCGGCTCAACTGCACCTCCCGGGTGCAGGTGGCCTGGTCGGTCGGCCGATGGCCGTAACCGTGAACGGGCGTACGGAGGCGGCCGCGGACCCGGCGGAGCAGGCGACCGGACACCTGTCCGGGCTGCTGGCCGCCGTCGCACCGCCCGAGGAGGTGGCGGCCCGGTTCCGGGCCGAGGGCTGGTGGCGGGACGAGACGTTCCTGTACGACCTGTACCGGACCGCGGCCACCGATCCCGGCCGGCCCGCGATCGTCTCCCAGCGGATCCACCGCCCCGCCGACCGCCGTACGGTCACCGTCAGCTACGCACAACTCGCGCTGTACGTCGACCGGTTCGCCGCCGCGCTCGACCGTCTCGGGATCGGCGCGGGCGATCCGGTCGCCTTCCAGCTGCCGAGCTGGTGGGAGGCCGCCGCGCTCACCCTGGCCTGTCTGCGGGTGGGCGCGCTCGCCGTTCCCGTCCTGCCGACCGTGCGCGCGCACGGCCTGGAGCGGATCCTGGAGGGCAGCCGGGCCCGGATCTGTGTGGTGCCCGACGTCTGGGAGGGCTTCCCGCACGCGCAGGCCCTCGCCGATCTCGCCCCGGCGCTGCCCTGGCTGCGGCACCGCGTGGTGATCGGTGACGCCGCCGCGACAGGAGCCCTCGACTTCGCCGGGTACTTCCAGCGCACCCCGCACGAACGCGGCCCGCGGGCACGGCGGTTGGGCCTGCGCTCCGACCGGGCGGACCGGATCAGCCTCATGATCACCGTCATGAGCCTGGGCGACGCCTACGCCGCCGCCCTGCACACCCCCAACACCCTGTACGCGAACATCAGCACCCAGCGGGACCCTGCGGGACCGGGCCGGCGGCCGGGCGAGGTCTTCTACTCGGCGCTGCCGCTCACCTCCCTCGCCTCGCTGCTCTACAGCGTCTGCTGGCCGCTCGCGGTCGGCGGCACCGGGGTCTACCAGGACGTCTGGGATCCGGGCAGCTGCCTCGACCTGATGGCCGCCGCCGGGGTCAACCAGGCGTACGCGGCGCCCGTCTACTGGTCCGAGGTGCTCACCGCGCAGCAGCACCGCCCCCGCGAGCTCGGCGCCCTGCGCCTGCTGCTCTCCGGCGGGCGCACCAGCACACCGGCCCAGCTGCTCGCCGATCTGCCGGGGGCGCTGGGCGCCCCGGTCCGTACCGTCTGGGGCGCCCCGGAGCTGGGCATGGGCACGGTGACCCGCGGCGACACCCCGGCCGAGCGCAACGCCGAGAGCGACGGGCGCCCGCTGCCGGGTCTTGAGGTCTCCGTGGTGCCCGCCGAGGGCGTCGGCGACGCGCGGACGTCCCAGCTCCGGGTCCGCGGTCCCTCCGTCTGCCTGGCGACGTGGCAGCGCGGCGGCGGACCGGCCCCGCTGATCACCTGGGACCGCGACGAGGGCTGGCTCGACACCGGGGACCTCGCCAAGGCCGACGGTCTCGGCGGCGTCCAGGTGATGCGGCGGGCCGGTGAGCGGCTGGGCGGCATCTTCCTGGTGCCGGTGGCCGAGCTGGAGGAGCGGCTGCTCACCCATCCCCGGGTGCGCGAGGCCGCGGTGGTCGGCTACGTCGATCCGGAGTACGGCGAGATGCCGTGCGCCGTCGTCGTGCCCACCACCGAGGCGGAACCGCCCGGCCTCGTCGAACTGCGGGACCATCTGGCCGGCCGGGGCGTCGCCGCCGCGTTCCTGCCGACCCGGCTGGAGCTGGTCGGTTCGCTGCCCAGGGACGACCGGGGCGAGCTGCGCAAGGAGGGCCTGCGCAGCTGGCTCGCCCGCATCCGGCCGGGCGTGCCCCGCCCGGTCCCGGTCCCCGCGCCCGACGCGTAGGGCCGGTTCATGGTGCGGGGGCCGGGTTACTCCGACAGGCCGGAGATCCGGATCGCGAACGCGGCGAGTTCGTCGCGCCAGCCGGGGGCGAGCGGCGCGGCGTCCACGACGCGGTCGGCACGGGCGACGAGCTGGGAGATGATCCGCTCCGCCGTGTCCCGCTCCTCCGTGCCGAGCAGCACCTCGCGCAGCATCTGGGCGTCCCAGTCGTAACCGGGCCCGCCCTCCAGGAAGCCGCGCAGCCGCCAGGCGGCGTGCAGCGGGCGGGCGTAGTCCCGGTACGAGGCGGCGAGGTCCTGCCGGCCGGCCAGCGCGGCGCCGAGCTGCAGCGGGTGGTGCAGGGCGTACCAGCCCGCCCCGCAGCCCTTGGCGCAGCCCGCGATGCAGCGGCCCGGCCACGGGTCGTCGAGGTATTCGGTCGCGCAGGCGGCGTCGGTGTGGGCGCCGATGACACGCTCGGTGCGCAGCTCGTCCCACAGCTGCCACGCGGCGGCGAGCAGCCGGGACGCGAGCCGGTCCGCGTAGGCGAGCGCCAGATCGCCCGCGAGCACCGCGGTGCCCTCGCCGAAGCGCCGGGACTCACCGCGCCAGCCGCTGCGCTCGTGCTCGGCGGCGTGGCTGACGTGCAGGGTGGGGATGCCGTGCCGCAGCGGGGCGTTGTCGCGGATGTCGCTGCGGATGAGGAAGCAGGTGTCGAGCAGTTCCAGCGCGGCCGCCGCGTCGACGATCGCGGTCGAGGTGGGGTCGCCGCCCGCGGCAAGGTAGCCGGTGACGCAGATGGCGGGGCGGACCCGGTCGCCGCCCGCCCGCACCAGCTCGGTGATCGAACCGACCAGGCTCGCCGCCCTCGGGTTCACCGCGTGCCAGCGGTCGAACTCCCCGGCCAGCAGGCCGCGCAGCCGCTCCTCCACCTGGTCGAGCAGTCCGGCACGCAGTTGCCCGGGGACGGATGTCTTCGGCGGCAGAGGATGCGTGGTCATGATGAGCCTCCCTGGATCGGCTGCTCCGAGCCTTCCGGGGCGGTCGGTGCCGCTCAAGGGCGGTGGGCGGCCCGCCGGCCGAAACGGCCGCGCGGCGGCTTCCGAAGAGCCCGTTCCCTGCCATCCGCGGGAGCGCCCGGCAGGGGGTTGCTATGCGCTTGTCATGGCGCCGTGGTCCGGCACAAACCCCGCGCATACCCGGCTTTAGCGCGGTGTCGGTTCATGGGGGTGCTGCTCGACGCGGGCAGACCGGGCACCACGCCCGACCCACAGCACTGCTGCAGGAGGACTCGTGTCCAACAACTCGTCGAACAACAACAACGACTCGAACAACAGCAACAACAGCTCCAACAACAACGCGAACGTGAACAACAACGCGACCACGAACTTCGCGGACAACAACAGCAACATGAACAACAACGACTCGAACAACAACGGCAACAACAACGCCAACACCCCGCGCCTGCAGAGCGTCGTCCCGGCCGACCTCGCGCAGATCCTCGAGGACATCGACGCGGACAACGGCGACGCGTGACACCGCCGGGGCGGTGCGGTCCTGACGACCGCACCGCCCCGCGCACACGCACCGCCCCGCGCGCACGCACCGCCCCGCGCACCCGCACCCGCACCCGCACCCGCACCACCCCGCCGTAGCGCGGCACCGCCACCGGGAAGGAACCGCGATGAATCGCATCAGGGTCGTCGGGCTCGGCGTCCAGGGGATCGAGCAGCTCACCCTCGCCGGACTGCGCCAGTTGCGGGAAGCCGAAGCGGTGCTCCACCTGGTCGACCCGGCCGTCGACGTCCGCGAACTGACCGACCGGCCCACCGAATCGCTGCACGCGCTGTACCTGGCCGGCGTACGCGACCACGACGACTTCGGCCGGCTGCTCGGCCGCATCCTGGACCGGGCGCGGTCCGACGGCGATATCGCCGTCCTGCTGCCCGGCGATCCACGGCTCGGCGTCACGGTCGTCCAGCAGCTCCAGCGACTGGCCGACGCGGGTGAGCTGACCCTGCATGTCGAGCCGGGCGTCTCGCACTTCACCACCACCGTCAACAACCTGGGGATCGACCCGCTGGAACGCGGCACCCTGGTCGTCGACGCCCATCGCCTGCTGCTCTTCCAGCAGCTGCCGAACCCCGCGTTCAACACCTTCGTCTACCACGTCGACGGCGCGGACCAGGCGGAACTGCTCCAGCGGCTGCTGCTGCGGGCCTACGCCGCCGAGCACCCCGCCTGCCTGGTCGAGGCGGGCCCGGCCGCGGACGGCACCTCCGCCGTGGCATGGGGCCGGGTCGGCTCGCTGTGCGAACTGCTCGCCAACGTCCCCTTCGCGAGCCCGCTCTACCTCCCGGCCGCCGTTCCGCACCGTGTCGACCGCGCCGTCCTGGCCCTGCTGACGCCGTTCCGCTCCGAGCCGGCCGAGCCGGCCACCTGGTGAATGAGCCCCCGGAACACCGCGGTTGACGCACCCGACGCACGCGTACCCGCCGATGCCGTCTTCCCGGGCGACGCCACCGCCGTGGCCGCGTACCGGGACCAGCGCCGCCTGCTGCAGAAGGAGGCGGTCCTGGGGCGCGGCGAGCTGATCGAGAGCGTGCTGCGCGGCCGCCGGGCGGCCCTGGCCGGACTCCGCGGAACCCCTTGGCTGCGGCGGCTGATCGACAGCACCCACCGGCAGGTCCAGCAGGTGATGGCGCGCCCCGAGTACGCGGACGTCCTGCCGCTGCGCCGCTCGATGCTGACGTTCCTCGCCGAACTGCCGCTGCCCATCCCGGCCGACAGCGTCATCCTGCGTCACCCCACCCACGCGCCCGCCGCCGAGATCCTGGCCGGGCTGCCGGAGCTGCGGCACCGGCGCCCGGAGGTGACGCGGATCCTGGCCGAGTCCTCGCTCCAGGAGACCGGCACCCCGTTCCGCACGGTGGACGACGACAACGGCCGGGCGATCGTGCTGGGCCAGGACGCCCCCACGATCGACGCCCTGGCCGGCATCGCCCACGAGCTGGGCCACTGCCTGTACGAACGGGCCCGCCCGGGGCGCTCGGTCCGGTCGCAGTTCGCGTCGGAACGGCTCGCGCACTGCCTGGAGGAGCGGCTGGTCGCCGCGTACCTGCGGGAGCGCGGCAGCCCCGAGGAGTGCCGCGACTGGTGGTCCTACCAGCGCCGGGTGGACGCCCACAATCTGTACTTCTTCCGGCTGGAGCGGGCACTCATGTACGAACAGCCCGACTCCGTACCGGAGTTGATGCCCGAGTCGACGACGTCGTTCCGTGAGTCGCTGTTCATCCTGCCGGGCTACCAGGTGGTGTACGCCCGCGCGTCACTCGCCCGGCTGCCCGCTCATGGCGGTGCGTAGGCTCACCGGCCGCATGTCCGTCCAGTGCGCCTCGATGTGGTCCAGGCAGGCCTGCCGGCCGCTCTTCTCCAGGACGATCCGCCAGCCGGCGGGCACGTCGTTGGCGGCGGGCCACACGGAGTACTGGCCCTCGTCGTTGACCAGTGCCAGATAGGTGGCGTCCGGGTCCTCGAACGGTGTGCTCAACTGCTCGTCCTCTCCCTGGGTACGGGTTGCTGCGGTTTGTGGACTTCCAACAAGTGCGCGACTCACGTGAGTTCGGCGGTCACGCCATTTCGGTGACGCTGAGCTGAAGGTCCACCGGCAGCTCCTGCCGGCTGCTGATGCTGAGCTTGCGGTAGACCCGCGTCAGGTGCTGCTCGACGGTGCTGACGGTGATGTAGAGCTTCATCGCGATCTCCCGGTTGGTGTGCCCGTGCACCGCGAGCATCGCCACCCGCTTCTCGGAGTCGCTGAGCTTGGCCTCCAGGTCCGCGTAGGCCGCCACCGGCGCCGGATCCTCCGGCACCCCGCCCGCGGCGCTGTGCCCCGGGAGGGTCTTCTCGCGCAGCGCCTCGGCCCCGCACTCCTGCGCCAGGTGCCAGGCCCGCCGGTTGACCATGTTGGCGCGGGTGGGCTCGCCCAGTTCCTTGAGCACCTGGCCGAGTTCGGCCATGGACCGGGCCAGCTCGTAGCGGTCGCCCGACCGGCGCAGCTCGTCGACGGACTTGGCGAGCAGGATCTGCCGCTCCCTGGGCTCACGCGTCGCGGCGCGCAGCCGCAGCGAGATACCGGACACCCATGGGTTGGCGGCGTCGCGGGTGGCGAGCTGGTCGGTCACGAAGCGCTCCGCCTGGTGCGCCTCGCCGAGCTGCAGCAGCGCCTCGGCGGCGTCGGTGCGCCACGGCAGCAGCAGCGGCCGGTCCAGCCCCCAGCGCTTGGTGCGCCGGCCGATGTCCAGGAAGTCGCCGAGCGCGGCGTGGTAGCGGCTGGTCGCCAGGTGGTACTGACCGCGGGCGCGCAGATAGCCGAGCCCGTGGAAGCTGCCGGCCAGGCCCTCGGGGACCGGCTGGCTGAGCACCCGTGCGGCCGCGTCGTAGTGGCCCATCGCGGTACGGGCGCGGACCAGTGTCGCCGCCACCCCGCACAGGAAGACGCTGCCGCCGCGTTCCGGCACCAGCTTGAGGGCATGCGCGGCCCGCTCCTCGGCGCCCTGCAGATCCCCCTGGCGCAGCAGGGCCTCGGCCCCCAGCGAGGTGAACAGCGCCTGCCAGCCCGGGGCTTCGCGGCGGGCGGCCTCCTCGCCGATGACCTGGCTCCAGTGCACGGCCCGCTGCGCGCCGCCCAGGTGCAGCAGGACCCGCAGGGCCTGCACGATCGGCTCCACGGTGGCGGCCGCGAGGGTCGTGCCGCGCAGGAACAGTTCGGCGTCCTCGGCGGCCGTGCCGTCCTGCACGCCGTCCGGGATCGCCCACAGGGCGGCCGGCGCGACGGCCACCGTGGCGGCGTTGACGCTGGAGTGCGCGGCGGTGGACGGTGGCGGCGAGCCCGCGGCGCGGGTCCGCCCGCCGGACCAGCGCGGGAAGGCGGACAGCCCGTCCAGCGGATCGTCCCGGTGCCCCGGCAGCTGGCCGCCGGGTCTGCTGCCGAGCGCCGAGCCCAGCGACGAGACCGGTGCCGTGCCGTGCTGCGGGTCGGGCCGGCGGCCCGTGTCACCGGTCGCGGTCGCGAGCCGAGCGAGTACGTCGCCGGCCTCGTCGATCCGCCCCTGGGCGGCCAGCAGCCGGGCCAGCGGGCCCATCCGGGCGGGGGCGAGCCGGTCGGCGCGCAGCGCGTCCAGCGGTTCGGCGAGGTGCCGTTCCGCGGCGCCCGGGTTGGTCCGCCAGGTCACGGCGGCCAGCCGGGTGCGGAACTCCGCGCGCTGCTCGTCGTCGGTGCACCCCTGGTACGCCAGCTCCAGGCAGGCGGCGGCCGGTACGGCCTTGCCGTCGGCGAGCAGCTGCTCGGCCGCCGCCCGCAGGACCGGCACGGCCCAGTCCTCGTCCGCGTGCTGGGCGGCGAGCAGCTGGCCGGCGACGGCCGACGCGGGCATGCCGTACTGGTGCGCGAGCCGGGCGGCCCGCCGGTGCAGTCCGGTGCGGGCGGCCGGATCCATCCGGTCGAGGAGCGAGCGGCGCACCGCGGGGTGCCGGAAGCGGAAGCTCTCCAGGATCCCGGCGGCGTTCAGCGCGGCGACCCCCTGGACCGCCGCGGGAGGGGTGATGCCCAGCAGTTGCGCGGCCAGTTCCGCGGTGCCGGTCCTGCCCAGGACGGCCAGCGCCTCGGCCAGCTGGGTGGTCCGCGGCCCGCAGCGGTACAGGCACGCCAGTACCGCCTGGGTGAACGCGCCGCCCGCTTCCGGCTCCGGGATCGCGCCCGCCGGGGAGTTGCGCCGGGCGACCCGGTACTCCTCGACAAGCGCGCGCAGCAGCAGCGGGTTGCCGCCGCTGACGGTCCAGAAGTGGCCGGCGTGGTCGGCGAGCCGCTCGTCCCCCGCCGTGTCCGGCTGCCCGTCGAGTCCCTGGGCGAGCACCTCGGCGACGGCGTACCGGCCGAGCCGCTCCAGACGGACCCGGGTGAAGTTGGGCTGCCGCAGCAGCTCCGTGCCGAACACCGGGTCGTCGCTGCGCTCGTGCACCGGTTCGGTCAGCACCAGCAGGATCCTGGCGTTGCGGGCCCTGCGGGCCAGCTGCAGCAGATAACGGCAGGACAGGTCGTCCACCAGATGCAGGTCGTCGACGCAGATCACCACCGGCGTCCGCGTACTGAGGTCATGGACGGCGTCGCTGAACGCCTGCATGGCCTCGATCCTCGACGGGCCCTGGTTCTGCGCCGGTTCCGGCAGTGTCCCGGGCGGCGCGCTGTTGACGAGCTGCCCCAGTACAGCCAGTGGCAGGGCCCGTTCCGCCGCGGATCCCATCGCGCGCAGCACGACGGCACCGGCCTTCTCGGCCGACTCGGCGACGGTGTCGGCGAGTTCGCTCTTCCCGCAGCCGACCGCGCCTTCCACCAGCACGATCCGGGCATGTCCTGCCATACATCCGGCCAAGGCCGTATCCAGTAGCGCCAGTTCCGCCTCACGGTCGATCAGCACCATCTTCGCCCCACTGTCCCCGTAATCCAGTGCGGTCCGCGCTCCCACCGGCCGGAATAACCGGCCTTTTTCCCCAGGGGAAGCGCATTGGCACTGGCGAATTGAAACGGAGGATTCTCCCCGTTGAATCAGGAATCCAGTGTAGGCAGGGAACTCGCGCCCCACGGTGGCCGGAAGTTGCCCTGCAGTAAGTACTCCAGCGGCGCGCGAGTGCCCGCCCGGGGTGCTGTCGGGCGGGGCAGGTCAGAGGGCCGTGGCGGGCTCCGGAAGGATCTGCCGCGGTACGTTCCTGGGGTGTCCTGGAGTGCGCCACTCACGGGGGTAGCCGACCGACACCTCTTCGAACCGCACGCCGTCGTACCAGGTGGTGCGCGGAATGTGCAGGTGGCCGTAGACGACGGCGGCGGCCCGGAATCGGGTGTGCCAGTCCGCGGTCAGCTCCGTTCCGCACCATTGGGCGAATTCGGGATAACGCAGGATATTCGTCGGGTCCCGCACCAGGGGGAAGTGGTTGACGAGGACGGTCCGCAGTTCGGGATCGCAGGCTTCCAGCCGCTGCGCGGTCTCCGCCACCCGGGCCCGGCACCACGCGTCCCGCGAGGGGTAGGGATCGGGGTGCAGCAGGAACTCGTCGGTGCAGACGATGCCGGCCTCGTAGGCCTGCGCGAGCGACTCCTCCTTCGTGCCCGCGGTGGGCGTGCGGAAGGTGTAGTCGTACAGCAGGAACAGCGGCGCGACGACGACCGGGCCGCCGGGGCCGCTCCACACCGGATACGGGTCCTCCGGGCTGTGCACGCCCAGCGAGCGGCAGACCTCCACCAGATGCCGGTAGCGGGCCTCGCCGCGCAGCTGCACGGAATCGCCGTGCGGGGTCCACAGGTCATGGTTGCCCGGCGCCCACACGACATGGGCGTAGCGCAGGCTCAGCAGTTCCAGCGCCCACTCGATGTCCTCGAGCATCTCGCCCACGTCGCCCGCGACGATCAGCCAGTCCGACGGGTTGTCCGGGCGCAGCTCCTCGAGGATCTTCCGGTTCTCCGGATGCGCGACATGCAGGTCACTGATGCCCAGCAACTTCCCTTGAGACATCCGATGAGGGTAGAACGGCGAAGAGTGGGGAAGAACCCCTAAGTCCGGGCAGGCACCCCCTGCCCCCGGCCCCACGGGCCGCCTTGTCATGGCGTGTAGCAACCGCATGGCAAGCCGGCGCGCGCCCGTGCCTGCCGACCGGCAGGCCGTCCGCACGCCCGCTCCCGGATAGCAGCTGCCGACCATGAATCGGGTCTGTGACCTGCCCTGTCAGCGCCGCCGGAGCATCGTTCGTTGTCCCGTGACCCCCCGGAACGGCAGCGTGGAAATCGCTCGCCACACACCGGAGCGAGCACGCAGCAGACGCCGACGAGGCGTCGGACGAAACGGGGCTCCCATGATCGCGCAGCTGCTTCCCACCGAGGTCGTCGCCGTGGACGCGACGATGGATCCGCCCGAGGCGACCCTGTTCCCGGAGGAGGCGGAGCAGATCCGCAACGCGGTGGAGAAGCGGCGGCTGGAGTTCACCACGGCGCGCTGGTGCGCCCGCCGCGCCCTGGCCGGGCTCGGCCTGCCGGCGATGCCGATACTCCCCGGCACCCGTGGCGCGCCGCAGTGGGCGCCGGACGTGGTCGGCAGCATGACGCACTGCAACGGCTACCGTGCGGCGGCCGTGGCCCGCACCAGTGACATCGCGGCGATCGGGATCGACGCCGAGCCCAACGACACCCTACCGGAGGGCATCCTGGAGTCCATCGCGCTCCCCCAGGAGCGGGGTTGGGTGCGTCAGTTGATGCGGACGGCCCCCGAGGTGTGCTGGGACCGGCTGCTGTTCAGCATGAAGGAGTCGGTCTACAAGGCCTGGTTCCCGCTCACCGGCCGGGAGTTGGACTTCGAGGACGCGCTCATCACCGTCAACCCGGTGGCGCGTACCTTCCGCGCCCGGCTGCTGCTGCCGGCGTCCGCCCTGAAAGAGGGGGACCCCACGGGTTTCAGCGGCCGCTGGTCGGCGGGCGGTGGCGTACTGGTCAGTGCGATCGCGGTTCCGGCCACGGTTCCCGCGACGGTGGGGGCACAGCAGAACGCTCCCTACCAGATCCTGGTAGGGAGCGCTGCGTGAATCAGGCCGAACGACCGGGGATGGTCAGTCCCCCGGGATGGTCAGTCCCATTCGTCGTCATCAGCGTGTACGTGCCCCGTGTTGTAAGCCGCAGGAGTGCTGATGGCATCCCCCGCCTGACGTTCCAAGGTCTGCGCCTGCGCCGGGGAGTACCCGACCGCCAGCGCCGCGACCGCACTTGCGACGAGTATCGCCCGTACGGTCACACTCTTCATATTCGCCGAAACCCTCATGTTTCCCCCAAAAGGATCGGTCTAACGGACTTCACTGCTGTGCTGCCGTCACTTGAGGCTCACTAGAGCCACTGTCCGACCCGCACACAATGCCCAGGTTCGAATCCCCGCTCCAAGGCCAACCCGATGGCCTAAGCTTGCATGGCAGCAACTTCACAGCTCACGGGGGAGCGCCACGGATGGCCGGAAGCGGCAATTCCAGTTCGGAGTTCGCCGAGTTGGACGACTTGAGCGCTGCCGCCTACGGGGCCGCCGTCGAGTTCGGACGGTTCGACCGGGCGGACATCGCGGAGCGACTTTCGCTCACCACGCCCGAGGTCGACCGGGTGGAACACGTCCTGCGACTTCTGCATCTTCTGCAGCCGATGCCGGGTGATCCCGACGTGCTGGTTCCGGTGGGACCTGACGTCGCGGCCGCGGATCTGGTGGGATCCGCCGAGCATCAGATCCGGGATCTGCAGCAGGCCGTCACCGATGTGCGGTCGAAGCTGCTCTCGCTGATGCCGCGGTACTTCGAGGGACGCCGGATGCGCAACCGGCTGGAGGCCTTCGATGTCATCAGCGACAAGGACACCATCCAGTCGATGATCAACCACCTGACGCAGCAGTGCCGCAAGGAGCTGCTCACGGTGCAGCCCGGCGGCGCCCGCTCGTCACCGTCGCTGGCGTCGGCCCGCCAGCGCGCGCTGAACACGCTGGACCGGGGGGTGCGGATCCGCACCATCTACCAGCACACGGCCCGCAGCGACCTCGCCACCAGGGCGTATGTCCGGGACATCTCCGCCGAGGGCGCCGAGGTCCGCACCGCGGACGAACTCATCGACCGCATGATCATTTACGATCGGGAGACCGTCTTCCTGCCGGAGCGCAAGTCGGCCTCGAAGACCCCCGGCGCGGCGATCGTCCGCGAACCGACGCTGGTCGCCTTCCTCTGCGCGGTCTTCGAGCACCTGTGGGACGGCGCCACCCCGTTCAACCCCGACAGCCAGTCGACGTCCTCGGGGACCGACGATCTCCGCGCGTCGATCATCCGGCTGATGGCCAAGGGGTACAAGGACGAGATGGTGGCCCGCCGGCTCGGCATGTCGGTACGCACCTGCCGCCGCCACATATCGGAGATCACCGAACAGCTCGAGGCCACCAGCCGGTTCCAGGCGGGGTTCAACGTCGCGCTGTCCGGGATGCTGGACCAGTTCGGCCTCAAGGAGTGACGACCCCGGGGACAGCGACCCGGAGAAACGTCACTCCTGCTCATTGAGCGCGGCGGTGATCGCCTCCGCGGCGTCCTGGTCGAGCATGGTCGTGATGTCGGTGTCCAGCACCGCGCCGAAGCCCGCGTCGTACACCGCCGCGCTCACGCAGTAGCCGGTGTCGAGCACGAAGGTACGGAACGCCCACTCGGACCCCGTCCCGGCCGTGCCGTCCGGGCGCTGCACGCGTACCGGCTTGCCGTCCGGGCCGAACCCGAACTCGCTGAACCGGAACTGCATGCCCTGCCCGATGGCCTTGCTGTACGCCTCCTTGAGGGTCCACAGCCGCACCAGGCTGGGGTTGCGCTGCTCCTGTTCCAGCGAGGCGAGGGTGACCAGTTCGTACGGCGTGCACACATGGCGGCCCAGGCCGCTGCCGTACATCTGCCGGTCGGTCCGTTCGGCGTCCACGCCGATCAGACCGCGGGTGGTGAGGCCGACCAGCAGCAGGTCCTCGGTGTGGCTGAGGCTGATGTCGATCTGGTCGCAGCCGCGCAGATACGGCCGCCCGGTCGGCCCGTAGGCCAGCTCCAGGTCGTCGGGGTCGCCGTTGAGCACCGCGCCGGCGGCGAACTTCAGCAGGATCCGCGAGGCGGCGTAGCGGCTGCGGACGGCGGGGTGGGCGAGGTCGAGATAGCGGGACCAGTCCCGGCCGAGCAGCGCGCGCAGTTCCTCGCCCTCGGGCAGGTCCGGCTGCAGATCGGCCAGCTGGGCGTAGATCAGCGCGGTTCCGTAGGCCGTCAGGTCGGCGCGGACCCTGTCCCAGGCGGCAACCCTCGCGCCCACCTCGACCGGCTCGCCGAGGGGTGGGCCGAGAGTGGAGTTCCCGGGGACGGTCATCCTTGCTCCTCCAGACGGTGGATCAACAGCATTGGGTGTTCCAGGTGCGCGGTGGCGCGGGTCTCACGGTGCGGCGGCTCTCGCGCCGCCGGCGACCAGGGAGTGGATCTGCTGGAAGGTGCGGGCCTCCAGGACCTGCCGGACCGGGATCCGGCGCCCGGTCTCGTCCTCCAGCAGTGACACCAGCCGGAGCAGGTGCAGCGAGTCCCAGCCCTCGACGTCCGCGAGGTCGGTGTACGCGTCCCGGTCGGACAGTTGCAGGCCCAGTTCGGTGCGCAGCAGCCGCAGAAAGCCGCCCAGGTCGTCGATGCCGCTCATCGGCGGTCCCCTTCCGGTCCGTCGTTCCGGTCATGCCCGTCGTTCGGGCCGCCCGCGTCGAGCCGTTCGATCCGGGCGTCGAGGGTGAGGTGTTCCGGCACCGGCAGGACCGTTCGCAGGTCATGGCGCAGCAGTACGCCGGCACCGTCGCCGTCCTCCCCCACCTCCTCGAAGCCGAGCGAGGGATAGAAGTCCCGCACCCGGTGGTTCTTCGCGGTCGGCCGGTACCGCGCGTGCACCGCGGCGAGTCCGGCGTCCCGCGCCCGCTCCAGCAGGACGGCAACGCAGCCCTGCTCGATGCCCCTTGCCAGAACTCGGCAGCTCAACCAGATGTTGTCCAGATGAAGTCCGTCGGCCGCGCGATGGCCGAGCACCGCCCCGACGAGCCCGTTGTCGCCGAACCGGTCGGTCGCGCGCGCGACGAGCACCAGCTGCCGCGGATCGGCGGCCCGTGCCTCCAGGTCCGGCTGCGCCAGCCGCAGTCCGGTGAGGTTGAACTGGTTGGTGCGCTGCGTGAGCTGGGCGAGCCGGGCGAACTCGTGCCCCAGGGGCGCGCTCAGCTCCACCCCCACCTTGAGCTCGCGAAGGAAGTCCGCGTGCGAGCCGCTGACCTCGCGCAGCTCCCGGCGTTCGCGCTCCACCCGGTACTGCCCGGTCCTGGCCCGGTCCTCGTCCGTCAGCCGGGGCGTGTCGAACCAGCCGTCCGCCAGCAGCCGCGTCACATGCAGCGCGGGTTCGTCGTCGAGCGGGACGACGGCGACCTGCGGGGCGCCGTGCCGCACCTGGGCGCGTTCGGCCGGGGAGTCGTCGGCGAGGACGAGGGAGTCGAGGCCGATGCCGAGGCGGTCGGCGATATCGGCGACATTGCCGTCCTTGGGCCGCCAGTTGGCGTTGACCTGCACGAAGTCCGTCTCACGCAGCACCATGTCGGGGTGGTCGCGGAGCACGGCGAGTACCGGCTCCGCATCGTTCTTGCTGCTCACGGCGAGCAGCACGCCCTGCGAGCCGAGCTGTTTGACGGTCCGCTGGAACGCCCCGAAGGCCTCACCGCGCAGCGTCCCCGCCGCCGCGATCCCGTCCGCCCCCGCGTCGCCCAGGATGCCGTCCCAGAGCGTGTCGTCCAGGTCGAGGACCAGGCACTTCTTCGTCATCCCGCGCAGCGACCTGGCGAGATGCGCGGCCTCCCGGGCGTAGGCGGCGAGCAGCGCCGCGGTGTACTGGGCCTTGGCGTAGCCGGCCAGCCGGGGATCCGAGACGGGGCCGGTGTCGGCGATCAGCGGATCGAGGTCGATGACGGCCAGGCCCGGGAAGCGTTCGGTCAGCCGGAGCAGCGCCGCGTTGAACTCCCGCCACACCGCGCCGAGTCGGGCCCGCGAGCGGTGGTCGACGAGCTGGTGGGTGTGGCGGCGCAGCAGCGGCAGGGTGTTGAGCACCAGCGTGCCGCCGGTTCCGTCCGCCGTCCCGGCGAGCCGGGCGTGCTCGGCGGCCAGGCCGGTGAGCCGCTCCAGTACGCCGTCGGCGGCGCGGGACAGCGCGGCGACGTCCCAGGGCAGCATCACCTCGGAGAAGACGGTCTCGGCGTCGAGGAGGCACAGCGAGAGGTCGGCTCCCAGACCGTGGAAGAGCCCCTGCTCGGAGGTCAGATCGTGCAGGTAGGCGCCGTGGTCGCCGAGCACGGGGTGCAGCAGCAGCCCGTGCCGGGCCAGTTCCGCGGTGAGCGGGTCGACGAGCTGGGCCACGGTGGACTGGCCGGTGACGGCGACGGTGACGACAGGGGTGCCCGGATGGGCGGCCAGGACGGCGGCGCGGTCGAGGCCGGCGAGCAGCCGGCCGGCGCGCGGCAGATCGGCGGCCGCGGACGTGCCGGGGTCGTCGGTGAGCTCCGCGAGCAGCGGGGCGACCCGGTCGTACTCCGCCTCGAGCCGCCCGAGTGCCTTGAGCTCGCGCAGCCGTTCCAGTCCTGTTGTCATGTAACGCAATCCGTCCTTCTCAGACCTTCTCAGACCTTCTCCAGAGCGAGCCCGGTCTTGATCCACTTGCTGGACTCCACCGCGATGGCGAGCGCCCGCTGGCCGACCCGCAGTTCCGGCAGCAGTCGTTCGATCTGCTGGAAGGGCAGGGCGTTGCCGGTGTTGCCGGTGTCGGAGACACAGCTGATCTCGTGGGCCCCCGGCACCGCCAGGTGCTCGACGATGCGCTGGGTCATCCGGGTGGAGAGCTGCGGCGGCAGCAGGAAGTCGAGGTCGTCGATGCCCCAGTCCAGCAGGCCCAGGAGGTCCCAGAGGATCTCCACGGCCATGACGGGGACGCTCTCCTCGATCTCCTTGTAGTCCTCGGAGATCATCTGGCGTTCGGTGTGCCGGTCGGTGATCCCGTACCAGTCGATGATCTGGCCGGGCGGCCGGCCGAGCCCGGCGAAGCGGTTGAGCACCCCGCGCAGCGCGACCCGTTCCCCGGCCGGCTCCGCGGTGAGGACGGCGGCGCCCGCGCCGTCCCCGAACAGCACGTAGTTCACCAGCTCCTCGGTGGGCATCCGGCTCAGGTCGCGGCGCAGGTCGAGATGGCGGTTGGTCACGTCCCCGCCGATCACCAGCCCCGCTCCGCAGCCGCCGGCGATCAGCGAACGTCCCAGGTCGATGGCCTGCACCGCGCCGGAGCAGCCGGCCTGGAGCTGGTACGCGGGCAGGTAGTTGAGCCCGAGCCGGTCGGCGACCCGGGCGGCGGTGGTCGGCAGCAGGGTGTCGGGGGTCGCGGTGGCGAGGACCAGGAACTCGATGTCGGAGGGGTCGAGTCCGGCGCCGGCGATGGCCAGGTCCCCGGCTTCCGCGCACAGGTCGGTGAGGCTCTGGTGGACCTCGCCGGTGGCCAGGTCCCAGGCGAAGTGCCGGGTCCTGGTGCCGACGAAGATGTCGATCCACTCCTCGCTCACGCTGAGCAGCTTCCCCAGGGTGCTGTTGTCCACCGGCGCTCCGGGCAGCGCTGTACCGGTGGAGGCGAGGTACGCCGTCGTCCCGGTCATGGCGTACGCACGCTGACGCACTCGGTCAGGAACTCAGCCAGCGAGCCGACGGACCGCAGCGCGGGCAGGAGTTGCTGTACGGAGATCTCGCCGGCGCTCGACAGCCGCGCCTCGATCCGGTCCTTGAGCTGCATGATCATCACCGAGTCGAATCCCAGGTCCTCGTAGAAGCGCGCCGAGGCCACCACCTGCTCCAGCGGATAGCCGCCGACCTCCGCGACGGCCTCGACGACGGCGGCCAGCACCGGGTCCCGCTCCTGCGACAGCACGTCCAGCCGGGCGGTTGGAGCGTCCGCCGGCTCGGCGAACTCGGCCGGGAGCGCGGCCGGGGGGCCCAGCGCGAGCACCGGCTCCACCGGGCGTACGGCGGCCTTCGGGCTCCTGGCGGTCTGCTCCGACGGCTCGGCCGGCCGGTTCCAGAAGCGGTGCCGGTCCGAGAACACATACGGCCGCAGCCGTTCGGCCGTGCGCTGCCGCGGTGCGTAGAGCGCGTCCCACTCCGGGTCGAGCCCGGCCCGGTAGAGCGCGGCGACCAGTTCGGCCAGGTCCCGGCCGGACGCCTCGGCGCCCGGCGCCGGGTGCAGGAACTCGATGTCCCCGCGCAGCCCGGCCCGTCCCGCCAGCGGCAGCAGTTGCGGCTTGGGGCCGATCTCGATCAGATGGGTGGGTGCCAGCGCCTCGTTGAGCGCGCCCAGCGCGGACGAGAAGAGCACCGGCTCGGCCGCCTGGCCGGTCCAGTACGCGCCGTCCATCGGCTCGTCGCGCAGCATCCGCCCGTAGCGGGTGGAGGCCAGCGGCACCTGTGGCGGCGCGGCGGCGACGGTGCCGGCCGTCTCCGCGAACCGGGACAGCGCCGGGGCCATCAGCGGTGAGTGGAAGGCGTGCGAGACCGGTACGGCCCTGGTCCGCACCCCCCGCGAGCGCAGGATCTCCGCGATCCGCTCCAGCGCCTTCACGGCGCCGGACAGCACCACGTCGGCGGGCCCGTTGACCGCGCCGAGGCCCACCTGCGGCTCGTCGTCGAGCAGGCTCCGCAGATCGGCGGGGCTCGCGTTGACCGCCAGCATGCCGCCGCCCGCGGGGAGTTCCTGCATGAGCGCGCCGCGGACGGCCACCAGCCGGGCCGCCTCGTCCAGGCTCAGCACTCCGGCGAGCACCGCCGCCGGGTACTCGCCGATGCTGTGGCCGAGCACGGCGGCAGGCTGGACGCCGAGTTCGGTGAGGGTACGGGCCAGGGCGTAGCCGACCGCGAACAGGGCGGGCTGCGCGGTGCCGGTCTCGTGAATGCGCTGCTCACCACCCAGGATCAGATCGCGGACGGAGCCCCCGGTGTGCGGGGCGAGGGCCGCGTCGGCCTCGTCGAGAAAGTGCCGGTACACGGCGGAGTCACGGTGGAGCCCGGCGGTCATCGCCGGGAACTGGCTGCCCTGGCCGGTGAAGAGGAACGCCACCACGGGCCGGCTCCACGGCCGGTGCGCGACCCCGCCCGGCAGGTCCTGCCCGGCGGCCTGCCGCAGCCCCGCGGCGAGTTCCGCGGTGTCGCGGGCGGTGAGGGCGAAGCGGAACGGCAGCCCGGTCTTGATCCGGTTGCTGCTCCAGCACAGCGCCGCCGCCTCGCCGCGCGGCCGCTTCGCGACGGCCTCCGCCTGGTCCGCGAGATTGCGGCGCAGCGCTTCCGGGGTGTCGCCGGTGAGGGTGAAGACGCCCGCCGCGCCGGCGGCCGTGTCCCGCCGGACGCCGGACCCGACGGCCTTGTTCCTGGTCCTGGGCGCGGTGGCGAGCACCGCGTGCGCGTTGGTACCGCCCATGCCGAAGCTGCTCACCCCGGCCACGGCCTCGCCGGGCGGCAGCCGCAGCGGCGACTTCAGCAGCCGCAGCCCGCGCTCCGCGAGCCGCAGCTGCGGGTTCTCGCGGTCCGCGAACCGGCTGGCCGGGACGATCCGGTGGTGCAGCGCCAGCGCCGCCTTGATCAGCCCAGCGATGCCCGCCGCGCCCTCGGTGTGCCCGAGGTTGCCCTTCACGGAGCCGATCGCGCACGGTTCGGCGCGCTCCACACCGTGCACCGTGCCCAGCGCCGCGCATTCGATGGCGTCGCCCAGCACCGTGCCGGTGCCGTGCGCCTCGATGAACGAGACCTGCTCCGGGGTGACGCCGGCCCGCCGGTACGCGGCCTCGACGACCTTCTGCTGCGACCAGCGGTTGGGGGCGGTGACACCGTTGCTGCGGCCGTCCTGGTTCACCGCGGTGCCGCGGATCACCGCGTAGATCCGCTGCCCGTCGGCGAGCGCGTCCGCGGTCCTGCGCAGCACGACCAGGCCGACGCCGTCACTGCGCGCGATGCCGTCGGCGTCCGCGCTGAACGGACGGCAGCGGCCGTCCGAGGAGGCCAGCCCCAACTGGGTGTAGACGATGCCGAGCGCCGGGGACAGCACCAGGTTCACCCCGCCGGCCAGCGCCGTGTCGCACTCGCCGGACAGCAGCGCGTTGGCGGCCAGGTGCACGGCGACCAGCGACGAGGAACAGGCGGTGTCGACGGCGAGGCTCGGCCCGGTGAGGTTCAGGTGGTACGAGATCCGGTTGGCGGTCATCCCCGCGCTGCTGCCCGCGCCCAGCTGCGGGGTGATCTCCGTGTGGTCGCCCATCCGCAGCCGGCCCCACTCGCCGCCCATCACCCCGACGAAGACACCGGCGTCCGTGCCGGCCAGCGCGCCCGGGGCCCGCCCGGAGTCCTCCAGGGCGCGCCAGGCGCACTGCAGCAGCAGCCGGTGCTGCGGGTCCATCGCGGCGGCCTCGCGCGGCGCCACCGAGAAGAAGTCGTTGTCGAAGGCGTCCGCGTCGTCGATGAAGCCGCCGCGCGTCATCTCCGAGTGCACGGCGCCGGGCTCCTGCGAGGCGTAGTCGCGGGGGTTCCAGCGCTGCTCCGGAATGTCGCCGACGGCGTCGCCGCCGCGCATCAGCAGGTCCCAGTACGCGTCGCTGCCCGGCGCTCCGGGGAACGCGCAGTCGAGCCCGACGATGGCGATGGAGTCCATCAGCGGTTGTCCTCCCCGACCCGTGGGATCTCCACTGCCATGTACCCGACGAGGCTCTCGACCGTCGGGTGGTCCCACAGCAGGGTGGGCTCCACGTACAGCCCGAACTGGTCCTCCAGGTCACCGCACAGGCTCAGCGCGGCCACCGAGTCCATGCCGAACTCGGCCAGCGGCACCGTCGGGTCGATGCTGTCGGCCGGGCGGTTGAGGTAGAGCGCGAGCCGGTCGAGCAACCAGCCACGGTGCAGGTTGTCGGCGAGCACAGCACTGTGCCGGGTCGTCGGAGCGGTCATCGCTGGACTCCTTGGGTACGCGTCAGGCCCATGAACCGTCAGCCGGGAATGGGAGTGTTGTAGAGGTCGTAGCTGCGCTGGGCGCTGAAACGGACGTGGACTTCGTGCCGGAGCCGGGTCTCGCACTCCCCCGGCAGATCGGGGACCTTCGCGCCCAGCCGCCGCGCGATGCGGTGCAAGGCAGCGGCCGCCCAGGCCGGGTCGGCCAGGAACGGGTCGGAGCCGTCCTGGTTGTGCCGCCACACCCCCAGCACGGCGGACGCCGCGAGCAGCAGCGCGTACCGGTCCATCAGGGCGAACGAGGCAGGACCCACCGGGGTGGTGCGGTCCGCGGGCTCCAGGGCCAGGACCCGGTCGCGCAGATCGCGGAACTCCTCCACCAACTGCCCGGCCAGCCCGCGCAGCGCCTTCTCCACCGGGCTGCGGCCCGGAATCGCGGCGGCGACCGACAGCAGCGACGCGCTGAGGCTGTCGCGGCCGCAGGCCAGGCTGAGCGACTCGGTGCGCAGCGGCGGCAGTTCGGCGCGCGGCCGGAAGAGCCCGGCGGGCGCGTCGTCCTCGACGAACCAGGACTGCCGGGCCAGCCGGTGCAGCTGCGGGATGACGGTGGCCTGGCAGGCCACCGATCCGGCGTGCCCGAGGCTGAGCACCGGCACGTCCCTGACGTGCTTCTGGAAGATGCCCAGCGTGCCCTCGCGGGTGTAGAACCCGGCGCCGAGCACGATCGACAGGTCGTACATCGTCTCGGTGAGGATCCGGGGCAGCAGGTACTTCAGCGCCGCCGAGTACACGCTGGTCTGCGTCGGCAGCAGATGGATCGCGCGCATCGCGACGAGCGCCAGGCTGTCGTACAGCAGCAGGTTGACGAAGGCTCCGGTCGCGGCGGCGTCGGTGCGCTGCGCGTCGGAACGGGCGCCGGCCCAGCCGCCGCCACGGTGCTCGTGGTCGAAGCGGACCGCCGTGCGCAGGCTGGTGTCCACGGCCGCGAGCGCGGTCGCGGCGATGACGGTACGGCTGATCTGGAAGGACCGCAGCGCCGTCTCGATACCGCTGCCGACCGGCCCGAGCAGCGCGGACTCCGGCACCGGGCAGTCGTCGAACTCCAGCCCCGCGAAGGCGTTGCCGCGCAGTCCGACCGGCATCTGGTGCGGCACGATCCTGGAGCGGTCCACGGGCAGCTCGCCCGGGTTCAGCAGCAGCACCGAATGGCTGCGGCTGCCGGGCGCCGGGTCGGTGCGGCAGAAAAGCACCAGGGCTTCGGAACGGGCCAGGTTGTTGATCACCGGCTTGCCGCCGCTGAGCAGGAACCCGCCGCCGTCCGCCCGCCGCGCCGCGACCTGGCTGCGGACCAGCTGGTTGCTGTGCGCCGTCT
This sequence comes from Streptomyces sp. So13.3, assembly GCF_005860785.2. Taxonomy (NCBI): domain Bacteria; kingdom Bacillati; phylum Actinomycetota; class Actinomycetes; order Kitasatosporales; family Streptomycetaceae; genus Streptomyces; species Streptomyces sp. So13.3. The sequence continues at coordinate 6,260,739 of NZ_CP048835.1, read as the reverse complement.
CGTGCTGCGCGATGGCCGCCTTCGCGCCCCGCAGCATCGAACCGGCGAGCCACTCCTGCTGCTCGTCGCTGCCCGCCATCCAGACGTCGGAGGCGGCCATGTACGACATCATCCCGTAGCTCATGCCGAGCCCGACGTCCCGGCGGAAGACCGGGCGCATGACGCGGACGAGGGTGTCGATGGAGTCCAGCCGGCCGCCGAGCCTGCTGGGGACGAACTCGCGGTTCATCCCGAAGTCGTCGAGCAGCCCCTCGCCCCGGCTGAACGGCACCGCGGCCCGGTCGGCGTTCAGCACCGCCTGGTAGCCGCAGGGGTTGCCGGGGTCGGTGGGGTCGCCGAGCAGCGCCTCCAGCTCGGCGACACGCGCCTGCACCGCAGCCTCACGCTGCTGCGGTGCGGGCGCCTCGGCGAGGGCGGCGGGACTGCCGGTCGCGGGTCTGGTCACCACGGCCTGCCTCTCCCGCCGGCCGGTTCCGGTTGCAGCAGGTCCTCGCCGAGCAGGGTGTCACGGGCCCGCACCACGGCGTGCACGGCCGGGTCCAGCGCCTCGTACTCGCCGCGTAGCTCACCGTCGAGGAAGAGCTGCCGCATCAGGGTGCGCTGCACCTTGCCGCTGGTGGTCCTGCGGACCGTGCCCGGCCGGACCAGCAGGACGTTGCCCGCCGGGATGTTGAAGTCCTGGCCGATCATCGCCTGCACCTGCTGAGCCAGTGCGCGCAGGCTCGCCGCACTCGCGCCCTCGCCCTTGACCTCCTGCACCACCACCAGCTGCTCGCGCCCGGCCTCGACGCTGAAGGCCGCTCCCGCGCCGTGGCCGAGCGCCGGGCTGGTGGCCCGCACCGCGAACTCGACGTCCTGCGGGTACACGTTCCGCCCGTTGATGATGATCACTTCCTTGAGGCGGCCGGTGACGAACAGCTCGCCGTCGTCCAGCACGCCCAGGTCCCCGGTGCGGAGGAACCCGGTCTCACCGTCGTTCAAGGTGCCGTGGAAGGTCGCGTCGGACTCCTCCCGCCGCTGCCAGTAGCCCTGGGCGACGCTGTCGCCGCGCAGCCAGATCTCGCCGACGGCGCCGGCCGGCAGCTCCCGGTAGCCGGCCGGGTCCACGATCCGTACGTCGAAGTCGGTGACCTGTCCGCTGCTGACCAGGGTCCGCTGCGGCTTGCCCGGCTCGGCCGCCGCCAGCTGGTCGCGCTCCAGGGCCTTGGTGTCCGCCTGCTTCTCGGTGAACGGGGCGTCGGGGACGCCGCCGGACACGATGAGGGTGGCCTCGGCCAGCCCGTAGCAGGGGTACAGCGCCTGGGGCCGCAGCCCGGCGGGGGCGAAGCGCTCGGCGAACGCCTTGAGGGTGTCGGCGCGGACCGGCTCGGCGCCGTTGAGCGCGAGCCGCCAGCGGGACAGGTCGAGCGCCTCGATCTGCTCGTCGGTGACGCGGCGCAGGCACAGTTCGAAGCAGAAGTTGGGGCCGCCGCCCGCGGTCACGCCGTACTCGTCGATCGCCTGCAGCCAGCGCACCGGCCGCTTGATGAAGGAGGTGGGCGACATCTGCACCGAGGAGCTGCCCAGCCAGAGCGGGTGCAGCAGGTGGGCGATGAAGCCCATGTCGTGGAAGTGCGGCAGCCAGCCGCCGAACCGGTCCTCCGACGTGGTGCCCAGGGACCGGGCGATGGCCGCCTCGTTGGCCATCAGGTTGCGGTGCGAGACCATGACGCCGCGCGGGTCGGAGACCGAGCCCGAGGTGTACTGCAGGAACGCCAGGTCGTCGGGGCGGGCCGCGACGGGCTGCCAGGCGGCCGGGTCGCCGAAGCCGGTGTTGTCCGTGGCCAGGCAGACCACGTCCTCGCGGCGGGCCCGGGAGAGCCACAGCGCGATGTCCGGCGCGTTGGCCCGGTCGGTGAGCACCAGCTTCGCTCCGGAGTCCCGGATCACCGCGGAGGTACGGCTCAGCCGCTTCTCCTGGCCGGCGTCACCGGGCAGCGGCGCCGGCACGGCCACCGCTCCGGCGTACAGGCAGCCGATGAACGCCTTCAGGAACTCGGCCGTCGTCGGGTACAGGAGCAGCACCGGCTGCCCCTCCACGCCGTGCAGCTGCAGGACGGAGGCGATCCGCCGCGCTTCCCGGTCCAGCTCCGCGTAGGTCAGATGCTCGGCCGCCATGGCCGGTCCCGCGTCCCGGAGGAAGACATGGGCGTCCGCGTCGGCGAGCTCCGCGGCCCGTTCCAGGACAAGCTCGGTGAAAGTGGCGAAGCCTGACAATGACATCCCCTCGACATCCCCTCGCGGCGCAGCCACCGGTCCGCTGACAGACCGGCGTGGAACGGGTCCCGCACATGTCGTTGGAGGATCGGTCGAGTGGCTAAAGCAGCGGTTGCGTGAACCGGTTGACACGGCCGACCAGCGGCCAAGAGGATGGATTGGAGGTTGGTGACGTGCGTCACCGATCCTGCGGAGCGGACCCCCGGCAGTTCCCGGAGGAGCCGTGCGGAGCCCGGCATTCCGGACAGTGTTTCCTCCCCCCGCCCCCGGGGCCCGGCCACAGCGGCCCGGCGGCGACGTGCGACCGCGATGACCGGCCATCTGCTGGCAGCGGGCCGCTGGCATATGGCACAACCGTTGCTAAAGTCGCCTCTGGGTGAGGGGGTAGCCATGGCTGTGACTGTTCGAGGCGGGGCGGCGGAATCCGACGATGTCGGTCTTGCCTTGTACCAGGCATTGCGTGATCAGGGGTCGTGCCCACCGGCGACGGCCGCGGCACGACTGGGTCTCACCGCCACCGAGGCGGCGACCGGCTGGGCTGAGCTCCGGGAGCTGGGGCTGATTCGCGCCGGACGCAGCCCGGAGGAGGTCGACCCCGTGGATCCGGACACCGCGCTGATCAGCCTGCTGGACCGGCAGCGGGCCGCACTGCAGGCGCAGCGTGAAGAGCTGACCGCGATCGTCAGGGCGTCGGAGTCCTTGATGGAGCGCTACCGTCCCGCGGTCCAGCGGGACGCGGCCAAGGTCGAGGTCGAGATCATCACCGGTGACGGCCGCAAGCGGCAGATGGTCGGTGACTACTACGCCACCCTCACCACCCGCTCGCGGTCCATGCATCCGGGGCCGCTGCCGCCGGCCGAGGTACTGGCCGAGTCCCTGCAGGGCGACGCCGACATGGTCAAACGCGGTATCCGGGTGCAGGCGATCTACACCCAGGGCATCAACTCGGCGCCGCGGCAGCGCAAGTACCTCTCCGAGCTGGCCTCCGCGGGTGTGGAGGTCCGGCTGGCGCCCCAGGTCCCGCTGGACCTGAGCATCGGCGACATGCACACCGCGATCCTCGCGGCCAACCCCGACAACCCGTCGGAAGCCGCGCTCCTGGTCCGCGGTAGGGCGCTGGTCCGTACCTACAGCGCCCTCTACGAGGACTGCTGGTTGCGCTCCGTGCCGTACTCGACCAAAGTGGCTGACCGGTTCGACTCCGCGAGCGAGCTGACCGAACAGCACCGCACCGCCATGCGTCTCCTGGCCAATGGACTCACCGATGAGCGGATCGCCAGGAAACTGGGGATCTCACTGCGTACGGTGAGCCGCCTGGTCTCCGAGGTCATGAGATACCTGCAGGCCGAGAGCCGGTTCCAGGCCGGCGTCCTCGCCGTCACTCATGGGTTCATCTGACCTCATGACCTTCCGATTCGCGCCATTGCGCACTTACGCACCTGCCCTAACTGGCCACTTGCCGTCCATTTTTGGCACTCTGGCATTGCTACAAGGGCATCCCGAACCCGTGAGCAATCTCCTGCCTTCCCAGACAAGGATCACGATGTCGAGCATGCAGCACCTGACCAAGATCACTGCGGTCGCAGCCCTGGTGCTCGCCCTTTCTTCAGTCGGCGGGACCGCCATGGCAGCGACGCATGACTCCGGCACGGAGTCGCAGCGCACGTCACAGAGCGCCAGCCCGGAGTTGTGGGACCAGACAGCAGCACCCGCCATCTGGGTGCCCGCCTCGGCGACTGCCTGACAACAGACCTTCCCCCCTCCCCCACAGCGCTGTACGGCTCGCGGCTACGCCGCGGGCCGTACAGCGCTGTGTACGTCCGGACGCGTTTCGGCCAGAGCGACAGCGATTTTCAGCCATGTCGCTCGGAAGGCCGCCCGGATGCGTGGTTACGCGGGTTACGGAGTGCGGCACGAGGCAAGGGTGCCTTTTCAGCCATGAGGGGCCGTTCCCGGCCAGCCGGCACCGAATCTTTTCAGCCGTTCTCGCCCGGCCGCTCACGGACCGTCGCCGGCCCGGGTCCGCTCCGTGCAGGCCGGGGCGCGCTCAGCCCGTGAGGCGGTCGCGGCCCAGCGTCCGCAGCACGTCCTCCTGGGCGTAGAAGACCTGCCGCCCGTCGCGCTTGCGCCGCCACTGGTGCTCATTGGCGAGCCAGTAGACGGTGCCTGCGGGAATCCGCCAGGCCGAGGAGATCTCGCGGGCGCTGAGCCCGGGCGGGACCCCGTCACAGGCCCGGCCCCGGTACAGGGCGCGCCAGCGCTCCGGCGGCCAGACATGCGCGCGCTCCGTATCGCACTCCACAGCCGGGGGAAGCGTGGAACCGGGTTCACGGACGACGGCGGTGAGGCGGCCGGGGCAGGACTGCACGATGCACGGGCCAACGGGGATACGGCGCTCCAGACGGGGTCGGGCGATCTTCATGCAGCGGCGCACGAGTGCGTCGACCTCGGCCGCGGCGTCCTCGGCCGCGGGGTGGACGGCCAGCCACGCCAGATGGCGTCGTAGGAATGCGGCGAGGGCCGGCACCGTCCGCAGGGGGAGGCGGACGGTGCGGCCCTCGACTATCAGATCGGCCCAGGAGGCGAGGGTGCCTCGGATGTCGGCGCGCGCATCGACAGCCGGCCCGTTCAGCGGGATGCCGGGCCGGCCACCTGCGGTGACACGGTCGCCACCGTCCACAGCCGGAACGAGCGCAGCCTCCAACTCGCCATATACCCGGGGAAGCAAGGCGAGTTGCCGATCCAACCGCTCCTGGCAGGGGAGGCACAGCGCAGGATCCGTGTCCACGCATAGATGCCCGGTACGGAATTCGCTCTCCTGCACTCCGCTGTCCCTTCCTCGCCGAGGCGGTAAGAAGAGAAAAGCAGGAGAGCGACCACCCGGACAATGAGTTCCAACGTGCCGGATCGCGCCATGGCGTGGCCTCGCCCTTAGGAGCCCCCGAGGCGATCTTGCGAGGTCAGGCGGGCAGCACGGCTTCGATGGCTTCGACCAGCTCAGCGGCCTCGGGCTCGGTGCGCGGCCGGAACCTTCCCGCCACCTCGCCGTCCGGGCCGATCAGGAACTTCTCGAAGTTCCACTGCACGTCACCGGCCTCGCCCTCGGCGTCCTTCGCCTGCGTCAGCTCGGTGTACAGCGGGTGCCGCTCCTCGCCGTTGACGTCCGCCTTCTCGAGGAGCGGGAAGCTCACACCGTAGCTGGTGGAGCAGAAGGTCTGGATCTCCTCCGCGCTGCCGGGCTCCTGGCCGGCGAACTGGTTGCTGGGCACACCGAGCACGGTGAAGCCGCGCTCCGCGTACCGCTGCTGCAGCCGCTCCAGGCCCTCGTACTGCGGGGTGAGACCGCACTTGGAGGCGACGTTGACGATGAGCAGCGCCTTGCCGCGCTGGTCCGCCAGCGAGGCGGGCTCGCCGGACAGGGTGCGCAGCGGGATGTCGTACAGGCTCACAGGGGTCTCCTACTTGTCCTTGACTACTTGTCCTTGACTACTTGTCCTTGACGGTGATGCCGAGGGTCTGGGCGAGCACCGGGGCCAGGTCGAAGAGCTGGAGGGTGGTGATGAGGGCACCCTTGAGCGATTCATGGCCGTCGGCGAGTTCGAGGGTGGTGGCGCCGCGCAGATCGGTCTTCTTCAGCGTGGCGCGGGCGAGGTGGACACGCTCCAGCCGGGTGCCGGGGAAGGTCACCCCGGTGAGCTTGGCGCCGCCGAGGTCGACGTCCCGCAGCACACAGTCCTCGAAGACCACGTCGTGCAGCGTGGTGGCCCGCAGGTTCACCGAGTCGAACTTGCACTGGCGGAACACCACCCGCCGCAGCACCGAGCCGTACGCCTCGATGCCCGCCAGGGCGCACGCCGAGAAGGTGGTGTCGAGCCAGGAGGACTCGGCGAGCGCGGTGCCGGTGAAGCGGGTGGCCTGCGCCCAGACGTCGTTGAACCGGGCGCCGCGCAGCGGGGTGCCGGTGAAGCTGCAGTCCGTGATGGCGCACTCGAGGAAGTGTGCCCCCGAGGCCTTCTCGTCCTCGAAGGTGAGCCGGTCGAAGTGCACGGTGTCGTACCGCTCGTCGACCTCCAGGCCGCCCTCGTGCGGGCGCAGCAGGTCGGCGTAGCGCAGGTCGGCGAGCTCCTCGGGTGGTGTCACATCCTGCAGCCTACGTCCCGGCTCCGACAGCGGGGCTCGCGGTGCCCATCGGTCACATAAGGGACATTGGCCCCGCCGCTTGCTACGTTGCAGCCCATGAGCGCAACGACCACCGACGCTCCCCCGCCCCTCGTGCTGCTGCCGAAGCGGCGCGGCGTGGAGCTCTCCCTGCTGATCGGTGCGGTTCTCATCTCGGTGTACGGCTACGCGGAAGTGGGACTGGCCAGGAACGGCGCCGTGCCGCCCGACGCGGCGGGGTACGGAGCGGGGCTCGGCGTGCTGGCCCTGCTCGCCCATGTCGCGGTCAGGGCCCGCGCGCCCTACGCCGACCCGCTGCTGCTCCCGATCGCCGTCCTGCTCAACGGGGTCGGGCTGGTCCTCATCTACCGGCTCGATCTGGAGCCGGTGCTCGGTGCCGAGGGCGCTCCCACCCAGCTGGTCTGGTCGACGCTGGGCATCGGGCTCTTCATCGCGGTGGTCCTGGTGCTGCGCGACCACCGGGTGCTGTCGCGCTACGCGTACGTCTGCTGCGCGGCGGCCCTGTTCCTCATGGTCGTCCCGATCTCCTTCCCGGCGATCAACGGCGCCAAGATCTGGATCCGGGTCGCCGGTTTCTCGATCCAGCCGGGCGAGTTCGCCAAGATCCTGCTCGCGCTGTTCTTCGCCGCGTATCTCGCCACCAACCGCAACGCCCTGGCGTACACCGGCCGCACCTTCTGGAAGCTGCAGCTGCCCACCGGCCGGGTGCTCGGCCCGATCGTGACGATCTGGCTGCTCAGCGTGTGCCTGCTGATCGCGGAGCGGGACCTGGGCACCTCGCTGCTCTTCTTCGGGCTGTTCGTGGTGATGCTGTACGTCGCGACCGGCCGGACCGGCTGGATCGCGGTGGGGCTGCTGCTGTCGGCGCTCGGCGCCTTCGCCGTCGGTGCGGTCGAACCGCATGTCCACGCGCGGGTGGAGGACTGGCTGCACCCGTTCGCCAGCATCGAGGCGGGCGACGGACCCAACCAGCTCGCCCAGTCGCTGTTCGCCTTCGGCGCCGGCGGCATGCTCGGCACCGGCCTCGGACAGGGCCACTCGTATCTGATCGGCTTCGCCACCAAGTCCGACTTCATCCTCTCCACGGTGGGCGAGGAGCTGGGCATGGCGGGGCTGACGGTGCTCCTCGTGCTCTACGCGCTGCTGGTGGCCCGCGGCTACCGGGCGGGGCTGGCGCTGCGCGACCCGTTCGGCCGGCTGCTGGCGATCGGCCTCGCCTCGATCCTGGCCCTGCAGGTCTTCGTGATCGCGGGCGGGGTGATGGACCTGATCCCGCTCACCGGCATGGCGATGCCGTTCCTCGCCCAGGGCGGTTCGTCCGTCGTCACCAACTGGATCATCGTCGCGCTGCTGATCCGGCTCAGCGACAGCGCGCGCCGTCCCCTGCCGGACGCGGGTGCCTGGTGATCCGCTACATCCGGCGGGCCGCCGCCTGCTGTCTGGTCCTGCTGGTCGCGCTGCTGATCAACACCAGCCGGGTGCAGATCTTCCAGGCCGACTCGTTCAACGCCAATCCGGCCAACCGCCGCGCGATGATCGCCCGCTACGACCAGCCGCGCGGCGACATCCTCGTCGCGGGGAGGCCCGTCACCGGCTACCGGGAGACCGACGACCAGCTGACGTATCTGCGCACCTACACCCAGGGGCCGCTGTACGCGCCCGTCACGGGCTATGTGTCGCAGCTGTACGGCACGAGGATGTTGGAGGGCACCGAGGACGCCGTGCTGTCCGGCACGGACCCGCAGCTGGCCTCGCTGCCGCTGTGGAACGAGATCACCCGCGCCCGGCAGAAGGGGGGTGACGTCCACACCACCATCAACCCGGCCGCCCAGGAGGCCGCCTTCACCGGGCTCGGCGACCGCACGGGCGCCGTCGCCGCGCTCGACCCGGCCACCGGGCGGATCCTGGCGCTGGTTTCCACGCCCTCCTACGACCCCTCGGGGATCGCGGGGACCGGCCGTGACGTCAACGCCGAGTGGGCCCGGCTCACCTCCGATCCCGAGCAGCCGATGCTGGACCGGGCGATCCGCCAGACATACCCGCCGGGTTCCACCTTCAAGGTCGTCACCGCCGCCGCGGCCCTGGAGTCGGGCAAGGTCACCGATCCGAAGGCCCCGACGAAGACCCCCGAGCCCTACACGCTGCCCGGCACCACCACCCAGTTGGAGAACGAGGCGGCGGGCTGCGCCGACGCCACCCTGGTCGTCGCCTTCACCGTCTCGTGCAACACCGTCTTCGCGAAGCTCGGCGTGGACGTCGGGCTGAACGGGATGGTGAAGCAGGCGCAGGCGTTCGGCTTCAACGACCACCGGCTGCGGATCCCGCCGAGCGTCGCCCCGAGCAACTTCGACACCAGGATGGGACCCGACCAGGTCGCCCTGTCGTCCATCGGCCAGTTCGACACCACCGCGACCCCGCTGCAGATGGCGATGGTCGCGGCGGCGGTCGTCAACGGCGGTGAGCTGATGTCCCCGTACCTCGTCGACCGGATCACCAACTCCAACGGGGTCACGGTCGCCGCGGCCGCCGGCCGCCTCCTGCACCAGGCCGTCAGCTCCGGCACCGCCGTCCGGCTCCAGCAGATGATGGAGGCCGTCGTCACCAAGGGCACCGGCACCAACGCGGCCATCCCCGGCATCACGGTCGGCGGCAAGACCGGCACCGCCCAGCACGGCGTCGGCAACAAGGGCATGCCGTATGCCTGGTTCATCTCCTACGCCAAGTCCGCCGCCGGCCAGCCGGCCGTCGCGGTGGCCGTCGTCGTCGAGGACGCCGAGGCCGTCCGGGCCGACATCTCCGGCGGCGGCAGCGCGGCCCCCATCGCCCGCGACGTCATGCGGGCCGTCCTGGGCTGACCGGCGCCACCGCTGAACGGGGCTGCGGGGCTGCGGGGTCTAGTAGATCTTCGGGAAGCTGAACGCGTAGCCCTGCTGCTTCAGCCACGGAAGCACCTTCTCCAGGGCCGCGACCGTCTGCTCGCGCTTACCGCCGCCGTCGTGGAAGAGGAGGGTCGGACCGCCCGCCACCTCCTTCTTGACGGTGCTCACGATGGCGCCGACACCGGGCTTCTCGAAGTCCTTGGAGTCCACGTTCCAGCCGAGCGGCCGCATTCCGTGCGCCGCGGCGAGCTTGCGGTTGAAGGGGGTGAAAGCACCGCCCGGGGCCCGCCAGTACTGCACCTTCACACCGCCGGAGGCCTCCTCGATCATCCGCTGCGCGTCGAGGATCTCCTGGCTCTGGTACGCCTCGGACTTCTTGTCCATCCCCGTGTCGTGCGTCATCGAGTGGTCACAGAGCCGGTGTCCGGCGGCCACGATCTGCCGGATGAGGTCGGGGTGGGCCTTCGCCTGCGGACCGATCACGCAGAAGACGGCCTTCACATCGTTCTGCTTCAGCACCTCGAGCACCTTGGGCGTCCAGGTGGGGTCGGGGCCGTCGTCGATGGTGATGTTGACGGCCTTGCCGCCGCTCTCCGGCATGTGCACGATCTCGATCGGCACCGGCCGGGCGGGCTTGGCGTCCACCGTGGGCTTGGATTCCTTCGCGTCCGCCTGTGCCTTGTTGTATCCGGACACCGCCAGGGCACCGGCTATCGCGGCTATCAGGGCGATGACCGAGGCAACGGTTATCGCTACGTTCCGCTGGCTCGCGGTGAGTCGCGCCATGGGTTGAGTCCCCTTCTCTCGTCGCGTCGCAGCACGGCAGGACTGAACACACAGCCAAACCCCCGTACATCTGCAGTGATAGATGCCGGTGACAGCGCGGCGGTTCCTACTTTTTCGGCGCCGCTGACAATCCCGTGCAGCCGCGCAGCCCGGCGCGGCGGTCGTTGATGCGTTTGGCCCCGGCGTCCTCCTGGGGCATGGGCACACCGTGGTTGTCGACGAAGGCCGGCGTGAAGCGCTCGCCCGCGACCTTCCCCTTGGCGATGGTCAGGGTGGTGATGCCGGTGTCGTTGGAGTTCGGGTAGGGCGAGGTGCCGTACCAGAGCAGATTGCCCATGCCGTAGGCGACATAGGTCTGCCGCATCATCCCGGAGCCCAGCATCACGTGTGCGTGCGTGCCGACGACCGCGGTGGCCCCGGCCGCCGCCAGCTTGGCCGCGATGGACTTCTGCTCGGGCCCCGGGCAGGACTGCCCCTCGGTTCCCCAGTGCAGATAGACGACCACGACGTCGGCCTTCTTCTTCGCCGCCTTGACCGCCGCCACCAGCTTGGTCTGCTCCAGTGCCGAGGCGATGCCCGGCTTGGACGCCGTGGCGCGCCAGTTCTGGTTGGTGATGTCCTGCACCTGGCTGGCCGCGAGGACGGCGAGCTTCACCCCGCGGATCGTCTTCAGATACGGACGGTAGGCCTGGGCCTCGTTCGCACCGATGCCGACGACCGGGATCGGCGCGTCCCTGACCGCCGCGAGGGTGTCCGTCAGCCCCTGCGCGCCGTAGTCGACGGCGTGGTTGTTCGCCATCGAGACCGCGTCCACGCCCGACTTCTTGAGGACGTCGAGCGCGGTGGCGGGGGTCCTGAAGTGGTACGTCTTGGGCTGCGGGGTGCCCCGCGTGGTGATCGCCGTCTCCAGGTTGACCATGGAGAAGTCGGCCGCCGCGAGGGTCTTGGAGAGCGGACCGATCGCCGGCTCCGTCATCCCGTTGACCAGCCGGGGCTGCGTACGCTCCGTGAAGTGCACGTCGCCGCCGAACGCGAGGGTGATCGTCCCCGGTGCGGCCGGTGTCGTCGCCTCCGGCGCCACCGAGCCTTCGGGCAGGCCGTCGACCTGTGCGGTGGGCGCGGCGGACACCGGCGCCAGTACCTCGGGCGACGGCTTCGAGCCGGATCCACAGGCGGCGCTGAGGGTCAGCAGTGCGAGCCCCAGCGCCATGCGTACGCGCCGTCGCGCTCTCGGTCCTTCAAGCATCGAGCAAGCGTACGACTCCCGAGCAGATGTTCTTGACGTCCTGGGAACTCTCCCCGGGATTCAGGCGGTCTCCGTTCCCGAGCCGAGGGTGATCGCGTCGGCGACCTCCGCGACGCGGGCCGACTCCTCGGCGGCGAAGCGCTCGGCGTCGAGCTTCTCGGCGATCTCCTCGTCCTCGGCCATGAGCAGATCGAGACTGGAGTCGCCCATGTCGAAGACGCCCATGTCGACATAGGCCTGTTGCAGCCGGGGGCCCCACAGACCGATGTCCTTCACACAGGGCACGATCCGGCTGAAGAGCAGTTTCCGGAACAGGTGCAGGTACTCGGAGTTCTCGCTGAGTTCCTCGGAGTCCTTTCGCGGGATTCCGAAGTTCTCCAGGACCTCGACCCCGCGCAGCCGGTCGCGCATCAGATAGCAGCCCTCGATGACGAATTCCTCACGTTCCCGGAGTTCACCGTCGCTGAGCTGCTGGTAGTAGTCACGCAGGGCCATCCGCCCGAAAGCGACGTGCCGGGCCTCGTCCTGCATGATGTAGGCCAGGATCTGCTTGGGCAGCGGTTTGTCCGTGGTGTCGCGGAGCATGCCGAACGCGGCGAGGGCGAGTCCTTCGATGAGGACCTGCATTCCGAGATAGGGCATGTCCCAGCGGGAATCGCGCAGGGTGTCGCCGAGCAGACCCTGCAGGGAATCATTGATCGGATACAGCATCCCGACCTTTTCCTGCAGGAACCGGGCGTATATCTCGGCGTGCCGGGCCTCGTCCATGGTCTGGGTCGCGGAGTAGAACTTGGCGTCCAGGTCGGGGACGGATTCGACGATGCGGGCCGCGCAGACCATGGCGCCCTGCTCGCCGTGCAGGAACTGGCTGAACTGCCAGGACGCGTAGTGCCGTCGCAGGTCCTTCTTGTTCTGTTCGTCCATCTTGTCCCAGTAACGGGTCCCGTAGACGGTGAGCGCCTCGTCCGGGACGCCGAGCGGGTCGTAGGGATCGACCTCCAGGTCCCAGTCGATCCTCCGGACGGCGTCCCACTGCTTGTCCTTGCCCTTCTGGTAGAGGGCCAGCAGCCGGTCGCGCCCGTCGTCGTACTCCCAGGAGAAGCGGGCCGCGCCGCTCGCCGTGACCTCCCAGAGCGCTTCGGTCGGTGCTGTCGTGTAGAGCTCGTGCGTCGACACTGACGCCTCCTCGTGGCTCGCCCGAAATTCGTTACGGGGTCCGGTCGTTGGCCGTGCGGTCGTTGGCGGTCGTTGGCGGTCGTTCGCAGACTCACACGCCGGTTACCGCCGGGTCAACAAGTTCTGCGCGAGGGATTGACGTCCTTGCTGACACGCAGTCTCATAAGCGTATGGCCCCCATCATGACCAAAATCACGGAGCGCGAGAAGGTCGCGGAGCGGCTGCTCGACGCCTCCGCCAAGCACTCCTTCGACCCCGACACCGAGCTGGACTGGGACGCCCCGTTCGAGGACGGCAAGTGGTTCTGGCCCCCGGAGCTGTGCTCGCTCTACGACACACCGCTGTGGAAGCACATGTCGCAGGAGCAGCGGATCGAGCTGAGCCGGCACGAAGGCGCGAGCATCGCCTCGATGGGCATCTGGTTCGAGATCATCCTGATGCAGCTGCTCGCCCGGCACATCTACGCCCTCGACCCGACCAGCCAGCACGTCCGGTACGCGCTGACCGAGGTCGCCGACGAGTGCCGGCACTCGATGATGTTCGGCCGGCTGGTCAAGAAGTCCGGCACCCCGGTCTACCGGCCCAGCAAGCTCCATCTGCACCTCGGCCGGATCCTGAAGACGTACTCGACGACGCCCGGCGCCTTCACCGGGACGCTGCTCGTCGAGGAGATCCTCGACTGGATGCAGCGGCTGACCTTCCCGGACGAGCGTGTCCAGCCGCTGGTGCGCGGGGTGACCCGCATCCATGTGGTCGAGGAGGCCCGGCACGTGCGGTACGCCCGTGAGGAGCTGACCCGCCAGATGTCGACCGCCCCGCGCTGGGAGCGCGAGCTCACCCGGCTGACCTCCGGGGAGACCGCCAGGATCGTGGCGGGCTCGCTGGTCAGCCCGAAGGTGTACGCGGCGGTCGGGCTGAACCCGGCCTACGCGATGGCGCAGGTGAAGGCCAGCGGCCACCGCCGGGACGTCATGCTGCAGTCCTCGAAGCGGCTCGTCGAGTTCCTGGAGGAGATCGACGTGCTGCGCGGCCCCGGCCGCCGGCTGTGGCGCGCCTCGGGCCTGCTCGCCTGAACGACCCGTTACGACCTGGCGCGCGGCCGTTACCGGACCCGCGCCGGGCCCCACCGGTTAGGCTGCGCCCATGAACGGCAGCGCGGCGCCCGCATACCGCCGACTCAGCGTCGAGCAACGCCGTACGCAGTTGCTCGCGGCAGCGGTGGACCTCTTCGGGCACCACCGCCCCGAGGACGTGTCGGTCGACGATGTCGCGGCCGCCGCCGGGGTGTCACGGCCGCTGGTCTACCGGTACTTCCCTGGTGGCAAACAGCAGTTGTACGAGGCCGCGATGCACAATGCCGCCGATGAGCTGCGGAAATGCTTCGTCGAACCGTCGCAGGGCGCACCGACGCAGCGACTGGCGCACGCCCTGGACCGCTATCTGGCGTTCGTGGACGAGCACGACGCCGCCTACTCCGCGCTGCTGCGCGGCGGCAGCGTCGCCGAGACCAGCCGGACCGGCGCGATCGTCGACGGGGTGCGGCGCAGCGCGGCCGAGCAGGTGCTGCTGCACCTGGGGGCGCCGGATCCCGGCCCGCGGCTGGCGATGATGGTCCGCTCCTGGATCGCCTCCGTCGAGGCGGTGTCGCTGACCTGGCTGGACGAGGGCAAGCAGCCGCCGCTGCCGGAGCTGCGCGGCTGGCTCGTCGACCATCTCACCGGCCTGCTGGTGATCACCGCGACGACCGACCCGGAGACCGCCGGGATCGCCGCGGCGGCGCTGGCCCTGGAGACCCCCGACAGCCCGGCCGGCGAACTGGCCCGGCGGCTTGCCCCGATCGTGGAGGCCGTCGCGCATCTGCTCCCCGACGACGGCGGCCGTGGGATGCTGGGCGGGTGAGAAGCGAGAACACGGAGTTCGTCGGCGGCCCGCTGGACGGACGCCTGATGGGCGTCCTGGTCGGGGCGACCGGACAGCCGCCGAAGGTGTACACCGTGCCGGTGCCGGACGCCGACGGGGGCAAACCCGTGGTGCACGTGTACCACCGCGAGCCGAGCCCGGGCCCGCGCGCGGCGCGGCAGACCCGGTGGGTCTTCGTGTACGACCCCGAGGGGACCGTCCCGGACACCCGGCTGAAGTGGCCGTGGTCGAAGAGCGTACGGAACAAGGGGACGCGGCCGCCCGGGGATTGACGCACAGCGGCGGATGACGGCCGCGCGGGGGCGCGGTGACCACCGGATGTCGCACGGGTGTTGGTTCAGACCATTGACAGGATTGGTCCAGACCTGTTTGCTGCGCCTTGTCATGCGCACTGCGTCATGCGCACTCCTTGAAGCAGAAGGAGCATCCCCCCGTGCTCACATCCCCCTTCCGCGGCCGGTCGAGATCCGCCATCGCCGGCGCCGCCACCCTCGCCTGCGCCGCCACCCTGGGCGGCCTGGTCGCACTCGCCCCCTCCGCCACCGCCGGTGAGTTCCTGGCCAACGGCGGTTTCGAGACCGGATCCCTGTCCGGCTGGACCTGCGACGCGAGCGCCAAGGCCGTCACCGGCCAGGCCAAGAGCGGGAGTTACGCGCTCGCCGGCACCCCCGGCGCGAGCGACACCGCCCAGTGCAAGCAGACCGTCACCGTCGCTCCGAACACCGCCTACACCTTCTCCACCCAGGTCAAGGGCTCGTACGTGTACATCGGCGTCGACGGCGGCACCAGCACCTGGACGCCGGGCACCGGCGGCGCGTACCAGCAGCTGAGCGTCAACTTCACGACCGGCGCGAGCCAGACCAGCGCCACGGTCTATCTGCACGGCTGGTACGGCCAGCCGGTCTACTACGCCGACGACGCCTCGCTCAGCGGTCCTGGCGGGCCGACCACCCCGCCCACGACACCGCCGACCACCCCGCCGACGACGCCCCCCACGACACCGCCGACGACTCCTCCCACCACGCCGCCCACCACCCTGCCGCCCTCCGGCGGACTGCCCACCCACGCGCTGGTCGGCTATCTGCACGCGAGCTTCGCCAACGGCGCGGGCTACACGCGCATGGCCGACGTTCCCAGCACCTGGAACGTCATCGACCTCGCCTTCGGTGAGCCGACCTCCGTCACCTCCGGGGACATCCGCTTCAACCGCTGCCCCGTGACCGAGTGCGCCGGCGTCGAGTCCGACGCCGAGTTCAAGGCCGCCATCCAGGCCAAGCAGGCCCAGGGCAAGAAGGTCGTCATCTCCATCGGCGGCCAGAACGGCCAGGTGCAGCTGACCACCGCCGCGGCCCGCGACACCTTCGTCTCCTCGGTGAGCGCGATCATCGACAAGTGGGGGCTCAACGGCCTCGACATCGACTTCGAGGGCCACTCGCTCTCCCTCAACACCGGCGACACCGACTTCAAGAACCCGACGACGCCGGTCGTGGTGAACCTGATCTCCGCGCTGAAGACCCTCAAGGCCAAGTACGGCAGCAGCTTCGTCCTGACGATGGCGCCGGAGACCTTCTTCGTCCAGCTCGGCTACCAGTACTACGGCTCGGGCCCTTGGGGCGGCCAGGACCCGCGCGCGGGTGCCTATCTGCCGGTGATCTACGCGATGCGCGGTGATCTGACCCTGCTGCACGTCCAGGACTACAACTCGGGTTCGATCATGGGCCTGGACAACCAGTACCACTCCATGGGCGGCGCGGACTTCCACATCGCCATGACCGACATGCTGCTCACCGGCTTCCCCGTCGCGGGCAACACCGCCAACATGTTCCCGCCGCTGGCGCCCTCCCAGATCGCCATCGGCCTGCCCGCGAGCACCAACGCCGGCAACGGCTACACCGCACCCGCCGAGGTGAACAAGGCGCTGGACTGCCTGACCAAGAAGACGAACTGCGGCAGCTACACCACCCACGGCACCTGGCCCGCGCTGCGCGGCCTGATGACCTGGTCGGTGAACTGGGACAAATACAGCAACTGGGAGTTCTCCAACAATTTCCGGTCGTACTTCGGAAGCTGAGATCAATCCGTAGCAACCAGAAGTAACCCCGCACCGCCCCCGGCCGGACTGGATTCCGGCCGGGGGCGGTCGTAGTCTCCCTCGACAGGTCCAGGCCGGAGGGGGCACGTACGCCATGTCGGAGCAGCCCGCCGGGATGTCGCGCCGGGCTCTGCTGACGGTGTCCTTCGGCGGTGCCGCGATGGCGAGCGCGGCCGGGATCGCCTGGCTGCGCAACGCCCCCGGCGGACACCGCAGCGATGTCGGCGCCGCCGGGCCCTCCCCCTCCGGCAGCCGGTCCTCGCAGCCCCATCCCAGGGGATCCCGCCCGCCCGGCAGCGCGCCGCCCCCGTTGTGGACGTACGACGGCCCCGAGCTGGTGGACGTCGCGCCGGTGGCGGTGAGCGGCACCCTCCTCGTCCTCAAGGGCTACGACGGTCTGATCGGCCTCGACACCCGCACCGGGAAACCGCTGTGGACCGCCGGCGGCTTCGAACCCGACGGCTCGCCGGTGCCGACCGGTGACGGTCTGCTGGCGGACGTGGCCTACACCGTCGGCGCCGCGGCCCCGCGCGCGGTCGACCCGGCTGCCAAGGGCCGGGTCCGCTGGACCCTGGAGCCCGCGGCCGGTCTGCGGTTCGCCCAGGACGCGCTGCTGGCCTCCGACGGCGGCGCGCTGTATCTGACGGCGTCCCAGGGCAGCCCGCTCGACGACGACTACGCGGCGCTACTGCTCGCCTACGACCTCAAGGACCGCCGCGAACTGTGGCGGACGACCGCCGGACACATCCCCTCCGAGGCACCGGCTGCGGTGCTGCCGGGCGACCGGCTGCTGTACTGCGACGGCGACGCCCTGACCTCCCTCGACCGGCGGACCGGCGAACGGCAGTGGACGCGTGCCCTGCAGGGAACCGGCAACGGCCGCCCGGCGGTCGCCGGTCCGCGCGCCTACGTGGCGGGCGGCGGGATCACCGCGGTCGCGCTGGACGACGGCACCGTCGCCTGGCACCACACTCCTCGCGACCGGACCTACAGCGATCCGGTGATCGCCGACGGCGTCCTGTACGCCACCGGATCCGCCGCCGGCGTCCTCGCCCTCGACGCCCGCACCGGCGGCACGCTGTGGGAGAGCGGCCCCGCGATACCGCTGGGCACGCAGTGCGCGCCGGTGGTGCACGGCGGGGTGCTGCACGCACCCACCGCAGGCGGCCGGCCGTGCGTCGCGGCGTTCCACCTCCGCACCCGTAAGGCGGTATGGAGCTATCGGGTTCCGGGAGCGGGGACCGGCGCCGCCGCGGGCATACGCCTCGCCGCCCGGGGTAGCGTCCTGTTCGTCCAGAACGGAAACACGGTGACGGCCCTGCCGTTGGGCTGAGCAGGTGAGGGGAAGGCACCACGGGGGTGACCGGATTGAGCGGAATCGCCTATTCCCACTGTCGAAGATACGACAATCCGTGACAGGATCTTGGCGCAGCAGGTGATCACCTCTGTGCAACCGAAGGTGAGGGGATGTCAGTGGCCCGACGGAACCGTGGGTGGATCCAAAGAGCGGTGATATGCGGTGCGCTCCTCGCGGCCGCCGCCCTCTCGCTCCCCGCCCAGCAGGCGGCCGCCGCGCCCCATGACCCCCCGTCACAGCCGCTGCCCCAGCTGCTGACCCAGCTCCAGACGCTGTATCTGCAGACCGAGCAGGCGACCGAGGCCTTCAACAAGGCGAAGGAAGCCGCCGCCAAGCAGCGGGCCACGGCCGTTCTGCTGGACAAGCAGCTGGCCGACCAGCGGGTCGCGGTCGCCGAGGCCCGCGACCAGATCGGGATGCTCGCCCGCCGGCAGTACCAGGACGGCGGGGTCTCGCCGTACCTCAACCTCCTGGTCGGCGACGACCCGCAGCAGCTCTTCTCGCAGAAGCACCTGCTGCAGCGGGCCGCCGGGAGCGAGGCCGACATCCTGGAGCAGCTGAAGACCGGTGAGGCGCGGATCGCGGTGCTGAACGCGGGCGCCCAGACGGCGCTCGGCCAGGCGCAGCTGCTGCAGACCCAGCAGGGCGCCGCGAAGGTCCAGGTCGAGGAGCACCTCAAGCGCGTCGAGACCATCATCGCGGGTCTGACAGGTGTTCAGCTCGACGAGCTCCAGAAGCTCGAGGAGCAGGGCATCAACCAGGCCCAGAGCGACTTCCTGGACTCCAAGGCCCTCGGCGCGGGCAGCCGGACGCCGTCCGAGGCGGGCAACCGCGCGGTCGGCTACGCGTTCCTGCAGCTCAGCAAGCCGTATGTCTGGGGCGCCGAAGGACCGGACGCGTACGACTGCTCCGGCCTCACCTCGCAGGCCTGGCTGCACGCCGGGAAGGCGATCCCGCGCACCAGCCAGGAGCAGTGGGCGCAGCTGCCCAAGGTTCCGTTGAGCCTGCTGCGCCCCGGCGACCTCGTCGTCTACTTCCCGGGCGCCACGCATGTCGCCATCTACATCGGCGACGGTCTCGTCATCCAGGCGCCGCGGCCCGGCTCCGTCGTGAAGGTCTCGCCCATCGCCGCCAACCCGATCCTCGGAGCGGTCCGGCCCGACTCGGCGCAGGGCCCGATGAAGAACTACGTCCCGCCGGCCGTCCCCAAGACGGACGCCAGGACGCCGATCGACGGTGGCTCCGACCAGGGCAACAACGTCGGCTAGGGGTGTTTCGAGAGTCCCGCCTGGCCCTCCGGGCGAACGGCGCTACTTTCGAAACACGCCCTGGCGGTACCGGGAAACTCCGGGGCCGGGCGGGCTCGTGTCGCGAGCCCGCCCGGCCCCGCCGTGTTACGCGCCCTGTGCGGGCTGCGCGGTCCGACCGGCCTGGACCTCGCCGAGGTAGGCCGCGGCCAGCTCCGGGTCGAAGAGCCACTGCCCGTAGTCGGCCGGGTCGTTGAACCCGTTGGCGAAGCGGTCCGCGACGGGCTGCAGCTCGCCCGCGGCGCCGATCACCTGGAGAACGTGCTCGGGCGGCGGCGCGAGCATCGCGTTCGTCCACTGGGTGACGGGCTCGGCGATCCGCCAGTACCGGTCGAAGGCAGACTGCATCCACGCGCCGTCGAAGGGCTGGTCGCCGCGCTCGGTGATGCTCTCCAGGTAGGACGCGGCACACTTGGCAGCGCTGTTGGAGCCCTGTCCGGTGATGGGGTCGTTCGCGACGACGACATCGGCGACGCCGAGGACGAGACCGCCCGACGGCAGTTCGGCGACGCCCTGCCGGACCGTGGGCGCGTACCGGCCGGCGAGGGTGCCGTTCGCATCGGTGAGTTCCACCGAGCGGGTCCGGTCGTACTCCCACGGGGTGAACTGCCGCATCAGGTCGAGGGTGAGGCGCAGTTGCTCCTCGGGGTCCTTGACGCCCTGGAAGACGTCCAGCGGACCGCCGGGGATGCCCTCCCAGAAGAGGATGTCGGCGGGGCCCGAGGTGGTGAGGGTCGGGATCACGATCAGCTCGCCGATGCCCGGCACCAGATTGACGTTGACCGCGAGCCGGCCGTCGCTCCCGGGGCGCGGTGCGAGGCCGTGCACGTACGACACGGCCAGGGAGCGCTGCGGGGCCTCGTAGGGCGAACGGGACGCGTCGCGGCGGAACATGGAGACCAGCTCGCCCTTGCCCGCGGCGACCAGCACCAGGTCGTAGGCGCGCGAGAAGTAGTCGAGGTCGGAGACCGCGACGCCGTGGATGACGAGCTTGCCGCCGCGCTCGGCGAAGGTCTCCATCCAGCCGGCCATCTTCACCCGCTGGTCGACGGACTGCGCGTAGCCGTCCAGCCGGCCCACCCAGTCGATGGGGCGCGACGCGTCCGGGGCCGCGACCGAGACACCGAGACCCTCGATGCGCGGGGTCTGCTCCTCCCAGAAGTTGATGCCGAGATCGCGCTCGTGCTGCAGCGCGGTGTCGAACATGCACTGCGTGGACATCACCCGGCCGTCGCGTATCTCGTCGGCCGTGCGGTTGGACATGAGGGTGACTTCATAGCCACGGCCCTGCAGACCCAGGGCCAGTTGGAGCCCGGCCTGACCGGCTCCGACGATGAGTATCTTGCGCATGATGAAGGTCCGGCTTTCGTGAAAAATTCGGGAACGGATCGCTCAGAGCGGCTGTTCGGCCAGTGCGTGCGCCACCAGGGCCATGAGTGCCTCCACTACCGAATACCGCTTCCGGGCGTCGCAGATCAACACCGGTATGTGCGGCGGTACGGCGAGCGCCTCGCGGACGTCCTGCTCGGTGTACTCCGGAGTGCCCTCGAACTGGTTGACCGCCACCGTGTACGGCAGTCCGCAGCCCTCGAAGTAGTCGAGCGCCGGGAAGCACTCGGCCAGCCGCCGGGTGTCCGCCAGCACGATCGCGCCGATCGCGCCGCGCACCAGGTCGTCCCACATGAACCAGAAGCGCTGCTGACCGGGCGTGCCGAAGACGTACAGCACGAGGTCCTGGTCCAGGGTGATCCGGCCGAAGTCCATCGCGACGGTGGTCGTCGTCTTGTCCGGGGTCGAGCCGAGGTCGTCCACGGACTCGCTGGCCCGCGTCATCACCGCCTCGGTGGTGAGCGGCGTGATCTCGGAGATCGAGCCGACGAACGTCGTCTTGCCCACGCCGAAGCCGCCCGCGACCACGATCTTGGTGGAGACCGGCGCGCGCCCGCGCTCCGTCTGCCACTCCTGCGTGCCGCCGGTCTCCTCAAAGCCTGCGAAGTCCACCGAGCACCCTTTCCAACAGCGCGCGATCCGGGCTGCCGGGGCCGTGCCCGGTGCCGTAGACGCGGATCCTCCCCTGATCAGCCAGGTCGCTGAGCAGTACGCGGACGACGCCGAGCGGCATCCGCAGCAGTGCCGAGATCTCGGCCACCGACCGCATTCTGCGGCACAACTCCACGATCGCGCGCATCTCCGGCATCACCCGCTCGGCCCAGCGGCCGGCGGTCAGCACGAAATTCGGCTCCTGGCCGTCGATGCTCGCCACGAAGGTCTCGACGAACAGCACATGGCCGAAGCGAGTGCGTCCACCGGTCAGGGCGTACGGGCGGACCCGGGCCGTGCGGCGGTCGAGGCCGCGCTGGGGCAAGGACATGGACATCAGCGACCGCCCCCGCTCTCGGCGCCGGCGGCTTCCTGGGACCGGCGCAACTCGTTGCGGAGCTGGGGCGTCAGCACGTGGCCGGCCCGGCCGACGAACAGGGCCATGTGGTACCCCACGACGCTCATGTCGCAGTCGGCGGAGGCGTGGACGCCGAGCAGCGACCCGTCGCTGATCGACATCACGAAGAGACTGCCCTCGTCCATGGCGACCGCGGTCTGCCGGACCCGGCCGCCGTCCATCAGGCGCGCCGCGCCGTCGGTCAGCGAGGCAAGGCCGGAGACGACCGTGGCCAGGTCCGCACGGGCGTCCGCGGGGCCGGCCGGCGGCTGCTGCCCGCCGGGTTCCGCCGCGGCCGCCGGATCCGGGTCGGAGTTGATCAGCAGCAGTCCGTCGGAGGAGACCACGGCGACCGAGTGGACACCCGGCACCTCCTCGACGAAGTTGCTCAGCAACCACCGCAGATTCCGGGCTTCATGGCTCAGGTCCTTCGTGTCCGTACTCGCCGCGTTCAACGGCTCGCCTCCTCGATGGTTCCAGCTGCGCCTGTGCCCCCCGTTGGGCCTGCCTTCTCCGGGTCCGCCGCCCGGGTCTCCTCTTCCGCGTCCCGTCGTCCGTCCCGAAGTCCTTGCTGCAATCCGCCGAACTTACGCCGTAGCGCCTCCGCGTCCACCGGCCCGGTCCGTTCCGGGCGCCGCGCGGCCGGCTCACCGGTCAGCCCGCTGCTGCGCGGCACGCGCTGCGGCAGGCCCTTGCCGGTGATGGATCCGTCGGGTCCGGCGGGTTCCGCCTGCGCGTCGTCGGGCGCGTGCCGCGGCCGTACGACGCCGCCCGTGGGCCGGTCGCCGGCCGGGTCCCGCTCGGGTCCCGAGTGCTCCACGGAAGCGTCACCCGCGGCCCCGGCCCCGGCCGCGTCCGGAACCGCCTCCGGCTCGGCGGGTACCCGTTCCGGTGCCCGCTCCGGAGTCTCCGACACGGCAACCGGCATCGGCTCGCCCGCGATCGCGGCCTCCACCGGGTTGGCCGGAGCCTCGTCGGGCCGGGCCGCGGGCAGCAGCCGGCGCGGCAGGATGACGACGGCCGCGATGCCGCCCTGCTTCTGCTCGCGCAGCTGGACGCGGATCCCGTGGCGGGCGGCGAGCCGGGCCACGACGTACAGCCCCATACCGGTCGCGTTGCCGGGCGCGGTCGGCTCGGGGTCGGTGAGCAGCGCGTTCAGCTCGGCGAGCCGCTCCGGCGGAGCGCCGATGCCCTGGTCCTCGACGGAGATCATGGCCTCGCCGTTCTCCAGCATCCAGCCGGAGAGCTGTACTTCGGCCTGGGGCGGCGAGAACGCGGTCGCGTTGTCCAGCAGTTCGGCCACCAGGTGACTGGTGTCGTCGGCGGCGTGGCCGGCCAGCTGCCCGGCGGGCAGCACCTGGATCCGCACCCGCTCGTAGCGCTCTATCTCCGAGATCGCCGCACGGGCCACGTCGACCAGCGGCACGGGCTTGACGGTGGCGCCGCCGTGGCTGTGCTCGGTGCCGGCGAGGACCAGCAGGTTCTCGCTGTTGCGGCGCATCCGGGTGGCGAGGTGGTCCAGCCGGAAGAGCGTCTCCAGCCGGTCCGGGTCCTGCTCGCGCTCCTCCAGACCCTCGATCAGGGCGAGCTGGCGCTCCACCAGGCCCAGGGTGCGCAGCGACAGGCTGACGTACGTGGTGTGCCCGCCGGTCCGGTCGGTGCCGGTCCTGGCGCTCACGGTGCTCGCGGCGCTTGCGTCGTCCCGCTGACGCAGCAGGCTGTCGCGTTCCGCGGTGAGCGCGTCGCGGATGCCGAGCAGCCGGGTCTGTTCCGCGCCGAGTTCGAGGCCGCGGGCCTGTACGGCGCGCAGCTCGGTGACGAGCACGTTGATACGGCGGGCGACCGTCGCGAACTCGTCGTTGCCGATGACGCGTGCCTCTTCGGACCCGCCCTTGGCGAAGCGGTGCAGCGCGGCGAGCGGCCGGGTGAGGGAGCGGGCGGTGGAGACGAGGACGCCGACGGCGACCAGCAGGCACAGCGCGGCGAGGGCGACCCGCAGTTCGAGGGCGGTCACCGCGTCGTCCCGCCGTTCGCCGGCCGCGTCGGCCTCGGCGGTGGCGAGCGAGGACTCGACGCTGCGCATGAGGTCGATCCTGGCGGTGAGCGCGGCCTTCACCTCGGCCGTGCCGAGCGCCCGGTCGGAACCGGTCAGCTGCGGCTGGTCGGTGAGGAGCCGGAGGTCGCTCTCGGCCTCGGTGACATCCGCGCCGGTGACGGTCTGGCTGTACTGGTCGCGGAGGTCCTGGGGCGCGGTGGCGCGGAAGTCGGCGAGCGCGGCCCGCTCCTGTACCGCGGCGGTCTGCGCGTCGGTGGCCAGCGGCCGCTGGGAGCCGGAGCCGGTGAGCGCGCTCACCAGCAGCCCGCGCTCGGTGGCGGCCAGCGCGGCGGCGCGGCTGAGCGGTGCGGTCACCGGACCCGTCACCCGGCCCAGGGCGTCCAGCAGCGGGGCGTACGCGGCTACGACGGCCTGCGGCGTACCGGTGCCGGTCAGCGCCTCCTGCCGGATCTGCGGGAGGGTCGCCAGCACTTCGCGCGGTTCCGCGCCGGTGTCCTCGTCGGCCGAGAGGCTCTGCGCCTGCCGGTCCACCCGGTTGCGCTGCGATTCGGAGAGTCCGGGGGCGCCGGTGCCGGGCGCGGTGGAGCGGCCGCCGGCGACGAAGGCGGCCATGTCGTCGCGTTCGTCGGCCAGGGAGTGCGACAGCGAGATCGCCCGGACGGCCAACTCGGCCCCCGTCACCTCGTCCTGCGCGTCGGACACGTCGCGCACGGCGACCGCCACACCGGGCGCGGCCGCGGCCGGCACGATGACAGCACAGATCAACAGGGCGGCCAGCAAGCGGCTGCGCACCCGTCCTTTGCCCGCCGCCGGGGGGACCCCGTCGCGCGGTTCACGTCGTCTTCGCACCGGAGCTCGCAATCCCGTCTCGCCTGGTCAATGGGCCCGACCTTCTCAGCCCGTTGTAGACGGGGCCGCGCGTCCCCCTCCCCCGACACCCGAACGAGTGAATCGCACCCATGAGTTGACGGACAAGTCCGGCGCGGAACGTCTCGATCCGTGATCGCCGAACGGGTTTGGCGTCGCGCCCGAGCCCTGGCAGGATGCCCGCCCGCATCCCATCCGCCCATGTCAGGCGCCATGGGATCCGCACCGGGCGCGATACGGGGCCCGTCAGGTACGGACCAAGAGGTTCGAACGGCGCTCCGGCAGAATTGAGCCATGCGCATCGAGAGCAGCACCGAGCCCGGCACCCCCGACCACCCCAACGAGGACTTCCTTTCGCTGGCCCTGCCCGCTTCCGGGCACGGTGGCGTGCTGGTTCTGCTGGATGGCGTGACGCCGCGGCCCGGCAACGGGGACTGCATCCACTCGGTGCCCTGGTTCGTGGCGCGGCTCGGCGGGGCCCTGCTCGAACTGTCCGTTTCGCGACCGGAGATGACTCTCTCCGACTGTTTGGCGTCCGCAATTGCCCGTACGGCGGACGCGCACCGCGACACCTGTGATCTTTATCACCAGCTCACACCGCAGGCCACGGTGGTCACAGTCCGGTGGAACCAGGACACCGTGGAGCATCTCGTGCTCTCCGATTCGGTGCTGCTCCTGGAGGCCGCCGACGGCAAGATCACACCGGTGCTGGACGACCGCATCGACCGGCTGGTGGCCGAGGGCCGCGCCGTCCCCGCGCTGCGCAACGCCGAGGGCGGCTTCTTCACCGCCGCCGCCGATCCGGCGGTGGTCTCCCGCGCGGTCACCGGCACCACCCCGCGCGGCGACGTCCGCGCGTTCGCGGCGCTGAGCGACGGGGCGACCCGGCTGGTCGAGGTCTTCCGCACGGACGACTGGGCCGGCACCTTCGCGCTGCTGCGCGAGGAGGGACCGCAGACGCTGATCCGGCGGGTGCGCGCCGTGGAGGCCGCCGACCCCGAGGGCCGCGCCGTCCCGCGCGGCAAGCCGTTCGACGACGCGACGGCCGCCCTCGTGGAGCTCTGACCCGGCGGGTCGCTTTCATCCGTCCGGAGGGGGCCTCCAGGGCGTGCCCTAGTCCTCCGAGCCCTGCAGTTCGTTCAGCCGCTGCAGCAGCCGGGCCAGTTCGCTGACCTCGCCGCGGTCCCAGGCCGCCAGCCGCCGGAGGTAGCGGGAGCGCCGGGCGGCGCGCACGCGGGAGAAGCGCTCGCGGCCCTCGGCCGTCATCCGCATCAGGAAGGCGCGGCCGTCGGCGGGATCCGGCTCGCGGGTGATCAGCCCCAGCACCTCCAGCGCGCGCAGCTGCCGGCTCATGGTGGCCTTGCCGACGCCGAAGTACGCGGCGAGGTCGGTGGCGCGCTCGGGCTCGCACTCCTGGAGCCGGACCAGGAGCCCGTAGGCGGCGGGTTCCAGTTCCGGGTGCAGCTCACGCGCCATCTCGCCGGAGGACGCGCGAGCCCGCCGGTAGAACACCGTCAGCTCGCGTTCCAGGGCTTCCATCTGCTCGTCCACAGCGCTCCCGCTTTCAGGGGGCTGAAAGTTTCTTTCAGCGATCGTCGTTCCCGCAGCTGCTCAAGTATTTCGTAGGTGTAGACCAACGGCGGTTCCCGGGGACCCTTCCACGCGCGTAGTTTCCGCCCCTACCTTCGTCTTGTCATGGCCACCCCAAGGCCATGGTGCGCGTCAGGCCCCGTCCCCCATGGAGGAACATATGTCCTTCGGAGCCCAATCCGCCGTGCGCAGATCAGGATTCTTCCGCACCCGGACGGCCTTCGCCGCCGGACTGCTCTTCGCTGTGCTCGCCCTCTTGTTCTCCCTGCCGAATTCCGCCGGCGCGGTCGGCAGCGGCCCGATGACCCACCCCGAACTCGACTGGATGGGCTCGACCATCCGCGCCCACGAGGGCGGCAGCACCACCGGAGGCGTGGCCACCCCACTGGTCACCCAGACTCCGGGCATGGACGTCAGCGGCTACCAGGGCAACGTCAACTGGTCCGCGGCCTGGTCCAACGGCGGACGGTTCGCCTACATCAAGGCCACCGAGGGCACCTCGTACACCAATCCCTACTTCGCCCAGCAGTACAACGGCTCGTACAACGTCGGGATGATCCGCGGCTCGTACCACTTCGCGCTGCCGGACAACTCCGGCGGCGCCGCCCAGGCCGACTACTTCGTCAACCACGGCGGCGGCTGGTCCGGTGACGGCAAGACCCTGCCGGGCGCGCTCGACATCGAGTACAACCCGTACGGCGCCACCTGCTACGGCCTGAGCGCGAGCAGCATGGTCAGCTGGATCGCCTCGTTCAGCAACGAGTACCGCGCCCGTACCGGCCGGTACCCGACGATCTACACCTCCACCAACTGGTGGACCCAGTGCACCGGCAACAGCAGTGCCTTCGCCGCCAACAACCCGCTGTGGATCGCGCGCTACTCCACCAGCGCCGGCACCCTGCCGGCCGGCTGGGGCTTCCACACCATCTGGCAGTACGCCGACTCCGGCGTCTTCCCCGGTGACCAGGACCGCTTCAACGGGGCCTACGACCGGCTGCAGGCCTTCGCCAACGGATAGCCGCCCGGCCCGCTGAACCGCACAGAACACGGAAACAGAACACGGAACAGGGCGCCGCCCCTCCGCACGGGGGGAGGGGAGCGCCCTGTTCTGTGTGCACCGCTCCGTTGCCGCCACGGCAGCGGTCCGACGGTCAGGCGGCGACCGGGATCCGGTCCTCCGTCACCGACTGCTCGAGCGCCAGCTTCAGCACCTGCCGGACGTCGGAGACCGGGTGCACCTCGAGCTTCTCCAGGATCTCCGCGGGCACGTCGTCCAGGTCGGGCTCGTTGCGCTTCGGGATGATCACCGTGGTGATTCCGGCCCGGTGCGCGGCCAGCAGCTTCTGCTTGACGCCGCCGATCGGCAGCACCCGCCCGGTCAGCGACACCTCACCGGTCATCGCCACATCGGTGCGGACCCGCTGCCCCGACAGCAGCGAGGCGAGCGCCGTCGTCATCGTGACGCCCGCGCTCGGGCCGTCCTTCGGGATGCCGCCGGCGGGCACGTGGATGTGCACACCGCGCTCCTTCAGGTCGCCGACCGGCAGCTCCAGTTCCGCGCCGTGCGAGCGCAGGAAGGAGAGCGCGATCTGTGCCGACTCCTTCATGACGTCGCCGAGCTGGCCGGTGAGGGTCAGCCCCGATCCGCCCGTCTCCGGGTCGGCCAGCGACGCCTCGATGAACAGCACGTCGCCGCCCGCCCCGGTCACGGCCAGGCCGGTCGCCACCCCGGGGACGGCCGTCCGCCGCTCGTCCGGCTCCTGCGCCGACTCGGGGGTGTGGTGCGGCCGCCCGATCAGCGCCCGCAGATCCGCGTCGGTGACGGTGAACGGCAGCTTCTGCTCGCCCAGTTCGTGCCGGGCCGCGATCTTCCGCAGGATGCGGGCGATCGACCGCTCCAGGGTGCGCACACCCGCCTCGCGGGTGTACTCCCCGGCGAGCTTGCGCAGCGCCGAATCGTCGAGCGACACCTCGTCGGTGACCAGTCCGGCCCGCTCCAGCTGGCGCGGGAGCAGGTGGTCACGGGCGATGGTGACCTTCTCGTCCTCGGTGTAGCCGTCCAGCCTGACCAGTTCCATCCGGTCGAGCAGCGGCTCGGGGATCGAGTCCAGGACGTTGGCGGTGGCCAGGAAGACCACATCGCTCAGGTCCAGTTCGACCTCCAGGTAGTGGTCCCGGAAGGTGTGGTTCTGTGCCGGGTCCAGCACCTCCAGCAGTGCCGCCGCCGGGTCGCCCCGGTAGTCGGAGCCGACCTTGTCGATCTCGTCGAGCAGCACCACCGGGTTCATCGACCCGGCCTCCTTGATGGCCCGGACGATGCGGCCGGGCAGCGCGCCGACGTAGGTGCGCCGGTGGCCGCGGATCTCCGCCTCGTCCCGGACGCCGCCGAGCGAGACCCGGACGAACTTCCGTCCCATCGCCTTCGCGACGGATTCGCCGAGCGAGGTCTTGCCGACCCCGGGAGGGCCGACGAGCGCCAGCACGGCGCCTCCGCGACGGCCGCCCACGACGCCCAGACCGCGGTCCGAGCGGCGCTTGCGCACCGCCAGGTACTCGGTGATGCGCTCCTTGACGTCGTCGAGGCCCGCGTGGTCCGCGTCGAGCACCGAGCGCGCGCCCGGGATGTCGTACACGTCGTCGGTGGTGGTGTTCCACGGCAGTTCGAGCACCGTGTCCAGCCAGGTGCGGATCCAGCTGCCCTCGGGCGAGGCGTCGGAGGAGCGCTCCAGCTTCTCGACCTCCTTGAGCGCGGCCTCGCGGACCTTCTCCGGCAGATCGGCGGCCTCGACGCGGGCCCGGTAGTCACCGGCCTCGTCCTCCGGCTCACCGTTCAGCTCGGACAGCTCCTTGCGGACGGCGTCCAGCTGCTGGCGGAGCAGGAACTCGCGCTGCGCCTTCTCCATCCCCTCCTGCACGTCCTTGCGGATGGTGTCCGCGACGTCCTGCTCCGCGAGGTGGTCGCGCAGCGTGGCGATGGCGATCCGCAGCCGCTCCACCGGGTCGCCGGTCTCCAGCAGCTGCAACCGCTGCTCGGTCGTCAGGAACGAGGAGTAGCCGGAGTTGTCCGCGAGCTGCGAGACGTCCTCGATCTGCTGCACCCGGTCCACGACCTGCCAGGCGCCGCGCTTGCGCAGCCAGCTGGTGGCCAGTGCCTTGTACTCCTTGACGAGCTCGGCGACCGCGCCGGGCGCCTCGGTGACCGCCGGCTCCTCGACCTTGGTCGCCTCCACCCACAGCGCGGCGCCGGGTCCGGTGGTGCCGGCCCCGATCCGCACCCTGGTCACCCCGCGGATGACCGCGCCCGGGTCCCCGTCGGGCAGCCGGCCGACCTGCTCGATCCAGCCGAGCGTGCCGACCGCGGCGTACGTGCCGTCGATCCGTGGAACAAGCAGCACCTGCGGCTTGCTCTTACTTCCTGAGACGTGCGCGGCCTGCGCGGCTTCCACGGCCGCGCGCACCTCGGTGTCGGTCAGGTCCAGCGGCACCACCATGCCGGGCAGCACCACAGCGTCATCCAGTGGCAGCACGGGCAGGGTGAGCGGTCCGGACGATGCGGTTACAGCAGCCATGATCTCTCCCTAAGCAAGCAAGTTGAGCTATGTGGACTCAATGCATCTGATGCCCCCGGTGTTCCCCAACGGATGTTCGCTCTGAGCGATCACGTTCGTGACGCCCGGAAAGGACGCCGGGTGCCCCTTTTGGGCCACGTAGCCGAGCGCGCCGACCGCCCCGTACGCTGCATGCCAACCGGGACGACCTTGTGGGGCGGCAATGGACAGCACACAGACGACACCAGGCGCACAGCGCCGGGTGCTGGTGGTGGAGGACGATCCGACGATCGCCGACGCCATCGCGGCAAGGCTGCGCGCCGAAGGGTTCCAGGTACGCACAGCGGGCGACGGACCCACCGCGGTGGAGACCGCGATCGCCTGGCAGCCCGATCTGCTGGTGCTCGACGTCATGCTGCCCGGCTACGACGGCCTGGAGGTCTGCCGCCGGGTCCAGGCGCAGCGGCCGGTGCCGGTGCTGATGCTGACCGCACGTGACGACGAGACCGACATGCTCGTCGGCCTCGGGGTCGGCGCGGACGACTACATGACCAAGCCGTTCTCCATGCGCGAGCTGGCCGCCCGGGTGCACGTACTGCTGCGCCGCGTGGAGCGCGCGACGATAGCCGCGCACAGCCCGCGCGGCGGCAGTCTGCAACTGGGCGACCTGGAGATCGACAACTCCCAGAGACGGGTCCGGGTGCGCGGCACGGATGTGCACCTGACCCCGACCGAATTCGACCTGCTGGTGTGCCTGGCACAGCAGCCGCGCGCCGTCCTCTCCCGTGAGCAGCTGCTCGCCGAGGTCTGGGACTGGGCCGACGCGTCCGGCACCCGCACCGTCGACAGCCACGTGAAGGCGCTGCGCCGCAAGATCGGCGCCGAGCGGATCCGTACGGTGCACGGCGTCGGCTACGCGCTGGAGACCCCGGCCCCATGAGGCTGTGGGCGCGCCTGTGGGCGGCGCTGAGGCCCTACGACCCGCTGCGGTCCATCAAGGCGGCCCTGCAACTGCTGGTCGTCGTCTCGGTGCTGATCACGACGCTGCTGGTGATCGTCGCGATCCACTCGGCCACCGAGCTCCGGGTGATCACGATCTTCTCGATCATCGCCTGTCTGCTGATCACCCAGTTCGTGGCGCACGGCCTGACGGCGCCGCTGCGGGAGATGACCGCGGTCGCGCGGGCCATGGCGCAGGGCGACTACAGCCGACGGGTGGCGCAGGTGCGCCGCGACGAGGTCGGTGAGCTGGCGGAGACGTTCAACCGCATGGCGGCCGATCTGGAGGCCGTCGACCAGCACCGCAAGGAACTGGTGGCGAATGTCTCACATGAGCTCAGGACGCCCATCGCGGCGCTGCGCGCGGTCCTGGAGAACGTCGTCGACGGGGTGTCCGAGGCCGATCCCGAGACGATGCGGACCGCGCTGCAGCAGACCGAGCGGCTGGGCAAGCTGGTCAGCCAGCTGCTGGACCTGTCCCGGCTGGACAGCGGCGCGGTGCACCTGGACGCCAAGCCCTTCGAGGTCTGGCCCTATCTGTCGGCCGTCCTGAAGACGGCCAGCCTGGGCATGGAGGGCGCCGCCCGCGCCGGCCGGCGCAGCCGCCCCCGCGCCGACGTCCATCTGCACCTGGACGTCTCACCGCCGGAGCTGACCGCGTACGCCGACGCCGAGCGGCTGCACCAGGTGGTGGCCAACCTCGTCGACAACGCCGTCAAGCACAGCCCGCCCGGCGGCCGGGTCACCGTCCGCGCCCGGCGCGGGGCGGTGCCCGGGAGCCTGGACCTGGATGTGCGGGACGAGGGTCCGGGCATCCCGGAGTCCGAGCGCAACCGGGTCTTCGACCGCTTCAACCGGGGCGCCCACCCCGGCGGCGACGGCGGTACGGGACTGGGGCTGGCCATCGCCCGCTGGGCGGTCGATCTGCACGGCGGGGACATCGAGGTGGCCGAATCCCCCCGTGGCTGCCGGATCCGCGTCACGCTTCCGGGTTCGGTTCCCGCGCAACGTTGACATAGGCTGGCAATACGGGTGCGGCGGACAGCGGGCCGTACTCGTACGGGGGGACGCCGTCACAACCCCTTAAGAGGGACCAATTTCCCGCCATGCACAGCGCCGAAACCCCTCTTCCGGTGTGACTTACGCGACGACTGACCCCCGGGCCTGCGCCGAACGGCCCGGTAGGCGTAGCCTTTATTCCCGCTGTCCACCATCTTGTGAAGCGGAAGAGGGCGGTTGCCGCCGTGTCGCCACAGTCCCCCAATAGCTCGAGCACATCGATCGAGACCAACGGTCAGGGCAAGAGCCCTGCCGCGGGCTTCGGCCCCAACGAGTGGCTCGTCGATGAGATCTACCAGCAGTACCTCCAGGACCCGAACTCGGTAGACCGAGCCTGGTGGGACTTCTTTGCCGATTACAAGCCAGGGACGGACACGGGTTCGTCCGTGGCCGCCCCGGCCGCGCCGGCCCCGGCCGCCCCGGTCACGGCTGCTGTCCCTGCCCCACAGGCCGCGCCGGCCGCTGCGAAGGCCGCCGCTCCGGCGCCGGCCGCCGCGGCAGCCACGCCCGCGGCCACCACCCCGGCCCCCGCCAAGCCGGCCGCCGCTCCCGCGAAGGCAGCGGCCGCACCGGCCAAGGCCGCGGAACCGGCAGCGGCTGCCGAGGGACCGGAGTACGTCACGCTGCGCGGCCCGTCGGCCGCCGTCGCGAAGAACATGAACGCCAGCCTCGAACTGCCGACGGCGACCAGCGTTCGCGCGATTCCCGTGAAGCTGCTGTTCGACAACCGCATCGTCATCAACAACCACCTCAAGCGCGCCCGGGGCGGGAAGGTCTCCTTCACGCACCTCATCGGGTACGCGATGGTGCAGGCCCTCAAGGCCATGCCGACGATGAACCACTCCTTCACGGAGAAGGACGGCAAGCCGACGCTGGTCAAGCCGGCCCACGTCAACCTGGGCCTGGCCATCGACCTGGTGAAGCCCAACGGCGACCGCCAGCTGGTCGTCGCGGCCATCAAGAAGGCCGAGACGCTCAACTTCTTCGAGTTCTGGCAGGCGTACGAGGACATCGTCCGCCGCGCCCGCGCGAACAAGCTGACGATGGACGACTTCACCGGCGTCACCGCGTCGCTGACCAACCCCGGCGGCATCGGCACCGTGCACTCCGTGCCGCGGCTGATGCCCGGCCAGGGTCTGATCCTCGGCGTCGGCGCGATGGACTACCCGGCGGAGTTCCAGGGCACGTCGCAGGACACCCTGAACAAGCTCGGCATCTCCAAGGTCATGACGCTGACCAGCACCTACGACCACCGGGTCATCCAGGGTGCGGCGTCCGGCGAGTTCCTGCGCCAGATGAGCCTGCTGCTGCTCGGCGAGAACGGCTTCTTCGACGACATCTTCGAGTCGCTGCGGATCCCGTACGAGCCGGTCCGCTGGCGGACCGACATCGACACCGCGCACGACGACGACGTCACCAAGGCCGCGCGGGTCTTCGAGCTGATCCACTCCTACCGGGTCCGCGGCCACGTCATGGCCGACACCGACCCGCTGGAGTACCGCCAGCGCAAGCACCCGGACCTGGACGTCCTGGAGCACGGCCTCACCCTGTGGGACCTGGAGCGCGAGTTCGCGGTCGGCGGGTTCGCCGGCAAGTCGCTGATGAAGCTCCGCGACATCCTCGGTGTGCTGCGCGACTCGTACTGCCGCACCGTCGGCGTCGAGTTCATGCACATCCAGGACCCGAAGCAGCGCCGGTGGATCCAGGACCGCGTCGAGCGGTCGCACACCAAGCCGGAGCGCGACGAGCAGCTGCGGATCCTGCGCCGGCTGAACGCGGCCGAAGCGTTCGAGACGTTCCTGCAGACCAAGTACGTCGGCCAGAAGCGGTTCTCGCTGGAGGGCGGCGAGTCCGTCATCCCGCTGCTCGACGCCGTCATCGACGCGGCCGCCGAGTCGCGTCTGGACGAGGTCGTCATCGGCATGGCCCACCGTGGCCGGCTGAACGTGCTGGCGAACATCGTCGGCAAGTCGTACGCGCAGATCTTCCGCGAGTTCGAGGGCAACCTCGACCCGAAGTCGATGCACGGCTCCGGCGACGTCAAGTACCACCTGGGCGCTCAGGGCACCTTCACCGGTCTGGACGGCGAGCAGATCACCGTCTCGCTGGCGGCGAACCCCTCGCACCTGGAGGCCGTCGACCCGATCGTCGAGGGCATCGCGCGCGCCAAGCAGGACATCATCAACAAGGCGGGCACCGACTTCACCGTCATGCCGGTCGCGCTGCACGGCGACGCGGCCTTCGCCGGCCAGGGCGTCGTCGCGGAGACGCTGAACATGTCGCAGCTGCGCGGCTACCGCACCGGCGGCACCGTGCACATCGTGATCAACAACCAGGTCGGCTTCACCGCCGCCCCGGCCGCGTCGCGCTCGTCGATGTACTGCACCGACGTCGCCCGCATGATCGAGGCGCCGATCTTCCACGTGAACGGCGACGACCCGGAGGCCGTGGTCCGCGTCGCGCGGCTGGCCTTCGAGTTCCGCCAGACGTTCAACAAGGACGTCGTGATCGACCTGGTCTGCTACCGCCGCCGCGGTCACAACGAGGCCGACAACCCGTCGTTCACCCAGCCCCTGATGTACGACCTGATCGACAAGAAGCGCTCGGTGCGCAAGCTCTACACCGAGTCCCTCATCGGCCGGGGCGACATCACCCTGGAAGAGGCCGAGCAGGCTCTGCAGGACTACCAGGGCCAGCTGGAGAAGGTCTTCACCGAGGTCCGCGAGGCCGCCTCCACCCCTGCCGCCACCGAAATGCCGGTGCCGACGCAGGAGTTCCCGGTCAAGCTGGACACGGCGATCAGCCAGGAGACCATCAAGCGGATCGCCGCCGCCCAGGTCAACATCCCGGACCGGATCACCGTCCACCCGCGCCTGCTGCCGCAGCTGCAGCGCCGCGCGGCCAGCGTCGAGGACGGCACAATCGACTGGGCGATGGGCGAGACCCTCGCCGTCGGCTCGCTGCTCATGGAGGGCACCCCGGTCCGGCTCGCCGGCCAGGACTCCCGCCGTGGCACGTTCGGCCAGCGGCACGCCGTGCTGGTCGACCGGGAGACCGGCGAGGACTACACCCCGCTGCTCTACCTCTCCGAGGACCAGGCCCGTTACAACGTCTACGACTCGCTGCTCAGCGAGTACGCGGCGATGGGCTTCGAGTACGGCTACTCGCTGGCCCGGCCCGAGGCGCTGGTGATGTGGGAGGCGCAGTTCGGTGACTTCGTCAACGGCGCGCAGACCGTCGTCGACGAGTTCATCTCCTCCGCCGAGCAGAAGTGGGGCCAGACGTCCGGCGTCACCCTGCTGCTGCCGCACGGCTACGAGGGACAGGGCCCGGACCACTCCTCGGCCCGCATCGAGCGGTTCCTGGCGATGTGCGCCCAGAACAACATGACGGTCGCCAGCCCCACCACGCCGGCGAACTACTTCCACCTGCTGCGCTGGCAGGTGCACAACCCGCACCACAAGCCGCTCATCGTCTTCACCCCGAAGTCGATGCTGCGACTGAAGGCCGCGAACTCCCGGTCCGAGGACTTCACTTCGGGCGGGTTCCAGCCGGTCATCGGTGACACGACGGTCAGCCCGTCCGCCGTCCGCAAGGTGGTCTTCTGCTCCGGCAAGGTCTACTACGACCTGATCGCGGCACGTGAGGCCAAGGGCGCGAACGAGGTCGCCATCGTCCGGATCGAGCGGCTCTACCCGCTCCCCGGCAAGGAGATCCAGACCGAGCTGGCGCGGTACACCGGTGCCCAGAAGTACGTGTGGGCGCAGGACGAGCCGGCCAACCAGGGTGCGTGGCCGTTCATCGCGCTGAACCTGATCGACCACCTGGACCTGGTGCTGGGCGCCGCTCCCGACAACGCCGACCGACTGCGCCGGGTTTCCCGCCCGTCGTCCTCGTCGCCGGCCGTCGGCTCCGCCAAGCGCCACCAGGCCGAGCAGGAGTCCCTGGTCAACGAGGTCTTCGAGATCTGACCACGGGCGCACGACACCACGTGCGACAAGGGCCGGGCCCGCTACCTGAATCCAGGTGGCGGGCCCGGCCCTTGTCCGTGCCCAGGCGGTGCGCTAGGTGCCCTGGGGCTCGAAGTCCCAGAACGGCCGGGTGCGGGACCGGGCGGAGACGGTGTGGACGTGCTGGGCGCCCTGCGTCGCGGACAGCGAGGCGAGCGCCTCCTCCTCGATCTTCTCCGCCTCCTGGATCTTGCGCAGCGCCCGCAGGTCGGCGGCGAGCGCGATCCGGGCGGAGAGCGTCAGCGGGTGGGTGGCGCCCAGGGAGACCGCGGCGCGCGCCGATGTGTCGCGGCTGAGTTCGGCCGCCCCTTCGGGATCACCGGAGAAGTTGCGGGTGGCGGTGGCGTTCAGTGCGCAGCCCAGCGTCCAGGGATGGTCCGGTCCGACCGCCTCGTTCATCCCCGTGAGCGCCTCCTCGATCAGTTCCTGGGCCTGTTGGCGCTCACCCGCCGCGCGCAGCACGAGCCCGTTGTTGCCGAGGCAGCCCAGCACATACGGGTGTACGGGGCCGAGAGTGGCGCGGTAGCGCCGGGCGACACCCTCGCCGACGCCGCGTGCGCGGTCCAGGTCGCCGTGTTCGCGTGCCACACAGGAGTAGCTGGAGGCGACCATGAGCGTCAGGGGGTGGTTCTCGCCCAGCACCCGCTCCACTCGTTCCAGCAGCCGGGCCAGCAGCACCGGGGCGCGGCGTTCACCCGTCCGGTACTGGCCCATGATGAGGGTGTGTTCGGCCCGCAGGGTCTGCGGGTTGTCGACGCCCATGACGTCGCGGTGGGTACGGACGCTGCGTTCCTGTACCGAGACGGACTCGTCGTACCGTCCGAGCAGCCGCAGGTCCCAGGCGTAGTTGATCTCGGAGAAGAGCGTCCAGGAGTGCCGCGGGCGCAGCGCGTCGCGACGGATGTCGAGGGTCTGCCGGTCGAGTTCGAGCGCCTCCTGGTAGCGGCCGAGCAGCCGCACCGAGACGGCGAGGTTGTTGCGGGCGCTGAGGGTGCGCGAATCGCGGTCCCCGACGAGTTCGAGATAGCCCTCCAGCACCAGCCGGGACACCTCGTGCGCCTCGTCGTACCGGGCGAGGCCGCGCAGGGACGCGGCCAGGCCGGTGGCGGCGCGCAGCAGGTCGAGGTCCTGCTGCCCGCGCTCCTCCCGCAGATGGTCCACGGCGATCCGGCAGATCGACTCAGCCTTCTCGTAACTGCCGGTCGCGTGCAGGAGGTTGGCGTAGTGCCGGGTGATGTCCCAGATACGGGGGTGGAATTCCCCGAGCAGTGCCTTCCAGGCGGCGAGCCCGCGTTCCGCCAGCTTGAGCCCGGAGGTGTACTCGCCCGACAGGTACATGTACCGGAGCGAGTTGAGCACCAGCTGCTGGATGTCCGGGTCGGTGCTCTCCAGCACCCCCGCCGCCTTCAGGTGCGGCGTGATCTCCGCGTACCGCGGCCACAGCCGGGTGTCGGTGGGCCGGCCCGGGTCGGCGGCGGCCAGCGCGCGGCGCACCACCACGGCGTACTCGCGCCGGTCGGCCTCGGACATGCCGTCGCGCACCGTCTGGTGGACCATGCGGTGCATGTGCAGGATCTCGGAGCCGCCGCCCGGATCGTCGGACCCCACGTCGTGCGACTCGCGGCGGACCACCGAGTACTGGACGAGCTTGGCCGTGGCGTCGTTCCAGCGCAGCGGATCGTTCATCAACCCGACGAGCTGCTCGGGAAGGTCACGTACCGGCAGTTCGCGCAGCAGCCGGACCGGAATGGGACCGGGCGCGAAGAAGACGCACATCCGCAGCAGGTCGATGGAGGCGGGCTCGGTGTCCCGCAGTTGGTTGAGCAGTATCGACCAGGCGGTCTGGAAGGTCATCGGGAAGTCGGCGGCGACCTTGAGGCCGGCCTCGGAGTTGTTCCCGGTGCTCAGCAGCCCGATGTACTCGTCCACCGACATGGTGGAGTCGCTCAGCCAGCCGGCCGTCTGGTCGAGCAGCAGCGGCAGGTCCTCCAGCGCCTCCGCGAGCCGGTCGGCGTCGGTGTCGTCGAGCCTGTCGGCCCGGCGGCGGACGAAGGCGACGCTCTCGTCGCGGCTGTAGACGGGGACCTCCATCAGGGCGGTGTTGTGTTCGCCCCAGGCCCGGTTCTGCGAGGTGATCAGCACATGCCCGGGTCCGCTGGGCAGCAGGTCCGCGATGTCCCCGACCTGGTCGGCGCCGTCCAGTACGAGCAGCCAGCGGGAGTACGGGTTGCCTCGGCGCAACGCGTCGAGCACGGCGCGCAGCCGCTCGCCGTACTCGGGCCCGGTGGTGAGGCCGAGGGCCGGGGCGAGTTCGGCCAGCCGCTGGCGCAGGGTGCCGCGCTGGTCGGCGGGGACCCACCACACCGCGTCGTACTCGGAACCGAAGCGGTAGACGTACTCGGCGGCGATCTGGGTCTTGCCGACGCCGGACATGCCGAGCAGTGTCACGACGGCGGCGCCGTGTTCGGCCTGCTGCAGCCGGTGATAGATGCTGCCGAGCAGGTTCTCCCGGCCGGTGAACCGGATGTTGCGGCGCGGGACGCCGCCCCAGACCCGCGGCTGGTCGGCGGGGAAGCGGGGGCCGGAGCGGGCCGGGTTCTCCTCCAGGGGAGCGGTGTCGACGGTACCGAGCCGTGCCAGCAGCCGGCGTTCGGCCTCATGCGCGCCGATGCCCCACAGTGAGGAGGCGCTGAGCGCGGCGGTCGCGGTCGGGAGCGCGGCGTTGGTGACGGAGACCGCGGCGAAGCGGTCGGTGTTCGTCGCGACGACGGCGCGCAGCGCCTGGTTCCACTCCTCGTGGGTGCGCGGGCCCAACTGGAAGTACCAGTCGCTGAGAATGACGAGGATGCGTCCCTCGGCGAGCAACAGGTCTTCGAGCG
Source organism: Streptomyces sp. So13.3 (assembly GCF_005860785.2). Lineage (NCBI taxonomy): Bacteria > Bacillati > Actinomycetota > Actinomycetes > Kitasatosporales > Streptomycetaceae > Streptomyces > Streptomyces sp. So13.3. The sequence continues at coordinate 6,222,096 of NZ_CP048835.1, read as the reverse complement.
CCTGCTCGATCGTGGTCCCCGGGGGCGGGTCGAACCGCTCGAAGGCGACCCGGTGCCCCTGCCGTTCGAGACGCGAGCCGATCCACGCGGCCCAGGCCCGGTTGAATCCCGCGAAACTGATGGTGACGGGCTGCCTTTCGGCCGTTGCCGCCGACTTCCGCACTACGGCCATGCGACCGTCTCCCTCGTGATGCGAACGAACGTACGGCCTCGACGGACCGTCAGATCCCTTAGCTGGGAACATACACCGGTGATTCCCCTCCCGAGGTCCGCCTCCACCACATCCCGCGGGCGGTCTCCACATACGCACTCGCGCGGGCCAAGTGCCCCTCGGGCGGGGGATGATCCTTCAATCGGGTGAGCTGTCGGACCATGGCGTTGACGAACACTCTTCCCTCGGGCGTGAGGCTCCGCGATCCGGCCAGCGCGGGCAGTGCGGCGCCGACCTGTTCGCGGCAGCGGGAGTGTTCGGCCCACGCCTTGTCGCGTTCCGCGGCGTCCTTGGTGTCCCTGGCGAACAGCTGCCAGTACTCGGCGAGTGCCAGATGGGAGTACGCGCCCTGCAGCAGCCCGTCGAAGGGCCGCGGATCGGGCCGCCAGGGGGCCCAGTACCGTCGCTGGGCATCCGCCGTATGTAGCGGTACAAGGTCGGCGAGAGCACCGAGTTTGGCGTGCTGCAGTTCATGGACGAGCGTCGCGGCGAGATACCCGGGGCTCTGCGGGATGCTGCTGAGCACGGCGCCGAAAGCCTCGCGGCGGGTCCCGCTGCGGGACACACCGCTGGTGTGCGACCCCGCACCGGGCGACGGGAGCAGCGGCACGAAGCACTCCAGCAGATCCGCCACCTCGGCGGGACGCGTCTCCCCGCCGAGGTGCAGCACGGCCATGGCGCCCGCCCAGGCGTGCTGCCACTGGTCGGACTCGGCGGGCGTCAGCCGGTCGCCGGCCCGCGGGCAGTGCCGTTCCAGTCCGCTGCCCTGCGTCCGGAACGGGTCGATCTCGTCGAGCAGGACCGGCCGCGGTCCACCGGTGAGGACCCGCAACGGGAACCAGCGCGGATCGTCCGACCGCCAGCTCCCGTCGGGGCCGCGGCGGATCACGGCAGGGGCGTCCCCCTGCGGAGTGACCGTCAGCACGTCCCCGTCGAAGAGGAGTTCAACGGTTCCGAACGCCTGCTGACCGCCTCCGCCGGTCGCGCTCAGCGCCCCCAGAGTGGGCAGTGGCAGCGCACCGTCCTCGTCGTCGAGCCGGAGGGCGAACGGCACACCGGCGCGTACCCCGGCGGCCGCCGCGAGGGCGCCGAGGTAGGCCAGCTCGTGGGTGAGTGCCGGTCCGTGCCCCCCGGTGCCGAGCCGGAGCAGGCAGCGGCGGACCCAGGGGCCGACGAGGGGGTAGAACAGCACACGCCGCGTCGCGTCCCGGTCGAACCGGTCGGCGGCCTCCAACAGCGCCCAGTGCCGGCGGAACACGGGCGCGGCCGGGCCGCGGTGCTGTGCGACCGCGTCGGACAGGGCGCGGAGCTGGAGCAGCCGCAGCCGGTGCTGGCCCGCCGCGAGAAGGGCGAGCTCCGCACGCCCGCCGTGGGTGCCGCCGAGTTCCCGGAGCAGGGCGTCGGAGATGCGGCCGGCCGCACCGGAGAGGATCCCTGTGGTCATGCCGCGGCCGCCTCGGCCAGCCGATCCGCGACATGCCGGATCAGCCGCTGGAGATCGGCGCAATATACGGACGGATGGCGGAAGCCCTCGCCGTCGACATATCGGTGGGCGTAGTTGCCGCCGCCGCACACCTGGACCAGCGGGCACCGGCGGCACTGCCCGGCCAGCGCGGCGAGCCCGCCCTGGCGGGCGGCGACACCCGGGTGTGCGAGTGCCTCGTCGAACGTGTGGTGGAAGACGTCGAGCCCGGTGGCGGCGGCGCCCTCGTAGGCGGACTTGAGCGAGTCCACCTGCTCGATGCTGCCGTCGGTCTCCACCACCACGGCGTCGAACGCCCGCAGCCCCAGCGATTCGGTGGCCGCCGGGACGCCGAGGAGCAGCGCGAGGCACTCCTCGAAGATCCGCACCCGGATCCGGCGGCGGTCGGACCGCCACCACTGGTCGAAGACGGTGCACAGCCAGTCGCCGTACGGGGACGGCCGCTCGGCCGGCGCGGGCAGGCCTGGCGGCGGCACACTCCAGTTGCCGTGCGGGAGGAGGAAGTCCACCGCGGGCGGCGAGAAGTCGAGCAGCGACCCGTAGACCTCGGCGGGGTCGGAGGCGAGGTCGACGACACAGAGCACGCCCGCGTAGCTCCCCCGGTGCCGGTCCTCGGCGAGCAACCGCAGCCCGCGGGCGGCGGCCGGCCAGGACGGACGGCCCGCGTGGTCCACTCGCGCCAGGTTGTGGCCGGGCAGCCCGCCGTCGAGACTCACCCCGACCCGGATCCGGTGCGCGGCCAGCGTCCGCAGCCGGTCGTCGTCGAGCAGCGTGCCGTTGGTCTGGACGGTGCCGTGCACGGCGCAGTCCACGGGCACCGCGGCCCGCACCCGGTCGACGACGGCGCCGAGCGCTTCGGTCTCGGCGAGCAGCGGTTCGCCGCCGTGCAGGACGACCGCGATGTCGGTGAGCCCGTGCGCGGCGGCGTGTTCGGCGATCCGGGCGGCGGTGGCGTCGAGCACCGGTGCGGCGGGGGTAGCGGGACGGTGCCGCCAGCCGCTGTCCGGGCCCGCGTAGAGATAGCAGTAGCGGCAAGCGAGGTTGCAGCGGCCGTTCATCTTGAGGATGAACTGGCGGAAGGGGACCGCACGTGGACCGTCCGGTCCTGCCGGTTCCCGCGACGTCACCGGTCCTTCCGTGGCCTGCCTCACAGCATGTCCCCTGTCCCCCGGTCCGTGGCGGAACCTTCCTTCTCTCGCGGCAGCACAAACCCCGGTGCGGCGGCATTGTCCGGATCGGCCTGCGATCCGACCGAAACCGGGCGGGGCACCAGGGCGAAGGAGCCGGGCGGCCGCGCGTTCAGAAAGCGCTGTTGAATGCCCAAAGGGTCTCGGACGGCTCACCCAGCCGGGTCCGCAGGCCCTCCAGTACCTCGGACAGCACGGGGTGGTCCAGTTCCCGCAGCGTCTCCAGATCCAGGTCCAGCAGATCCGGCAGTCCGTCCGGATCTGCCGCCGTTCCGGTACGCTCCGCGCTATTTTCCTGACCCATCGTCACACCACCCTCAATTCCCCGCAGTTGGGGCCCATCTGGGATGCCCGCCCATCGGGTGGGCAAAACCCCCGGCACGGCGTCGGGAACGCCGCGCCTACCGTCCGCCGCCCAGAGCGGCCAGCCGTTCCGCCGTCCAGTCGGCGTCCCGTCCGCCACCGTCCGGGAGTCTGCGCCACTCCTCCAAGGCCGCCCGGTACGCCTCCCGCGCGGCCCGCGGCCGTTGTGCCGCCTCGTACACCACACCGCGCCGGTGGTGCGCCTCGGCCGTCAGCCGCACCGCCGGGGCCGGGTCGGCCGACCCCTCCTCGGCAGCCCTGGCCGTCTCGGCCGCCCTGCGGAAGGCGTCCGCCGCCTGGTCCAGCCGGTCGGATCCCCCGGTGTGCCGGAAGTTCAGCCGGTTCGCCTCACCCAGCTCCAGCCAGGCGCGGGCCCGCACCAGCGGAGCGCCGCCGTTCCGGGCCGCGAGCCCGAAGATGTGCTCGGCCTCGCGGAGGTCGACCAGGTCCTGACTCGTCCGGTACCGCAGCAACAACGCCCGGCCCAGCATCATCAGCCGCTGGGTGAGCCGGGGGTGACCGGCCGGGGACTGCATCCGGCAGTCCCGCAGCACCCGGATCGCACGGGAGACGAACGCCGCCCCGCCCGCCAGTTCCGCCCGCTGGAGCAGGACCGTGCCCCACTCCTCCATCAACTCGCCGTACTCGGGCCGGTCCCGCATCATCTGGTGGCCCGCATCCTGGAACCGGTCGGCCGCCTCGTCCAGATCCGACGGCGGCCCGCCCGCCGCATACCGGTGCACCCACAGCCGGGCCGACCGGACCAGCACCTCGGCCCGGAGTATCCGCTCCCTGACGTCCTCCAGCGTCCGCGCCACCAGCCGGCCGGCCTGCTCCAGCCGGTCGCCCGCCAGCAGCAGTGCGTCGATCAGCAGCAGCTGAACCCGGACCCTGTCCTCGATCGGCGCCTGTTCCGCGGCCAGCGCTGCGCGGGCGTACTCCAGCGACCCGGCGGCCTGCGCGGCGTACACCCGGGAGCGCTCGGCATCGTCACCCGTCCCGGCCAGCATCAACAGCGCCCGCCCGCGGGCCAGCGAAAGGCCGGCCGGCTGGGGGACGTCCTCCCCGGACCGGGGATGCCCGTCGGAGTACGCCTCCAGCATGCCGATGGTCTCCTGCAACGGCCCGGTCTCACCGCTGAGCCGCCACTGCTCCTCCAGCGCCTCGGCCCGCTCCAGGGTGATCCGCAGCGTCTCGTCCGGCTCCAGCCCGGCGCCCGCGCCGGCCGCCGTGAACTCCCGGTCGGCGCGCCGCAGCAGCTCCAGCGCGGCCTGCCGCTGGCCGAGCGCCCGCAGGTCGGAGGCGGCCGCGTGCAGCACCCGGGCCAGCACGGCGCGGGCCCGCACCGCACCGGGCGAGGCGACCGCGATCTCCGCGGCCTCCTGCGCCTCGCGCAGCAGACCGGCCTCGCCCTGCAGCCGCCACAGCCGCAGCAGGTTCTGCGCCAGCTCGCCCCACAGCTCGGGATCGGCCGCGGTCGGCAGCGCGGCGGCCGCCGCCCGGCGGAGCAGTTGTACGGCGTCCAGCAGGCTCTGCACCATGCCGTCGGACTCGAAGCGCCCGACGAGCACCCTGGCCCGTTCCAGCGCCGCCTGCGAACGGGGAGCGCCGGCGCCCTCGACACCGATCTGCTCGGTCACGTCCGTCAGCGGGATGAAGCGTTCCAGCACCTTCGCCGCCACCTGGGCGAAGGGCTGCGCGGCCCGCCGGGCCGACTCCTCCGCACCGCCGTCCAGCGCCGGTATCCGTCCCGGCACGGCTCCGCCGCCACGGCCGTCCGCCAGCTGGGCGATGGCCAGCGCCGGGAAGTTGGGGCCGCCGAGCCCGAACCGCTGCTCGACGTACTCGGAGCAGTGCTTGAGCACCAGCAGTGCCTCGTCCCGCCCCAACGGGCCCAGCAGGACGTCCTGGACGCCCTCGGCGAACGCGTACCACTGCGCCGGCGGACGTGCCGCGGGCACCTCGCCGATCACGGTGCCGTACGCGGGGGTGTCCAGCACTGTTCCGTACGGGGGCGTCTCCGTTCCGGGACCGCCGGAGCCGCCCGAGCCGGCCCGGGTGAGCAGCCCGCTGAGCAGCACCTCGGAGAGTTCCGCGGGTCCGGAGTCGGGCAGCATCGTGCGCTGCACCAGCTGCATCACCGGCAGATAGAGCGGGGCCGCGGCCACGTACACCGCGAGCTGCGCAGCGCCCGGGGAGGCGGCGGACCGGAACCGGGCGACGAGCTCGGCCGGGGCCAGCGGTCTGCGCGGCCGGGACGGCGGTGCGGCCGGCTGGTCGGCGCGCACCCAGCCCACCGCGGCCGGCACCGGTCCCGTGCCGGTGCCCGACAGCAGCCGCGCCCACGCGCCCAGCGCGGCGGCGGTCGGCGGCAGCACCGGGACCGGGACCATGCCGGGTCGCTCCAGCGCGCCCTCCCCCTCGAAGTGCAGCGTCGCCGACTGTCCGGGGCCCTGCCCGCGCATCAGCAGCCCGTACGAGGTCGGCAGCCGGGTACGGGACCACAGCCGCTGCGGCAGCGGCTGGAGCACGGCGACGGGCGCGTGCCGGGACAGCCGGTGCAGCAGCCGGTGCGCCTCGCCGCTGCGCCACAGCGGGCCGGCGCAGTCGCTGACGAGCACTGTCACCTGACGTCCCGTCGGGTCGTTGAGCTGGTCCGCGGAGCGCAGCCCGGCGGCGCCGGGTTCGAAGCGGCGGCTCACCGCGGCGCCGCCGTCCGGGGTCTGGTGCAGATACTGCACATGGACGTCACGGAAGGCGCCCAACTGGCCGAAGACCTGCTGGAACTCGCCGAGCATGCGTTCCCACACGTACATCGACGACGAGGCGTCCATCAGCAGCTGCAGCGAGGCGTCGCCCCGCGAGATGCTGCGGAAGACCGGCATCAGCAGACCGCCGGCCCGCGCGCTGCGCTCCGCCGTCGCCGACTCGTCCAGCTCGCTGCGGATCGGCGGTGCGGCGCTGTGGTAGCGCTGCAACGGGCGCAGCGCCCGCTGCAGTTCCAGCAGTCCCGGCAGTGCGGGTGCCTCGGGCACGCCGATGGAGAAGGCGCCGCCCGGCAGCGGGGAGCCCCGTCCGCCACCGGCCGTACGGTCCCGGTCCCCCGGATACAGCGCGATGCTGCCCCCGGGCAGACCGCCGCCGGGATGGCCGGATCCCGCCCCCGGATCGTCGGGACGGTCCCCCGCGTCGGCCGCCGGGTCCGCCGGCCGGTCCACGGTGTCCACCGCGGCCGGCCCGGTCGCCCGGTCCGCCGGGCGCGGGCCGTCGGCCCACTCACCGGGCTCCGCGCCGGCCCCGGCGGGCTGCGACCAGCGCGCCAGCCAGACGGCGTCGGCCAGTTCACCCAGGTCCGGGTCGAGCCCCGCCCCGCGCAGCCGCTCGATGATCTCCGCGAGCGGATCACGGCGCGGCCGCGGAGGCGGCGACGGAGGCGGCTGGGCCTCGGGTGGCGGGGAGGGGGGAGGCGCTGTCACACCCTCACCTCGGCCGGTCGAGTCGCTGGATGAGCATGTCGGCGAGCCGGTCGCGGGACGGCGGCGCGGCGTGGTGCGTGAGGTAGATCGCGTTCAACAGCTGGTCGGCGGCGAGGAGTTCGCTGCGCGAGCGCTCCAGGAACCGGGTGATCAGATCGTCGCCGATCCTGGCCGCCTCGGTCCCCAGATGCGCCCGGACCACGGTGGCCAGCCGTTTGTGGTCGGGCTGCCCCAGTTCGAGATGGATGCAGCGCCGCAGCAGCGGCGCCGGGAAGTCGCGCTCGCCGTTGCTGGTGAGCACGACGAAGGGGAAGGCCCGGCAGCCGACCCGGCCGTCCTCGACCGTCACCTTCGTACTGTCGTCGGTGAGCACCTCGACCCGCGGCTCGCGCTCGGCGAGCCGTTCGAGCTCGGGGATCGCGAACTCGCCCTCCTCCAGCACGTTCAGCAGGTCATTGGGAAGATCGATATCGCTCTTGTCCAGTTCGTCCACGAGCAGGACGCGGGGCCGCGCCGTCGGCAGCAGCGCCGTGCCCAGCGGGCCCAGCCGGATGTAGCTGCCGATGCCGCCGGGCGTCTGGGCCCGGCCGCTCGCCGCGATCTGGGTGTCCTGGAGCCGCGCGATGGCGTCGTAGCGGTAGAGGCCGTCCTGCAGCGTGGTGCGGCTGACGATGGGCCAGCGCAGCACCCGTCCGAGACCCAGCTCGTACGCGACGGCATGCGCCAGCGTGCTCTTGCCGGTGCCGGGACTGCCGGTGACCAGCAGCGGACGGCGCAGGTACAGCGCGGCGTTGACGATCTCCAGCTCTTCCGGACTGGGCCGGTGCAGCTGCGCCATGTGCCGGTACGCGCCGAGCCTGCGGGTCGAGGCGCTGTCCGTGCCGGGGCCGGGCTCGACGAGGGGGCCGCCGTCGAAATCCCGCCACGGCGGCGGATCGGGCAGCGTACTGATCCCGTCGTGCGGCTCCCCGGCACCCCGGTAGATCAGCCACTCGTTCTCTTCGTTGCCGTCGGTCCCGGCATTCCCGTCGGGCCGCGCGTTGATGTCAGGCACTACATGCTCCTCGTCGCTCGTACGTCGATGGCAGGAGCGCAGACCACGTATCGACCGTCCCACGGAGTGGGGGCGGAACATAAGGGGTGTGTTCGGCCGGTCATGGCGTCTCCAGCGGCTGATCGGTGCCGGGCAGCGGGCGGGTCGGGTCGTCGTACAGCAGGATCAGTCCCTTGGAGATGTAGGCCTCGGGCTCGCGGCGGGCGAGATCGGCACGCAGCTTACGCACCGCCTCCGGCAGCCGGTCCGCCTGCGCGGCGGCGGCGACCGCGTGTTCCACCCCCCGGTGGAAATCGGTGCACACCAGGTCCCGTTCGGCCCGTTCGCGGCGCCAGAGGACCACTCCGTACCCGGCGTTGGTGACCCGGCGCAGGTTCGCGGGGCCGTCCTCGGCATCCGAGGCCCGGCACAGCGCGGGCACCGAGTACAGGCCACGGGAGCGCAGTTCGTCGTCCGAGGGGACCGGCCCCGGCTCCCCGGCGTCGCAGTCCAGCACCACCGGTTCCATCGGCCCGGCCTGCACCCGCTTCCAGCGGGCCCTCCGCAGGGCCGCGTCCTCGCCGACCTCGTCCGGGTCGTACTCCGGGTCGGCCCGGCGCACCACGACCGGACGCTGCTCCCCCAGCGTCGTCCCGTCCGCCGGTATCCGCCAGGTCTCCACCGGCAGTTCGAGCAGCGCTCTGACCACCGCCACCTGCAGTACCGCCCGGCGGTCCGGCTCGTCGCAGCGGCGGAACGCCTCGGCGAGCGGGGCGCTCAGCCGCACCGGCAGTTCGCCGAGGCGGGTGCCTTCCGCACCCTCGGCCACCGGCCGGACGTCGCCCGCCGCGTCCACGATGGCGATCCGCCAGTCGTAGCTGTCCCGTTCCCAGCCGCGGCGGTCGATCTCCAGCAGCACCGAGGGGTGCGAGACCGCCTCACGGGCGGGCGGACCGCCGGCGCCCGGGACCCGCACACCGGACGGGCCGGGGTCCGTCCTGCGGTCGTTGACCCGGGCGAGCCATTCGCGGCCCAGCTCGTTGCGGAAGCCGCGCGACAGGTCCCGTTCGCTCGCGGCGACGGCCGCCGCCCAGTTCCACAGCCGCCGCTCGGCGCCGTGCGCCGCCTCGTACGGGCGCTCCGCCGTCGCCGCATGGACGCAGTAGCGCAGCACCGTCTCCAACTCGCTCTGCCCGCGCCGCAGTTCGTAGAGCAGCCCGAGCCCGTCGCGCCAGCCGCGCGGCGCCAGCGGCAGGTTCTCGCAGGGCTGGCCGCGCAGTTCGTTGACCGTCGCCAGCAGGCTCAATGTGCTGACCGGTGGCGGGAGTTCGGCGAGCAGTCCGAGCAGTTCGGTGCGCATCCCGGGCGAAAGGGCGCGCCCGGGGGTGGCGCCCATCAGGTTGTGGGCGTCGGTCCAGGTCGTGACGTTGGTGTCGGCGCGCCGGTGGCGGTCGGCATGATGCCGGTCGTGGGCGTGCACCACCCGCTGGAAGAGGTCGTCGGACTCGGCGCCGACCGGCCCCTGCGGCAGCGGCAGCCCGCGTAACTGCACGACGGATATGGCCAGTCCGCCGTCCTGGCCGCCGCGCCGGGCCTTGAGCACGCCGATCACCTCGCCACGGGCGAGGTCGACGACCGGGCCGCCGGAGGCGCCCGACGGGATCTCGTCCTCGTTGCCGAGGCGGAGCTTGCCGTCCTTGCCCAGCTCGCCGCGGATCGTGCACCGGCCGCTGACGTCCTCGACCTCGCCGTCCACCTCCATGCAGCCGAAGAAGGCGACTTCCTTGCGGGTGAAGACCTTCGAGGTGCGCTCGGTGAGCCAGACACAGGCGTGCGGCACCGGTTCCAGCAGCCGGATCAGCGCCAGGTCGGGGGCGGGCCACAACCCCGGTCCGGGATTCGCCGCCGGTTCGGCCCATTCGACGCGGCCGCGGACCGTGCGCCCGTCGAAGGTGATGCCGACCTCGCGCCCACCGTCAACCACCGCGCCTCCCTCGCCCCGGAGCGCCACATGGGCGCAGGTGAGCACCCAGTTGGGGGCGACGAAGAAGCCGCTGCCCCATGGGCGGACGGCGACGTCCCCGGCGGACGGACCGCCGGACCCGTCCGGGGCATACCCGGACGGAGGGGCATGAACACGTACGGTGGCGGCTCTCACCAGGGGCGCCAGGGTCTCGAAGGGATCCGAGTCCTCGTCCTGTGCGTCCTGTGCGCCCCCATACCCCCCTGTCACGCCGCGCCACCCCCCGTTCGGCCAGCAGTAACGAAAGGCTAGCGGCCTGCGAGGACCCGCGCGAGGGAGTGTCGGAATGCTGCCTATCCTTGCCTGGAATGTCCCACCGTCCCCGTGTCGCGGTGTCCGTGTGCACCGGTGACCCCTGCTTGGAGCTATGGAGCATCTCGTGTACTTCACCGATCGCGGTATCGAGGAGCTGGAGAGCCGGCGCGGCGAGGAGGAGGTCACCTTCGAGTGGCTCGCCTCCCGGCTGCGCGAGTTCGTCGACCTCAATCCCGACTTCGAGATCCCCGTGGAGCGGCTGGCCACCTGGCTGGCCCGGCTGGACGACGAGGACGACGACGAGGAGTGACGGCCCGCGCGGGCGCCGCACCGGCGCCCATCGACACCGCTCGGGGACGGCTCGAGTACGGCTCAGGACCGCGGAACAGGCCGCTTGACTTCTCCAGTACGCGATATATCGTGTCTCTCAAGAGACGCGATATGTTGCGTTGCCTGACGTACCACCGAGGAGGGTCGACATGAGCGGCACGTCGGAATGGACCGTGACGGAACCACACAAGCTTGTCTTCGACGCGCAGGTCGACACGGTGCGCGTGCGCATCGTCGGCGGCGCGGTGAACGTCGTCGGTGTCGAGGAGGGCCCGGCCCGGCTGGAGGTCAGTGAGCTCGACGGACCGCCGCTGCTCGTCAGCCTCAAGGGCGGCGTCCTCACCGTCGGCTATGACGACCTGCCCTGGAAGGGCTTCCTCAAGTGGCTCGGCGGCAAGGGCTGGGAGCGGCACGCGGTCGTCTCGCTCGCCGTGCCGCAGCGCACCCGCGTCGAGGTCGGCGTGGTCGGCGCCAGCGCGGTGATCTCCGGCATCTCCGAAGCCACCCAGGTACGCGGGGTCAACGGGGACGTCACCCTGGTCGGCGTGGCCGGCTCGGTCAGCGCCAACACCATCTCGGGCAACGTCGAGGCCCAGGCGGTCTCCGGCGACCTGCACATCAACACCGTCTCCGGCGACCTGACCGTCGTCGAGGGCAGCGGCGCCCGCATCAAGGCCGACTCCGTCAGCGGCAACATGGTGCTCGACCTGGCCCCCGTCGAGACGCCCCCGGGCGCCGACGTCCGGCTGAACACCGTCTCCGGCGAGATCGCCATCCGCATCCCGGATCCCGCGAACGCCGAGGTCGACGCCAACACCGCCAGCGGCGCCGTGTCCTGCGCCTTCGAGGACCTGCGGGTCACCGGCCAGTGGGGCGCCAAGCGCATCACCGGACGGGTCGGCACCGGCGGCGCCCATCTGAAGGCCACCACCGTCTCCGGCGCCATCGCGCTGCTGCGCCGCCCACCGGTCGACGACGAGCCGGCCGGCGCGCTGACCGACGGGACCCCCTCACTCCGGAAGGACATCTGACATGGCCCCCGTCTTCGCCCACGGCCGCCTGCGGCTGTACCTCCTCAAGCTCCTGGACGAGGCCCCGCGCCACGGCTACGAGGTCATCCGGCTGCTGGAGGAGCGTTTCCACGGCCTCTACGCGCCCTCCGCCGGCACCGTCTACCCGCGGCTGGCCAAGCTGGAGAAGGAGGGCCTGGTCACCCACAGCACCGAGGGCGGCCGCAAGGTGTACTCCATCTCCGACGCCGGCCGCGCCGAACTGGCCGCCAGGGCCGACGAGATCGCCGACCTGGAGAACGAGATCCGCGAATCGGTCTCGACGCTGGCCGCCGAGATCCGCGAGGACGTCCGCGGCGCCGCCGGTGATCTGCGCCGGGAGATCCGGGCCGCGGCGCAGGAGGCTCGCAACTCCCCCGCGGGCAACGGTGTCGGCACCGACTTCCGCGCCATGAAGCAGGAGTGGAAGGACCAGGCCCGCCGCGCCAAGGAGGAGAGCCGCCGGGCCAAGGAGGATGCGCGCAACGCCCGCCTCCAGGCCAAGGAGGCGCAGGACTTCGCCCGGGTCGAGGTGCAGCGGATCGCCAAGCAGGTGCAGGAGCAGGTGCAGTCCCACGTCCGCGAGGGCGACTGGCAGGGCGGCCTCAAGGAGGGCCTCGCCGAACTCAACCGCGAACTGGGCGCGCTGGGCCGGGCCACCGGCCATATCTCGACCGCCTGGCCCGGCTACCTGAAGACCGATCCGGACGGCGCGACGAGCAGCACCACTGACGCGGACGCCGCCTCGGCCGAGGTGCCGGCGGACGCGCCCGACTGGGCCAGGGAGAACGACTCCGAGGACGCCGTCGCCGACCCGGGCCGCGAGCTGGAACGCCTCCTGGACCGTTTTCGCGACGACATCCGTGACGCGGCCCGCGACCGGGGCGTGGACGCCGGTCAGCTGCGCGAGACCCGCCGCCATCTGTCGACGGCGGCTGCCCGGATCGGCGCTGTGCTGCGCGGCCGCAAGGACTGACGCGGGGACGACGCGGGGACACGGACAGCGGGCTCCGACTGGTCGGAGCCCGCTGTCCGTCGGCCCGTCGTCAGCCCGTCGTCAGCACGATCTTTCCGAACAGCTCGCCGCCCGCCATCTTCTCGAAGCCCTCGCGGGCCCGTTCGAGCGGCAGTACGGAGTCGATCACCGGCCGGACACCGGTGGCCGCGCAGAAGCTGAGCAGATCCTCCAGCTCGTCCTTGGTGCCCATCGTCGAGCCGACGACCTTCAGCTCCAGGAAGAAGATCCGGGTGAGTTCGGCGGCCGGCGGGTTCGAGCCGCTCGTGGCGCCCGAGATCACCAGCGTGCCGCCGGGCCTGAGCGACTTCACCGAATGCGACCAGGTGGCGGCGCCCACCGTCTCGATCACCGCGTCGACCCGCCGCGGCAGCCGCGCGCCCGGCTCGAAGGCCTCCTCCGCGCCCAGCTCCACCGCGCGCTCACGCTTGGCCTTGTCCCGGCTCGTCGCGAACACCCGCAGCCCGGCCGCCTTCGCCAGCACGATCGCCGCCGTCGCCACCCCGCCGCCCGCGCCCTGCACCAGGACGGAATCGCCCGGCCGCACGCCCGCGTTGGTGAAGAGCATCCGGTACGCGGTCAGCCACGCGGTCGGCAGACAGGCCGCCTCCTCGAAGGAGAGCTCGGCGGGCTTCGGCAGCACGTTCCAGGCCGGCACCGACACCCGCTCGGCGAACGTCCCCTGGTACCGCTCGGTGAGGATCGAACGCGGCTCGTCCGGTCCGACGCCGTGCCCGGACTGGCCGATGACGGAGTGCAGGACGACCTCGTTGCCGTTCTCGTCGACACCCGCCGCGTCACAGCCGAGGATCATCGGCAGCCGCTCCTGCCCGAGCCCCACCCCGCGCAGCGACCACAGGTCGTGGTGGTTGAGCGACGCGGCCCGCACCGTGACCGTCGTCCACCCCTCCCGGCGTTCCGGCTCCGGGCGTTCCCCCAGCTCCAGGCCGTTCAGCGGCTGATCACGGTCGATACGTGCGGCATAGGCAGCGAACATGCCCAGAAACTATCGGCGCGATCGACATCCGGTGAAGACCCCGCCGTACGAAGCGACATACGTCACCCTGATCCCGTCACCCCCGGACACGTCACCCCTTGCCCTTGGTGCAACCTCCCGGGCCTCCCAGCGCACTGACACAGTGACGGGCGATCCGCCCACGCGGCACGGGGAGGGGACGACATGCGGCAGGACGGCAGCGCCGGCGGAGGCGACGACGACGCGTTGCACGCGTTCGTCGCCGGCAGACGGTTCGCGCTCTTCCGGAGCGCGTTCCTGCTGTGCGGCAACAGCGACGAGGCCGACGACCTCGTCCAGACGACACTGGTGAAGGTCATCCTGGGCTGGCGCCGGCTGGAGCGCCTCGACAATGTCGAGGCCTACGCCCGCAAGACGCTGGTCAACACCTTCATCGCCTCCCGCCGCCGCTTCTGGCACCGCGAGCAGCCCTACGGCGAACTCCCCGAGCGGATCGGCCCGGAGACCGACACCGACACCGGTGTGGCCGTCCGCGTCGCACTCTCCCGGCTCACGCCGCGGCAGCGCGCCGTGCTCGTCCTGCGGTACTGGGAGGACCTGAGCGTCGAGGCCACCGCCGAGGCGCTCGGCATGCGTGAGAACACCGTCAAGAGCCATACGGCACGCGGGATGGCGGCGCTGCGCGCCGAGATGCGGGAGGAGCGGGTATGAACCAGGACCAAGCGGTCAGAGAGCTGTTGCGGCGGGCCGTCGACGGTGTCGTCCCCGTGCCGAACGGTACGAGCGAGCGGATCTTCGCCCAGGCCCGGAGCATACGGCGGCGGCGCCGGCGGGCCCGGATCGCCGTTTCCGCGCTGGCTCTCGCCGGCGCGGTGACCGCCGGCCTGCTGCTGCCGGGTGCGGTGGACGCACGGCGGGTGCAGATCGCCGCCGGGTACAGCGGCCCGACGCAGACCGCGCTGCTCAGGGAGCTGCTCCCGCCGGAGGTGGGCCGGATCGAACTGAACAGCAAGCCCGGTAGCGGCAAGGACGTCGCGATCGGCGACGGGATGTACCTGGTGGCCAAGGGCGGGAAGTACGGCGAGATCTCGATCCACAATTTCGCTCCGGACGGGTCAGGGGCGCACGACGTCTGTGCCGAATTCGACACGAAGCGCTGGACGGCGGACTGCGGGAAGGTGGAACTGAGCGGCGGCCGCACGTTGTGGACCTGGCGCATCGTGCCCGGCATTCAGTTGTACGACGACGGCACGAAGAGCGTCGCGGGATACTGCGCCGGCCTGGGCCTTCCCGACGGCCGGACGATGTTCATCCAGGTCAACGCCGGCGACTCGCTGTCCGGCCGTCGCTCCGACCCCGCCTGGATGGCCGCGCCACCGTTGACCATGGCGCAGCTCCGCGATCTCGCGCTGCGCCCGGAGCTGCTCGTACCGCTGCCCAAGTCCTGACACCGGCGACGGCGGGCCGGCACCCATGGGTGCCGGCCCGCCGTCATTCCTGTCCTGCGACAACCCGCCCGGAGGGCGGTCAGCGGCGGGCGACGCCCTCCGCGCGGGCGGCGGCCGCGACCGCGGCGGTGACCGCCGGGGCGACCCGCTCGTCGAAGGGCGACGGGATGACGCAGTCGGCGCTGAGCTCGTCGGCGACGACGGCGGCCAGCGCCTCGGCGGCGGCGATCTTCATGCCCTCGGTGATGCGCGAGGCGCGCACCTGGAGGGCGCCGGCGAAGATGCCCGGGAACGCCAGGACGTTGTTGATCTGGTTCGGGAAGTCGCTGCGGCCGGTGGCGACGACGGCGGCGTACTTGTGTGCGACATCCGGGTGGATCTCCGGCGTCGGGTTGGCCATGGCGAAGATGAAGGCGCCCTTGGCCATGGTGGCCACCGCCTCCTCGCGCACGGTTCCGCCGGACACGCCGATGAAGACGTCGGCTCCGTCCAGGGCGGTCTCCAGCGAACCGGAAAGACCAGCCTTATTGGTGTACGTGGCCAGCTCGCGCTTGACGGAGTTCAGGTCGTCACGGCCGCCGTGCACGATCCCCTTGCGGTCGGTGACGGCGACATCGCCGATTCCCGCCTCGATGAGGATCTTGGCGATCGCGACCCCGGCCGCTCCCGCGCCCGAGATCACCGCGCGCAGCTGGCCCAGCGACCGGTTGGTGAGCTTGGCGGCGTTGCGCAGCGCGGCGAGCGTCACGACGGCGGTGCCGTGCTGGTCGTCGTGGAAGACCGGGATGTCGAGGCGCTCCTGCAGCTTCCGCTCGATCTCGAAGCAGCGGGGGGCGGAGATGTCCTCCAGGTTGACGCCGCCGAAGGACGGCGCCATCCGCACCACGGTTTCGACGATCTCGTCCACGTCCGTGCAGGCCAGCGCGATGGGGACCGCGTTGACCCCGCCGAACTGCTTGAAGAGGATCGCCTTGCCCTCCATCACCGGCAGGGAGGCTTCCGGGCCGATGTCACCGAGTCCGAGCACCGCGGTGCCGTCCGTGACCACGGCCACGACGTTGGACTTCCAGGTGTAGTCGTTCACCAGATCGGGCTGCTCGGCAATGGCCGTGCAGACCTTCGCGACACCCGGCGTGTAGGCGAGGGACAGATCGTCCGCATCGCGCACCGGCACGGTCGCGGCCACCTCCATCTTTCCGCCACGGTGCAGGGCGAAGACCGGATCGATGGGAAACGTGTCCGTATCGGTCCGAGGATTGACGATCTCCGCTGCCACAATTGACCCCTTTGTCTGATTTGGTTTCGAGGGTACTACCTCCAGAAATGGAGATAGGCGGGCTCGGCATCGGTACACCCAGGCACTTGAGTGGTCCTGAAGGCACCGGCGCCAGGCATGCCGCACGCATGCCATGGGCCCCGGGATGAGGGGTAAGGATCCGTTCTACCGGAAGACCGATTCCGCTGACGAGTCCTATTCGGTTCCGCCAGCAGGAGGCGAATCGGAAATAACGGCATACAGCGCGGCAAAAGGCCCGAATGGGGAGTAACCGCGGATACTGTGTGCGACTGGTCGGCGTGGCCCCACCGTGGTCCGGCCTTGGTGTGCCGGCCCGGTGAGAGCCCGGGGATCGCCCGTTATCCGATTTTGACACAACTGGACCACTGACTGGGTCTGTCCGGATGGCAAGATGCGCACATCACACCGGGTGGCGACACTCGAATAGGGGATCCCCACCCACCGTCTTCCCCACTCCGCCCACATTCCGCAGGAGGAACCAGCAATGACCGCACGCACCACCCGTCGCTCGGCCGCCACATCTCGGATCACAGCGGTCGGCGCGATCGCGGTCGCGGGCACCCTGCTGCTCAGCGGCTGTGGCGACCAGACCAAGAAGGACAGCGGCCCCGACACCTCGACGAAGTCGAACAGTGCTCCGCTCTTCAACAAGCTGCCCAAGAAGTTCCAGGACGCCGGTGTCATCGAGGTCGGCACCGACGCCACGTACGCCCCGATGGAGCTGAAGCAGAACGGCACCATCGTCGGCGTCGACCCCGACATCGCCGCGGCGCTCGGCAAGCAGCTCGGCGTGACGTTCAAGTTCACCAGCGGCACCTTCGACGGCCTCCTGGCCGCGATGCAGACCGGCCGCTACGGCGTCGTCATGTCCTCCGTCAGCGACACCAAGGCCCGCCAGGAGGGCCTGGACGACAAGGGGCAGAAGACCGGTAAGGGCGTCGACTTCGTCGACTACTTCACCGCGAGCACCGGCATCCTGGTCAAGAAGGGCAACCCGGAGCACATCACCTCCGTCGACGACCTGTGCGGCAAGAAGCTGGCCGTCCAGCGCGGTACGACCTTCGAGGCGGCCGCCAAGGACCTCTCCAAGAAGTGCACGACGGACGGCAAGGGAGCGCTGTCCATCGAGTCCTTCCCGACCGACGCCGAGGCCCAGACCCGCGTCAAGGCCGGCGGAGCGGTCGCCGACCTGAACGACTCCCCGGTCGCCGCGTACATCGCCAAGACCGCGGGCGGCGGCAACGACTTCGAGTCGGTGGCCAACAAGTCCGACGCCGGACCGTTCGGCATCGCCGTGGACAAGAGCAACACGCAGCTGCGCGACGCGATCAAGCTGGCGATGGACGCGATCATCGCCGACGGCAGCTACAAGGCAGCCCTCGACAAGTGGGGCGCCGGCGACGGCGCGATCACCAAGGCCGCGATCAACGGCGGCTCCTGACCCCACGCGCTCCACTGAAGGGCCGTCGCAGTGACTGACAAATTCGATAAGGAACCCGCTGACGCTCCGTCGAGCGGGTCCGCCGGGACCGCCACCGCGGTCCCCGCGGAGGCCATCCGGGCGATCCCCGTACGCCATTACGGGCGCTGGATCAGTGCGGTCGTCGTCGTGGCCGTGCTGGCCGCACTGGTGTTCTCGTTCTCCCAGGGCGATGTGCGCTGGGCGACCGTGCCGGAGAAGCTGTTCGACCACTCCATCCTGACCGGTATGTGGCACACCATCCTCATCAGCGTCCTGTCGATGCTGATGGGGCTGCTGCTCGGTGTGCTCTTCGCCGTCATGCGGCTCTCCAAGAACCCGGTGACAGGCGGCGTCGCCTGGCTCTACATCTGGTTCTTCCGCGGCACCCCGGTCTATGTACAGCTGCTCATCTGGTTCAACCTGGCGCTGATCTTCCCGGTCCTGAACCTCGGCCCGATCTACAAGAACAACATGGTCGACGTCATGACCCCGTTCGTGGCCGCCCTGCTGGGGCTCGGTCTGAACGAGGGCGCCTACATGGCCGAGATCGTGCGGGCCGGCATCCAGTCGGTCGACGAGGGCCAGACCGAGGCGTCGCACGCCCTGGGCATGAAGCAGGGCCAGACCATGCGCCGCGTGGTGCTGCCGCAGGCCATGCGGGTGATCATCCCGCCGAGCGGCAACGAGTTCATCAACATGCTCAAGACGTCCTCGCTGGTCGTCGCCGTCCAGTACCAGGACCTGCTGCGCAGCGCGCAGGACATCGCCGCGAGTTCCTTCGCGACCATGGAGATGTTCTTCGTCGCGTCCATCTGGTACCTCGCCCTGACCAGCGTGTTCAGCGTCGGCCAGTACTACCTGGAACGCCGCTTCGCCCGGGGCTCGCTGCGCAGTCTGCCGCTCACCCCGTGGCAGAAGATCAAGGCGAATCTCAGCACGTTGCGCCGTCCGGAGGTGGCCCGATGACCGTTCAGCCCATGGTCAAGGCCGAGGCCGTCCACAAGTCGTTCGGCCTGGCGCACATCCTCAAGGGGATCGAGCTGGAGGTCGCGCCGCGCGAGGTGTTCTGCCTCGTCGGCCCGTCCGGCTCGGGCAAGTCCACCTTCCTGCGGTGCATCAACCACCTGGAGCAGATCAACGCCGGCCGCCTGTGGGTGGACGGCGAGCTGGTCGGCTACCGGCAGAAGGGCGACAAGCTCTACGAGCTGAAGGACAGCGAGGTCGCGGCGAAGCGGCGGGACATCGGCATGGTGTTCCAGCGCTTCAACCTCTTCCCGCACATGACGGCGATCGAGAACGTCATGGAAGCCCCGATGCAGGTCAAGGGCGAGTCGAAGGCGACCGCCCGGGCCCGCGCGGAGCGGCTGCTCGACCGGGTCGGCCTGGCCGACAAGGCGGCCAACTACCCCTCGCAGCTGTCCGGCGGACAGCAGCAGCGGGTGGCCATCGCCCGCGCGCTGGCGATGGAGCCGAAGCTGATGCTCTTCGACGAGCCGACCTCCGCGCTCGACCCGGAGCTCGTCGGTGACGTCCTCGACGTCATGCGCGGGCTCGCCGAGGACGGCATGACGATGATCGTCGTCACCCATGAGATGGGCTTCGCCCGCGAGGTGGGCGACGCGCTGGTCTTCATGGACGACGGCATCGTCGTCGAGGCGGGGAACCCCCGTGACGTCCTGAACAACCCGCAGCACGACCGCACCAAGGCGTTCCTGTCCAAGGTGCTGTGACCCGAACGGACGAGGCCGGACGGCCGGGCCGCGAGCCCGGCCGTCCGGCCTTCTCCTGTCCGGGGCGGCGCGCGTTGTTCCGCGCGTTATTTCAGGCCGAGCACCAGCGCGTCGGGGACCGAGCGCCAGACGGCGCGGGCCTCGGCGAAGCCGGCGTCGCGGAGCGCCTGGGCGTGCCATTCGACGGAGTGCGGCTCGCCGTCGGCGTGCGAGCCGAAGATCTCGTAGCGCTCGGCGACCGGTCCGGCCAGCAGCTCGTCCTGGCGGGCCAGGTCCCACCACTCGGTCCAGTCCAGCACGCCCTCCGCCTTCTCCCGCGCCATGCGCGCGTGCCGCAGCGCCCGCTCCGCCTCGTTGATCCGGGGCGTGGATTCGTCGGGCGCGTGGTCGGCGTTCATGAAGACCCCGCCGGGCCGCAGGACGCCGGCGACCCGGCCGTACAGCTCGCGCAGCGGATCCGTCCGCAGCCAGTGCAGCGCCGTCGCGGTGAGGACGGCGTCGTACTCCCGGTGCGGGAGCCGGTCGGTCCACCGCGGGTCGCGCAGATCGGCGGTGACGAACTCGATCCGCGACTCGCCCTCGAAGTGCCCCCGGGCGATGGTCAGCAGGGCCGGATCGAGGTCGACGCCGGTGGATCGCGCCTCGGGGAAGCGCCGCAGCACGCGGTCCGAGATACTGCCCGTGCCGCACGCGAGGTCCAGCACCTTGGGCGCGGGCCCGACCAATGCCTCGACCATGTCCAGCATCACCCGGAACCGCTCCTCGCGGTCCGGCAGGTACCACTCCTGCTGGCGGTCCCAGCTCTTCTGCCAGCTCTGCCAGTCCGCGGTGCGCACCGCGGGTGCCGTCGGTGCCGCCGGTGTACCCGTCATCGCCGTCTCCCCCGTTCGTAATACCCTGATAGCTACCTCGACCATTACTGAGCCTAGAACGCACGCGTAAGGATCACAAGTGGAACTGGCCTATTACTCGGACTACGCCGTGCGCCTGGTGAACAGCGAGGAGCCGGAACGCGGGACGGACGACCTCACCGGCGTCGACGCCGTCCGCGCGCTCTTCGGCGCCAGCACCCAGGCCGCCGCGCGCAGCACCGACGCCGACGTGCCCCGGCTGCGCGCCGTACGCACCCGGCTGCGCGGGGTCTTCGAGGCCGCCGACGAGGGCGACGAGGTACGCGCCGTGGACCTGCTCAACGCGCTGCTGCTGGAGTTCCCGGTCAGCCCGCAGATCTCCGGGCACGAACACCTCGACGAGACCGGCCGGCCCGACTGGCACATGCACCTCGCCGACCACGCCGCCACCGCCACCGCGGGATACGCCGCCACCGCCTGCATGGGGCTGGCCTTCCAGCTGACCGAACTGGGCGTGGACCGGCTGGGCATCTGCGAGGCGGCCCCCTGCCGCAACGCCTATGTCGACACATCGACCAACAGATCCCGCCGCTACTGCTCCGACCGCTGCGCGACCCGCGCGAACGTGGCGGCCTACCGCGCCCGCAAGCGCCTGGAGAACGAACGGTCCGCGCTCAGCGGCCGCACACAGGACGCCGCCCACGACAGCACCCCGGCCACCGACCTCTGAAGCTCCCGGGGCGGCCGGAACCGCACCAGGGCCCGGGCGAGCACCAACTCGTCCGGCACCGTGCCGAATACGCTGCTGTCCGCGATCGGCCCGAAGGGATTGTCGGCGAGCACCCACCAGCCGCCCTCACGGCGCTCGACCGCCCGCTTCACGATGAGCAGGTCCTGCTGCAGCGGGTGCCGCAGGACCACGACGTCACCCTCCCGGACGTCCGCCGGGCCGTTGACGTTTCGCACGAACAGCCGATCGCCCTCGTAGAGCGTCGGGACCATCGAAGGACCGGTCACCTCGACCGCGTAGACCGGTCGGACCCGCCGTTCCCGCATGCTGCGCCTCCTCGTCCCTTCCTCCACCAGCCCCAGGGTGACACCAGACTTTTGTCCTAAGCCACATGGGGCACCCGAGAAAACGACTCTCCCAGGGAGTAATCTCCCACCTGGAAAGACGATCACAAGGAAGGACAGCCATGTTCTCTCGCCTGTTCGCGCCCAAGGTTAAGGTCAGCGCCCACTGCGACCTGCCCTGCGGCGTATACGACCCGGCCCAGGCCCGCATCGAGGCCGAGTCGGTCAAGGCCGTCCAGGAGAAGTACCAGGCCAACGAGGACCCGGACTTCCGGACCCGCGCCATCATCATCAAGGAGCAGCGCGCGGAGCTCGCCAAGCACCACATCTCGGTGCTGTGGAGCGACTACTTCAAGCCGCCGCACTTCGAGAAGTACCCGGAGCTGCACCAGCTCATCAACGACGCCCTCAAGGCAGGCAGTGCTGCCAAGGCGTCGAACGACCCGAAGACCGGCGAGAAGCTCCTCGAGCTGATCGCCCAGATCGACACCATCTTCTGGGAGACCAAGAAGGCCTGAGCTCCACCGGGGCCCTCGGCCTGTGACAACACCACGGTCACAGACCATTCGCCCGTACCCGGTCCGCGTTCGCGTACCGGGTACGGGCGTTCTCGCGTTCCGGGCCCGGGTGTTCAGGCGCGGTCGCTCTCCAGGGCCTGATGGGTGACGCGCAGGGCGTGGTCGGACTTCTCGTAGGTGCGCTGCGCCACGCAGACGAAGAGGCAGTCGACGACGACCAGTTGGCTGATCCGGCTGGCCATCGCGCCGGGCCGGAAGGTCGTCTCGCGGCCCGCCGACGCCAGGACGAAGTCGGCCAGCCGGGCGGCCGACGACTGCGGGTGGTTGGTGATGACGACGGTGGTCGCGCCCTCCGCGGCGGCCCGGCGCAGCGGCTCCAGGACGTCGCGGCTCTCGCCGGAGTGCGACACGGCGAGGAAGACGTCACCGGGGCCGAGCAGCACCGCGCTGGTCAGCGCGGACTGGGAGTCGCCGTGTGCGTGGCAGGGCCGTCCTATGCGCTGCAGCTTCTGGTGCAGGTCCTGCGCGACCAGCCCGGACGCGCCGACGCCGGCGATGTGCAGCTGGCCGTCGCCGCAGACCGCGAGCACGGCGCCCAGCAACTGCCCCGGATCGAGCTGGGTCTCGGTCTCCAGGACGGCCTGGGACTCGGTGTGCACCAGCTTGGCCATCACTTCCGCGGGTGAGTCCTGCCGGGTGATCCCCGAGGTCAGGGTCGAGCGCGGGGGCTGCCGGGCGGCCGAGGCGGCCAGCGCCAGCCGGAGCTCGGGGTAGCCGGAGAAGCCCAGCGCCCTGGCGGTCCTGACGATCGACGAGTCGCTGGTGCCGGCCAGCGCGCTCAGTTCGGAGATCGTGCTGCGGGCGACCTGGGCCGGGTCCTCGACGATCAGCCGGGCGATGCGCGCGGAGGCGGGTGTCAGCGAGGGCAGCAGCCCGCGTACCGTCGCGGCGAGCCCGTCGCCGGGCCCGGCCGGGGATTCCCGCTCCCGCTCCAGGCCCGGGCCGCCGGAGAGGTCTGTGCCGTTCGTGCCGTCCGTCTTCACGGGAGAAGAATGCACCGGGGGCGGCCCTTTTCGGGAGCTTCTTCCGCGGCCCGGGGGACTTGTGAGGCCATTGCGGCGGTTTGCGACCCGCGGGCTGCCGACCTCACCCGTGCGGGTGACAATGACGAGGTGACCGCCACCGGCCTGCCGCTCGACGCGCTGCGACCCCGGCTGCCCTCACCGCTGGTCGCGATCGAGGACGCCCGGCTCGCGCGGCACGGCGTCCGGTTGCTGCTGAAGCGGGACGATCTGATCCATCCGGACCTGCCGGGCAACAAATGGCGCAAGCTGCGGCTCAACCTCCAGGCCGCCGCGGACGCCGGCCACGACACCCTGCTGACGTTCGGCGGCGCCTACTCCAACCATCTGCGCGCGACCGCGGCCGCCGGACGGCTGCTCGGCTTCACGACCATCGGCGTCGTACGCGGCGACGAGCTGGCCCGGCGCCCGCTGAACGACTCGCTGGCCCGCGCCGCGGCCGACGGCATGCGGCTGGCCTTCGTCGACCGGACCACGTACCGCCGCAAGGCCGAGCCGGACGTCGCCGAAGAGCTGCGGGAGCGCTTCGGCCGCTGCTACGTGGTGCCCGAGGGCGGCAGCAACGCGCTGGCGGCCCAGGGCTGTGCCGAGCTGGGCCGGGAGCTGCGCGGCGAGGCGGACGTCGTCGCGGTGGCCTGCGGCACCGGGGGCACGCTGGCCGGGCTGGCCGCGGGGCTGGCGCCCGGCGGCCAGCGCGCGATCGGCTTCCCGGTCCTCAAGGGCGGCTTCCTCGGCGCCGCCGTCCAGCGGCTGCAGGAGGACGCGTTCGGCGGGCGGACCGGCGACTGGACGCTCGACGAGCGCTTCCACCACGGCGGGTACGCCCGCACCACCCCCGGCCTGGACGCCTTCGCGGCGGACTTCGCCGTCCGGCACGGCCTGGTCCCGGACCGCGTCTACGTGGCGAAGATGCTGCACGGCCTGTTCACCCTGGCGGACGAGGGGGCCTTCTCCCCCGGCACCCGCCTCGCGGCCGTCGTGACCGGATGAGGCATGACCGGATGAGGACGGACAACGCGTGCTGATCGAACGCGCCTACGCGCATGTTCCCGCCACCGACGAGTTCCCGCCCGGCGTCTGGCCCTGGCGGGTCCCCGCCGTCGCCCAGCTGCTCGACGGCGGGCTGCGCTTCACCTCCCCGATCACCTTCCTCGTCGGCGAGAACGGCTCCGGCAAGTCCACCCTCGTCGAGGCGCTCGCGGAGGGCTTCGGCCTGGACTCGTACGGCGGCCGGGCCGGATACAAGTACGCGAGCAACCGCGAGAAGTCCGATCTGGGCCAGCGGATCCGCTTCGACGCCACCCGGTCCGGCCGCCGCATGCTCGACGGCCCCCGCACCCGCCGCAAGGGCTTCTTCCTGCGCGCGGAGACCGCCCTGGACGCCCTGGAGCGCGAGGACGTCGCCGTGCACACCATGAGCCACGGAGAGGGCTTCCTGACGGCCTTCCGCGAGATGTTCCGGCAGCCCGGCCTGTACGTGATGGACGAGCCGGAGGCGGCGCTCTCCTTCACGTCCTGTCTGCACCTGGTGGGCCTGATGCACGAGCTCGCCGGCACCGGCGCCCAGGTGATCTGCGCCACTCACTCACCGCTGCTGACCGCGACCCCGGGCGCCACGATCCTCGAGATCGGCGAGGACGGAGCGCATTCCGCGCGCTGGGAGGACCTGGCGATCGTCGACCACTGGCGCCGGTATCTGACCGATCCCAACGCTTACCTGCGCCACATCATCGGGACGTAACCTGGGCTCATGATCCGAGCCGCCACCCCCGCCGACGTCCCGGCGATCCACGCCATGATCCGCGAACTCGCGGAGTACGAAAAGGCGCTGGCGGAAGCCCGCGCGACGCCGGAGCAACTGCACGACGCCCTTTTCTGCGAGCACCCGGCGATCTTCGCCCTGATCGCGGAGGACGATTCCACGGACGCGCCCGCAGCCGGCCCCGAGGACGTATCCGGTGATTCATCCGGGGACCGCACGGTGGGATTCGCCCTGTGGTTCCGGAATTTCTCCACCTGGACGGGCACACACGGGGTGTACCTGGAGGATCTGTACGTAAAGCCCGAAGCGCGCGGCGGCGGCCACGGCAAGGCACTCCTGGCCGAACTGGCCTCGATCTGCGTCACACGCGGCTACGAGCGCTTCGAATGGGCAGTACTGGACTGGAACGATCCCGCGATCGGCTTCTACCGCTCCATCGGCGCCTTCGGACAGGACGGCTGGACCGTGCAACGACTGACCGGCGAACCGCTCCGCACCCTCGCCGACCTGGCAGTCCACCCGGGCGTGGGCAACGATGCGACATCTCTTTCGAATTGAGACCGCACACCCCTAGCCACGTTGCGTACCCATACGCTTACCATGGGTGACAGTCGTGGGGTGTCGGGCCAGGGCTCACTCATGGCGGCGGCAGTGCTCCGTCCGGGCGACATCAGGGCACAGATCGCGATAGCGTCGCTGGCGAACCAGAGCAATCACTGTGTGCCACCTTGGAGGTGAGGGTGTCCCAGATCGCAGGCGAGCCCGGGACGAAGGACTTCGTTGAGGTCCGGCTGCCCGCGGCGGGGGCCTATCTGTCGGTGTTGCGTACGGCTACGGCCGGACTCGCGGCACGGCTGGACTTCACCCTCGACGAGATCGAAGACCTGCGCATCGCCGTGGACGAGGCGTGCGCGATCCTGCTGCAGCAGGCCGTTCCCGGCAGCGTATTGAGTTGCGTCTTCCGACTCGTCGGAGACGCTCTGTGGGTGAGAGTTTCGGCGCCCACGACCGATGGTCGCGCTCCGGAGCGGGACACCTTCGCCTGGACAGTGCTCTCCGCACTGGCGGGCGAGGTGGATGCCACGGTCGCGGAGGACAAGACCGTCAGCATCAGCCTGCACAAGAAGCGCGGTGCCGGCCCCGGACAGTCGTGAGGTCCCCAGATGCAGGCAGCCCGCAGGCGCGGACCCGAAGCAGGTCAGCGTGTCCCGGTCCCCCGAAGGGCCGGTAACGGTACAACCGTGCACGGAACGGGGAAACGCCATGAGTGCTGATCTTTCCCGGGAGGCAGCTCCCGGACCCCCGGCGGACAGCAGCACGCCCGCGGTGCGGGGCCGTGCCGCCGTACCCGCCCAGGCGTCGCCCGCCGGGGCGGTCGGGCGGTATGCGGCGCGGCAGCACCCCGGGTCCCGTACGGATGGAATGGACGCGGCGGAGCAGGCGGATCCCATGGACCAGCAAGAGCAGCACGACCCGCATGACCGGGCCGGCGCCCGAGCGCTCTTCGTGGAGCTGAGCAAGCTCCCGGACGGCTCACCGGAACGCGCCGAGCTGCGCAATCGGCTGGTGCGTATGCACCTGCCCCTGGTGGAGCACCTGGCGCGGCGTTTCCGCAACCGCGGGGAGCCGCTGGACGACCTCACCCAGGTCGCCACCATCGGTCTGATCAAGTCCGTCGACCGCTTCGACGTGGACCGCGGCGTGGAGTTCTCCACGTACGCGACCCCCACGGTCGTCGGCGAGATCAAACGTCACTTCAGGGACAAGGGCTGGGCGGTCCGCGTCCCCCGCAGGCTCCAGGAGCTGCGGCTGGCCCTGACCACCGCCACCGGAGAGCTCTCCCAGCGCTTCGGCCGGGCGCCGACCGTGCACGAGCTGGCGGTCCAGCTCAAGATCACGGAGGAGGAGGTGCTGGAGGGCCTCGAATCCGCGAACGCCTACAGCACCCTGTCCCTCGACGTTCCGGACACCGACGACGACTCCCCGGCCGTCGCGGACACCCTCGGGGCCATGGACGAGGCGCTCGAAGGCGTCGAGTACCGGGAATCGCTCAAACCGCTCCTGGAGTCGCTGCCGCCCCGGGAGAAGAAGATCCTCATGCTGCGGTTCTTCGGCAACATGACCCAGTCGCAGATCGCCATCGAGGTCGGCATCTCCCAGATGCACGTCTCCCGGCTGCTGGCCCGCACTCTCATGCAGCTCCGCGAGAAGCTCCTCGTCGAGGAGTAGCCCATGACGCCTGCCGGACAGCTTCCTGAGGCGTCCGGCAGGCCCAGGGCGTAGAAACTCAGGCCGCGGAGACCTAGGCCTGGCTGCGGTCGCCGATCCCCAGGGCGGCGGTCGTGGCGGGGTGGACGAGCAGGACCAGCCCGGCCAGCGCCATGAGGGCCAGCGCGACGCCGGCCGCGACGAGCGCCGCCGCGCCGTGCACGAGCGTCCAGGCCACCGGCAGCGCCAGCAGCTGGATGATCAGCGCGGGGCCGCGGCTCCAGCGCCGGGCGTGCAGCAGCCCGTACGCCGCCGCCAGCGGGATCGCGCCGAGGGCGAGAACGGTGAGCGCACCCACCACGGCGTTGCGGACGTTGTCGGAGTGACCGGTCAGCGCCAGCACCAGCAGCACGAGCCCGCAGGCCGCGAGGGCGAGCCCTTCGAGGGCCGCGAGGCCCGCGGCGGCGGTCAGCCGGCGCGGTTTGGGTGACGGGGTCGGGGGGATCTGGCTCACACCGGCCAGCGTAGCCCGGTGTACTTATGGGTAGGTACGCTTCCCCTCATGCGCGCACTTCTCGTGGTCAACCCTGCTGCCACCACCACCAGTGCGCGGGTCCGTGACGTTCTGGCCCACGCACTCGCCAGCGATCTGAAGCTGGAAGTGGCCGCCACCGAGTACCGCGGCCACGCCCGGGATCTCGCCCGGCAGGCCGCCGAGGGCGGCGAGATCGAACTGGTCGTCGCGCTGGGCGGTGACGGCACGGTCAACGAAGTGGTCAACGGACTGCTGCACAACGGACCCGATCCCGACCGGCTGCCGCAGCTGGCCGTGGTCCCCGGCGGCTCGACCAATGTCTTCGCGCGCGCCCTGGGACTGCCCAATGACGCCGTCGAGGCGACCGGGGCACTGCTGGACGCCCTGCACGACCAGTCGTCGCGCACGGTCGGCCTGGGACTGGTGAGCGGCACGCCCGGTACGGAGGACGAGGGAGTGCCCTCGCGCTGGTTCACCTTCTGCGCCGGGCTGGGTTTCGACGCCGGCGTGGTCGGCCGGGTCGAACAGCAGCGGGATCAAGGGAAGCGCTCGACGCACGCGCTCTACATGCGCCAGGTGATGCGCCAGTTCCTGGCGGAGACGCACCGGCGGGGCGGTTCGATCACGCTGGAGCGCCCGGACGAGGACCCGGTCACCGGGCTGGTGCTGGCCATAGTCTGCAACACCGCCCCCTGGACCTACCTGGGCAATCGTCCGGTGTACGCGTCCCCCGAGGCCTCCTTCGACACCGGCCTCGACCTGCTCGGAGTCTCGAAGATGTCGACGACGTCAGCGATGCGTTACGCCACGCAACTGCTGCGTTCGACCCCCGATCGAGGCCCGCACGGTAAGCATGTGGCGTCCGTCCACGACCTGACGGACTTCACCTTGCATTCGCAGGCTCCACTCCCGTTCCAGGTGGACGGCGACCACCTGGGGCTGCGAACCAGCGCAACCTTCACAGGCGTACGCCGTGCACTGCGTGTGATTGTGTAAGCGGAAGAGCCCAAAGTCCTTTTACTCGAACGTTTAGGCTGCCCTGCACCCCATGGAAGTACGGCTGTGATGCAGGCGACACCGAGGAATCAAAAAAAACTTTCCTGAAGGGGTTGTATCCGCAGCCCAGGTTTGCGAGTCTCTACATGGCGATCGGGACGGCCAACAACCGGAGTCCCTTGAGAGCCCGAATCCACCACCTCACACCAGCGGGACTGCACCAGGCAACTGGGCGTAGTGCCGTGCCCTGTGAGGGGATTCGTGAAAGCGTTCACATTCACAAGCAACGTGCTTGTCACAAAGGAGTTGGAGCAGCCATGGACTGGCGTCATCGCGCCGTTTGCCGCGAGGAAGACCCGGAACTCTTCTTCCCCATCGGCAACACCGGTCCTGCGCTGCTGCAGATCGAGGAAGCCAAGGCCGTCTGCCGCCGCTGCCCCGTCATGGAGCAGTGCCTGCAGTGGGCGCTGGAGAGCGGCCAGGACGCAGGCGTCTGGGGTGGCCTCAGCGAGGACGAGCGTCGCGCAATGAAGCGCCGCGCCGCCCGCAACAGGGCCCGCAACGCCAGCGTCTGACGCCCCGCTTTACCCCCGAGCCGCAGCGCGCAGCACCCGAATTCGTACGCGCAGCACACAGCATCCGGTAAGCCCCGACCGCCTGGCGGTCGGGGCTTACTGCTGTTCTCCCCCGACCACCGGCACCGGAATTACGCCTCGGCCGGAAGTTCCAGCACGACCCTGGTGCCGCCCTCCGGCGCCGGGACCATGTCGAACGTGCCGGACAGTTCGCCGACCACCAGGGTGCGGACGATCTGCAGTCCCAGATTTCCGGCGCGCTGCGGGTTGAAGCCCTCCGGCAGCCCGCGGCCGTTGTCCTGGACGGTGATGATCAGCTTGTCGCGGCCGGCCGTCGCCCCCACCTCGACCGTGCCGCTCTCCCCCGGGCCGAAGCCGTGCTCCAGCGCGTTCTGCAGCAGTTCGGTGAGAACCATCGCCAGCGGGGTGGCGACCTCGGCGGTCAGGATGCCGAAGCGCCCGGTGCGGCGGGCCGTGACGCGGCCGGGTGAGATCTCGGCGACCATCGAGAGCACCCGGTCGGCGATGTCGTCGAACTCGACGCGCTCGTCCAGGTTCTGGGAGAGCGTCTCGTGCACGATCGCGATCGAGCCGACCCGGCGGACCGCTTCCTCCAGCGCCTCGCGCGCCTTGTCGGAATCCATCCGGCGGGCCTGCAGCCGCAGCAGTGCGGCGACGGTCTGCAGATTGTTCTTCACCCGGTGGTGGATCTCCCGGATGGTGGCGTCCTTGGTCATCAACTCGCGTTCGCGGCGCCGCAGCTCGGTGACATCGCGCAGCAGGACGAGTGAGCCGATGTGGGTGCCCTTGGGCCGCAGCGGGATGGTGCGCAGCTGGATGACGCCGTCGCCACCCTCGACCTCGGCCTCACGAGGCGCCCAGCCGCTGGCGAGTTTGACCATCGCCTCGTCCACCGGGCCGCGGGCGGGGGCGAGTTCGGCGGTGGTCGCGCCGAGGTGCAGTCCGACGATGTCGGCGGCGAGGCCCAGCCGGTGGTACGCGGAGAGCGCGTTGGGACTGGCGTACTGCACGATGCCGTCCGCGTCGAGCCGGATCAGACCGTCGCCGGCGCGCGGCGCCGCGTCCATGTCGACCTGCTCGGCGGGGAACGGGAAGGAGCCGGCGGCGATCATCTGCGCCAGGTCCGAGGCGCTCTGCAGATAGGTGAGCTCGAGCCGGCTGGGGGTGCGGACGGTCAGCAGGTTGGTGTTGCGGGCGATCACGCCCAGCACCCGGCCCTCGCGGCGGACCGGGATCGACTCGACCCGGACCGGGACCTCGTCACGCCATTCGGGGTCGCCCTCACGGACGATCCGGCCCTCGTCCAGCGCCGCGTCCAGCATGGGACGGCGGCCGCGCGGCACCAGATGGCCGACCATGTCGTCCTGGTACGAGGTCGGTCCGGTGTTCGGCCGCATCTGGGCGACCGAGACATAGCGTGTGCCGTCCAGGGTGGGCACCCACAGGACGAGGTCGGCGAAGGACAGGTCGGAGAGCAGCTGCCACTCGGAGACCAGCAGGTGGAGCCATTCGAGATCGGAGTCGTCGAGGCCGGTGTGCTGGCGTACGAGGTCGTTCATGGAGGGCACGTCTGCGAGCGTACAGGCCAATTCGCGCCATCCGTGCCGGGCCTTTTTTCCACCGATGGCCGCGATTCCATGGACAAGGACGAATGGTCTAGTCCACAATGGACCGAACAGACCTCCATCCTCCCCGCACAGGAGGGTGGATCGAGGCCAGGCGTTCTCTGCCCTGACTACGCCGTGGCCTCACCGGTCGGCCCTAACGGGCCACGGGGAACCGCACACCCCGTCGGCCACGGCGTCGACAGCAGCTCCGGGCTGCGGTGCTGGAAGGGCTGAGGGTCCCTTCCCGGCGCCGCGGCCCGTGGCGTTTTCCGGGCACCGGCCCCGTTCCCGCCGGGGCCCGCTCCCTCCCCGCTCACACGCGGAAGGCCCCGTCGCAGCACGCGACGGGGCCTTTCCCGTTCCACACGGCCGGGGCCGCGGTCAGTGCGTTTCCGTCACCTTGGCGAGGGCGCGCGGGGCGTCCGGGTCCTGGCCGCGGGCGATGGTGACCTCGTAGGCCAGCATCTGCAGCGGCAGGATCTCCAGGATCGGCTGGACCTCCTCGGCGACCCCCTTCGTCGGCAGGGCGAAGCCCGCTGAGGCGGCGTCCACCTGGGCCTGGGGGCCGATGACCACCAGGTCCGCGCCCCGGCCGCGCAGCCGGTCCAGGACCGGCTGGAGGGCCTCTCCGCCCCTGCCCTCGGTGACGATGGCGATCACCGGCGAGATGTTGTCGACCATGGCCAGCGGGCCGTGCAGCAGATCCGCGCCCGAGTACGCCAGGGCCGGGATGTAGCTGGTCTCCATCAGCTTCAGCGCGGCCTCCCGCGCGGTCGGGTAGCCGTAGCCGCGGGAGGTGATGACCATGCGCTCCGCGAAGCGGTAGCGGCCGGCCAGCGCCTTGACCTCGGCGCCGCGCGCCAGGATCCCCTCGGCCAGTTCCGGCAGCACCTCGGCGGCGGAGCCGTCACCACCGCGCAGGCCCTCCACGAACAGGTACAGGGCCAGCAGCTCGGCGGTGTACGTCTTGGTCGCCGGGAGCGCCTTCTCCGGTCCTGCCAGCACGTCGATGTGGAACTCGGAGACCTCGGCGAGCGGGGACTCCGGGTTGTTCGTCACCGCGACGGTGATCGCACCGGCCTCGCGGGCCGCCCGGGTGGAGGCCACCAGGTCGGGCGAGCCACCGGACTGGCTGACGGTGATGACCAGGCAGTCCGTGAGGTCCGGCGTCGCGCCGTACGCGGTGGTGGTCGACATCGAGGTCAGCCCCGCGGGCTTCCCGAGCAGCACCTCGATCAGGTACTTCGCGTACAGCGCCGCGTTGTCGGACGTACCGCGGGCGGTGAGCAGCACGAAGCGCGGGTTGCGCGCCGCGACCTTCGCGGCGACCGCGCGGATCCGCGGCGCACCCCGCTCCAGGATGCGCCGCAGTACGGCGGGCTGCTCGGCCATCTCGCCGGACATGATCCGGCCCGGTATCAGAATCTTCCGGTCCGGCGTCGGGGCGGACATGCGGTGGGCCTCCAGGCTGTTGCGAATCTCCTCCGCGCCGGTCAGAGCCCGGCTTCCTTGCCGGCGATGACCTCCGCGGCTGCTCGCCCGCACACACGGGCAGCGCCATGGGTCGCGATGTGCAGCGCGCCGGAGGGCGGCGCCTGGGGCACCCCCATCTCCACCACGACCGTGTCGGGCCGGGCGGCGAGCAGGGCGTCCAGAGCGTCGGCCATCCACGCGTGGCGGTGCACGTCGCGGACCACTGCGACGATCCTACGGTCGGACGCGGACTGCAGCACTTTCGCGCAGAGGGCGTCCGCCCCGCCGGCCTCGGCGTCCGCCGCGCGGAAGGTGCCGGTCACGGTGCCGGGCAGCAGCCGCTCCAGTTCCGCGGCCACCCCCCAGGGCGTCTCGGCGCCGACCGCGATGTTCGCGACCGGGGTGAAGGCGGCCACGTACGGCGCGGTCGCGATCGGTACGTACTCCTCCGTACGGGTCACCCGCACGGCCCGGCGGGCCGCGATGAGGCCGACCTCGGGGTCGGGTGCGGTCCCCTCCGCCGCACCCGACCGCTCGGCCGTCCATGCCGCGAGCGACCGCACCCGGGCGGCGGCGTCGGCAAGCCGCTCCTCGGGCAGATCGCCGTCGCGCACCGCACGAACGATGGCGTCGCGGAGCCGCAGCACGGTCTCCTCGTCGGCGAGACCTCCGCCGACACAGATGGCGTCGGCACCGGCCAGCAGCGCCATGACGGTGCCGCGCTCGATGCCGTACGTCGCCGCGATGGCCTGCATCTCGATGCCGTCGGTGACGATGAGTCCGTCGTAACCGAGGCCGCCCTCCGCGGCGGGCGCGCGCAGCAGCCCGTTGAGCGCGCTGGGGCTGAGCGTGGCGGGCCGGTCCGGGTCGAGGGCCGGCACCAGGATGTGGGCGCTCATCACGGCCTTGGTCCCGGCTGCGACGGCGGCCCGGAACGGCACCAGTTCACGGTCCTGCAGGGTCTGCAGGCCGACCTCGATGTTGGGCATCGAGTGGTGCGAGTCGACGGCCGTGTCGCCGTGGCCGGGGAAGTGCTTGGTGCAGGCCGCCACCCCGGCGGACTGCAGACCGGTGATGTACGCGGCGGTGTTGCGTGCGACGAGGTGCGGGTCCGAGCCGAAGGACCGTACGCCGATCACCGGGTTGCCGGGGTCGGAGTTGACGTCCGCGGACGGCGCCCAGTTGAAGTTGACCCCGCAGGTGCCGAGCCGGCGGCCGAGCTCCGCCGCCACCTCCTGCGTCAGGTCCGCGTCGTCGACCGCGCCGAGCGCGAGGTTGCCGGGGAAGGACGAGCCGGTCCGCGCTTCGAGGCGGGTGACGTCACCGCCCTCCTCGTCGGCCGCGACCAGCACGTCCGCCCGTACCGCGCGCAACTGCGCGGTGAGCGCGGACAGCTGCTCGGGCGATTCGATGTTCCGGGCGAACAGCGCCACGGAGCCGAGGCCTTCGGCGAGCCGGAGCAGCAGCCACTCGGGTGCGGTGGTCCCGATGAATCCCGGCTGCAGGACGGCGAGCGCGTCCCGGATGAGGGTGTCGGGGGCGGAGTCGGTAGAAATGACGGTCATCCCTTCACCGCCCCGGCGGTCAGACCGGAAGCGACCTTGCGCTGGACCATGACGAAGAAGATCACCACGGGCAGGGCCACCAGGATGGAGCCCGCCATCAGCGCGCCGAAGTCGGTGCCGCGCTGACCGGTGAAGTTCAGCAGCCAAATGCTGAGTGTGTACTTGTCGTTGTCCTGGAGGAGGACGTAAGCGAAAAGGTATTCGTTCCAGGCCGTCATCAGGGCGTAGATCGAGGCGGCGACCAGGCCGGGTGCCAGCAGCGGGAAGACCACGCGGCGGAAGGCGGCCATCTGGCTGCAGCCGTCGACCATGGCCGACTCCTCCAGCTCCTTGGGGATGTTGACGATGAATCCGCGCAGCATCCACACCGAGAAGGGCAGCGTCGTCGCCGCGTACACGACGATGACGCCCCAGTACTGGTTCAGCCCGCCCATGTCGTTGAGCTGGATGTAGATGGGGATCAGCATCGAGGTGCCGGGGATCATCTGGATCAGCAGCAGCGTGATCATCAGCCCGCGGCGGCCCCAGAAGTGGAAGCGGCCCAGCGCGTAGGCGGCGAGCAGCCCGACGCCGATGGCGATGATGACGCTGAACAGCGAGATGATCACGCTGCTCTTCACGTTGTCCCAGAAGTTGGGCATGTCCATCGCCCGGTGGAACTGGTCGAACGTGATCGAGCTCGGCCAGAGCTTCTGGTGGTAGCTGAGGATCTCGGTGCTGGGCCGGAGCGCGGTGATGACCATCCAGTAGACCGGGAAGCCCATGACCACGAAGGTGAGCAGGCCGAGGATGTTCCAGCCGGTGCGGTTCTTCTTCTTGCTCTTGTAGGTGACCTTGGCGGCGGTAGTCACTCGACCTCTCCGATCTTCATCAGCTGGCGCAGGTAGTAGACGGAGACGCCGGACAGCATCACCACGGTGATGATGGAGATCGCGGCACCCGTGCTGAAGGAGTTACTGGTGAACGCCTGGGTGAAGGAGTAGAGGCCCAGCAGCTGGTAGTCCGGCTCCGGGTGGTTGTTGCGCATCAGCAGCACCTGGCCGAGCACACCGAAGTCCCAGATGATCGACAGCGTCGTGGTCATGACGAAGACCGGCTTGATCACCGGGAAGGTGACGAACCGGAAGATGCCGAAGCCGCTGGCGCCGTCGATCCTGGCCGCCTCCTCCAGCTCCTTGGGCACCTGGGTGAGCGCCGAGTGCAGGCTGATGGCGATGAACGGGATGGCCGCCCAGACCACCAGGGCGGCGATGATCGCCAGCCCCGAGGTGGGGTTGAGGAACCAGTTGTGGCCGGCGTAGTCGACCCCGGGGAGCTTGCTGAGCAGCTCGTTGACCAGCCCGTAGTCCGAGTCGAACATGAACTTGAAGACCGAGGTGGAGACCAGCAGCGGCATCGCCCAGACGGCGACCATCGCGCTGGTGATCATCACCCGGAGCCAGGGCGACACCCGTTGCAGCAGCATGGCTATGAGCAGCCCGAGCAACATGGTGAAGAAGACACAGACGACGACGAAGACGACCGTGCGGATGAACACATGCCAGAACTCGGAGTCGCCGAGGATCGTCGTGTACTGGTCGAGACCGACCCACGGCGGTGTCGTGCCGCCCCACAGGTTGTTGCGCCGCATGTCCTGGAAGGACAGCACCACGGTGTCGATCAGCGGCCAGCCGAGCACGCCCGCCATGACCACCAGGGCCGGAGTGATCAGCAAGTACGGCAGGGTTCTGTTCTGCCGGGTGGCCGGCCGGCGGCGGGCCCCCCGCCCGGATGCGGGCCGGTCCTGAGCCGGCGGCGGGCTCTTCACGAGACCCCGCTCCAGCGGCTCGGTGGCATGCGTGTCGGCGGCACTCATCTCGCTGACCTTTCTTCGTCGTCCATGCCGGGTGCGGAGGCGGACGGCCCACATCCGTGGACCGTCCGCGCTCGCAGCGCCTGTTTCCCCGCCCCCCACGGGCGAGGCCTGGGATCAGGAGGCGTTGTTGATCAGCGAGTTGATCTTGTCGTCGGCCGCCTTGGTGGCGTCGGCGATGGACTTGCCCTTGATGATGTCGAGCAGCATGTTCTTGAGGATGTTCTGCTTCTCGATCGTGGCCCAGCCCGGAGCGATCGGGGTGAACCAGGCGTCGGGCACCGCGTTGGCGATCGGCGCGGTGGCCGGGTCCGACTTCAGCGGCTCGAGCTGCTTGGTGTTGTTCGGGAGGATCTTCTTGCTGGCCAGTACGGCCTCGGACTTCTCGCTGGTGAAGCTGGCGATCCACTCCTTGGCGAGGTCCTGCACCTTGGACTTGCCGACGACGGCGAGGTCCGAGCCACCGATGAAGGACGGCAGCGCCTTGCCGTTCGGGCCGGGCATACCGGCCGTCTTGATGGCGTCCTTCAGCTTCGGGTTGCCGGGCGCCTTGGTGTCGACGACGCTGCCGGACTCCCAGCCGTTGCCGTAGATCAGCGCGGTCTTCTCCTGGGCCATGACCGCGGCGTGGTCCGCCTCGTCCTTGGTCTTGTCACCGTGGTTGTACTTGTTGACCAGCTCGATGAAGTGCTTCAGACCTTCCTGGGCCTCCGGGGAGGACAGGGTGCCGGTCCACTTGCCGCCGTCGTACTTGGCGATCTGGCCGCCGTACGCCTTGACGTAGGACATGGCCGCGTACCAGTACTCGCCCGGCAGGTAGAGCGGCGAGTACGCCTTGTCGGCGCCCTTCGCGGCCGCGATCTTGTCCAGCGCGGCGGTCAGGTCGGTCTCGGTCTTAGGCAGGTCGGCGGAGCCGGTGGCGGCCTTGAAGACATCGGCGTTGTAGATCGCCACACGGGCACCGGCGTAGTACGGCACGCAGTAGAGCTTGCCCTGGTACGAGCAGGTGTCCTCGAGGCCCTTGATCCAGGTGGCCGAATTCTCGAACTTGGTCTTGTCGACCTCGGCGAGGGCACCGTTGAGGATGTACGTCATGGTCTCGGTGTTGCCGAGCTCGACGACATCCGGGGCGCTGGAGCCGGAGAGCGCGGCGTCCAGCTTCTGGACCTTGTCGCTCCACTGCTGGTACTGCACCTTCACGGTGACGTTCGGGTACTTCGCCTTGAACTGGTCGTTGACGCTCTTGACCAGCTCCGGCCAGGTGCTCTGGGCGTCACTCATGAGCCAGACGGTCACGGTGTCCTTGCGGTCCGCCGGCTTCGCGGCCGTGTCGTCCTTCTTGTCGCTGCCACACGCTGCGACGCCCGCGATCATGGTCGCGACACCGATTGCCGCGATGAGCTTGCGCTTCATGCCACCCTCCTCAGGATGCCCGAAACCACCCCCCACCGCCCGAAAAGTCGGCTGCCGCGAGACACGGCAAATGCCGCGTCCTGCTTGTGGGTCTGGGATTGGTCTTTAATGGTTTAGACCAGTGAGCGCAGCTTGGCCTAGACCTTTAGGGGTGTCAAGGGTGTATAAGAAGCGCTGTTAGGTCTGTTATCGGACCGACACCTGAGGGGGACGTCACCTGCCATCGCCTCCCTGCACCACAGCAGCCCGTGCCACCATGTGAGCCGCGATAGACGGAGGAGCCGGTGACGGCAGCACGACAGCAGTCGGGAGTAGACGTCATGGACAGCGACGGGGGCGGCGGCACGCCGGCATCGGACGTGCCGGAGACGGCGGGCGCCGCCGGGCGCACCGCACGTGTGCCCAAGTACTACCGCCTCAAGCGACATCTGCTGGACATCACGCAGACGATGCCGCCCGGCACACCGGTCCCGCCCGAGCGCACGCTCGCGGCGGAATTCGACACCTCCCGCACCACCGTGCGGCAGGCCCTGCAGGAACTGGTCGTCGAGGGGCGCCTCGAACGCATCCAGGGCAAGGGCACCTTCGTCGCCAAGCCGAAGGTCTCCCAGGCACTGCAACTCACCTCGTACACGGAGGACATGCGCGCCCAGGGCCTGGAGCCCACATCACAGCTCCTGGACATCGGCTACATCACCGCGGACGACCGGCTCGCCGGCCTCCTCGACATGAAGACCGGCGGCCGGGTCCTGCGCATCGAGCGGCTGCGGCTCGCCAACAGCGAGCCGATGGCCATCGAGATCACCCATCTGTCGGCGAAGCGCTTCCCCGCGCTGCGCCGCAGCCTCGCCAAGTACACCTCTCTGTACACGGCGCTGGCGGAGGTCTACGACGTACGGCTGGCCGAGGCCGAGGAGACCATCGAGACCTCGCTGGCCACACCCCGGGAGGCCGGCCTGCTCGGCACGGACGTCGGTCTGCCGATGCTCATGCTGTCCCGGCACTCCATCGACACCACGGGCGAACCGGTCGAATGGGTGCGTTCCGTCTACCGCGGCGACCGGTACAAGTTCGTCGCCAGGCTGAGCCGCCCCACCGACTGACCACCGACCGACCGCCGGGCCGCATTCCGGCCGAACCGGCTCCGATCCACCCGATTCCCCTCTCGTCCGGAATCGAGTCCGTACCGATATGCGGACCGCTAGTGACGTGTGGCGGAGTGCTGCCCTAGATTTCCTGCGCATTACGCAGGAGATTCGCTCTAGGGGACGGAGCCGAGAAGATGTCAGCACCACCGGAAACATCACCCACGCCCAACCGCACACCGGTCGTCACACCTTCGCGTGTGGTGGCCGGTGTATGCCTGGTCATCCCGTTGGTCGCGATGCTGTGGGTCAGCTCCTACGCGCGTCTGACGCCGGAGTTCATCGGCATCCCGTTCTTCTACTGGTACCAGATGGCCTGGGTCTTCATCTCGGCCGGACTGACCACGATCGCCTACCTCCTGGTCCGCCGTGAGGAACGCGCACGCAAGGGAGCCGCGTCATGACCGGTGGAGTCAACGGTGTGGCGCTCGGCGTCTTCATCTTCTTCTTCGTGGCGGTCACCGTCCTCGGCTTCCTGGCGGCCCGCTGGCGGCGCGCCGACAACGCGCTGAGCCTGGACGAATGGGGCCTGGGCGGCCGGAGCTTCGGCACCTGGATCACCTGGTTCCTGCTCGGCGGCGACCTCTACACGGCGTACACCTTCGTCGCCGTCCCGGCGGCGATCTACGCGGCGGGCGCGGCCGGCTTCTTCGCGGTGCCGTACACGATCATCACGTACCCCCTGGTCTTCCTCTTCCTGCCGCGGCTCTGGTCGATCTCCCACAAGCACGGCTACGTCACGTCCTCGGACTTCATCCGCGGCCGCTTCGGCTCCAAGGGCCTGTCGCTGGCGATGGCCGTCACCGGCATCCTCGCCACGATGCCGTACATCGCGCTGCAACTCGTCGGGATCCAGGCGGTCCTGGACGTGATGGGCGTGGGCGGCGGCGAGAACTCCAGCTGGTTCATGAAGGACCTGCCGCTGCTGATCGCGTTCGGGGTGCTCGCGGCGTACACGTACTCCTCGGGGCTGCGCGCGCCCGCGATGATCGCGTTCGTCAAGGACGCGCTGATCTACATCGTCATCGCGGTGGCGATCATCTACATCCCGTACAAACTGGGCGGGTTCGACGACATCTTCGACAAGGCGGGCAAGGCGTACGCCACCGTCAACCCGGCGACCGGGAAGCCCAAGGGCTCGCTGGTCTCCGGGCCGCAAGCGCAGTGGGCGTACGCGACCCTGGCGCTCGGCTCGGCCATGGCGCTGTTCCTGTACCCGCACTCGGTGACCGCGGTGCTGTCCGGCAAGAGCCGCAACGTCATCCGCCGCAACACCACCATCCTGCCGCTGTACTCCCTGATGCTGGGCCTGCTGGCGATGCTCGGCTTCATGGCGCTGGCGGCCGGCGTCGGTGTCGGGGTGAAGGGCTACAACCCGCAGACGGCGATCCCGCAGCTGTTCGAGAACATGTTCCCTGACTGGTTCGCGGGGGTGGCGTTCGCCGCGATCGGCATCGGCGCGCTGGTGCCCGCGGCCATCATGTCGATCGCCGCGGCGAACCTGTTCACCCGCAACATCTACAAGGACTTCATCAAGCCCGACGCGACCCCCGCGCAGGAGACCAAGGTCTCCAAGCTGGTGTCGCTGCTGGTGAAGGTCGGCGCGCTGATCTTCGTCCTCACCATGGACAAGACGGTCGCGATCAACTTCCAGCTGCTGGGCGGCATCTGGATCCTGCAGACCGTCCCGGCCATCGTCGGCGGGCTGTTCACCCGGTGGTTCCACCGCTGGGCGCTACTGGCCGGCTGGGCCGCGGGCATGGTCTACGGCACCTGGAAGGCGTACGAGCAGCACACCCCGGCACAGACGCACTTCGCCGGGAACGCCGACCTGATCCCGTACATCGGCGAGAAGGGCTACATCGGCCTCACGGCCTTCGTGATCAACATAGTCGTGGCGGTCGTCCTGACCTTCGTCCTCAAGGCGCTCAAGGCGCCCGAGGGCGTCGACGAGACCTCGCCCTCCGACTACACGGCCGACTCCGGTGAGCCGGGCGTCAAGGGCACCGGAGAGCCGGACGCCAAGGAGGAACTGCCACTGGTGGTTTCCTGAGCTTCCGGTTCCTCCGCGGTTCCCCGGGACCCGGTGTCACGCGCTCCGCGCGGGCACCGGGTCCCGGAACGTCCGGCGGTAGGCCTGCGGGGTGGTGCCCACCCACTGGGCGAAGTGATGGCGCAGGGTCGCCGCGCTGCCGAGGCCCGCGCGGGTGGCGATCGCCTCCATCGTCTCGTCCGTCCCCTCCAGCAACTCGCGCGCCAGCAGCACCCGCTGGCCCAGCAGCCAGCGGTACGGGGTGGTGCCCGTCTCCTGCTGGAAGCGGCGGGCGAACGTGCGCGGCGACATATGGGCGCGGGCGGCCAGCTCCTCGACGGTCACCTCACGGTCCAGATGGCGCTCCATCCAGCTGAGCACCGCGCCCACGGTGTCGCACCGGCCGCGCGGCAGTGGCCGGTCCACGTACTGCGCCTGCCCGCCCTCCCGGTGCGGCGGCACGACCATGCGCCGGGCGATGCCGGTGGCCACCGCGCTGCCCTGCTCCTTGCGGACCAGGTGCAGACAGGCGTCGATGCCCGCCGCCGTGCCGGCCGACGTGATCACCGGGTCGTCATCCACGTACAGCACGTCCGCCTCGACCTGTGCGAGCGGGAAGCGGCGCGACAGCGCCTCGGTGTGCCGCCAGTGCGTGGTGCAGCTCCGGCCGTCCAGCAGCCCGGCCGCGCCCAGCACGAACGCTCCCGAGCACACGCTGAGCACCCGGCCGCCCCGCTCCACGGCGCCGCGCAGCGCGCGCAGCAGCTCCGGCGGGTACTCCGCCCGCTCGGGGTAGTCGCACCCGGCCGGGACGGCGATGAGGTCCGCCTCCTCCAGCCGGTCGACACCGTACGGCGTCGAGACGTCCATGCCGTTGTGCAGATGGACGGGGTGCTTCCCGATGCCGACGACGGCGAAGTCGTAGACGGGCAGCCCCTGCTCACTGCGGTCGATGCCGAAGACTTCACAGACAACGCCCAGTTCGAAGGCGTGTCCGCCGTCCATCAGAACCACTGCCACGTTTTCCAGCATGGTTCCAGCATCCCACTTGGCAGTAATTAGCGGTAGTGAGTCAGTCCTGCCACTCCCGTGGCGGGGCCGCCCGCCCGAAAATAGATGCATGAACACATTCCTCGGCCTCCTGGCCGCCACCGCCCTGATCCTCCTCGTCGCCCTGCCCGCCCTGATCGGCTTCCGCGTCGAGCTCCGCATCTCCCGCCAGATCCGCGCCGCGAGGGCCGCGGAGCGGCGTCACGAGGAGCAGTCGGCGTCGGCCCTCAGGTCGGCCGAGCCCACCCGCGGCGCCTTCAGCCCGGTCGTCTGAATGCACCCGCCGCACTCCGCGAAGGCCGGCGCCGGCCATGCGGCAGACTGCGGGGATGGACATCATCATCCGCCCCGCGCGCGCGGACGAGCTCGATGAGGCAGGCCGCATCACCGCCGACGCCTTCATCGCCGACGGCCACACCCAGCCGGACGGCCAGTACGCCCCGAAACTGCGCGATGCCCGCGCCCGCGCCGTCTCCGCGGAGGTGCTCGTCGCGGTCGACGCGGCGGACGACACGCTGCTCGGCTGCGTGACGTTCGCCCCTCCCGGCAGCCCCTGGGGCGACATAGCCCGGGACGGCGAGGCGGAGTTCCGGATGCTGGCCGTCGACCCGGCCGCGCGCGGCCGCGGCACCGGCGAGGCACTCGTCCTCGCGTGTGTGGAACGGGCCCGTGCCCTCGGCGTACGGCAACTGGTGATGTCCACCCAGCAGTCGATGACCGGCGCCCACCGCATCTACGAACGGCTCGGATTCCGGCGCACGCCGGACCGCGACTGGTCGCCCGTTCCGGACGTCCACCTCTTCACGTACGCCCTCCCGTTGTAACGCACCGTCCACCGCGCACCACACCAGACACAACATCTGGGGTTAGCGCTGCGAGGCGCCACTAGATGTATGCTCAGGACCGCTGTCCACGCAGGGGAAGCCGGTGAGAATCCGGCACTGCCCCGCAACGGTGAGCGGTCGTGCCTGCGCACGCCCGCACAGTCCGGCCACCTGCTGACGGCGCATCCGGTCCTGCCTTCCGGGTGCAGTGTTGTCCGGGCCTCGCGGGTTGGGCCGGCGGACGCGATATGGCACACCCCTGCCCTGATGCGGTGTGCCCGAACGCGCCTGCTCCTCCCCCCTCGCGACGCCGTCGCCGCGTTCGAGGGAGAGAGCACCAACGTGACCATCGCGCCCGCAGCCCCCGCCTCAGCAGGAACCATCCTGCTGCACACCCTGACGGAACTGACCGTCGACCTCCCCGACACCGACCCCGGCCGGGTCGCCGCTGCCGCCCTCCGCGGCCGCAACGCCGGATCGGACGAGGCCGAACTGCGGGCGCTGGCCACCGAGGCCGCCGCCGGACTGATCTCCGAGGACCCCCAGTACAGCCGGCTCGCGGCCCGGCTGCTGGCCCGCGCGGTCGCCGACGAGGCGGCGGGGCAGGGCGCCGTCTCCTTCTCCGCCTCCATCGCCGTCGGGCACCGCGAAGGCCT
The DNA here is from genome assembly GCF_005860785.2 of Streptomyces sp. So13.3. NCBI lineage: Bacteria > Bacillati > Actinomycetota > Actinomycetes > Kitasatosporales > Streptomycetaceae > Streptomyces > Streptomyces sp. So13.3. The sequence goes on along the minus strand of NZ_CP048835.1, from coordinate 6,179,519 downwards.
GATCGCCGACGCCACGGCCGAGTTCGTCATGCTGCACGCCGCCCGCCTGGACGCGATGATCGACGACACCGCCGACGACCGCCTCGAGTACTTCGGCCTGCGCACCCTGCACAGCCGCTACCTGCTCCGGCACCCGATCACCCGCCAGGTCATCGAGACCCCGCAGCACTTCCTGCTGCGCGTCGCCTGCGGTCTGGCCGCGGACCACTCGGTGCGCGCCCTCGTCGAGGTCGGCGAGCTCTACGCGCTGACCAGCACGCTCTCCTACCTCCCCAGCTCCCCCACGCTCTTCAACTCCGGTACCCGGCACCCGCAGATGTCGTCCTGCTACCTGCTGGACTCCCCGCTCGACGAGCTGGACTCCATCTACGACCGCTACCACCAGGTCGCCCGGCTGTCGAAGCACGCCGGCGGCATCGGCATCCCGTTCAGCCGGATCCGCTCCCGCGGCTCGCTGATCCGCGGCACCAACGGGCACTCCAACGGCATCGTCCCGTTCCTGCGCACCCTCGACGCGTCCGTCGCCGCCGTCAACCAGGGCGGCCGGCGCAAGGGCGCCGCCGCCGTCTACCTGGAGACGTGGCACGCCGACATCGAGGAGTTCCTGGAGCTGCGCGACAACACCGGTGAGGAGGCCAGGCGTACGCACAACCTGAACCTCGCGCACTGGATCCCCGACGAGTTCATGCGCCGGGTGGACGCGGACACCGACTGGTCGCTGTTCTCCCCCGCCGACGTACCCGAGCTCGTCGACCTGTGGGGCGGCGACTTCGACGAGGCCTACCGCAAGGCCGAGTCCGCCGGTCTGGCCATCAAGACCATCCCGGCCCGCCAGCTCTACGCCCGGATGATGCGCACCCTCGCGCAGACCGGCAACGGCTGGCTGAACTTCAAGGACTCCGCCAACCGCACCGCCAACCAGACGGCGCTGCCCGGCAACGTGGTCCACTCCTCGAACCTGTGCACGGAGATCCTGGAGGTCTCCGACGACGGCGAGACCGCCGTCTGCAACCTCGGCTCGGTGAACCTCTCCGCGCACCTGGGCACCGACGGCGAGATGGACTGGGAGAAGCTCGACGCCACCGTCCGCACCGCCGTCACCTTCCTCGACCGCGTGGTGGACATCAACTTCTACCCGACCGACCAGGCCGGCGCGTCGAACTCCCGCTGGCGGCCGGTCGGCCTGGGCCTGATGGGCCTGCAGGACGTCTTCTTCAAGCTGCGGCTGCCGTTCGACTGCGCCGAGGCGCGGACGCTGTCCACCCGCATCTCGGAGCGGATCATGCTCGCCGCTTACGAGGCGTCCGCCACCCTCGCCGAGCGGCACGGCCCGCACCCCGGCTGGGAGCAGACCCGTACCGCCCAGGGCGTGCTGCACCCCGACCACTACGACACCGCCGAGTCGCTCTGGCCGGAGCGCTGGGACGCGCTGCGCGCCCGGATCGCGAAGACCGGCATGCGCAACTCCCTGCTGCTGGCCATCGCGCCGACCGCGACGATCGCCTCGATCGCCGGTGTCTACGAGTGCATCGAGCCGCAGGTCTCCAACCTCTTCAAGCGCGAGACGCTGTCGGGTGAGTTCCTCCAGGTCAACTCCTACCTGGTGAACGAGCTCAAGGAGCTCGGCGTCTGGGACGCCCAGTCCCGCGAGGCGCTGCGCGAGTCCAACGGCTCCGTCGAGGGCTTCACCTGGATCCCGGCCGAGGTGCGCGCCCTGTACCGCACCGCCTGGGAGCTGCCGCAGCGCGCCCTGATCGACATGGCCGCGGCACGCACCCCGTACCTCGACCAGAGCCAGTCGCTGAACCTCTTCATGGCCTCGCCGACCATCGGCAAGCTCAGCTCGATGTACGCGTACGCCTGGAAGCAGGGCCTGAAGACCACGTACTACCTGCGGTCCCGGCCGGCCACCCGGATCGCCCGCGCCGCCGCGGCAGCACCGGCCGCCGCCGTGCCCGCGCCCATCCCCGTCCAGCAGACGACGGACGACGACGCCGTCGCCTGCTCCCTGGAAAACCCCGAGTCCTGCGAGGCCTGCCAGTAATGCCGACCACCACCAACACGACGACGCACGAGAAGCACCTCCTCGACCCGGGCTTCGAGCTGACCCTGCGTCCGATGCGCTACCCGGAGTTCTACGAGCGCTACCACAACGCGATCAAGAACACCTGGTCCGTCGAGGAGGTCGACCTCCACTCCGACGTCGCCGACCTCGCCAAGCTCTCCCCCGGCGAGCAGCACATGATCGGCCGCCTCGTCGCGTTCTTCGCGACCGGTGACTCGATCGTCTCCAACAACCTCGTGCTCACGCTCTACAAGCACATCAACTCGCCCGAGGCCCGGCTCTACCTGTCCCGCCAGCTCTTCGAGGAGGCCGTGCACGTCCAGTTCTATCTGACGCTGCTCGACACGTACCTCCCCGATCCGGACGACCGGGCCGCCGCGTTCGACGCGGTCGAGAGCATCCCGTCGATCCGCGAGAAGGCGCAGTTCTGCTTCAAGTGGATGGACTCCGTCGAGAAGATCGACCGGCTGGAGTCGAAGTCCGACCGGCGCCGCTTCCTGCTCAACCTCATCTGCTTCGCGGCCTGCATCGAGGGGCTGTTCTTCTACGGTGCCTTCGCCTACGTCTACTGGTTCCGCTCGCGGGGCCTGCTGCACGGATTGGCGACCGGCACCAACTGGGTCTTCCGGGACGAGACCGGCCACATGGACGCGGCGTTCGCGTTCGTCGACACCGTCCGGGAGGAAGAGCCGGACCTCTTCGACGCGGAACTCGACCAGCAGATCACCGACATGATCCGCGAGGCCGTCGAGGCGGAGCTCCAGTTCGGCCGCGACCTCTGCGGTGACGGCCTGCCCGGCATGAACACCGAGTCGATGCGCGAGTACCTCCAGTGCGTCGCCGACCAGCGCCTCGCCCGGCTCGGCATCAAGCCGGTCTACGGTTCGGAGAACCCGTTCTCCTTCATGGAGCTCCAGGGCGTCCAGGAACTGACCAACTTCTTCGAACGCCGCGCCTCCGCCTACCAGGTGGCGGTCGAGGGCACGGTCGGCTTCGACGACGACTTCTAGTCACCACGACGGCCGGCCACCACGGCCGGCAACGCGTAAGGGCCCCGCTCCATGAGCGGGGCCCTTACGCGTGGTGCTGCGGGCGACGGTCAGTCGTTGGGGACCGTGGCGAACTTGGGGGTGGCTTCTTCCATCTGGCGCAGCACGTCCTTGCGGTCGCGCTTGGAGAGCCGGTCGATGTACAGGTAGCCGTACAGGTGGTCGGTCTCGTGCTGGAGGCAGCGGGCGAAGTAGCCGGTGCCCTCCAGGGCGATGGGGTTGCCCTTGAGGTCCTGGCCGCGGACGATCGCGTAGTCCGGGCGGGCCAGTTCCATGTAGGCGCCGGGCACCGAGAGGCAGCCCTCGTTGGAGTCGTCGAGCACGCGCCGGTCGGCGGGGATCTCGTCCAGGACGGGGTTGCAGACGGCGCCGGTGTGGCGCACGCCGTCGTCGTCCGGGCAGTCGTAGACGAAGACCTTGAGGTCGACGCCGATCTGGTTGGCGGCGAGGCCGACGCCCTCGGCGGCCTTCTGGCTCGCGAACATGTCGTCCACGAGGGCGGCGAGCGCGTCGTCGAACTCCGTGACGTCGCGGCACTCCTTGTGGAGCACCGGATTGCCCACGACGGTGATCGGGCGGGCCGTCCCGCGCTCGCGGTACGCCAGCTCGCGCGCCTCGGCGTCCGTGGTGTCGTCGAAGAACTCCGACGCTTCACCGTGCTCGTGCGCGTGCCGGTCCTGCTGCTTCTCGGTTTCCTGCTGCGACATGTTCCGCCGTACGCCTTCCCAATTCCGTCATAGACCCGTCAAGCGTACGGGGCCGCGCAAGGTCAGCAGACCTCCTCCAGATCACGCCAGTCCCGGGTGTCCGGGCTGTCCGCGATCCAGCTGTCGAGAAGGCCTCGTACGAGGGCGGCGGGCGCCGCTATCCCGCACTCACGTTCGGGGACCCAGAGGGAGCCCGCGCTGTGGTGGCTGAGGTGGCCGGGGTGGCCGGGTTCACCGTGGTCATGGGGGTCGCGGGAGGTCGCGGAGCCGTCGTCGGTGGGCATCCGGCTCTCCGAGCAGGTACGGCAGAGCAGCCGCACGGAGGACGACCAGTCCTCGGCGGCGAAGCCGGCGTCGGCGGCCAGCCGCTCCAGGGCGTCCCGGTCGGCCGCGGTGGCGGCCTCCAGCAGGACCAGCCAGGTGGGCACCGGCGAGGGCGCCCACAGCTCGATCTCGTCGAACACCGGGTACACGGACTTCGCGGAGCCCTCCGCGGTGGCGCGCTCACCGTGCGGGACGCCGTCGTGCAGCACGACCTCGCCCCAGCGGCGGCCCGAGGACGGCAGCGGGATGCTCAGCACCTCGATCCTGGCCGGATCCAGCCGGCGGCCCCAGACGACCTCGGCCTCGCCCTCCGGCGACAGCCTTACGGCGGCGCTGCCCAGCGCCAGCCGGACCGCTTCCTCGGAGGCGCTCTCGGCGGAGCCGGACGGCAGCCGCAGCCCGTACGCCTGCCAGGAGCGGCGGGCCAGCGGCCAGTCCTGCAGGGCGGTGGCGGCGATGCCGAGGTTCCACCAGTCCGGGGCGCCGGAGTCGCGGTCCAGCAGGGCCACGGCACGCAGCCCGGCGGTGCGGGCCTGCTCCCAGTCGTGGCGGAACTTGTGCAGCAGCGCGAGGTTGTACCAGGACTCGGAGAGCCACGGTTCCATGTCGGCGGCGCGCGTCAGCAGCGCGCCCGCGTCCTCGTAGCGCCCGTCGCCGATGAGCGAGAAGGCGCGGTCGGTGGCCTGCCGCCACGTAGGGGAGGGCCGGTGCCGCACTCTGCCGAAGATCCTCACGATTCCCGCCTGCCTGCTCAGCCGATCACGGCCGGGACGTCGCCTTTCCGCACCACGTCCCCCTCGGACACTTTCAGCCCGGTGACGATTCCCGGCATCTCGGTGAGTACCGGGATTTCCTGCTCCACGGTCTCCAGCATGACGACGCTCCCGTCCCCCCGCAGGTTGTTCCCCCGCTCAGTGACAACCTTCCACATATCGGCCGGAGTCTCAGCCCGGATTCCGGTCCTCACCACTCCTCCTTGCCATCCCCAGCCGCATCCAACCATGCCGGTCGCGGGCGCCGCTCATTACCGTCCGGTTCCCCGCCGGCGGCCCGGGCCGCTCCGCCACGGGCGAGAACCCGGGTCAGCGCGTCCACGACGCCCGGATCGTAGTCCCGGGCGGTGGACAGCCGCAGCCGCTCCACGGCCGCCAGACGGCGGTCCAGGGCCGCCGTCCCGCCGGTCAGGTCCTCGTACGCGTTGACGGCGCGGACGATCCGGCCGGCAAGGGGCTGTTCGCGGTACGGGTCGGCCTGGCACTCGACGATCACCGCGACCTCGGCCGGAACGCCGGTCTGGCGGACCACGACACCTCCCAGCAGCGCGATACGGCGCCGCTCCTCGGGCTCCAGCGGCTCGGTGGCGCCGCCGGGGACGGGGTCGACCAGGGAGAGCTGGCCGATGTCGTGCATGAGGGCCGCGTACTCCAGGAGCAGCAGCTCACGCTGCGCCATCCCCAGTTCCCGGCCCACCTCCCGGCTGAGGGCGGTCACCCGGCGGGCGTGGCCCGTGGGCGTGTAGCCGGCGACCTCGGTGGCGCGTGCGAGGGAGGCGATCGTCTGCCGGTAGGTGGCCCGGATCGCGGCATGGCGGCGGAACGAGACCTGGGTGAGCAGCAGCGGAAGGCTGAAGACGGGCAGCGCCCACAGCCCGGCGACGCCGACCGCCAGGGCCATCACGACACCGCCGGCGCAGACGGCGGAGCCGATGGTGGGCAGGGCCCGCAGCTCGTCACGCAGGACGGGCGCGAAGGGGTGGCCGGTTCTGGCGGCGGCGAGGGTGGCGGCCAGCACCGCGTCGCACAGGGCGGTGAGCGCGAGCAGCGCGAACAGGAACAGCGCGTAGAGCGGACCGGGGTCGAAGAAGCGCTGCAGCAGGCCGGAGTTGTAGAGCGGCTGGAAACAGGTGGCGGCGAAGGCCACGGCGAGGACGCGGCGGGCTGCGTTGTCCAGGGAGCGCGGGTCCGCGGTGTCCTGGGTGCAGCGGGCCGCACGGACGGTGCGGGGGCCGGGCAGCGCGTTGGCCAGCCGGCCGAGTGCGGCGGCCACCACGACGACCGCGACGACCTGCAGGACTCCGTGCGAGGTCGGGACACCGTCCGCCTCGCCGAGCAGCGCGTACGCCAGCGCGCCCGCGGTGGCCAGCGGCGCCGCCTCGCGGTCACCGGGCAGCGGGATCCGGGCCGCCTCCCCCACCGCGATCAGCGCTCCGAAGGCGGTGGCCGTCGCGGGCTCGGCGACACCGGCCCACGCCGTCCAGCCGATCGCCACGGCGGTGAGCAGCGCGGTCGCCGCGTAGGCCGCTCCCACGACGAGCGGGGTACGCGGGCGGGCTCCGGCGCGGGCCGCGGCCCGGCCGGGCCGTCCGTGCCGGAGCCTGCGGCCGGGGGGCCATCGGGGTGGCCGGGCCGCGGGATCGTCACGGGGAGACGTCATGGCCGGCGGTCCGGAGCTGCGCCGGTGGCGGTGCGGCCGGCGGCGCGCGGCAGCGGGAGGGCGGGCTCGGCGGCGCCCGGCGTGGGCATGCCGGGTACGTCGGCCGTCGCGGTGGGGGTCCAGACGTGCCGGTCGAGGGCGTGGATGAGGCCGCTGACCATGGCCGGGTCGAACTGGGTCCCGGCGCAGCGGCGGAGTTCGGCCAGCGCCTCGTCGACGCCCCTGGCCCGGCGGTAGCTGCGGGTGGAGGTCATGGCGTCGAAGGCGTCGGCGACGGCCACGACGCGGGCGAACTCGGGGATCTGGTCGCCGGTCAGCCCGAACGGGTAGCCGCTGCCGTCGATCCGTTCGTGGTGGTGCAGGATCGCGGCGCGCGCCTCGCCGAGGAACGCGATGCCGCGCACCACCTCGTGGCCGTACTCCGGGTGCAGTTCGATCACCCGGCGCTCCTCGGGGGTGAGCGGACCGTCCTTGCGCAACAGCCGGGTGGGGACGCCGATCTTGCCGATGTCGTGCAGGATCCCGGCGAAGCGCAGCGCGTCGACCCGGTCCTCGGCCATACCGATCTCGCGGGCGATGAACACCGAGGCGCGGCCCACGCGTTCGCTGTGGCCGCGCGTGTAGCGGTCCTTGATCTCGACGGCCTGCACGAGGGCCCGGACGGTCGCCCGGTGCGCGGTGTGTTCGCGGTGGACCTGCGCGAAGACCCAGCAGGAGATGTGCATGGGGAGCAGCACCAGTACGGCGGCGAAGGCCCCGTACGAGCCGCGCCACAGCGCCGCCATCATCAGCCCGACCATCCCGTAGGTCAGGTGCGGTGCGATCGAGCCCAGCAGCGGGGTACCCCAGGCGGCGCGCGGCGGGCAGCGCTCGGCGGTGACGAGCACCCCGCCGACGAGGGTGGTGGCCACCACGCAGAAGGTGAGCGCGGCAGCGGCGGCCGGGAGCAGCAGGTAAGGGAAGTCGAGTTCGTCCAGGGCGCGTTCGCCGCCCAGCAGCCGCTGCGCGTGGCCGGCGGCGAAGGTGGCGACGGCGAGCTGGCCGGCGCGCCAGCAGCGCCGCAGCCAGCGCGGGCTCTGCCCGACCCGGCCGGCCAGCGATCCCGGCAGGGCGACGAGCGCGGCGGCGGACGGCGGCAGCATCAGCGCCGCGGCGAGCAGTACGGGGTAGAACGAGCCGATCCCGGCGGGCGCCTCACGTCCGGGGTCCCGGCCCGCGGCAGACAGGGTCCCGCGTCCCGGGGGCAGAAAGCCGATCTCGCAGACCGCGTACAGGACGGCGAGGACGGCGACCGTCGCCCAGGGCGTCCGGCCGTCCAACGCCGGGGCCGCGCATAAGCAGGCGGTGAGCAGCACCACGGCGATGTAGCCGCGGGCCGCCGGCGGCAGGGTCCGCAGACTCACCCGGATCCTCGACCGCAGGCCGTCCGCCCTGATCGCCGACCGCAGGCCGTCCGCCCGGATCCTCGAATCCAGCACCTTGCCTCCCAGTGCCTGCGACGGGCGCGGCCCGACCCCCGTTGAATCCTCGGAGGATAGGGCCGCGCCCGTCGGGCGGGAGACCGATATGCGGTTTGGGCGGAATGGGCCTGTCGTCAGTCACCCCTACGGGTGAGCTTCGGCTCCGCTCCCGGCGATGATCTCGGGTGCCTGTTCCGGCACCGGTGAGATCTCGCCGGAACGGATCAGCTCGATCCGCATCATGACCTTCGACCGGAGGTCGGTGGGAACGTCGTCATGGCCGCAGCAGCGCTTGACGAGCTTCTTCACCGCCTGCTCGAGGCCGTACTTCTCCAAGCACGGGTGGCACTCGTCGAAGTGCTCCCTGAACTTGGCGCAGGCGTCGTCGGACATCTCCTCGTCGAGGTACTCGTAGAGGTGGTCGAGTACCTCGGAGCAGTCCGTCTCATGTGCGTTGCCGCAGCTCATGTCCCTGAGCCCTTCTCGTCTCCCGCGCCGGCCGGGACGAGCCCGCGCTCACGGGCGTAGTCCTCGAGCATCGAGCGCAGCTGGCGCCGCCCGCGGTGCAGTCGGGACATCACCGTGCCGATGGGTGTCCCCATGATGTCCGCGATCTCCTTGTACGCAAAGCCCTCGACATCCGCGAGATAGACGGCGATACGGAATTCCTCGGGGATCGCCTGCAGCGCCGACTTCACATCGGAGTCGGGCAGGTGGTCGAGCGCCTGGGACTCGGCCGAACGCAGGCCGGTCGACATGTGCGACTCGGCGCGTGCGAGCTGCCAGTCCTCGATCTCCTCCGAGCCGCTGCGCAGCGGCTCGCGCTGCTTCTTGCGGTAGGAGTTGATGAAGCTGTTGGTGAGAATGCGGTAGAGCCACGCCTTGAGGTTCGTTCCCTCACGGAACTGGTGGAAGGACGCGTACGCCTTCGCGTACGTCTCCTGCACCAGGTCCTCGGCGTCCGCGGGGTTGCGGGTCATCCGCAGCGCGGCCGAGTACATCTGGTCGAGGAAGGTGAGGGCGTCACGCTCGAAGCGCTCATTGCGCTCCGCGGAGCTCTCCTGTGCTTCCTCGCCGGCCGTGCCCGCAGCACCCGCTGTGCTGTCGTTGGTGCCGGTGACCGGAACCACCTCCTCCAAAACGGTCACGGGCCCAAAACCGGACCCGCTCGGTTCGGAGGATATCCCGCTGGAGATCGGCGTGCCGGGCGTGCCGGTCCTGCCGCCTGTCGCAGGCCACTGGGCCCAGTCCAGGTAGGGCGCCTTCGCCTTCGCGTTTGCGCGTGGCTGGCATGCGGCTGAAACCATGCGGCTGCCTTCCTCACTCTGCGTTTTCGTACCGGTGATCCGGACAACGCACGGATCACGGCCGTCATTCCCGCCGTTCCCGCGCCCGTGTGCGAACGGACGTGTGTCCGAGTGCGGACAGCCAGTCACCGACACCGTCCGTGATCACGGAGAGTGCGTCCTCCTGGGAGAGGTCGGCCCTCTTCGGGACGGCGAAGCCGTGGTCGGCGTACGGCACCGCGACGATCTCCGTCCCGGCGGGGAACTCCTCCGGCGGCCCGAACGGATCCCGGCCGCCCTGCACCACCAGCGTCGGAACGCCGGAGCCCAGCAGCTCGGCGGCCCGGGACTTCTCCGGCCGGCCCGGCGGATGCAGCGGGAACGACAGGGCCAGCACGGCGGCAGCACCCAGCTCCACAGCCGTGCGGCAGGCGACCCGGGCCCCGGCGCTGCGGCCGCCCGCGATCACCGGCAGGCCGGGCTCCGCCAGGACGGGCCACAGCGCGCGCCAGCCCACGTCCAGGGTCTTCGGCGCGGGCGCCACCTTCCTGCCCGCCACCCGCCACGGCTGCTCGACCAGCGCCACGGTCACGCCCAGGGCGGGCAGCGCGGCCGCCAGCGCGACCAGGTCGCGGGCCTCGATGCCGCCCCCTGCCCCGTGTCCCAGCGCGAGGACCGCCCGCGCGTCGCGCCCGCCGTCATGCCACGTCACGCGGGCCTCGCCCGCCGGTGTGTCGATCACCCGCCCCATCCTGCCGGTCCCGGTCAGAAAAGGGTTTCCTCCGCGGGGGCGGCGAGCGCGTCGGTCAGCTGCGGCCCGTTGTTCCTGACGTTGCTCACGTCCGTGCCGACCGGATACAACCGCACCGTTCCGGCCGGCGGCGGCACGAGCAGGCCGCGCAGCTCGTCGGGATCGGTGGTGGCCGGATCCAGCCAGGCGTCCCAGCGGTCCGGGGCCAGCATCAGCGGCATCCGGGGGTGGACGGCGGCCAAGGAGGCCGGTCCCTCGCCGGCGAATCCGGCGGGCGGGGTCTGCTCCGCCTCCGTCGTGATGACGGTGCAGGTGGACCACCACGCCTGCGGGTGGTCGTCGGGCAGCGTCCGGTCCCGCCAGAACTCGTACAGCCCGGCCATCGCCATCACCGAGCCGTCCGCGGGGGTCACGAAGTACGGCTGCTTGCGCGCCCGCTTCTTCTTCCCCTGCTCCTCCAGCTGCCGCTCGTCCTTCGCGGTCACCCACTCGTAGTAGCCGTCGGCGGGTATGAGGCAGCGGCGGGCGCTGAAGGGGCGGCGGAAGGACGGCTTCTCGTGCACCGTCTCCGCCCGTGCGTTGATCATCTTCACGCCGACGTCGGGGGTCTTCGCCCATGACGGCACCAGCCCCCAGCGCAGCTTGCGCAGCTGCCGTACCGGCTCGGGGGTCTCCGCGCCCTTCAGCGGACGCTCCAGCACGACGCACACCGGATCCGTCGGCGCCACATTCCAGTTCGGCGCCAACTCCTCCTTCGGCTCCCGCTGTTGGACCTCGAAAAGAGCCGCCAGATCCTCGGGTTGCCGGCTCGCCGCATATCGACCACACATGAGTGCCAGACTGCCACGGCACTCCGACATGGCGCCGCACGTTGCAGGGGAACGATGGATATCAAGAGCTTCACGGAACTATGGGACCGCGTGGTCGGTACCCAGCCCGATCCGTCGGCCTGGCTGGTCGGCGGTACGGCGCTGATAGCGCTGGCCGCCGTGCTGCCGGACGGCATATGGCGGCTGAGCCGCAACGCGATCACCATCGCGCACGAGGGCGGCCACGGCCTGCTCGCGCTGCTCACCGGGCGCAGCCTGGAGGGCATCAGGCTGCACTCGGACACCTCGGGCCTCACCGTCTCGCGCGGCAAGCCCTCGGGGCTCGGCATGATCCTGACGGCCGCCGCCGGGTACACCGCGCCGCCGCTGCTGGGCCTGGCCGGGGCCGCGCTGCTGGCCGCCGGGCACATCACCGCGCTGCTGTGGGGGGCCACCGCGCTGCTGCTGGCGATGCTGATCATGATCCGCAACGCGTACGGGGCGCTCACGGTCGTGGTGACCGGTGCCGCGTTCCTGCTGGTCTCCTGGCTGACCGGACCGCAGGTGCAGGCGGCCTTCGCCTACCTCGTCGTCTGGTTCCTGCTGCTCGGCGGCTCGCGTCCGGTCTTCGAGCTGCAGCGCACCCGCAGACGCGAACGGTCGAACACCTCGGACGCGGACCAGCTGGGCCGGCTGACCCACACCCCGGTGGGCCTGTGGCTGCTGCTGTTCTACGCGACGGCCGTCTGCGCGCTCGTCGGTGGCGGGCGCTGGCTGCTCGGCCTGTGAGGCCGGTGGGCCCCACGGGGTCCTCGCCGGGCTCCGGAACGGCCCTCCGCGGCCTCCTGCCCGGCTCCCGCACTCCGGGCGGGGCCGCCGCCAGCCACTAGGCTTGGTGCCCATGACCGACAGTTCCCCGCACACCGCTCTCTGGCCCGCCCCCGTCGCCTCCGGCCCCGTCGACGCGACGGTCACTGTGCCCGGATCCAAATCGGTCACCAATCGCGCGCTGGTGCTCGCCGCGCACGCCTCCGAGCCCGGCTGGATCCGGCGCCCGCTGCGCAGCCGCGACACCGTGCTGATGGCGGACGCGCTGCGCGCCATGGGCGTGCAGATCGACGAGCAGGTGAACACGGGCGGCGGCGGTGAGGCCTGGCGGGTCATCCCGGCCGGGCTGCACGGCCCGGCGCGGATCGACGTCGGCAACGCCGGCACCGTCATGCGCTTCCTGCCGCCGGTCGCGGCGCTGGCCGACGGCCCGGTCCGCTTCGAGGGCGACCCCCGGGCGTACGAGCGGCCGCTGCAGGGCGTGATCGACGCGCTGCGCACGCTGGGCGCCCGGATCGACGACGAGGGACGCGGCGCGCTGCCGCTGACCGTGCAGGGCGCCGGCTCGCTGTCCGGCGGGCCGGTGGAGGTCGACGCCTCGTCGTCCTCGCAGTTCGTGAGCGCGCTGCTGCTCTCGGGACCGCGCTTCAACCAGGGTCTCGAGCTGCGGCACACCGGCCGCACGCTCCCCTCCCTCCCCCACATCCGCATGACGATCGACATGCTGCGGGTCGCGGGCGCCAAGGTGGACGCCCCGCAGGACGGCGGCGAGCCGAACGTCTGGCGGGTAGCACCGAGCGCGCTGCTCGGCCGGGACCTGACGGTGGAGCCGGACCTGTCGAACGCGGCGCCGTTCCTGGCTGCGGCGCTGGTCACCGGCGGCCGGGTCACCGTGCCGGACTGGCCCGAGCGGACCACCCAGCCGGGCGACGCCCTGCGGGAGATCTTCACCCGCATGGGCGGTGCGTGCGAGCTGACCGAGCAGGGGCTGACGTTCACCGGCACCGGCCGGATCCTGGGCATCACCGCGGACCTGCACGAGGTCGGCGAGCTGACGCCCGTCATCGCGGCGGTCGCCGCGCTGGCCGGGTCGGAGTCCGTGCTGTCCGGGGTCGCGCATCTGCGGCTGCACGAGACGGACCGCCTCGCGGCGCTCGTCACCGAGATCAACGGTCTGGGCGGCGACGCCACCGAGACCGAGGACGGACTGCGGATCCGGCCCCGCGCGCTGCGCGGCGGGGTCTTCCACACCTACGAGGACCACCGGCTGGCGACGGCGGCGGCCGTGCTCGGCCTGGCCGTGCCCGGCGTCCTGGTGGAGAACGTCGCCACCACCGCCAAGACGCTCCCGGAGTTCCCTGAACTGTGGACCGAGATGCTCGGGACCCCCGTCACGGCGGGGCGGGGCTGACCGCGCCATGCGTCGCTACGGCAAGAACCCCGACGAGGACGACATCCGGGTCCGCCCGAACACCAAGGGCAACCGTCCCCGCACCAACATCCGGCCGAAGCACGAGGACGCGGCCGAGGGCATGGTCCTCACCGTGGACCGCGGCCGGCTGCACGTCCTGATCGAGGACCGCACCATCGTCGCGATGAAGGCCCGCGAACTGGGCCGCAAGAGCGCCGTGGTGGGCGACCGCGTCGCGGTCGTCGGCGACCTGAGCGGCGGCAAGGACACCCTGGCGCGCATCGTGCGGGTCGAGCCGCGCAAGTCCGTGCTGCGGCGCACCGCCGACGACGACGATCCGTACGAGCGCGTGGTCGTCGCCAACGCCGACCAGCTCGCGATCGTCACCGCGCTGGCCGATCCCGAGCCGCGCCCCCGCATGATCGACCGCTGTCTGGTGGCGGCGTACGACGCGGGCCTGGAGCCGCTGCTCGTGCTGACCAAGTCCGATCTGGCGTCGGCGGACACGCTGCTGGAGACGTACGCGACGCTGGGCGTCTCCTATGTGGTCACCACCCGGGACGACTTCCTGACCGGCGGGGTGGACGCGGTCCGCGAGCGTCTCAAGGGCCGGATCACCGCGTTCGTCGGGCACAGCGGTGTCGGCAAGACCACCCTGGTGAACGCGCTCGTCGAGCGGCAGCGCGCCACCGGCATCGTCAACGCCGTCACCGGCCGCGGCCGGCACACCACCACGTCGGCGCTGGCCCTCCCGCTCCCCGGCGACGCCGACGGCTGGGTCGTGGACACCCCGGGCGTGCGCTCCTTCGGCCTGCACCACATCGATCCGTCGCGCGTCATCCTGGCCTTCCCCGAGCTGGTGGCCGGGACCGAGGAGTGCCCGCGCGGCTGCAGCCATGACGAACCCGAGTGCGCGCTGGACGCGTGGGTCGCCGCCGGTCACGCCGATCCGGCCCGGCTCGACTCGCTGCGCCGGCTGCTCGCGACCCGTGAACGCCGCGAGGGCGACTGATCCCTGGCGATCGTCCCCGGCGCTCTCGTTCGTCCGTTCGCCCGTTTGCCTCTTCACCCGAGGAACGTTGCCGCCATTTCGGGGCATGCTGTGTGATGATCCATCAGTCCGACAGCAGCGCCTCGGACGGCAGGCAGGGCGACGGAACGGGAGGCACCTCGATGGCATGGCTGCTCGTGGTGGTCGCAGGCATCCTGGAGACCGGCTTCGCGGTCTGTCTCAAGCTCTCCCACGGGTTCACCCGTCTGTGGCCGACGATCGCCTTCGCGGTCTTCGCCCTCGGGAGCTTCGGCCTGCTCACCCTGTCCCTGAAGAAGCTCGACGTCGGTCCCGCGTACGCGGTGTGGACGGGGATCGGCGCCTCGGGAACCGCCATCTACGGCATGGTCTTCCTCGGCGACATCGTCTCGACGCTCAAGATCGTCTCAATCTGCCTGGTCCTGGCGGGCGTTGTGGGTCTGCAGCTGTCGGGCTCCTCGCACTGACCGAAGGGGGCCGTCCGGCGGTGTCGCCGGACGGCCCCCTCACCTTCGTCGCGCGGACTCAGCGCGCGACCGCCTCCGAGGCGTTCCCGCCGGCCGGCTCCCCGGCCGAATCCCCGTCGTTCTCCGTGCCCTTGGCGGCCGGCGCGGACGCCGGCACCTGGCGGAGCAGGACCACCGCGAGGACCGCGGCCGTGAACGTGACGATCGCGGCGCCGAAGGCGGCGGCGTGGACGCCCGCCGTGAACGCTTCCCGTGCGGTGTCGAGCAGTTCGGTGCCGGTCCTGCCGGGGAGCTGCGCTGCCGCGGCGACCGCGCCGCCGAGGGTCTCGTGCGCCTCCGCCGGTGTACCGCTCATCCGGTCGTGGTAGACGGCCGTTCCGATGGTGCCCAGGATCGCCATGCCGAGCGCGCCGCCGAACTCGCTGCCGGTCTCGGACAGGGCGGAGGCGGAGCCGGCCCGCTCGGGCGGCGCCGCCGCCAGGATCAGGTCGGCGGTGAGGGTGCTGCCCATCAGCAGCCCGGCGGCGACCAGCGCGGCGCCGGTCAGGACGACCGCGATGCCGGAGTCCGTCCGGACCCGGGTGAGCACCAGGGCCCCGGCCGTCGTCAGCAGCAGCCCGGCGGCCAGCAGATAGGCGGGGCGCACCTTGTCGGCGAGGATGCCGGAGACCGTCATCGCGATCATGATGGCGGGCATGACGGCCATGGACCACAGCGCCGCGTGGAACGGGCTCTTGCCGAGGACGAGTTGCAGATACTGGTTGGTGTAGAGCGTGACGCCGATGAAGGCGAACATCGCCAGCACGTTGATCAGCAGGGACGCGCTGAACGTGCGCTGCCGGAACAGCTCGACGTCGATCAGCGGGTTGGCCGAGGTGCGCTGCCTGCGGACGAAGACCCAGGCCACCGCCAGCCCCACCACGACCGACAGGGCGGGCACCGGCCCGACTCCGTGCACGGCCATCTGCTTGATCCCGTAGATGACCGGGAGGACGGCGGCGAGCGACAGGAACGCGCTGAGCACGTCGAACCGGCCGGCCCGGGGGGCGCGGTACTCGGGCAGCAGCGCCGGGGCGAGGACCAGCAGCAGCACCATGGCGGGCACGTTGATCAGGAACGCGGCGCCCCACCAGAAGTGCTCCAGGACGAAGCCGCCGACGATCGGCCCGACGGTGGCGCCGCCGACCATGGCGCCGGTCCAGATGGAGATCGCGGTCTTGCGCTGCCTGGCGTCGTGGAACATGTTGCGGATCAGCGCGAGCGTCGAGGGCATGAGGGTGGCGCCGCCGAGACCGAGCAGCGCGCGAGTGGCGATCAGCACCTCGGCGCTGCCGGAGTAGGCGGCGATGACGGAGGCGACGCCGAAGGCGGTGGCGCCGATGAGCAGCAGGCGGCGCCGGCCGATCCGGTCGCCGAGCGCCCCCATCGTGATCAGCATGCCGGCGAGGACGAAGCCGTACATGTCCATGATCCACAGCTGCTGGGTGCCGCTGGGTGCCAGGTCCTCACTGATGAACGGCAGCGCGAAGAACAGCACGCTGATGTCCATCGAGATGAGGAGCGTGGGCAGGAAGAGGACCGCGAGGCCCGTCCATTCCTTGCGGCCGGCCAAGGCCGTGCCGTTCGACGTACCGGTCCCCGTCATGTCGTGCTCCCTCTGGGTGGTGTGGGCCGGACGCTGCGGCGTCCTGGCTCACAGACTCCAAGGGGGCGCTGACCGTTCGCGCACCGATCGCTGACCGGTCCGCCCGCGGCTCACCAGCCGCGTGCCAGCAGCCCGCGGACCAGCCGCGCGACCTGCAGGCAGGCGTCCTCGTCGGAGGTCGAAGGGGCGACGACGTAGGCGAGCGTGAGCCGGACCGCGGCCTCGCACGCCCAGCCGATGTCGGCCAGATCCAGCTTCGGGTAGCCGTGTTCGAGCGCGCCGACCGCCCGGTTGCGGATCTCGGTGACGATTTCGGCGGGCGAGGGCGCGACCTCCGGCGCCGGAGGCGGGGTGTGCGACGCCGGGGCGTACGACGGCGAAGCGTGCGCGGCAGCGGTACGCGTCGGATGCGGCGAGCGCTGGAGCGGGATCCCGGCGACCGCCGCGGCCGGCAGCCGCTCGCTGCGGCAGCCCGTCAGAGTGGCGCGGACCAGTGGGCTGCGGCGCGCGCTGTGCAGCGTCCAGGCCGCGGCGGCGGCGAAGCAGTCGCCCGCGTCCGCGCCCTGCCGTTCCGCTTCCGCCAGGGCGTTCTCGACCCCGGCCAGAAACGTGTCGGCCTCGCGGCGCGCGAGCGCGCGGGCGAGGCCTTCCTTGCTGCTGAACTCGTTGTAGAGGGTCTGCCGGGACACCCCGGCCGACAGCGCCACATCGACCATCCGCACCGCCGCCCAGGGCCGGGCGCCCAGTGCGGCCAGAGCCGCGTCCAGTAATGATTCCCGCGCAGTAGGCATCATTGCCTCCAAGGGCCCGCATATGTCCCGGACAGCGGCCGTGGGCAAAGAATTGACGCGTCACAGACCGCTGTCAAGGCTCCGCGCACCGTCCGCGTGACCTCGGCCGGTTGCGATCGCTACTGTTCGCCTTATGCCCGACTTCAACGACGACCTGCGCCTCGCCCACATCCTCGCGGATGCCGCCGACGCCACCACCATGGAGCGCTTCAAGGCTCTGGACCTCAAGGTCGAGACCAAGCCCGACATGACGCCGGTGAGCGAGGCCGACAAAGCGGCGGAGGAGCTGATCCGCAGCCAGTTGGGCCGCGCCCGGCCCCGGGACGCGGTGCTCGGCGAGGAGTACGGCAGCCACGGCAACGGCCCGCGCCGGTGGATCGTCGACCCGATCGACGGCACCAAGAACTACGTGCGCGGGGTACCCGTCTGGGCGACCCTCATCGCGCTGATGGTGCGCGGCGAGCAGGGTGACGAGGGTGTGGTGGGCGTGGTCTCCGCGCCGGCGCTCGGGCGGCGCTGGTGGGCCTCGAAGGGCGGCGGCGCGTACACCGGGCGCAGCCTGTCGGCCGCCACCCGGCTGCATGTGTCGAAGATCAACAAGCTGGAGGACGCGTCCTTCGCGTACTCCTCGCTCAGCGGCTGGGAGGAGCAGGGCCGGCTCGACGGCTTTCTGCACCTGTCCCGGAACTGCTGGCGCACCCGCGGCTACGGCGATTTCTGGCCGTACATGATGGTCGCCGAGGGCTCGGTCGACATCTGCGCCGAGCCGGAGCTGAGCCTGTGGGACATGGCGGCGCCCGCCGTCATCGTGCAGGAGGCCGGCGGCCGGTACACCAGCCTGGACGGCGAGCCCGGCCCGTTCGGCGGGAACGCGGCGGCCTCGAACGGGCTCCTCCACGAGGAGCTGCTGGGATACCTGGGGCGCACGGGCTGAACGAAACGGCGGCGCGCCTCCCCTTGCTGAGCCGGACAGAGCATGTGAACATGAGAATGCCCGAGCTTGTGAACTTGTGAACGCATTCTCTAGGGGTAGCCCATGCTCGTCCGAGACGCCATGAGCACCGTCGTCCTGACCATCGGACCCGCCCACACACTGCGCCAGGCCGCCCGCCTGATGGCCGTCCGACGCATCGGCGCGGCCGTCGTCCTCGACTCCGACACCTGGGGAGTCGGCATCCTCACCGAGCGCGACATCCTCAACGCCATCGGCGCCGGCCTGAACCCGGACGTCGAGACCGCCCACGACCACACCACCACCG
The DNA here is from genome assembly GCF_005860785.2 of Streptomyces sp. So13.3. Lineage (NCBI taxonomy): Bacteria > Bacillati > Actinomycetota > Actinomycetes > Kitasatosporales > Streptomycetaceae > Streptomyces > Streptomyces sp. So13.3. The sequence continues at coordinate 6,161,204 of NZ_CP048835.1, read as the reverse complement.
ACGTCGTCTTCGCGACGCCCGAGTGGACCCTGGAGGACGCCGCGTCCGCCATGGTGCACGGCGGTTTCCGGCATCTGATCGTGCTGGACGGCCGCGACCCCGTCGGGATCGTGTCGGTCCGCGACATCATCCGCTGCTGGGCCCCGGACCGGGCCACCGCCGGAGCGCAGAGCGCACTGGCCGGCTGACCCCCGCCCACGACCCGCGTTCACGGCCGCGCCGGCCGGGGACGGCGAAGAGGCCGGAGCCCCATGGCGTCCGGCCTCTTCGGTTTACGACCTGGGGAGCGATACGGAGCGGGCTCCCGACGCCCTGCGACTCCGCCTCCGGCGTTGTCGTCGGTCGACGACGCTCCGCGTCGCCTCCCTCCTCCACCTTGGACGCGAAGCCGCATGACGCCGCTCGCTAATCCACTCCGCCTCGCCCCCCAGGTCGTTACGACAAGCGTCCGGTCAGCCGCGGAGGGCCTGGACCGCGGCTTCCAGCCGCTTGCCGTAGTCGGGGTCCGCCTGGCGGAAGTTTTTCACCGCGCGCTCGGCGATGTCGTCGCGCGAGACCTTGGAGATGAACTGCGCCAGGTTGTCGACCAGGCGCTCCTTCTCGTCCTCGGACATGGCGCGGTAGAGGTTTCCGGCCTGCACGAAGTCGTCGTCCTCGGCGTGCGAGGGCGCCTCGGAGGTGCCGGTGGCACCGGAGACCGGGAGCGGCTGCCACAGCGGCTCGTTGGTCTGCTGCGGGCCGCCGAAGCTGTTCGGCTCGTAGTTCTTGGCGCCCTTGTGACGGCCGTCGTACAGGTAGCCGTCACGGCTGTTGGTGCGTGCCTCGGTGGCGTGCGGGCGGTTCACCGGCAGGTGGTCGGCGTTGATGCCGACGCGGTAGCGGTGGGCGTCGCCGTACGCGAACAGCCGGCCCTGGAGCATCTTGTCCGGGGACGGGCCGATACCGGGCACGAAGTGCGCCGGGGAGAAGATCGACTGCTCGACCTCGGCGAAGATGTTCTCCGGGTTGCGGTTGAGCTCCAGCTTGCCGATCTCGATCGGCGGGTAGTCCGCGTGCGGCCACACCTTGGTGAGGTCGAACGGGTTGAAGCGGTAGTTCGCCGCGTCGGCCGCCGGCATGACCTGGATCTGCACCGTCCAGGACGGGAAGTCGCCGCGCTCTATCGACTCGCGCAGATCACGCTGGTGCGAGTCGGGGTCCATGCCCGAGAGCCGGTTCGCCTCGTCCGTGGTCAGGTTCTTGATGCCCTGGTCGGTCTTGAAGTGGTACTTGACCCAGAAGACCTCGCCCGCGGCGTTGTTCCACTGGTAGGTGTGCGAGCCGTAGCCGTTCATGTTGCGCAGCGTCGCCGGGATGCCGCGGTCGCCGAAGAGCCAGGTCACCTGGTGCGTCGACTCGGGGCTCAGGCCCCAGAAGTCCCATACGTTGTCCGCCTCCTGGGAGCCGGTGTACGGATCGCGCTTCTGGGTGTGGATGAAGTCGGGGAACTTGATGGCGTCCTTGATGAAGAACACGGGGGTGTTGTTCCCGACGAGGTCGTAGTTGCCGTCCTCGGTGTAGAACTTCAGCGCGAAACCGCGCGGGTCGCGCACCGCGTCCGCCGAGCCCAGGTTGCCCGCCACGGTGGAGAACCGCAGGAAGGTCTCGGTCTGCTTGCCGACCTCGGACAGGAACGCCGCCCGGGTCCACTCCGAGACGTCACGCGTCAGCGTGAAGGTGCCGTAGGCGCCGGCGCCGCGGGCGTGCACGATGCGCTCCGGGATGCGCTCACGGTTGAAGTGCGCGAGCTTCTCCAGCAGCGACTGGTCCTGGATCAGCACCGGGCCGCCCGGACCTGCCGTCTGGCTGTTCTGGTTGTCCGCCACCGGTGCTCCGGCCTCGGTGGTCAGCGGGCCCGTTTCCTGAACCGTCACGTGCGTCTCCCTGGATCCTGATCGACCTGTCCCTCGGCTGTCGCCGGAATCGATCCTACGATAGACAGAGTCTAAGTCAAGAAGAGCACCATCCCCGGACTCATTCGGACCCCGGACCGAGCGCTGTTACGCTGCTGCGTATGAGTGACCTTCTGGAACGACTGCGCGAACGCGGCTGGCGGCTGACCGCCCAGCGGCGTGTCGTGGCCGAGGTCCTCGACGGCGACCACGTGCACCTGACCGCCGACGAGGTGCACGCCCGCGCCACATCCCGGTTGCCGGAGATCTCCCGGGCGACCGTCTACAACACCCTCGGTGAGATGGTGACCCTCGGTGAGGTCATCGAGGTCGCGACGGACGGCCGCGCCAAGCGGTACGACCCGAACGCGCACCACCCGCACCAGCACCTGATCTGCTCGCGCTGCGGCACGATCCGCGATGTCCACCCCGCCGGCGACCCGCTCGCGAGCCTCCCCGCGACCGAGCGCTTCGGCTTCACCATCGCCGACGTCGAGGTCACCTACCGCGGTCTGTGCCCCGACTGCTCCTGACGGGCGCGGCTCCCGCGTCCGGCGCCAGCCGCTCGGCCGCCCTGCGCACGGCCGGCTCGGTACGGGTCCTGCCCACCCAGACCGTTTCGGCGGGCACCTGCGCGGCCACCCGCGCCAGCGCCTCGAACACCTCCCTGGCCACCCCCGGATCGGGGTCGAGCACCAGTGGCGCCAGCAACCGCACCAGATCGTCCGCGGGCGCGAGCCGCCCCAGCGCCCGCACGGCACAGCGCCGTACCCGCGCCGGCCGGGCGACCGGCCCAGGCCCGGCTCCCGGCTCGGGTCCCGGCCCTGCTCCCGGCCCTGCTCCCGGCCCGGTGAAGCGCAACAGCACCGGTACGTCCGTCGCGTCGCCGCACTCCCCCAGGCCCGCCAGCAGACCGGCCACCAGCCCCGCCGGACCGCCGGGCCCGCACCGGCCGAGCTGTCTGCGGTAGACCCGGGCCGGCGGCTCACCGCGCCGGTACAGCTGCCACCGCGCCTGCGCCCGCACCATCCGGGCCGGATCGGCGAGCACGCTCACCAGGCGCGCGGCCGGCACGTCGACGGGCAGCGCCGCCACAGCGAGCTCCCGCACCGCCGCGCTGCGCGCCCACATCAGCCGTCCCGCCTGATCCGGATCGATCTCCAGCAGCCGTTCCGCGCACAGCCGCCGGCACACCTGGTCCCGGTCGCGCAGCGCGGTCCGCAGCAGGTCGCCGCGTACGTACTCCCCCAGTTCCAGGGCCAGTTCCATCCCGAAGCGGCGGGTCCGCGGATCACCGTCGGCGGCCAGCGCGCGGACCGCACGCCGGTACGCCGGCTCCGCGAGCACCGCGCGGTACCCGGCCGGCTGACCGCCCGCCCGGCGCCTGCCGCCCAGCCGCAGCAACAGCCGCAGGGCGGCGGCGACTTCGTCGGGCGCGGTCCGCGCGGGCAGCGCCGCCACGGCGCGCTCCCGTACGGCGGGCACCCAGTCGACCGTGCGCAGGGCCAGCGCCGCCGCGGCCAGCGGCCCGCCGACCCCGGTCAGCGCCTCCACCGCGGCCTGCCGGACGTGACCGTCGCGGTCCAGCGAGGCCAGCAGCAAGCGCAGCGGATCGGCGCCGCCAGGGCGGAGCGGCACCGACGGGGCGCCCCGGGCGCGGGCGCCGCGGTCCAGATGGGGCAGCAGCTCCGGAGGAGACCGCAGCAGCGCGTCGAGCGCCGCGGCACGGTCGTAGGGGAGGCCGCCGTCCACCGCGGCCCGCAGGGCGTCCAGCAGTGCCTCGACGGTCTCCGGCCGACCGGTCACGGCCGCCCGGCACAACCCGCTCCAGCGTTCCGCGTCGAGCACCGTGGCCGGCGCCGGCCCGTCACGCCGTCGCAGCACGGTCCGCCCAAACCGTCCGCGCAGCAACCCCGCCTCCTCGCACCGCGTAGAAGACCAGGATCGCGCCGGCAGGGAAGGCTTCGAAGGATGTTTGCGCGCTTTTGCCCGAACGATGTCCGAGGCACTACTCCGGGACGCTCCAGGGCCGCGTACCAGGGCTGCGTACCAGGACCGCGCAGCAAGGGGAACGACGAAGGCCCGGTTCCTGATTTCTCAGGAACCGGGCCTTGGTACTGAAGTAGCGGGGACAGGATTTGAACCTGCGACCTCTGGGTTATGAGCCCAGCGAGCTACCGAGCTGCTCCACCCCGCGCCGTTGTGTCCTCAATGTAGACCAGATGCGCTGAGCAGTGCAAATCAGTTCCCTTGCGGGCAAGGAGCGCGGGCAGCGACCGGGCCGGAGCCCGGCCGGGGCGGCCCTGCGACGCCGCGACCTACGCCGTGAGCTCGTGCTTCACGGCGTCGGTGAGCCGTGCGGCGCGCTCGGCGACCTCGGCAGGACCGCACTCGACCGCCCGCGCGCACCAGCCCTGGGCCTCGGCCAGCTCGCCGTGCCGGGCGGCGAGCAGCGCCATCCGCAGCGCCGCGCGGCCGTGGCCGGCGTCGGCGGCACGGGTCCACCACAGGGCGGCCTCGGGCTCGCTGCCCTCGCGGGCCAGCAGCAGTCCGAGGTTGAACGCGCCGTTGCGGCTGCCCGCCTCGGCGGCCTCGCGGTACCAGTGCGCCGCGTCCACCACGTCGCCGCGCTTGGCGGCGCACATGCCGAGCCGCACCTGGGCACGCCGGTGCCCCTGCCGGGCGGCGCGGCCGTACCACTCCTCGGCCTCCACCTCGGCCTCGTCGGTGTCCGCCCGGTCCAGCAGCGCGCCGAGCCGGAAGGCGGCCTCGGGGCTGCCGCCGCCCGCGGCGCACCGCAGATGGCGCTCGGCGCCGTGGCTGTCGCCCTCGCGCAGCAGCACGATGGCGACCTGGAGCGCGGCCTCGGTGTGGCCGGCCGCGGCGGCCCGCTCGTACCAGCCACGGGCGGCGGCCTCGTCGCCCCGGTTGGTGTGCAGGATGCCGAGGTTGAAGGCGGCGTCGACGCTGCCGGCCTCGGCCGCCTTGGAGAACCACGGTTCGGCGCCGGCCGCGTCTCCGCGCTGCAGCAGCAGGACGGCGAGCGCGTTGGCGGCCTCGCGGTGGCCGGCGTACGCGGCCTTGCGGTACCACTGCTCGGCCTGCGCGGTGCGGCCCTGGCCGGCGCAGAGCAGGCCGAGGTTGAACGCCCCGTTGATGTCGCCCGCCGCCAGGGCGCTGCGGTACCAGCGCTCGGCTGTCTGCGTCTCGCCCTCCTCGGCGTGCAGCGCTCCGAGCGCGTTGGCGGCGTTGCCGTCGCCCGCCTGGGCGGCGCGCCGCCACCAGGTGGCGGCGGAGTCCACATCGCCGGCGTCGCGCAGCAGGAAGGCGAGCGCGCAGGCGGCGCGCGCCTCACCGTCGCGGGCCGCGGTCAGGTACCAGTGGCCGGCTTCCTTGGTCTCGCCGCGCTCCTCCAGGAGCGTGCCGAGGCGCAGCGCGGCGCGGCGGTGCCGGCGCGCGGCTGCCTGCCGGTACCACTGCTCGGCCTCACGCTCCTCGCCGCGCTCGGCGCAGATCCGCGCGATGCGGTACGAGGCCTCGCGGTGGCCGTGCTCGGCGGCGACCCGGAACCAGCGCTCGGCGCCGACGTCCCGCCGGTGGTCGAGCAGATCGGCCAGGGCGTACGCGCCCAGCGTGTGGCCCGACTCGGCGGCCTGGCGCAGCCAGTACTCGGCACCGGGCTCGTCGCCGCGCTCGCGGTAGTGCCGGCCCAGCGCGTGCGCGGCCGGGGCGGAACCCGCGACGGCGGCGATCCGCCACCAGTTGGCCGCCTCCTCCGGGTAACCGCGCTGATGCAGCAGCAGGGCAAGGTTGTTGGCGGCCGCGCGGTCGCCGTTCGCGGTCGCGGCACGCAGATACGGCTCGGCCCCGTCCAGGTCGCCGCGGCGCAGCAGCAGGGTGCCCAGCGCGCTCATGGCGGCGGGGTCGCCGTGGTCGGCGGCCCGGCGGTGCCGGACCTCGATCTCGGCCTCCTCGCGCACCGCGAGGCTTTCCTCGTCGGCGAGTTCGGCGGCCTCGGAGGCCTCGGGCAGGTCGGAGAGCTCGGTCCTGTCGGTCCTGGCAACGGGAAGCGAATCGGCGGCGCGCGGCGCCGGCAGGAGACTGGTGACAGCCGGCACGAGCCTGGAAGCAGACGTCGACGTGTCACCCGTCGACCCGCGATCATGGATCTGACGAGTATTCAGCAGTCTTGCACCATCCCCCATAAGGTCCATCGTCGCACCACCCGTTACCGCCGTACACCTGGTATACCGCAACCCAATAGGTCACTTCAGCGTTTTGTCGACTTCCCGACTTGACGCCTTACCAAACGCAAAGCTCTGTGCGTCCCCCAAATAAGTGAAGAGGCCCGGAGTCTGTTGACTCCGAGCCTCTTCTGCAGTAGCGGGGACAGGATTTGAACCTGCGACCTCTGGGTTATGAGCCCAGCGAGCTACCGAGCTGCTCCACCCCGCGCCGTTGTGTCCCAACCGTACCACGGCGCGCGGTGTGTCTGATCAGCCCTTCTTTGCCGTCTTCTGCTCCGCTTCCGCCGCCCTCTGGAGTGCGGCGGCCAGATCCTTCTGCGTCTGGCCGTACTTGGCCCAGTCGCCGGCCTTCAGCGCCGCCTGGCCCGCGTCGAACGCCTTCTGCGCGTCCGCGAGCGCCGCGGCGACCGTCGGATCGGGTGTCGGCTTCGTGGGCTGCCCGGTACTCGGTGGTGGCTGGGTGGTCCCTTCGCTGCTGAACACCTCGTTCAGCGCCGCCTCAAGGGTGTCCTGGAAGCCGATCTGGTTCCCGTAGGTCACCAGAACCTTCCTGAGGAGCGGGTAGTTGGTGCCCGCGCCCCTGACGTAGACCGGCTCCACGTACAGGAGGCCGCCGTTCAGCGGCACCGTGAGCAGATTGCCGTACTCGACCGTCGAATCGCCCCCGCGTTTGAGCAGGTTGATCTGTGGCGCGACCTTGTTGTCGGAGTTGAGCTTGCTCTGCACCTGTTTCGGCCCGTCCACCGTGGTGTTCGGTGGCAGCTGGAGCAGTCTGATCGCGCCGTAGTCCTTGCTCGTCGCATCGGCGTCGACCGCCATGAACGCGCTGAGGTTGTCGCGCCCGTTGGGCGTGAACGTGGTCGTCAGCGAGAACGCCTGCGAGTTCTGGTCCGGCATCTTCAGGCTCAGGTAGTACGGCGGAACCGCCTTGCCGGTCTTCGCCGCCGGGTCGTCCGGGACCTGCCACACCTCGCTGCCGCTGTAGAACGTCGACGCGAGGGTCACGTGGTAGCGGGTCAGCAGCTGCCGCTGCACCTTGAACAGGTCCTGCGGGTACCGCAGGTGCGCCATCAGGTCAGGACTGATCTCGCTCTTGTCCTTGACCGTGCCGGGGAAGGCCTTCATCCAGGTCTTCAGCACCGGGTCCTTGGCGTCCCACTGGTACAGGGTGACGGTGCCGTCGTACGCGTCCACGGTCGCCTTGACCGAGTTGCGGATGTAGTTGACCTGGTTCTGCTGCGCGAGCACCGTGCGCTGGCCGTCGGTCAGCGAGTCGGCCGTGGTGTCACCCAGCGTGGTGCGGGAGGCGTACGGATAGCCGTTGGTGGTCGTGTAGGCGTCCACGATCCACTTCACATGGCCGTCGACGACCGACGGATACGGGTCGCCGTCGATGGTGAGCCACGGCGCGACGGCCTCGACCCGCTCCTTGGGCGTCCGGTTGTAGAGCACCTTGGAGCCCTTGCCGATCGCCCCCGAGTACAGGATCTGCGGCTCACCGAAGCTCACCGCGTACGCGGCCCGCGTGATCGGGTTGTCGAGCCCGACCCCGCTCTTGCCGGTGTAGGTGTAGGCCTTCTCCCCGCTGTTGTCGGTGTAGTCGATCTCCTTCGTCGGGCCGCCGACGATCGAGTACTGCTTGGTCTGCTCGCCGTAGTAGATCCGCTGCTGGTACTCGGGGAGGTTGCCGGTGGCCGGCAGGTCCTTCTCGGTGAAGTCCGGCGAGCCGTCCGGCAGCGCGTTCGTCCCCTTGGCCGCGACCATTCCGTACCCGTGGGTGTACTTGAAGTGGTCGTTGATCCAGTTGTTCTCGGGGATGCCGTTGACGTTCAGCTCGCGCAGGCCGACGACCGTGTCCTGCTCCTTCTTGTCGGTCGTGTACCGGTCGACGTCGAGCGTGGACGGGAAGGCGTAGTAGCCGCGGGTCTGCTGCAGCTGCTGGAAGGTCGGCGAGACCACGTTCGGGTCCAGCAGACGCACACTCGCCGTGGTGTTGGCGTCGGCCCGCAGGATGTCCTTGTTCGGCGTGGTGGGGGTCCCCGGATACGGGCTGACCTTGCTCCCGCCGATCCCGTAGGCCTCGCGGGTCGCGTCGATGTTCTTCTGGATGTACGGCGCTTCCTTGGCGGCCTCGTTCGGCTGCACCTGGAACTTCTGCACGATCGCCGGGTAGAGCCCGCCGATCAGGATCGCGGAGAGCACCATCAGACCGAAACCGATCATCGGTAGCGACCAGGTGCGCCGCCACAGCGTCGCGAAGAACAGCAGCGCGCAGATGATCGCGATGGCGAAGAGGATGTTCTTCGCCGGCAGATACGCGTTCGCGTCCACGTAGCGCAGACCGGTCCAGCTGGTGGTGGCCTTGAAGTCGCTCGACTTCACCGCGAGCCCGTACCGGTCCAGCCAGTACGCGACGGCCTTGAGCGACACGAAGATGCCCAGCAGCACCGACAGGTGGCCGGTGGCCGCTGCCGTGGCCCGCCCGCCGGGCGAGGTGATCCGCAGACCGCCGTACAGGTAGTGCACCAGCGCGGCCGCCACCAGGCCGAGCACCACGGCCGCGAAGCCGAAGCTCAGCAGGAAGCGGTACCAGGGCAGGTCGAAGGCGTAGAACGCCACGTCCTTGTGGAACTGCGGATCCTTCGTGCCGAACTGCGTGGCGTTCGTGTACAGCAGCCACGTGCGCCACTGGCCGGACGCCGAGCCGCCCGCGATGAGGCCGACCATGGCGCAGACCGCGAGCAGCACCCACTTCTTGTAGGGCGCGATACCCATCCGGTATCGGTCCAGGCTCTGCTGCTCCAGCGACATCGCGCTGAGCGGCGGCCGGAGCCGGTAGGCCAGATAGATGTTGACGCCGACGGCCGCGGCCATCAGCAGGCCGAAGGTGAAGAACAGGCCGATCTTCGTCCACAGGGTGGTGGTGAAGACCGACGAATAATGGACCGAGCGGTACCAGAGCCAGTCCGTCCAGAAGCCCGCGAACATGACGAACGCGATGGCGAGCACGATCAGCGCGCCAAGCGTCATCAGTAGCGTCCGCGTACGCCGGGACGGACGGCCGAGTCTGATCCGCGGCCCCGTCGGACCTCCGCCGCGATCCGGCATCTGGAATACCAAGGTGCGCACCTCGAAAGTTCGGTGTCTACGGGCGTCCCGGGTCGGACCCCCACTGGTGCAACTTACTCACGCTTTACTCGGTTCCCGATTTTGGCCTGGGAACAGGCAGGATATTGACCATGTCCAACATTGCGACCGATGGAGCACCTCTCGCGGCGAGCCCGCTGACCCGTGCCGTACTGGAGATCGACGAATATGCGTCCGGTCTCGGCTGGGACCGGCCCGCGCGGCTGTTCGCCCTGGTCGACACCGCACGCCTGCGTACACAGGAACCGGGCCTGGCCGATCAGCTGGGGCTCGCGGAGAAGAACGCCGGGGCGCTGACCCCGGTCGAGCAGGACGAGCTGCCCGAAGGCAAGGCGCTGGACGAGTTCCTCGCCACCATCGCCTGGCCGGACGTCATCGCCGGCTGCGCCATGACGGTGGAGCGGCTGATGCTGCCGCCGTCCGCGGAGGCGGCGATCCCCGAGGGGCTGAACGACGCCAAGCTGGCGAAGTGGGTCGCCGAGCACCCGGAGCGCCAGGAGGTGCGGATGACGGTGGCCGTGCTGCGCAACGGTGCCCGCGAGTCCGCCATCAGGCTCCGGTCCAAGGACACCGCCACCGAGGTCCTGACCGGCTCCGACCTGGTACCGGGCCTGGCCGAGGCACTGGCCGCCACCTTCGAGAGCTGAGAACGGGCGCGCAGCCGGGCAGGTCCGTGACGGGCCCGCCCGGCCAGGACCTGTCCGGCCGGTCACGAAGGCCGGGCAGGCCCCAGCGGGTCAGTTCTTCGAGCAGCTCGGCAGGGCGTCCGTCTTGTCGGCCTTGATGTTCTCCAGGGCAGACATGGCGTCGTCGATCGTGCTCACCTTGACGAGGGTGAGGCCGGAGGGGATGTCCTTGGCGGCCTCGGCACAGTTGTCGGCCGGGGTCAGGAAGTACTGCGCGCCCTGCCCGCGGGCCCCGATCGTCTTGAGGCCGATACCGCCGATCGGGCCCACCTTGCCGTTGTCGTCGATCGTGCCGGTGCCGGCCACGAACTTCCCGCCGGTCATGTCGCCCGGGGTGAGCTTGTCGACGATGCCGAGGGCGAACATCAGGCCCGCGCTCGGGCCGCCGACATCGGCGAGCTTGATGTCGATCGTGAACGGGAAGAGGTGCTCGACACCGGCCTGGATACCGACGACCGCCCGCGCCTTGCCGTCGTCGGCCGACTTCCGGGTGGTGACCACGACCTCCTTGGTCGCGCCGTCCTTCTTCTTGGCCGCTTCCTCCGGGATGACGGTGAAGACGACGTTCTCGCCCGGCTGGTGCTTGGTGACGAGCTTGGCGACATCGCCCGGCTCCTTCACCTCGGTGCCGTCCACGGCCTTGATCACGTCGCCGGCGTGCAGCTTGCCCTCGGAGGCGCTGTCCTTGACGACCGCGCCCACGATGACGCGGGAGGAGACCGCGATGTTCAGCTTCTTGAGCGCCGAGACCTTGGCACTGTCCTGGGACTGGGTGAACTCCTCGGCGTTCTGCTGATCGGCCTGCTCGGCGGTCTGGCCCTGCGGGTAGAGGGTGTCGTGCTCGACGACCTTCTCGTCATGGCCGATCCAGCCGACCACGGCCTCCACCAGGTTCATCCGGTAGTCGGCGCCGGTCACCCTGACGGTGGTCATGTTGAGATGACCGGTCGTCGGATAGGTCTGGTGCCCGGAAATCTGCAGAACCGGTTCACCCCCGTGGTCGCCGAGGGTGTTGACGGTCGGCCCGGGAGACATCTCGGCGTACGGCGCCGGCGTCAGCAGGGCGACGCACAGCAGCGCTATCAGCGTCAGGGTCGAGGCGATCAGCGTCGCGGTGCGGCGTGGCATGCCACGAATGTACGGGACCGGTCCGACAAACGGCCCGCTGGGCCGGTCCGTAGCGGCGGGGGCGTCCGCGGCCCGGTTAACCGGAATGCGACTTCTGCATCGCCTCGCGGAAGCGCTCGTAGTCCGCCAGCGAGGAGCCGTCCCCGGTTGCCCGGGTGCGCGCGGCCCAGCTGCCCCAGACGGTGGCAACGAGCACGGCGACAAGCGGAATGAGCAACCAAGCGAGCGCTGCCATGAAGGACTCCCGACCCCGCGTACGCCAATTATGGACCTATGAGCAGATTAGCTACCCAGTAGGACAACGGTCGGGGCGGGTGGGGAGTTACGCAACCGGAGAGGCTGCCGGTACGGCGCTACGCGCCCACCCACTCTTCTTGGCCGTCGGCGAAGGTCTGGTGCTTCCAGATCGGCACTTCGGCCTTGAGCTCGTCGATCAGCCGCCGGCAGGCCTCGAACGCCTCGCCGCGGTGCGGACACGAGACTGCCACGACGACCGCCAAATCGCCCACTTGGAGGTCACCCACACGGTGTACCGCGGCGAGCGCCCGGACCGGGAACTCCGCCGCGATCTTCTCCGCGATCCGCCGCATCTCCGCTTCCGCGGTGGGGTGCGACGAGTAGCCGAGACCCGTCACCTCGGCGCCGGAACCGCCGTCGTGGTCCCGTACGGTCCCGACGAACAGCGCCGTACCCCCCGCGGCCTCGTGCCCGACGGCCGCGAAGACCTCGTCCACGGACAGGGGCGTGTCGCGGATCTCCAGGAGCCGGATCGGGTTCTGCGCGTCAGCGTGCGTCGGTGCCATGCGGCACATGCTGCCTCATCCGCCCGCGATGCGGAAGTTCGATTCCGGTGGTTGGTCCGCCGGGGGTGGCGGCGCTTCCCGGAGCCGTAGCGGGAGCCCTACCGGAGCCGTGTACGACCTAGATTCCGCGCCGCTTGCGGGCCCGGCGCACCAGCGCGGCCGTGCCCACCAGGGCGACCGTCGCGCCTGCCGCGCCCAGGGTGGTGGCGTCCTTGCGGCCCAGCCGGCGGCCCGCGACGGAGTTCCGGCCCGCGACCTCCTCCAGGAGCTGGGCCAGCACCTCCTCGTTGGTCCACTGGGGGCGCCAGCCCGCCTCGTGCAGCCGGCTGCCGCTGACCACCCACGGGTGCATCGTGTACGCCAGGTCGCCGGCCGGGGACGGGGTGAGGCCGAGGCGGTGCAGGCGGGAGGCGGCACCGAAGGCGATGGCCGGCGGCAACTCCATCCGGCGGATGCCCGACAGCTCCTCGACCTCCTCCTGCTCCAGCCAGCCGTCACAGCCGACGGCCATCTCCCCGTCGACCTTCTCCAGCACCGCGTACTCCAGTGCCGACACCAGGTCCTCGACGTGGCAGAACTGCCAGCAGGGCCGGCTGCCCGCCACCACCAGGAGCCGGGGCGACTCGAAATACCTGGTCAGCGCGGTGTCCGTGCCACCGACCAGCACGGCGGGGCGCAGGATCGTGACGTTCAGCCCAGGGTGGGCACGCGGCGCGCGGCGGCCCAGCCGTTCGATCTCCAGCAGGTCGTCGACGAAGCTGGCCTCGGCGGTGGCGCGCAGCGGGGCGTCCTCCGCGAGCGGCACGTCGTTGTCGGCCTGGGCGCCGTAGACCATCGCCGAGGTGCACAGCACCGCACGGCGCACCCCGGCGGCGGCCGCCGCGGTGAGCACCGTCTGGGTGCCCCGCACGTTGAAGGCGGTACGCGCCTTGGGGTCGGACTCCAGATCGAGGTCGAGACCGAGATGGACGACGACGTCGACGCCGCGCAGTTTCTCGGCGATGGCGGGGTCGCGTACGTCGAGCACCCGCCAGGTCGCTCCGGGCACGTCCCCGCGGCGTTCGTCGATCGCGACGACCTTCTTGACCTCGTCGGACTCGACGAGACGCAGCGCGAGCAGACGGCCGAGGCCGGACGCCGCACCGGTGATCGCCACCACAGGGCCCGCGGGGGCCTTGGACGGGCTCCGCTCTGGGCGAACGTGTGCTTCTGGGGAACTCACCGGGTGTCTCCCACGGTTGTTTCTGGTACGAGGTGCGCACTTGGTACGCAGCCATCCTGCCTGACTGGTGTCTAGGCTGGAGGTACAGCCCACAAGACACAGCCCCAACACATAGAGCCGAGGAAACCCGTGAGCGACCACCCATTCGGATTCGGCGTCCCTCCCGAGGAGCCCGAGGACGGGGACGAGGGCAAGAACCAGCGCGGCGACCGGCCGGGGCAGGGGCCTGCCGACAATCCCTTCGGTTTCGGTGGCGTGAACCCGTTCGGTGGCGCCGGCGGGGACAACCCGTTCGCCGCGATGTTCGGCTCCCTGAACCCCAACGATCTCGGTGCCGCCTTCCAGCAGCTCGGCCAGATGCTCTCGTACGAGGGCGGCCCGGTGAACTGGGACATGGCCAAGGACATCGCACGCCAGACCGTCGCGCAGGGCACCGCGGACGGCGTCAAGGACGCGAGCGTCGGCCCGGCCGAGCGCTCCTGGGTCTCCGAGGCCATCCGGCTGGCCGACCTGTGGCTGGACGGGGCGACGTCGCTGCCCTCCGGCTCGGGCAGCGCTGTGGCGTGGAGCCGCGCCGAATGGGTCGAGGCGACCCTGCCGGCGTGGAAGGAACTGGTGGACCCGGTCGCGGAGCGGGTCGGCGCCGCCATGGGCGATGTGCTCCCCGAGGAGATGCAGGCCATGTCCGGGCCGCTGCTCGGCATGATGCGCTCCATGGGCGGAGCGATGTTCGGCAGCCAGATCGGCCAGGCGCTGGGCACCCTGGCGGGCGAGGTGGTCGGCTCCACCGACGTCAGCCTCCCGCTCGGCCCGGCCGGCAAGGCCGCGCTGCTCCCCGCGAACATCGCGGCCTTCGGTGAGGGCCTCGGCGTCCCGCAGGAGGAGGTGCGGCTGTACCTGGCGCTGCGCGAGGCCGCCCATCAGCGGCTCTTCGCCCATGTGCCGTGGCTGCGGGCGCATCTGTTCGGCGCCGTCGAGGGTTACGCACGGGGCATCAAGGTCGACACGGCGAAGCTGGAGGACGCGGTCGGCCAGCTCGACCCGTCGAACCCCGAGGCCATGCAGGAAGCGCTGGCGCAGGGCATGTTCCAGCCCGAGGACACCCCCGAGCAGAAGGCCGCCCTGGCCCGGCTGGAAACGGCGCTCGCGCTCGTCGAGGGCTGGGTGGACGCGGTCGTGCACGCCGCCGCCGCGCCGCATCTGCCGTCCGCCGCCGCGCTGCGCGAGACGCTGCGCCGCCGCCGGGCGACCGGTGGCCCCGCCGAGCAGACGTTCGCGACGCTCATCGGTCTGGAACTGCGCCCGCGCCGGCTGCGGGACGCCTCCCGGCTGTGGGCCTCGCTGACCGACGCCCGCGGTGTCGACGGCCGCGACGGCCTGTGGGAGCACCCGGACATGCTGCCCACCGCGGAGGACCTGGACGACCCGGACGGCTTCGTGCACCGCGAGTCCGCCGACTTCTCCGAGCTCGACAAGATGCTCGGCGAGGCCGCCGAGAAGCGGCTGACCAAGGACGAGCCGAAGAAGTCGGACGACGGTCCCAGCGCTTCCGACGAGACCAAGGACGACGAGGGCAAGTGAGTCTGCACGCGGACGCGGTGCGCGTCCTGAAGGACTGGGACGCGCCGGACGCCGGTCAGGAACAGCTGCGGCTGGAGTACCTCGACCATCTCGACAGCAGTCCCGACGGCATGTGGAAGGCCTCGCAGCCGGGGCACATCACCGCCAGCGCGCTGGTGGTGGACCCGGTGACCGGGCGGGTGCTGCTGACGCTGCACAAGAAGCTGAAGATGTGGCTCCAGATGGGCGGCCACTGCGAGCCGGAGGACGCCACTCTGGCGGCCGCCGCGCTGCGTGAGGCCACCGAGGAGTCCGGCATTCCCGGGCTGACGCTGCTGCGTCCTGAGCCGGTGAACCTGGACCGGCACTCCACGCCCTGCGCCTGGCATCTGGATGTGCAGTACGCGGCGGTCGCGCCGGCCGGCGCGGTCGAGGCGATCAGCGAGGAGTCGCTGGACCTGCGCTGGTACGGCTACGACGAGGTCGGCTCGGTCGCCGACGGTTCGGTGGAGACACTGCTGGCCCGTACCCGCGCGCTGCTCTGAGGCGGCGCGCGGGCACGGCCCGTACGTACGGCAGGATCAGCGGTTGTTGGTCCAGATGTTGCCCAGGTTCTGGGCGTGGGCGCCCGCCTGGCCCACCCCGAACTGGGCCCGCAGGCCCTGGCCGATCTCCGCGTTCTGCGGCGGCATCAGCTCGCTGGGCTGCACCAGGACGTATCCCTGGCCCACGAAGTTGAGCTCCCAGCCCTCTCCGGTGTTGCCGCGCCGGCGGTAGACCGAGGAACTGCTGGTCTGCGCCTGCATCTGGACCCGCAGCGAGGAGGACCAGGCGACCACCGCGTCGGCGTCGCAGGAGACGTACTTGTCCGGGGTCACCGGCATCAGCAGCGGCTTGCCCGAGGTCATCAGCGCGACCTTGCCCTGGCCCGAGATGTTCAGGTTGTAGGCGCCGGTGCCGGACAGGCCGAACTGGCTGTCCACGGCGATCACGTCCCAGTGCAGCCCGGAGTCGAGGGCGAGCACATAGGCGCTGTCCACGGTGAGGCCGTCATGGTCGACGTCCACGACGTGGATGTGCTGGGCCAGGTTGGCGAGGTAGACCGTGCCCTGCCCGGAGCAGCGCATCAGGTCCAGGCCCTCGCCGGTGGCCATGCGCGCGCCGCCCTGGTTGCGTGACTGGTACTCGCCGTCGAATTCGATCATGCCCTGGTAGGCGACCATCGCGCCCTTGCGGGCGAGACAGTCACGGCCGGAGTTGCCCTCCAGCTTGACCCGCAACAGGTACGGATTCTGGAGTGCGTAGAGGTCGTTCGACTGGACCTCGGTGTTCGCGAAAAGCGGGCTCTGCATATCGGTCGCTCCCCCTCAGCCCCGTGCCCGGAGGCGGTCTGTGCTGTCCTCGCTGGGCTGTACCACCACGAAGCCCTGGCCGGAGAACGCGATCTGGAACGCCTCGCCGCTGCCCCGCCCGATCAGGGAGGACGCCTTGAAGCTGCGCTTGGCCTTCATCTTGAGCCCCGACGACCAGGCGACGAGTGCGTCCGGGTCGACGTAGGTCTCGTCGGCGCCGCTTCCGCAGTCGACGACGATCGGTGTGCCGCGGGAGGTGATGGCGACCCAGCCGGTGCCCTTCACCCCCACGTTGAACAGGCCCTGGCCGGCGAACTTGGCGAGCCCCTTGACCCGCTCGACGCCCCACTGGAGGTGCGCGTCGAAGGCGAGCAGGTTGGTGCCGTTGACCGACAGGGACTCGTTGTTGAGATTGACGCACACCACGTCGGCGCCGTAGTCGGCCAGATAGAGCAGGCCGTCGCCGGTGCACTTCATCAACGGGGCGCCCTCACCGGTGAGCCACTGCGAGGCCATCTGCCGGACGGCCGGCGGATTGGGCTCGTACTGGACGAAGCCCTCGTACGCGACCATCGAGCCGGTACGGGCGAACAGGTCCTGGCCGGTCTGCATGGCGACCTTGAGCATCGCCGAGCCGTGGGTCTCCATCCGGGCCGACACCGGGGTCGGTGCGTAGCCCGCGATCATCTGCTGGTCCATTGCGGGTCACACCTCGTAGGGCTGGACGACGATGAAGTTGCCGGGAGCGCCGCGGAACTGGAGGTTCACGGTCTCTCCGCTGTGGCCGGGGTAGGCGTTCCTCCGCAGCCGGACCTGGCTGGAGATGATCACCTGGGAGGCCGCCGACCAGGCGACGATCGCATTGCAGTCCGCGTACGTGGTCGGGGTGACGGGCAGCACCACGGGGGTGCCATGGGTCTTGACGATGATCGTTCCGGTGCCCTGGAACTGCATCGTGAACAGCGCGCCGCCGGGGATGCCGTGGCCCTCGATCCTGCGCACCTCGTACTGCAGGCTCTCGTCGAAGGCGAGCACGTTCTCCGAGGAGACGCAGATGGCATCGCCCTGGAGTTCGATCGGGTGCAGGTGGGCGCCGTTCTCCGCGAAGAAGACCTGGCCCTGGCCGGTGCAGCGCATCAGCTGCATCTCCTGGCCGGTGGCGCCGCCGACGATCCGGCCGGCGAACCCGGCACCCTTGTAGCTGTATTCGACCTTGCCCTGGTACAGAACCATGCTGCCCTGGCGGGCGAGCACCGGCTGGCCGCCGGTCTGCGAGAGGTCGGCCCGCATCATCTTGTTGTTCTGCTGCGTCCACCGCTGGCCGGTGGGCGTCTCACGGAACTTCTGCATGGCGCCGGAGATCCCGCCGGCCGGCTGGCCCGCCTGCGGCTGGCCGTACGGTGCCGGCTGGCCCGGTACCTGGCCGAACTGCGGCTGGCCCGGCGGCTGGCCGAACTGCGGCTGCCCGTACTGCGGCGGGCCGGGCGGCTGGCCGAACTGCTGGCCGGGCACCTGTCCGGGGGGCGGCTGCGGCGGCGGGACCTGGCCGAACTGCGGCTGGCCGGGCGCCTGCGGCGGAGTGACCAGCGGCGCGATCATGGTCTGCTGCTGGTGGATCGACGGATTGCCCGGGGGCGGCGTGAACCCCTGCCCGGCGGCGGGAGCGCCGAACGCCGGTGCGGGCTGCGGGGCTCCGGGCGGAGCGCCGAAGGCCGGTGCGGGCTGCGGCGGGCCGGCCGCCGCGCCGAACGAGGGGGCGGGTGCGGCACCGCCGGGCGGCGGTGCGAAGCCCGGGGCCCCGGCCTGCTGCGGAGGCGCGGCGGCCGGCGCCTCTTCGGCGACCTCGCCGCCGAAGTTGCGCAGCAGCGCGTCCAGTCCGCCGTCGAAGCCCTGGCCGACGGCGGCGAAGCGCCAGACGTCCTTGAGGTACACATCGGCGAGCATCACCGCGCGCTCGGTGCTGAACTCGGCGCCGGTGAAGCTGTAGCGCGCGACTTCCTCACCGCCGGCGACGATACGGATGTACCCGGGTCCGACCTGCGACATCTGGCCGTTGCCGTCGATGGTCGCGGTGAAGGAGAGCTTGCGGATCTTGGGGGGAATCCGGTCGAGCGTCACACGGAAGGACTCGCTGTCCCCCGCCTGCGCGCCGAGCTGCTGGATGGATTCCTCGGGCGACTTGGGCTGGTTGAAGAAGATGAAGTAACTGTCGTCGGACAGCTGCTCCTTCTCGTCGAGCCCGAAGCAGCTGATGTCGAACGACAGGCCGGGTCCGGCGATCTGCACACCGATGTACAGATCCGTCCCCGCCGTGAGATCACTGATCTTGGCCTTGTGGCCACGCTGGAATTCCCTGGCCATACGAACGACCGTCCCCCATCCCGTAAATGCATGTGCGTTGCGACAGGCTAGCCCCTGGCCCCGACAGCGGCTATTCCTCGCGGGCGGTGGGCAGCTCCGGCAGCCGGCCGGCCGCCACGACCCCCTCGAGATATCCGCGGGCCCGTTCGGTCCGCGGATACGACTCCAGCAGCTTCCAGAAGCTCGGGCCGTGGCCCGGTACCAGCAGATGCGCGAGTTCGTGCAACAGAACGTAGTCGATGACGTACTCGGGCATGCCCTGCAGCCGGTGGGAGAGACGGATGCTGCCCTCGGAGGGGGTGCAGGACCCCCAGCGGGAGTTCTGGTTGGTGACCCAGCGGACGGTGTCCGGTTCCGCTCGGGCGTCCAGATACTGCTCGGAGAGCTGGGCGGCGCGGGTGAAGAGCTCGTCGTCGCCGAGCATCCGCTTGCTCTCCTGCGCCGCGAGTTTCTCGAGCATCACCGTCACCCAGCGTTGCTCCTCGGCGACCGACATCCGGGCCGGAATGAGGACGACGGTGCGGTCCCCCTCGCGGTAGGCCGAGACCGTCCGGCGCCTTCGGGCGCTGCGGCGCACTTCGACCTCACTCGTCCGGGAGGTGAGGGACTGCTGGCTGGAGAGGTCATGCGCGGGGTCGGCGGACACGCTCCGACGTTACCGGGTGGGGGTCCGCGAAGTCCCGTCCCCAGGCCGGTCGGCGAGGGAATCACCTCGCTTCGTGCGCATATTGAACGACTATCCCTCACAACCTGTGGATAACTTTTCGTCACCGTCGGCGTCCGCGTGCATTCTGTGACTGCCGCATTACAGCGATGCGGAAACTGGTGCGGATCTTGAATGGATTCGCGGTGATCCACCGGGGGTGGCCATGCGTCCCATGCTCAAAACCGCCATGCGGCGCAGTTGGCGCAACCGCGAGAGCGTGCAGTTCGGAATTGATCCGGCGCACGCGGTCGTCCTGGACTCGGTCGACGGCGCGGCGGCGGGATTCCTGGATCTGCTGGACGGCACCCGCGGGGCGGCCCTGCTGACCCGGGACGCCGAAGCGCTGGGGCTGGGAGCGCAGCAGGTCCGGCAGTTGCTGGGGCTGCTCGCCGAGGGCGGTGTGCTGGACGATGCGGCGGCGCATGCCCGGCTGTCCGAGGCGGTCCGGCACCGGACGGCGGCGATCGACCGGCTGCGGCCCGACCTTGCCGCGCTGTCCGTCGTGCACGCGGGTCCCGGCGGCGCGGCCGGCCGGATGCGGGACCGGCGGGCGGCGCGGGTGCGGGTCCGCGGCGCGGGCCGGGTCGGGGCGGCCGTCGCCGCGCTGCTGTCGGCGGCCGGCGTCGGCCGGGTGGAGGTGCTGGACGGCGGACGGGTCGAGCCGTGGGACGTGAGCCCGGGCGGCATCCCGGCCGAGCACATCGGTGAGCGGCGGGACGCGGCCGCCCGCGGGGCGGTGCGCCGGGCCGCGCCCGATCCGCGCGCGGCGGCGCTCGGCCGCCGGGGACCCCGGGCCGGGCGCGGGCCGGGCTCCGGCCACGGGCCCGGACAGGAGCCGGAGGATTCCCGGCTCTCGCTGGTCGTGGTGGCCCCGCGCGACGGGCTGGCGGCCTACGCTCCGGAGCCCCGGGAGGCGGAACGGCTGCTCGCGGCGGGCATCCCGCACCTCTATACGGGCGTCGTCGAAGGCATGGGAGTGGTCGGCCCGCTCGTCGTTCCGGGGCGTACCGGCTGTGCGGGCTGTCTGGCGCTGCGGCTGGCGGACGCGGATCCCGCGTGGCCGCGGATGCTCGCCCAGCTCCGATCGGGCCGGGCGCCCGCGGTTCCGGCCTGCGACATCGCCCTGGCGACGACGGTCGCGGGGCTCGCCGCCGCCCATGCGCTGGCCTTCCTCGACGGCGGAAGTCCGCCGAGTTCCGGGGCCCGGGTGGAGATCGCGCTGGCCCGGCTGTCCATGGAAGTACGACCGGTTCCCGGTGACATCAGATGCGGTTGTGGTGCGGGAAATGACCCGAGGGTGGTGCTGCCCGCCGCGCCGCGAGTGCGGAGAGGCACAATGGCCGGGTGACCGACGGGAATGAGGAGCGCATGTCTGATCTTCCTCGTAAGGCGGTGACTCGCACCGCGAAACTGGCCGCGCTCCCCTTGGGGTTCGCGGGCCGCGCCACACTCGGGCTGGGCAAGCGGCTGGGCGGTCGTCCTGCCGAGGTCGTCGCGAGCGAACTGCAGGAACGCACGGCCGAGCAGTTGTTCAAGGTGCTCGGAGAGCTCAAGGGCGGGGCCATGAAGTTCGGCCAGGCGCTGTCGGTGTTCGAGGCCGCGCTGCCCGAGGATGTGGCGGGTCCGTACCGGGCCGCGCTCACCAAACTGCAGGACTCCGCGCCGCCGATGCCCGCAAGCACCGTGCGCAAGGTGCTCACCGAGCGGCTGGGCGCGGACTGGCGGGAGCTGTTCACCGAATTCGACGAGACTCCGGCCGCGGCCGCCTCGATCGGCCAGGTGCACCGCGCGGTGTGGCACGACGGCCGGACGGTGGCGGTGAAGGTGCAGTACCCGGGCGCCGGGGCGGCCCTTCTCTCGGACCTGTCCCAACTGGGCCGGGTGGCCCGGCTGTTCGGCCCGCTGATCCCCGGGATGGACATCAAGCCGCTCATCGCCGAGCTGCGCGACCGGGTCTCGGAGGAGCTGGACTACGAGTTGGAGGCCCAGGCACAGCACGCCCACGCCGCGGAGTTCGCCGGCGACCCCGATGTCTCGGTGCCCGATGTGGTGCACCAGGCCGATCAGGTCCTGGTCACCGAGTGGATGGACGGCGTGCCCATGGCCGAGGTGATCGCCAAGGGCACCCAGGAGCAGCGGGACCGGGCCGGCCAGCTGCTGGCGCGCTTCCTGTTCGCGGGCCCGGCGCGTACCGGGCTGCTGCACGCCGACCCGCACCCGGGAAACTTCCGGCTGCTGGTGGACGACGGCCCCGCCGAGGGCTGGCGGCTGGGCGTGCTGGACTTCGGGACGGTGGACCGGCTGCCCGACGGGCTGCCGCTGCCGATCGGCACCGCGCTGCGGCTGGCGCTGGAGGGCGACGCCGAATCGGTGCACGCGATGCTCCGTCAGGAGGGCTTCGTCCGGCCGTCGATCAAGCTGCGCCCGGACGCGGTGCTGGACTATCTGCGGCCGATCATCGAGCCGGCCGGGTCCGAGGAGTTCACCTTCGTCCGCAGCTGGATGCGCGCCCAGGCGGCACGGATCGCCGATCCGCGCTCGCCCGCCCATCAGTTGGGCAAGCAGCTGAACCTGCCGCCGTCGTATCTGCTGATCCACCGCGTGACCTTGAGCACCATCGGCGTCCTGTGCCAGCTGGGCGCGACGGTGCGGCTGCGCGATGAACTGCTGGAGTGGCTGCCGGGCTTCGACGCCGATGGGGCGGCGGAGTCGGCGTAACCACGCGGCGGGCAGCTACCACCAGGAGGAGTCGAGACGACCTTCGATACTGCGGAGGTTCTCCCGGCCGCACCGGTCACAGAAATAGACGCGCCGGCTGTTCTCCACGGAGCAGGTCCAGGTGATCGGCAGACCCTCCTCGACGGCACCGCAGCGCGCGCACGTCGTTGTCTGGGCAGTCCCGACCCGGTTGTGCTGAGTCTTCTGGTCCACTTGGCGACGATACCTCTCCCAGTGCCCGTTAATACGCCGTAACGCACCGCGGGGCCGGTCCTTTCGGACCGGCCCCGCGGTGTTCGCTGTGGCACGGAGTGGTGTTGCTCAGCCGCTGGTGTGCGGCCGTTGGAGCGTGGTGGCCGCTGTTACTGCATGACGGCCATCGCCAGCGCACGGCGGGCGCGCAGCGAGACTCGTTCGGCCCGGCGCTGGAGTCGGCGGGCCGACACCACTCGAAGGGCCTGACGTTCGTGCTCGGCCTCGTAGAGGCGTTGTTGCATATGGGCACGTGCCAAGGCTTCTGGCATGAGTTGCATTTCGAGGTTCCTGTTCTGGCGGGCGCTGTACGCGCCGGAAGTGTGTCGGGAGGCTTCGGTGGCGTGCGCCACTTCTGTGGAGGGGTTCATGGGGACCTGCTTCTTCGGGTCGTGCGTCAGGGGTCGGTCGACTGTTCCTACGGCGCTGGTGTTCACACCGCTACTGCGTTCTTGCGCGGACGGCCACGGGGCCGCTTGCGGGCTACGACGACGCCCTGGATGAAGAGCTCTCCACCCCAGACGCCCCAAGGCTCACGGCGGTCCTTCGCACCGGCGAGGCAGGCCTCGCGGACGGGACAGGTCTGGCACAGCGACTTGGCGTACTCGACGTCGGCCGGGGACTCCGCGAAGAAGACCTCCGGGTCGTAGGTCCGGCAGGGGACGGGTACACCGAGGCGCTCGATTTCGTCATCGAGCTCGGTCAGGGGCAGCAACGGGACCTCCGAGTGGACCGCGGGCGGGGGGAGCTGGTCTGTGGGCGATACGGACGGGGCGTGCGGGGTGGCATGCACGGTCTTGGTGTTCCTCGTCTGTCTGGTCCGGCCGGTGGGCCGGTGGTTCGGCTGGAGAAAACAAAAGGGCCGCGGATCCCGGTCTGGGATTCCGCGGCCCTGGAAGGTGCCGGTCTGATCGTCGATCAGACTGGATCGCTCCAGGGTTCGAGCCCGCGGAAGGCCCACATCGAGAGGTGCTGCTGCTTCTGTCCATTTGTGCTGTGACCGGCACCGCCGGGCGTAAAGACATAGGCCGGGGCCTTCGTCTCCAGTACTGCCGATGCCTTGGTCGCTCGCTCGCTGCGCTCGCGGATCGAGAGTTCCGCGATGGAAGCCAGGCGCAGAGCCGGGGCACCGGACATACCGGTGCCAGGCAGCGGGGAGCCGAGCGGGCAGGTGGCGACGACGACCGGACGATCGGTCATTTTCACGTTCTCGAAGTTGATGGTCACGGGTCTTCGCCTCCTCTCGGCGTCTCGTAGGGCCTGTGGTGCTTGGTCAGTACATCACGATCTCCCCGGCTCTTGGAAGAGCCGCAGTGACCGTGCTCCGGAAGGCTATGGGGACTTCCTCGCCGGGCGCAAACTATTTTTCTGGTTCTTCTGCAACAGCTTCGTCACCGGCTACGGGGCCGGCATCCCCGCCGGTGCACAGC
Organism: Streptomyces sp. So13.3; assembly: GCF_005860785.2. Lineage (NCBI taxonomy): Bacteria > Bacillati > Actinomycetota > Actinomycetes > Kitasatosporales > Streptomycetaceae > Streptomyces > Streptomyces sp. So13.3. The sequence continues at coordinate 6,137,661 of NZ_CP048835.1, read as the reverse complement.
GCCAGGACCTCGGCGCCGTACTTGTCCAGCTTTCGGCTGCCGACTCCGGCGATCGCGGAGAGCTCGGCCGGTCCTGCGGGCCGGACCTCGGCGATGGCCAGCAGCGTCTTGTCGGTGAAGACACAGTACGCGGGCTGGCCCAGCTCCCTGGCCTGCTCCATGCGCCAGTCGCGCAGCCGCTCGTACAGCCCCTCGTCCAGATCGGACGGGCAGTCCTCGCAGCGCATCAGCTTGATCTCGCCGGCCTCCGACAGGGTGCGGCCGCAGACCCGGCAGCGCACCGGGCCACGCTTGCGCTTGGCGGCGGCCACTCCGCGCTCGATGCCGCCCGTACCGGCCGCGAAGCGGTTTCCGGTGCCGCGAGTCGCGGAACCGGGCCGCAGGCCGTCCAGGAAGCGTGAGGGCTTGCGGGTGGCGCGTCCGCCGGGCGAGCGGGAGAGCGCCCAGGACAGGAACAGATGGAGCCGGGCCCGGGTGACGCCGACGTACAGCAGCCGGCGCTCCTCCTCGACCTGCTCGTCGGTCTTGGCGTACGTGATCGGCATCATGCCCTCGGTCAGCCCGACGAGGAACACCGCGTCCCACTCCAGGCCCTTGGCGGCGTGCAGCGAGGCGAGGGTGACGCCCTCGACCGTCGGGGCGTGCTGGGCGCTCGCCCGCTCGTCCAGCTCCGCGACAAGATCCGACAAGGTGGCCTCGGGGCGGGCCAGCGCGAAGTCGTCGGCGAGCCGGACCAACGCGGCCAGCGATTCCCAGCGGTCCCGGACCGCGCCCGATCCGGCGGGGGCCTCGGCCGTCCAGCCGCGGGAGCTGAGGACGGCCCTGACGTGCTCGGGCACTTCCGTACCGGCCATCCCCGGATCGGAACCTGCCCCGGCCCGGGCGGCGCCGCGCAGCAGCAGCCCGGCCTCGCGGACCTCGGGGCGGTCGAAGAACCGCTCCGCCCCGCGCAGCTGGTACGGCACCCCGGCGTCGGCGAGCGCCTGCTCGTAGACCTCGGACTGGGCGTTGATGCGGTACAGGATGGCGATCTCGCTGGGGCGCACCCCGCCGGCGATGAGCTCCTTGATCCGGCGGGCGGTGCCCTCGGCCTCGGTGGGCTCGTCCACGTACTCGGTGTAGCCGGGCTCGGGGCCCGGCTCGCGCTGCGAGACCAGTTCCAGCCGGTGCTGGGCCGCCTGGCCCCTGGCCTGGGAGAGCAGCCCGTTGGCCAGCTGCACCACCTGAGGGGTGGAGCGGTAGTCGCGGACGAGCTTCACGACGGTGGCTTCCGGGTGCCGGGAGCGGAAGCCGAGCAGGTAGTCAGGGGTGGCGCCGGTGAAGGAGTAGATGGTCTGGGAGGCGTCCCCGACCACGCAGATGGTGTCCCGGCCGCCGAGCCACAGGTCCAGCAGCCGCTGCTGGAGCGGGCTGACGTCCTGGTACTCGTCGACGACGAAGTGCTGGTACTGGGAGCGGATGGTGTCCGCGACGTCCGGGCGCTCCTGCAGGACGCCCACGGTGAGCAGCAGCACGTCCTCGAAGTCGATGACGCCGCGGTCCCGCTTGAGCTGCTCGTACGCCGTGTAGATCTTGGCGATCTCGGCCGGGTCCCGGGGGACCTCACGGCCGGACTTCGCGGCGGCCGCCGGGTAGTCCTCGGGAACGGTCTGGGTGACCTTGCACCATTCGATCTCGCCCGTCACGTCCCGCAGCTCGCTGCGGTCCAGCCGGATCCGGCAGCGGGCGCCGGCCTCGGCGACGAGCTGGACCTTGCGCTCGACGAGCCGCGGCATCTCACCGCCGATGGCGCGCGGCCAGAAGTACTGGAGCTGGCGCAGCGCGGCGGAGTGGAACGTACGCGCCTGGACGCCGCCCGCGCCGAGCTGGCGCAGCCGGCCACGCATCTCCCCCGCCGCGCGGGCGGTGAAGGTGACCGCGAGCACACTGCCGGGCTGCAGTATCCCCGCCCGCACCCCGTAGGCGATCCGGTGGGTGATCGCCCGGGTCTTGCCCGTGCCGGCGCCGGCCAGCACGCAGACCGGCCCGTGCAGGGCGGTGGCGACCTCGCGCTGTTCGGGGTCGAGCCCGTCGAGCACGGCGTCGGGGGAATCCGGTACTGCGGGGAAGAGCGAGGTGTGCGTTGGTGCGGTCACCCCGCCATGCTGCCAGGTCCGCGGAGGCGGTCGGGAAAGTTATCCACAGCCGAGGTGCGATTGTCGGACCGCGAGCGGTGGTGCAGGGGTGAGATCGGGGAGTCCAGGAATGCCCGGAGCAGGGTCAGCGTTCTCCCGATCGACGATTCCACCTGCTTGTGAGGAGCGGACACCCATGTCGGGCACTGTGACGATGTACAGCACCACCTGGTGCGGCTACTGCCGTCGGCTCAAGGGCCAGATGGACCGCGAGGGCATCGGCTACACGGAGATCAACATCGAGAACGACCCGGAGTCCGCGGCGTTCGTCGAGAAGGTCAACGGCGGCAACCAGCTGGTCCCCACCGTCCTCTTCCCGGACGGCTCGGCGCTCCCGAACCCGTCGCTGGCGCAGGTCAAGCAGAAGCTCGGCGTCTGATTCCCCAGCTCGACGCCTGATCCCACCCGCATCCGCCGGGGCGCGACCGCGCCCCGGCGGAGTGCTGTCCGGGGTGCTGCTAGCCGGCGGCCGGGAACGGGCTGCCGTACCAGAGCTCCATCAGGCGGGCGGCGATCGAGATGCCGCCCGGCGGCAGGATCTCCCCGGACTCGATGCCCTTGCGCAGGTCCTCGCGGGAGAACCAGCGGGCCTCGTGGATCTCCTCGCCGTCGACCTGGATGTCCGGTGAAGTGGCGCGGGCCATGAAGCCGAGCATCAGACTCGACGGGAACGGCCACGGCTGGCTCGCGACATATGTCACGTCGCCGACCGCCACCCCCGCCTCCTCCGCCGTCTCGCGGACCACGGCCTGCTCCAGTGACTCGCCCGGCTCCACGAAGCCCGCGAGCGTCGAGAAGCGCCCTTCCGGCCAGTGCGCCTGGCGGCCCAGCAGTGCACGGTCCTGGTCGTCCGTCACCAGCATGATCACGGCGGGGTCGGTGCGCGGGTAGTGCTCGGCACCGCACGCCTGGCAGCGCCGGATGTGGCCGGCGGCGGCGATGACGGTGCGCTCGCCGCAGCGGGAGCAGAAGCGGTGCATCCGCTGCCAGTTCTCCAGCGCGACGGCGTGCGCCATCAGGCCGGCCTCCAGCGGGGAGAGCAGCCCGGCCACCTCGCGCAGCCCGGCCGCCCGTGCCACGTCGTCCATCCGTCCCGGCAGCGCGTCCTTCTGCAGCGCGAAGTACCGCACGCCGTCCTCGCCGATGCCGAGGAAGTAGCGGTGGGTCTCGGTCTCGGGCGCGTCGAAGGCCGGGACCATGACGAGTTCGGTGGTGCCGTCCTTCTCCTCGACCAGGACCTGGCCGCCGGAGACCACGAAGACCCGGGTCGTCGGATGGCTCCAGGCGGCGGCCAGCCAGGCCTCGTCGAGCCGGTGGTGGGCGGCGCGGTCCACGCCCGTCTGGGCGAGGGTCAGCGGCTGGGTTGACAGGTCGATCTCGGACAAGGCTGCTTCCAACTCCCCGTGCGTACCTGCGGTACGCGGTAGCGCGGCTGTCGTTGTCAGTGACTGGTGTCGGTGGGGCGCGCCGGTGGCGCCGGCGGTGTCACCCGGTGACGTCGGCGGAGGCCGGACGCCAGTTCTCGGCGAGGTCGCCCCACAGGTAGGCGGCGGTCTCCACACCCTTGAACAGCAGGTCGAGCTCGACCTTCTCGTTCACCGAGTGCCAGCCGTCGGACGGTACGGAGATGCCCAGGAACAGCACCGGCACACCCAGCACGTCCTGCAGATCCGCGGCCGGTCCTGAACCGCCCTCACGGGTGAAGAGGATCTCCTGCTGGAAGGCCCGGCCCATCGACCGGACGACCGACTGCAGTGCCGGGTGGTCCAGCGGGGTCAGGCAGGGGCGGGTGGTGCCCCAGAAGGTGACCTCGTGGCGGATGCCGTCCGGGAGCCGGGCGGCGACCCAGTCGGTGACGAGCTGCTGCACCGCGCCCGCGTCCTGTCCCGCGACCAGCCGGAAGGACAGCTTGAGGTGGGCGGAGGCCGGGACGATGGTCTTGCCGCCGGGGCCCTGGTAGCCGCCGTAGATGCCGTTGACCTCGGCGGTCGGCCGGGCCCAGATGCGCTCCAGGGTGGTGTGGTCCGCCTCGCCGAGCGCCCCGTGGGACTTGGCGGTGCTCAGCCAGCGCGACTCCTCGAACGGCAGCGCCGCGAAGAGCTCGCGCTCGCGGGCGGTCAGCTCGACGGCACCGTCGTAGAACCCCGGGATCGCCACCCGCCGGTCGTCGTCGTGCAGCGCGGCGACCAGCCGGGCGGCCTCGGTGGCGGGGTTGGGGACCGCGCCGCCGAACGAACCCGAGTGGATGTCCTGGTCGGGCCCGTACAGATCGACCTGGCAGTCGGCCAGACCGCGCATGCCGGTGCAGACGGTCGGGGTGTCCTCCGACCACATCCCGGTGTCGGAGACGATCACCGCGTCGCAGGCCAGCCGGTCGGCGTGCTTCCGGATCAGGGTGAGGAAGTTCGGCGAACCGGACTCCTCCTCGCCCTCGATCAGCAGCTTGAGGTTCACGGCCGGCGCGGTCCTGCCGGTCGCGGCGAGGTGGGCGCGCAGGCCCAGCGTGTGGAAGAGGACCTGGCCCTTGTCGTCGGCCGCGCCCCGGGCGTAGATCCGGCCGTCGGCGGTGTGCGGCTCGAACGGGTCGGTGTCCCAGCCGTCCTCGCGGGCGGCGGGCTGCACGTCATGGTGGCCGTAGACCAGCACCGTCGGCGCCTGCGGATCGCCGGACGGCCACTCGGCGAAGACCGCCGGCAGCCCGTCGCTCTCCCAGACCTCGGCGGTCGGGAAGCCGGTCTCCGCCAGCTTCGCCGCCAGCCATCGCGCACTGCCCAGCACATCGTCCGCGCGGTCGGGGTCCGCGGAGACGGACGGGATCCGCAGCCACTCGACGAGGTCGGCGAGGAACGCGGAACGGTGGGCGTCGATGTAGGCGTGGACTGCGCTGTCCGGGGCGGTACTCATGACGTCGAGCCTAACCGGCGCGCCGGACCCCTCCGCCCGGAGGTGGCGGCATCAGCCCGGCTCTCAGCCCGGCTCGTCGAGCAGCAGCCGCTCCAGGGCGGCACGGTCCGGCAGGGACGCGGGCCGGACGACCTCACCGGTGCGGACGTAGAGGAACGCGGCGGTCACCCGGTGCAGCGGCAGTTGGTGCTGCTCGGCCCAGGCGAGCCGGTAGAGGGCCAGCTGGAGCGGGTCGGCGGACCGGGAGCGGTTGGTCTTCCAGTCGACGATCTCGTAGGTGGCGCCCGCGCCGGCGTCCCCGTCCGCACCTTCGGTGTCCGTGGCGCCTGTGGTTCCTGTGGTGCCTGTGGTGTCCGTGGTGCCTTCGGTGCGGTAGACGGCGTCGATCCGGCCGCGGATCATGCGGCCGGCCAGCGCCAGTTGGAAGGGCGCCTCGACGCGGTAGGGCGAGCGGTCGGCGTACGGGGTGCCGAGGAACGCCTCCTTGAGGGCGGCGAGGTCGCGCTCGTCGTCGATCTCGTCACCGCCCTCGACTCCGGGCAGGTCCTCCGGGGCGAAGAGCGGCCGTTCGTCGAAGCGGGACTCGACCCAGGCGTGGAAACGGGTGCCGCGGCGCGCCGCGGGCTGCGGGGCACGGGGCATGGGGCGGGCGAGCTCGCGCGCGAACCCGTCCGGGTCGGCGGCCAGCCGCATCAGCTGCGAGGCGGTGAGAACGGGAGGCACCGGCACGTCCCGGACGGTCGCCCGGGCGCGCCGCAGCTCCCCGGCGAGGGCGTCGAGGTCCCGGTCCCAGGAGGCGACGAGACGGGACTCCTCGGGGAGCAGGTGCGCCCGTGCGGGAGCTCCGGCAACGGCGGTCTCAGCAACCCTGGGGTCGGGAACCGCGTGGTCGGGGTCGACGGGACGCTCCGGCACCGGCTCCGCCACCGGCACCGGATCGGGATCGGGATCGGCATCGGGGCTCTCGGGATGCTCGAGGCCCGCGGGACGCTCCGCCGAGAGCTCGTCCCAGTCGGCGTCCTCCCACTCCTCCTCGTCCGCCCAGGCGGGCTCGTCCTCCATCTCCCCTTCCGCGTCCGCGAACGTGCCCGCTTCCGCGTCCGCGAACGCGTGCTCCTCCGGCGCGTCCAGGTACGCGAGGACCGTCCTGGCCGCCTGGCGGCGGCGGTCGAGGGCGGTGGGGTCGAGCGGGAGCGGCCAGGCGTGCTCGACGGAGGTCTGCAGCGCCGGATTGACGGCGTCCTCCGCGGGGGGCTCCGTCCAGTGCTCGATCTCGCCGTGGCCCGCCTCGCAGTGCACGCGCAGCGCGTCCAGGAACGCGGACGGGCCGTACGGGGTCTTCTGGGTGGGCCCCCACCAGTAGCCGGAGCCGAGCAGCAGTGAGCGCGGCCGGGTGAAGGTGACATAGCCGAGGCGGAGTTCCTCGATCCGGTTGTGCTCCTTCATCGCGTCACGGAACTGGTCGAGGCCCGCCTTCGACCATTCGTCGACATCGGGGAGGGTCGCCGCGTCGCCGCGCAGGGTGTGCGGGAGCACCTTGGCGTTGGCGGTCCACAGCTCACGGCCGCGCTCGTTCGGAAAGCCCTTCTTCACCAGCCCCGGGACGGCCACGACGTCCCATTCCAAGCCCTTCGACTTGTGCGCGGTGAGCACCTTCACGGTGTTCTCGCCGCCGGGGAGCGAGCTGTCCAGGCCCTTCTCGTACTGGGCGGCGGTGCGCAGGAAGCCGAGGAACGCCAGGAGGGTCGCCTCACCGTCGAGGGAGGCGAAATTGGCGGCGATGTCCAGGAAGGCGTTCAGCGTCTCCTTGCGGCGGGCGGCCAGCGCGTGCGGGGACGCGGACAGCTCGACCTCCAGGCCGGTGACCGCGAGCACCCGGTGCAGGACGTCCATCAGCGGGTCGGCCAGCGCGCGCCGCAGATCCCGTATCTCGGCCGCCAGCCGGGCGAACCGGACCCGCGCCTCGGGTGAGAACGGCAGCTCGTCGCCCGGGTCGGCGTCGAGGAACGTCTCCAGGGCGTCGGCGAGCGAGACCACCTCGGCCGGGTCGACGCCTTCGACGGCCGCCGCCAGCCGCCGCTCGGGGTCGTCCTCCGCGCCGCCCGCGCCGAACCGGACGAGGACCCGGGCCCGGCGGCCGAGCAGCGCCAGGTCCCGGGCGCCGATCCGCCAGCGGGGACCGGTGAGCAGCCGGACCAGCGACGCGTTCGCCGTCGGGTCGTGCAGGACCTCGCAGACGGCGACCAGGTCGGCGACCTCGGGCAGATGCAGCAGCCCGGACAGGCCCACCACCTCGACCGGGATGTCACGGGCGACGAGTGCGGCATGGATGTCGGCGAAGTGGCCCGTCGTACGGCACAGGACGGCGATCTCGCCGGGCTCGGTGCCGGTGCGCACCAGGTGCGCGAGGGAGTCCGCCAGCCACTCGATCTCCTCGGCCTGGCTGGACAGCAGCGCGCAGCGCACCAGTCCGTCGCGCTCGGCGCCGGGCGCCGGGCGCAGCGCCTCGACGCCTTCGTGCCGGGCGCGCAGTTCGGTGGCGAGGCCGTTGGCGAGGTCCAGGAGGCGGCCGCCGCTGCGGCGGTTCTCGCTGAGCGAGAAGCGGCGGGCGGGGGTGCCGTCGGCGTTCGGGAAGTGCGCGGGGAAGTCGTCGAGGTTGGCGACGGAGGCGCCGCGCCAGCCGTAGATCGCCTGGCAGGGGTCGCCGACGGCGGTGACCGGGTGGCCGGTGCCCTCGCCGCCGAACAGCCCTGCGAGCAGCAGCCGCTGGGCGACGGAGGTGTCCTGGTACTCGTCGAGCAGCACCACCTTGTACTGCTCGCGCAGGATCCTGCCGACCTCCGGGCGGGTCCGGGCCACGGTCGCCGACAGGGCGATCTGGTCGCCGAAGTCCAGCAGGTCGCGGCGCTGCTTCTGCTCGCGGTAGGCGGTGGCGAGCCCGGTGAGGTCCTGCCGGGCCTGCGCGGTCTCCGGCAGCTTGCGCAGGTCCGCGTTGGTGAGTTTGACGGGGCCCAGGGTGTCGAGCCAGCCGGTGTCGTGGGCGCGCAGCCGGTCGGGCGGAACGAGGTGTTCATTGAGCTCGCCCTCCAGCGCCAGCAGGTCGCTGACCAGGGAGGGCAGGCTCTTGGTCAGCGCCGGGTACGGGCCGGGCGCGGCCCGCAGCACCTTCGCGGCGAGCTGGTAGCGGGTGGCGTCGGCGAGCAGCCGGGCGGTGGGCTCGAGCCCGATGCGCAGCCCGTGTTCCTTGAGGAGCTGGCCGGCGAACGCGTGATACGTGGAGATCTGCGGCTCGCCGGTCGCGCCCTCGCCGGGTGCTTCCCCGGAACCGGGCGGGCCGATCGGATCCGGGTCGGTGATCCCGGCCTGGACGAGCGCCCTGCGGACCCGCTCGGCGAGCTCACCGGCGGCCTTGTTGGTGAACGTCAGGCCGAGCACTTCCTCCGGGGCGACCTGCCCCGTCCCGACCAGCCAGACCACCCGGGCGGCCATCACCGTCGTCTTGCCGGAGCCCGCACCCGCCACGATCACGTTCGGGGCGAGAGGTGCGGTGACGCACTCCATCTGCTCCGGGGTGAAAGGGATGCCGAGGAGCGCCTTGAGCTGCTCGGGGTCCGTGATGCGTGCTGCCACCCCAGTGAGGCTATCCGGCCCCACCGACAACCGGCTGCCACCTGGGCACGGACGCCTGCCGCCGGGCGTTCACCCCGCGGTGTGCACCTCGCGGCGACCGTGCCCTGGTGGCCCGTGCCCTGGTGGCCCGTGCCCAGGTGCCCAGGTGGCCCGTGCCCTGGTGGCCCGTGCCCAGGTGCCCAGGTGGCCCGTGCCCAGGTGCCCGTGCCCCGGCGCCCGTGCCCCGGCGCCCGTGCCCCGCCTCCGTCAGACGTTCTTGCCGCCGTCGTCCTGGAACTTGCTGATGTCCACCGTCTGGGAGGCCGGCGGGGCCACCGCCTTGACCGGCTTGTTGAAGTCGCCGAAGGTGGCGTGGCCCGGCTCCTTGCCGCCCTCGTTGACGATCTTCAACGGGTACGGCTCGCCCTGGGCCGCCACGTAGATGGTGGTCTTCTCCGAGTCGCCGGCCTTCTTCTGGATGATCGTGACGACCGGCTGTCCGTCGATGGTGGTCGGGGCGCCCTTGCTGAAGGTGCCGTCCTTGTCGTCCGACGACATGTTGTCGAGGAACGAGTCCAGGTCGCAGAAGGACGCCAGGTCCTTGTCCTTGGCGGCGTCGCCGGGCACCTTCACCCACTTGCCGTGCAGCAGCTCGACCGTGGCGTCGCCGTCCTCCTTGCCGCCCGCTTCGCGCCAGAAGGTGTCGTTGGCCTTCATGTAGCTGGTGTGGTGCGTGCCGATGAACTGCATCGTCGACTTGCCCTGGCTCATCGCACCGGCGCACTCGCCCGCCTTGGACATGGAAGCCTTGAACTGCATGGGCTTTCCGGTGTCCATCATCGCGAAGTCCACCTTCACCGAGGTGAGGGACTTGAGCGCGGCCTCGGCCTTGTCCGAGATCTGCCGCGCGGTCAGGGCGTCGAGCCCCGTCGCCGCGGTGGTGCTCGCCGAGACGGACGGCTTCGGCTTGGAGCCGATCACCGCGTCGTCGGACTTGTCGCCCCCGCAGCCGGTCACTCCGCCCACCAGGGCCGCACAGACCAGTGAGGCCGCCACGACGTTCCGCTGTACTGCCACCGGACTTCTCCTCCACCCACACGCATCATGCTGATAAGCACAAGATAAACATGCGGGCGCAACGGGTTTGACCCGGCCCTCTCAGGCGTTGAGGCCCAGGCCGGAGTCCCCGCCGAGCAGACTGAAGTCGATCGTCTGGTTCGCGGGCGGGGCCTCGACGTTGACCGGCTTGCCGAAGGATCCGAAGGTCATGGTCCCCCCGGTCTGGTCCGTGAGCTTCAGCAGGTACGAAGGGCCGTGCGCCGCCACGTAATAGGTGACGGCCCCCTGCCGGTCCTTCTTCTTGATGGTGACCACCGGCTTTCCGTCGACCGTCGCCGGGGCACCCTTCGTGGCCGATTCGTGCGCCAGCTGCAGGGTCTTCAGGACGTTCGCCACCTCGCAGCTCTGGGACAGCCGCTTGCCGGGGGCGGAGGTGAAGGGGAACCTGATCCACCGGTTGGCCGCCAGCGCCCCGAACGACTTGCCCTTGGGGCTCAGTGACGTCCAGTACCTGGCATCGCCCTTGATGTACGCGGTCCGGTCGGCGGTTCTGATGATCTGCATCGTCCCGCCGTTCAGCCGCGCCGCGGCCGCGCAAACGCCGTCCGTGGTCGCCGCGATCTTCACCTGGACCTGCTTGCTCTGCAGGACTCCGGAGAACTCCATGGTCATGGAGGTGACGAGATTCATCGCCAACGACATCCGGCGGGAGATCTCCGGCGCCGTCAGTCCCTCCAGCGAGCCGTCCGACGGGGTGCCGGTCGCGGTCGCCGGCTTGGACGCCGCGTGGACCGCCCGCCCGCGGTCCGCCGTGCCCTGGCAGCCGGACAGCGCCCCCATGGCCATACCGCAGACCACTACGACTGCGACAACACTGCGCCTCAACGCCACGACGGCCACTTTCCTTCAACCCACCCGCATACCCACACTTGCCCTTACGTCGAACGGACGCACGAACGGCCGAAAGGGTTGCACGATCGAGGCACAGGTCACGCGGCGGCGGCACGGGGTGCTTCGCGGCCTACTCCACGACGTGCCGGCCCTCCGGCTGCGCGCTGCAGGCCGCACGGAACGCGCAGTGCGTGCAGTGCTGGCCGGTGGCAGGGGTGAAGCGCTCGTCCAGGACCCGGCCGGCCGCGTCGGCCAGCAGGTCCTCCACCACCCACTCCCCCTCGCCGCCGGCCTCCGCCGCCTCCGCCCGCTTCTCCGCGAGCGGCTGCTGGCGCTGGACGGCCGGCACGGTGTCGCCGCCGTCCTTCTTCGCCGCGCCGAGGCGCAGTTGCACGAGTTCGGCGCCACCCGGCAGCGGACGGTCGCCGCCGAACAGCTCGTCGACCGCGCCCTCCCGGACCGCGAGCTGGTAGACGGCGAGCTGCGGGTGGCGCTCGACCTCCTTCGCCGTCGGCTTGGACTTGCCGGTCTTGAAGTCGACGACATAGGCGTTGCCGTCCGCGTCCGCCTCGACCCGGTCCATGCTGCCGCGGATCCGGACCTGCACCTCGCCGGCTTCGATGACGACGTCGAAGCCGTGCTCGGTGGCGACGGACGCCCGGCCGCGCTCCATCACGTGCCAGTGCAGGAAGCGTTCCAGCGCGTCCCGCGCGTTCCGCTTCTCCTGGAGGGACTTCCACGGCGCGTCGAAGGCCAGGGCGTCCCAGACGGTGTCCAGCCGGGCCATCAGTACGTCCAGGTCGGCGGGGGTCCGCCCGGAGGCGACCTCGTCGGCCAGCACGTGCACGACGTTGCCGAAGCCCTGCGCGGCGGTCGACGGCGGCTCCGCCTTCACCTCGCGGCCCAGGAACCACTGCAGCGAGCAGGTGTTGGCGAGCTGGTCGAGCGCGCTGCCCGACAGCGCCACCGGCTGATCGCGGTCGCGCAGCGGAACGGCCGAGCGCGTCGGCTCGTACAGGCCCCACCAGCGGTCGGGGTGCGCGGACGGTACGAGCGCGTGCCCGGCGTCGTTCAGCGAGGCGAGCCGGGCCAGCCGCAGGGCGGCGGCCTCGCGCAGCGCCGGGGACGCGGCCGGGTCGACGGTGGTCGCGCGCAGCTCCGCGACGAGCGCGGAGACGGCCAGCGGACGGCGCGCCCGGTGCGTGACGTCCTGCGGCTCGACGCCGAGCTCGGTCAGGAAGCGGGACGGCTGGTCGCCGTCGTCCGCCGCCGCCTTGACCGCGGTGACGACGAGCCGCTCCTTCGCGCGGGTCGCCGCCACGTAGAACAGCCGCCGCTCCTCGGCCAGCAGGGCGCCGGGGGTGAGCGGCTCCGCGAGCCCGTCGCGGCCGATCCGGTCGGCTTCGAGCAGCGAACCCCGGCGGCGCAGGTCCGGCCAGAGCCCCTCCTGCACTCCGGCGACCACCACCAGCCGCCACTCCAGCCCCTTGGACCGGTGCGCGGTCATCAGGCGTACGGCGTCGGTACGGACGGCCCGGCGGCTCAGCGTGTCGGCGGCGATGTCCTGCGCGTCCAGCTCCTCCAGGAAGTTCAGCGCCCCACGGCCGCCGGTCCGCTCCTCGGCGCGCGCCGCCGTCTCGAACAGCGCGCACACCGCGTCCAGGTCCCGGTCCGCGTTCCGCCCGGCCGTGCCGCCACGGGTCGCCGACCGCTCCAGCCGCTGCGGCCACGGCGATCCGTCCCACAGCTCCCACAGCGCCTGCTCCGCGGTGCCGCCGCCCGCCAACAGCTCCCGCGCCTTCCGCAGCAGCATGCCGAGCCGCTGCGCGCCGCGCGCGTACGCCGGATCGTGCGCCACCAGCCGCTCCGGTTCTCCCAGCGCCTCCGCGATCAGCAGATCGGAGGGCCGCGGCACGGTACGGCCGGCGGCCCGCTCCTCCTCCCGCAGGGCCCGCCCCAGCCGGCGCAGGTCCGCGGCGTCCATGCCGCCGAGGGGTGACGTCAGCAGCGTGATCGCGTCCTCGACGCTCACGGACGCGGGGTCGGGCTCGGGGTCGGGCTCTGGATCGGGCTCGCCCGCGGACTCTGCCTCGTTCTCCTCCGGTTCTGCCGCCTCTTCGGGTTCTGCCGGCTCCTCGTGCTCGCCGATCCGGGTCTGGGCGGGTACGACGGGTGCGCCCTGCGCGCCCGCGGCGGCGACGCGCAGCGCCAGCAGGAGCGGGGCGACGGCGGGTTCGTGCCGGAGCGGCAGATCGTCACCGTCTATCTCGATGGGGACACCCGCGGAGGTCAGCGCGCGGCGCAGGCCCGGGATGGAGCGGGCCCCTGCCCGGACCAGGACGGCCATGTCGCGCCACGGGATGCCGTCCTCCAGATGGGCGCGGCGCAGGGTGTCGGCGATGCCGTCGAGCTCGGCGCCCACCAGGGGGTACGTGCGGACGACGACCGTGCCGCCGTCCCGGACCGCGGTCAGTTCGCGGTGGGCGCGGACGGCCGCGGCGGGCAGTCGCGGCAGCGACATCCGGCGGGTGACGAGGCGGGTGGCGTCCAGCAGGGCGGCGCCGGCGCGCCGCGAGACGGTGAGGACGTGGACGGGGGCGGGTCGGCCGTCACGGCGCGGGAAGGCGTCCGGGAATTCGAGGATGCCGTTCACGTCGGCGCCGCGGAAGGCGTAGATCGACTGGTCGGGGTCACCGAAGGCGACGAGGGTGCGGCCCTGGCCCGCCAGCGCGCGCAGCAGCCGGACCTGCGCCGGATCGGTGTCCTGGTACTCGTCGACGAAGACGGCGTCGTACTGCCCGGCCAGGGCCTCGAAGACCTCCGGGCGCTCCGCGAGCAGCACCGCCCGGTGCAGCAGCTCGGCGTAGTCCAGGACGCCCTGGAGGTCGAGCACGTCCAGGTACTCGGCGAGGAAGGACGCCGCCGCCGACCAGTCCGGGCGGCCGATCCGCCGGGCGAAGTCCTGCAGTGCCGCCGGGCCCAGGCCCAGCTCACGGCTGCGGGCGAGCACGGCGCGCACCTCGTCCGCGAAGCCGCGGGTGGTGCGTGCGGCCCGCAGGTCGTCGGGCCAGCGGATCCGGCCGCGCCCGTCCTTCTCCAGCGCGCTCTGTCCCGCCAGCAGCTCACGGACGACGACGTCCTGCTCGGGCCCGGACAGCAGCCGCAGCGGATCGGCGAAGAGCTCCGGGTCCTGGTGCGCGCGGAGCAGGGCATAACAGAAGGAGTGGAACGTGGTCGCCTGTGCGGTGGCCGTGCCCCCCATACGGGCGGCCATCCGGTCCCGGAGCTCGACCGCCGCCTTGCGGCTGAACGTCAGGACGAGGATCCGCTCGGGGGCGGTGCCGAGCCGCACCCGTTCGGCGACCGCCTCGACGAGCGTCGTGGTCTTGCCGGTGCCCGGTCCCGCGAGGACCAGCAACGGTCCCGACCGGTGCTCAACCACCGCGCGCTGTGACGCGTCCAGAACAGGAGGCGCGGTCCGCGCGGGCGGGGTCCGCAGCAGACGGTAGGCGGCGGTGCCCGTGTCGATCCCCCGGTGCGGCGCGCGCTGCGCCGGTCGGAGGGAGGAGGAGGTCACGTGGTTCGCCGGTTCCGTGGGTGCTGTGGGTGGCTCGGGTGCTGCAGGTCCTGCGGGGGCTTCTCGTACCGCCCGGTGGTCCGGACGGTGACCCGGACCGTGGGGCCGGTGCGGTCAGCTGTCGACGCTACGCCTCCCGGCGCACGGGCCGCAGCCGGTCCCACCGGTGTTCGGGCGTGGACTCGGTCACGTGCTTCGTCGCGTACTTCTTCGTCACGTACTCGGTCGGGTTCCCGGTCGGGTTCTCGGTCAGGTGCTCGACCGCATACTCCCTCACCTCATTCACGACCTCGTTCGCCCACGCGTTCACGTACTCCGTACGGACGGCCCACCGCATATTCCGGCCCGCCATGGCCGAAGCTGGAAACTGTGAGCATCCGGTCGTCATTCCCCGGTGGGCGCGCCGTCCCACCGGGCCCGCCGCATATCGATACGCGGCACATGACCCTCGGCGGAGCGCGCCGCCTCCCGCAGCGGCGTGCCCTCCTCCCGGTAGTGCGCCAGCGCGCGCAGCTCATGGCCGGGCAGCAGGTGGCCGTCGGAACGCACCACGCGCCACCACGGCACGGCGCCGCCGTACAGCGCCATGACGCGGCCGACCTGCCGCGGCCCTCCCTCGTCGAGCCACTCGGCGACATCCCCGTACGTCATCACCCGGCCGGGCGGGATGGCCTCGGCGGTTTCCAGCACCCGCTCTGCGTATTCGGAGGGCGCGGTCTCCTCGTTCGTCCGCTCACTCATCCGGCCCATCCTGCCTCAGGCCACCGACAACGGGGGGTTCAGCGCGCATCCCCGCACTGCTCATGCCACCATCGTCCGCGGGGTGACTGGTGATACGAGAACAAAACGAGACAGCGGGACAGCAGGACCAGGACGCGGCGGCCACTTCGGCCGGCCGCCCCGTTGACGTGCCGTCGCCCGACAGCGTGACACCCGGAGCCGACAGCGGCGCCAACGGCAGCACCGGTCCTGAGGCCTCGACCGCCTCGAACGAAACCCCCTCGGACAAACCCGAAGCGACCGGAGCAACGGAACCGACCGAAGCGACCGAACCAGTCAAAGCGGCTGAAAACGCCGAACCGCTCGAAGCGACCGAACCGGTAGCAGCCGACGAGCCCGCCCGGTCCGACCAGCCCGCCCAGTCCGCCGAAGAGACCGATGTCGTCCACAGCGACGACGTCTCCAGCGACGAGCCGCTGCTCGCCGCCCGCGTGCACCGCCCCGCCGACCTCATGCGGTTCCTGCTCGGTCTGCTCGGCATCGCCGTGGTCATGGCCATCGCCGGTTTCGCCCATGCCACCACCAGCGGTGTCGAGGCGGACATCGCCAAGGGCGCGCGCAACTCGCCCGACGCGCTGAGCACCTTCGCCGGCCTCACCGCGAGCATCGCCGTACTGATCGTCCCGGTCGCCTTCGCGATCGAGCGGCTGATCAAACGGGACGGGCTGCGGATCGCCGACGGCGTGCTCGCCGCCGTCCTCGCCCACGGCGTGGCGCTGGCCACCGACCTGTGGGTGACGAACGCCGCACCGGACCCGATCAGGGCCGCGATGACCCAGATCGCGCCGGGTGGCGGCGGGATCACCGACCCCGTGCACGGCTATCTGGCACCGGTCATCGCCTATATGACGGCCGTCGGCATGGCCCGGCGCCCGCGCTGGCGGGTGCTGCTGTGGTTCGTGCTGCTGCTGGACGCGTTCGCGGTGCTGGTCGGCGGCTACACGACGCCGTTCTCGATCATCGTGACGGTGCTCATCGGCTGGACCGTCGCCTACGGCACCCTGTACTCGGTCGGCTCGCCGAACGTCCGGCCGACCGGCCAGAACCTGCTCGCCGGCCTGCGGCGCGTCGGCTTCGCGCCGCTGACCACCCGCCGCGCGGACGACGAGGTCCCCGAGACCCCCGACTCCGAACGCGGCCGCGGCTATCTCGTCACCCTGGAGGACGGACCGCCGCTCGACGTCACCGTCGTGGACCGCGAGCAGCAGGCGCACGGCTTCTTCTACCGGGTGTGGCGCCGCATCTCGCTGCGCGGCATCAACCAGCGCCGCAGCCTGCAGTCGCTGCGCCAGACCCTGGAGCAGGAGGCGCTGCTCGCGTACGCGGCCATCGCCGCCGGGGCCAACGCGCCGAAGCTGATCGCCACCTCCGAGCTGGGCCCGGACGCCGTCATGCTCGTCTACGAGCACATCGGCGGCCGCCGGCTGAACTCGCTGCCGGACGAGGAGCTCACCGACGCGCTGCTGTACAACGCCTGGCAGCAGGTCAAGGCGCTCCAGTCGCGGCGGATCGCCCATCGGCGGCTGGTCGGCGAATCCCTTCTGGTGGATCGTTCCGGCAAGGTCTTTCTGACGGATCTGCGCGGCGGCGAGATCGCGGCCGGCGACATCGTGCTGCGGATGGACATCGCCCAGCTGCTGACCACCGTCGCGCTGCGCGTCGGCCCGGAACCGGCGGTCAAGTCGGCCGTCGCCGTCCTCGGCCCCGACGCGGTCGCGAACTCCCTGCCGCTGCTCCAGCCGATCGCGCTGAGCCGCTCCACCCGCGCGGAGCTCAAGCAGCTGAACCGCGCGCGGGCGCAGCGCGAGCGGGACGCCGTGCTCGCCGCGTCCGCGGCCGACAAGGAGGCGCGGGCCGCGGCGGCCGCGGCCGCCCCCTCGCGCGGCTCGGCCAAGGCCGAGAAACGGGCCGAGAAACGCGCCATCGAAGTGGCCCAGGACGAGGCCCGCGAGGAGGATCTGCTCTCCAGGATCCGCCAGCAGGTGCTGCTCATCCGGCCGCAGGCCCCGGTGGAGCCGGTCCGTCTGGAGCGGATCAAGCCGCGCACCCTCGTCACGGTCATCGCGGGCGCCTTCGCCGCGTACTTCCTGCTGTCGCAGATCAGCTCGGTGCCGATCGCCGACACGATCTCCCGAGCGAACTACGGCTGGGCGGCCGTCGCCGTGGTCGGCTCCGCGCTCAGTTATGTGGCGGCGGCCTGCGCGCTGGCCGGCTTCGTCCCGGAGCGGCTGTCGCTGTTCAGGACGGTCATGGCGCAGATCGCCGGATCGTTCGTGAAGCTCGTCGCCCCGGCGGCGGTCGGCGGCGTCGCCCTCAACACCCGGTATCTGCAGAAGACGGGCGTACGGCCGGGCCTCGCGGTGGCGAGTGTCGGCGCGTCCCAGCTGGTCGGTCTCGGCTCGCACATCCTGCTGCTGCTGACCTTCGGCTACATCACCGGCACCGAGAAGACGCCGTCGCTGTCACCGTCCCGCACGGTCATGGCCGGGCTCCTCACCGCGGGTGTGCTGGTGCTGGTCGGGACGGCGATCCCGACCCTGCGCAAGTTCGTCTCCACCCGGGTACGGGCGCTGTTCGCGGGCGTCATCCCACGCATGCTCGACGTGCTGCAGCGCCCGGCGAAGCTGGTGACGGGCATCGGCGGCACGCTGATGGTCACCGTCACCTTCGTGATCTGTCTCGACGCCTGCGTACGCTCCTTCGGCGGCAGCCTCAGCTACTCGACGATCGCGGTCGTCTTCCTCGCGGGCAACGCCCTCGGCTCCGCGGCGCCGACCCCCGGCGGTGTCGGCGCGGTCGAGTTCGCCCTCACCGGTGGTCTGATCGCGGCCGGCCTGCCGGGCACGATCGCCACGCCGGCGGTGCTGCTCTTCCGGCTCCTGACCTTCTGGCTCCCCGTCCTGCCGGGCTGGCTCTCCTTCAACTACCTCAGCCGCAAGGGCGATCTCTGAGCGACCGCCGCCGGCGGACGATGCCCGTCGCCTCCAGGTCGGGGCAGCTTTGATCGACTGACAGGTTCTCGTCAAAATTTGCCCAAGTTCCCTCCTTTCAGCATCTCTTCCTCCCCCTCCCGTGGTCGGGTCTGGCGTGCACACCTTCGCACCGGCCCATCCGGGCTCCACCGGGGAGGAACTGATGTCGGCACCAACCCGCAAGAGGCGATGGCTCACGATCTGCGCCATCACCGCGACAGCCGCGCTCATCGCGGTACCCGCCGGAGCCGCACCCGGCCACGGCAGCCCCAGACCGCACTCCGTCACCAGCACCCTCGCACGTGCCGCCACGGCCGCCACCGACGGCGACGAGGGCGGTGAGGCCGACGAGATAGCCGAGGGTGCGGATCAGTTCGCCGAGGCCCGCACCTCCCCCGGCGTCATCCAGCCCAGCGCGTACGGTGCCGCCTGGGCGGCCCTCAACGCCCTCCCGAACACGGGCGGGACCTGGCGGCACGACACCGGTCTCGTCTACAACGCCGACGATCCGCGCTACCGCGACATCGACTCCAACTCCAGTGGCGGCGCCGGCAACGTCACCGGCCGCACCGCGGCCCTGGTCGCCGACAACGCCGGCTATGTCTACGAGGGCAGTGCGGGCGGCGGGGTGTGGAGATCCCGTACCGGCGGCGGCAACTGGCAGGCCATCAGCGACGCCCTGCCCGCCCAGGCCACCGGGGCACTCGCGCTGGACAGCGCGGGCAGGCTCTGGCTGGGCACCGGCGAGGCGACGACCAACGCGGACGCCTACCTCGGCAGCGGTGTGTACCTGCTGTCCGATCCGCGGCACGGCACGTTCTCGGCGTACAGCCGGGTCGGCGGCAAGGAACTGGACAACACCACCGTCCACACCCTGCGCTTCGGCGGCGACACGGTGTGGGCGTCGACGAGCCGCGGCGTGTGGAGCCACTCCGTCAGCCACACCGGCGGCCCCTGGAAACTGGAGTTCGCCCCCAATCCGGACTTCCTGCCCGGAGGTTCGCAGGCGAACGACCCGTCCGCGCCGTACAAGAACATCGCCAACGACGTCGCGATCGACCCGAAGCATCCCTCGCGGGTGGTCCTCGCCGTCGGCTGGCGCAGCGGCGACACGTACAACGGCTTCTACGCGAAGACCGGCGGGAGCTGGCAACGCGTCACGTCACTCGGCGATCTGCCGACCGCCGCGACCGACGTCGGCAACGTCACCTTCGCCCGCTCGGCCGACGGTTCGCGCTACTACGCCATCGACCAGTCCCCCGCTCAGCAGGCCGCCAATCCGGACAGCTCGCTGGCGGGGATCTACACCTCCAAGTCCGGCTCTCCGCTGGGTCCGTGGACCCGGATCGCGGACTATCCGACCCTCAGCGCCGCCGGATCGGCGCTGAACAGCAGTGGCTTCATGCCGGGCGTGCAGGCCTGGTACAACCAGTTTCTGCAGGTGGACCCCCACAACGCGGACCACCTCTACGCCGGTCTGGAAGAGGTCTTCGAGACGACGAACGCCGGTGCGACCTGGTCGGCCGTCGGACCGTACTGGAACTTCAACTTCCCCTGCTGGAGCATTGATCCGTCCCGGCAGACCGGCGCCTGCAGCCAGACCGTCCACCCGGACCAGCACGCGGCCGCCATCGGCAGCTACCACGGCAGAACGTACTTCTACGCGGGCAACGACGGTGGCGTCTACCGCCGCCCGGTGAACGGCGCGCAGGACTCGTCCGGTCATGCCACGGACTGGGCCTCGCTCAATGACGGCACCATCGACACCCTGCAGTACTACTCGGTGGGCATCGGCAAGGACCCGGCCTTCCGCGGGGTGGCGGTCAACGGCGGCCTGCAGGACAACGGGCAGTCCGTTCTGCGTCCGCACGACACCGTCATGGGCTCCAACTTCGGCGGCGACGGCGCCGACACGATCACCGACCCGGCCAACGGCTGCAACATCGCCCAGGAATACGTCTATCTGGCGGTTCAGGTCACCCAGAACTGTGCCGTGAACGACGGCTCATGGACCACCGACCCGACGAAGGCCACCTCGTACTCCGTCGCCCCGGCCGACAACGCCACCGGGGAGGCCCGCTTCATCGCCCCGCTCGCGGCGGACATCAGGAACAGCAACGCCTGGGTGGCCGGCGGCCGGCACGTCTGGACGCAGAGCCACGGCTACGCGATCCGCAGCTCCGGCGAGTGGACCAACGCCTTCGACCTCGGAGAGGGCCACACCGCCACCGCGGTGGCCGCTTCCGGCGGCAAGGTCTACGCGGCGTGGTGCGGCCCCTGCAACAACCAGGGTTTCACGCGCGGCATCGCCGTCGGCAACGCGGACGGCACCGGCTGGCACCAGATCGACCTCCCCGCGACCGGGGCGGACGGCACCGTACCCAACCGATACCTTTCCGGCTTCGCCATCGACCCGAGGAACGCCGACCACGTGTACCTCGCGGTCAATGGCTTCTCCCGGCACTGGACCGAAGGTCCCGGTGCCGGTGTCGGCCATGTCTTCGAGTCCACGGACGGCGGCACCACGTGGAAGGACATCTCGTCGAACATGCCCGACGTGCCGTCCGACTCCATCGTCGCCCTCCCGGGCGGCGGCCTGGTACTCGCGACCGACCTGGGCGTCATCTACCGGGCACCCGGCGGCACCGGCTGGAAGCGCGTGGGGCACCTTCCCGCCGTGGCCGTCCTGCAGATCAGGACGGGCCCCGACGGGCGCCTGTACGCGGCGACGCACGGCCGCGGCATCTTCTCGATCGATCTGAGGTGACGGTGCGGCCCGCGCATCCGACGGCGCGGCCGTCTCCACGGAAGTAACGGATGTCCTGGCCGGATCGCCGCGATCCGGCCAGGACATTTGTACTGCCGAAGCCTGGAGATCCAGCTCTGCCGAGCGCACCACCCTCCGCGCGAAGCTCTTCCTACCAGAAGTTCTCACGGAGGAGCCCGGACATGACGCAGGTCCAGCAGGTGCAGCAGGAGACGCGGACGCAGACGCAGAGCAAGGCCGCTGAGACCGAGCAGGAGTCCAACCCGCTGGTCACGATGCTGAAGCCGCTCGTCCTCGACATCGCCGTGCCGCTCGGTTCGTACTACCTGCTGCACAACGGCTTCGGCGTCGGCCTGGTCGCGTCGCTCATGCTGAGCAGCATCGTCCCCGCTGTCCGCACCGTCGTCGCGGCGGCCCGGGACCGGTCGTTCAACGGGCTCGCCGGCATCATGCTGGTGGTCAACCTGGTGGGAATCGTCCTCAGCTTCGTCACCGGCGACGCACGGCTGATGATCGTCAAGGACTCGGCGCTCAGCAGCGTGGTGGGGATCTCCGTACTGATCGCGGCCGCCACCGGGAAGCGGCTGATGTCGGTCGGCCTGAAGCCGTTCATGACGAAGGGCAAGGCCGCCAACATCCTCGCCTGGGACCGGCTGTCGGCCGGAAGCGCCCGCTTCCGGCGGGCGGAGCTGCTGTTCAGCACGATCTGGGGCGTCTCCATGCTGAGCGAGTGCGTCGCGCGGATCGTGCTGGCCTTCATCCTCCCGGTCTCCACCATGGTCTGGCTGTCGACCGTCCTGCTGATCGCGTCCGTCCTCCTCGCCGCGGTGGTCGGCGGCATCGCCACCAACCCGATCGAGCGGATGATCGCGGGCGAGGTGAAGGCGGCCGACGAAGGCGCCGCGTCGGAGGCGAGTGCCATGGCGACGGAGACCGTCGCGGCCTGACACACGTCGCTCCCCCTCTCGCCTCCGGAAGGAACTCCCCTGCGCGCCAAGGGCATCAACTACGACACGGGCTTCTCCCCCGCCGCCTCCCCCGGCCCGCGCCATGACCTCGATCCGGCCGCGTACGGCGTGGTCAGGATGCTGCCGTCGGGCCGTGGAACGGCCCATCCGGACCTGGCGTGGGAGCCGAAGGAGTCGTTCGCCGCGCTCGCCGCCGCGTACGGCCCGAAATCCGAGTGATACGTGCACGGATCTAGGCCCGGCCTCCATAACTGACGTACCGTCAGGGAATTCTCGACACCGAGGAGACCGAGGAGGAGGAGACGGCCGTGCCCCAACGCCCCGTTCCGCTGGACGAGTACCCCGTGCACCAGATCGCCCGATCCATGCGCCATGTCGCCAGCGGTGACCGCAACGCCTACGACCGGTCGATCTTCCAGGTCTTCGACCACGAGGGCCGGGCGCTGCTCATCACCGGCCTCGGCGTCTACCCGAACCTCGGCGTCACCGACGCCTACGCGACGCTGCTCCAGGGCGACCGGCTCATCGCCGTCAGAGCCTCGGACGCGCTCGGCGAGGACCGGATGCGGCAGCAGGTCGGACCGCTGCGGATCGAGGTCCAGGAACCGCTCAAACGGCTGCGGCTGGTGTGCGAACCGCAGGAACCGGACCCGGACGGCGCGGACCCGGACGGCGACGAGGCTTCGAGCCTCTCCTTCGACCTGGTCTGGGAGGCGGACTTCCCGGCCGTCGAGGAGCCGCACCACATCCAGTACACCGGCGACCGGCTCTTCCTCGAAGCCAACCGGTTCTGCCAGGCCGGCAGCTGCCACGGCGTGATCCGCGCCGGCGGCCAGGAGATCACCGTGGAACGCGGCCGCTTCACCGCCACCCGCGACCGCAGCTGGGGCGTCCGCCCCATCCCCGGCGAGGCGCCCGGCCGGGCCGCCGAGGAGTTCCGTGCCGAGGGCTTCCACTGGCTGTGGATCCCGATCCGCTTCGAGGACCGCTTCGTCATGGTGATCCTCCAGGAGGACGCCGACGGCTACCGCACCCTCGACAGCGCCGTCCTCGTACACCCCGCGGACGCCGGCCGCCCCGACGAGCAACTCGGGCGCGCCCACGTCGACATCACGTACCGCTCCGGCAGCCGGCACCCCGAGTCGGCCGTCATCCACCTCACCGGAGCCGACCGCAAGCCGATCGAGATCCACGTCGAACTGCTGGGCGGCAGCCCGCTCGCGGTCGGCGCCGGCTACCCGCCGGCCGACGACTGGCAGCACGGCGAGTGGAAGGGCCGCGGCTGGCTGGACCGCCGCACGTACGACCTGGCGGACCCGGCGGGCCTGGGCCTGGCGGCGTACGGCGTCATCGACCACGCGGCCCGCTTCACCTGGGACGGCGCCACCGGCTACGGCATCTTCGAGCACGGCAGCTTCGGGCGGCACGACCCGAGCGGGTTCACCGGCTTCGACTCGGTGGCGCCGTAACCCTGTCAGCCCACGGCTCGTAGCCCTTTGGAGCAGCCCCGCGTACTCCCCGCCGATTCCGGCAAGGAATGGGGAGTAGCCGAAGCCCTGTCCGGCAAGGCCCGCAAGGAGGACCCGTGTCGAGCCCGACCCCACCCCCCGCACCGCACATGACCACCAGCACCCGCGATCCCCAGCTCCTCCGGCAGCGGCTCGACGCCTGGCTGCACGCCCGCGAACCCGGCGCGCACACCCGCACCTTCCACGTCCCGTCCTCCAACGGCATGTCCAGCGAGACCGTTCTGTTCGACCTCGCGGTGCCGCACCGGGCCGGCACCGCCCGCCAGCAGCTGCGCCCCTGCGTCCTGCGGCTGGCCGCGGACCCCGACGCGTACGCGGCCTTCCCCGTGTACGACATGGAGCGCCAGTACCGCACCATCCAGGCCGTCGCCCAGCACAGCAAGACCCCGCTCCCGGCCCTGCTGTGGCTGGAGACCGACCCGGACCCGCTCGGCGCGCCGTTCTTCGTCATGGAACGCGTCGAGGGCCGCGTACCGCCCGACGTCATGCCGTACACCTACGGCGACAATTGGCTCTACGAAGCCGAACCCGCCGACCGCGAGCACCTCCAGCGCTCCACCGTCGACGTCCTGGCCGAGCTGCACACCGTCCCGGTGGAACCGGTCGCGTTCCTGGCCGGGCCCTCCGGCGACGCCCTGCGCGACCATGTGACGGCCCAACGCGAGTACTACCACTGGGTCGTCGACGGCCGCCCCCGCTCCCCGCTCATCGAGCGCGCCTTCGACCGGCTCGACGAACTGTGGCCGGACGACCCCGGCCCCACCGTCCTGAGCTGGGGCGACGCCCGCATCGGCAACATCCTCTACGCGGGCTTCGACCCTGTCGCCGTCCTCGACTGGGAGATGGCCGCCCTCGGCCCCCGTGAGCTCGACCTCGGCTGGATGATCTACCTCCACCGCTTCTTCCAGGACCTGACGGAACAGACCGGCTACCCGGGCCTCCCCGGCTTCATGACCCGCGACGCCATCGCCGACCGCTACCGCGACGCCACCGGCCACACCCCCCGCGACCTGGACTTCCACACCCTGTACGCGGCCCTCCGGCACGCCAACGTCATGCTCCGCATCGGCTACCGCCAGATCCACTTCGGCGAACGCCCCCTCCCCAGCGACCCGGACGACCTGATCATGCACCGCACCTCCCTGGAGGCGATGATCGAGAACCGCTACTGGTGACGGTCACGGGGGCCCGTCCGGCCGGGCCCCCGCGACCCGCTCGCCGGCAGTGACATGAACGTGACGTATTAGGCACAGACCCTCCCTCGATCCCCCCGCGTGACTTGGGTAACGTCGTACGTCCTACGTACGGGGACCACGGGGACGTACAGCGAGCTGACCCGACGGTGCCCACCCACCGACCGGGAGCCCTTCACTTTTATGCGAGCCCCCACAGCGCTCACCGCCGCCGCCCTCGCGACGGCGACCGCCCTGCTGCTCACCGCCTGCGGCGGGGGCGGATCCGACGGCACGTCCGACACGATCGACGGCGTCCCGACGACCGCACCGTCCACCGCCGCGACCACTGCCGCGCCGACCGCCGCCCCGTTGACGATCGACCCGAGCCTGGCACTACCCGCCGACCTGAAGCTGAATTTCGACTGGCCGAGGCCGTCGGACCACACGCAGGCGGTCGCATTGGCCGCCACGGCGAACTTCATGCAGTCACTGGTGCACGGAGTCGTGAAGCAGAGCGTGACGAAGAGCGGCCTGGCCAATTACGCGACGGACAGCGCGCTCGTGTACGGCAAGAGCTATGTCCAGCGCCATGTGGACGCCAAGAGCACGCTCACCGGCACCGACCACTACTACCGTCCCGTCATCAAGGTCGCGGCCAACAAGACTTCCGCCGAGGTCACCTTCTGCAACAACCAGGCCAAGCTGTACAGCAAGGCGATCCCGACCGGAAAGGTCGCCGTCACCCCGGAGAACAATGAGAGCTACAGGTTCTACGACATCGTCCTGATCAAGTTCAGGCCCAACGTCGATCTGTGGCAGGCGGCATCCATCGAAGTGAAGGAGAGTGCCCTGCAGTGCAAGCAATAGGTGGCTCGATACCGCTGCGCCGGGCGCTGGCCCTCGCTGCCGTCACCGTCGTTTCCGCGGCGGGAACGAGCTACGCCAACGACACGATTCCCATTCCGCCGAAGACACATGTGTCGGGTGGCAACGACACCCGCAACCTCAACGCCGCCGCCGGATACTCGGTGGTTCCCGTGACACCCGGCGCCACCGACCCCGGCCGCAAGCGGATCGCCTCGGTCGATACGTCCTGGACGCCGCCGCCTTGCTGGTTCGGGCCCAAGTACAGCGCCCAGCAGTTCAAGGACGAGTACACCAAGAGCTACAAGGAGCAGTCCCCCAACGTCCACGGCAGCTTCTCCACCGCCATGGGCATGGACCTCGCGCACTACCAGGACGGCTACGACTACCCCGGCGTCAAGGGCTACAAGGACTTCAACATCGAGCAGGAGGGCAAGGGCCAGTGGTGGGCCGTGTCCACCAACCCCGCCGCCAGCGCGTTCGACCAGATGTCGTGCAACGACCAGAATCCGCTGTGGGTGCCGAACGGCGAGCGGCCGCCGGGCGCGACGAGGCACGTCATCACCCCGGAGATGCTCTCCAAACTCGCCTTCGCGAGCACGCGTCTCCCGGGCGTGACCATCACCATGAGCCCGACGACAACGCAGACGGTCAACCTGCCGACGTGGGTGTGGCTGCGGGAGAAGTACACGCCGGTGAAGGTCCGCGCGTCCGTGAACCTCGGCGGCGGCCAGGAGATCTGGGCGGAGACCACCGCGCAGGCGAGCAGTGTGCGGATCGAGCCCGGTACGTCCGATGCCACCGTGTTCCCCGCTTCGGGTGAGTGCCCGATCGCCCCGGACGGCAAGGTGGGCGCCGCGTACGCCAGGGGAGCGACCGGCAATCCGCCCTGCGGCGTCACGTATCTCCGTTCGACGGAGCACTCCGGGGCGTACCAGCTCAATGTCACCGCGACGTGGAAGGTCAGTTGGGTCGGCTCCGACGGCGGTGTGCCGACCGGGCTGCCCAACGGCGTCATCAACGAGCCGAAGGCCGTCACCGTCCGCGAGATCCAGAGCGTCGTCCGCTGATCGTCCGCCCCGCCGCCACCCACCGCCGTGCCGCAACCGCAAGCAGACCTATCCGCCTGTATGGGATCATCCGCGCATTGGGAACGACGGGTGGGAGATCCATGAGCAACGTACGGGTGCGGCGGGACGCGGTGGTGGGTGTCGCGTTGGTCATCGCGCTGGGGGCGGCGGGGTGCGGGGGCGGGGACTCGAAGGCCGCGGACGACAAGCCCGCGGCTACGGCCTCCGTGACAGGCAGCACGCCGCCGCTTGCGGCGCCGGCGCGCTGCCCGGGTCGCTGACCGGGCAGAAGCTGAGCTGGCGGCGGTGCCCGGCGCCGAGTGTGGCGCAGGGCACGGACGGCAAGGCGCCCGGGAGCGAATGGCAGTGCTCGACGCTCAAGGCGCCGCTGGACTACGCGAAGCCGGACGGGCCGACCATCGGTCTCGCGATGATCCGCGCCAAGGCCACCGGCAGCGGCCGGATCGGGTCGCTGGTGTTCAACTTCGGCGGCCCCGGCGGGTCGGGCGTGGCCGCGCTGCCGTCGTTCGGGAAGGACTACGAGAAGCTGCGGTCGCGCTACGACCTGGTGAGCTTCGATCCGCGCGGCGTCGGCGAGAGCCAGGGCGTGAAGTGCCTGGACGACCGGGCCACGGACGTCTCGCGGCAGATCGACGGGACCCCGGACACACCCGACGAGGTACAGGCGCAGCAGGCAGATCTGCGGAAGCTGGTCGCGGCCTGCGTGCAGAACTCGGGCGACGTGCTGCCGCACGTCGACACGATCAGTGCCGCCCGCGACATGGATCTGATGCGCCAGGTGCTGGGTGACAAACAGTTGCACTACTTCGGCATCTCATACGGCACGGAGCTCGGCGGCGTCTACGCCCATCTGTTCCCGGGCACGGTGGGCCGCGCGGTCCTCGACGGGGTGGTCGACCCGACGCTCGACCCGGAGCAGGCCGGCATCGGCCAGGCGAAGGGCTTCCAGCTCGCGCTGGACAACTACCTGACGGACTGCGCGAAGAACACCGCCAACTGCCCGGCCGGCCGCAGCCGGCAGGCCGGCGACCAGTGGATCTCCGCGTTCCTGGCGAAGCTCGACGGGAAGCCGCTGCCGACCGACGACGGCCGCAAGGTCACCCAGACCATCGCGACGAACGGGATCGCCGCCACGCTGTACTCCAAGGACGACTGGAAGTACCTGACCATGGCGCTCAAGGAGGCCAAGGCGACGGGCAGCGGCAATCTGCTGCTCGCCTTCGCCGACTCGTTCGCCGGCCGGGACCAGAACGGCCGGTACAACAACCTGATGCCGGCCAACACGGCGGTCAACTGCGCCGACGCCAAGCAGCGTTACACCCAGGAGCAGGTGCGCGAGAAGCTGCCCGCGTTCCGTCAGGCCTCCGCCATCTTCGGCGAGTTCCTGGCCTGGAGCCTCCCGGCCTGCACCGGCTGGCCGGTACCGGGCAACTGGCAGACGCCTGACGTCAGCGCCCCGGGCGCGGCGCCGATGCTCGTCATCGGCAACACCGGCGACCCGGCCACGCCGTACGAGGGCGCCGGGAAGATGGCAGCCGGGCTCGGCCCGGACGTCGGGATCGAGATCACCTACAAGGGCGAGGGCCACGGCGCGTACAACAGCGGCAACACCTGCATGACGGAGACCGTCAACGCCTACCTGCTGGAGGGAACGGTCCCCGCGAAGGGCACGACCTGCTCCTGATCACGCATGTGAGGGCCCGCACACCGTTTCCGGTGTGCGGGCCCTCAACATATGCGCGACCAGCGATACCGCTAGTAGACCGGCTTGTGCGGCTCGACCGTGTGTACCCAGCCGATGACGCCGCCACCGACGTGCACCGCGTCCGAGAAGCCCGCGGACTTCAGGACGGCGAGGACTTCCGCGGAGCGGACGCCCGTCTTGCAGTGCAGGACGATGCGCTTGTCCTGGGGCAGGTTCTGCAGGGCGGTGCCCATCAGGAACTCGCCCTTGGGGATGAGCTTGGCGCCCGGGATGGAGACGATCTCGTACTCGTTCGGCTCGCGGACATCGATGATCTCGATGTTCTCGCCGTCGTCGATCCACTCCTTGAGCTGCTTCGGCGTGATCGTCGAACCCGCGGCGGCCTCCTGGGCCTCCTCGGAGACGACGCCGCAGAAGGCCTCGTAGTCGATCAGCTCGGTGACGGTCGGGTTCTCACCGCAGACCGCGCACTCCGGGTCCTTGCGGACCTTGACCTGGCGGTAGGTCATCTCCAGCGCGTCGTAGATCATCAGACGGCCGACCAGCGGGTCGCCGATACCGGCGAGCAGCTTGATCGCCTCGGTGACCTGGATCGACCCGATGGACGCGCAGAGCACGCCCAGCACGCCGCCCTCGGCGCAGGAGGGGACCATGCCGGGGGGCGGGGGCTCCGGGTAGAGGCAGCGGTAGCACGGGCCGTGCTCGCTCCAGAAGACGGACGCCTGCCCGTCGAAGCGGTAGATCGAGCCCCAGACGTAGGGCTTGTCCAGAAGCACGCACGCGTCGTTGACCAGGTAGCGGGTCGCGAAGTTGTCCGTGCCGTCGACGATCAGGTCGTACTGGGAGAAGATCTCCATGACGTTCTCGGCCTCGAGGCGCTCCTCGTGGAGAACGACATTCACGTACGGGTTGATGCCGAGGACGGAATCGCGCGCGGACTGGGCCTTGGAACGGCCGATGTCCGCCTGGCTGTGGATGATCTGGCGCTGCAGGTTCGACTCGTCGACCTCGTCGAACTCCACGATGCCGAGCGTGCCGACACCGGCGGCGGCCAGGTACATCAGGGCCGGCGAGCCGAGGCCGCCGGCGCCGACACACAGCACCTTGGCGTTCTTCAGCCGCTTCTGTCCGTCCATCCCCACATCGGGGATGATCAGGTGGCGCGAGTACCTGCGGACCTCGTCGACGGTGAGCTCGGCAGCCGGCTCGACCAGGGGTGGCAGCGACACGGGGACTCCGGATCGGTAGGCATACGGGTGTACGGGTGGTTCTCTCCGTAACACTGCCACGCCGGTCTTCATTCCGAGACACCCGGTCCGAGGAGCGAGACCGAAGGGGATCAGATACTGGGCGGCGGCTGCTTTCGTAACGTTCGCACCGATTCGTCCCAGTAGCCGGCCAGCCCCTCCCACGGGTCGGTGCCGTCCCGGTCGGTGCGGTCCGTGAAGCAGACGGTGGCGGCGCCCTGCCAGCGGGCGATCCGCATCGCCGTCACCAGATGCGACCGCGGCACTCCGTGGACGAGGTGCGCGAAGCGCTCCGGCGGGTACGCGGCCGTCCACTGCGGGGCCTCGGACCAGCGGTACCGGGTCCAGGGGCCGGAGAACGTCACCAGCTGGTCGGCGATCTCGGCGTACCCGGGATACGGATGCATGCCGTGCCCCAGCACGATGTGCCCGTCACCACCGTCGCCACTATCACTGTCAGCGCTGTCCCCGTCGTCCCCCGCCAGCAGTGCCCGCAGCGTCGTCGTCACCCGGCGGCACTCGTTCAGCGCGGAACGCTCCGTCGGCGCGCGGTCCAGGTAGAAGCCGTCCACCCGGTACCAGTCCAGGTAGTGGGAGGCGTCCGAGACGAGCGCGCCGAACGGCCGGGCGCCGAGCCCGGCGTCCAGATGACCGAGGACCGGCACCCCGCTCTCCCGGAGCCGCGCCACCGCCTCCGTGTACAGCGGGTCGGGCCGGGTGCCGGGGCCGCGCGCCACGTTCAGCACCACCCAGTGCAACGGGGTTCCCGGGCGGGCGAGTTCACCCCACTCGGCCGGTGCGACCAGCGGGTGCGCGTTCACCGGGACGCCGAAGCCGAGCCGGTCGGAACGGGCCTGGCCGCCCGCTCCCGGGCCGGCCCCGCCGGAGCGGTCGCGCAGCCCCGCACCCCAGAAGTGCGGCGGCGTCAGACGCGACATGCCGCCTCCATCCAGACGTCGGCCAGCGATTCCTCGAGGCCGATGCGGGGCCGCCAGCCCAGCCGGTCACGGGCCGTCCGCACATCCGCCTGCTGCCAGATGCCGCAGCCGTCGGGGTACGGGGGCGGGCCGGGCGCGACCTGCGGCTCGTCCAGCTCGTGGAGGGTGCCGTCGTAGCCCGCGACATGCGCGAGCCCGGCCGCCATGTCGCGCATCCGTACGGCCCGGCCGGAGCCGATGTTCACCAGGCCCTGCGCGGCCGACAGCGACGCCGCGTGCACCGCCCGCGAGACGTCACGGACGTCGATGAAGTCGCGCTGCACGGCGAGCCCGCCGAGCTTCAGCTCGCCGTCCCCGCTCTGCATCGCCCGGCGCAGCGCCTCGGCCACCCGCCCCAGCGGTGAACTCGTCGGCGTGCCGGGGCCGACCGGGCTGAACACCCGCAGCACCACCGCGTCGAGACCCGAGCCCAGCACCAGCTCGGACGCGGCGAGCTTGCTCACCCCGTACGGGCCGCCCGGCCGCGGCACCGCGTCCTCGGCGGTGGACGCGCCGACCGGCGAAGGACCGTATTCGGCGGCGCAGCCCACCTGGACCAGGCGCGCGCCGGTGCTGCTGCGCCGCATCGCCTCGCACACGGTCGCCACCGCCACCGTGTTGTGCCGGGTCAGGTCCCGGGCCCCGCCGCGGGTCGCGCCCGCGCAGTTGACGACGACGCCCGGGTGCACGGCGTCCAGGAACCGCGCCAGCGCTCCCGGCGCCCCGCTCGCCAGGTCGAACCGCACATCGGCGTCGTCGCTGCGCCCCAGCGCGGTCAGCTGTACGGCGGGGTCGGCGAGCAGCCGTTCGGCCACGTGCCGGCCCAGGAATCCATCGGCTCCAAGCAGCAGCACTCTCATCGGCCGACACCCCCCACCCGGTGTCCTTGCCGGTGCGCTGTCCCGCGCGGTGGGCGGAGCGAGGTCGTTCGGTGCGTGATCAACGTTTCTCCTGGTTGGTGTTGCGGAGGTCTGTCGTACGGGGGTGGGTGGCGGCGGGGGTGCCCGTGCGGGCACCGGTGCCGTGCGCCGAGGCCCGGGTGAGGGCGCGGAAGGCATGCACTACGAGGACTGTGGCGGCGCAGCCGCCGGCCAGGACGGGTATCGCCGCCGGGCCGAGCCACTCGACCGGGGCCGAGACGGCGGCCAGGCCCGGCACGTGGTGCAGTACGGCTGCGCCGAGCGCGGCTCCCTCGGCCGCGGCCGGCGCGCCGGTCCCCCACGCGGCCGCCCTCGTGAAGCCGTGCACCGCGAGCAGCCGGGCGGTGAACAGCAGCATCCCGAGGGCGCCCGCCCCGGCGACACCGGCGGGACCGGCCAGCGCGGCGGCGGCCCACAGGAGGGCGAGCAACACCGCGAGATACAGCACGAGGGTGCCGGCGAGCAGCGGGCGCACCCGGGCGGCGAACTCCCCGAGCCCGCGGCTCGGCGTGAGTTCGGCCCGCGCCCGCAGCGCGAACCGGTGGGCGCACCACGCGGCGGGCGCCAGGGTGAGGGCCAGCGCCACGAACGGGCCGCCGGCGGGCGGGTCGAACGGCGCGCCGAGCAGGCTCGTCAGCAGCGGACCGCCGCACAGCGCGAACGCCAGCAGCCACCCGCCCGAGAGCGCCCCGCCGGCGCTCGCGGTACGCAGCGGGCCGCGTCGCAGCGCCGCCCAGGTGGCCAGCGCGACGAGCAGGGCGATCACCGCGCCGACGGCGGGCGACCGCACCACGAACGCGGCCGCCGCGGCGCAGCCCGCGCCGGGCACCACATGCAGCAGCCCGACCCGTACCGGTCCGACCCGCGCCGCCACCCGCTGCCCGCCGGCCCGCTCCCCCGCGGCGCCGTGCGGGACGCGGGCGTACAACTCGTCCGCGAGCGAGAACACGTCCCGGTGCCGGAACCGTCCCGCCACCCGGTCGGTGACACCGTGCGCCTCCAGCCCTGCGGCGATCTCCAGCACATCCACCGCCCCGGCGCACAACTCCTCATGCCGGTGCATCACCCCACGCACCGGATCAGCAGGCCCCCGCCGCCGCGCCACCGAGGCCCTCCCGGCGGGTTCGGAGTCGCGATCCGGCAGGACACCATCCCGGGCGCCCGGACCCGCCGCCGAGGCGAGACCCCCGCCCTCACCGACCGGCAGGATCAGCTCGGGCTGCAACTCCGACAGCAGGACCCGGTCGTCCGCAGCCGCCTCCACCGGGCGGTACGAACCCCCGCCAACGACGGGCAACTCCGGCGCGTGCGACCCACCGGTATCCCGGCCACTCGGACCCGCCGCCGAGGCGGGAACCCCACCGCCACCGACCGGCAGAACCGGCCCCGGCCGCGCCCCCGAGAGCAACACCCGGTCGTCCGCAGCCGCCTCCGCCAGGCTGGGCCGCGCCCCCGAGAACAACACCCCGCCCTCCACAGCCGGCTCCGCCAGAGGCGTGCGGCCGTCCGTTCCCGGGCCGTAGCCCAGGGCCGCCACGACCCGCGCACGGATGTCGCCCGCCGCGTCGAGTCCGCGGCTGGGCGCCTCCATGAGCGGCTCCGCCCCGGAGGCGGCTTCGGCGGCGGCTTCGTGTTCCGGCCACGCGATGGTGTCGTCCGCGTTCACGCGGTCCGGGGCCGCGGCGGGATCCGCCTCGTCGGAAGGACCCACGCAGCCGCTCAGGCCCTCGGCTGCGGCTTCGGCCGTCGCGATGCCGTCCTCCTGCTCCGGCTCCGGTTCGCGCTCCGGCTCGGACTCCGGGGCCGGAGCCGGGTCACCGGCCCGACCGCCGGCCGGGCGGTCGACGCCGTCGGTGCCGTCGGTGCCGTCGGTGCCGTCGGTGCCGTCGGTGCCGTCGGTCAGGACCTCTTCCGCGGCGGTCGCGGAATCATCCACCGGGCCGGAGGCCGCCCGGCGGAAGGCCGGGGGGAGGAGGTCGGCGCCTGGGAAGGTCTCGTTGGGCGGGGTCGGGTCGGTGGGGACGTCGGAGAGGATGCGGGCGAGGAGGGCGGCCTGCGCGGAGCCTCCGGTGGCGGTCATGCGAGGTCACCTCCCGGGAACGGGAAGCCCGCGGGTTGCGGGCGGCGGGCCCAGGTGGGGGCGGGCAGCACGGGCGTGAGGCGGCCGGGGACATGGGCCTCGGCGGGCTCGGAGAACGGGCGCGGCACGCCGTCGGTGTCGAGCAGCGGCTCGCGGCGCACCGGACAGTGCGCGACGAGCTCCAGATAGATCTCGCGGAACGCGCCCACACACCGCTCGACGGTGAAGAGTTCGAGCGCCCGCTCACGCGCGGCGGCGCCGAGCCGGGCGGCGCGGTCGGGCTCGCGCAGCAGCGCGAGGCAGGCGTCGGCGAGCGCCTTGGGGTTGCGGGGCGGTACGACGAGACCCGTGCCGCCGATGACCTCGCGGACGGCGCCCACGTCGGTGGAGACCGTCGCGCGGCCGCAGAACATCGCCTCGACGAGGCTCAGCGGGAAGCCCTCGACGATGCTGGACAGCACGACGACGTCACCGGAGGCGTACGCGTCGGCGAGCTGTGGTGCGCCGGGTGAGCCGATCTCCTCGAAGGTGACGGGGCTCTCGCCGACCGTCACCGCGTCCTGGGCCTCGTCGGGGAAGAGCTGGGCGGCCAGCGTGCGGCAGCCCGCCAGGTAGGAGTCGACGCCGCCGCGGACATGCAGGATCCGGAGCCGTGCGCCCGGTTCCGCCGTGCGTATCGCGTCGAAGGCGTGCAGGAGCGCGATGAGGTCCTTGGCCGGGTCCGGGCGGCCGACCCAGGTGAGCGTGGGGTCGGTGTGCCCGCCCTGGACGTCCGCGCCGGCCGCTTCCGCGGCTTCGCCGGCGCGGGCGAAGCGGGCGGCCTCCATGCCCGGGTAGACGGTCCGCAGCCGGGAGCGGTCGGCGCCGCAGCGTTCCTGCCAGCGGCGGGCATGGGTGCTGCCCGGGGTGATCAGGGCCGCCTCGCGGTAGGACTCACCGGCGAGCAGCCGGTGGAACGCGGTGAGGAGCGCGCGGACTTCGGCGGAGAGGCCGGAGGCGCGGTGCGCGAGGAGCGCCTCGCGCAGCCGGACGCCGTACTCGGTGACCAGGAGCGGCGTTCCGAAGAACCGTTTGGCCAGCAGGCCGGGAAGGGTCGCGGGACCGCCGGAGACGGCGTGGCACAGATCGGCGGCGCCGAGCTCGTCCGGTTCGTACCAGGGCGCGGACAGCGGTCTCAAGGCGCGTTCCAGAAGTTCGGCGGCGGTGAGCAGGTCCGCCACGCCGACGGTGGCCAGCAGGGGTCGTACGCCGGGAGCGCGGCAGGCGTCCTCCAGGGCGCGCAGCGCGTGCTCGGACCGGAGCAACCCGGGCAGTCCGCCGTCCTCGTGGGCGAGTTCGGCCAGCCCGTACAGACCGGAGGCGAAACGGTCCGCCCGGGCACCTCCGTAGCCGTCGGCTCCCGCACCGGACACGCCGATGACGTCATCGGTGCAGCCCGCGGTGGATCCCTCGTCGCCGCCCGCCAGCGCGGCGGCCAGCTCCCGGTAGTGGTGCAGGAACCGGTGGCGGCGCGCCCGGCGGGCCGCCCGGCCGCGGCTGCCGTCGTCCTCCGGCGGCGCGCCCCACAGGCGCTCGCTGCGCACCCGCCGTACCTGCGACGGCAGTTCGACCCGTCCCCCGGCCTCCGTCCGCTCGGACCTGCTGAGCGCGTACACCTCGAATTCGTGGCCCGGAAGCCCGCGCACGAGCCGGTCGCACCAGGCGCCACCTTCACCTCGTGCGTACGGGTAGCCACCCTCGGTGAGCAACGCGATGCGCATGTGTACGCCCCCCTTCCTTCGCCGGTCCGCCGGATGCATGGCCGGGAGGGCGGATACGTCTGCCCGGCGCGACGACGGTATGCCGGTACGACAGTGGCGCGACGGACGGTTGTCCGCCGCGCCACCAGAAGGGGTGAACGGTCGTAACTTCTCGCACCACAACGCGTTGTCGTCGCTTAGGGTGCGCGGAACAACACACTCCACTCACCCTGTCCGCGACCGTGCCGCGCTCCGGCAGGAAGCGTTTCCCGGACTCCCGGGAAGCGTTTCTCAGACTTCGGCGAGCCCCTTCCGGCTCGCGCGCCGCACCGCGGACTCGACCGGGTCGAGCACCGGCACGGCCGCCAGCAGGCCCTTGGTGTACGCGTGCTGGGGCGAGTCGTACACCACGTCCGCCGGCCCCTCCTCGACGATCTTCCCGGCGCGCATGACCGCGACCCGGTCGCTGACCTGCCGCACCACCGCCAGGTCGTGCGCGATGAAGACCAGCGAGAGCCCCAGGTCACGCTGCAGTTCACCGAGCAGCGCGACGACCTGGGCCTGGGTCGTCACGTCGAGCGCCGAGACCGGCTCGTCGCAGACGATCAGCTTCGGGGCCGGTGCCAGCGCCCGCGCGATCCCGACCCGCTGCCGCTGACCGCCGCTGAACTCGTGCGGGTACCGGTGGTACCAGTCCGGTTCCAGACCGACCCGCTCCAGCAGTTCCCGCACCCGCTCGACGACCGCCTTGTCCGAAAGCTCTCCCGCCGCCCGCAGCGGGTCGGCGATCGACTCGCCGATGCTGCGCCGCGGGTTCAGCGACGAGACCGGGTCCTGGAAGACCATCTGCAGCTCGCGGCGCAGCGGTCGCAGCGCCTTGTCGCCGAGCTTGCCGATGTCCCGGCCGTCGTAACGGAGTTCACCGGCCGTGGGGTCGAGCAGCCGCACCAGCATCCGGCCGAGGGTGGTCTTCCCGCTGCCGCTCTCCCCGACGATGCCGAGCGTCTCGCCGCGCCGGACGGTCAGCGACACGCCGTCCACGGCGGTCACGGTGTCCTGGCGCTTGCCGAACTCCCGCCGCAGACCGACCGCTTCGAGAAGCGGCGCTTCCACGGCAGCCTTCCGTTCGTCGCCCGTCCGCTGCTTCACGAGGACGACCGGCCGCGCCGCGTCCACCTGCGGCACCGCCGCGAGCAGTGCCCGCGTGTAGGGCTCGCGCGGGTCGTCCAGGACGGCGCTCACCGCGCCGCGTTCGACGGCGGTGCCGTTCCGCATGACGAGTACGTCGTCGACGGTGCCGGCCACGACACCCAGGTCGTGGGTGACGAGCAGCAGCCCCATGCCGGTCTCGGCGCGCAGCTCGTGCAGCAGGTCGAGGATCTGGGCCTGGACGGTGACGTCGAGTGCGGTGGTCGGCTCGTCGGCGATCAGCAGCCGTGGTTCGCAGGCCAGCGCCATGGCGATGAGCGCGCGCTGCCGCATGCCGCCGCTGAACTCGTGCGGCCGGGCGCGCGAGCGCCGGGCCGCGTCCGGGATGCCGACCCGGTCCAGCACCTGGACGGCCCGCTCGCGGGCCGCCCGCCGGGTGGCCTTCACATGGACGCGGTAGACCTCGGCGATCTGGTCGCCGATCGCGTAGTACGGGTCGAGCGAGGAGAGCGGGTCCTGGAAGACCATCGCCGCCCGGCCGCCGCGCAGCCGCCGCAGTTCGGTGTCGTCGGCGCCGAGGACGTCCGTCCCGGCGACCCGTACGGTGCCGCCGGTCCGCGCGCCGGTCCCCCGGTGCAGGTCCAGCAGGGCGTACGCGGTGGCGCTCTTGCCGGATCCCGACTCACCGACGATGCCGAGGGCGCCGCCCGCTTCGAGCCGGAAGCTGAGACCGTCGACGGCCCGTACGGTGCCGGACGCGGTCGGGAAGTCGATGACGAGGTCCCTGACCTCCACCAGCGGCTCGGCGAGGCCGGCCGTGGCGGCGGGATCCACTGCGGAATCGGTGGCCGCGCTCATGCCAGCACCACCCTTCGGTCGGCCAGCGCGTAGAGCACGTCCGCGGCGGCGTTGGCGATGACGACGGCGAAGCCCATGACGAGCACGATGCCCACCACGACCGGCAGGTCCTTGAGCTCGACGGACTGCACGAGCTTCTGGCCGAGCCCTGGCACGTTGAACAGCGACTCGGTCAGCAGGGCGCCGCCGAACATCGTCCCCAGGTCGAGCGCCGACAGCGCGATCACCGGGGTGAGGGCGGCCCGCAGCGCGTGCCGTCCGATGATCGCGCGCTCGCTGACGCCGTAGGCGCGGAAGGTACGGATGTGGTCCTCCGCGAGCGTCTCCAGCATGGAACTGCGGGTCAGCCGCGCGTACTTGGCGGACTCGACGAGGGCGAGCGCCAGCCAGGGCAGCAGCAGGTTCCAGGCCCACTGCTGCGGGTCGTCGGTGAACGGCACGTAGGAGGGGTAGGGCAGCCACTGCAGCACCGAGCAGAAGAGCATCAGCAGCAGGATGCCGATGATGAACACCGGGGTGGCGGTGCCCGCGAGGGTGAGCCCGGTGAGCAGCCGTTCGGTGGGCCGGCCGCGGCGCAGCGCGGACAGCACGCCGGTGCCGATGCCGAGCAGCAGCCACAGCACCATCGCGCCGATGGCGAGGGAGGCGGTGGCGGGCAGCTTGGCGATGAGGATGTCGCTGACGAGTTCGCCGGTACGGTACGACTGGCCGAAGCAGGGCGCGGAGCAGTGCACCGTACCGGTGCCGGTGCTGTAGTCGTGACCGGTGACGATGCCCTGCAGGAAGTGCCAGAACTGTACGTACACCGAGTCGTTCAGGCCCATCTGCTCGCGGATCTGCACGAGTTGGGCGGGCGAGCACTTGGGCCCGCAGGACAGTTGCGCGGGGTCGCCGGGCGCCAGGTAGAACACGGCGTACAGCACGACGGCCAGCACCAGCAGAACCACCGCGGCGGAGACCGTGCGGCGCAGCAGGAAGCGGATCATGACGCGGCCTCCTCGCGCTTGCGGCCGGTGCCGATGCGGAGCCGGCTGGCGGCCCGGGGGTCGAGGGCGGTCCTGATGCCGTCGGCGAGCACGGTGAAGGCGAGCACGCTGATGAACAGCATCGCGGCGGGCAGCAGCACGTACGCGGGATCGGCCTCGTACCAGGTGTTGGCGCTGGAGAGCATCTGGCCCCAGGACGGGGTGGGGGGCTTCACGCCGATGCCGAGGAACGAGAGCCCGGACTCGATGACCATGTTCGCCGGGATGAGGAGGGCGGCGTACGTGATGACCGGTGCGACGAGCGACGGCAGCAGTTCGCGGCGGGCGATCCGCCAGGTGCCGGAGCCGGCGAGCCGGGAGGCCGCCACGTAGTCCAGTGACTTGAGGCTGAGCACCTGGGCCCTGACGAGCTTGGAGATGCTGCCCCACGCGACGAAGCCGATGATGAGCGCCAGCAGCAGCGGGCGCGGGAAGCTGTCGGGCACCACGGCCATCAGCGCGATGGCGAAGACCAGCGCGGGCATGGTGATCATGACGTCGGTGACGCGGCTGAGCAGGTTGTCCACGAAGCGGTTGCCGAGCCCGGCGGCGAGGCCGGTGCCGACGCCGACGAGGATCTGCACGAGGGTGGCGCCGAGTGCGACGGCCAGCGAGATCTGGGCGCCGTGCACGAGCCGGGAGAACATGTCGCGCCCGGTGCCGGGTTCGACACCGAGCCAGTGGTCGCCGCTGATCCCGCCGAAGGAGCCGAGCGGTACGCCGCCGGAGGCGGAGTCGACCAGCTCGGGGTGGTAGGCCGTGGTGTTCTGGCCCTCGATGGCGCTCAGCAGGGGTGCGGCGAGCGCCACCAGGACGAGGAGTGCGATGACGG
The DNA here is from genome assembly GCF_005860785.2 of Streptomyces sp. So13.3. NCBI lineage: Bacteria > Bacillati > Actinomycetota > Actinomycetes > Kitasatosporales > Streptomycetaceae > Streptomyces > Streptomyces sp. So13.3. The sequence continues at coordinate 6,098,769 of NZ_CP048835.1, read as the reverse complement.
CGGTCCCGGCGACGGCCGCGCGCTGGGCGCGCAGCCGCCGCCAGACCTGCCGGGCCCCCGGGGCGGGGGCGGCCGGGTTGCCGGCCGCCCCCGCCTCGACGGCCGTCAGGTCCTGGGTGGTCACTTGACCGAGACCTGCGAGATGTCCAGGACGCCGGTCCAGTCGCTGATCACGACGTTCTTGATGTCCTTGCCGAACAGCCGCTTGTAGACCGGGTGGAAGAGCGGCACGGTGACGGCCTGCTCGCCGATCTTCTTGTCCAGCGCGCCCCAGCGGACCGCCGCGGCCTTGAGGTCGGTCAGCTTGTTGATCTCGTCGATCTCCTTGTTGACCGCCGGGTCGTCGAGCTGCGCGTTGTTGAAGTTGGAGCCGTCCTTGACGATCTGCCGGCCGTCGAAGATCGGGCCGAGGAACGGGCCGCCGGACGGCCAGTCCGCACCCCAGCCGGTGAGGAAGAAGCCCGGCTCGGTCGACACGTTGTGGATCTTGTCGCTGAACGCCTTGTGCTCCTGGCCGTCGAGCTTGACGGTGATGCCCGCCGCCTTCAGCGCGTCCTGGACGGCCGTGGCGACCTCGGGGCCCTGCTCGTCGGCCTTGGTGACGTCATGGGTGAGCGAGACGGTGATCCCGTTCGGGTAGCCGGCCTCCGCCAGCACCTGCTTGGCCTTGACCGGGTCCCCGGTCTTGCCGGCCGGGAACGGGTCGTACGGCGTGTAGCCGAAGGACGCCTGCTCCGGCAGGTACGTGGTGGCCTGGTCGGCGAGCGAGGAGCCGCCGACCGCGTTGACCACGGTGGTGCGGTTGACCGCGTACGCGATGGCCTGGCGCACCTTCGGGTTGTCGAACGGCTTCACCTTCGGGTTGAAGGCGATGTAGTCGGTGTAGCCGAAGTGGCCGGTGCCGACCCGGCTCGCGAGCGCCTTGTCACCGTTGACCTTGGCCAGCTCGGCCGGGCCGAGGTTGGTGTCGGTGGTGACGGCCGCCGCGTCCTTGCCCGTGCCGGTGGACAGTCGCTGGTTGATCACGGCCTGGTCGAGACCCGACTGGACGTCGATGCTGTCCGGGTACGCCTTGCGCTGGTCGTCGGTGGCCTCCGACCAGTTGGGGTTGCGCTCCAGCACCAGGTGCTCACCGTTGTTCTCGTTCTTGATCACCTTGTACGGGCCCGAGGAGACCGGGTGCTCGGCGTACTTGGTGCCGGTGTCCTTCGCCTTCGGCACCGGGGCGAACGAGGTCTGCGTGGCCAGGAACGGGAACTCGCCCTCGGGCTTGTTCAGGTGGAACACGATCGTCCTGGCGTCCGGCGTCTCCACCGAGGCCAGTCCGTTCTTGTCCTTGTACGGGCCCTGGTACGCGGCGCCGCCGATCAGCCAGTCGCGCAGGTAGGGCGCGCCGCCGGACAGCTCGGCCGCGAAGGAGCGCTCGATGCCGTACTTGATGTCGGCGGTGGTGATGGGCGAGCCGTCCTCGTACTTCAGGCCGTCCTTGAGGTGGTACGTCCAGACGGTGGCGTCCTTGCTCGGCTCGCCGGTGTTGGTGGCCAGGTCCGCGGCGACCTTCGAGCCCTCGGCGCCGTTGGCCCGGGTGCGGGTGGTGAGCGTGCGGTAGACCAGCGAGGGAACGTTTCCGCCGCCCGAGGTGTACAGGCGGGCCGGGTCGAAGTCCTCCTGCGCCTGGTTGTTCAGCACGTAGAGGGTGCCGCCCTTGGCGGGCTTGGCGTCGGTGGAGGCCTTGGCGCCGCCGCTGTCCTTCGGGCCGCAGGCGGCGGCCCCTCCGGCGAGGGCCAGACCAACGGCTACCGCTGCCACGCGGCGGGATATGAGGGACAGTTGACGCATGAGAGATCGGCCTTTCGCGGCTGCGAGGTATGACGGCAGGATTCAACGAATACCCGCGGGCAGCAGCAGCCGCTTCCCCTCAACGGAGAAATGGCTCGAACTCAGGGGGGTGCGTCTGCCCACGGATGGACAGCTCGGGGCGGAGGCGGAAAGCCTCTACGCGACCGAACCGTGGGTCACCGACAGAGAATGTCGGCTACGCAGATTTCGGCCACGCCGATGAGCACCAGCTTGATGCTGGCGTCCTCGGGTGCGTGGCGGTGCGACATGGGAGAAGAGTGAACGACGATCCCGCCGATGTCAAAATCCGGTCGGCGGGATCATTCGTGCTCAGGCGGTCGAAACCGCTGGTCAGGCCTTCGGGAACGGCCAGGCGTTGGGCTTGCAGGTGGGGCCGCCGTCGAGCGACAGGAACTTCGTCTGCTGCATCATGACCGGCGCGAGCTCGCCCGCCTTCGGGCAGCCGACGTGGCCGTGCCCGAGCCGGTGGCCGACCTCGTGGTTGATGAGCATCTGCCGGTACTCGTGCATCCGGTCGGGGCCGAACGTGACGGCGCCCTGTGCCCAGCGGAACGCGTTGATCATGGTGCGCTCGGTGGACGCGGCGTCACATGACACATTGTCAACGGTGATGTCCAGGCCGGATTTCGCACACCACTTAGCAGTGGTGCCGGGGCTGGCGAGCGTGACGACGATGTCGACGGGGCCCGATGACACCCGCTCGAACGTCTTGGTCCCGCCGTGCCCCCAACTCCGGTCGTCGTTCAGGGTGGTGAAGACCGTCCGGGTGAAGAGCGCGGAATCGAGCGGCAGGCCCTTCTCCACGTCCACCCGGAAGCGCAGCACCTTCCCCTTGCCCGGCGCCGGGTCGTGTCCCGGCATCGTCTGGAACTGGCCGCTCAGGGCCAGCTTGGCGTCGAGCGGGTACTGCCTGGCCATCAGCTGGTCGTAGCCGGCGACGGCCACGGCGGGTGCGTTGGAGGGTGCGACGCCGGGCGTCGGACGGTCCTTCGACCGTGAGGCCGCGTCGCTGCCGTCGCGGGTCGCGCCGTCGGAGGCCCCGGCCTCGCTGTGTCCGGCGCCACCGCTGCCGACCTGCCCGGCGACGACCACGGCGAGCACGGTCACCACCGCGGCGGCGGCGATCCCGGTGAACGTACGGCCCTTGCCACCGCTCTTCCGGCCGGTGTCGGCGGCCGTGGCCTCCGGCAGGTCGGAGTCCAGGACGGGCTCCGGCTCCGGCTCCGGAACCGTCTCCTGCTCGATGCGCTGCCGGGGTATCCGGCGGCCGGGCGGGGCCTCGAAGGACTGCGGCGGGAGGACCGGCTCGTCGAACGTCTGCCACTGGCCGGTGTCGTACGGGTCCTGGACGGGGTGGACGGACTGCTGGAACGTCTGCCACTGACCGGTGTCGTACGGATCCGGGACGGGGAGGACGGGCTCGTCGAACGTCTGCCACTGACCCGTGTCGTACGGGTCCGGGAGCTCGTCCGGCCGGTAGCCGGTGCTCCGGCCACGGCCGCTCTCCGCCGCCCAGCCGTCCTGGGCGCCCCAGGCGGCGTGCTCACGGTGCTCGGGGTGCGGGCGGGAGTCCGGGTGGTCGCCGACGACGTAACCGCCGTCGTAGCGGGCGCCCGGCGCCGGAGCCTGGGACGGGACGGAGACGGGAACGCCGACGTCACCCCGGCGTCTGCGGCCCTGGCCTGCACGACCGCCACCGAGGGTGCTCGATATGTCGTTGTCGCGGCTCTGCCGGCCGCCGCCCGCGCTGTGTTTCCCCACGCCCTCAATCAGCTCCTGCTCGCCGCGTCGCTCGTCGTGTCGTTCATTACGCGAGCGCCCGTCTTTTCGTTCACCGCGTGACCGTCCGTCTGATCGAGCAGGTCCCGGAAGGCCCGTGCCACCACGTCAGGGTGCTCCATCATCGCGACGTGCCCGCTGTCGGGCAGCGTCACCAGCCGGGAGTCGCGGAACGCCTGGGACGCCTTCCGCGCCATCCGGAAGGAGACCAGCTTGTCGCGCCCCCCGTAGACCAGCAGCGTCGGCGCGAGTACCCGCTCCGCCTGCCGCCACAGAGAGTGTTGTCCACCCAAGGTGTACGCGTTGACGATGCCCCGTGTCGAACGGACCATCGCATCCCAGAAGTACGGGAGTGCGATCCGCCGTTCGTACTCCTCGACCGCCTCCGCCCGCGCCCGGTCACCGACCGACGAGGCGTCGCCGTAACACAGCGTGAGCAGTTCCTGGGTCCGCCGCTCGGCCGGCCAGTCCTTGGTCGCCCGCAGATAGAGCGCCGGGATCCCCGGCATCGAGACGAACGCCGTCGGCCACGCGGTGCGCTGCGGCGGAAGCTCCGGCAGCGCGGGCGAGACCAGTGTCAGCGTCCTGACCAGGTCGGGACGGGCCGCCGCGACCTTCGTCGCCACCGCGCCGCCCATCGAGTTGCCGAACAGATGGACCGGACCCCGCTCGCCGGACTCGATCAGCCGGACCACCGCCCGGGCGTGTCCGGCGATCGAGTAGTCACCGTCGTCCGGCGGCGGCGAGAAGCCGAAGCCGGGCAGATCCGGTGCCTGACTGTCGAGCCGGTCGGCCAGCCGGTCCATCAGTTGTGTCCAGTTCTGCGACGAACCGCCCAGTCCGTGCACAAGAACGGCCGGTTCGAGTCCGTCGCGCTCCGAGGTCCGCTCGCGGACCACCAGAGAGAGACCGGGCAGGCTCACATTTCGCTGCGTTTCCCCTGGTCCGAGCCGCGGCCCCTGCGGGGGGACGGCTGCGGGAGCGATCGCAGCTTGAGGAGACTCCGTCGAGGACATGGGGCAATGTTACGAGACGATCACGCATGCGCCTGTGTGTTCGCCCTCACAGGCTGCGCTCAGGACCCCGCGCTCCTACGCTCGACAGTAAGGAAGGGAGTCACCGTGTCCGACGAAGTCCAGATTTCCGAGGATGAATTCGAGGCCGCCGCCGACGATCCGGCCATCGAGATGGACATCGAAACCCCCGAAGCCGATGCCGCCGAGCAGCACACCGATGTCGTCCACCGCGACGACGTCCCGGCCGGGGAGGACTCCGATTCGCCCGTCGCGTCCGCCGATCCCGCGGACGTCGCGGAACAACGTCGTGTCGTCAACCTGGACGAGGAGGACTATCGCTGAAAGGTTCCAGGTAGTGAGAATGTGCTCTCGCACCGCGCACAGCCCCGTTACCGAAAAGTACGATGGCACCCGCAGTGTTCCTTCAACAGATTGGGAGGCGGCGTGACAGCCATCGAGCACACTCAGGCACGCCCGCGCGGCACCCGCCTGCCCCGCCGGGCCCGCCGCGAACAACTCCTGGGCGCGGCCCAGGAAGTGTTCGTCGCCCAGGGCTACCACGCCGCCGCGATGGACGACATCGCCGAGCGGGCCGGCGTCAGCAAGCCGGTGCTCTACCAGCACTTCCCGGGCAAGCTGGAGCTGTATCTGGCGCTGCTCGACCAGCACTGCGAGTCACTGCTGCAAGCGGTGCGTACCGCACTGGCCTCCACCTCCGACAACAAACTGCGCGTCGAGGCGACCATGGACGCCTATTTCGCGTACGTGGAGGACGAGGGCGGCGCCTTCCGGCTGGTCTTCGAATCGGACCTGACGAACGAGCCCGCGGTCCGCGAGCGCGTCGACAAGGTCTCGCTGGAGTGCGCCGAGGCGATCTGCGAGGTCATCGCGGAGGACACCGGGCTGCCCCGCGAACAGTCGATGCTGCTGGCCGTCGGCCTCGGCGGCGTCTCCCAGGTCGTGGCCCGCTACTGGCTCTCCAGCAACAGCCAGATCCCCCGGGACACCGCCGTCAACCTGCTGACGTCGCTGGCCTGGCGCGGTATCGCCGGTTTCCCGCTGCACGGCACGGACGGCCACCACTGACGGCCGCCGGCCACCACTGACGGCTGCCGCGGACGGCCACCGCCGGTTATTCCCCGTCGCTGTTCGCTACCGGCGTTCATCATCTTCGGATTCCACCCCTCCGAGCCCGGCTAGTGTTTCCTGCGTACGGCGCGAAGACGCGCACACCGCCAGACCTGGAGGTACAGAGCCGTGGAGGTCAAGATCGGCGTGCAGCACGCGCCGCGCGAGATCAGCATCGAGAGCGTGCAGTCGGCCGAGGAGGTCGAGAAGGCCGTCGCTGACGCCCTCTCCGGCGCGTCGCCGCTCCTGAGCCTGGTGGACGAGAAGGGCCACAAGGTCCTCATCCCCGCAGCCAAGATCGCGTACGTGGAGATCGGCCAGCCCGCCAGCCGGAAGGTCGGCTTCGGCGCGTCGATGTGACGACGGCGGAGGGCTCGCACCGTAATCGGGTGCGAGCCCTCCGTTTTGTCCGGCTCCCCGAAGGGGTAGGACCGTTATGCAACGGTCGGCCCCCTCGGGAAGGACCCCGTACATGTGGGAAGCAGTCGCATTCGCCGCGCTCGGTCTGGGCATCGCCTACGCCGCCACGCACTTCTTGCCCGAACGCTTCCCGTCCCGCGTCCTCGTCCTCGCCACCGGTCCGATCGCGGCCCTGGTCGGAGGTCTGATCACCCGTACGGTTCTCGGCGCCGGCCACGCGGCCGTGACGCTCCCGGTGTCGGCGCTCGTCGCGGCGGCGCTGCTCAGCCTGCTCCTCCGCCCCGCTGACGACCGGCGCTTTCTCCGCCACTCGGTCGCGGGGCGGGCCTGAGGACCACAGCTGAGGACCACAGCTGAGGACCAGGCCTGAGCGAGGGTCAGGCAGCCAGCCCGAGTGCCGCCATCCGCTTGGTGTGCGCTTCGGTGATCCGGGTGAACATCCGGCCGGCCTCGGCCAGGTCGAAACCGCCGGCCACTCCCCCGACGAGCATCGTGGACAGCGCGTCCCGGTCGGCGACGACGCGCTGCGCCTGTGACAGCGCCTCACCCATCAGCCGCCGCGCCCACAGCGCGAGCCGGCCGCCGACCCGCGGGTCCGCCTCGATGGCGGCGCGGACCTTCTCGACGGCGAAGCTGGCGTGGCCGGTGTCGTCCAGTACGGCCAGCACGAGCGTGCGGGTGTCGGTGTCGAGCCGCGCCGCGACCTCGCGGTAGAAGTCCGAGGCGATCGAGTCGCCGACGTAGGCCTTGACCAGACCCTCCAGCCAGTCCGACGGAGCGGTCTGCCGGTGGAACTCGTCCAGCGCGGCGCCGAAGGGTTCCATGGCTTCCTTCGCGGAGGCCCCGATCTCGGAAAGCCGGTCCCGCAGCCGCTCGAAGTGGTGGAATTCAGCCGCCGCCATGGCGGCCAGCTGAGCTTTGTCCTCAAGCTCCGGCGCGAGCTTCGCGTCGTCCGCGAGGCGTTCGAACGCGGCCAGTTCGCCGTAGGCCAGCGCACCCAGCAGATCCACCACCGCGGCCCGGTAGTGGGGGTCCGCGGAAGCTCCGGCCCAGTCCAGGGCAGCGATTCCGGTGGCAGGTGCGGTCGTCTCGTCAGGCGTCTCCATGCTGCGCACAATAGCCAAGTCCGGGTCCCGCCGGACCACCCCCGTAGCCCCCGCCGAAACATTTGATCGGGTGCAGCTGCGTGTTTCCGGGGTAGAGTGGTAATGCACTCCGCCGATTTTCGGCAATTTCCTGTGCACTGTACGCAGTATCTGGATGCCCGGTCGGTGGCCCGATCGGCTCCTACACCGACCGCCCTCCTGACAGCAGGAGGGGCCCACTCGCGGCATGTGCGAGGGCAGCGGTCCCGCGCTTCTCAGCCACCCACGGCTGGACGACACCTGCGCGGTCAGCGCCCGGCGTTCCTTTCCGGACGCGGACGCTCGACCCCCCTCACAGCCCAGTGCCGCGTCTCACAGAAGAGGCAAGCATCCTGACCACCACGACTTTCCGCAGCCTCGGAATCCTTTCCGAGACCGCCGAAGCCCTTGAGGCTGTCGGCATCATCAATCCGTTCCCGATCCAGGAGATGACCCTTCCGGTCGCCCTGGCGGGCAATGACATCATCGGCCAGGCCAAGACCGGCACCGGCAAGACGCTGGGCTTCGGCCTGCCGCTGCTGGAGCGCGTCACGGTCGCCGCCGACGTCGAGGCCGGCCGCGCCAAGGCCGAGGACCTCCCCGACGGGCCGCAGGCCCTGATCGTCGTCCCCACCCGTGAGCTGTGCCAGCAGGTCACCAACGACCTGCTGACCGCCGGCAAGGTGCGCAATGTGCGCGTCCTGGCCATCTACGGCGGCCGCGCCTACGAGCCGCAGGTCGAGGCCCTCAAGAAGGGCATCGACATCGTCGTCGGCACCCCGGGCCGGCTGCTGGACCTCGCGGGCCAGAAGAAGCTGAACCTGAAGTCGGTGCGCGCCCTCGTCCTGGACGAGGCCGACGAGATGCTGGACCTGGGCTTCCTGCCCGACGTCGAGCGGATCATGGCCATGCTGCCGCCGAAGCGCCAGACGATGCTGTTCTCGGCCACCATGCCGGGCGCGGTCATCAACCTGGCCCGCCGCTACATGTCGCAGCCCACGCACATCCGTGCCACCTCGCCGGACGACGAGGGCGCGACTGTCGCGAACATCACGCAGCACATCTTCCGCGCGCACTCCATGGACAAGCCGGAGCTCGTCTCCCGCATCCTGCAGGCCGACGGCCGTGGCCTCGCGATGATCTTCTGCCGCACCAAGCGCACCGCGGCCGACATCGCCGACCAGCTCGCCCAGCGCGGCTTCGCCTCCGGCGCGGTCCACGGCGACCTGGGCCAGGGTGCTCGTGAGCAGGCCCTGCGCGCGTTCCGCAACGGCAAGGTGGACGTGCTGGTCTGCACCGACGTCGCCGCCCGCGGTATCGACGTCGACGGTGTGACGCACGTCATCAACTACCAGTCGCCGGAGGACGAGAAGACGTACCTCCACCGCGTCGGCCGCACCGGCCGCGCCGGCAAGACCGGTATCGCGATCACGCTGGTCGACTGGGACGACATCCCGCGCTGGAAGCTCATCAACAAGGCGCTGGACCTGCCGTTCGACGAGCCGGAGGAGACGTACTCCACCTCCGCGCACCTGTACGAGCTGCTCAACATCCCGGCCGGCACCAAGGGCATACTGCCCCGGGCCGATCGGACCCGTGCCGGCCTCGGCGCGGAGACCGTCGAGGACCTCGGCGAGACCGGTGGCCGCGGCAGGACCGGTGGGCGCAAGCCCGCCGTCGCCGCAGCGGCGACCGTGACCGAGGAGCGTCCGCCGCGGACCCGCACCCCGCGTCAGCGCACCCGCACCCGTGCCGGTGAGACCGCCGTCGTCGCGGTGGATGCGGCCGCGGCCGTGACCCCGGTCATCGACGTGGCGGACACCGAGGGCGAGGCGAAGGCGGCCCCGCGCCGCCGTCGCCGTACCCGCGCCGCCGCTCCGGCCGCGGAGGGCGCTCCGGCGACCATGGTCGAGGCCGCTCCGGCCGAGGCTCCCACCGCCGAGGGTGACGAGGCCAAGCCGGCCCGCCGCCGTCGTCGTACCCGTCCCGCGAAGGCCGAGCCGGCCGACAGCTGACCGACCCGCGGAACAGCACAGCGGAACAGCACCACCAGCAACGCCGACGCCCCCGGTTCTCCACCGGGGGCGTCGGCGTTCTGTCGCTGTCCGCAACCTGTCGTACACACGCGTCGCGTAATCTCACGGCATGAGCAGACCGCCGACACTGGAGCTGCCCGAAGGGGCCCGTGCGTACCGCCTCGCCACCGCGAGGGGCGACTTCGCGGTGCTGGACGCCGGAACGGCGGTCCTGGGCACCGCCCTGCTGGTGCCCGGGTTCACCGGGAGCAAAGAGGACTTCATCGCGCTGCTCGAACCGCTGGCACTGGCCGGCTACCGGGTGGTCGCGGTCGACGGCAGAGGGCAGCACGAGACGGGCGGCCCGCCCGAGGAGAGCGCGTACACCCAGGCCGAACTGGCCGCCGACGTCCTCGCGCAGACCGAGGCGCTGGGCGGTTCGGGTCCGGTGCACGTACTGGGCCACTCGCTGGGCGGGCTGATCGTGCGGGCGGCGGCGATCGACGCGGCACCGCCGTGGACGTCTCTGACGATCATGAGTTCCGGGCCGGCCGCCATCGACGCCGAGCAGCAGGCCAGGACGCGGATGCTCGTCGAGGCGCTGCCCGCGATGGGGATGGAGGCGGTCTGGCAGGCGATGCGCGACATGGACGCGGAGAACGCCGACGCGCCGGACGTCCCGCCCGCCATCGCGGAGTTCCTGTACCGGCGCTGGATGGGCAATGTCCCCGAGCAGCTGATCGCGACCGGCAAGCAGCTGATCGCGGAGCCCGACCGGGTCGCCGAGCTGGCCGCCGTACCGATCCGCACGCTGGTGCTCTCCGGCGACGTCGACTACGCGTGGCCGCCGGAGTGGCTCGACGAGATGGCGCTGCGGCTGGGCGCGCGGCGGGTGGTCATCAAGGGCGCCGAGCACTCACCGAATGTGGACCAGCCGGAGGCGACGGCCGAGGCGCTGATCGATTTCTGGAGCCCGAAGGGCGAGTGAGGAGTCAGAGCTGGGCGGTGAGGTGGTCCCAGAAGCCGTCGCGCAGCGAACGTCGCAGGTCGGCGTGGGCGCGCAGCGAGATGCCGAGCAATCCCTCGGCTTCGACGAGCAGTTCCTGGTCGTAGGCCGGCGGCAGATAGGGCCGGCCGGGCAGCAGTTCCGCGAGGGTGTCGCGGCCCCGGACGGCGAGCCACTGGCCGGCCACCCGGGCGCCCACGAAGTGCACGTCCGCCCGCGAGGGCACCGGCGCGTCACCGTACTCGGGCACGGGTCGCCGGGTCAGATACGGCTTGCAGAACTCGAGGTCGAAGGTGCGCTGGCTGTCGACCTCCCAGAGCAGGGGGTCCGCCTGGTTGCGTCCTTCGGTGGCCTCGATGCCCCACAGGTGCACCCGCGCGCCGTAGCCCTGGGCCGCCTCGACGGCGGACACCAGGTCCTCGTCACCGCCGATGAGGACCGCGTCGCTGATGGCGCGGTGCCGGGCGAGCGATTCGAGGTCGGTGCGGATGAGGGAGTCGACGCCCTTCTGCTGGCGGCTGGCGTTGAGGTTGCCGAGCCGGACCTTGACGTCGGGGAGTTCGGCGATGCGCTCCTGCTCGCGGGTGTGGATCCGGCGGCGGGCGCCGTCGTACCAGTAGACGCGGAGCAGCCGGCTGTCCGGGAAGAGCGAGCGCGCCTTGTCGATGAACGCCTCGATGATGCCCTCGGCGTCCAGGTCGAAGGTCTGCCGGTCCTCGGTGCCCGCGACGAGGCGGCCCGCGGCGGCGTAGACGTAGCCGGCGTCCACGAACACGGCGTGGGTGGCGGGGGTGGTGGCGACTTCGGCCAGGACCCGCTGCAGGAGCTCGTTGGTGCGCTCGATACCGGCGGCCATGGCGGCCAGCGCGTTGTCGTTGTCCATAGGTCCGCCATTGTCCCGTACTCGTGAGTACTTAGGCTCGGAAAAGTTTTCATTAGCGTAGGGAATGTTTTAGTGAGGGGGTTCGTTGACTACTCATGGACAGTGCGACGAAGGGAGAAGCACCATGCGCTTCGAGATCATGCGACTCGACGACCGGAACGGCACCGCTGTGGACAGCACAGTCGTGGACGCCGCCGCCGTCAACAAGATCGTCCAACAGGCCGCGGCCATCGGCCAGCGGATCTACATCCGACCGGCGATCTGAGACAGCATTCGACGACGGCGCCCCTGTACGCAAGACGTACAGGGGCGCTTCTGCGTCCGGTGGGCGCCACGGGGGCCGTCCGGGTCAGCCCTCGCCGTGCACGAACCCCAGCACCCCGTTGGCCACCTGCTGAACGGCGATGGCCGAGAGCAGCATCCCGGACAGCCGGGTCACCAGCACCACACCGCCCTCCTTGATGAGCCGGATGATCGCCAGCGAGTAGCGCATGACCAGCCACAGCACGACGTGCATGGCGGCGATCGCCAGCCACACCGACGCCTGCTCGCCGAAGCCGTGGGCGTTCTGCACCGCCAGGATCACGGTCACGATCGCACCGGGCCCGGCCAGCAGCGGCATCCCCAGCGGCACCAGCGCGACGTTCACGTCCTTGGTCTGGGTCGGCTCGTCCATCTTGCCGGTGAGCAGGTCGAGCGCGATGAGCAGCAGCAGCAGACCGCCGGCGATCCGCAGCGCGGGGACCGAGACATGCAGGTAGTCGAGGATCTGATGGCCGAAGAGGCCGAAGACGGTGATGACGCCGAAGGCGACGGAGGCCGCCTGCCAGGCCATCCGGCGCTGCACCTTGGTGGCGCGCCCGGAGGTCAGCGCGAGGAAGATCGGGGTGATCCCGGGCGGGTCCATGATCACGAAGAGCGTGACAAAGACCGACCCGAAGAGGGTGACGTCGAGCATTTCAGTGGGGGCTTTCCGCGGTGGGCCGGCAAAACGGGCGGGGCGCCGGCGTCTGAGGCCGGGGCATCAGGACGCACGGCGGGAACGAGCGGCGAGGGAGGCGGCGGGACGCGGGCGCCGGGGCCGCCGGGGGGCGGGAGGAGCGCCAGACGGCGCTGATCGGGACCGCGCCGGTCGCCCTGCGCGCGATCTCCCGGTACACCTCGGGGTCGGTGACGAACTCCCCGAGCCGACAGGCCTTGCGGCTGCCGTGGTAGTCGCTGGAGCCGGTGGCGAGCAGCCCCGTCTCGGCGGCGAAGCCGCGCAGCCGGGCCCGGGTGGCCTCGTCGTGGTCCATGTGGTCCACCTCGATGCCGTCGAGTCCGGCCGCCGCCAGAGCGGCTATGACGCGCTCCGGAACGGTCTCGCCGCGCTTGTGGGCGCCCGGGTGCGCGAAGACGGTGACCCCGCCGGCCGCCTTCACCAGGCGTACGGCGTCGAAGGGGTCGAACTCGTGCTTCCCGACGTACGCGCGGCCGTCGTTGGCCAGCCACCGGTCCGTGAACGCGTCCGAGACGGTGTCCACGACGCCGAGGTCGACGAGCGCGGTCGCGATGTGCGGCCGGCCCACGGAGCCGTCACCGGCGATCGCGGCGACCTGCTCCCAAGTGACCGGGACGCCGAGCTCCTGGAGCTTGCCGACCATGGCCCGCGCACGCGGCACCCGGTCGTCCCGTACGAGCTCGCGCTCCCGGAACAGCTCGGGCTCCACGGGGTCGAAGAGGTACGCCAGCATGTGCATACTGATGCCGTCGACCTTGCAGGACAGCTCCGCGCCGGTCACCAGCGTCAGCGGCGACCCGAGGTCGTACAGCGCCTTGGCGGCCTCGTCATGGCCGCCGACCGTGTCGTGGTCGGTGATCGCCACGACGTCGAGACCCTCGGCGGCGGCGTTGCGCACCAGCTCGGCGGGGGTGTCCGTACCGTCCGAGGCCGTGGAGTGGGTGTGCAGGTCGATGCGCACGGCACGGCTCCCAACGGCGCTAGGCGGTATACGGCACAGGCTTTCGGAAAATAAGGATAGCGGGCCGGGGAACCTGCGAATCTCAGGAGAGCAGCCGGGGAGACAGCGCACCGCACGACAGCAGGTCGACTTCCGCCCCCGCGTCCCGCAGATCGGTGAGCACCAGCTCGTCGTACATCATCAGCCCGGACTGCTCGGGCCACACGATCGCCCAGAGCCACAGCCCGAGCGCCTCGCCCGCGAAGACCGCCCGGTCACCGGGCGCGTCCTCCACATGCCACAGCGGGGTGGGCCGGCCCGCGGCCAGCACCTTGGTGTGTGGGGACCGGTCCACACACATCGAGGGGCCGGGATCGGGTCCCTGGATGCCCGCGTAGCGCGCTCCGAGGCCCACACCCAGTTCCTCGGCGATCAGCAGCAGCTCACCGGGGCCGCCGAGCGGCCCGGGACCGGAGCAGGCCACGGCGGTCGCCCGCCCGCCGCTGCGGTCGTCGCCCGCGGAGGCCACCCCGGAGAACAGCCAGCCGACCGGCAGCGGCCAGGGCATCCACACCGGTACCTTCGCGCGGTGCACCACCACCCCGAGCGCCTCGACGCTCGGCGGGACGACCGGCTGGAGCGGATACACGGTCCCGTGCACGCCGCACTGCCAGGCATCGGCGAAGAGGCCGGGCGCTCGCACCCGGCCACCACACTTCGGGCAACTGGGTTCGCCCCTCATAGAGCCCAACGGTCCTCCCGCGACGTGCCCGCGTCAAGGACGATCACCCGTCCGGCGTCGAGAGATCAGCCGTACGCACGGCGGGACGGGCTCCAGGGGCGGGACTTGTGGGGACGGAACGTGCGGCGGGACGTACGACGGGCGGGTCCGGACGGGTCGGCCGGGTCAGTCGGTGAGCGGTACCGACGCCCGCAGCGGGTCGCGCAGATCCGTGCCGTACTTCAGCCAGCGTTCCTGCAGCGCGGCGCCGCCGTGGACGCGCTTCCAGGCCGCCTCGTTCGGTGTCATCGGCAGCACGGGGAAGAACCGGACCGGGTCCAGCGGTTCGTCCAGGCCGAGGTCCTCGACCAGGCCGCCGGGCTCCGCGACCAGCACGGCGGAGAACGGCGCGCCGGTCCACAGCGGTCCGCCGACGTCCAGCGAGGCACCGGGAGCCACCACGACGCCCTCGACCTGGGGCGAGGCGGCGAGCACGGCGAGCGGCCGCAGCACCTGGTCCACGGGGGCGAGCCCGGCCCGTACGGACAGCACCAGTTCGGCGCGCGGGCCGCGCAGCGGGTCGGCGACGGTGGCGAGGGGATCGCTCATCGGCTGCCGCGACATGCCGAGCGTCGCGTAGCGCAGCACATCGCCGTCGACGAAGCGCAGCACCTCGATACGGTCGGTGCCGAGGAAGGTCACCGCCGCCCTGCTGTGCCGCTCACCGAACGCCGAGTGCAGTCGCGCCTCGACCAGCTGAAGAAGATCGCCCATACCGCGGAGCATAGGTCCGCCGTGCCCGCGACAGGTAGGGGAACCGTATGGAACAGGCAAAGCCGGGCAGGAGCGCTCCGGGCGCTTGCTAAGGTGGGGCGTTGGCCCGCCGTGAAGTCCGGCGCTGCCATGGGTATACGTCATCCCTCAGCGGGGATCGGCCGGAGGAGGTGGGGTTGACATGGATCATAGTCGACCTTGCAGTCCTGCCCGCTCTTCCTTCCGCCGCCTCGCCGGCTGAGTCTTCGCGTTCCATACCCAGCACCGTCGCCGGGAAACACGGAAGTTCTCACTTCCCCATGGATCCGCGCCCGCCGCGGGCATCGCGCCGGAAGAGCGCCCTGAACTGCCTTGTGATCACCCTGCCTTGATCAGCATTTCAGTGCGGCTTCCGTGCCGTCGGCCAGTCCGTGAAGGAGCTTGCCATGTCGATGATCCGTGACCTGCGTGCAGTGGTCCGTCCCTCCCTGCGCAAGAGCGCCGTTTCATACGACTACGGCGCGACCCGTACGCCGAGCGCGACGAGCGCGGTCGTGGACTGCGCCGTCTACCGCGACGGCGCGCGCTGCAGCGACCACATCGACCCGGCCGTCGCGCTGGAGAAGGTGCGCACCGGCAGCCGCAGCGAGGGCTTCGTCTGGATCGGTCTGCACGAGCCCACGGAGCAGGAGTTCGCCGGCATCGCCGAGGTGTTCGGGCTGCACCCGCTGGCCGTCGAGGACGCCGTGCACGCCCACCAGCGCCCCAAGCTGGAGCGCTACGACGACATCCTGTTCACCGTCTTCAAGACCATCAGGTACGTCGAGCACACCGAACTCACCGCGACCAGCGAGGTCGTGGAGAGCGGCGAGGTCATGGTCTTCACCGGCCGGCACTTCGTCATCACCGTCCGGCACGGCGGCCACGGCTCGCTGCGCGCGCTGCGGCACCGGCTGGAGGAGGACCCCGAGCTGCTCGCCAAGGGCCCCTCGGCCGTGCTGCACGCCATCGCCGACCAGGTGGTCGACGACTATCTCGCCGTCACCGAGGCCGTGCAGGACGACATCGACGACGTGGAGATCGACGTCTTCTCCGCCGCGCAGGGCAAGTCCGCGCGCGGTGGCGACGCCGGCCGGATCTACCAGCTCAAGCGCGAGGTACTGGAGTTCAAGCGCGCCGTCTCACCGCTGCTGCGGCCGATGCAGCTGCTCAGCGAGCGGCCGATGCGGCTGATCGACCCCGAGATCCAGAAGTACTTCCGCGATGTCGCCGACCACGTGGCGCGGGTCCACGAGCAGGTGGTCGGCTTCGACGATCTGCTCAACTCGATCCTGCAGGCGAACCTGGCGCAGGCGACCGTCGCGCAGAACGAGGACATGCGCAAGATCACCGCATGGGCGGCCATCCTCGCCGTCCCGACGATGATCACCGGGGTGTACGGCATGAACTTCGACCACATGCCGGAGCTGCACTGGCGCTACGGCTACCCGATGGTCCTGTGCGCGACAGTCGCCATCTGCTTCAGCATCCACCGCGGATTCCGCCGGAACGGCTGGCTGTAGGTGGCCGCTGCCGGCAGTGGTGGTGGTCAGGCTCCCCCGGGCGTCGCCGGCAGGTCTGCCGGCACCGGGCCGGCCTTCCGGTCCGCCAGGATCACCAGTGCCAGGCCGGCGAGGATCACTCCGAGCGCCGGGTAGGCCATCGCCGGCGGGGTCTGGCCGAGCCAGAGTGCCGCGATGAGGGCCGCGCCCGGTGTCTCCAGCAGGATCGCGGTCGAGGTGGTGGACGGGCCGAGCCCGTGCACCACCCGGTTCAGCAGCGAGTGGCCCAGCAGCTGCGCGGCGACGGTGAGCGCGACGAGCTTCAGCCAGGTCTCACCGCTGTACCCGCCCAGCGAGGCGCCGGAGACCAGGCACGCGACGAGCAGCGCGACCGCGGTCGTCGAGTAGCAGATGTAGGTGTACGCGGTGGTGCTGGCGGTCCTGCGGACCTCGGCGCCCAGCAGGACGTACGCGGCCGCCGCCATGCCCGCGCCCAGCGCGAGCGCGTCACCGGCCAGCGCGCGGGTGTCGGTCGACATGTCGATACCGGTCAGGATGATGACGCCGACCACGGCCAGCAGGGTGCCCGCCCACACCATGCGGGGCGGCCGGTGGCCGCGTATCCGCAGGATGATCGTGGTCCAGATCGGGGTCGTGGTGCACAGCGCGGTCGAGGTCGCGACCGACGTCATCGACAGACTCGGCAGCCACAGGCCGAAGTGCAGTGCGAGCGTCGCGCCCGCCGCCACCGACAGCAGCAGCGAGCGGCGGCCCATCCGGCGCAGCTCGCCGAGGTTGCTGCGCAGCACGAACGGGGTGAGCACCCCGATCGCCATGGCGTTCCGCCAGAACGCGATGGCCAGCGCCGGGGCGGCGGTCGCCGCGATCAGCGGCGCGGAGAACGAGACGCCGGCGATGGCGACGGCCAGCAGCGTCAGGTCCAGCGGCCGGTGCGCGACCGCTGCCGCGGGGGGCACGGCGACTGGCGGGGCGACGGTGCGCGGCTCGGCGGACACGGGTTCTCCTCAGTCGGAACAGGGTCTCCGACCAGCGTAAGGGCCGTGACAAGAGCATGCTCCTGTCGTCCAGCGCTTGGACCCGCCTGGAGGGCCGCAGGGAACGCCGCGGAGCACGCCGCGGGGAAGGGCGCACCGAATAAGGTGAGCCCCATGACGGAAACCGCCGAACAGACCGCCCTCGTCGAGGAGGCCACCAAGAAGTCCGGCCTGGTCTGGGTCCAGGCCCCGACCGGCCGCCCGCCGCAGGCGGTGTGGCACGCCTGGGTGGACGGCGCGATGTGCGTGGTCGGCGGCGGCCCCGGGGAGCAGCCGCTCGGCGGGCTGACCGACGGCGGCACCGCGGTCGTGACGGTGCGCAGCAAGGACAAGGGCGGCCGGCTGGTCGCGTGGCCCGCCACCGTCTCCGCGCTCGTCCCCGACAGCGACGGGTGGACCGCCGCCGTCGAGGAGCTCAAGGGCAAGCGGCTGAACGCACCGGACGCCGAGACGATGACCGTGCGCTGGGCGCGTGAGTGCCAGGTGCTGCGGCTCGTACCGTCAGGACCGCCGAGCGAGCAGCCCGGCACCATGCCGGACGGCTCGGGTGCGGCCGGCCCCGTTCCGTCGCCCGCCACGACCCGGCAGCCGATGCCGGAGGCGCTGCCGCGGCTGCTGGCCCGCCGCAGGAAGCGCGGCTGACGGTAGCCGGACCGTACGGCCGGGGCGGCGTCAGCCGCCCGAGGTGCCTGTCACGGACTTGCCGTAGTCGACGACATGGGCGGCGTCCGGCGCCACGAGGGCGAAGTCCTTGCCCCAGTCGGCGAGCGTGAGGGTGCCGGAGCCGCCCGCGCGTTCGTACCGCAGCGGGTAGGGGCTGCCCTCCAGGGAGACGTCGAGGGTGCCGCCTCCGCCGCCGTCCGCGGCGAGGGCGATGGTGCGGGTGCCGTTGACCTTGCGTTGGTCGCCGGTGGACAGCTCGCCGTTGAGCGCGAAGAGCGCGTCGAGCAGCACCTTCTTGTCCGTGAAGCCACTGAACTGCTGGTAGGCGGGGTCACCCGCCGGCACCTTGACGTACTTGTCCTTCAGCTTCGCCGCGGCGGCCTGGCTGTTCTTGTCGGAGCCGGCGTCACCGTAGAAGTCGGCGCCCGCCTTCAAATACAGGTCGTCGTCGACCCGCAGCAGCTGGAACGTGCTGCTCTGCGTCGAGACGTCGCCGACGCCGCCGTTGCCGCGCAGCCGCATGTCGAGCTTGTACGTCTTCCCCTTGCTGACCACGGTGCCGGACAGCCGGACGGTCTGTGCCGCGGCGGCGGCGTCGCGGGCTCGCTGCTCGATCGTCTTGGGGGGCAGTTTGGCGACCCCGTTGGTCCCGGCGTCCGGGTCGCCGCAGCCGGCGAGGGTCAGTCCGGCGCACAGCGCCCCGACGAGAACAACGGATCGGCGGCCGGGAAACACGTGTTCTCTTCCTCCAGCGGCAGGGGAACGGTGGTGGGGAGACCCGAAGCTACCGCAGCGTACAGCTCCCTGCCGAGACCCGGACCGCACCATTCCACGGGCGACCTGGAGCCTGTGGCCTGCCAGGGCCTGCCCGGTGCCTGCCCGGTGCCTGCCCGGGGTCGCCCGCCGCCCCGCGGAGCAGCACCGTGCAGCAGCCAAGATCCGAGCGGGTTAGCCTGACAGCGACGAACCGTGACCCGCACGACGCCAGGAGGCACCGCATGGCCGCAGGTGCCCCGCGCGTGTTCATCTCCCACATCTCCGGTGTCGCGGTCTTCGACCCGGGCGGCGACCAGGTCGGCCGGGTCCGGGACCTTGTCGTCATGCTGCGGGTCGGCGGGAAGCCGCCGCGGGTGCTCGGGCTGGTCGTCGAGGTGGTCAGCCGGCGGCGGATCTTCCTGCCGATGACCCGGGTGACCGGCGTCGAGTCCGGCCAGGTGATCACCACCGGCGTCGTCAACATGCGGCGCTTCGAGCAGCGGCCGACCGAGACCCTGGTCCTCGGCGAACTGCTCGACCGGCGGGTCAGGATCGTCGCGACCGGCGAGGAGGTGACGGTGCTGGACATCTCGATGGTGCAGCTGCCGGCCCGCCGCGACTGGGAGATCGACAAGGTCTTCGTCCGCCGGGGCAAGGGCGGTGCGCTGCGCAGGCGCGGCGAGACGCTGACCCTGGACTGGTCCGCCGTGACCGGCTTCTCCCTGGAGGAGCACGGACAGGGCGCCGAGAACCTGCTCGCCACGTTCGAGCGGCTGCGCCCCGCCGACCTCGCGAACGTGCTGCACCACCTGTCGCCCAAGCGCCGCGGCGAGGTCGCCGCCGCCCTGGACGACGACCGGCTCGCCGACGTCCTGGAGGAGCTGCCGGACGACGACCAGGTGGAGATCCTCGGCAAGCTCAAGGAGGAGCGCGCGGCCGACGTCCTGGAGGCGATGGACCCGGACGACGCGGCCGACCTGCTCTCCGAGCTGCCCGAGGTCGACCAGGAGCGCCTGCTCACGCTGATGCAGCCGCAGGACGCGGCCGATGTGCGCCGGCTGCTCTCCTACGAGGAGCGCACGGCCGGCGGCCTGATGACCACCGAGCCCATCGTGCTGCGGCCCGACGCGACGATCGCCGACGCGCTCGCCCGGGTCCGCAACCCCGACCTGTCCCCCGCGCTCGCCGCCCAGGTCTATGTCTGCCGGCCGCCCGACGAGACCCCGACCGGCAAGTACCTGGGTCTGGTGCACTTCCAGCGGCTGCTGCGCGACCCGCCCTTCACCCTGGTCGGCTCCATCGTCGACACCGACCTGCTGCCGCTGCCGCCCGGCACCCCGCTGTCCGCGGTGACCAGCTACCTCGCCACGTACAACCTGATCTCGGCACCCGTCGTGGACGAGAGCGGATCGCTGCTCGGCGCGGTGACGGTCGACGACGTGCTGGACCACCTGCTGCCCGACGACTGGCGCGAGACCGAGCTGCACGGCGCGGCCGGCGCGTACCACGTCGGTGAGGCCCGCCCGGACGAGAACAGGCCCGCCGATGCCCGCTGACGTGGAGCGCGAGCGCGCGAAGACACCGGGCGGCTCCACCGCCGCGCCGCGGCACCGGGTCCGCCTGGACCAGCCCCGCCCGACCCGGCGGCGGCTGCTGCCGGCCTACGACCCGGAGGAGTTCGGCCGGTTCTCGGAGCGGATCGCGCGCTTCCTGGGCACCGGGCGCTTCATCGTCTGGATGACGGTCCTCATCATCCTGTGGGTGCTGTGGAACGTCTTCGCTCCGGACTCGATGCGCTGGGACCAGTACCCCTTCATCTTCCTGACCCTGATGCTCTCGCTCCAGGCGTCGTACGCGGCCCCGCTGATCCTGCTCGCGCAGAACCGGCAGGACGACAGGGACCGCGTCACCCACGAGCAGGACCGCAAACAGAACGAGCGCAGCATCGCCGACACCGAATACCTGACGCGGGAGGTGGCGTCGCTGCGGATGAACCTCGGGGAGGTCGCCACCCGCGACTGGATCCGTTCCGAGCTCCAGGATCTGCTGAAGGAACTGGAAGAGCGGCGTGACGAAGGCGACGCCGGAACCGACCGGTGAGCGCCGTACCATCGACCGTATGGCTACCGACATTCACGGATCCGCTCCGACCGCCGACGCCGTGCGCGCGGCGCTCGCGACGGTGAACGACCCGGAGATCCACAAGCCGATCACTGATCTCGGCATGGTCAAATCCGTGGACATCGCGGACGACGGCACCGTGAAGGTCGCCGTCTATCTGACGGTGTCGGGCTGCCCGATGCGCGAGACGATCACCACGAATGTCACCACGGCAGTCGAAGGGGTACCGGGCGTCACCGGTGTCACCGTCGAGCTGGACGTCATGAGCGACGAGCAGCGCAAGGAGCTCGCCGGCAATCTGCGCGGCGGCACCGCCGAGCGCGAGGTGCCCTTCGCCCAGCCCGGCTCGCTGACCCGGGTCTACGCGGTCGCCTCCGGCAAGGGCGGCGTCGGCAAGTCCTCGGTGACGGTGAACCTGGCGGCGGCGATGGCCGCCGACGGCCTCAAGGTCGGCGTCGTGGACGCGGACATCTACGGCCACTCGGTACCGCGCATGCTCGGTGTCGAGGGCCGGCCGACGCAGGTCGAGAACATGATCATGCCGCCGTCGTCGCACGGGGTGAAGGTCATCTCGATCGGCATGTTCACCCCGGGCAACGCGCCCGTGGTGTGGCGCGGCCCGATGCTGCACCGCGCGCTGCAGCAGTTCCTCGCCGATGTGTACTGGGGCGACCTGGACGTCCTGCTGCTGGACCTGCCGCCGGGCACCGGCGACATCGCGATCTCCGTCGCGCAGCTCGTCCCGAACGCCGAGATCCTCGTGGTGACGACGCCTCAGCAGGCGGCCGCCGAGGTCGCGGAGCGCGCCGGGTCCATCGCGGTGCAGACCCACCAGAAGATCGTCGGCGTCGTGGAGAACATGTCCGGGATGCCGTGCCCGCACTGCGACGAGATCGTCGACGTCTTCGGCAGCGGCGGCGGCGAGCGGGTCGCCGAGGGCCTGACCAGGACCACGGGCGCGACGGTGCCGGTGCTGGGCCAGATCCCGATCGACGTACGGCTGCGCGAGGGCGGCGACGACGGCCGCCCGGTCGTCCTGAGCCACCCGGACTCCGCCGCGGCGCTCGCCCTCAAGGCGATCGCCGGCAAGCTCGGCGGTCGGGCCCGCGGCCTGGCGGGTATGTCGCTGGGGATCACCCCGCGGAACAAGTTCTGAGTTCATGACGGTGCCCCCGGCCGCAGTGCGGTCGGGGGCACCGTCATGCCGGCCGTCAGCCGTCGTACGAGGTGATGTCCTTCACCACGGCCAGTCCCAGCCCGTACGCGCTCATGCCGCGCCCGTACGCGCCCAGGTGGGCGCCGCGCGCGGAGCCCGCCAGGACCCAGCCGTACGCGGACTCCCGGTAGTGGAACGTGGTGGGCTCGCCGTCCACCGGGAGCGTCAGGGTCGACCAGTGGGGGCCGGCCAGATCGTCGGCGAGGTCCCAGGCGGTCGCGATCTGCTGGTCGAGCCAGTCCTGGCGCAGTGCGCGTTCCATATGGCTGGGCCAGGTGCAGGACAGCAGGCCGGAGCCCGCCAGCCAGGCCGCCGAGGACACCGAGGTGGCCTCCAGTACGCCGGTGCCGTCCGAGCTGCGCCGGCCGGGACGCCGGGCGACCGTCACGACCACGGCGAACCGCTGGGCCTGGGGGTCGGTGGTCTCCGCCTTGATGGACGGTTCGTCGCCATGCCCTATCGAGCCGTGCTCCACGGTTCCGTCCGCGCTGGTGCCGACCGCGGTCAGCCAGCGGCGTCCGGTGAACGCCTCGTCCAGCCCGTACCACGGGAAGTCGGCCATCAAGTAGCCGTCGACCGCTCGATCCGCTGTGCCGGTCTTCGTCTCCATCGGGGTGGCGCCTCCTCCATGCCCTTTTGGGCTCCGCCATCTTGCCGGACCGGAGCCGGGCCCGGAGGCCAAAACGGCGCACGGTGATGGCGGACACATGGAGAATAGCCACCCCAAGGGGTGGAACGGGACAAACAGGTTGACTCAGGTCGCGTCGGAATCGAACGGCGGGGGCTCGTCCTTGTCCAGCGTCTCGCGCTTGCGGAGCCGGTCCGGGGTGCTCGTGGCGGCACCCGCGGCGCCGGCGGCGGCCGCGGCCGTGGTGTCGGTGCCGTTCACGGCATCCGTGACCTCGGCCATCTCCTTGCGGAAGTCGAAACCGTTGCGCAGATCCTGCAGACCGAGCTCTTCGTTCTCCAGGATGTTCTTGCGGATGTACGTCTTGGGGTTCAGATCCTCGAACTCGAAGTCCTTGAACTCGGGCCCCAGCTCCTTGCGGATGTCCTCCTTGGCGCTGTCCGAGAAGGCCCGCACCTTTCGGATGAACGACATCGTGTCCTGGATGACCTTCGGCAGCTTGTCCGGGCCGAAGACGAGCACCGCAAGGATGACAAGCGCGATCATCTCCATCGGGCCTATGTCGAAGAACACCTTGCAGCTCCTTGGGACGTCCACAGCCGGGTGGGCAGGGTCCGGGTCGACTTACCGTACCTGGCCGCGCGGGCAGCGCGGGAGTGGCTTGGGCCAACACTACGTCGACACCGGGTAAAGGGTCAGCCCCCGGTGGCCGAACCCAAGGTCAGCTCGACCGTACGCTCCGTTCCGGCGCGCACCAGGGTGAGTGCGAGGTGGTCACCCGGTCGGTGGCTGCGGATCTTGACGATCAGCTCCTCGCCGCGGTGCACCCGCTCGCCGTCGACCGCCGTGATGACGTCACCGGCCTCGATGCCGGCCTGGTCGCCGGGACCGCCGGGGGTCACCGCGGTGGTGCCCGCCTTGCCGCCGACCCGGGCGCCGTCCCCCTCGTAGGTCATCTCGACGGTCACCCCGATCACCGGGTGGGTGGCCTTGCCGGTGTTGATCAGCTCCTCTGCGACCCGTTTCGCCTGGTTGGCCGGGATGGCGAAGCCGAGGCCGATGCTGCCGCCCTGGCCGCCGGCCGGGCCGCCGTCGTCGGCCGCCCGGATCGCGCTGTTGATCCCGATCACCCTCCCCTGCCCGTCGACGAGCGGGCCGCCGGAGTTGCCGGGGTTGATCGGTGCGTCGGTCTGCAGCGCGTCCACATAGCTGACGTCGGTGCCGTCGGTGGCGCCGCCGGCGGTGATCGGCCTGCGGGTGGCGCTGATGATGCCCGCGGTGACGGTGCCTTCGAGGCCGTACGGGGCGCCGATGGCGACCACCGGATCGCCGACCCGCACCGAATCGGAGTTGCCGAGGGTGAGCGGCCGCAGCCCGGACACCCCGCTGACCTCGATGACGGCGAGGTCGTAGCCGCTGTCCACCCCGACCACCTTCGCCTTGCTCAGCTGGCCGCCGTTGAAGGTGACCTGAATGTCGGCACCCTTGCCGGCGGCGCCGACCACATGGTTGTTGGTGAGGATGTGGCCCTTGGCGTCCAGCACGAACCCGGTGCCGGTGTCCTCGCCCGCGGCGCCCTTCACATGGATGTAGACGACGCCCGGCAGGGTCCTGGCCGCGATCCCCGCGACGCTGTCGCCCGCCCGGTCGGCGCTGCCCTCGGAGACCTGGGGCAGTGTCACCTGATCGCCGTCCTGGGCACTGTGCCGTTCGGCGTAGACGCCGGCCGCTCCGCCGATCCCGCCGGCGAGCAGCGCCACCAGCGCGGCGCCCGCGATCAGCGGGGCCGCCCGTCCGCGACGGGGGCGGGCCGGGGTGCCGGGACCGTGCCAGGGAGCGGGCTCAGCGGCGCCGCCGGACATGCGGTTGAGCAGGTACGGGTCGGGGAACGCCTCGTCCGGGGCGGGTCCTGCCGCCTCCGCGCCGCCCGCGCCGGGCACCGGGCCCGACGGGCGACTCCACCACTGCGGCCGGTCCGCCTCATCGCTCATTCTTCGAGCCTGCGGGCGGTATGCGGAAGTCCGCAAGTGCCACACGGCCGGATGGCCTCAGCCGTGCGGGTCAGCGGTGTACGGCAGGTCCTGGAGTGGCCGCCGGGGTCAGCGAGGCGGTCGGTGCGGGCTTGGTGACCGGCACGGACGCCATCAGCGGACGGGTCACCGAGGCCGGCGTGGCGCCCGCCAGCGGGGGATGCCGCAGATAGCGGTCCTCCGCCGAGTTCACCAGGTCGTTGCGGAGCGGTTTGAGGTCGGAGACCGAGTTGACGCCGCTGAGCGGGGCGACCGCGGGGCCCTGTTCCTCGGGGCGCGGGGCGCCGCTGTCGATCGACGCGTCCATCGGGAGCGCACCGCCGAGCGCGATGGCCGCCATCGAGAACGCGCCGGCCGCCGCGAAGGCGAACCGCCGGCCGCGCGAGGCCGAACCGGGCGAGGACGCCGAACGCTCGACCTCATGGATCCGGAAACCGCGGGACCGCACATCGGTCGGTGCGGCGAGATCGGGACCAGGGGACAGGAAGGAGAACTCCTCCGCCGCGCTCTGCCCGAACACATCAGCACTGAAGAGGCCGCCGTCGAACGGGCCTCTTCCCTCGTCGTCGCCACCGCCCGGCAGTCCCTGGAGCCGGGCCAGCAGGCCCGCGGACAGGGTCGGCGGCGCCGTGGTCGCCACGACGTTCTTCAGCCGGCGCTGCTCATCGGCGGCTGTCTTGCACTGGGGACACGTCACCAGATGCGCGAGCACCCGGTCCCGGGTGTCATCGGGCAACTCGCCGTCGACGAACGCGGCGAGCCGATCGCCGAGATGCTGCTCGGCAGATGCGACGTGTCGCTGGCCGGTACCGCTACTGCTCACGCTCTCCCGCCCTCCAGGCCCGGTTTCGGTACGGCGGCGGCCAGCGCACGGCCCGGTCGGGCCGCGGGGGAACGGTGCTCAAGAGCCTTGCGCAGGTGGGAACGGCCGCGGTGGATCCGGCTCCGGACCGTGCCGAGCTTCACGCCGAGGGTGGCGGCGATCTCCTCGTACGACAGCCCCTCGATGTCACAGAGCACGACGGCGGCGCGGAACTCCGGCGCGAGGGTGTCCAGCGCCTGCTGGACGTCCGCGTCGAAGTGCGTGTCGTTGAAGTGCTGTGCGGGGGACGGCTCACGGCTCGGGAGCCGCTCCGCCGCGTCGTCGCCGAGCGCGTCGAACCTGATCCGCTGACGTCTCCGCACCATGTCCAGGAAGAGATTGGTGGTGATGCGGTGCAGCCAGCCCTCGAAGGTGCCGGGCGTGTACGTGGACAGGGAACGGAAGACACGGACGAAGACTTCTTGTGTGAGGTCCTCGGCATCGTGCTGGTTGCCCGTCAGGCGGTACGCCAGGCGGTAGACGCGGGCACTGTGCGTGCTGACGATCTCCTCCCAGGAAGGAGGCGTCCACGCCTGGTTCTCCCCGTCGGTGGCGAAAGTCGCGTTGGCGGGTACGTCGTTGCGTGAACGGTCAGCAGTGTTGGTCACGGATTTCGGCTGTCCGGAGGACCTGAGAATATGCCGGAGCACTCCCCGATCACCGGCCGCAGCCGCACCTCCCCTGTCGGCTCTGGTGGTCTCCAGTAGAGCCACTACCATATCCACCTCGCCCGTTAGCTCCGGATAAGTGCGCTGTCTCGCCGGGGACCTGGTCGGGGCGGCTGCACGGAGGCACTTCCCGCGTACCGCACGTTCTCGGTCCCGCCCTACTAACGCGCAGTCCCATCAGCAGGTTCCCGGCTCGGGGGTCCCACCCAGCGGTAGCTGGGGGAGGATACAGTCGCCGGGCGGGCCGCAACACCGACGGGGACAGGGAGAGGGCCATTACCGGCAACCGGCAGGCGAGCTGGGCGTTCGCCGACGCCTTCGTCGCCGAAGACGACGCGCTGATACGAGCCCGGCGGCGCGCCCACGAGTCCGGTCTGCGCCCTGTGTCCCCCGGAACCGGCGCGACGCTGCGGCTGCTCGCCGCCGCCTCCGACGCCAAGGCCGTCGTCGAGATCGGCACCGGCACCGGTGTGTCCGGCATCCATCTGCTGCTCGGGATGCGGCCGGACGGCGTGCTGACCACCGTCGATTCGGAACCCGACCGCCAGCAACTGGCCCGCGAGGCCTACCGGGACGCCGGCTTCGCCGCCAACCGCGCCCGGTTCATCCCCGGCCGCGCGCTGGAGGTCCTGCCGCGGCTGGCGGACGGCGGGTACGACCTCGTCTTCTGCGACGGGGACCGTCTCGAGTACCTGGACTACCTCGGCGAATCGTTGCGCCTGCTGCGTCCGGGCGGGCTGGTCTGCTTCGAGGGGACCTTCGCCCAGGGCCGCACGCTCGACGCGGCCCATCAGGACACCGAGGCCGTGCGGCTGCGCGAGCTGATGCGCGCGGTCCGCGAGAGCAAGGCGTTCGCGCCCGTCCTGCTGCCCACCGACGACGGGCTGCTCTGCGCGGTCCGCCGGGGCCCGTAGCCGGGTCCCGGACACGGCAGCGGCCCCGGTTCCGGACCTGGAACGGTCAGGAATCGGGGCCGTGACGTTTATTGGGAACGCGCTCGTGTCAGGCGATGGCCTTCTTCAGCGCGTCGCCGAGGGCATCCGCCTCGTCAGGAGTCAGCTCGACAACAAGCCGTCCGCCGCCCTCGAGCGGAACGCGCATGATGATGCTCCGCCCCTCCTTGGTGACCTCGAGCGGGCCATCACCCGTCCGCGGCTTCATGGCCGCCATGCTCGTTCCCCTTCCTGAAACCAGCTCGGACTCGAACACATTGGTTCTCGACCATTATCCCGCATGTGCCGACCCGATGACCAACATCGGTTCCCATCCGTTCGAGAAACCCCTCCCACAAAACCGGCCAATTCGGTGATGAGACTGCGATACTTCGCCGCCGCACTCCCGTTCCGTGCCGCATTCGCCCCGTTGAATGTTTGACGTACGTCACATGTTCGCCTGTGGCGATGTCCGGCATGCTGGCCAGGACCGGAGCCGCGACGAAGGGGATCATCCATGTCCGACAGCGTGCTGTACGAGGTGAGCGACGGGCTCGCGACCATCACCTTGAACCGTCCCGATGCCATGAACGCCCTGAACGTCGAGACCAAGGTCGCGCTCCGCGAGGCCGTCCGGGGCGCGGCGGCGGATTCCCAGGTCAGGGCCGTTCTGCTGACCGGAACCGGGCGCGCCTTCTGCGTCGGCCAGGACCTCAAGGAGCATGTCGGCCTGCTGATGGAGGACCGCGAGTCCGGCACGGGCGCCACGATGTCGACGGTCCGGGAGCACTACAACCCCATCGTCACCGCCCTCGCGACGATGCCGAAGCCGGTGGTCGCGGGAATCAACGGGGTCGCCGCGGGCGCCGGCGCGGGTCTGGCGTTCGCCTCGGACTACCGGGTGGTCGCCGACACGGCGAGTTTCAACACGTCCTTCGCGAAGGTGGCACTGACCGCGGACTCGGGCGCGTCGTGGACCCTCCCCCGGCTGATCGGCCACGGCCGCGCCGCCGATCTGCTGCTCTTCCCCCGCAACGTGACCGCCCAGGAGGCCCTGGAGCTCGGTATCGCCAACAAGGTCGTCCCGGCCGCGGACCTGGCCGCTGAGGCCCTGGCGGTGGCACGGAGCCTCGCGGCGGGGCCGACGGTGGCCTACGCGGCGATCAAGGCGTCGCTGGCGTACGGGACGGACCACTCGCTCCTGGAGACGCTGGAGAAGGAGGACGAGCTCCAGACCATCGCGGGCGCGTCGGAGGACCACCGGATCGCCGTGGAGGCGTTCCTCAAGAAGGAGCCGCCGCGCTACCTGGGCCGGTAGCGGCGCAACAGGTCTACGACCTGGTGGTCCGCACGTGGCAGCCGGCCAGGTGGTCGTCGACCAGGCCGCAGGCCTGCATCATCGCGTAGGCCGTGGTCGGTCCGACGAAGCGGAAGCCCTGCTTCTTGAGGTCCTTGGCCAGCGCCACCGACTCGGGCGTGGTCGCCGGTACGTCGTCGAGCGTGCGCGGCACCGGCCGGCCCGCCGGGTCCGGCGCGTGCGACCAGATGAGCTCGTCGAGGCCGCCGGCGCCCAGCCCGGCGGCCACGTGGGCGTTGGCGAGGGACGCGTCGATCTTGGCGCGGTTGCGGATGATGCCGGGGTCGGCGAGCAGCCTTTCCCGGTCCTCGTCGGTGAACGCCGCGACCGCCTTGATGGAGAAGTCCGCGAAGGCGGCGCGGAAGCCCTCGCGGCGGCGCAGGATCGTGATCCAGGAGAGCCCGGACTGGAACGCCTCCAGGCACAGCCGCTCGTAGAGCGCGTCGTCGCCGTGCACCGGGCGGCCCCACTCGCCGTCGTGGTACGAGACGTAATCCGGCGCCGACAGCCCCCAGGGGCAGCGGGCCAGGCCGTCCTCGCCGGTGACCGTGCCGCGCTCACTCATGGGGGCGGTCCTCCGGGTCCTTGCGCAGCGAGGGCGGGGTGTCCGACGGTGCGTCCGGCCGCATGGGCGGCTGGTCGAGGACCGACGGCGAGAGCGGCGGGTCCAGCAGTGCCGGAGTGCCCAGGGCGGTCGCCTGGGCGCCGGCCAGGGCCGACTCCAGATCCGCGATGCGCGCGTCCCGCTCGGCCAGCTCCGCCGCGAGGCGGTCCAGCACCTCGTCCGCGTCGAGCATCCGGTAGCCGCGTACGGCCACCGGCAGCCGCAGCCCGTCGATGTCGGCGCGGACCAGCGGGCGGTCGACGGGCAGCCGGTCGTCGATCCGGTCCGGGTCCGCGTCGCGGAGCGGGCCGCCGTCGCCGAGTACGGCCAGTGCCACTGCGGCGACCACCGCGACCAGCGCGATGAGCATGAACCAGAACAAGACCGTCTCCCGGGGCCGCGCGATGTGTTTGCACGATGGTGCCATGTCCGGCCCCCGCCGGACCCTCCTGTGGGGAGCCGGCACCCTCCTGCGGCTATCGTCGCCGGTGGGCGATCTACAGGAGGCACACGCAAATGCTGCGGCTGGGCACGCGGGAGTTCGGCGACGACGAGCTGGTCATCATGGCGATCGTGAACCGGACACCCGATTCGTTCTACGACCAGGGCGCCACGTTCAGCGATGAACCGGCCCTGCTGCGCGTGGAACGGGCGGTGTCCGAGGGCGCCGCGATCATCGACATCGGCGGGGTCAAGGCCGGTCCCGGAGAGGACGTCTCGGCCGAGGAGGAGATCCGCCGCACGGTCGCCTTCGTCGCCGAGGTCCGCCGGCGGCACCCGGACGTCGTGATCAGCGTCGACACCTGGCGGCACGAGGTGGGCGAGGCGGCCTGCGAGGCGGGCGCCGATCTGCTGAACGACGCCTGGGGCGGCGTCGACCCGAAGCTGGCCGAGGTCGCCGCCCGCTACGACGCCGGGCTGGTCTGCACGCACGCCGGCGGCGTCGAGCCGCGCACCCGCCCGCACCGGACCGGGTACGAGGACGTCATGGCGGACATCCTGCGGGTCACCGTGGGCCTCGCGGAGCGGGCCGTCGGGCTCGGTGTGCGGCGCGACGCCGTCCTCATCGACCCCGGGCACGACTTCGGCAAGAACACCCGGCACTCGCTGGAGGCGACCCGGCGGCTCCCGGAGATGACGGAGACCGGGTGGCCGGTGCTGGTGTCGCTGTCCAACAAGGACTTCGTGGGCGAGACGCTCGACCGCCCGGTCAAGGAACGGCTGATCGGGACGCTGGCGACCACCGCGGTCTCGGCCTGGCTCGGGGCCCGGGTGTACCGCGTCCACGAGGTCGCCGAGACCCGCCAGGTGCTGGACATGGTGGCCTCCATCGCGGGCCACCGGCCGCCCGCGGTCGCCCGCCGCGGGCTGGCGTAAGGGGCGCGGCTCAGCCCTCGGTCTCCTTGGTCACCAGGGCCACGGCCTCGTCCACGTCGTCGGTCAGATGGAACAGCTCCAGATCGGCCGCGGAGGCCTTGCCGCCCTCGATCAGGGTGCCCCGGACCCAGTCGACGAGGCCGCTCCAGTACGCGGTGCCGAACAGGACGATCGGGAACCGGGTGACCTTCTTCGTCTGGACGAGGGTGATGGCCTCGAACAGCTCGTCCAGGGTGCCGAAACCGCCGGGGAGCACGACGAAGCCGCGCGCGTACTTCACGAACATCGTCTTGCGGACGAAGAAGTAGCGGAAGTTCACCCCGATGTCGACGTAGGGGTTGAGGCCCTGCTCGAAGGGCAGCTCGATGCCGAGCCCGACGGACACCCCGCCGGCCTCGCCCGCGCCCTTGTTGGCGGCCTCCATGGCACCGGGGCCGCCGCCGGTGATCACCGCGAAGCCGGCCTCGGCCAGCGCGCGGCCGATCGAGATGCCCGCCGCGTACTCCACGGAGTCGACCGGGGTGCGCGCGGAGCCGAACACGCTGACCGCGGGGCCGAGTTCGGCCAGGGCGCCGAATCCCTCGACGAACTCGGACTGGATGCGCATGACCCGCCAGGGATCGCCGTGCACCCATTCCGAGGGGCCGCGGCTGTCCAGCAACCGCTGGTCGGTGGTGCCGGCCTGTACCTGGCCGCGCCTCCGGACCACCGGCCCGGTGTGCCGTTCCGGCCAGCCCTGTCCCTGCGGAGAAGAGTGCTCGGCCGCCTCGTTGGCCGCCGCTGCCGCCTCCTGCGCGTTGCTCGTGTCCCTGCGTGCGGTACTCATGCGAGCAGCGTACGACGCATCACGGCGCGTCCGGGCTGGCCAGCGGCACAACGCGCGGAGCCTCCAGGTGGCTGCTCACCCAGGTGAGCGCGTCGGGGAACATCCGTCCCCAGGTCTTCCAGTTGTGGCCGCCGGTGTCCAGCAGCATCGGGGTGACGGTCGTCGGCGCCTGCACCGCGTGGCCGAGCCACTCGGCGAACCGCGGCGGGCTCTCGGGGTCCTGGACGCTCGACCCCACCAGGAGGTCCACGTTCGGCTTGGTGTTGTGGGCCAGCCACAGCGGTGAACGGGGGCCCTCGGCGGGGTTGTCGGGGGCCAGCGCGGCGCCCGCCACGTACCGGGAGGGGTAGTCGAGGGCGAGCCGGGCGGCGCAGTAGCCGCCGGTCGATATGCCCATCACCGCCCAGCCGCTCGGGGCGGGCAGCGTACGGAAGTTGTGCGCGACCACGTCCGGCACGTCCTGGGCGAGCCAGGTGCCGCCCTTGCCCCGGCCCGGCGCGTCGGCGCAGCCGGCCTTGGCGCCCTTGGGCGTGATCGTCGGCAGGACGAGGATGGCCGGCTCGGCCTTGCCCTCGGTGATCTGCCGCTCCATGATCTGGCCGAGCCGCATGGCGCGCAGGAAGCTGCGCGGGCTCCCGGGCAGGCCGTGCAGCACCACGATCACCGGGAAGCGGGTGTTCGCGTACTCCTTCTTGTCGTACTGCGGCGGCGTCCAGACCATGACGTCACCCGACGCGCCGGATTTGGCGCCGGGCACGTCCGCCTTGCGGAACCCCTGCGCGTACGGGGCGAACTTCACCGTCAGCTGCGCCGGTCCCGGCGGGGGCGCCTTGTGCTTCGCGGAGGTGTTCATGCTGCCGCCCCCGCTGCCGCCGCCGAGCAGGTCGTCCCAGGAGGCGTAGAAGCCGTACTGGTTGTTCACCCCGGCCATCACCACGAAGACCGCCGTCAGCTGGCACACCACGATCATCCCGACGCGGGCGGGCAGCCGGACCAGCCGGGGGCCCGGCACACGCCCCCACAGCAGCACGGCCCCCGCCACGGCCACGACGGCCGCGACGATGAGCACCACGAAGAACAGCGGACTGGTCAGTCCCATGGAACGGCCTTCTTTCCCCCCACACGATCGGTTGCATCCGATCACACCATGGTGGGAACATCACGCGGATAACGGCCCGTGCGGTTCCCACCCAGCCCCCCCGCCGGGTCCTGGGCGTCAGGCGGTGAGCCAGGCCCGCAGCCGCTCCTCGGCCTCCAGGACGGCGGCCACCGACACATTCTCCTCGCGGGTGTGGGCCAGCTTGGGATTGCCGGGACCGTAGTTGACGGCCGGGATGCCGAGGGCGGAGAAACGGGCCACGTCGGTCCAGGATTCCTTGCCGAAAGGCTCAGTTCCGATGGCCGCGACGAACGCGGCGGCGGCCGGCTGGGACAGTCCGGGCAGCGCGCCGGGCGCGCTGTCGGTGGGCACGACCTCGAATCCCTCGAAGACCTCGGTGACGTGCGCGAGCGCCTCGGCCTCGGTCTGATCGGGCGAGAACCGGTAGTTGACGATCACGGCGCACGTGTCGGGAATCACATTCCCCGCGTGCCCGCCCTCGATCATCACCGCGTTCAGGCCCTCGGGGTAGACCAGCCCGTCGATGACGACCCGGCGGGGCTCGTAGGCGGCGAGCCGGGCGAGGATCGGCGCGGCCTTGTGGATGGCGTTCTCACCGAGCCAGCTGCGCGCGGAGTGGGCGCGGCGGCCGGTGGTCTGCACCCTGACCCGCAGGGTGCCCTGGCAACCGCCGTGCACCTGGGCGTCGGTGGGCTCCAGGAGCACCGCGAAGTCGCCCGCCAGCCACTCCGGGTGGTTCTCGACGAGCCGCTTGAGGCCGTTGAACTGGGCGGCGATCTCCTCGGCGTCGTAGAAGACGAAGGTGAGGTCGCGGTTGGGCTCGGGCACGGTCGCGGCGAGGCGCAGCTGTACGGCGAGGCCGGACTTCATGTCGGTGGTGCCGCAGCCCCACAGCAGTCCGTCGGCGTCGAGCCGGGACGGCAGGTTGTCCGCGATCGGCACCGTGTCGAGGTGTCCGGCGAGCACCACCCGCTCGGCGCGGCCCAGGTTCGTCCGTGCCACGACCGCGTCCCCGTCCCGGTCCACGGTCAGGTGCGGAAGGGCGCGCAGCGCCTCCTCCACGATGTCGGCCAGCGCCTTCTCGGCGAGGCTGACAGAAGGGATGTCCACGAGCTGCGCCGTGACGGCGGCGGCATCCTGGCTGAGGTCGAGCGGGCTTGCGGTCATGCCCCCGACCCTACCGGCGGTGCCCGGAGGCCTCCCGCGACGTGCGCACGTCCGGCGTCGGCGTTCGGGCTCCGGGAGCGGTGTGTGGGTACGGTGGGCCTCATGTCCCAGCCTTCGCCGACGCCGGAGCGGCGTCCTCGCCGGAACGGCCGCCGACTCCGGCTGACCGTGGCGGGCCTCGTCCTGCTCGGGATCGCCGGATACGGCGCCTACTACGTCGTCGAGAGCCGCTCCCAGCGCGCCGGGTGCACGGTCGCGGCGGACGACAACACCATGGAGCTCGAATCGCAGCAGGCGGAGAACGCCTCGACGATCGCCGCGGTCGCGACGTCCAGGGGGCTGCCGGAGCGGGCGCTGACGATAGCGCTGGCCACCTCGATGCAGGAGTCGATGCTCCGCAATCTCGACCACGGCGACCGGGACTCGCTCGGCCTGTTCCAGCAGCGGCCCTCGCAGGGCTGGGGCACCCCGGCACAGATCATGGACCCGGTGCACGCCACGAACGAGTTCTTCGACGGCCTGGTGAAGATCGAGGGCTATGCGCGGCTGCCGCTGACCGTGGCCGCCCAGCGGGTGCAGAAGAGCGGCTTCCCCCAGGCGTACGCGAAGCACGAGGCGGACGCGACCCTGCTGACCTCGGCGCTGACCGGCCGGCAGCCCGGCGCGCTCAGCTGCACCCTGAGCTCGGGCGAGACCGTTACGACGGGCGATCCCGCGCGGGTCCGCAAGCAGCTGGCCCGTGAGTTCGGACCGCAGGTCACCCCGCGCCCGGCCGAGGGCAGGGCCGGTGGCGGCACGGCGCGCGAGCGGACCGTCCAGGTGCCGTCGACCCCCGCCGGAGGCGCGGCGGAGGGGGACGGGAAGCGCCGCGGCTGGGAGCTGGCGCAGTGGGCGGTGGCCCATTCCGCGGAGCTGAAGGTCGAGAAGGTCTCGTTCCGGGACAAGCAGTGGCGGGCGGCCGATTCCGGCAAGGGCTGGCAGAAGTCCGACACCAGTGCGGCCGAGACCGCCGACGGCGACGTACGGATCACGGTCGCGCAATAGTGCGGCGCATCACCCGCAGGCGCATAGCGGCTACGTCAAACTCCGGAAGCGGCCAATTCCCCCGACCGGCCGCCAACTCCCTTGTGACGCAAGCGATGTGACGTTTCCTCACTTCTTTGCGCCGTGACCGGAATGGACCATTTTGCCGGAGCACTATTATGCGACGCATTACCAACTCTTTACCTCGAACGGCCGCAACCTTCGGGCTCCTGGAGCGGTAGTCAGCACGTCCGCCCGGCGGACATGTCCCGTCCCCCCTCCGTAAAAGGAGCACCATGTCCCTCCCCCTTTCGCGTCGGATCGCCCGTGCTGCCCTGCTGATCGGTGCGGCCGCGGCTCCCCTGCTGGGCGCCGGCGCCGCGTCGGCCGCCGAGCTGCCGCAGACGGCTGACCTGGGTGGACTGACCAACCTTGACGGCGCGAGCCTCGGCAACACCCTCGACGGCGCCTCCCAGCAGGCCAGCGGCCTGGCCACCGAGGCCGGCAGCAAGACCGTGCAGACGGCCGTCCCGGCCGCGGGCCGGACGGTCGGCACCACCGGCAAGACCGCCGCCCCGGCCGCCCAGAAGGCCGCAGGCGACGCCGCCGGCTCCACCGGCGATCTCCTCGGCTCGACCACCAAGTCCGTGGGCGCGGCCGGCCTGTCCGGCGCCGACACCCTCCCGGTCGCCGGCATGCCCGGCGGTTCCTCGCTCCCGTCGGCCGGCACCCTCCCGATCAGCACCCTCCCGACCGACGCACTGCCGCTCAGCAGCCTGCCGATCGGCGGCTAGGCACGGCGGACCCACGCGAAGGGGCCCGGAGAGCGCGCGCTCTCCGGGCCCCTTCCGGCGTTGCGGGGACAACAGGGGACGTCAGGCCAGCCGGCGCACCGCGGCGTCCACCCGCTCGTCGAGCGCGGTGAACGCGACCCGTACGAAGTGCGCGCCCGTCGGACCGTAGAACTCGCCCGGCGCGACCAGGATGCCCTGCTTGGCCAGGTCACCGACGGTGTCCCAGCAGGACTCCCCACGCGTCGCCCACAGGTAGAGGCTGGCTTCGCTGTGCTCGATCCGGAATCCGGCGCCCTCGAAGGCGGTCCGCAGCACGGCCCGCCGCCGGGCGTAGCGCTCCTTCTGCACGACGGCGTGCTCGCGGTCGCCGAGCGCGGCGATCATCGCGGACTGCACGGGCGCCGGGACGATCATGCCGGTGTGCTTGCGCACCCCCAGCAGCTCCTTGACGACGGCCGCGTCGCCGGCCAGGAACGCGCCCCGGTACCCGGCGAAGTTGGAGCGCTTGGAGAGCGAGTGGACGGCGA
This sequence comes from Streptomyces sp. So13.3, assembly GCF_005860785.2. Classification (NCBI taxonomy): domain Bacteria; kingdom Bacillati; phylum Actinomycetota; class Actinomycetes; order Kitasatosporales; family Streptomycetaceae; genus Streptomyces; species Streptomyces sp. So13.3. The sequence goes on along the minus strand of NZ_CP048835.1, from coordinate 6,062,857 downwards.
TCAGCCCGTCGTGGCTGTCACCGCACACGTCGGGGTGCAGCACGGAGACCGGTGCCGCGTCCCAGCCCAGCTCGATGTAGCACTCGTCGGAGACGACGAGGATGCCGTGCTCGCGCGCCCAGTCCACGATGCGGCGCAGCTCGGCGGCGTCCAGCACCCGGCCGGTCGGGTTCGACGGGGTGTTGAGCCAGAGCAGCCGGACCCGCGCCGGGTCGAGGTCGGCGACCGGGTCGGCGTACGTCACCGGCTCGGCGCGGGCGACGAGCGCCCCGATCTCGTACGTCGGGTAGGCCAGCTCCGGGTAGGCGACCTGATCGCCCTCGCGCAGCCCCAGCAGCGTCGGCAGCCAGCCGACCAGCTCCTTGGAGCCGATCAGCGGCAGCACGTTCGCCGGCTGGGCGCCCGCGATGCCGAGCCGGTCCCGCAGATAGTCCGCGACGGCGTCCCGCAGCGAGCCGGTGCCGTACGTCAGCGGATAGCCGGGGCTGTCCGCCGCGGCGGACAGTGCCTTGCGGATCACGGCCGGGACCGGGTCCACGGGGGTGCCCACCGACAGGTCGACGATGCCGTCGGCGTGTGCGGCCGCCGCGGCCTTGTACGGCTCTAGCCGGTCCCAGGGGAAGACGGGGAGACGGTCGGAGACTGGCGCCACGCTGGTGCTCACTTTCCTGGACTGGAGAACGACACCGGTCCCGTACGGAAGCCTCCCCGTACGGGACCGACGCGTCGTGCGGTCTTGATCAGCCGGGCTGGTTCTGCGGTTCCAGCGCGGCGATGAAGGGGTGGTCCCGCTCGATCAGTCCGAGCTTCGAGGCGCCACCGGGCGATCCGAGCTCGTCGAAGAACTCCACATTCGCCTTGTAGTAGTCCTTCCACTCCTCCGGGGTGTCGTCCTCGTAGAAGATGGCCTCGACCGGGCAGACCGGCTCACAGGCGCCGCAGTCGACGCATTCGTCCGGGTGGATGTACAAGGACCTGGAGCCCTCGTAGATGCAGTCGACCGGGCACTCTTCGATACACGCCTTGTCCTTGACGTCGACACAAGGCTGCGCGATGACGTAGGTCACGCTGTCGTTCCTCCTCGGTAGGGCTCATCTCGCGCGGGAGCGCGGCGTCGTCGATGCCCGCCTCTAGTATCTCCGTTCCTGGGCACGAGACGAACAAGAGGGGCACTGATGACTATGGATTTTGCCGCCACAGGACGGCTAGTGGTCCGCATCAGCCCTGCTGACGTGGGGAAACGCGTTTCGGTACGGCGGGTACTGGAGATCGCTGACGGGCAGCCTACGTTCAGCGACACCCTCGGTGTTCTCGCATCGTGGGATCACGGCGTGGTGTGCGTCACCCGCCGGGACGGTGAAACCGTCCGGATCGCCGAATCTGCGCTGGTCGCGGGAAAGGTCGTGCCCCCCGCTCCGGTCCGCCGCAGCGCTCGGGTGAGCGCGGCGGAGCTCCAGGAAGCGGCCTCGCGCGCCTGGCCGGCCACGGAGAGCGAGCGGCTGGGCGAGTGGACGCTGCGGGCCACAGAAGGGGTGCGCGGAGCGCTCCCTCGGAAGGGTGGTGGTGGGCGACGGGAGGGCTTCACGCGGCGGGCCAACTCCGTTCTCGCGCACGGTGATCCGGAGATGCCGCTGGACGAGGCGCTGGAGTTCGTCGTGCGCTGGTACGGCGAACGCGGCACGACCCCGTACCTCCAGGTCCCCGACGACGGGCCGCTCGCCGCCGAGCTCGACCGGCGCGGCTGGCTCCGGGAGGCCGACACCCTGGTCCGTACCGCACCCCTCGCGCCGCTCGCGGAACTGCCCGGCGCGGACGCCGTCACCCTGACCCGCGAGCCCGGGGATTCCTGGCTCGCGTCGTACCACCGCACGGGTGACCTGGCGGAACAGGCACTGAAGGTGGTGCTCGGCGGGCCGTCCGTCTGGTTCGCCACCGCGCCCGGGGCGATCGGGCGCGGCGTGGTGGACGGCCGGTGGGCGCTGTTCGGTGCCGTCGAGGTCGAACCGGCGTTCCGTCGGCGGGGGCTCGCCACCGCGGTGATGGCCGCGCTCGCCCGCCGGGCCGTCGAGGAGGGCGCGTCGTTCGCGTATCTCCAGGTCGAGGCGGACAACGACGCCGCGCGGGCGCTGTACGACCGGATGGGCTTCACCACCCATCACGGCTACCACTACCGCCGGCCGTCGCCGTGACGGGCCCGTGGCGTGAGCGCTTCGCGGAGGCGGCCCGCGAGGAGCGGCCCGACCTCGCCGAGCTGTGCCTGCTGATCGGCGCGGAGGCCGACCCCGAGTTCGGCCGGACCGGTCCGGACACGGCGCAGATCGAGCTCGACCGGCTGGCCGGAATGCTGCCCTACGGCCTCACGACGCCCGACGACTGGGCCCGCGCGCTGTCCGCGCTCCTCGGCGGCACCTGCGGCTTCGCCGGGCTGCCCGCCGACTACGGGCGGCTGGAGTCCTCGCTGCTGCACGAGGTGCTGCGCCGCCGGCGCGGTCTGCCGATCCTGCTGTCGGTGGTCTGGATCGAGGTCGGCCGGCGGGCCGGCGCCCCGGTCTACGGGGTGGCCCTGCCCGGCCATTTCGTCGTCGGCCTGGGTGATCCCGCCGGGCACTTCGTGCTCGCCGACCCGTTCCACGGCGGCCGGGTGCTCGACTCCGACGACGCCGGGCTGCTCGTCGCGGGCGCGACCGGCGCCCCGCTGGCGCCGGACATGCTGGTGCCCGCCGACCCGCTCGACATCGTGCTGCGGGTGCTGAACAACATCCGCGCCTGGGCGGCCGCCCGGCCCGAGGAGATCGGCGTGCAGCTGTGGGCCGTCGAGCTCGCCCTGCTGCTCCCCCGGCACCCGGCCCGGCTGCGCTACGAACGCGCCCAGCTCCTCGTACGGCGCGGTGACTACCTGCAGGGCGCGGCCGAGATGGAGGCCTACGCGGAGATGCTGAAGATCATCGATCCGGAGGCCGCGAAGTCCATCCAGGGACAGGCCAGATCGGCGCGCGCGCTGCTGAACTGAGCCGCCGGACAGACCCTAGAGCCAGCCCTTCTCGCGGGCGATCCGCACCGCTTCCGCCCGGTTGCGGGCGCCCGTCTTCTGGATCGCCGTCGAGAGGTAGTTGCGGACCGTGCCCTCGGACAGCAGCAGGCTCCGTGCGATCTCCGCGTTCACCGACCCGTCGGCCGCCGCCCGCAGTACGTCCCGCTCGCGGGCGGTCAGCGGGTCCGCCCCGTCGGCCAGCGCCGCCGCCGCGAGCGTCGGGTCGATGACCCGCTCCCCGCGCAGCACCCGCCGTACCGCGTCGGCGAGCTGGGACGCCGGCGCGTCCTTGACGAGGAACGCCTCGGCGCCGGACTCCATCGCGCGCCGCAGGTACCCGGGGCGGCCGAACGTCGTGACGATCACGATCCTGATGTCCGGCAGCGCCTTGCGCAGCTGCGCCGCCGCCTCGATCCCGGTCAGGCCGGGCATCTCGATGTCGAGCAGCGCCACGTCCGGTGCGTAGGCGCGGGCCGCCGCCAGCACCTCGTCGCCCCGGGCGACCTGGGCGACCACCTCGATGTCGTCCTCCAGGCCCAGCAGCGTGGCCAGCGCTTCCCGCACCATCGACTGGTCGTCGGCGAGGAGGACTCGTACGTTCCGTGCGGGTGGCCCGCCGCTGGCCTCAGTCATACGGCCAGAGTAGGGCCGCCGCACCGTCAGGCCGTCGTACCCTCGGCGTCCACGTGCGGCAGCACCCGGTCGAGCCAGCGCGGCATCCACCACGCGTGCCGGCCGAGCAGCGTCATGACCGCGGGCACCAGCAGGAGCCGGACGATGGTGGCGTCGATCAGGACGCTCACCGACAGGCCGAGACCCAGCATCTTGATGACGATGTTGTCGCTGAGGATGAACGCGGCGAAGACGCTCACCATGATCAGCGCGGCGCAGGTGATCACCCGTGCGGTGATCTCCAGACCGTGCGCCACGCTGCCCTTGCTGTCCCCGGTGCGCTCCCAGGCCTCGTGCACCCGCGAGAGCAGGAACACCTCGTAGTCCATGCTGAGCCCGAAGACGATGGCGAACATCATCATCGGCACATAGCTCTCGATCGGGACCGTGCCGTTGACGCCGAGTGCCGGGCCGCCCCAGCCCCACTGGAACACCGCGACCACCACCCCGTACGAGGCGGCGATCGACAGCAGGTTGAGCACGGCGGCCTTGAGCGCCACCAGCAGACCGCGGAAGACGGTCAGGATGATGATGAAGGCCAGCCCCACCACCACCGCGATGATCAGCGGCAGCCGTGCGGAGATCAGGTCCAGGAAGTCCACCTGGGCGGCGGTCGTCCCGGTCAGATAGGTGCGGGCGGCGGTGCCCGACACCGCCTTCGGCAGGACGTCGTCCTCGAGATGGTTGGTCAGATCCGTGGTGCCCGCGGCCTGCGGAACGACCTCGGAGATCGCGGTGGAGATCAGCACCTGGCCGTTGCTGGTGGGCTGCGGCGGGCTGATGCTCGCCGCGCCGGGTACGCCGGTGAGCGCCTTCTGCACCGAGGTGGCCAGCGCCGCCCGGTCGGCGGCCGGTACGTCGGTCTGGTCGACCACGATGGTCAGCGGACCGTTGGCACCGGGCCCGAAGCCTTCGCTGATCAGGTCGAACGCCCGCCGGTCGGTGAAGCTGGTCGGATCGGCGCCGTCATCGATATGGCCGAGCCGGATCGACAGCAGCGGGATCGCCAGGACCGCGATCACCACCACCCCGCCGAGCAGGAACCACCAGGGGCGGCGCTCCACCCGCTGGGCGTACCGGTGCCAGCCGCCCTGCGCCTCGCCCTCCAGGCCCTGGGTACCCTCCGCGACGGGCTTGCGGAAGGTGAAGCGGTCGATCCGGCGACCGATCAGTCCGAGCAGCGCGGGGACCAGGGTGAGCGCGCCCAGCACCGCCGTGACCACGGTGACGCCCGCCGCCACGCCCAGCTTGCCGATGAAGCTGACCCGCGACACGTACAGGCCGAGCAGCGCGACGATCACCGTGCAGCCGGAGACCAGGACCGCCCGGCCGCTGGTGGCCACCGCCCGGCCCGCCGCGACGGGCGGATCGTCGCCGTCCATCAGCAGCTGGCGGTAGCGGGTGATCAGGAACAGCGCGTAGTCGATGCCCACGCCGAGCCCGATCATCGTGGCCAGGGTCGGCGAGACGCTCGCGAAGGTGGAGGCCGCCGCCAGCAGGCTCAGACAGCTCAGCCCGACGATCACCGCGATCAGCGCGCTGACGAGCGGCAGGCCGGCGGCGATGACGCTGCCGAATCCCACCAGCAGGACGACCACCGCGACGGCGAACCCGATGGCCTCGCTGGTGAAGTCCTTGGTGTCGGGCCGGGCGGCCTCGCCGAGAGGTCCGCCGTACTCGACGTCGATGCCCGCGGACCGCAGCGAGGCGACGGCGCCGTCGACGTTGCCGACCAGGGATTCGCCGATCGACGTGGGATTCTTGTCGAAGCGGACGGTGATGTAGCCGATCGTCCCGTCCTTGGAGATCGCACCCGTCGGCGGGGCGGACGCCGAGGCCGGCAGCGGGCTCGTCACCGAGGTCACGTGCGGGACCCTCTGGAGCGCGGCGACGGTCTGGTTGATCTGGTCCGTGACGCCGGTCAGCTGGCCCTTGGAGTCGTGCATGACCACCTGGGCGCTGGTGCCGCTGGAGGCCGGAGCGTTCTTCTGGAGCACCTGCTGGCCGGTGTTCGACCGGGTGCCCGGCAACGAGAAGTCGTCCGAGTACGTGCCGCCGAAGGTGTTCTGCAGGACGTGCAGCCCGGCCAGGGCGACCAGCCAGACGATGATGACCACGACGCAGCGCCGGGCGCACCACTCACCGAGCCTGCGCAGTGCTCCCGCCCGTTCGGAGCCGGGCCCCGGTCCGGCGCTCGTGGCACGTCGTGCAGCCATGCGTTCTCCCTGGAGCCCTGGGATGCGAACGGCGATCGGCGGACCGGCGCCGGCCGAGGCGGTCTTCGGCTGGTGACAGGTAGCCGACGGAGCTCCGCGGGAAACCGGCACACGTCCGAACGGGGGGACGCGACGCCGCCGCGTACCAGGTCAGGCGAGGGGCGGAACCGTCACCACAGGGGTACGCCGTGGCACGCTCGCGCTGAGCGTGAAACCGGTCGGCGCCGCCGGGCCGGTGGTGAGGCTGCCGCCGGCGAGCAGCAGGCGCTCCTCCAGGCCGGAGAGGCCGTTGCCGGGGCCGCCGGCGGGGCCGCGGCCGTCATCCGTCACGGTGAGGACGACGGTGCCGGCGCCGTCGTCGGACCGCTCGGTGAGGGTGATCACGCAGCGGGTGGCGCCGCTGTGCCGGATGACGTTGGTGATCGCCTCACGAAGGGCCCAGGCCAGCGCGCCCTCGGTGTCCGGGGCGAGCGCCGGGGACGTTCCGTCGTCCTGTGCGGCCGCGGTGGGCGGCAGCTCCACCGGGAGGTCGGCGGCGATGCCGGCGGCGGCCAGCGCGGTGCGGGCTCCGGCCAGTTCGGTGGCCAGCGTGGGGCGGCGGTAGCCGCTCACCGCCTCACGGACGTCGACGAGCGCCTGGCGGCTGACCTTCTCGATGTCGGCGACCTGCTGCGCGGCGTCCACCGGCCGGTCCGGGAGCATCCGGCCGGCCAGCTCGCTCTTGAGCGTGATCAGGGACAGCGAGTGGCCGAGCAGATCGTGCAGATCACGGGCGAGCCGCAGCCGTTCCTCGGTCGCGGCGAGCTGCGCCACGGCCTCCCGCGCCTCGCGCAGCTCCCGCATCGTCTGGACGAGTTGTCTGATGCCCACCATCGCGAACCCTCCGAGGAGGCAAGGGATCAGCAGCGCCGGAAAGAGGTCCCGCTGGGTGTCGACGAAGGAGCCGATGAGGGCGAGCGCCCCGGTGGCGGCCGGGATCAGCCAGCGGGACCGGGTCGGCGGCAGAACCGCCCCGCACGCCACCGAGACGTAGACGAAGAGCACCAGCCAGGGCTTGCCCAGGGTCGCCGAGGTGACCGCCGCCAGCCCGGCGAGGGCGCACAGCACCCAGTACACCCAGCGCTTCTCCTCCTCGGTGTTGGTCCGCAGGAAGACCAGCGACAGATAGGCGATGACGAATCCCGTGAGGCCCAGCGAGGCCAGGACGACCACCGCGGTCCCGTGGCCGCCGTGCACCAGGTCGTCCACCGGGGCGCCCAGGTAGAGCATCCAGATGGCGATCCACAGCAGCTTGACCACGGCCTGCCTGCGGGTCTCCGGCACGCGGCCCATGGAGGTGGAGTCGGCGGCCTCCAGCTCCGCGCGCCACGGCGCCCAGTTCTCTCGTCCGGCGCGGGCGCCGTCGGCGGGGTTCACGGACTTCACGGGCTTCACGGTGTCACGCCTTCTGGGTGTCCTTGCGGTACAGGTACGCCGCGCCGCCCGCGAAGACCAGCAGATAGACCAGCAGGATCGCGATGTCCTTCACATGCGGGGCGTCCCCGAGCTCGACGGCCTGGCCGAGCGCCGCGTAGGGCCGGGCCGGCAGGTACTGGGCGATGTTCTGCATCCACTGCGGGAAGGATGTGAAGGGCACCCACAGACCGCCCAGCAGCGCCAGCGCGAAGTAGGCGATCATCGAGATCGGCCGGGCGACATCGGCGGACGCGACGTAGCCGATGGCCACCCCGAGCGCCGCGAAGACGAAGCTGCCGGCCCAGCTGCACAGCAGGATCGCGACCCACTGCCAGGCGTCCAGGCGCACCTGCTTCACGGCCGCGCCGACGATCATGACGAGCAGGATCGACGGCAGGCTGATGGTGGCCGCCGAGGCGATCTTCGCGGTGACGTAGCCGCGGCCGGGCAGCGCGGTGAGCCGCAGCTGGCGCACCCAGCCCTTCTCGCGCTCCCGGGCGATCCGCTCGGCGTTGCCCATCAGGACGGCCGTCATGGCACCGAACGCGGACATCGCGACCATGAAGTACGCGACCGTCGACAGATCGGTGCCGGGCAGCTTCGCCTTGGGGTCGGTGCCCGCCGTGATGATCAGGAAGAGCAGCGGCGGATAGATCACCGAGAAGAACATGAACTTCTTGTTGCGCAGGACGCGCAGGATCTCCAGCTTGATCAGAGTCTTCATCGCTCTTCCGCCTCCTCGGCGGATGCCGCGTCGGTGATGGCGAGGAACGCCTGCTCCAGGCCGAGGCCCGCGACTTCGAGATTGCGGGGGTAGAGCCCCAGGCCGTAGACCGCGTGCATCGTCGCGTCGGCGTCGTCGGAACGGATCCGGACGGTGGCCCCGGACACCTCGACGCCCACCAGGTGCGGCAGCGCCCTGAGCGCGGGTTCGTCGATCGCGCCCTGGAGGTCGAAGGTGATCCGGCGGGCACCGGCCCGCGCCTTGATCTCGGCGGCGGTGCCGTCGGCGATGAGCCGGCCGCGGTGCAGGACCAGGACGCGGTCCGCGATCGCGTCCGCCTCCTCCAGGTAGTGGGTGGCGAACAGCACCGTGCGGCCCTCGTCGACCCGGCGGCGCATCGTCGCCCAGAACGCCTGACGGGCGGTGACGTCCATCCCGACGGTCGGCTCGTCGAGCACGATCAGATCGTTGTCGCCGGCGGTGGCGAGCGCGAAGCGGACCCGCTGCTCCTGGCCGCCGGAGAGCCTGTTGACCTTGCGGTCGCCGATGTCGGTGATGTCGGCGGTGGCCAGCACCTCGTCCACCGGGTAGGCACGCGGGTGCAGCGCACAGGCCAGGGAGATGATCTCCCGCACCGTCACGTCCTCCATGAGGCCGCCGCTCTGCAGCATCGCGCCGACCCGGCCCTGCGCGATGGCCTGCGCCGGGGTGGTGCCGAAGACCTTGATGCCGCCGGAGTCGGGGTTGCGCAGCCCGAGCAGCAGATCGAGGGCCGAGGACTTGCCGGCCCCGTTGGGACCGAGCAGCGCCACGGTCTCGCCTGGGTGCAGGGTCAGGGTGAGGTCGGCGACAGCGTGCACAGGGCCGAAGCTCTTGTTCACGCCGCTGAAGCCGACCACGGGTTCGCCCGTAGTGGGCCCGTCGGTCGCGGTCTGTACGGCTGGTGCGGTCATGGCATCAGCTTCGCCGAGCGGCGGGCCCTCCCGGCAGTGCCGGACATCGTGTCTTCCGCATGACAGATGTCATGGTCCGGACCGCTGCCGGGGGCCCAGGACGATACGACCTGGCGCTACTTCGCCACGTGCGGGATCACCACGGTCTTCTTGGACTGGTCCGACGAGTTCAGCGCCGGCAGCATCGCGTCGGCGACGTCCTTCGGGGTGACGGCGGACTTCGTGCCGTTGTCCCGCACGATGAGCACGCCGGTGAACGCCTTGCCGTACAGGTCCTTGAGGACGACCAGGTCGAAGGACGGCTGGAGCTTGCCGTTGGCGTCCGCGACCATCGTCAGGAACTTGGGCAGCGACTTGTTCGGGCCGAACGGGACCTTGTGCGAGCCGTCGGCCTTCACGGTGACGATCCCGGCCATCGCGGACTTGCCGAAGCCGGCGATCGCCTCGTCGATCTGGGCCTGGGTGACCTTCGGCTGCACGGTCGTGGCGGTCAGCTCCACCAACTGGTCCCGGCCGGTCTCGGCGCGGGTCCGGTACGCGTCGGTGACCTTCTTCATCGAGCCGTCGACGTCGACGGCCTGCCGCGGGGTGCCGGGTACGCCGACGGCCTTGCCGCTGACGAACTTCACCATGCCCTCGGAACCGGATCCGCCGGCCGCCTGTTGCGACAGGTTCTGCAGCGCGGACTTCAGCTTCTCGTCGTCCTCGACGAGCACGGGTTCGGCCGGCCGCGCTCCGCCGAGGAGCGAGCCGATCACCGAGACCGGGTTGTAGTCGGTGTGCGCGACGGAGCGGACGGTGGCCAGGTTGTCGATGGAGAGGCCGGCCACCGAGGGCTTGAGCTCCAGCGTCCGGGCGCCGATCTTCACCTTGATCGGGGCGGTGATGCGGTTGCCGAGCTTCGCGTCGAGCGCCTTGACGGCCTCGTCGCGCGACTTCCCGCCGATGTCGACACCGAGGACGGTGGTGCCCTTGGGCACTTCGGCGTGGTTCATCAGCAGGCCGGCGCCGTAGGCGATACCCGCGAGGAAGACCAGGAGGCCGCCCGCCAATATCACCTTGGAGCGGCCCTTGGGCTTCGCCGGAGTGCTGTCCGCCTCGAAGCGGTAGGAGTCCTCGCCGGCGGCCGGCGGCTTGGGCGTCCTGGGGCCGGCGGGCACCGTCGGGATGCCGCTGACCAGCGTGTCGCCCGACACGCGCCCACCGGGAGCACCGGGGGCGGCGGGAGCACCGGGCCCGGTGGTGCCGGGGGCGGGCTGGCCCGCCAGGGGCAGCCGCGCCGCGCCGGTCACCGGGCCGGTGGTCGGTCCCGCCGGTCCTTGCGGACCCTGGCCCGCGGGCGGCTGGTAGGCGGGGAAAGGCGTGCTGCGGTCGCCCTCACCGGGCGCTCCGCCCGGCCCGAACGGGGGGCCGTTGAACGCCGGGTCGGCGAAGCCGGGATCGCGGTAGGACGGGTCGCTGAACGCGGGGTCCTGCGGGGCCAGCGGGTTCGAGCCGGGCCACGGGGTGTCGTCCCGGTTCCCGGGGAAGGCTCCCGGGCCACCGAGCGGGGTGCCCATCGGCGGCGCCAGGTACGGGCCCGCCGTCGGCTGTCCGCCGGCCGGCCGGGGGTCGCGGACGTCGTCGGGGAACTGCAGGCCGGCGACGCTGATCGGCTGGGTACTGTCCGATGCCGGAGGCGGCGTGGGACCCGGTGCGGGGGACGGCGCGGGAGCCGCCGCGGAGGTCTTCCGGGGGGCGAACCAGTCGCTGGTCCGCTCCGGCCCGGGGGCCTCGTCCGGCTCCGGTTCCCCGGCCGGCTCGGCAGCGGGCGCGGGCGCCGGCACGGCGTTCCAACTGAACGCGGGGCGGCCCGGGTCGGGGTCGCCGGACGGTTCCGCGGGCGTGCGGTCCTCGACGGGGGTCCGCATGACCAGCGGCGGAATCGGCCGGGATCCGGGGATGTTGATCCGGATCCTGGTGGTCATCGTGGTCTCGGTCCTGGGCTCCTCGGCGGCCGGCGGCACCGGTGCCTCGGGCGTGGCGTCGCCGTCCTGCGACCCCTCCTGCGGGTGCAGCGACGGAAACGGGCGGGTTCCGTACGGCGGGGTCCCCGACGGGTACGCGGCCCCGCCGCGACCCCCCTGGTTCCCGGAGGACGAACTGTCAGTTTCACGACTCAAAGCAGGCTCTCCCGGTTAGCTTCGCCACCTCACGGCCATCCTCAGGCGGCTCGCCAGCGCGCACCACCATACTGGGCGGCGCCGGAGCGATCCCCGTGACCGGTGGAACGCTCGCTCCTCAGCACACCACGGACAGCGGGTCAGCCGCCAAGTCGGGAGTCATTAGCCCCGGATGAGGGCAATTGCGGCAAAGTGGCGCAGACCACTCCCGCGAGTGCTCCCCCCAACAGATAGATGTACGGGCCGATACCGGCCGCGAAGAGGAAGTCGCCCTCGGGTCGCGCGGAGCTCAGCAGCATCACGGTGATCAGCCACACGGCGCCCGGTACCGCCGCTCCCAACCGGGTGCCGGTGAGCTTCACCCCGCCGTAGAACAGCCCCGCGACGCCCGCCAGCGCGAGCAGCAGCCCGCCGGGGAACCAGCCGTCCTGGACCAGCGCGCCCGCCCCGCCGACCAGCGCGGCGAGCACCCCGAGCACGAGATACGACACGGTCCGGCCCGTGCCGCCCATCCCCGCGCGGCCCGCCGATCGCTGTGCTTCCTTGCCCGCACCCGCCGTCGTGGCCGGCCTCATACCCGCACCCCGACGAACAGGTCGTCCTCGCGCTCCGCGCCCGCGGTCCCCTGCACCAGCACGTAGTACTCGGAGGCGAACAGCGGCTGCCCGAGGTCGTTGGAGAGGGCGAAGAACGGGCCGTCCACCGCGATCTGGGTGAAGTGGGCGCGCATCGCCGCGGCCTTGCGCTCCCCGTACGCGGTCCCGTCGATCGCCGCCGTCACCTTCGCGTCGTCGACCACGCCCGGTACGTCGTCGGCCGAGGCGATCCCCTCGAAGGGGATCTCCTTGCCGGCCGCCTCGAGGGCCGCGAAGCCCTCCTCGATCACGGAGCGCGGTACGCAGTTCCAGTAGATCTTCTCGATGGCGTGGCCCTCGGCCGCGGCCAGCTCGGCCGCGCGCATCGCGACACGGTGCGCCTGGATATGGTCGGGGTGCCCGTAGCCGCCGTTCGGGTCGTAGGCGACCAGGACCTGCGGCCGGACCTCGCGGATGACTTCCACAAGATGGCCGGCGGCCTCGTCCACGTCGGCCTGCCAGAAGCAGTCCGGGTTCTCGTTCTGGACGACGCCCATCATCCCCGAATCGCGGTAGCGGCCGGGCCCGCCCAGGAAGCGGTGATCGGTGACCCCGAGCTCCTTCATGGCCGCTGCGAGCTCTCCGATGCGATGCCGGCCGAGGGTGTCGTCACGGTCCGCGGCCAGATGCGCGAGATCGGTCGGGATGACCTCGCCCTCTTCGCCGAGAGTGCAGGTCACGAGGGTGACATGGGCGCCTTCGGCCGCGTACTTGGCCATCGTCGCGCCATTGTTGATCGACTCGTCGTCCGGGTGCGCATGGACGAGCAGCAGCCGCCTGGGAGGGAGATCGCTCATGGGGAGAGCGTAACGACCCGGTGCGTGCCCCTCAGAACTTGAAGCCCCCGATCATGCCCGCGACGCTCGTCGTCAGCTGCTGGATCGTCGGGGCCACGGAGGAGCTCGCCAAGTAGAAGCCGAGCAGCGTGCAGACCACCGCGTGGCCGCCTTTGAGCCCAGACTTCTTGACCAGCAGGGCCACGACGATCAGCAGCAGCAGCACCGCCGAAATCGATAGCGCCACAACGGCTCACCTCCCAGGTACGCAGGGGCACGACACTTGCCAGTTGCTACTAACCCTTACCCACACACGGCAACTGATCATAACTTTCCGTGCCACCGCATATCTCGGTGCACGGAAGCACGCGGGGGCGCATAGCCGGTTTTCCGCCAGACCCGGTCGACGCCGGTACGGCCCTCTAGGGTCGGTGGCATGACTGAAGAGCTCTCGTTTCCACGTCAGCACGCCCGGACGCAGCGCTTCTCGCTGGGCTCACCCCGGGCGTTCACCGTCTCGCCGGACGGGGAGCGCGTGGCGTTCCTGCGGTCCCGGTCCGGGACCGACGCGTCGAATCTGCTGTGGATCCTCGATCCGGAATCCGGTCAGGAGCGCATCGCGGCGGATCCGGCGGCGCTGCTGGCGGGGGCCGGCGAGGAGCTCTCCGCGCAGGAGCGGGCGCGGCGGGAGCGCAGCCGTGAGGGGTCGTCCGGGGTGGTCGGCTATGCGGTGGACCAGGCCGTGGAGCTGGCGGCGTTCGCGCTCTCCGGGCGGCTGTTCGTGGCCGAGCTGCGGGCCGGGACGGCGCGCGAGCTGACCACCGCGGGCCCCGTCGTCGACCCCCGGCCGTCGCCCGACGGGCGCAGGGTGGCGTACGTCGCGGGCGGCGCGCTCCGGGTCGTCGACGCGGACGGCGGCAACGACCGGGCGCTCGCGGAGCCGGACGGCGACGAGGTGACGTGGGGGCTGGCGGAGTTCATCGCGCAGGAGGAGATGAGCCGCAGCCGCGGCTTCTGGTGGTCGCCGGACGGTGAGCGGCTGCTGGCCGCCCGGGTCGACGAGACCCCCGTACAGCGCTGGTGGATCGCCGACCCGGCCCATCCGGGCCGCCGCCCGGCCGAGATCGCCTACCCGGCGGCCGGTACGGCCAACGCGGTGGTGACGCTGGCGCTGGTCGGCCTCGACGGTTCCCGGGTGGACGTGGAGTGGGACCGGGAGCGCTACCCGTATCTCGCGCAGGTGCACTGGTCGGCGGCCGGCCCGCCCGTTCTGCTCGTCCAGGCGCGTGACCAGCGCAGTCAGCTCTTCCTCAGCGTCGACACCGACTCCGGCCGCACCGACCCGGTGCACGCCGAGGAAGATCAGGATTGGCTTGATCTTTTCCCCGGGGTGCCGGCCTGGACGCCGGACGGGAAGCTGGTCCGGATCGCCGACATCAAGGGGGGCGCGAAGCTCCCTGGAGGGGTGGTGGCGGGCGACGGGCGGGCCGGGGCGCGCGTCCTGGTCGTCGGCGACCGGCCGCTGACCGGCGCGCAGCTGCACATCAGGGCCGTGCTCGACATCACCGCGGACGACGTCCTCGTCTCGGCGTCGGCCGGGGCCGCGGCGGACACCCCCGAGATCGGCGAGATCCACGTCTACCGGGTGGGCGAACACGGCGTCACCCGGGTCTCGGACGAGCCCGGCGTGCACTCCGCGGTCCGCTCCGGGCCTCTGACGGTGCTCACCTCCGCGACGCTGGAGACCGCCGGCGCCCGGGTGCGGGTCCTGCGGGACGACAAGCCGGCCGCCGTCATCACCTCGTACGCCCAGCAGCCGGCGCTGCGGGCGGTCGTCCGGCTGACCGAGGCGGGCGAACGCCGGATCCCGGCGGCGGTCCTGCTGCCGACCGGATACCGGGAGGGCGACGGGCCGCTGCCGGTCCTCATGGACCCGTACGGCGGGCCGCACGGCCAGCGCGTGGTGTCGGCGCACAACGCCCACCTGGTCTCGCAGTGGTTCGCCGACCAGGGCTTCGCGGTGATCGTCGCGGACGGTCGCGGCACCCCCGGCCGCTCCCCCGCCTGGGAGAAGTCCGTCGTCGGCAATCTCGCCGGGATCACGCTGGACGACCAGGTCGACGCGCTGCACGCGCTGGCCGGGTCGTACCCGCTGGACCTGGACCGGGTCGGCATCCGCGGCTGGTCGTACGGCGGCTATCTCTCCGCGCTCGCCGTGCTGCGCCGCCCCGACGTCTTCCACGCGGGCGTCGTCGGCGCGCCCGTCACCGATCTGCGGCTGTACGACACGCACTACCAGGAGCGCTACCTCGGCCACCCGGACGAGCACCCCGAGGTGTACGCCGCCAACTCCCTCGTCACCGACGAGGGGTTGTCGGGTGCGGCGGACCAGGTCCGGCCGATGATGATCATCCACGGTCTCGCGGACGACAACGTCCTGGTGGCGCACTCGCTGCGGCTGTCCTCCGCGCTGCTGGCGGCGGGCCGGCCGCACGAGGTGCTCCCGCTCTCCGGGGTCACGCACATGACCCCGCAGGAAGAGGTCGCGGAGAACCTGCTGCTGCTCCAGGTGGCGTTCCTCAAGCGGACGCTGGGCGTCGCGTAACCACCGGTGGCAGAAGCCGCGCGCTCCGCGCCCGCAGTCCCGCCCGCTACCAGCCGGGCGGTGTCTGGGGGCGCGGTGGCGTGTTCGGCGGGTACTCCGGCGGGAGGGGCGGCGGGCCGCCGAACGGCGACTGGCCGTACGGGGCGTCGTTGTACGGGGCTGGGGCGGGCGGTGCGCCCCACGCGCCGTACTGACCTCCTGGCGCCCCCCAGGCGGGCACTACCGGCGGACGGTGTGTGCCGCGCAGCGCGAGCAGCAGGATGATCAGGATTCCCACGACGACCTCCACGACGGAGGTGAGCTGCTGCAGGATGTCGGTGGTGTCCAGGTCGCCGAACTCGAAGAGCATCTTCTGCTTGGCGTAGATGTCCAGCGTGAACACCGCGTAGGCGGCCAGCAGCCACCCCAGTGCCATGCCCAGCGGGCGCGCGACCGGCTTCCTGGCAAACGCCTGCACCGCGGCGACCACGCACAGCACGATCACCACCCAGTCCACCCAGAAACCCGGCGGGGCGAGCAGGACGCCGGAGGGCTGCTTCCCGGTGAACTGGCGCCAGTACGAGAACGGTCCCATGCGGTCCGAGGTGAAGTGCTGGATGTAGTACGCCTCCCAGGCGACGGACGCCAGCGCGAGGAACATCAGCAGCAGCCCGCCGAAGATCGCGGGTCCGGTGCGCGGCGGAGCGGGCGGCTCACCGTCGGCCGGTGAGACCACCGGGCGCCGTCCGGCGGCCGCGACGACGATGAGCGCCACGGCGGCGAGGACCGCACCGATCGCGGTGTACAGCGCACGGTCCCGCAGGTGGAGGCCCCGGGTTTCGTCCTCGGTCAGGATCCACAGCAGTGGGAGCCGGTAGAGCAGCGTGAGCACTCCGGCCGTCACGAAGGCGCCGGAGGCGATCGGCTGCGCGGCCGCCAGCAGGGCGCCCAGATAGATCACCACCAGAATCACGTCCGTGATGGACGTGCCGAGCGGCGCATGCTGCTGACCAGAGAAAATACGTCCGATCCAGGTCAGAAATGTGTCTTTCACGCCCACATTGCCGATGTCCCGGCCGATCCAAATGATCTCTGCAGCAATGAGAACGACACAAATGATCCCGCCCGCGACCCGCGCTCCCCGCGCGAGCACATTGCCCTGATTCAAGGCCATCTCCCCCCAGGCACACCGTTCCCATAGATATACCCGTACATCAGGGAGGGGAACAGGCTTTCCCCGAACGGCAGTCGGCCGGGGCACCCTCAGGTGTCCCGGCCGGCTCACGGCACCCGCACGGCCGTACGCTGTTCAGAGTGCTACGTCCGTATATCGGTGTTGCGACAGTCAAGTTGCTTACGTGTAAACGCGTTTGATCCGCAAAGATCCTCAAATGCCGTCCGAAAAGGATCATTGTCAAGCACGCTGGCGCGGCAATCTGCACAATCTTCGCTCAAGAAGAGCCCATGCGCGGTTTCTTCCCCCGCCACCCCCTTGACTGGAGGATGAATCCATTGCCAAAGTCCGCTCAACCCGCGACGAAGTTTTCAGTCGCGACGACAGACTCCTGGTGTGGGGGCATTCGTTATGACGAGTCAAACCCAGGCCGTGGTCACGGACGCCGATGACGGCTCCATCGACCCGGCGGCTCAGACCCAGGGCCTGGGCAAACAGGCCGGCGACATCGTCGGCTTCTCCCCCGGCCAACTCATGTGGCGGCGCTTCAAACGCGACCGTACCGGAGTCCTCTCCGCGTTCGTAGTCATTTTCTTCTTCGCCATCGCGATCCTGGCGCCGGTGATCTCCAAGCTGTACGGCAAGGACCCCTACACCCTCTACGGGCAGAACAACTCCGACCTGCTCAACGAGTTCGGGTACCCGGTGGCGCCCAACGGCGGGGTGAGCAGCAGCTTCTGGTTCGGCATCGAGCCGGGGCTCGGCCGCGACGTCTTCACCCAGCTGCTGTACGGGATCCGCACCTCGCTGTTCATCAGCGTCGCGGTCACCCTGGCCACGGTGACGACCGCCATCCTGCTCGGCATCACCTCCGGCTACCTCGGCGGCCGGGCCGACTACTTCATCGGCCGCGTCTCCGACCTGCTGCTGGCGTTCCCTTCGCAGCTGTTCTTCGTGGCCTTCATGCCGATCGTGGTGGCGATCTTCGTCGATCCGCAGGACGAGACGCCCACCTACCTGCGCGTCACCGCGCTCATCGCCGTCCAGTGGTTCCTCGGCTGGATGGGCCTCTCCCGCATCCTGCGTGGCCAGGTACTCAGCCTGCGCGAACGGGAGTTCATCGAGGCGGCCAAGGTCACCGGTGCGTCGTCGTGGCGCATCGTCCGCCGCGAGCTGCTGCCGAACCTGGTCACTCCGATCCTGGTGCAGGCCACCTTCATGCTTCCCGGTTTCGTGACCGCGGAGGCCGGCCTCTCCTTCCTGGGCGTCGGCATCATCGAGCCCACGCCGGACTGGGGCCGGATGTTCGCCAAGGGTGGTGACATCGCCCAGAACGACATCACCTACATGTTCTTCCCCGGCATCGCCATGGTGATCTTCATCGTCGCGTTCAACCTGCTCGGGGACTCGGTCCGGGATGCGTTCGACCCGAAATCGGGACGCTGAAGCCGTACCGCGGGGGCGCACCGCCGCCCCAGCACCGGATGAGTCAGTCAGCACAACAGCCATCGACGAACAGGTAGGTGTAGAGACAGCTATGACGGTCTACATGCGTAGAACGAAGGCCACCCTGGTGGCCGTGGCGGCGGGCGCGCTGATGCTCACCGCGTGCAGCAGCGGCGGCGGCGGTACGAGCAAGAACGACACCAAGGACAAGCAGGACCAGAACGCGAAGCAGCAGCAGTCGCAGATCACCTTCGGTGACGCCGCCGCCTCCACGGGTCCCGCCGAAGAGGTACCGGGCGCCAAGCCCGGCGGCACGCTGCACGCCCTGGAGCGCGACAGCTACACCCACCTCGACCCGGGCCAGATCTACGTCAGCAACGAGGGCCAGCTCGCCACCCTCCTGCACCGCGGTCTGACGACGTACAAGCTCGACAGCAAGGGCAAGTACACCGTCGTCGGCGACCTCGCCACCGACAGCGGCAAGGAGACCGACGCCGGCAAGACCTGGACGTACACGCTCAAGGACGGCGTCAAGTTCGAGGACGGCACGCCGATCACCTCGAAGGACATCCGCTGGTCGGTGGAGCGGCTGTTCGCGCCGTTCATCACCAACGGCCCGGCCTACCTCCAGCAGTGGCTCGCCAACACCGCAGGCTCCGACTACCGCAAGCTGCTCCCGGACGGCCCGTACAAGGGCGCGCACCTGCCGGACTCGCTGCTGCAGACCCCGGACGCCAAGACCATCGTCTTCCACTTCCCGACGGCGCAGCCGGACACGCCGTACCTGATGGCCATGGCGGGCTACGCGGTGGTCGACTCCGCGAAGGACACCAAGGAGAAGTACGACAAGGCGCCGGTCGCGTCGGGTCCGTACAAGATCAAGTCCTTCGAGAGCGGCAAGTCCATGACGCTCGTGAAGAACACCAACTGGGACCCGAAGACCGACCCGGCGCGCCACCAGTACGTCGACACCTTCGACATCACGTTCAACCACCAGGCACCGGACTCCACCAAGCGCCTGATGTCGGACGCCGGTGAGAACCAGACGTCGCTGAGCTTCGCGAACGCCGTGGACACCAAGAGCACCCCGACCGTCGTCGGGACCGCCTCGATCTTCAAGCGCACGGTCTCCGGCTACCAGCCGTTCGTGGGCCAGATCAACTTCAACATGAAGAAGATCACCGACCTCCAGATCCGCAAGGCGCTGGCGCTGGCCATCCCGACCAAGCCGGTCTGGCAGGCCCTCGGTGCCTCGTACGGAGCCGAGTACGCGGGCGGCTACATCAGCCCGACCCTCGCCGGCTACCAGAAGAGCGACCCGCTGGGCAAGGTCGCCAAGCCCGACGGTGACCAGGTCGCCGCGAAGAAGATCCTCACGGACGCGGGCAAGCTCAACACCAAGATCACGTACGCGTACATCAACACCGCCGCGGGCCAGGAGTACTCGGTCGCCATCGCGGACGCGCTCAAGAAGGCCGGCTTCGACGTCCAGCGCAAGGACCTGCCGTCCGACACGTACTACGACCTGATCGGCAAGGTCGACAACCCCTACGACATCTACGCGAGCGCGTGGGGCGCGGACTGGCCGAGCACCCTGACCGTCATCCCGCCGGTCTTCGACGGCCGCACGATCGCCGACCAGGCGCCGAACTACTCGCACGTCAACGACCCGAAGATCAACTCGGAGATCGACCGCATCAAGGCGATCACCGACCCGGTCAAGGCCGCTGACGAGTGGTTCAAGCTCAACGCCTACATCACCACCGACGTGATCCCCGGTGTCCCGACGGTGTTCTACAAGCAGCTCCAGCTCTTCGGCTCCAAGGTCGGCGGCGTCGTCTACAACAACGTCACCTCCGGAATCGACCTGACGAAGCTCTTCGTCAACCAGTAAGCACCGCAGACGCCTTCCGGCGGGACCGGGTCCCGGTCCCGCCGGCGGGCGGCACAGCCCACCGCCGCCGTCCTCTGAGAGCTGCGACTGTCATGCTTCGATTCCTCGTACGCCGGACGCTCGGCGCGCTAGTCATCCTGCTCTTCATCAGCGCCTTCACCTACTTCCTGTTCTTCGCGATCCCGCACGACCCGGCACTGCTGTCCTGCGGCAAGAACTGCACCCCCGACAACATCGCGCTGATCCACCGGAACCTCGGTCTCGACGAGCCGATCCCGGTCCAGTACTTCCACTACATGGTCGGCATCTTCGCGGGCCGCCACTTCAGCGTCGGCGACTGCAGCGCCCCCTGCTTCGGCTACTCGTTCGCCAACTCGGACCCGGTCTGGCCGACCATCCTCAACCGCTTCCCGCTCACGCTCTCGCTCGCGGCCGGCGGCATCGTGGTCTTCCTGCTCGTCGGTCTCGGCGCCGGCATGCTGGCCGCCTGGCGGCGCGGCACCTTCATCGACAAGTTCTTCAGCTCGGTGTCGCTGGTGCTCAGCTCGATGCAGATCTACTTCGTCGGCCCGATCGTGCTGGCCCTGCTGGTCTACAACAACCAGATCATGGACCAGCCCAAGTACGTCCCGATCAGTGAGGATCCCGTCGGCTGGTTCAGCGGACTGCTCATCCCCTGGTGTGTCCTGTCGATCATCTTCACCGCGGGCTACACGCGTATGTCCCGGTCCACGATGATCGACCAGCTGCAGGAGGAACACGTCCGCACCGCCCGCGCCAAGGGCATGTCGAGCCGTTATGTGTTCTTCCGGTACGCGTGGCGCGGCTCGCTGATCCCGATCGTCACCATGCTGGGCCTGGACATCGGCACCCTGCTGGGCGGCGCCATGATCACCGAGTTCACCTTCTCGCTGGCGGGCATCGGACGACTGGCCGTGGACTCGGTGCTCAGGACGGACCTGCCGATGCTCATGGGCGTGATGCTGTTCAGCGCCGCCCTGATCGTCCTGTTCAACATCATCGTGGACGCCGCCTACGCGTTCATCGACCCGCGCGTGCGCCTCTCCTAGGAGCCCCGTCAGTGACCACCATGACCAAGACCGAGGGAGAACCGGCCCTGCCCGGGTCCGATCCGTTCCTCTCCGTGCGTGATCTGCATGTGCGGTTCTCCACCGAGGACGGCATCGTGAAGGCCGTCGACGGGCTCTCCTTCGACCTCGAACGCGGCAAGACGCTGGGCATCGTCGGGGAGTCGGGCTCCGGGAAGTCCGTGACGAACCTGACGGTGCTCGGGCTGCACAACCCGATGAGCACCACCGTCACCGGCGAGATCCTGCTGGACGGACAGGAGCTGACCGGGGCGAGCAACCGCACCCTGGAGAAGCTGCGCGGCAACAAGATGGCGATGATCTTCCAGGACCCGCTGACGGCGCTCTCGCCGTACTACACGGTGGGCCGGCAGATCGCCGAGCCGTTCATGAAGCACACCGGCGCGAGCAAGCGCGAGGGCCGGGCGAAGGCCATCGAGATGCTGGAGAAGGTCGGCATCCCGCAGCCCAAGACCCGGGTGGACGACTATCCGCACCAGTTCTCCGGCGGTATGCGGCAGCGCGCGATGATCGCGATGTCGCTGATCTGCAACCCGGACCTGCTCATCGCGGACGAGCCGACCACCGCACTCGACGTCACCGTCCAGGCGCAGATCCTGGACCTGCTCAAGGACCTCCAGCAGGAGTTCGGCTCGGCGATCATCCTGATCACCCACGACCTGGGCGTCGTCTCCAAGATCGCGGACGATCTGCTGGTGATGTACGCGGGCCGGGCCGTGGAGCGCGGCTCGGTGCGGGAGGTCATCAAGTCCCCCCAGCACCCGTACACCTGGGGTCTGCTCAGCTCGATGCCGCGGCTGTCCTCGGACGTCAACGAACCGCTGAGCCCGATCCCCGGCACTCCGCCGAGCCTGCTCAATCCGCCGACCGGCTGCGCGTTCCACCCCCGGTGCGAGTTCCTCGACCTGGTCGGCGGTACGCGCTGCGCGACCGACCGGCCGGACCTGCCGGCGGGCCGGGGGTCCGCCTGTCATCTGACCGCAGAGCAGAAGCAGTCCGTATTCATCGAGAAGATTCAGCCCCGGCTGGGCTGACCGGTCATCTGGGGCGAGCATCATGAGCAAGGACACCACCATCACCAAGGCCGACGCGGTCCCTTCACCGCGCGACGGCGCCTCGGGAGAGACGCTGCTCGAAGTCACCGGCCTCACCAAGCATTTCCCTATCCACGCCGGATTTCCGATCAAGCACAAGGTCGGTGCGGTCCAGGCGGTCGACGGTATCGATCTGACCATCCACACCGGTGAGAGTTTCGGTCTGGTCGGTGAGTCCGGCTGCGGCAAATCCACCACCGGCCGGCTGATCACCCGGCTGCTGGAACCGACCGGCGGAAAGATCTCCTATCGGGGCCGGGACATCACCCGTGCCACCCGCAAGGAGATGATGCCGGTCCGCTCGGAAATTCAGATGATCTTCCAGGACCCGTACTCGTCGCTCAATCCGCGGCAGACGGTGGGAACGATCATCGGCGGGCCGATGGAGATCAACAACATCAATCCGCCCGGTGGCCGCGAACAACGGGTCCGGGAACTGCTGGAGACCGTCGGACTCAACCCCGAGCACTACAACCGCTTTCCGCATGAATTCTCCGGCGGCCAGCGGCAGCGCATCGGCGTCGCCCGGGCCCTCGCCCTGGAACCGAAACTCATCGTGGCCGACGAACCCGTCTCGGCCCTCGATGTCTCGATCCAGGCGCAGGTCGTCAATCTGCTGCAGAAGGTCCAGGCGGAAATGGGGATCGCCTTCCTCTTCATCGCCCATGACCTGGCCATCGTGCGGCACTTCACCCAGCGGGTCGCGGTGATGTACCTCGGCAAGATCGTCGAGGTCGGCGACCGGGACTCGATCTACAACCGGCCGCGCCACCCGTACACCCACGCGCTGCTCTCGGCGGTCCCCGAGGTCGACATCGACGGGGAGGACCGGGAGCGCATCCGGCTGGCCGGCGACGTCCCGTCCCCGATCAACCCGCCGTCGGGCTGCCGGTTCCGTACGCGCTGCTGGAAGGCGCGCGATGTGTGCGCGTCGGAGGAACCACCGCTGATCCAGCTCGGCGGCAACCGGGACGGCCACCTCACGGCGTGCCACTTCCCCGAAGAACCGACGATCGCGGCAAGGGAAGAGGACATCATCCTCGACCCGGCGCTGGCCGCGATCGAGGGGGCGGCCGAAAAGACCCTTTGACCCGGGCTTCCGTCCTCCGTTCGGCCCGCGGCCCGTACCCGGACACCCCAGCAGCACCCGGGTACGGGCCGTGGCGTGCGCGCGTCCTGACGGCCGCGGGGGGCCGCGCCCGCCCGGTCACTCCTCCGTCGGGACCACCTGCTTCTCCTCCGCGAAGTGGCAGGCGCTGTCGTGCGCGGCGGGTGAGTCGAGCCCGCGGAAGACCGCCGGGACGGCCAGCAGCGGCTCCTCCAGCGTGCAGCGCTCCTGCGCCTTCCAGCAGCGGGTGCGGAACCGGCAGCCGGACGGCGGGTTGGCCGGGGACGGTACGTCGCCGACGAGGATGATCCGCTCGCGCCGGTCGCGGGCGTCCGGGTCGGGAACGGGGACGGCCGACAGCAGCGCCTGGGTGTACGGGTGGGTCGGGTGCTCGTAGATCTCGTCGTCGTTGCCGATCTCGACGATCTTGCCGAGGTACATCACGCCGACCCGGTCCGAGATGTGCCGGACGATCGACAGGTCGTGGGCGATGAACATGTACGAGAGGTTGAACTCGTCCTGCAGCCGCCCCATCAGGTTCACCACCTGCGCCTGCACCGACACGTCCAGCGCGGAGACCGGCTCGTCCGCGACGATGATCTCGGGGCGCAGCGCCAGGCCGCGGGCGATGCCGATGCGCTGCCGCTGGCCGCCGGAGAACTGGTGCGGATAGCGGTTGATGTACTCGGGGTTGAGGCCGACCACGTCCAGCAGGTCCTCGACCGCCTTGCGGCGGTCGCCCTTCGGGGCGACCTCCGGGTGGATCTCGTACGGCTCGCCGATGATGTCGCCGACCGTCATGCGCGGGTTCAGCGACGTGTACGGGTCCTGGAACACCATCTGGATGTTGCGGCGGACGACCTTGAGGGCCTTCCCCGACAGCTTGGTGATGTCCTCGCCCTTGTAGAGCACCTGACCGGCCGTCACCGTCTCCAGGTTCATCAGGAGCCGGGCCACGGTGGACTTGCCGCAGCCGGACTCCCCGACGATGCCGAGCGTCTCGCCCCGGTAGAGGTCGAAGTTGACCCCGTCGACCGCCTTCACCGCGCCGATCTGCTTGCGGAAGAGGATGCCCTGGGTCAACGGGAAGTGCTTGACCAGACCGCGGACACTCAGGATCGGCTCCCTGTCCGGCGCGACGGCGGGCTCCTTCGTCAAGTGGGTCGTGGTCTCACTCACCGATGGTCTCCGTCCAGAAGTGACAGGCACTGGCCCGTGTCTCGCTGACCTCGTACAGCGGCGGCACATCGGTGCGGCAGATGTCCTGGGCCATCGGGCAGCGCGGGTTGAACGCGCAGCCGGCCGGGATGTGCAGCAGGTTCGGTGGCAGGCCCTTGATCGCGTAGAGCTCCTGGCCCTTCTGGTCCAGGCGCGGGATCGACCGGAGCAGGCCCTTGGTGTACGGGTGGGCCGGCTTGCGGTAGATCTCGTGCACGGGCGAGGTCTCAACGATCCGGCCCGCGTACATCACCGCGATCTTGTCGGCGACGTCCGCGACCACGCCGAGGTCGTGGGTGATCAGGATGAGACCCATGTGCAGCTCGCGCTGGAGCTCCGCGAGGAGCTCCATCACCTGCGCCTGGACCGTCACGTCCAGCGCCGTCGTCGGCTCGTCGGCGATGATCAGGTCGGGCTCCAGGGCCATCGCCATCGCGATCATGATGCGCTGGCGCATACCGCCGGAGAACTGGTGCGGGAAGTCGCCCACCCGCTGCTTGGCCGCGGGGATGCGCACCCGCTCCATCAGCTCGATCGCCTTGACCTTGGCGTCCTTGCGCGACATCCCTCGGTGGACGGTGAACATCTCGCCGAGCTGCTCGCCGACGCTCAGGACCGGGTTCAGCGAGGACAGCGCGTCCTGGAAGATCATCGCCATCCGCTCGCCGCGCACCCTGCGGCGGTCCTCCTTGCCCATCGTCAGCAGGTCCTGGCCCTGGAAGACGATCTCGCCCTGGGTGACGAAGCCGGGCGGCGAGTCCAGGATGCCCATGATCGCCTGCGCGGTCACCGACTTCCCCGAGCCCGACTCGCCGAGCACCGCGAGCGTCTCGCCCGCGCTCACCGTGTAGTCGACGCCGTTGACGGCCTTGGCGACCCCGTCGCGGGTGCGGAATTCGACGTGCAGGTTCCGCACGTCCAGCAGGACCCCCTGCGGGTCCGGCGGATCCTGCTCGACCTGCGTGATCAGGCTGGTCATGGAACGCCTCCGTCAGCGCAGCTTGGGATCGAGGGCGTCGCGCACCGCGTCGCCGAGCATGATGAACGCGAGCACGGTGATGCTCAGCGCGCCCGCGGGCCACAGCAGCATGTGCGGTGCGTTGCGGATCTGGGTGGACGCCGCCGAGATGTCGATGCCCCAGGAGACGGTCGGCGGCTTGAGGCCCACCCCGAGCCAGGACAGCGTCGCCTCCAGCGCGATGTACGTGCCGAGCGCGATGGTCGCGACCACGATCACCGGGGCGACCGCGTTCGGGGCGATGTGCCGCAGCAGGATGCGGGTGTGGTTGGCCCCCAGCGCCTTGGCCGCCTGGACGTAGTCGTTCTGTTTGGCGGTGATCACCGAGCCGCGCGCGATACGGGCGATCTGCGGCCAGCCGAGCAGCACCATGAAGCCGATGACCGGCCACACCGTGGAGTTGGTGACGACCGACAGGAAGACCAGGCCGCCGAGGATGATCGGGATGGCGAAGAAGATGTCACTGATCCGGGAGAGCACCGCGTCCCAGGCGCCGCCGAAGTAGCCGGCCAGCCCGCCCAGGATGCCGCCCAGCAGCGCGACGCCCGCCGTGGCGCAGACGCCGACGGTGACCGACGCGCGGGCTCCGTAGACCGTGCGGGTGTAGACGTCGCACCCCTGGTTGTCGTAGCCGAAGGGATGGCCGGGCTGGGAGCCCTGCTGGGACTTGGACAGATCGCACTGGAGGGGGTTGCCGCTGGCGATCAGCGAGGGCCACAGCGAGATGACGATCAGGAAGAGGATCAGCAGCGCGGAGATGATGAAGATCGGGTTGCGCCGCAGGTCGTGCCAGGCGTCGGACCACAGACTGCGGGGCTTGCCCGTCGGGCCGCCCGGTTGCGGTCCGTGGCCCGGCCCGTGATCGAGCGTCTGGGCCTCGGAGGCGGCCAGGTCCATCCCTCCGCCCATGCCGGTGGGGGCGACGGACTCGTTCGATCGGTCGTACTCCTCAGGCATACCGAATCCTCGGGTCCAGGACCGCGTAGAGCAGGTCGACGAGCAGGTTCGCCAGCAGGAAGACGATCACCAGGATGGTGACGAAGCCGACCACTGTCGCTGAGTTGTGCCGGAGGATGCCCTGGTAGAGCTGGTATCCGACACCCTGGATGTTGAAGATCCGCTCGGTGACGATCGCGCCGCCCATGAGGCCGCCGATGTCCGTCCCGATGAAGGTGATGACCGGGATGAGCGAGTTGCGCAGCAGGTGCCGCAGGATGACGCGGCGCCGGGGCAGCCCCTTGGCAACG
This sequence comes from Streptomyces sp. So13.3, assembly GCF_005860785.2. NCBI lineage: Bacteria > Bacillati > Actinomycetota > Actinomycetes > Kitasatosporales > Streptomycetaceae > Streptomyces > Streptomyces sp. So13.3. Next base: position 6,036,341 of record NZ_CP048835.1, on the reverse strand, counting down.
GCGGTGCGGACGTAGTCGGCGCGGGTGTTCTCGGCGATGGACGTCCGGGTCAGCCGGGTGACGTACGCCAGGGAGACCAGCGCCAGCACGATGCCGGGCAGGATCAGTTCGTTGAGCGGTGCTTCCGGCGATACCGATGGCTCGCCGATGCCCCATTGCACCGCGATCACGTACTGCAGCACATAGCCGAGCACGAAGACCGGGATGGAGATCACGACCAGCGTCATCAGCAGCACCGAGGTGTCGATGGGGCGGCCGCGGCGCATACCGGTGATCACACCGAAGGTGATGCCGATGACGATCTCGAAGAAGATCGCGACCAGCGTCAGGCGCAGCGTCACCGGGAAGGCGCTCTTCATCAGTTCGGTGACGGGCTGCCCGTTGAACGCGGTCCCGAAGTCACCGGTGAAGATGTTCCCCATGTAGTCGAGGTACTGATGCCACAACGGCTTGTCGAGGCCGTACTGGTGCCGGATCTGCGCGGCCGTGGCGGGGTCGGGGGCGCGGTCGCCGAAGAACGCGGCCACCGGGTCGCCGAGCGCGTACACCATCACGAAGATCAGGAACGTGGCGCCGATGAACACCGGGATCATCTGCAGCAGGCGCCGGATCACATAGCGTCCCATGGGGCCTTCCCCAAAGTCGGGCGGTGGCCCGACGCGGTGTCACCGCGCCGGGCCACCGCGCGGGTCAGCTGACCTTGATCTCGTTGTAGACCGGGACGCTGAACTGGTTCAGCGTCACGTTGGAGATCTTGGTGGAGTAGCCCCCGGTGCCGTTCTGGTACCAGAGCGGGATGGCCGGCATGTCGATGGCGAGCTGCTTCTCCGAGTCCTGGAACAGCGCGACGGCCTTCGCGGTGTCCGGCTCGGCGTTCGCCTCGTTGATGAGCTTGTCGAAGTTCGCGTTCGTGTAGTGCGAGTCGTTCGACGACGCGTTGGTGTAGTAGATCGGCTGCAGGAAGTTCTGGATCAGCGGGTAGTCCATCTGCCAGCCGGTCCTGAACATGCCGGTCATCTGCTTGCTCGTCACCTTCGAGCGGAAGTCCGCGAAGGTGCCGATCGGGTTGAAGACGCAGGCCTTGTCGTTGCCGAGCGCGTTGTTGATGCTGTTGCAGACCGCGTCGGACCAGTCCTTGTGCGAACCGGTGTCCACGTTGGACGTCAGGGTGACCTGCCCGCCGGGCAGGCCGCCGGCCTCCGTGATGAGCTTCTTGGCCTCGGTCGGGTTGAACGTGCAGGCGTCACCGCACAGCCCGGCCTTGAAGCCGCCCGCCTCGCCGAGCACCGGCGAGGTCCAGTCGCTGGCGGGCTCACGGGTCTTCTGGAAGATCTGCTCGGTGATCTGCGCGCGGTTGATCGCCATCGACAGACCCTGGCGGATCTTCGCCGCGTTCGGCCCCGACCACTTCGCGTCGTACAGCGGGAACGAGACGGTCTGGATGATGCCGGCCGGCTGGTTGATGAACCGGTCGCCCAGGTCCGACTTGGCGTTCTTGAGCTGCGACGCGGGGATGTCGTCGACCAGGTCGATGTTGCCGGCCTGCAGGTCGGTGTACGCGGTGTTGTTGTCGGTGTAGACCCGCAGGTCGATGCCGCCGTTCTGGGCCGCGTCAGGACCCTTGTACCCGGCCCACTTGCGCATCTTCATGGTCTGGCCCTTGGTGTACGAGTCCACCGTGTAGGGGCCGTTGCCGATCGGCTTGCTCAGCCAGGCGGCGTGGTCGGAGAAGAACGACTTCGGCAGCGGGTCGTACGCCGAGTAGCCCAGCGTGTCGGGCCAGGTGGAGAACTTGGCGCCGAGCTTGACGGTGAAGTTCAGGTCGTCGACCTTCTTCAGCCCGCCGAGCGTCTGGGCGGTGGACGCGGCGCCCTCCTTCTCCGGGTGCACCGCGTCGTAGCCGTCGATGAAGCGGAAGAAGCTCGCGTTCTTCTGGGCGTTCTTCAGCAGCGCGCCGTAGTTCCAGGCGTTGATGAAGGAGTCGGACGTGACCGGGTCGCCGTCGCTGAAGGTCCAGCCGGGGTTCAGCTTGATCGCGAAGTTCTGCGAGTCGGTGGTGGTGATCGACGCCGCGACCATGTTCTCGGCCTTGCCGGTCTTCGGGTTGTACTTCTTGAGACCGCGGAAGAGCATGTCCAGCACCTTGCCGCCCTGCACCTCATTGGTGTTGGCCGGCTCCAGCGGGCTCTGCGGGTCTCCCCACGAGGCACTGACGATTCCCGATGCGCCGCCTCCACCACCGCTGTCGCTGCCCCCTCCGCCACAGGCGGTGGCCGCCAGGGCGACGGCCGTCGCACAGACGGCCCACTTCAAGCGCGTGGATCCGCGCATCGCGTGCCTCCTCATGGGTCACAAATGACACTTAGTTCCTCATGACACCCCAAACCCGTCACCGACGCACCTCTAGCGCACCCGTGTCGCCCCACGAACTCCCGGCCGACACCCCGTGTGGGCCAACGCCTCACTCAGCGACGTTGTCCGACATAGGGTCAGAAGGGTGATGCCACCAGCCGAAGAATCGTTCCTGCGCGCCTTTCACGCCGAGCACCCGGCCGTGACATCGCGCTCCCTGGCCCGCGGCCGGGACGCCGCCGGCCGCTCCAGCTACCGGATCCTGAGCGACCTGGTGGGCGGACACCGGCGGGTGCTGGACCTCGGCTGCGGTGACGGGTTCCTGCTGGAGCAGGTGGCGGAAACGGCCGGCGCGCAGTCCGGTGACGAGGGGGCAGCTGAGGCGCCGGCCGGTGGCCGGGAGCTCGCGGGCGTCGACCTCTCCCCCGACGACCTGGCCCTCGCGCGCCGGCGGCCGGCGCTGGCCGGTGCGACGCTCCTGGAGGCACGGGCCCAGGACCTGCCCTTCCCCGGCGACCACTTCGACGCCTGTGTCTCCCACATGGCGCTGATGCTCATGAACGACGTCGACCGGGTCGCCGCCGAGCTCGCCCGGGTCCTCGCCCCCGGCGGTCTGCTGGCGCTCGCCCTGGGCGGCGGAGCCGCGGGCGGCGAGGCGTACGAGCTCTTCATCGCCCTGACCGGACCCGTCGTCGAGGCGGTGCCCGACACCCACCGGATCCCCCGCCTGGGCGACCGGCGGACCCGCGACCGCGCGGGGCTCGACGCGATCCTCACCCCGGCCGGATTCGCGCCGGTCGGCTGGGACACCGTACGGATCGACCTGAGCGGCTCCCTCGAGGACGTATGGGTCACCCTCTCCGCCCTCTACGACCTCGGCCCCCTCTCCCGGGAGGCCACGAACGCGCTGCGCGAGACCTTCACCGCGGGCGCGGCCTCCCTCGCCCTCCCGGACGGCACGATCCCCTGCGCCATGAACATGCGCATCGCCACCACGCACCTGGTGGCGGACCGAGCGAGCGGGAACGCGTGAGGGCCCCTGCTGATCCAGGACGGATCAGCAGGGGCCCTCACACGGTGTGCGGCGTGGTTACGCGACGCCCACCACGTCCTTGACCTCAGCGAAGTGGCACGCCGAGTCATGGGCGGCGGGCGAGTCGACGCCCTTGAAGCGCTCCGGGATCGCCAGCAGCGGAACGTCCGTGGCGCACTTGTCCTGCGCCTTCCAGCAGCGGGTACGGAACCGGCAGCCGGACGGCGGGTTGGCCGGGGACGGGACGTCTCCGGTCAGGATGATGCGCTCGCGGTGGGCACGGGCCTCGGGGTCCGGAACGGGGACGGCCGAGAGCAGCGCCTGGGTGTACGGGTGGGTCGGGTACTCGTAGATCTCGGCGTCGGAGCCGATCTCGGCCATCTTGCCGAGGTACATCACGCCGACCCGGTCCGAGATGTGCCGGACGATCGACAGGTCGTGGGCGATGAAGATGTAGGAGAGGTTGAACTCGTCCTGCAGGTTCTCCATCAGGTTGATGACCTGGGCCTGCACCGACACGTCGAGCGCGGAGACCGGCTCGTCGCAGATGATGACTTCCGGGTTGAGCGCCAGACCGCGGGCGATGCCGATGCGCTGCCGCTGGCCGCCGGAGAACTGGTGCGGGTACCGGTTGATGTACTCCGGGTTGAGCCCGACGACGTCCAGCAGGTCCTGGACCTTCTTGCGGCGGGTGCCCTTGGGCGCCACCTCGGGGTGGATGTCGAAGGGCTCGCCGATGATGTCGCCGACCGTCATACGCGGGTTCAGCGACGTGTACGGGTCCTGGAACACCATCTGGATGTTGCGGCGGACGACCTTGAGGGCCTTCCCCGACAGCTTGGTGATGTCCTGGCCCTTGTAGAGCACCTCGCCCGCGGTGGCCGTCTCCAGGCTCATCAGCAGCTTGGCGACGGTGGACTTGCCACAGCCGGACTCGCCGACGATGCCCAGGGTCTCGCCCTGGTACAGGTCGAAGGAGATGCCGTCGACGGCCTTGACCGCGCCGACCGTCCGCTTGAACACGATGCCCTGGGTCAGCGGGAAGTGCTTGACCAGGTTCCGGACCTGGAGGATCGGCTCGCCGCGGTCGACCGGGGCGTTGATCGCCGCCTCGACGGCCTCGACTGTCGTCTCATCGTCCTTGCTGAGATCAGCCATGGATCGTCTCCTTCCAGAAGTGGCAAGCGCTGCCACGGCCCGGCAGCTCGCCGCCGTCGGCCTCGGTCACCGTGTGCAGCGGCGGCACATCGGTCCGGCAGATGTCCTGCGCCATCTCGCAGCGCGGGTTGAACGCGCAACCGGAGGGAACGGCCAGCAGGTTCGGCGGGAGCCCCTTGATCGCGTAGAGCTCCTGGCCCTTCTGGTCCAGGCGCGGGATCGAGCGGAGCAGGCCCTTGGTGTACGGGTGGGCCGGCCGCTTGTAGATCTCGTGCACCGGCGCGGTCTCGACGATCCGGCCCGCGTACATGACCGCGATCTTGTCCGCGACGTCGGCGACCACGCCGAGGTCGTGGGTGATCAGGATCAGACCCATGTTGGACTCGCGCTGCAGCTCCGCGAGCAGGTCCATGACCTGGGCCTGGACCGTCACGTCGAGCGCGGTGGTCGGCTCGTCCGCGATGATCAGGTCGGGCTCGAGGGCGATGGCCATCGCGATCATGATGCGCTGGCGCATACCGCCGGAGAACTGGTGCGCGTAGTCGCCCACCCGCTCCTTGGCCGCCGGGATCCGGACGCGGTCCATCAGCTCGATGGCCTTCTTCTTCGCGTCCTTCTTCGACAGCCCCTGGTGGGCGCGGAACATCTCGCCGAGCTGGAAGCCGACGGAGAGCACCGGGTTGAGCGATGACAGCGCGTCCTGGAAGATCATCGCCATCTTGTTGCCGCGCAGCTTGCGCCGCTCGCTCTCCGGCAGGGCCAGGATGTTCTGCCCGTGGAAGAGGATCTCGCCCTGGGCCACGCGCCCGGGAGGGCTGTCCAGGATGCCCATGATCGCCTGCGCGGTCACCGACTTGCCGGAGCCCGACTCGCCGAGCACCGCCAGCGTCTCACCGGCGCTCACGCTGTAGTTGACGCCGTTGACGGCCTTGGCCACACCGTCCCGGGTCTTGAATTCCACGTGCAGGTCGCGCACTTCGAGCAGGGGCCCGCCGGCGGCGGTCGTTCCAATGCTCTCGGCGGCCGTTTCAACCGTGGTCATGCCGTCACCTTCGTCCTGCTTGCTCGTAGCTCGTGGGGGTCCGACTCATGGGGGCGCCTCACCGGAGCTTCGGGTCGAGCGCGTCGCGCAGGCCGTTGCCGAGGAAGACGAAGCCGAGCGCGGTGGTGACGATCGACAGGCTGGGGTACACCCACAGGTAGTCCTTGACACCCATGAAGTCCTTGCCGGCGAAGATCATGTTTCCCCACTCGGCGACCTCGGGGCTCACCCCGACACCCAGGAAGGACAGTGACGCCTCCGCGACGATCGCGATACCGACGCTGCTGGCCGCGTAGACCACCACCGAGGTGACGGAATTGGGCAGGATGTGCTTCAGCACGATCCTGCGGCGGCTCGCACCCAGCGCCTTGGCGGCGTGCACGTAGTCCATCTCGCGCACCGACAGGATCTGGCTGCGCAGCAGACGGGCGAAGGTGGCCCAGGAGAAGATGCCCAGCGAGATCACGACGGGCAGTACGCCACGACCCATCAGCAGGATGATGACGATGGCGCCGACGAGCAGCGGGAAGGCGAAGAACACGTCCGCCACGCGCATGATCAGTGTGTCCCAGATGCGGCCGAAGTAGCCGGCTATCGCACCCAGGGTGATGCCGATGAAGCAGGCGAGCAGGATCGAGGCCAGGCCGACGATCATCGCGATCCGGCTGCCGTAGATGATTCTGGACAGCTGGTCGCGGCCGAGGGCATCGGTCCCCAGCCAGTGTTTGCTGCTCGGCTCCTTCAGGGTGTTCATCAGGTCCTGGTGGAGCGGGTCCGCGGGTGCGATCAGCGGGGCGAAGACTGCTACCAGCAGAAGGATGACGACGATCAGCAGGCCGAAGACGGCCAGCTTGTTGGCGAGGAAGCGGGCGCGGATCTCGCTCCAGTTGCTGATCCTCGCAACGCTCGGTTCGGCTGCGCTCGGCGCGGCCGGGGCCGGACCGGCCGCGGTGGTACCCGACCCATCCATGCCCGTGACGACCTCAGTCATGGTGTGACTCCTAATTCGGGACGACCCTGCGGGTCAGGAGAGGCGGATGCGCGGATCGAGCGCGGCGTAGAGCAGATCGACGATCAGGTTCAGCAGGATGAAGACAGCGACGCTGTACGTCACCACGCCGACGATGATCGGGTTGTTCTGCGACTGAATCGCCGTGATCAGCGCGAGTCCGATGCCGTCCCAGTTGAAGATCGTCTCGGTGATGAGGGCGCCACCGAGCAGACCGCCGAAGGAGATACCCAGGTAGGTGATCACCGGGATGACCGAGTTGCGCATGATGTGCCGGGTGAGGATGGTGCGACGCGGCAGCCCCTTGGCCACCGCCGTCTTGACGTAGTCCGCACGCAGCACTTCGAGCATGGTGCTCCGGGCGATCTGCGCGACGAGAGCGGCGTCGATGATGGCCAGCGTTACCGCCGGAAGCACCATCGAATTGAACGACCCGTCCGAAATGAGCGGGAACCAGCCCAGCTCCACAACGAAGAAGCGCTGCAGGATCATGCCGATAACGATGGAAGGTACGCCGACGGCGAGCGTGGTGAGGAAGGTCACCGAAACATCCCAGACCGAGTATCTGCGCATCGCCGCCAGTACACCGACGCTCAGGCCCAGGATGACGTCGAAGATGATCGCGGTCACCGCGAGCTTCGCCGTGTTCACCAACTTGGGCTGGAGGATCTCGTTGACCGAGCGGCCCTGGGTGTAATCCTCGCCCAGGTCACCCTTGCCGAGCTTCTCCACGTAGTGCACGTACTGGACGACCAGCGGGTCGTCGAGCCCGTAGTGCGCGCGCAGTTCCTTGACCACCGCGGGATCACGCGCCTTGTCGCCACCGATCGAGCCCACCGGGTCACCCGGGAGCACGAACAGGCAGGCGAACAGGATCATCGTCGCACCGAGCACGACGACAACCAGCTGGCCCAGCCTGCGGACCACATACCTTCCCATGACTTACCTCTCTACCTCGCTGCCGCACCGAAGCAGCCACAACGCCCGGATCGGGCGCGCCTGGACGGGGCGGTGGATCACACCGCTCCCGACGGGGGCCGGGGGCCGGGGCGACCGAGTCTCGACTCGGTCTCCCCGGCCCCCGGTTCGCGCCGCACGACGTGCGGCGGAATGTGACTACTTCAGGGTGATCTGCGCGAGGTTCGGGTCCTCGTGGAAGTCCATGGCGCCGTTGGCGAACTTCTTGGTGTTCACCAGACGGAACTGGGTGCGGTTCCACAGCGGGATCAGGGCCTGGTCGTCCATCGCGAGCTTCTCGGCCTGCTTGTAGACCTCGTTGCGGGCGGTGGTGTCCTTCGTGCTACGGGCCTTCTCGACCAGTGCGTCGAACGCCGGGCTGTTGTAGCGGGCACGGTTGTCGCCCTGGACCTTGCCGGACGCGTCCGGGTTGATGGACTTGGAGTCCAGCAGCGGGAACAGGAAGTTGTCCGGGGTCGGGTAGTCCGCACCCCACGCGAAGCGGTAGGCACCGGTGGCACCCGGCGCCTGCTGGGCCGCGAGCAGCTCCTTGAACGGCTTCGCGTCAATCTTGACGTTCAGACCGAGGACGTCCTTGACCTGCTGGGCGACGGCCTGGACCCACTCTTCGTGGCCACCACCGGTGTTGAAGCCGAAGTGCAGCTCGTCACCGGGCTTGAGACCGGCTTCGGCCGCGAGAGACTTCGCCTTCTCCTTGTCCTGCTTGATGCAGGAGACGCAGAGGTCCTTGGTGTACACATCCGCGAACGACGGCGGAAGGATCGTCGTCGACTTGGTCTGCATACCCTGGAAGACACCCGCGATGATCGCGTCACGGTCGATCGCGTAGGAGATCGCCTGACGTGCCTTGGCGGTCTTCAGCGGGCCGTTGTCCGTGATCGGGAGCAGGTAGTTCATGCCACTGGTCTCGGCCTGAATCCACTCGCCCTGCGCGGTGTACTTGGCCTTGGCCGCGGTCAGCTGCGCCGTGGGCATCCGGGCCCAGTCGAACTGACCCGACTGGAAGCCCTGGTACTCCAGCTGAGAGGCGTTCGCCGAGTTCAGGATGGAGATGTTGACCTTGTCCAGGTGCGCCTTGGCCAGACCGTAGTCGTCGTTGCGGACCAGCGTGATGGACTTGTTGTGCTCCCACTTGCCCGACATCTTGAACGGGCCGTTGCCGATGGGGGCATCGTTGTAGGCCTGGTTCTTGCCGGCGCCCGCGACCTTCGGGACCGGGGACATCGACGTGTGCGTGGTCTTGACGTCGAACTCGAAGTCCGGGGTGGCGAGCTTCACCTGGAGGGTGTTCTCGTCCGGGGCGCTCAGGCCGGAGAACGTGGTCCCCGTGCCCTTCTGCAGCGCCTCGAAGCCGTCGATCCCGCCGACGTTGGGCGTGGCCACGTCCGAAGCGGAAGCCTTCGCCGCCAGACGGGTCCAACCGCGGATGAACGCCTCGGCGTTGACAACCTCACCGTTGGTGAACTTGGTGCCGGGCTTGATCTTGAACGTCCAGGTCTTGCCGTCGTCGCTGACCGTCTTGGAGGTCGCGAGGGCGGGTATGACCTTGCCGTCTGCGGTCGGCTCGTACAGGCCGGTGAACAGGTTGTCCGTGACGAGGATGCCCTCGGACTCCTGCGCGTTGACCGGGTCGATAGAGACCGGTTCCACGAGGCCGAGGCTGAAGGTGCCCCCGCCCTTACCCGCACCTGCGGACGACTTGTCGTCCTTGTTGTCGCCGCCGCAAGCGGTCGCTGCAAGAGCAACGATGACCGCGCCAACGACCCACTTGGCGCTCTTGGCACCGCGCATGGATTGCCTCCTCAGGAGTTCACTGTTTTTACGTGAAAAGAAGGCCGACCATCCGCTGACACCCCTGACAGCGAAACCGGCCCTCTGTTGCTCGTGAGTCGGCGCTCCCCATAAGCGCTTGGACCCATTGACCCGAGCTGAACTGCGTCCCACTATCGGGCACGTTTAGGCGCGTAACCACACCCAAATGGTCTCGCTTTGATCACATCGGGTATGAACTTGGCCCACAATTAGGACATTTGGAACGTAGACAGACACCCGCGAAACGGACTGTTAACGCAACATCCGGCGAATCGCGTCCGCTATGCGGACGCAGGCCCGGCGAAATCGGTTGCGGGGAGTCCGAAAAATCCACGGCAAGTCTACGCGGGTCACCTCCCCGCGTCCCCGATACGACCGGGCCCGCCCGGCCGCCGGAGCCTGTTGAATCGGCCCATGAGCCAGGAGATCTCCGGACTGTTGCATCACGTCGAACTGTGGGTCGCCGACCTGCCCGCCGCCACCGCGAGCTGGGGCTGGCTGCTGGGCGAGCTCGGCTACACCCCGTTCCAGGACTGGCCCGCGGGGCGCAGCTGGAAACTCGGCCCCACGTACATCGTGGTCGAGCGCTCACCCGCCCTCGCCGGCGACCGGCACGAGCGGCTCCGGCCGGGCCTGAACCACCTGGCCTTCCACGTGGCCGACCGCGCCATGGCCGACGATCTCGCGGCCCGGGCGCCGGAGCACGGCTGGACCCTGATGTTCCCCGACCGGCACCCCTTCGCGGGCGGCGAGGCGCACTACGCCGCCTATCTGGAGAACGCCGAGGGGTTCGAGGTCGAGCTGGTCGCACCCATCGCCTCCTGACGGAGGGGCGGCTAATCTGACTGACCGTCAGGTTATAGCCGGCCGCGGGAAGGGATCCCCAGTGCCCCACAGTGAGTTGGAACACGCTCGGCGCCAGGAGACGGTGGAGTCGTTCTGGCGGGGGGTCGACACGCACGACTGGGGGCTGGTCGCCTCCACCCTGGCGGAGGGCTTCGTACGCGTCGGGATGCGCGGCGACGAGGACGACACCGTCCGGGGTCGGGACGCCTATGTGGCGTTCGTCTCACGGGTGACGGAGCGGATGGCCTTCCACCGGCTGGAGTCCCGCCGGACGTTCCTCAGCGCCGACGGCCGGCGGGTGCTCAACGAGGCTGTCGAGACGATCCAGCCGACGGCGGCGGACGAGCGGAACGTGATGTCGTTCGCCAACGTCATGGAACTCGGCGAGGACGGGCTCATCACCCGGCTCGACATCTACTGGAAGACCCCGGTACTGCAGCCCCCGGCCTGGATCGTCCCGGGAAGCGCGTCCGCGCGCGCTGAGAAGAGCTGAGGAGGGGGCCCGGGGAAAATCCCCGAACCCCCTCCCGGTGACGCCTCAGTGGCGCCCCTGTGACGTCTCAGCGACCGCCCGGTGTCCGTTCAGCGGCCCGGGCGGGACGCACCGGCACCGCGAGGCGCCGGGCCGTCGTCAGCGCTTGGCGCGGGAGTACGCGCGGCCGCGCTCCTTCTGGTCCAGGACGACCTTGCGGATACGCACGGTCTCCGGGGTGACCTCGATGCACTCGTCCTCGCGGCAGAACTCGAGGGACTGCTCCAGGGAGAGCCTGCGCGGCGGCACCACGTTCTCGGTGTTGTCCGCGGAGGCGGCGCGCATGTTGGTGAGCTTCTTCTCCTTGGTGATGTTCACGTCCATGTCGTCGGAACGCGAGTTCTCACCGATGATCATGCCCTCGTACACCTCGGTGGTCGCCTCGACGAAGATCACGCCGCGCTCCTGGAGGTTGATCATCGCGAACGGCGTCACGACGCCGGCGCGGTCCGCCACCAGGGAACCGTTGTTACGGGTGCGCAGGTCGCCGAACCACGGCTCGTGACCCTCGAAGATGCTGTGCGCGATACCGGTACCGCGGGTGTCCGTGAGGAACTCGGTACGGAAACCGATCAGGCCACGGGCCGGGACGATGAACTCCATGCGGACCCAGCCGGAGCCGTGGTTCGTCATGGTCTCCATGCGGCCCTTGCGGGTCGCCATCAGCTGGGTGATCGCGCCGAGGTACTCCTCGGGGGTGTCGATCGTCATGCGCTCGACCGGCTCGTGGACCTTGCCGTTGATCGTCTTGGTGACGACCTGCGGCTTGCCGACGGTCAGCTCGAAGCCCTCGCGGCGCATCTGCTCGACGAGGATCGCCAGCGCCAGCTCGCCACGGCCCTGGACCTCCCACGCGTCGGGACGCTCGGTCGGCAGCACGCGGAGCGAGACGTTACCGATGAGCTCCTTGTCCAGCCGGTCCTTCACCTGGCGGGCGGTGACCTTGTGGCCCTTGCCGCCCTTGCCGACCAGCGGCGAGGTGTTGGTACCGATGGTCATGGAGATGGCCGGCTCGTCGACCGTGATGAGCGGCAGCGCGACCGGGTTCTCCAGGTCGGCCAGCGTCTCGCCGATGGTGATGTCCGGGATACCGGCCACGGCGCAGATGTCGCCGGGGCCCGCCATCTCGGCCGGCTTGCGGGTGAGCGCCTCGGTCATCAGCAGCTCGGTGATCTTGACCTGGGTGACCGAACCGTCACGCTTCATCCACGCGACCTGCTGGCCCTTGCGAAGCTCGCCCTCCTCGACGCGGAGGAGCGCGATACGGCCGAGGAAGTTGTCGGCGTCCAGGTTGGTGACGTGTGCCTGGAGCGGCGCGCCCTCGGTGTACTCGGGCGCGGGGACCGTCGACAGGATGGTGGAGAAGAACGGCTCCAGCGAGTCGCTGTCCGAGGGGACCGTGCCGTTCTCCGGCTTGGTCAGCGAGGCGACGCCGTCACGGGCACAGGCGTAGACGATCGGGAACTCGATCTGCTCCTCGGTCGCGTCCAGGTCAAGGAAGAGGTCGTAGGTCTCGTTGATGACCTCGTCGATCCGGGAGTCCGGGCGGTCCGTCTTGTTGATGCACAGGATGACCGGCAGGTTCGCCGTCAGCGCCTTGCGCAGCACGAAGCGGGTCTGCGGCAGGGGGCCCTCGGAGGCGTCCACGAGGAGCACGACCGCGTCGACCATCGACAGGCCGCGCTCGACCTCACCACCGAAGTCGGCGTGGCCGGGGGTGTCGATGATGTTGATCGTGATGACGTCGCCGCCACCCTTGGGGTGGTACTTCACGGCCGTGTTCTTGGCCAGGATCGTGATGCCCTTCTCACGTTCCAGGTCGTTCGAGTCCATCATGCGGTCATCGAGGTGCTGGTGGGCAGCGAATGCGCCGGCCTGCTTGAGCATGGCGTCGACAAGGGTCGTCTTGCCGTGGTCGACGTGGGCGACAATGGCGACGTTACGAATATCGTGGCGCGTGGACATGCTGCGGCGCTTCTCCCGGGATCGTGGATGGCTGCGCGTTCCGTGTTGACGCACTCGCCCGCCGGGCAGGACAAGCCGCGGCCTTACCCCATGGTACGGGGCCCGCGGCGACTCGGCCGCCCGAGCGAGGTTTGAACGCCGGTATCACCGGCCCCACAGGCTCCTTCCGGAGCCGGCAGGACCGGTGTGACAACCGGAAGGACCCGTGGCAGCGGCGGTATCCGGGCGTATTCCGCCATCCGGGCGGCGGGGCGGCCCGATCCGGCAAAAGCGCTGCGCGCGGACCCCTACTTACGGAACCCGATGTCCTGGTATCGGGGGGACTCGAAGCCGAAGGCGCCGGCGTTGGCGACCGTGGGCCGCAGCGCGACGACCTCGGGGCGCTGGAAGAGCGGGACGGAGCCGGCCGCGGCCCAGATCCGGGAGTCGGCCCGTGCGGTGAGGTCGCGGGCCGCCTTCTGGTCCAGTTCCGAGCCGGCCTGGTCGAGCAGCTGGTCGATCTGGTCGGTGCCGACCCGTGAGTAGTTCTGCTCGACGGTCAGCGATCCGTCGGGGGCGGGCAGCGGCTTGGCGAAGATCGGCCGGTCGTCGGTGGCCGGGTAGGCCGTGCCGGGCCAGGAGTACAGGGCCAGGTCGAAGTTTCCGGAGGCGACGTGGTCGTGGAAGAAGCTCGTGTCGGCGACCTTGGTGATCTCGGTGCGGACCCCGATCTTCGACAGCATCGTCGCGATCCGGTTCCCCACGTCGGCCAGCACCGGCGAGGTGGAGGGGACGACGAACCGCAGGCTGAGCTGCTTGCCGGCCTTGCGCAGCGTTCCGCTGGGCTCGACCACCGTCACACCGAGGGCCGGGGCGGCCGCGTCGGGCTTGGTGGGTACCGGAGCGGCGGGCTTGGCCGGGTTGGCGGCCTTGGCCCCGGACCGGGACTGCGGTGCGGTGTGCTCCCAGCCCGCGTCGGCGAGCAGCGCCTGGACCTGGCCCGCGTCCGCGGAGCCGAGGGCCGAGCTGTGGTCCGCGTAGCCGTTCTGCGAGGCGAGGACCAGGTGGTTGCCGAGCGGCTTGGCGGGCAGGCCGAGCGGCTTCAGCACGGCGTCGGCGATGGCCTGCCGGTCGACGGCGCGGGCCACCGCGCGGCGGACCCGTTCGTCGGCCAGCGGGCCCGTGCTGCCGTTGAGGGCGAGCTGCGAGTACGCGGCCCCGGGGGCCTTGCGGACGGCAAGCTTCTTGGCGGCGGCGGCCTTGCGGACCGAGGCGAGGGCGGTCGGGTCCAGCTCCGCGACGTCGAGCTTTCCGCCGGTCAGCGCGGCGGCGCGGCCGGCGGCCGGCACGACGGTCAGCACCAGCTGGTCGAGCTTGGCGCGCTGGCCCCACCAGGCCGGGTTCCTGACCAGGGTGACGGCGCCCCCGGTACGGTTCACGTCCTTGATCCTGAACGGCCCCGCGACGGCGGTCAGCGCGGAGCGGGCGCCTTCGTTGAAGGCGTCCGGGCTGCCGGTCACGGCCTTGGGATAGAGGGGTGTGAACAGCGACCGCCAGTCGGCGTACGGGGTGGCGAAGGTGACCTTGACCTCGTGGCTGTCCGCGCCCTGGCTGACGTCGGCGATCCGGTCGTAGCCGGCGTTGCGCGCGGTCCAGTACGCGGCGTTCCGGCCGCCCAGCGCCTTCCACTGCGCGCTGAAGTCGTCGGCGCCGACGGCCCGGCCGTCGCTCCACTTCGCCTTCGGGTTGAGCTTGTACGACACGACCTGCTTCGGCTCGGTCTCGACGACGGAGGCGTCGGCCAGGAAGTCCGCGTCGCGCTGCGGGGCGCCGCGGTTGTCGAGGCGGAACATCACGGGCAGCACGGCGCCGGCGATCCGGGCCGTGTCCTCGTCGGCGTCCGCCTGATACGCGTTGAGGGTGGCCGGCACGCTGTCGACGGCCCAGCGCAGCGTTCCGCCGTCCTTGACGCCGGCGCGGGGCGCGGCGGCGATGTCGGTGCCGGAGACGGCCGGGGCCGCGGTGGTCTCGGCGGAGCAGCCGGCGAGGGCGAGCGCGGCGACGCCCACGAGGGCCGCACCGCGCAGCCCCGGACCTGCGGGCCGGGGGCGGTACCTGGGCCGGGGCTCTGCCCCGCCTACGGATGCGGGAATGACGCTGCGGGACATGGGTCAGGTACCTCCGCGGGCTCTCCGGCCGCCTTCGGTCCGGCATACGCCTTCGGGACGTGCACCAGTAATACTCAGTTGGCGGTATTTGTCGCTTATCGCACCTACTGAAAGCGACAGGTACCCGCACGGCGCCGCGACACGGCGCGAAGCGGGCCACAGGCCACCCGAACGGCGGTGGGGCGCCCGCCCGCGGCCCGCGCGGGCGTGCGGCCGGGGCGCGATTCCGGAACGGGCGCCATTTCCCCCGCACGCGCTCTTCCCAATGGCGCATGTGACGCGCGACACTCGCTTCCGCATGAGCGTCACCAACCGCACTGCGGCAGAGCTGAGGGCAAATCCATGTCCCTGCAAGACGATCTGACATCGGTTCAGCGCCGGCTGGACGACCTGGTCCGCTGCGTGGGCCGGCTGGAGCAGCACGTCGGGAACAGCCTCGACATGCGTCGTGTACGTGCCGACGCGGACCACCTCCGCGAGAGCCTGACCCTGCTGCGCGAGGCCGCACCGTCCGCCGCCCCACCGGGCCCGGTGGAGATGGTGATCGTGCCCGACACCCCGTACGACCCCGCGCTGTGGTCCGACTGCGAGGACGAAGGCCTGGGATCGCCCCACGGCCACGCGCCGTAACCGCGCCCTCCCCGCAGCCGCAGCCAGCCCGGCACCGCAGCCGTCACCGGCTCCCGCCCCTTCCGCTCCCCTCCGGAGTACGCATTGGCCACCGGAACCACCTCCAGCACCGAGTCCGCCGACAGCAGTCCCGCCCGCCGCGGTGTCCACACTCAGGGGCGCGCGGCCATCCCGAACCGACATCTGCGGACCGACCGGTGGTGGGTTCCGCCCCTGGTGACCGCGCTCGGCCTGGGGGCGTTCGTCGTCTACTCGACGTGGCGCGCGTTCGCGAACGGGGACTACTACGCGGCGCCGTACGTCTCGCCGTTCTACTCCCCGTGCCTGGCGTCGAACTGCACCGACATGAACGGCGGCGCCGACTGGCACCTCTTCGGGAGCTGGTGGGGCATCTCCCCGGCCCTGATCGTGCTGATCTTCCCGCTCGGCTTCCGGCTCACCTGCTACTACTACCGCAAGGCGTACTACCGCGGGTTCTGGGCCTCGCCCCCCGCCTGCGCCGTCGCCGAGCCGCACGCCACGTACACCGGTGAGACGCGGTTCCCGCTGATCCTGCAGAACATCCACCGGTACTTCTTCTACTTCGCGATCCCGGTCGCCGGGATCCTGACGTACGACGTGGTGCTGAGCTTCCGGGACGCGGACGGCAACTGGGGGCACGCGGGTCTCGGCACCCTCGTGATGCTGGTGAACATCACCCTGATCTGGGCGTACACCTTCTCCTGCCACTCCTGCCGGCACATCATCGGCGGCCGGCTCAAGCACTTCTCCAAGCACCCGGTGCGGTTCCGCCTCTGGGGCTGGGTCGGCCGGCTCAACCGGCACCACATGCTGCTCGCCTGGGTCTCGCTGATCAGCGTGGCCCTCGCGGACTTCTACGTATATCTCGTCGCCAGCGGCGCCTTCGACGACCCGCGGTTCTTCTAAACGAAGGGGATGCCAACAAGCATGACGCAAGTCGAAAGGCACACTTACGACGTGGTCGTCGTCGGCGCGGGCGGGGCAGGTCTGCGCGCCGCCATCGAGGCCCGCGAGCAGGGCATGCGCACGGCGGTCATCTGCAAATCGCTGTTCGGCAAGGCGCACACGGTGATGGCCGAGGGCGGTATCGCGGCCAGCATGGGCAACGCCAACTCCAACGACAACTGGGAAGTGCACTTCCGCGACACCATGCGCGGCGGGAAGTTCCTCAACCAGTGGCGGATGGCCGAACTGCACGCCCGCGAGGCACCCGACCGGGTGTGGGAGCTGGAGACCTGGGGCGCGCTCTTCGACCGCACCAAGGACGGCCGGATCTCGCAGCGCAACTTCGGCGGCCACGAGTACCCGCGGCTCGCGCACGTCGGCGACCGGACCGGCCTGGAGCTGATCCGCACCCTCCAGCAGAAGATCGTCTCCCTGCAGCAGGAGGACTTCGCCGAGTTCGGCGACTACGAGGCGCGGCTCAAGGTCTTCCAGGAGTGCACGGTCACCCGGGTGCTCAAGGACGGCCCGGCGGTCAGCGGGGTCTTCGGCTACATCCGCGAGTCGGGCCGGCTCTTCGTCATCGAGAGCCCGGCCGTGGTCCTCGCGACCGGCGGCATCGGCAAGTCCTTCAAGGTGACCTCCAACTCGTGGGAGTACACCGGCGACGGGCACGCGCTGGCACTGCTCGCGGGCGCGCCGCTCATCAACATGGAGTTCATCCAGTTCCACCCCACCGGGATGGTCTGGCCGCCGTCCGTCAAGGGCATCCTCGTCACCGAGTCGGTCCGCGGCGACGGCGGGGTACTGCGCAACAGCGACGGCAAACGGTTCATGTTCGACTACATCCCGGACGTGTTCAAGGAGAAGTACGCGCAGTCCGAGCAGGAGGCCGACGGCTGGTACGCCGACCCGGCCACATTCCGCCGGCCGCCGGAGCTGCTCCCCCGCGACGAGGTGGCCCGCGCCATCAACTCCGAGGTCAAGGCGGGCCGCGGCACTCCGCACGGCGGGGTCTTCCTCGACGTCTCGACCCGGCTCCCGGCCGAGGAGATCAAACGGCGGCTGCCGTCGATGCACCACCAGTTCAAGGAACTCGCCGACGTCGACATCACCGCCGAACCCATGGAGGTCGGCCCGACCTGCCACTACATGATGGGCGGCGTCGACGTGGAGCCCGACACCGCGGCGGCCCGCGGCGTGCCGGGACTGTACGCGGCGGGCGAGGTGGCCGGAGGAATGCACGGCTCGAACCGGCTGGGCGGCAATTCCCTCTCCGACCTGCTGGTCTTCGGCCGCCGGGCCGGACTGCACGCCTCGGAGTACGTGGCCGCGCTCGGCACCGGGCGGCCCGCCGTCCCCGAGGACCAGATCGACAGCGCGGCCGCCGAGGCGCTGCGCCCGTTCAGCGCTGAGGCCTCCGACCCCGACCTGCCGCAGGGGCAGGTCGCGGAGAACCCGTACACCCTCCACCAGGAACTGCAGCAGGCCATGAACGACCTGGTCGGCATCATCCGCCGGGCCCCGGAGATGGAGGAGGCGCTCAGCCGCCTCACCGATCTGCGGATGCGCTCGCGGCGGGCCGGCGTCGAGGGCCACCGGCAGTTCAACCCCGGCTGGCACCTGGCGATCGACCTGCGCAACATGCTGCTGGTCAGCGAGTGCGTGGCGCGTGCCGCGCTGGAGCGCACCGAGAGCCGCGGCGGCCACACCCGCGAGGACCATCCCGGCATGGACCGGACCTGGCGGAAGGTCAATCTCGTCTGCGAGCTGTCCGACCCCAGCGGCGGGCTCGCCGACACCGACCCGGAGCGCGGCCAGGTCACGCTCCGGCGCCGCGACATGGACCCGATGCGGGACGACCTCCTCGCCCTGTTCGAGAAGGAAGAACTGCTGAAGTATCTGACGGACGAGGAGTTGGCCCCGTGACGTACACAGCACACTTCAAGGTGTGGCGGGGCGACGCCGACGGCGGGGACCTGAACGACTACCAGGTGGAAGTGAACGAGGGCGAGGTCGTCCTCGACATCATCCACCGACTGCAGGCCACCCAGGCGTCCGACCTCGCGGTCCGCTGGAACTGCAAGGCCGGCAAGTGCGGATCGTGCAGCGCCGAGATCAACGGCAGGCCGAGCCTGCTGTGCATGACGCGGATGTCGGTCTTCACGGCCGACGAGACCGTCACCGTCACCCCGATGCGCGCGTTCCCCGTCATCCGTGACCTGGTGACGGACGTGTCCTTCAACTACGCGAAGGCGCGCGAGGTGCCGGCGTTCGTGCCGCCGGCCGGCCTCAAGCCGGGCGAGTACCGGATGCAGCAGCAGGACGTGGAACGCTCCCAGGAGTTCCGCAAGTGCATCGAGTGCTTCCTGTGCCAGGACACCTGCCACGTGGTCCGCGACCACGAGGAGAACAAGATCGCCTTCTCCGGGCCGCGCTTCCTGATGCGGATCGCCGAGCTCGACATGCATCCGCTGGACGCGGCCGCCGAGGAGGGCCTGGACCGCAAGGTGTCGGCCCAGGACGACCACGGACTCGGCTACTGCAACATCACCAAGTGCTGCACCGAGGTCTGCCCGGAACACATCAAGATCACCGACAACGCACTCATCCCGCTCAAGGAGCGGGCGGTCGACCGCAAGTACGACCCACTGGTCTGGCTGGGCAACAAGATCCTGCGGCGGCCGTAACCGCACCGTACGGCCTCCGGCACTCGGCCGGAGGCCGTACGGTCGCGAGCCGTACAAACCGCGCATACGCTCCCGAACAGAGCCATGCCGCAGGCGCGTGGCGGATCGGATGCGGCTGATGCGGCGACTCGGCGGAATCGTGGCGCTCCTCGGCGCCCTGCTGCTGCCGCTCGCCGGCGCCGCCGGTACCGCGCACGCCGACGACCCGATCACCCTGTCGCGCACCGGCCAGATCACCGACAAGGTCGGCGCGCTGGGTGACCGTAAGCAGCAGGTGGCGGACGCGCTGGAGAAGCTCTACGCCGGCCATCGGATCCAGCTCTTCGTCGCCTATGTGAACGGCTTCTCCGGGCGGGACGCCCAGGAGTGGGCCAACGCCACCGCGCAGCGCAACGGCCTCGGGCAGAACGACGTGCTGCTGGCCGTCGCGACGCACGACCGGCAGTACGCCGTCTCCGCCGACCAGAGTTCGGGGTTCACCCAGAGCCAGCTGGACGAGGTGAACCGCTCGGCGATCGAGCCCGCGCTGAAGCAGAACGACTGGGCGGGCGCCGCCATCGGCGCCGCGAACGGGTTCGGGGCGGTGCTCGGCGGACAGCCGGTCGTGGCGCCCGCGATCACGCCGGGGACCGAGGATCCGGGCGGCGGCTCGGGCGGGAACGGGTCGAGCAGCCTGTGGATCCCGGTCGCAGCGGTCGGCAGCGCCGGCGTGCTGGGCGCGCTCGTGTACTCGCGGCGCAAACGGGGCAGCCGGGGCGCGCCGCCGCAGGGCGGCGGCTGGGGCCGGGGTGGCGCCGCCGAGCGGCCGCGGGTCACGCCGCTCCCGGAGCTCGACGCCCAGGCGAAGCAGCTGCTGGTGGAGACGGACGACGCCGTGCGCACCAGCCAGGAGGAGCTCGGGTTCGCGGCGGCGCAGTTCGGTGACGAGGCGGCCCAGCCGTTCACCGAGGCGGTCTCGTACGCGCGCGGTGAGCTGACCGCCGCCTTCCGGCTGCGGCAGAAGCTCGACGACGCCTTTCCCGAGGACGAGGCGACCCGGCGGCTGATGCTCGACGAGATCCTGAGCCGCTGCACCCAGGCGAACCGCCGGCTGGACGCCGAGTCCGACGCGTTCGACCGGCTGCGGGCGCTGGAGTCCAACGCCCCGCAGGCGCTCGCGCAGGCCGAGGCGACCGCGGCGGCGCTCGACACGCATGTGACCGCCGCCGAGACCGCGATCGGCACCCTCACCCGGACGTACGCGGACGCGGCCGTCGAACCGGTCACCGGCCATCCGGCCGAGGCGCGGGACCGGCTGGTGTTCGCCGGGACCGCGATCGACGGGGCCAGGAAGGCGATCGACGCGGGCGACATGTCCCGGGCGGCGGTGTTCGTACGGGCCGCCGAAGGCGCCCTCGACCAGGCCGGGACGCTCGCCGAGTCGGTCGTACGCCGGGCGGAGGAACTGGAGCAGGCCGATGCCAGGCTCCAGGACGCGCTGACCGGGACCGACACCGACCTGGCCGATGCCAAGGGGTTGCTCAGCGGGACCGCCGACGGGGCGCCGACGGCGGATCTGCGGGGCCGGATAGCCCGCGCCGAGTCCGTGCTCGGCGACGTACGGCAGGAGCTGACGGCCGGCCGCCACGACCCGATCTCGGGGCTGCGCCGGATCGAGGAGGCGGACGCCGCTCTCGACGCGGCACTGACCGGCGCCCGCGAGGGAGCGGTGAACGAGCAGCGGGCCCGCGGTCTGCTGGGCCAGGCCCTGCTGGCGGCCCGCAGCGAGGTGGCCGCGGCCCGGGACGTCATCACCACACATCGCGGCGCGATCGGCAGCCAGGCCCGTACCCGGCTCGCCGAGGCCGAACGGCGGCTGGAGCAGGCCGAGTCGCTGGCCGCCACCGATGCGGCGGGCGCGCTCTCCGAGGCGCAGCAGGCGGACCAACTGGCGTGTCAGGCACAGCAGTTCGCCCAGCAGGATGTGAGCGGCGGCGGCTTCGGAGGCGGCGGGCGCGGCGGCGGAGGGATGAGCGGCGCCGTGCTGGGCGGGATCATCCTCGGCGGAATCCTGAACGGCGGCGGGGGCGGATTCGGCGGCGGTGGCGGATTCGGCGGGGGCGGGGGTCCCGGGAGCTTCGGCGGAGGCGGCACCCGTGGCCGGATGGGCGGCGGCGGCCGCTTCTGACCAGCTCCTCGCTTCTCCTACCTACCTGCAAAGGAGCTCCAGCCATGACGAAGCAGACGATCCTCGGCCGGGTGACCCAGCTCGCGAAGGCCAACGTCAACGCGCTCCTCGACCAGGCCGAGGACCCGCAGAAGATGCTCGACCAGCTCATCCGCGACTACAGCAACAACATCTCCGAGGCCGAGGAGGCGGTCGCCGCCACCATCGGCAATCTCCGGCTGATGGAGCAGGACCACGACGAGGACGTGGCGGCCGCCGCGGAATGGGGCGGCAAGGCCCTCGCCGCCAGCAAGAAGGCCGATGAGCTGCGGGCCGCCGGAAGCACCGCGGACGCCGACCGCTTCGACAACCTCGCGAAGGTCGCGCTGGGCCGCCAGGTCACGTCGGAGAAGGAGGCGAGGACCGCGGAGCCGGTCATCGCGGGCCAGACCGAGATCGTCGACAAGCTCAAGTCCGGTCTCGACCAGATGCGCACCAAGCTGGGTGAACTGCAGAGCAGGCGGGACTCGCTGGTGGCGCGGGCCAAGTCCGCGCAGGCGCAGAACCAGATGATGGACGCGGCCAAGAACATCAACGTGCTCGACCCGACCAGCGAGCTGGGCCGCTTCGAGGACAAGGTCCGGCGCGAGGAGGCCAAGGCCAAGGGCAAGGAGGAGCTGGCCGCGTCCTCGCTGGACGCCCAGTTCGAGAGCCTCGACACCCTCTCCGACAGCGCGGAGGTCGAGGCTCGCCTCGCCGCCCTCAAGGCCGTCAAGTAGCCCGCCCGGCGGCCCCCGTGTCCAGGGCGTGTTGCGAAAGTCCCGCCTGGCCCACGACGCCTGGCACGCGCCCTCGCCGCGTTGTCGGGCTCGTCCGAGTACGTCCAGTACGAGGACGACCCTCCGCCTTGCGAGCGCACGCACCGGACGCCGTGGACCACGCCCTCCGGGCGAACGGCGCTCCTTTCGCAACACGCCCTAGTACATGCTCAGCAGCTCGTCCACGGTTGGTTCCCGCCCCGGTCCTCCGCCGGGGCCGCCGTCGCCCGGCAGGGCGAGCTCGAACCAGACGGTCTTCCCGCGGTGGGTGCGGCGGCTGCCCCAGCTCTCGCTGAGCAGGCTGACGAGCTGGAGGCCGCGGCCCCCCTCGTCGGTGTCGCGGGCGCGCCGCCGCCTGGGCTGCACCAGCGCGCCGTCCCAGACCTCGCAGACGAGGGTGCGGTCGCGCAGCAGCCGGAGCCGGATGTCGCCGTCGCCATGCCGCAGGGCGTTGGTGACGAGCTCGCTGACCAGTAGTTCCGTGGTGTCGACGAGCTCTTCCAGACCCCAGGAGAGCAGCCGTTCGCGGGCGTACTCGCGGGCGCGGGCGACCGAGGCGGGGTGCGGCTCCAGCGTCCAGTCCCCGACGGAGTCGGCCGGCAGACCGTGGACGCGGGCCATCAGGAGGGCGATGTCGTCCTCGCCGTGGGCGGTGTCCAGTGTCGCGAGGATGTGGTCGCAGACGTCCTCCAGGGGACGCTGCGGATCGTCGAACGCGGCGCGGAGCGCTTCGAGGCCCTCGTCCAGCGGGTGGTTGCGGGACTCGACGAGGCCGTCGGTGTAGAGCCCGAGGAGCGCGCCGTCCGGGAGCTCGACGTCGACCTCCTCGAAGGGCTCGCCGCCCACCCCGAGCGGCATCCCGGTGGGGACCTCCAGCATGAGCGCGGGCTCACCCGGCTCGACGACCACCGGCGGCAGATGCCCGGCGTTGGCGATCGTGCACCGCCGGGTGACCGCGTCGTACACGGCGTAGACGCAGGTGGCGAGGTAGACCTCGGTGAGGTCCGTGCCGCCGCGGTCCTTGCCGCGCCGGCTGCGGGTCTCCGGCGGGGCGCCGAGGCCGCGGGCCACCTCGTCGAGTGCGGTGAGCACCTCGGCCGGTTCCAGGTCGAGCAGGGCCAGCGTCCGTACGGCGGTGCGGAGTTCACCCATCGCCACGGCGGCGCGCAGCCCCCGGCCCATCACGTCGCCGACGACGAGCGCGGTGCGGTGCCCCGGCAGCTCGATGACGTCGAACCAGTCGCCGCCGACCTCGGTCTCCATGTTGCCCGGCAGATAGCGACAGGCGATGTCCAGCCCGGCCGCCTCCGGATTGCCCGGTGGCAGCAGGCTGCGCTGCAGTATCAGCGCCCGCTCGTGCTCGCGCCGGTACAGCCGCGCGTTGTCGATACAGACCGCGGCGCGCGCGGCCAGCTCCTCCGCGAGCATCCGGTCCCGCTCCGAGAACGGCTCGCTGCCCTTGGCCCGGGAGAACTGCACCAGGCCGAGGACGGTGTCACGGGCGACCATCGGGACGATCAGCGTGGACTGGACGAGCGCGCCGCCCAGGTCCGGCTCGGGGTCCACTCCGACCATCTGCGTCTGGGCGGTCCTGAGCGCGCTGGCGCAGGGCGAGTTGAACGGGTGGCGGTGGACGGATCCGACGGGCACCGAGCCGTCCTCGCCGTCACCGCCCAGGATCGCGGAGGGCGCGTTCGAGACGGCACTGGCGAACGCCACCCGGCGCACCTCGCCACTGCCGTCCGACGTGCCCCCGAGGTCCTCCTCGCCGACGAGCAGCGCCTGGTACAGGTCGACGGACGCCAGATCGCAGAAGTGCGGCACGGCGACGTCGAGCAGTTCGCGGGCGGTGGTCTCCAGGTCCAGCGAGTTGCCGATCCGCACCCCGGCCTCGTTGAGCAGGGCGAGATTGCGGCGGGCGTGCGCGGCCTCGCGCTCGGCCCGCTGCCGCCCGGTGACATCCATGGCGAGCCCGGCGACCCCTATCGGCCGCCCGCTGCCGCTGTGCAGCCGGTACAGCGAGATCGCCCAGCGGCGGCGCCCGCTCTCCCCCGGCACGGTGCCGACCAGCGGCATGTCCAGGACCGGATCCCCGCTCTCCAGCACCTGGCGCAGCGCGGCGGTGAGCCGGTCGGCCTCGACCCGGGACAGGAAGTCGTGCGGGCCGCGGCCGCGGTGCTCCTCGGCGGTGCGGCCGAAGACGGTCGCGAAACGTTCGTTGACGCGCAGCAGCCGCAGATGGGTGTCGAAGAGGACGAAGCCCATCGGGGACTGCCCGAAGACGGCCTGCGATGCTGCCAGGTCGGTCTCTATCTGCCGCAGCGACGAGACGTCGACGGCGATGCACAGCGCCCCCCGGTCGGCGGGCATCACATAGATCTCGGCGATGCCCTCGGTACCGGCGGCGTCACGGTAGGGCGCGAGACCTATCCACTCCCGGCCGTCCAGGATCTCCGCCACCCGCTCATGGCCGCGGTCCCATGTGTCCGGCGGCGCGAACGCGGTGATGGGGTCCTTGCCGAGCGCCTGCGCGGCCGGCACCCCGAAGAACTCGGCGGCCCGGTCGCTCCACTGGTCGATCCGCCCGTCGGGGCCGATCGAGAAGGAGGCCACGCGGATGTAGTCGTAGATCGAACCCGGCGGGCTGGACTGCCAGACCGTGGCCCGGGGAGAAGTGGTCCCGCCCCGCTCATCAGACACATCGGCCCCCGCTGGCACGTCGTTCACTAGCCCGACCCCTCCAGCTCAGCACACATGGACCGGTTTGGAGCCGAGTATTCAGCATCACGACCGTCCCGCACACGGTCTTGACGATCACAGCATCATCTCGGCTCCCACTGGTTCCCGTTCGCCTCTACTCGCTACCCGGTGGGGAGTCGCTGAACCACTCTGTCAGGTGCCGGACACGGCGGGAGGCATCGCGAGCTCGAACCACACCGTCTTGCCGAGCCGCCCGTGCCGGGTGCCCCAGCGCCGTGAGGCACGCGCCACGAGTTGCAGACCGCGGCCGCCCTCGTCCTCGGTGGTGGCCTCGCGTTCCAGCGGCGGATCGGGGAGCGGGTCGGAGACCTCGACGAGCAGCGAGCCGCCGCGCACCATCCGTACGCCGATCGGACCGTGCGCGTACCGCAGGGAGTTGGTGACCAGTTCGCTGACGAGCAGCACCGTCACATCGGTCAGCGATTCGAGGTGCCAGTCGGCGAGGGTCTCGCGGACATGGCGGCGGGCCCGCCGCACGGCACTGGGCTCGGCCGGGAAGGTCCACGAGGCGGTGCTGCCCTCGGGGAGACCGCCGAGCCGGGCCATCAGCAGGGCCACGTCGTCCGGTTCCCGGCCCGGCACCATCGTCGCGAGCAGATCGTCACAGGCGTCCTCCAGCGAGGAGAGAGGTCGGGACAGCACCGTGGAGAGCCGGTCCAGACCGTCGGTGATGTCCTCGCCGCGCGCCTCGACCAGCCCGTCGGTGTAGAGCACCAGCACCGTGCCGTCCGGTACGTCCAGCTCCACGGACTCGAACTCCACACCCTCGACACCGAGCGGCGCTCCCGACGGCATCTCCAGCAGGGTCGCGCCGCACCCCGCGAAACCGCACTCCTCCCCCGGATAGACCAGCACCGGCGGCAGATGCCCGGCCTTCGCCAGGGTGCAGCGCCGGGTCGCCGGGTCGTAGACGGCGTACACGACGGTGGCCATCCAGCCCTCGTCCTGGTCCTGGGCGAGGTCGTCGCCGAGGTCGTTGACGCGGCGCAGCAACTCGTGCGGCGGCATGTCGAGTCCGGCGAGGGTCCGGACGGCGGTACGCAGCCGTCCCATGGTCGCGGCGGCGCCGAGCCCGTGCCCCATCACATCGCCGATGACGAACGCGACCCGGCCGCCGGCCAGCGGGATCACGTCGAACCAGTCGCCGCCCACCTCGGTGCCGCTGCTGCCGGGCACGTACCGGAAGGCGACCTCGACGCCCTGCGGCTGCGGAACGCTCTGCGGCAGCAGGCTGCGCTGCAGCATCAGGGCGCCCTCGCGCTCCCGGACGTACAGCCGCGCGTTGTCGAGCCCGGAGCCCGCCCGGTCGGCGAGCTCCATCGCCAGGGCCAGGTCGTCGCGGTCGAACGCCTCCCTGCTGTCCGCCCGGCTGACCACCAGCAGCCCCAGCACGACGCCGCGCGCCCGCAGCGGCAGCACCAGCAGCGAGTGGATGCCCAGCTCCATGGTGGCCCGCACCTTGGGGTCACCGGGGAACGTCGTCGCGAGCAACTGCTCGTTGTTCTCCACCAACTGCGGCCGCCCGGTGGCCAGCACCGTGCCGAAGATGGACTTGCGGGTGAACGAGACGACCGAGCCCAGCTTGATCATCCGGTCCACCTCGGGACCCTGCCGGATCGCGCCCACGCCCAGCTGCCGCATCGGCGTGCTCTCGCTGTACTGCACCGTCGGCAGCTCCCCGCCGTCGGCGACCGCCGCGTGCAGGATCACCCCCGAGTAGTCGCTGAACCTCGGCACCAGCGCCCGCGCCAGCTCCTCCGCGCCCCGGCGTACGTCCAGCAGGCCGCCGATCCGCGCACCGACGTCGTTGAGCAGCGCCAGCCGGCTGCGGGCCCGCTCGACCTTGTCGGCCGCCTCCTTCCGCTCGGTCACGTCCATCACCGTCGCGCTGATGCCCAGCACCCGGCCCGCCCGGTCCTCCAGGCGGTGGTAGGAGATGGAGCGGTGGCCGAGGCCGCGCGGGGCCAGCATCATCAGGTCGATGACGGGGCGGCCGGTGGCCAGCACCGCACGCTGCAACGTGGTCAGCTCGGCGGCCGCCCCCGGGTCGTCGACGATCTCGCTGACGGTCCGGCCGATGTGTTCCGCGGAGGACAGCCCGTTCATCCGGGCCAGCGCCTCGTTGACCCGTACGTAGCGCAGCTCCGTGTCGAAGACCGCGACGCCCAGCGGTGACGAGTCGTAGAGCGCGTCCAGCGCGGCGAGGTCGTGCTCCAGGGTGCGCAGCCGGGCCGTCTCGGCGACCGAGGCGAGGACGAACGGCCGGCCGTCCCCGTCCACCAGCAGCGAGGCGCGCGCCTCGACCTGCACGCTGTGGCCGTCGCGGTGCCGCAGCGACAGGATTCCGTCCCAGCGGCCGTTGCGCAGCAGGTCGGCCAGGATCCGCTCGGCCCTGCCCGGCTCGGGCACCGCAGCCATCCGGCGGGCACCGCCGGACGCCTCGCCCATGTCGAAGAGGCCGCCGACGCGGCGCCCGACGATGTGCTCGCCCGCCCACCCCAGCATTTCCTCTGCGAGGGGGCTCCACAGCAACACCCGGCCCGACGTGTCCAGCATGACGACGGCCACCCGCAGCGTGTCCAGCAACGTGCCCGTCGGGCTGTCCGCGACCTCGGCCGCCGGCCCCGGCTGCAGCCCGCCGCGCCTCCGCGCCCCCGCCGCCTCATCGCTGCTGCTCAAGCCGTCCACATCGTCCCTGACCGAATTGGGCCGGATCGCCCGGCTATGAAGAGGGATCAACCCCCACATACCCGATATCTCCCCCTCCGTACCGCGACGCCTCCGGCGCGGTGGGGGGAGTACGGCGGGAGGTGGGTGCGGATGCCGCCCCGACGCGAAGCGCGCCTGCGGCGCGGTAGGCGAGTACGGCCCCAGCCGGGAGGGACGCTGCGGCGCGAGGTCCGCCTGCGGTGGCGGGCGTGGGGCCCGCGGCACCGGTAGGTACGGCCGCGGCCAGGAGCCGCGGTGCGCGGTCCGCCTGGTCGCTGCCGCTCAGCCGGACCTGACCGCCCCGGCCCAGGCCCAGGCCCCGGGGCGGGGGCGCGGGCCATCGACCGGCCCGACCGCGGCTTACGCGCCCGGCGGGGCGAACGTCGGACGGTTGGGTGCTCGCGGCCGAACGGACGCCTGCGGCTACCACCGAACGGCCCACGTTTGGCCACTCGGCGGGTGAGCGAGCCCATCAGCCCGGCCGGCGCTCGAGGCCACCTGATGCGCAAGGGAGTCCGCTCAGCCCGGCCGGCGTTTGAGGCCACCCCCGCCTCGCCCGGCGTCAAGGCGCACATGGCAGCACAGGTAGCAGGGGAACCTCAGCCGGAGGCGAGGAGGTGGGCGGCGGTCCAGGCGACCGCCGGTCGGTCCTGGTCGAGCCAGTCGACCTCGTGGACACGGTCGGGCAACAGCCACCGCAGCTCGTCGTGGTCCTCCAGCGGCGCCGGCGTTCCCGACACCAGCCGCGCCGTCCACGCGTGCAGGACCAGCCCCGCGCTCAGCTGCCACTCCCCCGGGATCCGGGCGATCGGCTCGACCTCCACCCCGAGCTCCTCGCGCAGCTCGCGCACGAGGGCCTGCTCGTGGGTCTCACCCGGCTCGACCTTGCCGCCCGGCAGCTCCCAGCGGCCGGCGAGCGCGGGCGGGGCGCTGCGGCGGGCGGCGAGGAGCCGGCCCTGGTCCAGTACGGCTCCGCCCACGACCACGCGCAATGTCATGCGCGGAACCCTACGACGCCTGGCGGTCGATCCGCTCGACGAGATAGAGCTGCTTGTGGCCGCGCGCGTCCAGCATGTCGGAGACGCGTTCGGCCTCCTCACGCGTCGCGTAGCGGCCGACGCGGTAGCGGTTGCCGTTGTCGTCCTGGCGTACGACGACCCACGGGAGCTCGGTCATCGGACCGTCTCCCCGACCGGAGCCCCGTCGTCAGCCTCATCGGGCGCAGCGTCGGACGCAGCGTCGGAAACCCCGCCGGAGCCCCCGTCCGAGACCCCGTCGGGAACCCCGATGGAATCGACGTGCTCGATGTTGGCCTGGACGTCCGCGTGGCCGCTCGGGACCGCGTCGAACCACCCGTCCAGGATCTCGGAGAGCAGCGCCCCGCTGGTCAGCCGCAGGCTGAGGGCCAGCACGTTCGCGTCGTTCCATTTGCGCGCGCCACGCGCCGTGTAGGCGTCACCGCACAGGGCGGCGCGCACGCCCGCCACCTTGTTGGCGGCGATGGACACACCCGTACCCGTCCAGCAGCAGACCACGGCCTGCTCGGTACGCCCGGCCGCCACTTCCCGCGCGGCCGCCTCGGCGCACCACGCCCAGTCCTTACGATCTCCGGCCCGCAGCGCCCCGAAGGCGAGCACGGTGTGGCCGCGGTGGCGCAGCTCGTCGACGACCAGCCGCGCCACCGGTTCATCCATGTCCGAGGAAACGGCAATCCGCATATGCCCGACACTACGCCCGAGCTTCACGGCTCGGGGACGAGTTGCCAGGAAGAGGTACCGATTCGGCCAACTGTACGACTGGATCAGCTGGTTCGAACGGTGGGCAGCGGCATCAGCACCGGTCCGCCGCCGCCGTCGGCGTCCTTGCAGACATCACCGCACCCGGCGTCGAGACTGCAGCACAGCGAGCAGATCGGCCCCGACTGGACGGGACAGTCGGCGACGTCCGGCAGTTCGTACGCGGTCGCGCACACCGTGCAGGTGTGGGTGGCCGTCACATCCGCTACTTCAACCCCCGGACCATTGACCGGATTCGGCCGGGCCAGGTAGTAGCGGCCTTTGGTCGCCCAGGCCAGCAGGGGGCTGAGGGTCATGGCGAGCCCGAGGGCGATGAAGGTGCTGAACGCCTCCGCGTACTCGCCGAAGAGACCGAAGAAAGCGAGGATCGAGACCGTGGAGGCGATGGCCATCGCGCCGAAGCCGGCCGGGTTCACCGCGTGCAGATAGGCGCGCTTGAACTCGATGTACTTCGGGCTCAGCCCGAGCGGCTTGTTGATGACGAGGTCGGCGGTGACCGCCGCGATCCACGCGATGCCGACGTTGGAGTAGAAGCCCAGCAACTTGCCGAGCATGGAGAACATGTTCATCTCCATCAGCGTCAGCGCGATGCCGAGGTTCAGGAAGATGTACCAGACACGGCCCGGGTGCTTGTGGGTGATCCGGGAGAAGAAGTTCGACCAGGACAGCGACCCGCTGTAGGCATTGGTCGTGTTGATCTTGATCTGTGAGACCACGACGAAGACCGCGGCCGCGGGCAGCGCCACCGACCCCAGCCAGGGCTTGAGCGCCTCGATCTGCGGCGCGATCGGCTCCAGCGCGTGCGTCTTGCCGACGGCCGCGAGCGCGCAGAAGGCGAGGAACGCGCCGCCCAGCTGCTTGGCCGCGCCGATGATCACCCAGCCGGGCCCGGCGGCGAGCACCGCGAGGTTCCAACGGCGCTTGTTCTGCTCGGTCTTGGCGGGCATGAACCGCAGGTAGTCGGCCTGTTCGCCGATCTGCGCGATGAGCGAGAGCGCCACGCCCGTACCGAGTCCGAAGCCGAGCCAGTGGAAGCCGGAGCCCGCCCCCTCGGTGCCGCCGAAGGACCCGAACGCGCCCCAGGAGTCGGGCGACTGGAAGGCCAGGACGAGGAACGGCAGCACCAGGCCGATCAGCCAGACCGGCTGTGTCCACGCCTGGAGCCTGGCGAGCGCGCCCATCCCCCGGAAGACGAACGGGATGACGATGAGCGTGGTGATCAGATAGCCGACCGCCACCGGGATGTGCAGGGCCGAGTGCAGCGCCTGCGCCATGATCGAGCCTTCGAGCGCGAAGAAGATGAACGTGAAGCTCGCGTAGATCAGCGAGGTGAGGGTGGAGCCGAAGTAGCCGAAGCCCGCACCGCGCGTGACGAGGTCCATGTCCAGGCCGTAGGTGGCGCAGGCGCGGGCGATGGGGATGCCGGTGAGGAAGATGATCGCCGCGGCGCACAGGATCGAGGCGAGTCCGCTGGTGAAGCCGTAGGTGAAGACGATCGACGCGCCGATCGCGAAGTCCGCGAGATAGGCGATCCCGCCGAGGGCGGTGGACGCCACCATCGTCGGCGACCAGCGGCGGAAGGAGTGCGGCGCGTAGCGCAGCGAGTAGTCCTCACGGCTCTCGTCGGCCGCGAGCTTGGCGTAGTTCCTCTTGGGCGCGCCGAGTGCGCCAGGTGCGCCGGGCGGCTCGGGGGTGCCGGGCACTGCCGGCGCCTCGGGTACCGCCTTGTCCGTGGGTGTCGCGGTGTCCGTCATCGCCGCAAAGTAGGTTCCGGACATGACAAGTGGTGGCGGAGCTCGATTGCCCGCCGGTTAAGGCCGTCGGCCTCGCGTTACGTCCGCATGACAGGCCCGGACCCCGATGTCCGGCTATCGATCACTTCACCGGTCACTTCACCGGCAGGTGGTATGCAACGCGGTACCGCTCGGCCGGCACGATGATGTCCGCGGTCTCCACCGGACGGCCGGACGCGTAGTACGTCCGCCTGACCTCCATCACGATGTGGCCGGGCACTCCGCCGAGCGCCGCCGTCTCGTCCGCGAGACCGGGCCGCGCGCCGACCTCCTCGACCATGTTGTCGACCACGAACTCGATGCCCGCCATCCGCTCGACGACGCCCTGCCCACCGAGCGGCCCCTCCTCCGGCAGCATCACCGGGGTGCGGCCGGTGACGGCCAGCGGCTCCCATGAGGTCGCGAGCATCATCGGCTCGCCGTCGGTCCGGTAGAGGTAACGCGTACGCATGACGCGGTCCCCCGGCTCGATCCGCAGCCGCTCGGCCACCGGCTGCGTCGCCAGGTCCTGGTTGCTGCTCGACTCCCAGGTGCCCTTCACGCCCTCGTCGCCCTGCTCCTGGCGGAACGGGCTGGGCGGGCTCGCCGGGCGGTAGCCCGAGCGGATGATGCGGCGCGGTTCCGCACGCTCGCGCACATAGGTCCCCGAGCCGGAGCGTCCCTCGACGAACCCCTCGGCCATCAGCACCTTGCGGGCCTCCAGCGCGACGGTGTCGGACACCCCGTACTCGGTACGGATGCGCGCCTGGGAGGGCAGCCGGGTGTGCGGCGCGAGCGTCCCGTCGAGGATCTTCTGGCGCAGGTCGTCGGCCACACGAAGATATGCGGGCTGCTCACCGAAAGGCACGGTGCCCCTCCCTCAGGTTGACTATCTGCGACAGCTTGACAACCCTGGGTGGTTGACCGCAAGCCATGCCCAAAGGTTTACGCGTTGGTTCCCGAGTCCCCCGAGGACGCCTTGACCGAGCCGGTCATCTTCCGGCCGCCGTCGCCGAAGAAGCAGGTCACCCTGCGGTCGCCGTTGGACCAACCGCTCTCGCGCGGCAGCGAGTAGTAGATGCTGAGCGAGTCGACCGACCGGCCGGAGCCGTCGAGGTAGTCCTCCGCGAGCACATTGCACTTGGTGTCGGCCATCGTCTGCACCGCGTCGTCGCCGGGGTAGTCCGAGGACGCGTCCGAGAGGGAGGTGACGCCGAAGGTCTCCGCGTCGTGCTCCTCGGCGCACGGCACCACGTCGACACCCTTGGACTCGCCGCTGGATTCGCTGAGCGAATCACCGTGCAGGTTGAAGCACTGGCCCGTCCGCAGGTCGTCCGTGCGCGTGCCGCTGTTCAGGGCGCCGACCACCCCGAGGGTGATCACCACCGCGAGGAAGAGCGTCGCCACGCCGGAGACCGCGATGCCCGAGATGGCCAGCGCCTTGCCCTGCTGCCCCCGCTTGCGGATCTGGGCGAGCGCGACGATCCCGAACACCACCCCGAACACGGGGATGCAGCTCACGGCCAGCACGAAGGACGCGATGGCCATGCCGTTCATCGACTGCGGGGGCGGCGGCGGGTACCAGTACTGCTGGTACGGGGGCGGCGGGTACGGGCCCTGGGCGTAGGGCGGCTGACCGTACGGAGGCTGCCCGTACGGACCCGGCGGCGGGAACGGCGGCTGGCCGTGCGGCGCCTGACCGTACGGCGGCTGCGGCCCGGCCGGGGGCTGCGGGTACGACGGCAGGCTCGAGGCGGTCGGGTCCGGCGCGGGCCCGGTGGGCGCGGCCCACTCAGGCGTGGTCGGCTCGGACGCGGTCGGCTCGGCCGACTTCACCAGGCTCGGCCCGTCGTTCGCCGGCGGCGGTGCGTCTTCCGGCTGCGGCTCATCGTCCTGCGGCGGCCGGGGCTGGTCCTCGGGCTGCGGCTGGGGCTGGTCTTCTGACGGCGGATGGGGCGGCGGTATGTCCACCCGGGGATCCTACGGACTCCCCGGAACCTTGCCGTACCCCCTTGACCGTATTGGTCTAGGCCAATACTTTCCTGTTCTGCACATCTCCGCATGTCCCGGCACAGCACTCCCGCACAGCGCTCCCCGCACAGCACGGCTACATTCCCGGCTCACGCACAGGAAAGAGCCCCATGCGTCGAAGATTTCTCGGCAGGCTGGCCGTCGCCGCCTGCTCCTTGTCCCTGGTGGTGGGGCTGCCCGCGCTCACCACCGCCGCCAGCGCGCACCAGCCCGGGCATCACCAAGGCCCGGAGTACAAGCGGGTCGGCTACTTCACCCAGTGGGGCATCTACGGCCGCAACTACCAGGTCAAGAATCTGCAGACCAGCGGTACCGCCGCCAAGCTGACCCACCTCAACTACGCCTTCGCCAACATCGGCACCGACGGCAAGTGCTTCGAGGCGAACGTGCCCGGCCAGGGCGACGCCTGGGCCGACTACCAGCGCCCGCTCGACGCCGCGAGTTCCGTGGACGGCACCGCCGACACCGCGGAGCAGCCGCTGGCGGGCAACTTCAACCAACTGCGCGAGCTCAAGAAGGCCAACCCGCGCCTCAGGACGATGATCTCGATCGGCGGCTGGGGCTGGTCCACGAACTTCTCCGACGCGGCGCTCACGCCCGCCTCGCGGAGCGCCTTCGTCGCGTCCTGCATCGACGTCTTCATCAAGGGCAACCTGCCACTGCTCGACGGCAAGGGCGGCCCCGGGTCCGCCGCGGGCCTGTTCGACGGCATCGACATCGACTGGGAGTGGCCGGGTTCGGCCGGCAACACCGGCACCGTCTACCGCCCCGAGGACAAGAAGAACTTCACGGCGCTCACCGCCGAGTTCCGCCGCCAGCTCGACGCGTACGGCCGCCGGACGCACCGGCACTACGACCTGTCGGCGTTCCTCCCGGCCGCCCCGGCCAAGATCGACGCCGGCTTCGAGGCCCGCAAGATCTTCAACTACCTGGACTTCGGCACCGTCCAGGGCTACGACTTCCACGGGCCCTACGAGGCCACCACCAACCAGCAGTCGGCGCTCACCACTCCCCGGAACTCCCCTGTTCCGAACGAGTTCAGTGACGCGCAGGCCGTCGGCGACTGGCTGAAGCGCGGCGCGCCCGCCCGGCAGCTCGTCCTCGGCGTGCCCTTCTACGGCCAGGGCTGGACCGGCGTCCCCGACGGCGGCACGCACGGCCTCTACCAACCGTCCACCGGCCCGGCCCCCGCCACCTGGCAGCCCGGCAACGAGGACTACCACGCCCTCAAGGCCCTTGCGGCCTCGGGCACTTACCACGTGTACCGCGATACCCGTAACGGCTTCGCGTGGCTCTACGACGGCACCAACTTCTGGACCTACGACGACCCCCAGGTCCTCAAGGCGAAGACGTCCTGGATCCGCGACCACGGACTGGGCGGCGCCATGGTCTGGTCCCTGGACGGCGACACCGCCGACGGTGAACTGATAGCCGCCATCGACCGCGGCCTCGGCCACCGCTGAACCGCGGGGACTGCTGAACCGCTGAACCGCTGAACCGCTGAGCAACTGAGCAACTGAACCGCTGATCCGACCGGTAGCGCCGCCCGGTCCACCGCCCTCACCGGCGGCGGACCGGGCGGCTTCCGCAATACCGGTTCCACCTCAACACGTCAAGCCGCTCAGCGATTCTGCCCGAGTCCGATACGGGTTGCGTTACGTTGAGTTAATGACAGCTCACCCAGCGCGCACCGGGCCCGGGGGCGCTTCTGTCCAGCCCCGGAACAGCGGAGTGATGCCGGCTGCCCACGGTCCAGGATCCTGGGACCTGGCCGAGTTCCATCAGGAACTGAGCGCGCTCAGCGAGCGGATCTCCGATCTGCGCGGGCGCCGCGACGGCCGCCCCGCGGACATCCTCGGCGCACTCGACCTGGCACTCGTCGAACTGGAAGTCGCCGAGGACGAGTTGCGGACCTGCATGGAGGAGCTGCACGCGCACGGCGAACGGATCGCCCAGCGCGTCGAGGGCGCCGACCGCGAGTGGCAGATGCTCAACACCACCTTCCGCGAACTCCCCGTCCCGGTGTTCCTGCTCAGCCCCGAAGGCGCCATCCACCGCGCCAACGACGAGGCGGCCCGGCTGCTCGGCAGCACCGGCGAGCAGCTGACCGGGCAGCCGCTGGCGGCGCGGGTCCAGGCGGGGTACCGCCGGGTCTTCCGGTCGGCGCTCGGTGCCGCGCAGCGCGGCGCCCGGCCCGGACCGCTGCCCCTGCTGCTCACCAGCACCGACGGAACGAGCGCGGTGCGGATCCAACTGGCCCAGTTGCGGACCCCGCCGGGCGCCCGGCAGCTGATCTCCGCCGTCGTCCTGTCCCCGGACTCCGCCGAATCCCCGGACGCCCACGACCCCCGCCTTCCCCGCGACGATGCCGCGCGCACGGACCACGTCGCCGCCGGCACCGTCCATCGTGCGATCGCCACCTCGAACCGCACGAGCATCCGCGACCGGAGCCCGGACACGGCGACCCAGCGGGACGAAGTCGCCATGGGCGTACGGCGGCTGGACGTCGTCTGCAGGATGACGCGGCTGCTGGTCGGCGAACCGCTGCGGCCGGGGCCCGGTCTGCTCGAACGGGCCGCGACCCTGCTGGCGAACGAGTTCTCCGCCCGGGTCATCTTCTTCCTCGTACGGGCCGGGACCCCGCACCAGGTCGCCGCGATGCCCGCGGACGCGCCGCCCTACGCCCGCCCGGCACCCGGTCCGCGGCCCGGGACCCGGGCCGGCCGCGAGGCGTCGACGGCCACGGCGCAGCGCGTGGCCCGTGCCGTCATCGCCTCCGGCGCCGCCCTGCTCGAACCGGCGCCCCCCGTCGACAGCGTCACTCCGCGCCCCCTGGGCCCGGTCCTGGGCGTACCGCTGGGCAGCGGTCCCGAGACGCTGGGCGCGCTGGTCCTGCTGCGCCGCGGCGGGTCCCACGGCTTCACCCTCCCCGATCTCGGTCTGCTGGAGGAGCTGGGCCAGCACCTCGCGATGGCGCTGCTCGCCGAACGGGACCACCGCCGCCAGGAGAACGCCGCGCAGGTGCTCCAGTTCAGCCTGCTCCCGTCCGAGCTGCCGGAGATCCCGTTCACCGAGGTGGCCGGCCTGTACCGGCCGCCGGGCGACGGCCCGCAGGTGGGCGGCGATTTCTACGACGCGTTCGCCACCCTCGGCGGCTGGGGCCTGGTCGTCGGCGATGTCTGCGGCAAGGGCGTCGAGGCCGCGTCCGTCACGGCCGCGGTGCGGCACGGCATCCGCACCCTGAGCGTCTGGGAGGAGCGCCCGGACGTGGTGCTGGAGAAGGTCAACCACGCGATGGCCGTGCAGCATCCGACCGACCGGTTCGTGACCGCCGTCGTCGCCCAGGTCCGGGTGGAGCGGGGTCTGGCCCGGGTGCGGCTGGCCAGCGCCGGGCATCTGCCCGCCGCGGTACTGCGGGCCGACGGCACGGTCGGGTTCGCCCGGGGCGGCGGCCGGCCGCTCGGGCTGTGCCCATCCCCGGAGGCCGAGGTCGAGGAACTCGTCCTGAGGGGCGGGGACGTCCTGCTGATGTATTCGGACGGCGTCACCGAGGCCCGCGACCGTAACCGGTCGTTCTTCGACGACGACCGGCTGCTCACGGCCCTGGCCGGGACCCGCGGCCTGTCCGCGGAGGCGGTGGTGAGCGCGGTGGAGCAACAGGTCATGGAATTCGCCGGCGGCTCCCCGCAGGACGATCTGACGCTGCTCGCGCTGCGGGTGGTCCCACAGGAAGAGGACCGCTCATGAAGCAGCAGCCAGGCGCATTCGGGCGGAACGCGCTCCCTGCCGCCGTCCCCGTCTTAGCGGCCCCTACGGCCCCTTCCGGCCCGGTCCCGGCCGCGATCCCCGCGCAGGTCCCTGCCCCGGCTCCGAGCCCGCCGGGGACGGCCTTCCGGACCTTCCCCGGAACCCCGGCCCATGTCTCCACCGCCCGCCGCTACGTCACCCAGTTCCTCGCGGACCCGGGCTACCGCCACGTCATCGACGACGCCGTGCTCCTGGTGAGCGAACTGGCGAGCAACGCGATCCTGCACACCAGGTCGGGGGATCCGCTCGGCGGCTTCACCGTCGAACTGGGCTTCCCCGCGGGCACCGTGCGCATCGCCGTCCACGACCAGGGCAGCCGCGAGGTCCCGCGGGTGCTGCACGGCAACGGGGAGGGCGGCCGCGGCCTCGGCCTCGTCGAGGTCCTCGCCGCCGACTGGGGCATCACGGGCGGTCCGGCCGGTCGCACCGTCTGGTTCGAACTGACCCTGCGGCCGTGATGCCCCCGGGGGCGGCCCTCAGCGGGCCGTGAAGCCGCCGTCGACCGCCAGTGCGGCGCCGGTGATGAACGCCGCCTCGTCGCTCAGCAGGAACGCGGTGAACGCGGCGATCTCCTCAGGGAGCGCGATCCGCCCCATCGGGTGCATCGCGGCGATCGCCGCCACCGCCTCCGGTGTCGCGCCCATCGTGGCCCGGAACAGCGGAGTGTCCACTCCCCCGGTCACCAGCGCGTTGACCCGCACCCCCTGCTCGGCGGTCTCCAGCGCCGCCGCCCGCGTCAGCCCGACGACCCCGTGCTTCGCCGCCACGTACGGCGAGACCCCGGCCATTCCCACGACGCCGAGATTGGACGCGTTGTTGACGATCGCGCCACCACCGGCCGCGACAATCGCCGGAATCTGGTACTTGAGGCCGTAGAACACGGTCGACAGATTGTGCGCGATATCCGCCTGCCAGCCGTCGGCGTCGATCGACTGCACCGGCCCGAACGCATTCACCCCGCCGACATTGTTGAAAGCCCCGTCCAGCCGCCCGAATTCCGCCACCGCGACCTCCACCACGCGGGCGGCCTCCTCCTCAACGGTGACATCGGCCCCCACGAACACCGCCCGCCCACCGGCGGCGCGAATCCCCGCGGCGACTTCCTCCCCGACATCCTTCCGCCGCGCGGCAATCACCACAGCGGCCCCTTCGGACGCGACGCGTTCCGCGACGGCCCTTCCCATTCCGGAGTTTCCCCCGGTGACGACAATTACCTTGGAATCAAAGCGAGATGACATGCCTTGAGCTTGCGCCATTGCCGCCGCGGGGTCCGGCGGGAATCAGACGTCGAATCCGGTCGACCTGATGGTCCGTAGCGCTCGCACGCGGCGCTCAGAACTCGTCGGCGCCGTTGCGGAGCTCGTACGTCCAGTAGCCGGTCTTCGCGGCGGACTCGTCGACGGAGAGGCCGCCCGAGGGGGCGGTGACGACGCGGCTGCCTTCGGCGGGGCCGTTGGCGGCGAAGAGGTTGACGTTGAAGGTGGTGACGACCTTGTTGTTCTCGTGCACGCCGCCCAGGCCGACGCGGACGTTCGCGTAGGCCGGCTCGCCGGACTTCAGGACGATCGGGGTCGCGGGCTTGCTCTTCGCGACGGCCGGGATGTCCTTGGCGGTCTGGATGTCGCCGAAGGCGATCAGCGGGTACTGGAGGAGGCGGCAGGAGCGGCCGGAGGTGTTGAGGGCGGTCAGGACGATGTGCTCGGTGGGCGTCTCGTCCGCCTTCGCCATCGTGATCTTCACGTCCTTGTAGCCGCAGGCGGGGACCTTGGACGTGTCCGTCGAGCCGGTCGAGTTCTTACCGCCGGTGCCGGAAGTGGAGCCCGTCTTGCTCTTGGACGCGGCGGGGTCCGCCGTCGCCCCGGTGCCCGCCGTGCCGGCCGCCGGCTTCGACGCGGTGTCCGAGGGGGTCTGCGAAGCGTTCGGGGTCCCCGCGGCCTTCGCGTCGGTGTCGTTGCCGCCGCAGGCGGTCAGGCCCAGCGAGAGTGCGGCGACGACAACGGCGGCGGCGATGGTGTTCTTGCGGTGGATACGCACGGTGGATCTCCCCGTAATGGATGGTCGGCGCACGCATTCGGTGCTGAATACAACCTTCCGGTGGTGCGCTGCCGTCCCGCTTACGTACCGCTAACGATCGGCTGACAGCCGTGAGAGCAGTTCCGCGGCCCGTGCCGAGCCCTCCGTGAACCCGGCCGCTTCGGCTGCTGCCGCAGCCCCTTTCAGCTGGTCAGCGGCCTCGTCGGGACGGCCGAGGGCGGCCAGCGCCTCGCCCCGGACGATCTGCAGCATCGCCCGGCCGACCACCGCGTCGGGGGAGACCAGTTCCGCCGCGGACAGCGTGTGCGCGAGCGCCTCCTCGTACGCCTCCGTGGTGAGGCAGTGCCTCGCCAGATGCTGGAGAGTCAGCACCTGGGTGGGGGGATGGCCGGTCCGTGCGGCGAGCGTGACCGCGTGGGTCATCAGCTGCCCCGCCCGGACGTGGTCACCGGTGGAGTCCAGGACGGCCCCGAGGTTGACGTAGGCCACCGCCTCGCTGATCGCGTCGCCCGCCCGTGCGGCCAGTTCGGGCGCCTGCTCCAGCTGGACGAGCGCCTCGGCGTCCCGGCCCTCCTCGTGCAGCACCCAGCCGAGCAGTGCCCGCACCCGCGACTGCGCGTCCAGGTCGCCCACGTGCTCCGCCGAGTCGAGCCCGGTCCGGAGGAGCGGCACCCAGCCGTCCCTGATCCGCCACAGCATCAGCGGCCACTGCACGACGGCGAGCCGCCAGGCCCGGTCGTGCAGGCCCATCGCGACGGCCGCGGCGACCGCGCCCTCCAATGCCGGACGCTCCGCCTCGTACCAGGCCAGCGCCGCCGCACGGTCCTCGAACTCCCTGGTCGCCGGGGGCCGTCGGAAGTCCGGGGGCAGCGAGTAGCAGGGCTGGGAACCGGGTTCGGCGGCGGCGTCCGCCGCGAGCCCTGTGTAGAGGTAGTGGTCGATGAGGCGGTGCAGGCCCTGAGGGTCCGCCTGCGGGGCGAGATGGCGGGCGTAGAGGCGGACCAGGTCGTGCGGCGTCCAGCGGCCGGGGACGGTCTCGGTGAGCAGATGGGCCGCGGCGAGCCGGTCCAGGTCGGCGGAGGCCTGTGCGGGGGACATCCCGGCGAGCGCGCCCGCCGCGAAACGGTCCAGGTCGGACCCGGTGTGCAGGCCGAGCGCGCGGAACATCCGGGCGGCCGGCTCGGGCAGTTGCTGCAGCGTCAGCCGCAGTGCGGCCGAGACC
Source organism: Streptomyces sp. So13.3 (assembly GCF_005860785.2). NCBI lineage: Bacteria > Bacillati > Actinomycetota > Actinomycetes > Kitasatosporales > Streptomycetaceae > Streptomyces > Streptomyces sp. So13.3. Next base: position 5,996,089 of record NZ_CP048835.1, on the reverse strand, counting down.
CCGGTGTCCTCGATGTTCAGCAGGGCCAGACAGCCCTGTTCGTCGGCCAGTTCGCCGACCATCGCGTCGAGCGTCCACTGCGGCCGCTCGGCCAGCCGTGCCGCCGTCACCCGCAGGGCGAGCGGCAGCCCGTCGCAGAGTCCGGCCAGCCGCGCGGCGGCGCCGGGCTCGGCGGCGACCCGATCCGCGCCCAGCACGCTGCGGAGCAGCGCCACCGAGTCGGCCGGCGGAAGGTGTCCGAGAGGTACCGGCCGGGCCGCGTCGGAGGCGATGAGGCCGCCGAGCCGGTCTCGGCTGGTGACCAGCGTCGTGCAGCGGTCACCGCCGGGGAGCAGCGGCCGGACCTGCTCGGAGGAGCGCGCGTTGTCGAGGACGACGAGGAGCCGGCTGTCCGCGGTGAGGGAGCGGAACATTGCGCCCATCGCGTCGGCGGTCTCCGGTATCCGCTGCGCCGGGGTACCGAGTGCCAGGAGGAACTCCCGCAGTACGGCGCCGGCTTCGGGCGCCGGGGTGTCGCTGAAGCCGCGCAGGTCGGCGAAGAGCCGTCCGTCCGGGAAGTCGGCGCGCCGGTCGTACGCCCAGTGCACGGCGAAGGCGGTCTTGCCGACGCCGGCGGGCCCGGTGACCAGGCAGACGGGCGCGTCCCCGGCATCGACGGCCCGGGCGAGCGACGCCAGTTCGGCGCCCCGTCCGGTGAATCCGCGCGGCGGCCGTGGCAGCTGCTCGGGGACCGCGACCGCGGTGTGGAGGGCGGGGCGCTGGGCCGGCATGGGTTCCGCGGAACGCAGGAGCGTCGCGTACGCCTCGCCGAGCGCCTCGCCGGGGTCAACGCCGAGCTCCTCGGCGAGCAGCCGCCGGGTGCGGTGGTACCAGCCGATCGGTCCGACTGGCGCCCCGAGCGGCCCAGCGCCAGCATCAGCGCGGCCGCCAGGGTCTCCCGCAGCGGGTGCGCGACGGCTTCGGTGCGGAGCACGGCGGCGGCCCGGCCGTGCTCGCCGAGCTGCCCGTACGCGTCGGCGAGCGCCTCCACCGAGGCCAGCCGCCGCTCCTCCAGCCCGCCGGCCGCCGCCTCCAGCGGCCGGCTCTGCACGGTCCCGGTGAGCGCGGGTCCCTGCCAGAAGGAGAGCGCCTCCCGCAGCATCCGCACGGCGTCGGCGGGCCGCCGCTGCACCCCGGCAAGCGCGACGAGCTCTTCGAAGCGATGGGCGTCCACCAGGGATTCCGGCAGGTGCAGGGTGTACGCCGTCCCCTGCGTGGCGAGCTCGACCCCGTACGCCGACGCTCCGTGCTCGGCGAGCACCGCCCGCAGCCGTGAGACATGGCCCTGCAGGACGGTCTTGGCGTGGGCGGGCGGCTCGTCCTCCCAGAGGGCGCCGATCAGCTGGCTGACGTTCACCGGGGTATTGGGCCGCAACAGCATCATGGCCAGCAGGCTGGAGCGTTTGGCGGGCCCCAGCGCCACGTCCCCGTTCTCCGTGACCACGGCGACGGATCCGAGCAGCCGGAATTCCACCTCATACCTCCACGATCCGCTTCGCCCCGGCAACCGAGGATACGCAGCGGTAGCCGGCCTCCGATGCCACCCCATGGCCGGTGATCCGAAGGTGATCGGCTGGTGATCCCTCGGTGATCACCGGCGCGGCCCGGTGACGGCCGTCTGCCGACGGGCACCTGCCGACGGGCGGGGCCCGGCTCCCCGCCGTAAAATTTGACCATGGAAGACCGACCGGTCACTCCCATCGCACCCGAGCTCGTCGTCGAAGCTGACGGCGACTCTCAGGTGATGGAACCGAGCAGGTCCTACCGTATCGGGCGCGATCCGCAGAGCGACGTCGTGCTGAGCGACGACCGGGTCTCCTGGCACCACGCGGTCCTCCGGCCCGCCGTCGGCCACTGGATGCTGGAGGACGACCACAGCACCAACGGCACGTACGCCGACGGACAGCGGGTGCGGCTGTCCTCGGTCGGCCCCGGCAGCGTGATCCGGTTCGGTGACGCGGACGACGGACCGCTGGCGGTCCTCAGCAGACCGGCGGTGGTGCACCCGGCGGAGGTCCGGCGGCCGTCGTCCGTCTCGCATCCCGCCGCCACCCGTACGTTCCGCCGGCCGAGTTCCGTGCGGCCGCTGCCCTCGACGGCCCGCACGGTGCGGATCGGCCGCGCTCCCGACAGCGACCTGGTGATCGACGAGCTGGTGGTCTCGCGCCGGCACGCCGAGCTGCGGGCGGGTCCTGACGGCTACGAGATCGTCGACCTGGGCAGCCACAACGGCACCTACCTCAACGGCCAGCCGGTGGCCCGCGCCCCGGTGATCCCCGGCGACATCGTCGGCATCGGTCACTCCGCCTTCTGCCTCGTCGGCGACGAACTCCAGGAGTTCGTCGACACCGGCGAGGTGTCGCTCGACGTGCAGGACCTGGCGGTACGGATCGACAAGGGCCACCGGACGCTGCTGGACGGGATCTCCTTCCCGGTCGGCGAGAAGTGCCTGCTGGCGGTGGTCGGCCCGAGCGGCGCGGGCAAGTCGACGCTGCTCAACGCGCTGACCGGGCAGCGCCCCGCGGACGAGGGCACCGTCCTCTACGACGGCCGGGACCTGTACCGGGACTACGCCGAGCTGCGCCAGCGCATCGGCCTCGTACCGCAGGACGACATCCTGCACTCGCAGCTGACCGTGCGGCGGGCCCTCGGCTACGCGGCGGAACTGCGCTTCCCCGAGGACACCGTCAAGGCGGAGCGGCAGGCGCGGGTCGACGAGGTGATCCAGGAGCTGGGACTCGGCCAGCGGGTCGGCCAGCCCATCCACAGCCTCTCCGGCGGCCAGCGCAAGCGGGTGAGCGTGGCGCTGGAGCTGCTGACGAAGCCGTCCCTGCTCTTCCTCGACGAGCCGACGTCCGGTCTCGACCCGGGCATGGACCGCTCGGTGATGCACATGCTGCGCGGCCTGGCGGACGACGGCCGCACGGTCATCGTCGTCACGCACAGCGTGCTGAGCCTGGACGTCTGCGACCGGCTGCTGGTGCTCGCGCCGGGCGGGAAGATCGCGTACTACGGGCCGCCGGAGGACGCGTTGGCGTACTTCGGGTTCGAACAGTGGCCGGAGGCCTTCGAGGCGTTCGAGAACGACGGGGAGCGCGACTGGTCGGGCCTGTACCGCGCCTCGCCGCTGCACCGGCAGTACATCTCGACGGAGTCCCGGCAGCCGCAGCACGTCCCCGGGCCCGCGCGGGTCCCGGTCGCCCCGCCGAAGCCGCAGAGCTGGGGCGCGCAACTGCGCACGCTGGTCCGGCGGTACGCGGCCGCGCTGACGGCCGACCGGACGTTCCTGATCATCATGGTGGCCCTGCCGTTCGTGATGGGCGCGATGGCGCACGCCCTGGCCGGCAGCAAGCTCACCCAGGAGACGGCGTTGAACGGGCTGCTGATCCTGTGCGTCGGAGCCGTGCTGACCGGCGCCGCGAACGCCGTACGCGAGCTCGTCAAGGAGCGGGTGATCTACCAGCGGGAACGGGCCGTCGGGCTGTCCCGGTCCGCGTATCTGATGTCGAAGGTGGTGGTGCTCGGGACGATCACGGTGGTGCAGGCCGTGGTGCTCACCATGGTGGGGCTGTTCGGCGTGGATCTGAACGCCCCTGGAGGGAAAGGGGTGTTCCTGCCACCACTCCTCGAAATCACCCTCGCCGTGGCGTTGCTGGCCTTCACCGCGATGATGCTGGGCCTGTTCGTGTCCGCGCTCGTGCGGAAGGAGGAGGTCACCATGCCGCTGCTGGTCCTCCTCGCGATCGTGCAGGTCGTGTTCTGCGGTGCGCTGCTGAAGCTGAACGGCGTGCCGGGGCTGGAGCAGCTGTCCTGGCTGGTGCCGTCCCGCTGGGCGCTGGGCGCCATGGCGGGCACGGTGGGCCTGCACCGGATCGTGCCGCAGGAACTCACCTCGGACCCGCTGTTCCGGCACTCGCCCGGGGTCTGGCTGCTGAACATGGGCATGCTGGTCGTCCTCTCGGCGGTGCTGGGGTTCCTGGTCGCCAGGCTGCTGCGGCGGCACGAACCCGCGATCATGCGGAAGTAGCGCCGAACGCCCCGCGCTTTCGTCTGCCATCCCCACCCGTACCCGTACCCGTACCCGTGCCCCGAGGAGCTGCCCGTGACTGTCGCTCCCGACTTCCTTCCCACCCATGTCGTCCCGCCGGAAGGCCTGATGACCTGGTCGGCACCGGACGCGACGCAGCCGAGCGGCCCGCTGGACCCGCTGCTGCCCGTCCAGGTCGTCGACCGCCGGGGGGACTGGGCGCTGGCGCTGTGCTCCAACGGGTGGTCGGCGTGGGTGGACGGCCGGCTGCTGCTGTCGGTCCCGCACGGACCGCCCGCCGCCGGGCAGCCGTCCGCCCGGACCGCCGACCCCCGGCCGCTGCTGGCCACCGTCGAGGCCGAGGTGGGCCGCTACCGGCGGCTGGTCGAGGAACTGGGGACCGGGCAGCTGGACGGCGAGGAGTTCCGGGAGCGCACGCGCGGCATGCGGGTCGGTGTGGTCGTGGACGGCGAAGCGGTCTGGCTCTACGACCAGCGCCACGAGCGGTGGTGCTACTGCGACGGGGTGTCGCTGCGGACGTTCGCCGCCTCGCAACGGCCGTCGGCCGGGGGTGGCGACGGGAACGCGGACAGAGGCGGCGGGGCCGTACCTCCTGAAGAGGCGGCCGCCGGCGCCGACGAGACCCGGGTCGCCGAGAAGACGAGGTTCGCCGATGGGCCCCCGGCCGCCGGGAAGACCCGTGTCGTCCCGTCGGCCGACCATCCGCCGACGCGGTTCGGTGAGCCCCGGTGACCAGCCGGGACCCCTCACCCGACTCCGGACTGCGCGGGCACCGGATCGCGGAGTACCAGCTGGAGGACGAGATCGGCCGGGGCGGTATGGCGGTCGTCTACCGGGCGCGGGACCTGCGGCTCGGCCGGACCGTGGCCGTGAAGGTGCTGGCGCCGGAACTCGCCCGCAACGACAACTTCCGCAAGCGCTTCGCCCATGAGTCACGGGTGGCGGCGGCCATCGACCATCCGCACATCGTGCCGATCTTCGAGGCCGGTGAGACGGACGGCGTGCTCTACATCGCCATGCGGTACGTCGAGGGCAGGGACCTGCGGGCGCTGCTCGACCGCGAAGGGACGCTGTCCCTCGAGGCCACCTGCCGGGTGGCCCTGCAAGTGGCCTCGGCGCTGGACGCCGCGCACGCGCACGACCTCGTGCACCGGGACGTCAAGCCCGGCAACATCCTGTTGGCCGAAGGCACCGACAGCGACCGTCCCGAGCACGCCTATCTGACGGACTTCGGCCTGACGAAGAAGTCGCTGTCACTGACCGGCTTCACCAGCGTCGGGCAGTTCGTGGGCACGCTGGACTACGTGGCGCCCGAGCAGATCTCGGGCCGGCCGGTGGACGGCCGGTGCGACGTCTACAGCCTGGGCTGTGTGGTCTTCGAGATGCTGACCGGGGCGCCGCCGTTCCGCCGCGACGACGACATGGCCCTGCTCTGGGCGCACCAGTACGACTCGCCGCCGGGCCTGTCCGAGCTGCGGCCGGGCCTGCCGCAGGCCGTCGACGCGGTGCTGGGCAAGGCCCTGGCCAAGGCCCCCGAGAACCGTTACGAGACCTGCCGGGGGTTCGTCACGGCGCTGCGGACCGCCGGCCGGAGCGGCCGGCCGGGGACGGCGGGGAGTCCGCCGGCCGAGCATGCCGCCACCCGGGTGAACTCGGGTGGCGGCGCGGAGGCGGACGGCCGGCGGCAGCGGACCGCGGCTCCGCCGCCACCACCGGGCTGGGCCGCGCCGGTGTTCCCGGCCCGCCCCGGCTGACGTTCACCGCCCGTCACCTCGCGGCCACGACCGCCCCCTGCCCGTCTCAGTCCGCCGTCGCGTCCTTCACGTCGCCCGGACGATGGCCTACGTGCCGGGCCAGCAGGCTGCCGAGGAACCCGGTGACCAGCCCCCAGAGCGCCGCCAGGACGACCAGCAGGAAGAGGTGCGGTTCCAGGGAGACCTCTCCGCCCAGACCGCCGCCGAGGTCTCCGATGCCGATCAGGGACAGCCCGTAGCGCGCGGAGATCCGGGTGGTCAGTCCGACGAGGAGCAGGGCGACGGCCGAGGCCACGGCCATGTCGACGGCGTGCCGCCACGCCGGCGTCCGGACCGGGGAACGTACCGCCGCGACGAACCCGGCGCCGAGCAGCGCCACGGCGGCCACGGCCACCAGAAGCCAGGCCCGGCCGTCGTACTGGGCGAGCGAGCTCATGTCGAGCGTCCGGTCCACGCCCTTGCTGCGGAGCACCTGGTCGAGCATGTGCGGCATGGGCAGCCCGATGGCCTGGTCCACGTGCCCCTCCCACGTTCCGCCCATGCCGAGGCCGAGTGCGATCCAGACCAGGTTCGGCAGGCCGAGGAGCAGGACGGCGACGGTCTCAGCCGGATGGCCCCGCGTGATCAGGGTGACCAGCCCGGCGATCAGGCCGATCACCACATAGCCGAGCAGCACCAGCAGCATCGCGAAGGCCGGCGGCCGGACGGAGTTCTGGAAGTGCAGCAGCCGGGAGGGCAGCGGTGCCTTCCGGGAGACGAGGAAGGCGAGCGCGAGCACGGCCAGCACCCAGAGGAGGCCGAATCCGAGGGTCGGGGGGACGTCCGCGCGGAATCCGACCTGTGGCGTCGCGCCGAGCGCCTCGCCGAGGTCCTGCTCGATGCCGTTGCCCACCGGGATGCTGAAGGTGTGGCGGGCCGCGAGGGCGAGCAGCAGGAGCAGCAGCAGCCAGAGCACGGCCGTTCGGGCGACCCGGCCGAGCAGCTCTCCGACGTCGGTCACCGCCCTCGCGCGCAGCGGCAGCAGGAAGACGACGGCGGTCACGAGGGAGCCGGCCAGCGTCACCGACAGCGGAATGACGTCGATGGCGGCGTCCGTCCGGGCGAGGAACCCGGCGTCACCTGACAGTTCGACCGAGCCGCCGACCGCCATGACGACCACGGCCGCGACCACCGGGGGGAACGCGCCGCCGGGAAGGTCGCCCGCGCCCGCCGCCCACAGGCCGAGGGCGGCCACGACGAGCATGACGGCGGTCCCCGCCACGGCTGTGGCGAGGGCCTCTCCCCAGGCCCGGAGGGCGCTGGGAACGGGGCTTCGCGGCTGACTCACGCTGTCTCCTGCCGGGAACGGAGGCGATGCAGAACTTGCGGGCGACAGTGCACCGGATCACACAATGGACCAAAACTGATGATTACTGGGCAAATTTCTCACTGCGCCGGACGATCCGCGCGCCGGAAGAGGGACTCGTGACATCTGCACCGCCCCCCGAAAGCCACCCGACCGGCCCACCGTCGGGCCCGCTCGCCGCGCCGCGCCCGTCGGACCCGACGCAGGCCATGCCCCGGCAGCAGCCCGCCCCGTCGGGGCAGGGGCGGCTCGCCGGGCGGCCCCGAGGACGGGAGCGGCGGCCGGGGCGGCGGAGGCGGCGGGGACGGGGAGCGGGGGCCCGGGAGACCACCGGCCCTGGTGGCGGTCCGCGCCCCGGGTCGCCCTGATCGCGGTCGTCCTGGTCGCGGCCGTGGCTCTGGTCGTCTTCCTCACCCGTCCGGACAAGAAGTCCGCCGACACGAGCGGTTCCGACAGCACGGGCCCCGAGCTGTTGCTCCAGCCGGCAGCCGCCGCGGGCACCGCCCCCTTCACCCAGTCAACGGCGAAGGACTCCTCGGAGCCCGCCTCCGCCAGCCCGATGCCCAGCCTGCTGTCCAGCGGGACGGACGGCACCAGCACCGCGGACGGCTCGGCGCCCGGCCTGTACGGCGGCACGCTCAAGGTGTCGAGCTGTGACGTCGAACGGCAGATCGACTTCCTGACGGGCGACGCGGCGAAAGCCAAGGCCTTCGCCGGCGTCGAAGGCATCGAGCCGTCCGAAATCCCCGCCTATCTGCGCTCCCTGACGCCCGTACAGCTGCGCATGGACACCAGCGTCACCAATCACGGCTTCAAGGACGGCAAGGCCACCGCCTTCCAGTCCGTGCTGCAGACCGGCACCGCCGTCCTGGTCGGTGACCGCGGGGAGCCGCGCGTGCGCTGCGCCTGCGGCAACCCGCTCCAGTCGCCGGCACCCGCGCAGAACGCGAAGACGACCGGGCAGGCATGGCCGTCCTACGACCCGGCCAAGGTGGTGACCGTGGCGGACGCGAAGAAGGACGTGGACGCGTTCGTCCTCTACGACGCGCAGACGGACCAGTGGTTCAAGCGCCCGAGGGGCGACACGGGCGCCACGGACACCCTGACGAACCGTCCGGGCAGCGTCACCTCCACCCCGCCGACGACCACGCATTCGGCCACCCCGTCGCCGCACTCCTCGACAACGACCCACTCCCCCTCGCCGACCCCGACCCACTCGCCGTCGACGACGCCCACCCCCACACCCACCCCGACCACCACCGCACCCACCACCTCAGCCCCGGCACCCGAGCCCCTCACGTCCTGACGTCGTCCGGACGGCGTGTGGTCATCCGGCCTGTTCGGTGGTCGCGATCGCCCGCCGCAGGGTCTGCCGGGCGTGGCCCAACTCGTCCGCACGCCGGTCGAGTTGGGCGAGCTGGGCACGGAGTCTGTCCGATCACGGCGGACCACCGGTCGTCGTGCACGGCTTCGCCCCCACCACCGCTGGCGACCTGGCAACGCTGGCCACGCTCGCGCGCCGCCATCCGACCGCTGGGCCCCGAGGGCCTTGTGGAGAAGAGGGCGATGCCAGCACGGGAACCGGCAAGGGGTCGACTCCCGAAAGAGTCGACCCCTTGCCATCTGCGAACCTGACGAACAACCCAGCTTGCGGTAACGAACCGATCAGACGTTGAAGCGGAACTACCCCACAACGCTCTGACCTGCGGGTATGTGGGAGCATTCCAGCACCATCCCAGCACAGGATGCGCGACAAAATACAAGACCCGGGGTCGCCAACGGTACACAACAGCGTCGGCAAGGGGCTGAGGTCTGCGGGGCGTTTCCGCATCGTCTTCGACCTGATCGCGCTCGCCAACTCCCGTGTCTCGCCTGCGATCCGCCCCTCACAGCGGCCAAGCGTTCAGCAAGCCGCCGGGGCCGTAGGCGGCATCGGGCCTCGGGCCGTCGACTCTGCGGCGGGAGACCGCCACGACTGGGACGGGTTCGTCGGTGAGGGCGCCCCTTTGTCGATGGAGAGCTGCCAGGTCGTGCCGTCCATTCGCCGCACCCGTCCATTCGCCCCAAGGTCACTGTGCGCCGAGGGCTCCGTACAGCGCCTCGTCGGCGTCGGTGGCGGGCGGGCCCGCCGCCCACCACTGGCCGCGCTCCTTCTGGTACGGGTACCAGCACCCGTCCGAGCCCCAGCGCAGCTCGACTTCCTCGCCGACCAGCTGCAGGCGGCCACGGGTCCGGCGCGGCCTGGGCGGTCCTGACCGGCCTGGAATCCGTACCTGCAGCAGCCGCTCGCGTGCCGCGGCCTCAGTCTCGGGCGGCGGTACGAGTGTGCCGTCCAGGGCGCTCAGCGCCGCCGGGCCGCCGTAGCGCCAGGCGACGCTCGCCCGGGCGAGCTGGGTGCGGGCCCGGCCCGAGCTGTTCAGGAGGCGGGAGACCACCGGCAGGTCGCCGTCGGCGGCAGCAGCCCGGCGCACGGTGTCGTGCCAGGGGTCGCCGTCCAGCATCAGAAGATCGGCCGCCTGCGTCTGCGCGGCCCCGGCAGCCGCCGTTGTATCGGTGACATCCCGCTGGTCAACCGCCCACACATAGACCGCCGAAGCACGCCGGGCGGCATCGACAGCCAGCAGGTGCAGCGCTTCCGGGGCGACGGACTCGCCCACGAGCAGCACCGGCGTCATCGCCGCGGCCCTCTCCTGGCCCACGACAGGAGCCGGGACGGGAACAAGGAGGGGCGCGGGCAGCACCGGCAGTACGGCAGGACCGTCCGCCGCGCGGGCCCGGGCCCGCGCGAACGCCTCACCCGCCGGGACCCCACTGGGCCGCGCCGCCCGTACGGCCTCCTCGTGCGCCGCGGACTGCTCCCGCGCTCTGTGGCGTACCGAGATCTCGGTGGCTGCCTCGACAAGGTCGCGTCCGCGCAGTACGAGCAGCGCCTCGGCGCGGGTGTCCAGGGCCCGCGCGAACGCGTACGACAGCGCGGCGGCGTGCTTGCACGGGTCGCCCCAGTCGGGACAGGAGCAGTGGTAGACGAACGCGTCCGGCGGTGGGACCAGATCCGTCTCCGCCCGCACCGCGGCATCGACCGCGTGTACGCCGAGCCGACCCTGGGCGAGTTCGAGCAGCAGCTCCCGCCCGGCGGCGGTCCACTCCTCGAAGAGCTTGTCCCACTGCGCCTCGGACAGTTCGGGTACGTGGATCTCGCAGCGGTAGGGGGTACGGCGGCTGCCCTTGACGCGGGCGGCCACCGACCCCGGCCGCACCGTGATCTCGCCGACCGCCCCCTTGCGTGCGTAGGTGCGGGCGCGGGCCAGGCGGCTGTCGTGGCCCGCGGAGAATCCGTACCCGAACGACGAGGAAGGCGTCTGAAGGGAGTCGATCCACTCCTCGCCCCACCAGCTGCTCGCCATCTCCCGCTGCCCGCGCGCCAGTTGCGGCGCCGGGAGGGCGAGGGTACCGGTGCGGCGTCTCATCGGCGGCTCCTGTCGCCGTGGGCGGAGTGCAGGGAGACCAGATCGGCGAGTTCATCGTCGCTCAGGTCGGTGAGGGCGGCCTCGCCCTGCCCCCCGAGCACGGAGTCCGCCAAGTCACGCTTACTGCTGAGGAGTTGGGCGATCCGGTCCTCCACCGTACCCTCGGAGATCAGGCGGTGGACCTGGACGGGCTGGGTCTGGCCGATGCGGTACGCGCGGTCGGTGGCCTGATCTTCCACGGCCGGGTTCCACCACCGGTCGTAGTGGATGACGTGCCCGGCGCGGGTGAGATTGAGGCCGGTGCCCGCGGCCTTCAGGGAGAGCAGGAAGACCGGGGCCTCGCCGTGCTGGAAGGCGTCGACCATCTCCTCGCGCCGCTTCACCGGCGTACCGCCGTGCAGATAAAGGGAGTTGATGCCGCGCGCGGTCAGATGGTGTTCGAGGAGGCGGGCCATCTGCGTGTACTGGGTGAACAGCAGCACGGACGCGTCCTCGGCGACGATCACATCGAGGAGTTCGTCGAGGAGTTCCAGTTTGCCACTGCGGCCGGTCAGCCGGGTCGCGTCGGGCTCCTTCAGATATTGGGCGGGGTGGTTGCAGATCTGCTTGAGCGCGGTGAGGAGTTTGAGTACGAGGCCGTGCCGGGCGATGCCCTTCGCCTCCCGGATCGCGGCGAGCGACTCGCGTACCTGCGCCTCGTAGAGCACGGTCTGCTCCCTACTCAGCAGCACCCGCTCATCGGTCTCTGTCTTCGGTGGCAGCTCGGGCGCGATGCCCGGGTCGGCCTTGCGGCGGCGCAGCACGAAGGGGCGGATGAGCCGGCCGAGGCGCTCGGCCGCCGCACTGTCCTCCTCGCCGGCCGCACCGCCGCGCGCGGCACGCTCGGCGGCCCGCCCGTACCGCTGCCTGAAGGTCTTCAGGGAGCCGAGCAGCCCGGGGGTGCCCCAGTCCAGGAGCGCCCACAGTTCACTGAGGTTGTTCTCCACCGGCGTGCCCGACAGGGCTACGCGCGCCGAACTCGGCAGGGTGCGCAGCGCTTTCGCGGTGGCCCCTGCCGGGTTCTTCACGTGCTGCGCCTCGTCCGCGACGAGGAGCCCCCACGGCCCGGCTTCGGCGAGCGCCTGGGCGTCGCGGCGCATGGTTCCGTATGTGGTGAGGACGATCTCGCCCGGCTTGAGGCCGCCCAGATCGCGCCCCGGTCCATGGTGGCGGCGCCAGGGGGTGCCGGGCGCGAACCTGTCGATCTCCCGGCCCCAGTTGCCGAGCAGGGATGCCGGACAGACCACCAGAGCCGGCCTGCCCGCGGTCGCCGGATCCTCCTGGCGGCGCAGATGCAGGGCGATCGTGGTGATCGTCTTGCCCAGGCCCATGTCGTCGGCGAGGCAGGCGCCGAGCCCCAGCCTGGTCATCCGGTCCAGCCAGGCAAGTCCGCGCAGCTGATAGCCGCGCAGGGTGGCGTCCAGGGCGGCTGGCGCGGCCAACTCGGCCGCACTGGCCCGCTCGGGAGCGGCGAGCCTGTCGCGCAGCGCGGCCAGCCACCCTCCTGCCCGTACGGGAACGAGAACACCGTCGGGGTCCTCCACGCTGCCGGTGAGCGCGGCGGCCAGCGCATCGAGGGCGCCCAGTTCCTTGCGGGCCCTGCGCGCCTTGCGCAGCAGCTCCGCGTCCACCACGACCCACTGGTCACGCAGCCGCACCAGGGGGCGGCGGGCCTGCGCGAGCCGGTCCAGCTCGCCTTGCGTCAGCGTACGGTCGCCGACCGCGAACTCCCAGCGGAAGGAGAGGAGTTGCTCGGGCGAGAAGAACGCGGGGGTCTCGGCATCCTTCTCGCGCTCGGCCTCCTTGTCGGGCTCGATCACCGCGCGGGCCGTCATCTCCCGCGCCAGCTCCTTGGGGAGGTGGACGGCCACCCCGGCGGCCGACAGCGAGGCCGCCCCGCCTGCCAGGAGTCCAATGAACTCCTGGTCGTCCAGGGCGAGTTCATCTGGAACCGGCAGCGAGAGGATCCGGTGCAGCGGCGGCCACGCAGCGGCGGCCCGGCGCAGAACGTCCTCCACCTGGACGCGGGTACGCGGACCGAAACCGCCGCTCTCGCCACTGAAGACGCCGGCCGCGTCCGCGAGGAGCAGCGGATCGGCGAGCGAGTGCACCTGCACGACGGCCCGCACTGATGCACCGGCCACCTCCAGAGCAGCGTCGTACGCGTCCTCGTCGTACGCGTCGCCCTCGTCGTCCGCATATTCACGCATCGCGCCGCCCGGCAGTTCGAGCCGCAGCGAGACGCGTACACCGGCATCCCGGCCGTCGGCCACCTGCGCGGCCCACGCCCGCAGCCCCGGCAGGTGCTGCGCATCCCGCGAGGCGAACGGCCGCATCCCCGCGGCCGCCGATGCGGCAGGGGTACGCGGCAGCAGATCCGCCACCGCGTCCATGAACTCCCTCAACCGGGCGTAAGGATCGGTGAGTTGCAGCGGCGTACGCGCACTCCCCTCCCCCGCGGACTCCAGCGGTACGGCGTACGCGGCGGGCGGCATGACCTCGGCCAGCGCTCGCACCCAGGTCGCGTCCGCCTCCGCATAAGGGCCAAGCCGCCAGGCATCATGGTCACCGGCGCTGAGCCCCGGCAGCAGCAGCCCGCGCCCCGCCAGGTGCAGGGCGTACAGAGCAGCATGCCGCCAGACTGCCGCCGTCTCACCGCACGGCGCATCCGCCTCCACGTCCACGGACAAGACCCAGGGCAGCACCTCGGCCAACGGCCGCACCACCGCCGACACCGTACGCCGACGCGCACCACGCCCATGCGCGGTAACGATCTCCACGTCCTCGGCCGGCAAACCCACGGGAAGCCGACCGCTCCCCGCGACATGAAACGCGACGCGCCCACTGCGCGGTGGATCCGCCGGCAGAAACACCGCCACACACCCGGACAACACCGCCCACTGCTCCCCGGCGAACGCCGGGGACGAAACCCTTTCCCGACCCCCCGCGGGCTCAACAGCCGCATGAGCTACGGCAACAGGGGGTACGGCAACACGGGATACGGCGCCACGGGCCGACCCGCGCACGACAGACAGCCGGGGGGCAGGGATCTCGCCCCCCGCCTCGTCGTAGTACTGCGTCCGAACCTCATGGCCGTCCTCGTCATCCACGGTCACCACCCGAAATACGGTGGCCATGCGCCGATCCCTTCGCCTGCCGGCAGACGGTGGCCCACCCGGATCCACCCCGCCCACCCCGGACAGGCAAGCCTACCGGGCCCGGTCGCGCCCCCTTGACAATCGCCCAGAGTTGGCCCCGGGACACGCCGATGTCGACCTCGACATCCAGCATCGTCTCCCTGTGCGCCTCAACGAGGCATCTGATCGAACAGGGTGCCTGGTTGGGTGATCTTGGCTGGGATGAGCAGCCGCTAGGCTCTCTGGTACCGAAATCCGTACTGGTGATGTACAGTTTTCAGTACCATTCGAGGGCGGCCGGAGCGAAAGGGACAACAGCAATGACGATCACTGGAACCGAGGCGCGGAGGGACTTCTTCCCGCTGCTGAAGAAGGTCAACGACGATCACGCACCGGTGCGGATCGCCTCCAAACAGGGAAACGCCGTCCTCATGGCAGAGTCCGACTACGAAGCGTGGACGGAGACCATGTACCTGCTCGGCAACGCGCGCACCGCCGCTGAGCTGATGGAGTCTGTTGCTGAGCTGGACGCCGGACGCGGCACTGTGCGCGACCTGATCGACCCGGAGGCGGCGGAGTGAAGGTCATGTTCTCCACCCGCGCATGGGAGCAGTACGCGCAGTGGGCCATGATCGACCGGCGCAGCCTCAAGCGCATCAACGTCCTGATCGCGGACATCCAGCGCAACCCCGATGACGGCAACGGCATCGGAAAGCCCGAGATGCTGAAAGGCGCACTCAAGGGCTGGTGCTCGCGGCGTATCACCGAGGAACACCGCCTCGTGTACCGGGTGAGTGGTGACGTACTGGAGATCGCCCGCGTCTACGGCCACTACACCGACCGCTAGCGGGTCAGCCCCGGATCGCGCACCGTGCGGTACCGCCTTCACGATCGATAGGAATACGGCTTCTCAACACCGAGACGCTGCGCGACTGGATCTGGGCCCGTTTCACCGAAGGTTCCCGTTCCGGTCATCGAGGAGTGGCTCGCGTTCGCAACCACGCACCTCCAACGCCTCATCGAGACCGCCTCAGCGCCAAAGCTCCCCACGCCGTCCAAACCCGGCGCCGCCGACCTTGAACCCTTCCTCCGCGGCTGGAGTCCGTACGGGCCCCGCCCGCAATGAGCCCCACCCGCACACTCACCCAGCACCGGCCCACAACCCAGCACGGGCGCCGCACGCCATCCCAGCACGATCCCAGCACGGTAGGGATGAGCAGGGGTGATGACAGGTGACGAGGGGTCAGCTATCCCAGCATCATCCCAGCACGGGAAAAAACAAAGGGCCCGACCCCGGAAGGCCGGACCCCTTCTGACCTGCATGTTTGTCAGATCAGTGACGTGGTGGTATGTCACCGGCTACACGTTGAAGCGGAACTCGACCACGTCGCCGTCCTGCATCACGTAGTCCTTGCCCTCCATGCGGGCCTTGCCCTTGGCGCGGGCCTCGGGGATGGAGCCGCAGGCGACGAGGTCGTCGAAGGAGACGATCTCGGCCTTGATGAAGCCGCGCTGGAAGTCGGTGTGGATCACACCGGCCGCCTCGGGGGCCGTGGCGCCCTTCTTGATGGTCCAGGCGCGGGTTTCCTTGGGGCCGGCGGTGAGGTACGTCTGCAGGCCGAGGGTGTCGAAGCCGACGCGGCCGAGGACGGCCATGCCGGGCTCCTCCTGGCCCATGGACTGCAGGAGCTCGAGGGCCTCCTCGTCGTCGAGTTCGATCAGCTCGGCCTCGATCTTGGCGTTCAGGAAGATCGCCTCGGCGGGGGCGACGAGCGCGCGCTGCTCGTTCTTGAAGTCCTCGTCGGTCAGCTCGTCCTCGTCCACGTTGAAGACGTAGAGGAACGGCTTGACGGTGAGCAGGTGCAGCTCGTGGAGGAGGCGGCCCTGCTCGGTGCCGGCGTGGATGCCGGCGGCGTAGAGAGTGCGGCCCTCTTCGAGGATCTTCTGGGCGTCCAGGACCGCGGCCAGGACGGCGGCCTTCTCCTTCTGGAGGCGGGCCTCCTTGGTGAGGCGCGGGACGGCCTTCTCGACGGACTGCATGTCCGCGAGGATCAGCTCGGTGTTGATCGTCTCGATGTCGTCCTTGGGCGAGACCTTGCCGTCGACGTGCACGACGTTCTCGTCCTTGAAGGCCCGGATGACCTGGCAGATCGCATCCGACTCGCGGATGTTCGCCAGGAACTTGTTGCCCAGGCCCTCACCCTCGCTCGCACCGCGCACGATGCCCGCGATGTCGACGAAGTCGACCGTGGCGGGGAGCAGCTTCTGCGAGCCGAAGATCTTGGCGAGCTGGGCGAGGCGCGGGTCGGGGACGCCGACGACGCCCACGTTCGGCTCGATGGTGGCGAACGGGTAGTTGGCCGCCAGCACGTCGTTCTTGGTCAGGGCGTTGAAAAGGGTCGACTTGCCGACATTCGGCAGACCGACGATTCCGATCGTGAGCGACACGTGGCGACTTCCCGTAACGAGAGGAGCGAGGAGAGTGGAGTGGTCCAGGGACCGATCCACCAGTCTACGGGGCGAGCGCGGGCCCGACCCGTCGCCGTCGAACAGAAGGCCAAGGACCGGGCAAAGGCGTGTCCTGCCAGGGTATGACCGGGGTCATCCGCCTACTTTGAGTGGGTGGAGCAACACAGTGCGCGCACCGGCACCAGGAACGGCACCAAAAACGACACCGGGAACGGCAGCAGAGACGCCCAGGGCAGGCCCCGGCTGCCCAGGCCGGCCCGCCCCACGGGCACGGTGGGGGGTTCGGTGGTCTACCGGTCGGCACGTCGCGGGCCGCTGGCCTCGCTCGCGCCCACGATCACGGCGCTCGCCAGGGTGGTGCGACTGCCACAGGCCCAGCCGAAGCTCACCGGGCTGGGGACGGGGCTGCTGACCGTCGTGGTCACGGTGACCGGCGGTGCGCTGGACGCCCTGCTCTTCGACGGGCCCGGGGTCTTCTTCGGGCTGGTGTTCATCGCGGTGTGCGTCACGGCGGGGCTGTACGTCCGGCCGTACGACCTGGTGGCGGCGCCGATCGCCGCCCCCATCGCGTTCGCCACCGCCATCGCGCTGACCGGTGACGACAACGGCGGCGGCTTCGTCGGCCATCTGCTGGGCATGTTCACCGGTCTGGCCCTGCTGACCGGCTGGCTCTACACCGGCACGCTGCTGGCCGCCGGCATCGTCGGCGTCAGAGCTTTGCAGCGTTCATGGCGGCTCCGACGATCCCCGCGTTGTTCTGCAGACCAGCAGGGACGATCTCGGCGCTGATCCCCTCGATCAGCGGCAGGAACTTCTCCGCCTTGCGGCTCACCCCGCCGCCGATCACGAACAGTTCGGGCGAGAACAGCATCTCCACATGGGCGAGGTACTTCGTCAGCCGGTGCGCCCAGTGCTCCCAGCTGAGGTCGTCCTCCTCGCGGGCCTTGACCGACGCGCGCTTCTCCGCGTCATGGCCGTGCAGCTCCAGATGGCCCAGCTCGGTGTTGGGCAGCAGGTGCCCGTCGACGAAGACCGCGCTGCCGATGCCGGTGCCCAGCGTCAGCAGGATCACCGTCCCGCCGCGGCCCCGGCCGGCGCCGAAGGTCATCTCGGCCATGCCGGCCGCGTCCGCGTCGTTCAGGACGGCCACCGGCATGCCCAGCCGCTCCGAGATCAGGGCGCGGGCGTCCTTGCCGATCCAGTCGGAGTCGACATTGGCCGCGGTCCGGGTCACCCCGTCCACCACGACCCCGGGGAAGGTCACGCCGACCGGCCCCGACCAGCCGAAATGCTCCACGACCTGCTGGACGCCGTCGAGCACGGCGTCCGGGGTGGCCGGATGCGGGGTCGACACCTTGCAGCGCACTTCCGCCAGATCGCCGCGCTCCAGATCGACCGGAGCGCCCTTGATGCCTGTGCCACCGATGTCCACGCCGAACACGTTCATGACCTCCACGCTAAGCGTGAACCGTTCGGCTCACCCCTCGGCACGTGAGCCGTTCGGCTCACCCCTGGGCAGATGCCCCGGGGGCGGTCTCCGCACGCAGGTCACGCCGCAATTCCTTCGGCAGCGAGAAAACGATGCTCTCTTCCGCCGACCGGAGGATCTCCACATCGCCGAAGCCGCGCTCGGCCAGCCAGTCCAGCACACCTTCGACGAGGATCTCCGGGACGGAGGCGCCCGAGGTGACGCCGACCGTGGTCACGCCCTCCAGCCACGCCTCGTCGCACTCGTCGGCGAAGTCCACCAGGTACGAGGCCTTGGAACCGGCCTGCAGGGCGACCTCGACCAGCCGAACGGAGTTCGACGAGTTCTTGGAGCCGACGACGATGACCAGCTCCGCCTCCGCGCCGATCTGCTTCACCGCGACCTGGCGGTTCTGCGTGGCGTAGCAGATGTCGTCGCTCGGGGGGCTGATCAGGTTGGGGAAACGCTCCTTGAGGGCGTCGACGGTCTCCATCGTCTCGTCGACGGAGAGCGTGGTCTGGGAGAGCCAGACGACCTTGCTCTCGTCGCGGACCTCGACGTTCGCCACGTCGGCGGGGCCGTCGACGAGCGTCATGCGCTCCGGGGCCTCGCCCATGGTGCCGACGACCTCTTCATGGCCCTCATGGCCGATCAGCAGGATGTCGTAGTCCTCGTTCGCGAACCGGACGGCTTCCTTGTGCACCTTGGTGACCAGGGGGCAGGTCGCGTCGATCGAGGCCAGGCTGCGCTGCGCGGCCTCCTCGTGGACGACGGGGGCGACGCCGTGCGCCGAGAAGATCACGATGGCGTTCTCGGGCACCTCCTCCGTCTCGTCGACGAAGATCGCGCCCTTCTTCTGCAGGGTCTGCACCACGTACTTGTTGTGCACGATCTCCTTGCGCACATAGATCGGCGCTCCGTACTGCTCCAGTGCCTTCTCGACGGTGATCACGGCGCGGTCCACGCCTGCGCAGTATCCGCGGGGGGCTGCGAGCAGGACGCGTCGGGCAGTCGTAGCAGTCATGTCAGCCATGGTACGGGGCAGCCGTCCGGTCCGAAGAAGGCCGCCCGGCGGCGCCGGGGGACGTGTCCGCCCGGCTCCGCTCCGTTCGTGGGCACGGCACCCTTCGCGCAAGCTGAGGGGCATGAGCGCACCGACCCCCGCTCCCCCGGACGACACGGCCCGCGCCGCCGAAGGCACCCTGCGGCGCAACCTCGGCTTCCGCGACCTCGTGGTCTACGGGATGCTCTTCATCGCCCCCATGGCACCCGTCGGCGTGTTCGGCGCGCTGGACGCCAGATCGCACGGGGCGGTCGCGCTGGTCTATGTGTTCGCGACGGTCGCGATGGCGTTCACCGCGTTCAGCTACGCGCAGATGGTGCGGGTCGTCCCGCAGGCCGGTTCGGTCTTCGCTTACGCGCGGGCCGGGCTCGGTGAGGGGCCCGGCTTCATCGCCGGCTGGATGGCGATGCTCGACTATCTGCTGATCCCCGCGGTGGCCTATCTCTTCTCCGGGATCGCGCTGCACGCGCTGGTGCCGTCGGTGTCGCAGTGGGTGTGGACGACGATCGCGGTCGTGGTGACGACCGGGCTCAACCTGTGGGGGGTGCGGGCCGCGGCGGCGGTCGGCTTCCTCGTGCTCGCCCTGGAGATCGTGGTGCTGCTGATCTTCGTGGTGTCCGCGGTCGTCGTCCTCGGCACGGACGGGGCGCAGCGCGGCTGGGCCTCGCCCTTCTCCGGCCAGGGCGCGTTCTCCCTGGGCGCGGTGCTGGGCGCCGTGTCCGTCGCGGTGCTGTCCTATCTGGGCTTCGACGCCATCGCCTCCTTCGCCGAGGAGGCGGCGGGCGGCTCGGCGAAGGTCGCGCGGGCCGTGCTGTTCTGCCTCGTCATGGCGGGTGTGTTGTTCATCGTGCAGACGTATCTGGCGGCGCTGCTCGCTCCGATGTCCGCTGCCGAGCTGGCCGCGAAGCCGGCCGGGCAGGGGTCCGCCTTCTACGACACCGTGGACGCGGCCGTCGGCGGCTGGCTGCACGACCTCGTCGCCGTCAGCAAGGCCATCGGCGCGGCCTTCGCGGCGCTCGCCGGGCAGGCAGCGGCGGGCCGGCTGCTCTTCGCGATGGCCCGCGACCGGCGGCTGCCGGGACCGCTGTCCAAGATCGACGCGGGCAGCGGGGTGCCCCGGCGGGCGCTGCTGTTCGCGGCGGTCGTCACCCTGGTCGCCGCGGTCTGGGCGGCCCGCCGCGACGACGGCCTGGACCGGTTGGTCTCCGTCGTCGACATCGGCGCGCTCACCGCCTTCTCGCTGCTGCACCTGTCGGTCGTCGGCTGGTTCGCCGTCCGCCGCCAGGGGGGGCCGCCCAGCGTGCTGCGCCACATCGTCGTACCGCTGCTCGGCCTCGCCATCACCATCGCCGTGATCGTCGAAGCCGCAGGATCGGCCCAGGTCGTCGGGGCCGTCTGGCTGGCCGCGGGACTGATCGTGCTGGCCGCCCAGCTCTCCCGGCGGCGGACCGCGGCGGAGCGATAACCGTCACCTTCGTGTCGCCGTACACAGCACGGCCCACAGCGCGGCCGGAAGGCAATCCCGCTGTCGGCGGCGGCCGATACGCTCGGCACATGGCTCTGAGTACGTCGGCGGATACGCCGATCCCCGTCGGCGAAGTGTCACGGCTGATCGGCGGGTGGGTGGACCGGCTCGGCGCCGTCTGGGTGGAGGGGCAGATCACCCAGCTGTCGCGGCGCCCGGGTGCGGGCGTGGTGTTCCTGACGCTGCGCGACCCGTCGCACGATGTGTCCATCTCGGTGACGTGCTTCCGGGCGGTGTTCGACCAGATCGCCGACGTGGTCGGCGAGGGCGCCCGTGTCGTGCTGTTCGCCAAGCCCGAGTGGTACGGCCCGCGCGGGCAGCTGTCGCTGCGCGCGACGGAGATCCGGCCGGTCGGCGTCGGGGAGCTGCTGGCCCGGCTGGAGCAGCTGAAGAAGGCGCTGGCGGCTGAGGGTCTGTTCGCGCTGGACCGCAAGCGCCCGCTGCCCTTCCTTCCGCAGTGCATCGGGCTGGTGACCGGCCGCGCCTCGGCGGCGGAGCGCGATGTGCTGGAGAACGCGCGGCTGCGCTGGCCCGCCGTCCGCTTCGAGGTGCGCAACGTGCCGGTGCAGGGCGCGCAGGCGGTGCCCCGGGTGGTGGAGGCGGTGCGCGAGCTGGACGCGCATGCCGAGGTCGACGTGATCATCGTGGCGCGCGGCGGCGGCAGCGTGGAGGACCTGCTGCCGTTCTCCGACGAGCAGCTGGTGCGGGCGGTGGCCGCGTGCGTCACCCCGGTCGTGTCGGCGATCGGGCACGAGCCGGACTCCCCGCTGCTGGACCTGGTGGCGGACCTGCGGGCGTCCACCCCGACGGACGCGGCGAAGCGGGTGGTCCCGGACGTGGGCGAGGAACTGACCCGGGTGGAGCATCTGGGGCTGCGGGCGCTGCGCGTCGTGACCGGTCTGCTCGACCGTGAGCAGCGCGGTCTGGACGCGGCGCTCAGCCGGCCGTCGATGGCCCGGCCGCACACGATGGTCGAGCACCGCGAGGAGCAGGTCGACGCGCTGCTGGACCGCAGCCGCCGGACGCTGCGGCATCTGCTGGACCGGGCCGACGACGAGCTGGAGCACACCCGGGCGCGGGTGGTGGCCCTCTCCCCCGCCGCGACCCTGCAGCGCGGCTACGCGGTGCTGCAGCGCGAGGACGGTTCCGTGGTGCGCGGCCCCGACGAGGTGGCGGCGGACGAGGAGTTGCGCGCCCGGGTCTCCGGCGGTGCGTTCCTGGTGAAGGTCA
This sequence comes from Streptomyces sp. So13.3, assembly GCF_005860785.2. NCBI lineage: Bacteria > Bacillati > Actinomycetota > Actinomycetes > Kitasatosporales > Streptomycetaceae > Streptomyces > Streptomyces sp. So13.3. The sequence goes on along the minus strand of NZ_CP048835.1, from coordinate 5,974,505 downwards.
CCGGCACTGTCGTACCTCCGGCCTAGGCTGTGACCATGGCAGAACAGGACACGCTGGGATACGAGCAGGCGCGGGACGAGCTCGTCGATGTCGTACGGCGGTTGGAGGCCGGCGGCTCGACGCTGGAGGAGTCGCTGGCGCTCTGGGAGCGCGGCGAGGAACTCGCGCGGGTGTGCCGGCGCTGGCTGGAGGGCGCGCGGGCCCGGCTGGACGCGGCGCTCGCCGAGGCGCCGGACGAGGAGTCCGCCGCCGAGTGACGTGGCGGGGCGGTCACTTGACGGCTCGAGCGACGGTCGAACCGGCATGGATGTGACGAGCGTCACCCCGGACCCAGGAATCGTTGAACTTTCACACAGGTTGATGAGAGTGTTCGCGACGTGCCCGATCGGCGCAAATTGCCACGATTCCGTAAGAGGTTCCCATGTCTCTCGTACTCGACGCCTCCGCCCAGGACCTGCTCTTCCGTGAGGCCCGCACGGCCAACACCTTCACCGACGAGCCCGTGACCGACGAGCAGATCCAGGCGATCTACGACCTGGTCAAGTACGCGCCGACCGCGTTCAACCAGCAGCCGCTGCGTATCGTCCTGGTGCGTTCCGCCGAGGGCCGCGAGCGCCTCGTGAAGCACATGGCCGAGGGCAACCAGCCGAAGACCTCCGCCGCCCCGCTGGTCGCGATCCTCGCCGCGGACAACGAGTTCCACGAGGAGCTGCCGACCCAGTTCCCGCACTTCCCGCAGGCGAAGGACCTCTTCTTCTCCGAGCGTTCCGTGCGCGAGCAGGCCGCCACCCTCAACGGTTCGCTGCAGGCCGGCTACTTCATCCTGGGCATCCGCGCCGCCGGCCTGGCCGCCGGCCCGATGACCGGCTTCGACGCCGCGGGCATCGACAAGGAGTTCTTCCCCGACGGTGAGCACTCGGTCCTCGCCGTGGTGAACATCGGCAAGCCCGGCACCGACTCCTGGTTCCCGACCCGCAGCCCCCGTCTGGCCTACGACGAGGTCGTCACGACCGTCTGATCTCCCCGCACACTCCCGAACGCCGGGCGCCCGTCACGGGCCGCCCGGCGTTCGTGCGTCCGGACAGGGTGAGTTTCGCGGGCCTGTGCGCCAGCGGGTCGGCGCGCCAGCGGGTCGGCGCGGCAACGGGTCAGGACGCCTTGAGCGCGGCCGCCAGTTCGGCGAGCTGCTCGTCGGGGGCGGTGCCGGTGATCATCGTGGTGACACCCTTCTCCACCCGCACCAGCGCGTTGTACTTCGGGCCCTTGTACCGGTCCCACGCCACCCCGGCGACGGTGACCGTACGGTTCCCGTCCCGCACCGCGCGCTTGCTCTTGTCCGCGATGAACTTCGCCGCCGGGCCGTTGCCCTGCTCCACGGCCGCGTACTCGTTCTGCGGATCGACGAAGCCCAGGTGCCATTCGACGGCCTTGGCGTCCTTGGCGTCGTACGTCACCGTCGTAGCGCGCCAGTCCTGGCCGAGCCCCTCGGGCGCGGCCACCGGGAAGGGCGCGTCGCGCCGCGCCTGGCTCAGCTCGGTCTGGAAGCCGATCGGCTTGACCGGGTCCGCGTTGGTGTCGTGCGGGATGAAGATGTAGATGAACGCGACGACGACGCCGAGCACCACCATCGACAGGACCAGGTCCCGCACCGTCTGATTGCCACGCTTGTTTGCCACGCTCCTATGGTCCCCCATGCCGGGTGGCGCTCCGGCCCGGGGGTCGGCCGCCGGGACGCCGGGGCGCACCGCGCGGGCCCGGCCCGGGACACGCCGACCAGGCCCGTGGGGGCGCCGCTCATGTGACGTGCGCCCTGCTCATATTCGCGATGACCCGATAAGGTCACAGCACCCTCTTTTCCGGCCGTCCTCGTACAGAAAGGTGCGCTGTGATGACCGAACAGCATTTGCCGCCCCAGCTCGAAGTGAGTCCCGAGGCCCCTGATCGCAACCTTGCCCTGGAACTCGTCCGGGTGACGGAGGCGGCCGCCATGGCCGCCGGTCGCTGGGTCGGCCGTGGTGACAAGAACGGCGCGGACGGCGCCGCGGTGAAGGCGATGCGGACGCTCGTCTCCACCGTCTCGATGAACGGCGTCGTCGTCATCGGTGAGGGCGAGAAGGACGACGCCCCCATGCTCTACAACGGCGAGCGGATCGGCGACGGCACCGGTGCGGAGTGCGACGTCGCCGTGGACCCCGTCGACGGGACGACCCTCACCGCCAAGGGCATGTCCAACGCGGTGGCCGTGCTCGCCGTGGCCGACCGCGGCACGATGTTCGACCCGTCGGCCGTCTTCTACATGGACAAGCTGGTCACCGGCCCCGAGGCCGCCGACTACGTCGACATCATGGCGCCCGCCGCGGTGAACATCCGCCGGGTCGCCAAGGCGAAGCACAGCGCGCCCGAGGACGTCACCGTCATGATCCTCGACCGGCCGCGCCACGACGGGCTGGTCAAGGAGATCCGGGAGACCGGCGCACGGATCAAGTTCATCGCGGACGGCGATGTCGCGGGCGCCATCATGGCCGTACGCGACGGCACCGGCGTGGACATGCTGATGGGCATCGGCGGCACGCCGGAAGGCATCATCGCCGCCTGTGCGATCAAGTGCCTCGGCGGCACGATCCAGGGCCGGCTGTGGCCGAAGGACGACGCCGAGCGGCAGCGGGCACTCGACGCGGGCCACGACCTGGACCGCGTGCTGCACACCAACGACCTGGTCAGCGGGGAGAACGTGTTCTTCGTCGCGACCGGCATCACGGACGGCGAGCTGCTCCAGGGCGTCCGCTACCGCGCCGAGACCGCCACCACCGAATCACTGGTGGTGCGCTCCAAGTCCGGCACGATCCGGCAGATCTCCTCCACGCACCGGCTGTCGAAGCTGCGCGCGTACAGCGCGATCGACTTCGACCGCGCGCGCTGAGACCTGGCGCATCCGCTCGAGCGCGCGGCCGGCACCCGGCACGCGCCGAGCACTCGCTGAACCGCCGCTGAGCGCCCTGGGCAGGCGCGAGGGCGGCAGGGAAAACGTACGGGCCGGGCCCGCCGACTGACGCGGCGGACCCGGCCCGTTCGCCTGTTCAGCCTGCGGCGGCGATCCGGTCCGTCCGCGGCAGTTCCGCCTCGCGGCGGCGCCTGCGGGCGAGTACGACCCGGCGTTCGGCGGCGGTCAGACCACCCCACACGCCGTACGGCTCTGGCTGCCGCAGTGCGTGTTCCCGGCATTCCAGCATCACCGGGCAGCGGGCGCACACCCGCTTCGCGTTCTCCTCACGGGACAGCCGCGCCGCTGTCGGCTCTTTGGACGGGGCGAAGAACAATCCCGCCTCATCACTGCGGCACGCCGCCTCCGAGTGCCATGGGCCTGCCAGATCCCGTGGGTGACTCGGCGGGAGGGCAGTGTCCTTGACGGGCTCGATCGGTTGAAGCACGGGATACTCCTGACGACGGCTCGGCGTTTGTCACCCTTGCCCGTCACCGCGGGTGAGCTCCACGCGTGCTGTTCCAGGGGGTCGCAACGGGGAGGAACCAGGCGGGTGACGTGGTCGGAGCCCTACCCGCTGTGCGCGTGTTCATGCGGACCGTGTTCGCCGCCAGGGCCTCTCAGTCGAACATCTGTCCGACTGGGGCGCGCATGGGCGATCGTCCGATCCGGACCACCGAACAACACCCCTGATGAACACTGGCCAGTGGCCAAAACCAGCCAGCTTGCGCGGGGCGTAAACCCGCACCATGCATGGCGTGAACGCGCGGCATGATGCGGGAGTGCGACAGCCCCATCCCTACCCGTCGAGGCGCTTGTTGATCCATTCCTTGAGGCGCTTCCCGCGCTTCGCCTTCGCCTCGACGCCGCCGAAGATGGCGGTGCCGGTGACGATGACGACCGGTGCGTTCGGATCCGGGGCCTCGTACGTCCTGACCTCGAAACCACCGAAGATCCCGGTCCCGCTGCCACGCAGAGTGACGTTCTCCGGGACGCGTACTTCGACGCCTCCGAAGATCGCGGTGGCATGGATGACGATCTGCTGATGCTGGAAGACGGCCTCGGTCAGATCGATCTCCACACCGCCGAAGCAGGCGAAGGCGTTGGTGCGCCGGCCGACGAGCCAGCGCCCCTTGCGGGCGGCGCCGCCGAAGACCGCGACGAGATTCTCGGCCACGACGGGCGACGACGGATCGGCCAGCGGCGCGAGCGGCCGCGGCCCGCCCTCCCGGGTCGCCGGCAGGTCCCGCACCAGCGGCTCCAGCTCGCCCAGCGTCTTGGCGGCATAGACATGGTCGAGGCGTTCCGAGTGCTCCTCCGCGCTCAACCGGCCCTCGGCCAGCGCATCGCGGAGAATGTCGGAAATGCGGTCACGGTCGGCATCGGACGCGCGCAGCTCCGCTTCGGTGGTCGGCTTGTGCATCGACACCGGCTGCTGCGACTTCTTCTGGAGCTGCGATTCATCCACCCGCCCACCGTACACAAACGCGATAGATCGCGACTAGTGCGGGTGAGCCTCACCTCACACCGATCGAGCGGCCGGCGGGCTCTACGCTGGACACCGTTCGTCGACGCAGCCGAATGACGCAGCCGAGTGAGGAAGCCCCCCAAAATGCCCGAGTTCTCCTATACGGATCTCCTCCCGCTCGGCGAGGACACGACGCCGTACCGGCTGATCACCTCCGAGGGTGTGAGCACCTTCGAGGCGGACGGGCGCACCTTCCTCAAGGTCGAGCCGGAGGCGCTGCGCACGCTCGCCGCCGAGGCGATGCACGACATCTCGCACTACCTGCGGCCGGCCCACCTCACCCAGCTGCGGCGGATCCTCGACGACCCCGAGGCATCGCCGAACGACCGCTTCGTCGCGCTGGACCTGCTGAAGAACGCGAACATCGCGGCGGCCGGCGTGCTCCCGATGTGCCAGGACACCGGCACCGCGATCGTGATGGGCAAGCGCGGCCAGAACGTGCTGACCTCCGGCGGTGACGAGGCGGCGCTGTCGCACGGCATCTACGACGCGTACACCAAGCTCAACCTGCGGTACTCGCAGATGGCCCCGCTGACCATGTGGGACGAGAAGAACACCGGCTCGAACCTGCCGGCCCAGATCGAGCTGTACGCGACCGACGGCGGCGCGTACAAGTTCCTGTTCATGGCGAAGGGCGGCGGCAGCGCCAACAAGTCGTTCCTCTACCAGGAGACGAAGGCGGTCCTCAACGAGGCCTCCATGATGAAGTTCCTGGAGGAGAAGATCCGCTCGCTCGGTACGGCGGCCTGCCCGCCGTACCACCTGGCGATCGTGGTCGGCGGCACCAGCGCCGAGTTCGCGCTGAAGACCGCCAAGTACGCGTCCGCGCACTACCTGGACGAGCTGCCGGGCGAGGGCTCGCCGGACGGGCACGGCTTCCGGGACAAGGGCCTGGAGGAGAAGGTCTTCGAGCTGACGCAGAAGATCGGCATCGGCGCGCAGTTCGGCGGCAAGTACTTCTGCCACGACGTGCGCGTGGTGCGGCTGCCCCGGCACGGCGCGTCGCTGCCCGTCGCCATCGCGGTGTCCTGCTCGGCCGACCGGCAGGCCGTCGCGAAGATCACCGCCGAGGGCGTCTTCCTGGAGCAGCTGGAGACCGACCCGGCGCGCTTCCTCCCGGAGACCACGGACGAGCACCTGGACGACGACGTCGTGCGCGTCGATCTGAACCGGCCGATGGCGGACATCCGCGCCGAGCTGTCCAAGTACCCGGTCAAGACCCGGCTGTCGCTGTCCGGCACGCTCGTCGTGGCCCGTGACATCGCGCACGCCAAGATCAAGGAGCGGCTGGACGCGGGCGAGTCCATGCCGCAGTACCTGCACGACCACCCCGTCTACTACGCGGGCCCGGCCAAGACCCCCGAGGGCTTCGCGTCCGGCTCGTTCGGCCCGACCACGGCGGGCCGGATGGACGCGTACGTCGAGCAGTTCCAGGCGGCCGGCGGTTCGTTCGTCATGCTGGCCAAGGGCAACCGCTCGAAGCAGGTGACCGACGCGTGCAAGGCGCACGGCGGCTTCTACCTCGGCTCGATCGGCGGCCCGGCCGCGCGGCTCGCCCAGGACTGCATCAAGAAGGTCGACGTCCTGGAGTACGCGGAGCTGGGCATGGAAGCGGTCTGGAAGATCGAGGTGGAGGACTTCCCCGCGTTCATCGTCGTCGACGACAAGGGCAACGACTTCTTCACCGACCCGTCGGGCCCGGTGCTCTCGATCGGCCGCCGGGGCTGATCCTCCGACCCTGGGAACAACAGCAGCACGAACGGGCCCCGGCGCTCCATCGGCGGGGCCCGTTCGTGTTCCGTCGCGAGCCGTTACGCGAAGCGCTGGCTCGCGGAGCCGTCGCAAGCCGCCAGTTTCAGCGGCGAACTCGCGGCGCTCTGGGTCACGCACAGGCCGGTGGCCGCCACCGGGCGGATGGTGCCCGCCGTCATGGTGAACCGCTGGTTGGTGCCGCCGTGGCAGTCCCACAGGATGAGGCCGGTCCCGGCACTGTAGTTCGAGGCCGGCACGTCCATGCACCGGTCCTGGCTGAGCGCGATGTGCAGCGACTGGTACTGGGTGTCGTACGCGAAGGACTGGTTGCGGCCCCCGTGGCAGCTCCAGCCGAGCAGCGCGGTGTTGTTGCGCGACGAGCCGCCGTTGGCGTCCATGCACTGGCCGGTGGCCGCGTTGGTGACCGGCTTGAACGCGTCGTCCCAGGCGCCCTGGTGGAGCACCGGAGTGCCGGTGCTGGCCGGGTCGGCGCAACCGGCTTCCTGGTAGCCGGAGTTGTAGAGCTGGGTCAGGCACGACGCGAAGGCGCCGTGGCCGCGGGCGTTCGGGTGGAAGGACTGGCGTACGGAGTTGGCGTCGGGCGGGAACGGGTTGGTGATGTTCACGACCAGGCCGCGCGCCCAGGTGTTGTCCGTGCACGCCTCATGCCCGTGGAAGAGCCGGGAGTTGTCGAGGTACACCGCCCCGGTGGCCTCGGCGGCCTGGCGCATGCCGAGCTCGAAGGCGGGCACCGCGGAGTTGCGGCCCCAGGCGAGGTCCGTGTCGTAGCCGGTGCAGCCGCCCGGGATCTTGCCGGGGAAGCCGGGGTTGTCGTAGATGTCGGGGCTCATCGGGCTGGGGTAGCCCATCACCACGAGCTTGTAGTCGGCGTCCGCGTAGCCGGCGTCGCGCATGACCGTCCGCAGGTCCTGCACGGTCCCCTCGACCTTGGGCACCAGTCCGTCGACGCGGGCCTGCCAGCCGGGCGCGTACTTGGAGTCGCAGCTGCCCTGGAGCAGGAACCAGCGCTCCACGCAGTCGGTGATGACCGGTCCGAACTGCAGGTCGTCATTGGCCCCCGCGACCAGCACCACCATCTTGATCTTCGTGTTGCGGGCCTTGATGGCGAGGCTGTCGCTCTGCACCAGCTCGTCCGCGTACTGCTTGCTGCCGCCGATCCTGATGTTGCCGGTGTACGCGCCCGAGCAGGCGACGTTGTACGTCTCGTCGGCCGGGATGCCGGTGCGGTGGATCGCGGAGTCCGGGGAGCGGTGGCACCAGTTCGTGGGGCCGTCCGTGCCCGCCTCGTAGGTGCCGACGCCCTCGCCGGAGATCTCGCTGTCCCCCAGCGAGATCAGCCCGGTCTTGCGGTCGGCCATCGGCCGGATCGCCGGACTCCCGTACAGCGCCGTCGCCTCGGCGGCGCGGACCTGCTCGAGGTCGGCGGAGAGCGGCTTGACGGTGCTGTTCTGCGGGGCCGCGGAGGCCGTGGTGGTCAGACCGGCACCGCCCGCGAGGACGGTCGCGAGGACGGCCAGTACCGTCCCGGCGGCACGACAACGTCTCTTTCTCGACATGCGCATACGTCGCTCCTTCCACAGGAATGAAATGGGCTACGGCACTGTCCTACTGATGGGTGTTACTTGGAAGTAGTACGACAATGGGAATGTTGTCGAGGAGTTGCCGAGGAGAGGAATCCAGCCATGCCCGAGGAGCAGTCCCAGGACCGGCCTTTCCGGATCGAGCACGATTCGATGGGCGAGGTACGGGTGCCCGCGGACGCGAAATGGCGGGCCCAGACCCAGCGGGCGGTGGAGAACTTCCCGATCTCCGGCCAGCGGATCGAGCGCGCGCACATCGAGGCGCTGGCCCGGATCAAGGCGGCCGCCGCCAAGGTGAACGCCGGACTCGGCGTCCTGGACAAGGACATCGCCGAGGCGATCCAGGAGGCGGCGGCCGAGGTGGTGGACGGCCGCTGGGACGACCAGTTCCCCATCGACGTCTTCCAGACCGGCTCCGGCACGTCCTCCAACATGAACGCCAACGAGGTCATCGCGACGCTGGCCACCGAGCGGCTGGGCCGTGACGTGCATCCGAACGACCACGTCAACGCGTCACAGTCGTCCAACGACGTGTTCCCGTCGTCCATCCACATCGCGGCCACCGCCGCCGTCACCCGCGACCTCGTGCCCGCGCTGGAGCACCTCGCGGAGTCCCTGGAGCGCAAGGCGGCCGAGTTCGCGGACGTCGTGAAGTCCGGCCGTACGCATCTGATGGACGCCACGCCCGTCACGCTGGGCCAGGAGTTCGGCGGCTACGCGGCCCAGGTCCGGTACGGCGTCGAGCGGCTGCGGGGCGCGCTGCCCCGGCTGGCGGAGCTGCCGCTCGGCGGCACCGCGGTCGGCACCGGCATCAACACCCCGCCCGGTTTCTCGGCCGCGGTGATCGCCGAGGTGGCGCGGACCACCGGGCTGCCGCTGACCGAGGCGCGCGACCACTTCGAGGCGCAGGGCGCCCGGGACGGCATCGTCGAGACGTCGGGGCAGCTCAAGACGGTCGCGGTCGGCCTGACCAAGATCTCCAACGATCTGCGCTGGATGGCGTCGGGACCGCGGACCGGACTGGCCGAGATCAACCTGCCCGATCTCCAGCCGGGCTCGTCGATCATGCCGGGCAAGGTCAATCCGGTGATCCCGGAGGCCGTGCTGATGGTCGCGGCCCAGGTCGCCGGCAACGACCTGACGATCACGATGGCCGGCGCCGCCGGGAACTTCGAGCTCAATGTGATGCTCCCGGTCATCGCCAGGAATGTGCTGGAATCCGTCCGGCTGCTCGCCAACGTCTCCCGGCTGCTCGCCGACCGCACCGTCGACGGCATCACCGCCAATGTCGAGCGGGCCCGTGAGTACGCGGAGTCCTCGCCCTCGGTGGTCACCCCGCTGAACAAATACATCGGTTACGAGGAGGCGGCCAAGGTCGCCAAGAAAGCCGTCGCGGAGCGCAAGCGCATCCGGGACGTGGTGATCGAGCTGGGCTATGTCGAACAGGGAAAACTGACCGAGGAGCAGCTGGACGCGGCGTTGGATGTGCTGCGCATGACCCATCCTTAAGGGCTGATCCGTAAGATCTGTTCATGACAGCCGACACTCTTCTTGACGGAAACGGGCCGGGTACCAGCGGCTACTGGTCGCCGGGTGAGCAAGTGTTGTGGCGTTATCGGGGCAACGGCACCGACGAGCTGCACATCTGCCGCCCGGTGACCGTCGTGCGCGATGACGCCGAGCTGCTCGCGGTCTGGATGGCGCCCGGTACCTCCTGTGTGAAGCCGGTGCTCACCGATGGCTCCCCGATCAACCGGGAGCCGCTCGCCACCCGCTATCTCAAGCCGCGCACTACGCGCGTCGAGCAGTGGTGGGGGGCGGGTGTGCTGAAAATCGCACACCCTGGCGAGCCCTGGTCGGTCTGGCTCTTCTGGGACAAAAGGTGGCATTTGAAGAACTGGTACGTGAACCTGGAGGAGCCGCGCCGGCGCTGGTCCGGCGGTCTGGACTCCGAGGACCACTTCCTCGACATCGCGGTCCGCCCGGACCGCAGCTGGCACTGGCTGGACGAGGACGAGTTCGCCCAGGCGCAGCTCGCGGGCCTTATGCCCGCCGAACGCGCCGAGCGGGTACGGTCGGCCGGACTGGAGGCGGCCGGGGTCATCAGGTCCTGGGGCCGGCCCTTCCGGGACGGCTGGGAGGACTGGCGCCCGGATCCCGGCTGGCCGGTACCGTCACTCCCGGACGACTGGAACCGTCCGGCAAAGTGACCTCGTGAGCCCCTTGATGCGCCCCGGGTCGTCAAACGTAGGATCGTGCTCCGCAACACCGCGCAATTCCCAACCAGCACCCAGAGCCTGACGCCAAGTCATCAAGCCACGCGCACCAAGGAGGACCGAGGCAGTGGGAACCGGCGGCTACGAGGACATAAAGCGGGACCGCGGCGGCCAGGCCGAAGCGTTCGACGCGATCGGCGACCGGTACGACGAGGCGTTCCCCCACAAGGACGGCCAGCTCACCGCGGGCCGGTGGCTCGCGGAGACGCTGCCCGCCGGATCGCGGGTGCTCGACCTGGGCTGCGGCACCGGCCTGCCCAGCACCCGGCAGCTCGCCGGGGCCGGACACCGGGTCGTCGGCGTCGATCTGTCCGCCGGCATGCTCGCGCTGGCCGCGCAGTACGTGCCGGAGGCCGAGTTCCACCAGGGCGACATCGCGGACCTGCGCCCCGGCGGCCCCCTCGACCTCGGACGTTTCGACGGCGTCGCGGCCTTCTTCTCGCTGCTGATGCTGCCGCGCGCGGAGATTCCCTACGCATTGCGCGCCATCCATGATCTGCTGGAGCCCGCGGGTCTCTTCATCCTCTCGATGGTCGAAGCGGATGTGGACGACTTCGCCATCCCGTTCCTTGGTAACACCATCCGGGTATCCGGTTATCTACGGGATGATTTGCACCAGGTAGTGGCGGACGCGGGCTTCGAGGTGATCGAGGAGGAGTCGTACGCCTATGCACCGGCGAGCACCGACGTGCCGCCGGAGGAGCAGCTCTTCCTCTACTGCCGACGACGCGCCTGACACGGCCCAATCCCCGCCGCGGCCAGCGCGTGGCGCACAACCGGATGGAACGACTCGCGTGACCACGGATCGCACGCCCCCGCCCCCGGCGCGGCAACCGGGACCGGATGCCGCCCTGCCGGCACCGCTGCCGGACCCGCGCGGCGGCTTCCGCCTGCCCCCGGGCTCCGACCGGGAGGACCAGCCCTCGCCGCCCCAGGCGCTCCCCGACGACCGTTCCGCACGGGACCGGCAGGCGGCGCAGGCCGCGGGCACGCCCCGGCGCGAAGCCGCCGCCGACGCGTCGTTCTCCAGCACCCCGCCGCGCGGGACCCAGGGGCGGGGTGCCGCCATGGAGCCCGCCAAGCCATCCGCGCCACGAGGAGCCCGCGGCGGCGCTCGCACCCCCCGCGGCGCCCGCGCCCCCCTCTCCACGCCGCCCACCCCGCCCGGCGCCTCCGGCACCCTCGGCACCCGTACGGCGGTTTCCTCGGGCTCGGAGGCCGAGCGGCTGCGGTACGTCGGGGCGGCCACCCGGCGGATCGCCCGCGGTCTGGACCTCGACGAGATCCTGCTGGGCCTGTGCCGCTCCGCCGTCCCCGCGTTCGCCGACGCGATCCTGGTCTACCTCCGCGACCCGCTGCCGGTCGGCGACGAACGGCCGTCAGGGCCGCTCGTGCTCCGGCTGCGGCGCGCCGACGGCGGCCTCGACGAGCCCAGCGGGCAGTCCTACGTCGGCACCGTGCTGGCCCCGGTGCCCGCGGAGCCCGCCTACGGCGGCGCCGCCGAGAGCACCCTCGTCCGGCTGGACGGCCCGCTCGCCGAGGTGCTGCGCGGCGTACGCCCGGTCTTCGCGGAGCACCCGCAGTCCGCCGCCGCACTGGAGGAACTGCTGCGCTTCGGCGAGGGTCCTTCGGCCTCCGCCGGCGCGGGTCGGCCCGGAGAACGGCCCGGATTACACCCCGAGCCGGGTGCCGCCAGGAGCGACAGACCGCTGCACCCGCCCGTCCTGCCGACCGGACGCCGCGCGATACTCGCCCCGCTGCGCGGCCGCCGCCGGGTCATCGGCGCCGCCGTACTGCTGCGCCGCCCCGACCGGCCGCCGTTCGAGTCCGACGACCTCCTGGTCGCCGCCCAGCTCGCCACCCACACGGCGCTGGGCGTCGACAAGGCGGTGCTGTACGGACGCGAGGCGTACATCGCGGACGCGCTGCAACGCGAGATGCTGCCCGACTCCCTGCCGCAGCCCACCGGGGTCCGGCTCGCCAGCCGCTATCTGCCGGCCGCCGAATCGGCCCGGGTCGGTGGCGACTGGTACGACGCGATCCCGCTGCCCGGCAGCCGCGTCGCGCTCGTCGTCGGCGACGTCATGGGCCACTCCATGACCTCGGCGGCGATCATGGGCCAGCTGCGCACCACGGTGCAGACCCTCGCGGGGCTCGACCTGGCGCCGCAGGAGGTGCTGTACCACCTGGACGAGCAGGCCCAGCGGCTCGGCAGCGACCGCATGGCGACCTGCGTGTACGCGGTCTACGACCCGATCGCGCACCGGCTGGTGGTGGCCAACGCCGGCCACCCGCCGCCCATCCTGCTGCACGCCAACGGCCTGGCCGAGGTGCTGCGGGTACCGCCGGGCGCGCCGATCGGCGTCGGCGGGGTGCCGTTCGAGGCGGTCGAGCTGCCGGCGCCGGCCGGCGCGACCCTCGTGCTGTACACCGACGGCCTCGTCGAGTCCCGGACACGGGACGTCTGGGGCGGCATCGAGCTGCTGCGCGAGCGGCTGCACGACGCCGCGACCGTGCTGTCGCCGCCGCCGCTGGAACCGCTCTGCGACGAGATCCTGGAGATCCTCGGCCCCGGCGACCGCGACGACGACATCGCGCTGCTGGCCGCCCGCTTCGACGGGATCTCGCCGAGCGACGTCGCCTACTGGTACCTGGAGCCGCAGCCGCAGACCGCCGGCCGGGCCCGGCGGCTCGCCCGCCAGGCGCTGCGCCGCTGGGACCTGGAGCACCTGATCGAGCCGACCGAACTCCTGGTCAGCGAGATCGTCACCAACGCCGTCCGGTACGCCGAGCGGCCCATCACGCTGCGGCTGCTGCGCACCGACGTGCTGCGCTGCGAGGTCGGCGACGACGCGCCGCTGCTGCCGCAGATGCGGCACGCCCAGCCGCAGGACGAGGGTGGCCGCGGCCTGTATCTCGTCAGCCGGATGGCTCAGCGGTGGGGGGCCACAAGACTGAGTGCGGGCAAGGTCGTCTGGTTCGAGCTGGCGATTCCGTAGTTCCCGGCACCCGGGCCCGGGTGCCGGAGGCCGCGCGGCCTCCGGCGCCCCGCTGTCGCCCGGCGTGCCGAGCGGGAGGTTCGGTGCAAGGGTGGTCGAAGCGACGCCCCGGTACCGGACTCTCGACTCGAACGGGAGACACACGCGATGAGCACCCCGTACACCACCAACAACGCCGGTGTCCCGGCGGAGAGCGACGAGCATTCGCTCACGGTGGGGCCGGACGGCCCGATCCTGCTGCAGGACCACTATCTGATCGAGAAGATGGCCCAGTTCAACCGTGAACGGGTCCCCGAGCGGGTGGTGCACGCCAAGGGCAGCGGAGCCTACGGCAGCTTCGAGGTCACGAACGACGTCAGCCAGTTCACCAAGGCCGATCTCTTCCAGCCGGGCCGGCGCACCGAGATGCTGGCCCGCTTCTCCACCGTCGCGGGCGAGCAGGGCAGCCCGGACTCCTGGCGCGACCCTCGGGGCTTCGCGCTCAAGTTCTACACGGAGCAGGGCAATTACGACCTGGTGGGCAACAACACGCCCGTGTTCTTCGTCCGCGATCCGCAGAAGTTCCAGGACTTCATCCGCTCGCAGAAGCGCCGCGCCGACAACGGCATGCGCGACAACGACATGCAGTGGGACTTCTGGACGCTCTCCCCGGAGACCGCGCACATGGTCACCTGGCTGATGGGCGACCGCGGCATCCCGAAGAACTTCCGCCACATGAACGGCTACGGCTCGCACACCTTCATGTGGGTCAACGGCGCCGGGCAGCGGTTCTGGATCAAATACCACTTCATCACCGACCAGGGCATCGACTTCCTCACCCAGGCCGACGCGGACGCGCTGGCCGGCGAGGACCCCGATGCCTTCCGGCGCGATCTGTTCGAGACGATCAAGCGCGGCGAGCACCCTTCGTGGACGTTGAAGGTGCAGGTCATGCCGTTCGAGGACGCGTCCGGGTACCGGTTCAACCCGTTCGATCTGACCAAGGTGTGGCCGCACGGCGACTACCCGCTGATCGAGGTCGGCCGGATGACGCTGGACAGGAACCCGGAGGATTTCTTCGTCCACATCGAGCAGGCAGCCTTCGAACCGTCGAACATGGTGCCGGGCATCGGCCCGTCCCCGGACAAGATGCTGATCGGCCGGCTCTTCTCGTACCCGGACACCCACCGGTACCGGATCGGCCCGAACTACGCACAACTGCCCCCGAACCGGCCGCACTCGCCGGTCTACTCGTACGCCAAGGACGGCCCGATGCGGTACGAGCCGTCCCGTACGGCCGCCGTGTACGCGCCGAACTCCTACGGGGGTCCGGCCGCCGACACCGAGCGGTTCGGTGAGCCGGCGGGCTGGGCGAGCGCGGGCGAGATGGTGCGGGAGGCGTACGCGCCGCACCGCGAGGACGACGACTGGGGACAGGCCGGCACACAGGTGCGGCAGGTGCTCGACGACGCTGCCCGCGCCCGGCTGGTGACGAACGTTTCCGGCCATCTGCTGAAGGGTGTCAGCGCACCCGTCCTGGAGCGGGCGCTGCAGTACTGGCGCTCCATCGACAAGGAGGTCGGCGACCGGATCTCGGTCGCCGTCAAGAGCGGCTGACCCCGCCGCAGCACCTCCGCCCCTCGAAACCGCAGCCCCGGCGCACGTGTTACCCCCCTCCGTGCCCCGGGGCTGCATCGTCTACCCATAGCTTGCGGATGATTAATGTGCTATCACTTTGCTAGGCGGGCGAATGAGCGCGCCGAGCACTGTGAACGGGGGACCCATGTCCGAGAACCGCACCACCGATCTCCAGTCCGAGATCCCTGAGATGCCTGCCCCGCATGTCACCGAACGGGTGGCCGTCGGCATGCCGGGGCTGCCCTTCCTGCTGATCGCCGTGCCGGTGCTGTTCGGCGGCATCGCGCTCTTCATCGTCGGCATCGCCCAGGCCAAGGACAGCGGCGGCGCGCTGGCGGGCGTCCTGATCGGCGCCGGTGTGCTGATCGCGATCGCCGCCTTCATCACCATGTTCGGCCTCACCCAGGTCGCCCCCGGCGAAGCCCGCGTCTGCCAGCTCTTCGGCCGCTACCAGGGCACCATCCGCCAGGACGGGCTGCGCTGGGTGAACCCGTTCACCAGCCGCCGCAAGATCTCCACCCGGATCCGCAACCACGAGACCGCGGTCCTGAAGGTCAACGACTCGTACGGCAACCCGATCGAGCTGGCCGCGGTCGTCGTCTGGCAGGTCAGGGACTCCGCGCAGGCGGTCTTCGAGGTCGACGACTTCGTGGAGTTCATCGCGATCCAGACCGACACCGCCGTCCGGCACATCGCGACGAACTACCCGTACGACGCGCACGATGTGGAGGGCCTGTCGCTGCGCGGCAACGCCGAGGAGATCACCGAGAAGCTCTCCGTCGAGATCGCCGCACGGGTCGGCGCGGCCGGCGTGAAGATCATCGAGTCCCGCTTCACGCACCTCGCCTACGCCCCCGAGATCGCCTCCGCGATGCTCCAGCGCCAACAGGCCGGCGCGATCGTAGCCGCCCGCCAGACCATCGTCGAGGGCGCGGTCGGCATGGTCGAGTCCGCACTGACCCGGATCTCCGAGCAGGGCATCGTCGAGCTCGACGAGGAGCGCAAGGCCGCCATGGTCAGCAACCTGCTCGTGGTCCTGTGCGGTGACCGCGCCGCCCAGCCCGTACTCAACACCGGGACCCTCTACCAGTGACGGAACGCACCGGCCGCGCCGCCCGCAAGCAGGTGCTGCTGAGGCTCGACCCCGCCGTCCACGACGCCATCGCGACGTGGGCGGCGACCGAGCTCCGCAGCACCAACGCGCAGATCGAGTTCCTGCTGCGCCGGGCGCTCGCCGAGGCCGGGCGCCTCCCCGGCGCCGCCGGGCCGATCCCCCGCCGCGGCCGTCCGGCCCGGTCGGCGGAGCCGTCCGCAGAGTCGCAGACAGAACCGTCGGCAGAGGGAGGAAAAGGGATCGAGAGCCGATAGGAGTGGCTTGACCTGCGATGATCAACTACACACCACGTCTATACACACCACGTATACACGTCATGTAGAGTGCTCGCATGTCAATCGGCCACACCCTGCTCGGGCTTCTTGAGTCCGGCCCACGCCATGGTTACGACCTCAAGCGCGCCTTCGACGAACGCTTCGGCCACGACCGCCCGCTGCACTACGGGCAGGTCTACTCGACGATGGCCCGACTCCTGAAGAACGGGCTCGTGGAGGTCGAGGGCATAGAGCCCGGCAGCGGCCCCGAGCGCAAGCGGTACGCGATCACCGACGCCGGACTGACCGACGTCGAGACGTGGCTCGCCCAGCCCGAGAAGCCCGAGCCGTATCTGCAGACGACCCTGTACACGAAGGTCGTCCTCGCCCTGCTGACCGGCCGCAGCGCCATCGACCTGCTGGACACCCAGCGCGCCGAGCATCTGCGGCTCATGCGGGAACTGACCCGTCGCAAGTCCAGCGGCGACCTCGCCGACCAGCTGATCTGCGATCACGCTCTCTTCCACCTCGAGGCGGATCTGCGGTGGCTGGAACTCACCGCCGCCCGGCTCGACCAGCTCGCGACGGAGGTACGCAAGTGACCAGCTCCACCCCTCAGCCCAGCACGCCGCTGCTCTCCGCCGACGCGCTGCACAAGACCTACGGCCCCACCCCCGCCCTGGACGGCGCCGACTTCACGATCCGCTCCGGCGAGGTCGTGGCCGTGATGGGCCCCTCCGGCTCCGGCAAGTCGACGCTGCTGCACTGCCTGGCCGGCATCGTGCGGCCCGACGCCGGCAAGGTCCTGTACCGGGGCGAAGAGCTGTCCGCCATGTCGGACGCCGCCCGCAGCGCGCTGCGCCGCGGTGACTTCGGGTTCGTCTTCCAGTTCGGCCAGCTCGTCCCCGAGCTGACCTGCGTCGAGAACGTGGCGCTGCCGCTGCGGCTGAACGGCGCCAAGCGCAAGGAGGCCGAGCGGCTGGCCACCGAGTGGCTGCACCGGCTGGAGGTCGACGACCTCGGGCACAAGCGCCCCGGCGAGGTCTCCGGCGGCCAGGGCCAGCGGGTCGCGGTGGCCCGTGCGCTGGTCGGCGGACCCCGGGTGATCTTCGCGGACGAGCCGACCGGCGCCCTGGACTCCCTCAACGGCGAGCGCGTCATGCGGCTGCTGACCGACGCCGCCCGGGACACCGGCGCGGCCGTCGTCCTGGTGACCCACGAAGCGCGGGTCGCCGCGTACTCCGACCGCGAGATCGTCGTACGCGACGGCAAGTCCCGTGACATGGAGCGGGTCGCGTGAGCACGCCCTCGGAGAACGCCCCGCGCACCACTCCTCCACGCACCCTGCCGCGCACCGACGCCCGTACCTGGGTCCGCGACCTCGCGCTCGGCGCGCGCTTCACGCTCGCCGGCGGCAAGGAAGGCTGGATCCGCAACCTGCTGACCGCCGTCGGCGTCGGCCTCGGCGTGGCGGTGCTGCTGCTCGCGTCCGCCGTCCCGGCGATGATGCAGGCCCGCTCGGATCGCAGCCACGACCGTGACGACATGTACTTCGGCGAGAAGCTGAAGCCGACCGCGTCGACCATGCTGATCAACAACACCGACACCGTCTACCACGGCGTGGACGTCTACGGCCGGGTCCTGGACCCCGACGGCGACAAGCCGCCGGTACCGCCCGGCCTGAGCAGGGTCCCGGCCCCGGGCGAGATGACCGTCTCCCCCGCGCTCGCCAAGCTGCTGGACTCCTCCGAGGGCAAGCTGCTCAAGGAGCGGCTCAACTACCGCGTCACCGGCACCATCGCCAAGGCCGGACTGCTCGGCCCCGCCGAACTCGTCTACTACGCGGGCAGCGACACCCTCACCGACGCACACGCCACCCGCGTCGACACGATCGGCGGCGCCCGGCGCAGCTCCGAGGGGCTGGGCGCGGTCCTGACCCTGCTCGTCATCATCGGCCTCGTGGTGCTGCTGATGCCGGTGGCCATCCTCATCGCCACCGCCGTCCGATTCGGCGGCGAACGCCGCGACCGGCGGCTCGCCGCACTGCGGCTGGTCGGCGCCGACACCCGGATGACCCGACGGATCGCGGCCGGCGAGGCACTCGTCGGCGCGGTCGTCGGGCTCGTGTTCGGCCTCGGGTTCTTCCTGCTGGGACGACACTTCACCGGGCAGATCGAGCTGTACAGGCTGAGCGTCTTCCCCTCCGACGTCCGGCCCGGCACCGGCCTCGCCCTGCTGATCGTGCTCGGCGTCCCGGCGGCGGCCGTCGCGGTCACCGTCCTCGCGCTGCGCGGTATCGCCATCGAACCGCTGGGGGTCGTCCGCAACGCGGCACTGCGCAAGCGCCGCCTGTGGTGGCGGCTGCTCATTCCGGTCGCCGGACTGGCGCTGCTGGCCCCGCTGTTCGGCGGCGTCCAGGGCAACGCGGACCTCAACGCGTACCAGATCTCGGCGGGCGCGATCCTGCTGCTCGTCGGTGTCACCGCCGTCCTGCCCTGGCTCGTCGAGATGATCGTCAACCGCTTCGGCGGCGGCCGGATCCCCTGGCAGCTCGCCACCCGCCGTCTGCAGCTCAACAGCGGCGCCTCCGCCCGGATGGTCAACGGCATCACCGTCGCGGTGGCCGGCGCCATCGCCCTGCAGATGCTGTTCAGCGGCATCGAGAGCGGCTTCACCTCCGACACCGGCAAGGACCCGAACCGGGCCCAGATGCAGGCGAGCGTCGATGTCACCGACGGCCCGCAGGCGACCGCCGCGTTCCAGGCCTACCGGACCACCCCCGGAGTGCGCTCAGCGCTCGGTCTCGTCCAGACGTCCGCCATCCCCGACGGCGCGGCGGCGAAGGCGAAGGCCTCCGGCAACCCCGACGCCGCGGGCGAGATCCTGGAGTTCCCGGTGATCGTCGGCGACTGCGCCGCACTCGCCGAGATCGCCGCCGTCGGCGACTGCGCCGACGGAAGCGTCTACCGCGTCCTGCCGGACGCGTCGTACACCACCCCGCCCGACATCTCCAAGGCCGGCGCCCGGCTGGACCTCAACGCCCCGCAGAGCGGCGTGCTGACCGGCCCGCCCCGGCCGTGGACCGTCCCGGCCACCGCCCGCACGGTCAAGTCCCGCACCAGCCCCAACGGCGACGTGCAGTGGGGCATCCTCGCCACCCCCGGCACCCTGGACGTGGCCCGGACGCAGCAAGCGCGCGCCACGGTGCTGATCAAGCTCGACGCGCAACGGCCGGACGCGGAGGAGTACGTCCGCAACACCACGGCCCGGCTGGGCGAGAGCGCGAACACCTACACGCTCGAAGGCACCCGCACGGTGCGCAAGTACACCAGCATCAAGCGCGGGTTGCTGATCGGCGCGGTCACCACCCTGCTGCTGATCGGCATCAGCCTGCTGGTCTCGATGCTGGAGCAGCTGCGCGAGCGCAAGAAGCTGCTCGCGGTGCTGATCGCCTTCGGCACCCGGCGCTCCACCCTCGGGCTGTCGGTGCTGTGGCAGACCGCGCTACCGGTCGCCCTCGGCCTGGCGCTGGCGGTGATCGGCGGCCTCGGACTCGGCTCCGTGCTGCTGAAGATGGTCGGCTCACCGATCCGCGTCGACTGGGCGAGTGCCGCGACGATGACGGGCGTCGGGGCGGGCGTGGTCCTGCTCGTCACGCTGCTCAGCCTGCCGCCGCTGTGGCGCATGATGCGCCCGGACGGTCTGCGGACCGAGTAACCCCACCGGATTCCGGCACCGACGCCGGCCGGACCTGCTTCCCTCAGGCCCGGCCGGCGTCGGCGTACTCCAACACGTCCGCCCCGTCCGTCACGTTCTCCGCTGCCTCCGCGTCCTCCGCGTCGAGGACGCGCACCGGCAGCGGCCGCAGCGCCTCGCGCAGCGCGGCCGCGAAGGCCGTGAACTCCTCCGCGCGGGCGGTCCCGCCGCGCATCGCGAGCGCGATCCGCCGTGACGGCGCGGGATCCGCGAAGTACCCGGTCGACAGCTGGTCGTTGCGCCCGGTCTCCACCAGCAGCGCGGTCCGCGGCAGCAGCGTCACCCCGAGCCCGCCCGCGACCAGCTGCACGAGCGTGGACAGCCCGGCCGCGGTGGTCGTCACCGGAACGCCGCCCGGCCGCCCGGCCTCCCGGCAGATGTCGAGCGCCTGGTCGCGCAGGCAGTGCCCCTCGTCGAGCAGCAGCAGGTCCATCTCCCGCAGCGCCTCACGGGGAATGGCCTGCCGTCCGGCCAGCCAGTGCCCCTGCGGTGCGACCACGGCGAAGTCCTCGTCGAAGAGCGGCAGTTCGGTCACCCCGGGCATCCCGAGCGGCACCGCGAGCAGCAGCAGATCGAGCCGCCCACCGGTCAGCCCCTCCAGCAGTGACGACGTCTGCTCCTCGTGCACCTGCAGATCCAGCGCCGGGTAGCGGACATGGACCAGCCGCAGCACCGTCGGCAGCAGATACGGCGCGACGGTCGGAATCACCCCGAGCCGCAACACTCCCGTGAACGGCGCCCGCGCCGCCTCCGCCTCCTCCATCAGCTCCCCCACGGCGTCGAGCACGCTCCGTGTCCGCGCCGCGATCCGCTCCCCCGCCGCGGTGAGCAGCACCCTGCGCGTCGTCCGCTCGACCAGCTGCACTCCCAACGTCTCCTCCAGCGCGGCGACCGCACCGGAGAGCGCCGGCTGACTGGTCCCGATGGACGCCGCCGCATCACGGAAGTGCAGGTACTCGGCCACGGCGGCGAAGGCCCGCAACTGGGACAGGCTGGGCTGCTTGCTCACTGACACTCCGGGCTACTGATAGGCGACTCCGATCAACGCCGTCGAGTCTAGCTATTTCTGTGATCAATAGACGCCATGGGAGGGTGGAATACGTCCAACCCTCTGGAAAGCCTCAAAAGGGATTTCCAATGTTTCAAGGAGAGCGCGTGCTCACTGTCGGTGACAAGTTCCCCACCTACGACCTGACTGCCTGCGTCGATCTCGACGCGGACAAGGCCTTCGCCCAGATCGACCACAAGTCGTACGAGGGCAAGTGGCGCGTGGTGTTCTTCTGGCCGAAGGACTTCACCTTCGTCTGCCCGACCGAGATCGCCGCGTTCGGCAAGCTGAACGACGAGTTCGCCGACCGCGACGCCCAGATCCTCGGCGTTTCCGGCGACTCCGAGTTCGTGCACCACGCCTGGCGCAAGGACCACGCCGATCTGCGTGACCTGCCCTTCCCGATGCTCGCGGACTCCAAGCACGAGCTCATGCGCGACTGCGGCGTCGAGGGCGAGGACGGCTTCGCGCAGCGTGCCGTGTTCATCGTCGACCCCAACAACGAGATCCAGTTCACGATGGTGACCGCCGGTTCCGTGGGGCGTAACCCCAAGGAGGTGCTGCGGGTGCTCGACGCCCTGCAGACCGACGAGCTGTGCCCGTGCAACTGGAGCAAGGGCGAGACGACCCTCGACCCGGTCGCGCTCCTCGCGGGCGAGTGATCCGGTATGTCGCTGGACAACCTCAAGTCGGCGCTGCCCGACTACGCCAAGGACCTGAAGCTGAACCTCGGTTCGGTCATCGGTAACTCCGAGCTTCCGCAGCAGCAGCTGTGGGGCACGGTGCTCGCCGTCGCCATCGCGTCGCGTTCGCCGCGGGTGCTGAGCGAGCTGGAGCCGGAGGCCAAGGCCAACCTCTCCCCCGAGGCGTACACCGCCGCCAAGTCCGCTGCCGCGATCATGGCGATGAACAACGTCTTCTACCGGACCCGGCACCTGCTGTCGGACCCGGAGTACGGCACGCTGCGCGCGGGGCTGCGGATGAACGTCATCGGCAACCCGGGTGTGGAGAAGGTCGACTTCGAGCTGTGGTCGCTGGCGGTCTCGGCCGTCAACGGCTGCGGCCAGTGCCTGGACTCGCACGAGGCCGTACTGCGCAAGGCGGACGTCTCGCGCGAGACGATCCAGGAAGCGGTCAAGATCGCCGCCGTCGTCCAGGCGGTCGGAACGACGCTGGACGCCGAGGCCGTCATCGCCGGCTGAGCAGCCGCACCGCATCACGCAGCGGGCCCCCGACCGATGGTCGGGGGCCCGCTGTACGTGTGCGGTTGTGCGTGCCCAGGTGCTAGCTCTCCTCCGCCAGGCCGCCGATCGGGGCGAGCTCCTCGACCGTGGCGCCGTGCGGGCCGGGCTCGGTGACCATGGCGGCCTCCCGGGCGTGGCTGCGGAGGTAGCCGACGACCGTGTTCGTCACGGCGACGAGCGGGACCGCGACGACGGCGCCGCCGATGCCGGCGATGAGCGAGCCGGCGGCGACGGAGAGCACCACGGCCAGCGGGTGGACGCGGACGGCGCGGCCGAGGATGAAGGGCTGCAGGATGTGGCCCTCGATCTGCTGGACCGCGAGCACCACGATGAGCACCATCAGGGCGGTGAACGGCCCCTCGGTCACGAGCGCGACGACCATCGCCAGCGCGCCCGAGGCGACCGCGCCGACCAGCGGGACGAAGGCGGCGACGAAGATGACGACGGCCAGCGGCACCGCCATCGGCACGTTCAGGAACCAGATGCCCACGCCGATGAAGACGGCGTCGATGAGGGCCACTATCACCGTGCCGCGCACGTAGAGCGTCAGCGTCCGCCAGGCGCGCGGCCCGGCGCCCGCCAGCCCGTCGCGGGCGGCGGCCGGGAAGAGCTTGAGGGTCCAGTTCCAGATGTTGCGGCCGTCGTAGAGCAGGAAGAGCGTGCTGAACATCGCGAGCAGCATGCCGGTGAGCAGTTCGACGATGACGGTGACGCCCTGGAGGCCGGCGTCGGTGACGGCCTTGGTGTTCGTGCTGATGGTGTCGGTGAGGTTCTTGGCGAGCTGGTTGATCTGGTCCTCGGTGACGTGGAACGGGCTGTTGAGCAGCCAGCGCTTCATCTCGGCGACGCCGTCGGTGAGCTTGGTGGACAGGTCGTCGACGTTGTCCATCACCTGCCACACGACGAACCAGCCGACCAGGCCCATCAGCACGAAGCCGCCGATGAAGGTGATGCCGGTGGCGAGGCCGCGCGGTACCCCGGCGCGTCTGAGCCGGCCCACGACGGGCTGGAGCAGCGCGGTGATGAGGAGCGCGGCGACGAAGGCCAGGACGACCAGTTGGATGGCGCCGATGATCCGCATCAGCACCCAGACGGTGCCGGCCAGTACCAGCAGCCGCCAGGCGACCTCGGCCGCGACGCGCATGCTCCACGGCACGACGCCCAGCGGGTCGGGCAGCTGTGCGCCGCCCGGCGCCTGCGGCGGATGGCCGGCGGCCGCCACGGCCTTGGGCGCGGGCCTCGGCTCGGACCCGGCTGCGGTCCCGGATCCGGCCTTCCGCGGGACATGCGGTCGCGGCCTGGTCTTCGGCGGCGGGGCGTCGGGCTGCTCGTCCTGTTCGGCCGTCACCTCCGCGCGCCGTTCGTCGAGGCGGTCGGCGAGCTTGGCCAGCTTGGAGGCAACCACCGCGCTCCAATGGCGCTTTTCCGACATCGCGTTCCCCTGCCCCTTCGTTCCGGCACCCGCACCGGCATCGGTGAGGAGGACGACGTTACCCGTGCCCGGGGTTGCCTCTCCTGCCGCCCGCCCTGTACCGCTCCGCTCATGCGTGTGCCCCCCGACCGGCTGGGGTCGGGGGGCACACGGGAAAGCTCACCTGATACCGGGACGAACCGGCCGCCGTGACTCAGTACGAGTGGTGCTGCTGCCAGTAGGACCAGGCACCGCACGGGCTGTCGTACCGCTCGTTCATGTAGTTGAGGCCCCACTTGATCTGCGTGGCCGGATTGGTCCGCCAGTCGGCGCCGACGGAAGCCATCTTCGAGCCCGGGTAGGACTGCACGAGTCCGTACGCGCCAGAGGACTGGTTGGTCGCCGTGTAGTCCCAGCCGCTCTCGTGCTCCACGATGTTGGAGAAGCACTGGAACTGGCTGGAGCCGACGATCTGCAGGGCCATGGCCTTGACTTCGGCCGTCGTGTACGAGCTCTTGACCGCGAACGTCGCACGCTCCGCGGAACGGCTCGCCGCCGCCTTCGCCTCCAGTTCCCGGGCTTCCTTCGCCTTGGCGGCCGCTTCGTCGGCGGCCTTCTTCTTGGCGGAGGCGTCCTTGGCTGCCTGCTGGCGCGCGCTGTCCTCGGCTGCCTTCTTCGCTGTCGCGTCGGCGGCGTCGGACTGTGCCTGCGCCTGCTGCGTCAGTGAAGCCTGCTGAACCTGCTGGCCAGCGGGTATGTCCGCGAGTACGGTCGTCGCGCCGGCGGCCTCGACAGGCTGGTTGGAGCCCTGGTCAGCGCCTGCTGCGACGCCGACTACGGCGCCCACGGTGGTGACTGCGGTGGCCGAGGCCACTGCGAATCCCCGGACCGAGATCCGGCTCACACGATTGTCCTTCCAGCACCGTCCGCGTGGTGACCTCGCGGACCGAATCGTGCCCCTGAACGCTGGCCTCCCCTTGTTCCGGACCGCGAACGGTCCGACTGGTCACGGGGGCACTGGCCCGGTGCGGGTCCCTGACGGGATTCCGCGTGGTGCTCGGGCGGCTTACGGCGGCAACGCTGTTCAGTTCTGGGGTTCCACACCGCTGGGGGTGTGGGTGCGCCGTAAGCGGGGCCTGACAGCGTCACACCCTAGCGGGAAGGGAAGGCCGTCAAGCAATTTACGGATGCGTGGCAAACGTCACACGGCTTCATGAGCGGAAAACCCCGGCGCGGCGCGCCCCACAACGCTAGGCTGCTGCGCCCCTTGGGGACGCAGCAGCCTCAACTCACGCACGGTTACCGGGTCATACCCCGTTGTCCTCCAGCAACTCCGTCACCAATGCGGCGATCGGGGAGCGTTCGGACCGGTTCAGGGTGATGTGCGCGAAGAGCGGATGTCCCTTGAGCTTTTCGACGACGGCCACCACACCGTCGTACCGCCCGACCCTCAAGTTGTCCCGCTGTGCCACGTCATGGGTCAGAATGACCCGCGATCCGGCACCGATACGCGACAGAACGGTCAACAGGACGTTCCGTTCGAGCGACTGGGCCTCGTCCACGATCACGAACGCGTCGTGGAGCGACCGGCCGCGGATGTGGGTCAGTGGCAGCACTTCGAGCATGCCCCGCGCCACGACCTCCTCGATGACCTCCTTCGATGTCACCGCGGACAGGGTGTCGAAGACAGCCTGAGCCCAGGGGCTCATCTTCTCCGACTCACTGCCCGGCAGGTATCCCAGCTCCTGTCCGCCGACCGCGTACAGCGGCCGGAAGACCATCACCTTGCGGTGCTGCTGACGCTCCAGCACCGCCTCCAGGCCCGCGCACAGGGCCAGTGCCGACTTGCCGGTGCCGGCCCGGCCGCCCAGCGACACGATCCCCACATCGGGATCGAGCAGCAGATCCAGCGCGACCCGCTGTTCCGCGCTGCGGCCGTGCAGCCCGAAGGCCTCCCGGTCGCCGCGCACCAGCCGCACCCGGCCGTCCTCGGTCACCCGGCCGAGCGCCTTGCCGCGCTCGGACTGGAGGACCAGTCCGGTGTGCACGGGCAGGTCGCCCGCCTCGGGCAGGACGATGACCTCTTCCGCGTAGAGCCTGTCCACCTCCTCCGCGTCGACCAGCAGCTCCTCCATACCGGTCCAGCCCGACGTGATCGCCAGCTCGGCCCGGTACTCCTCGGCCGCGAGGCCGACGGAGGAGGCTTTCACCCGCAGCGGCAGGTCCTTGGAGACGACCGTGACGTCGTACCCCTCGGCCTGGAGGTTGCGGGCGACCGCCAGAATGCGCGAATCGTTGTCACCTAGCCGGAACCCGACGGGGAGCACCCCGGGGTCCGAGTGGTTCAGTTCGACGCGGAGCGTGCCACCCAGCTCGCCGATCGGGATCG
Organism: Streptomyces sp. So13.3; assembly: GCF_005860785.2. NCBI lineage: Bacteria > Bacillati > Actinomycetota > Actinomycetes > Kitasatosporales > Streptomycetaceae > Streptomyces > Streptomyces sp. So13.3. The sequence goes on along the minus strand of NZ_CP048835.1, from coordinate 5,948,536 downwards.
GGGCGTCGAGACGCCCGTACTTGATCCGGAAGTCGTCGAGCAGCCGCAACGCCTGTCGGGCGAAGTAGCCGAGCTCTGGATGGGCCCGCTTGGCCTCCAACTCCGTGACCACCACCACCGGGAGCACGACTTCGTGCTCGTCGAAGCGGGTGAGGGCATTGGGGTCGGCAAGCAGGACGCTGGTGTCGAGGACGTAAGTGCGCCGGTCGTGCTCCCGGCGATTCTTGCTTTTCACCACGTGTGGACGAACCCCCTCGGGCAGAGGTCGGGGTGCGACAACGTCGCGCTGTACTGGGCCGGGACCGGGCGCGTGGGCCGGTCCGCGGCCCTCCGTAAACGGCACGTCCGTGGGCAATGGGCCTCCCGGGCGGACGAACCTGGGTGCCGTCCGCTGTTGACCGGTGTATGCCCTCGAAAGCGGGTGCCTATGCGACTGCATATGACAGCTGTGCCATCAATCCTGGCGCGGGCCCGAAAAAAGTGCGGCAGATGAACGGAAGATGCTGCGGCAGATGGCCGAAGGAGGCTACGGAGCGGCCACTCGGGGTCGGCCGCAGGAGGTACCCGGGATCGGCAGGAGGGGGTACTCGCGGTCGGCCGGACGTGGTCGTCGAGCCGGCCTCGGACGGCTACGAACCGTAGCGGCGGTGCCGCGCCGCGTAGTCACGCAGCGCGCGCAGGAAGTCGACCTTGCGGAAGGCCGGCCAGAAGACTTCGCAGAAGTAGTACTCGGAGTGGGCGCTCTGCCAGAGCATGAAGCCCGACAGCCGCTGCTCTCCGCTGGTGCGGATGACGAGGTCCGGGTCGGGCTGACCGCGGGTGTAGAGGTGCTCCGCGATGTGCTCGACGTCCAGCAGCTCGGCGAGGTCCTCGATGGACGTGCCGCGCCCCGCGTGCTCGTGCAGCAGCGAGCGGACCGCGTCCGCGATCTCCTGTCGCCCGCCGTAGCCGACCGCGACGTTCACGAGGATGCCCTCGACGCCATGGGTGGCCTGCTCGGCCTCCTTCAGCACCGACTGGGTGCGCGCCGGCAGCATGTCCATCGTGCCGACGTGGTGGACGCGCCAGCGGCCGGTCTCGGCCAGCCCGCTCACCGCGCCCTCGATGATGCCCAGCAGCGGGACGAGCTCCTCGGCGGGACGGTCCAGGTTGTCGGTCGACAGCAGCCAGAGCGTGACGACCTTGACCCCGGTCTCCTCGCACCAGCCCAGCATCTCGGCGATCTTGTCGGCGCCGGCCCGGTGGCCCTGCTCCGTCGTACCGCCCGCGGCCTTGGCCCAGCGCCGGTTGCCGTCCAGGATCACACCGATGTGCTTGGGTCCCTGGGCCAGATCGAGGCGGTGCTCCACTCGGCGGGCATACAGCCCATACACCAGGTCGCGCAGATTCATCGCGTACCAGCCCCTCCAGCGCTCGTCACCCGATCGCCACAGTACTGCGCGCGGCGGTGAGCACACGAACCGGGTGCCCGGCTTCCGGTTCGGATCCGGGGGCCCGGAGGCGTGATAGGCAGAGTGCATGAATAACCGTTCCCTCTACCGCGCCGCCGACGAGCGCTACGACTCCATGGAGTACCGCCGCACCGGCCGCAGCGGGCTGAAGCTCCCCGCGATCTCGCTGGGCCTGTGGCACAACTTCGGTGACGACCGCACCCTCGACTCGCAGCGCGCGATCCTGCGCCGCGCCTTCGACCTGGGCGTCACCCACTTCGACCTGGCCAACAACTACGGCCCGCCCTACGGCGCCGCCGAGTCCAACTTCGGGACGATCCTGGCGCAGGACTTCCGCCCGTACCGCGACGAGCTGGTCATCTCCAGCAAGGCCGGCTGGGACATGTGGCCGGGCCCGTACGGCGACGCCGGTTCCCGCAAGTACCTGCTCGCCTCGCTCGACCAGTCGCTGTCCCGCATGGGCCTCGACTACGTCGACATCTTCTACTCGCACCGCTTCGACCCGGAGACCCCGCTCGAGGAGACGATGGGCGCCCTGGCCTCCGCCGTCCAGCAGGGCAAGGCGCTCTACGTCGGCATCTCCTCGTACAGCCCCGAGCGCACCCGCGAGGCGGCCCGCATCCTGCGCGAGCTGGGCGTCCCGGCGCTCATCCACCAGCCCTCGTACTCGATGATCAACCGCTGGATCGAGGACGACGGACTGCTCGACGTCCTCGCCGACGAGGGCATGGGCTGCATCGGCTTCGTACCGCTCGCCCAGGGTCTGCTGACGGACAAGTACCTCGGCGGCATCCCCGACGACTCCCGCGCCGCCCAGGGCAAGTCCCTCGACCCGGGCCTGGTCAACAAGGAGACGGTCACCCGGCTCCAGGCCCTCAACGAGATCGCGCAGCGCCGCGGCCAGTCCCTCGCCCAGCTCGCGCTGAGCTGGGTGCTGCGCGACGAGCGCGTCACCTCGGCGCTCATCGGCGCGTCGTCGGTCAAGCAGCTGGAGGCCAACGTGGCGGCGGTCGGCGCGCCGAAGCTCACGACGGAGGAGCTGGCGGAGATCGACCAGTACGCGGTGGAGCCGGAGGGCGTGAACCTCTGGTCGGTGAGCAGCGAGGCGTAGGACTGACGTCGTCGCGGCGCGTTGCTTCGCGGCGCGTTGCTTCGCGGCGCGTTGCTTCGCGGCGCGTTGCTTCGCGGCGCGTTGCTTCGCGGCGCGTTCCTTCGCTTTGCGTCGGGCGGGGTGGTGCCGGTGGTGGTCAGGCGGTCGCCAGCAGCACTCCGCCCAGCGCGCCGATCAGCATGAACGGCCCGAAGGGCAGGGGCGTCTTACGGTTCGCCCGGCGGGTGGCCAGCAGCACGAGCCCGGCGACGGCGCCGAGGACGAACCCCGCGAACGTGCCCGCGAAGAGCACCGGCCAGCCGTACCAGCCGAGGGCGAGGCCGAGCGTCGGGGCGAGCTTCACGTCACCGAAGCCCATGCCGGCCGGGTTGATGAGGAACAGCAGGAAGTAGACGGCCCCGAGGACGACCCCGCCGAGCAACGCCCGCGGCCAGGAGCCCTCGTGCCCCGGCAGCAGGGCGGCGGCGCCCAGCAGGGCGGCCGTGCCGGCCAGCGCGGGGAGGGTCAGGACGTCGGGGAGCCGAAAGACGGCCAGGTCGATACGGGCCAGCAGCACGCCGAGCGGCACGAGCAGCAGCCACACCACCAGTTCGGGACGCGCCCCGACGAGCGCGGCGAGCGCGGCGCAGGCCGTGACGCAGAGGAGCACGGTGCCGTACGGGCGCTGCCGTGTGCCCGTCCCACCGTTATCGCTGCTCCCACTGCTCCCGCTGCTCCCACTGCTCCCGCCGATCCAGCCGCGCGGGCCCGGGGGATACGGCAGGCCGTCCTCGTCGTCCGCGCGCACCGGTTCCCCGGACGCGACCGCGAGCCGGTGGATGGCGCGCGGCAACGCGAGGCCCGCCACGATTCCCCAGACGGCGGCGACTGCGGTGAGGTAGACAGACATCCGGGGTCCTCCCGTGCGGGACGGATTCGGCACGGCGCGGGAGGCGCGGCCCTGCGGGGTTTCGGGGGCCGAGGCTACACGGAGGTGCGGGACGGATGGGTCTGACGGGTCGGACGGTCCGGTGGCAGGACGGCGGCGGAACGTTGCGGCTCACCGCGCCGGAAGCGGTGGCGGCGGGAGAGGCGGGAGAGGCCGGGGAATCAGCTGACGGCACGGGCCGGGAGCCGCTCCCGCCCGTACCGCTGGAGATCGCCGCGTCCTACCGGGCCAGGACCCGGGGACTGCTCGGGCGGGACGGACTGACGGGGGCGCTCCTGCTCACACCCGCGACGAGCGTGCACACCGTACGGATGCGCTTCGCGATCGACGTCGCCTATCTGGACCGCCGGCTGCGCGTCCTGGCGGTGCGCACCATGCCGCCCGGCCGCCTGGGGCGGCCCCGGCTGCGCGCGCGGCATGTGCTGGAGGCGGAGGCGGGCGCGATGGAGCGCTGGGGGCTGCGGCGCGGGGTGCGGGTGGAGATCGATGCCGGCTGACGTCCGCTGACCTCAGCTGACCTCAGCTGACCTCAGCTGACGTCGATGCTGTTGACGATCTGCCGCAGTTCATCGGGCCAGCCGTCGACGTCGGGTCCGGTGACACGGACGAGGACCGGGCGGCCGTGGCTGTCGGTCGTGGTGATCTCGACGGCCCGGTTGCTGCTGCCGTCCGCCGCCCGTTCCACGTACCGCAGCTGCTGGGCGGGCCGGCCGTCGATCGTCATGGCGTGTGCGCGGACGCCCCGCCGGGTGGCGCCGCCGGGCCACACGGTGATCTCGCCGACCGGGCGGCCGCCCGCGCCGCGGAGCACGGCGGAAGCCTGCGCGCCGGCGGTGCTCTTCCCTGCGGGCCGCGTTTCCTCCCACGCCTTCGGATGCGCTACGGCCACCGAGCCGCCGTGCATCACCTTCCACCCCTCGGGCGCTCCTTCACCGGCGGAGCACGCGCTCAGCACGGCGGCCGCGCCGACCACGCCCGCTACATACCGAATAATCCCCTTTTCCCGCATGGCGCCAATCTAGGGTCAGCGCGCGGTGCGCAGCCGGTCAGCACGCCGCGCGAAAGTCGCCCCACCGCACAGCGCCCACCCTGACAAGGAGCCCGCCATGGGAGATCTGACCGGCAAGACGGCACTGGTGACCGGAGCCTCGCGTGGCATCGGGCGCGCGATCGCCCAGCGCCTCGCGGCGGACGGCGCCCTCGTCGCGGTCCACTACGGCAGCAACGAGACCGCGGCCAAGGAGACGGTCGACGGCATCCTGGCGGCCGGGGGCCGGGCCTTCGCCCTGCAGGCCGAGCTGGGTGTCGAGGGCGATGTGGACACGTTGGTGCACGCCCTCGAACGCGGGCTGCGCGAACACACCGGCCAGGCACCCCGCTTGGACATCCTCGTCAACAACGCCGCGATCAACGCCGCCGGCGGGCCGATCGAGGCGGAGTCACCGGAGCGCTTCGAACGGCTCTTCGCCGTCAATGTCCGCGCGCCGTTCTTCCTTGTCCAGCGCGTGCTGCCGCTGCTCCGCGACGGCGGCCGCATCATCAACATCAGCTCCGCCGTCACCCGCATCGCGCTTCCCGAGACGATCGCGTACGGCATGACGAAGGGCGCGCTCGACGTCCTCGGCCACACCCTCGCCAAGCACCTCGGCCCGCGCAACATCACCGTCAACACGGTGGCCCCCGCCACGGTCGACACCGACGCCAACGCCTTCTGGCTGCGCGGCAACCCGGAAGCGCAGGAGCTGGTCGCCGCGGACACCGCACTCGGCCGCGTCGGCCTCCCCGACGACATCGCCGCCCCCGTCGCCTTCCTCGCCTCCGACGACGCCCGCTGGATCACCGGCCAGATCGTCGACGCGACGGGCGGCTGCCGGCTCTGAGGCTCCGGCGGGGGCGCGGGTGCGGCGGGCGCCCGGATGAGGGCAACAAAAAACGGGCCGGTTCGCAGGGGGGGGAGAGCGAACCGGCCCGAGGGGGGGAGTTACACCGTACCGCTTATGAGCGCGTGCTCAGCACCTCACGCGGCGGACGGTGTGAACGTAATCTCCACCCGGCGGTTCTGACGGCGTCCCGCTTCGGATGAATTGTCAGCAATGGGATAGTCCTCGCCGTAGCCGCGCACCTGGAAACTGTGGCTTGCGCCACCGGCGGATCCGAGCGCCTGGGCCAAAATTTTGTAGACGGCGTCGGCGCGTTGCTTCGACAACACGTCCCCGTGCTCGCTGCTGCCCAGGTTGTCGGTGAACCCGAAGACCCGGATGGGTGACGAAACCTTCTTTGCGTTGATGTCGCCCGCAATGGCCTTGATCCGCGCCGCCGCGGCCGGCGACAGCACCGCACTGTCGATCTCGAACAGCACCTCCGACTGCAGCGCGTACGTGATCGAGGAGTTGGACTCCTCATGCCGCTGCTCCGGCTGACTCGCACTCGTCGACGACTGGTCCGTGACCGCCACGATGTCCAGCACCTTCGCCGGCGCCAGCGTCGCCCCTTCCGGCAACTTCAGCCGCGGCGAGGTCGGATCGACCTTCACCGGCGCCGAAGGCGCCACCGTAGAAGGCGAAGCCGACGGCCCCCCATCCGCCCGCGCGATCCCGACGGGCCCGGCGAACGTGATCGTGACAACCGAAAGCGTGAGCACGGCCGCACCGGCGGCACGTCGCTTGGTACGGGGCATGATCGCTCACCCCTCCGAAATCTGGATCTTGGCGGGCGGCATGGTGGGGAGCTGGAACTCCACGGAGGTGGTACCGGTGGGTGGAGCGGGGAACTGGGCGAAGAACGGCCGGGTCTCCTTGGCCGGGACCAGCGTCAGCCCCATGGTGCAGAGGCACTTGCCCTCGGTGTCGCGGAGAATGTAGTACCGCTTCTTGCCCGCCTGATCGACCAGGACCGCGCCGGCGACAGACGGCCCCGACTTGACCAACGCGACCTCCTGACCTCGCCAGGAGACGGCAGTGAACGGCTTGTCACCGTTGTTCGTGATCGTGCCCTGCACCGTCACGAACCCACCGGCGTCACGCGTCGCCGAGTTCAGGGTGACGACCATGTTCTCCTCGCCCTTGATCTGGGCCAGCACCTGAGTGGGTTCCGCCGACGGCGTCGCGCTACCGCTGCTCGGTCCGCCACCCTTCGGCGCACCGGACTTGCTCGACGAGGCGTTGTCGGGCTTCTTGTCACCGTCCCCTCCCCCACAGCCCGCCACCGCGATGGCCCCACTGGTCACGAGCGCGACCACCGTCATGACGCGGCGGCCCGTCTCTCTGCGCCGATTGGTCATCGGTGTCCCCGTTCCATCGCTACGTGATCGGCTTTCATGTGCTGAGGTGAACCGTGTAGAACTGCGCGAGATTCAAGCGGAAGTCCGTCGCGGTCGGATCGATCGTCAGTTCTTCGCCCTTGTTGCAGGAGAACTTCACGGCCTTGCCCTCCACGCCTGCCACGACGCAGCGGCCTTCGACCACTGCCGTCGCGCTCGCCGTGGCGTGCAGATTCGCCGTGCCCTTCACGACGCTGCCCCCGACGGTCCCTCTGGTAAGAACCGAAACTGTGTATCCGAGCGGGCCTTCGACCCGGGCACAGGACTGTCGGTCGGCCCGGTTCGCGTTCGCGAGTCCGTCGGCCGCACCGCATGCCCCGACCCCCGGCATTCCCTGACCGTTGAGCAACTGAGTGAGCTTCGGGAGGTCGCCCTTGACGAGTGCCTCGAGAAAGGCGTCGTGCGCCTCGTCCCGGGCCTCGACCGCGGCACCCAGGGCCGCCGCGTCGGCGGCCGTCTGGGCACTGTTGCGGACACTGCTGGCCTGACCGACCGCGAAGAACGCGAAGGCGAGGAAGAACAGCGCGGCCACGGCCACGATGTAGAGGCCGAGGGTCTGGCCTTCCTCGCCCCGCGCAATCCCGTTCAGCCGCCCGCGCCCACGATGGCCGCGATCCTGCCCGTGATCCCGGTCAGAACCGCATCGCCGATAGACGTCGTACCGGCCAGCACTCCGATGATCACCGCGATCACCACCGCGATCCCCAGATACTCGAAGGACGTCTGCCCGCGCTCGCCTGCTTGGCGCGCCCAGACGTGCGCGGCGACGAGCCGCTTCACAGCCCATGTACTCATGATTGTCTGCCCCATCCTTTGTCACCTGACGAACGTCGGTCGCGCCTGATGCGACGGCCGGCTTCTCGTTCTCACGCTCGCCACGACCGCCGAGCTCGACGACACCTTCCACGGCGCACCGCCTCTCACCGGTCCGGTCCGTAGCGATCCGTTCTTGATTGCAGGTGCAAATATGGTTGCGTCTGCAAAGGTACACCCGAAACCCGTGCAACCGCAGCCCTTTACGCGCCAACTGGCGCATCCAATATGGCGGTTCGCGACAGGGAACATGACCGGATTCACCCATTCCCCAGGATTTGGCCGAAGTTGATCTGAGAACCCATGATCGTGCCGGTGAGCAGCAGGATCATGGTGGCCGGGACGAGCAGCATCGTGATCACGCCCGTCGCCTTCGGCACCGTCCGCGCCGCTCGCCTCCGTGCGTTCTGCGCCTCGGTCCGCCGCATGTCCTGGGCGATCTGCAGCAGCGTCCGTGCAATGGGCGCGCCCAATTCCTCGCCCTGTTGCAGCGTGCTCACGAACTGGCTCACCTGATCGCTCCTGTTGCGCTTCCGGAGCTGGTCGAAAGCGTCGCGACGGCTCACCCCGACATCCATCTGCCGCAGCGCAATGCGGATCTCGTCCGACCACGGTCCCTTGTAGACCGTGTTGACGCGCTCCAGTGCCTGACGGAAGCCGAGACCCGCGCTCACCACCACCGCCAGCACGTCCAGGAAGTCGGGGAGGGTGCGCTCGATGTCGTCGCGGCGTTTGCGGACCGCGAGCCAGAGGCCGAGGTCGGCCCAGCCCCATGCGTAGCCGACCAGAATCAGCGCCAGGAACCAGTGGCCGCTCGTGAGGAGAGCGAAGGCCGCCAGCCCGCCCAGCGCCCCGTACACCGCCCGCCGCGCCGCATACCGTTCCACCGTCAACCCGTGCGGGTGACCCGCGTGGTCGATCTTCATGCGCATTTTGGCGACGCGGGCGGGGCCCATCCAGCGCATCACCATCGGGGACCAGCGCATACCGAGTTGGTCGACGGCGTTGCCGGTGCGGGTGGTTCGGGTGCGGCCTACTTCCAGGGCGAGCATCAGGTCGTCGGGGAGCTTGGCGTCGGAGCGCAGGAGGGCGATCGCGTGGACGACGCCGACCGCGCACAGTGCCAGGGCGAGGGCCAGCCCGATACCGATCATCACCATGAGCAGCGCGCCCCCTTCATACGTCGATCCGGGACATCCGGCGGATCATCCAGAAGCCCACCACGTACAGGCCCAGCGAGATCAGCACGCAGATGCGCCCGAGGTTGGAGCCGGTCATCGCGCTCAGCGAGCCCGGCATGATCTGGTTCAGCAGGAACAGCGAGCCGATGCCGATGACGGGGACGGCGTACGCGGTGACCGTGACCTGCGACATCTGGGTGCGGATCTCCCGCCGGGTCTCCTTGCGCTCCTCCAGCGTGACCGTCAGGTTGCGGAGCGACTCGACGACGGAACCGCCCGCGCGGCTCGACAGGACAAGGGTGGAGACCAGGACGATGAGCTCGCGGCTGGGCAGGCGTTCCTGGAGTTCGGCCAGCGCGTCCTCGACGGAGTGGCCCATCGCCATCGCGTCGGCGACCTTCTTGAGCTCCTCGCCCGCCGGCGCCTCCAGCTCGTCCGCCGCCATGCCGACCGCGGTGCGCAGCGCGAGGCCGGCCTGGGTGGCGTTGGCCAGGACGCGGGCCAGTTCGGGCAGTTGGGCGATGAAGCGTTCGGTGCGGACACGGCGGCGCCACTCCAGGAAGGAGTACGCGGACCAGAACGCGAGGATCCCGGCGATCGGCCCGAAGAACGGGGCGAGGACGACGTCGGCGACGAGCCAGGCGCCGCCGACCAGGCCGACGGCCGCCGCGGTGAACTGGCCGGGGGTGAGGTCGGTGCCGGTGGCCGCGAGGCGGCCGGCGAGCCGGCGGCCCCAGCCGGTGGCGCGCACCCGGCGGTCCAGGGCGGCGAAGGGGACATGCCGCCCGGCGCCCGACCCCAGCTCGCCCGCGAGGCGTTCGACGAGGGCGGCGCGTTCGGCGCGGCCGCCGGACCAGGCGTGCAGGCCCCAGACACCCAGCGTCAGGGCGAGCAGGGTGGCTCCGATGACGATCAGCGGGAGCTGGTCGCTCACTTGGCCTCCCGGATGTCGAGTTCCAGTTCGCTGGAGCCGACGCCGAAGGCGGCCGGGACGTGTTCACCAGCCAGGTACAGGCGCTCCGCCAGCTCGCGGGGCAGCGGGTGGTGCTCGTACCAGCCGCGCACGATGCGGTCCGCACCGAGCGGCTCGGCGCGGAAGCGGGTGGCGCTGGTGAGCCGGAAGACGTCACGGCCGCGGGAGGAGAGCATGGCGATCTCGACGATGCGGCGGGTGCCGTCGACATGCCGGGTGAGCTGCACGAGCACGTCCACCGCGCTGTTGATCTGGTCGCGCAGCGCCTCGAAGGGGATCTTGACCTCGCTCATCGAGGCCAGCGTCTGCAGGCGCAGCACCGCGTCCTCGGCCGAGTTGGCGTGGACGGTGGCGAGCGAGCCGTCGTGGCCGGTGGACATCGCCTGGAGCATGTCGAGGGTCTCGCCGCCGCGGACCTCACCGACGATGATGCGGTCGGGCCGCATGCGCAGGGAGTTGCGTACGAGGTCGCGGATGGTGATGCGGCCCTCGCCCTCGACGTTCGGCGGCCGGGTCTCCAGCCGGATGACGTGGTCCTGCTGCAGCTGCAGTTCGGCGGCATCCTCGACGGTGATGATGCGCTCGCCCTCCGGGATCAGCCCGGACAGCGCGTTGAGCAGCGTCGTCTTGCCGGAGCCGGTGCCCCCGCTGACGATGATGTTGCACTTCGCGCGGACCAGCGAGGAGAGCAGCATCAGCATGTGCTCGTCGAGGGTGCCGAGGGCTATCAGTTCCTGCAGGGTGTAGGCGCGCGGGAAGCGGCGGATGGTGAGCGTCGGGCCGCTCAGCGACAGCGGCGGGATGATGACGTTGACGCGCTCACCGCTCGGCAGGCGCGCGTCGACCATCGGATTGGACTCGTCGACCCGGCGGTTGACGGTCGAGACGATGCGTTCGATGGTCTGCAGCAGCTGCTCGGCGGACGAGAAGCGGACGGCCACCTGCTCGACCCGGCCGCCCCGCTCGACGTAGATCTTGTCCGGTCCGTTGACCATGATCTCGGTGATGGTCGGGTCTTCGAGGAGCGGTTCGAGGACGCCGAGGCCGAGCGCCTCGTCCACGACGCGGCGGATGATGCCCGCGCGCTCCTTCGTCGACAGCACCGGGCCCTCGCGGCTGATGATGTGCCCGAGTACCCGTTCCAGCCGGGCCCGCCGCTCGGCGGTGGCGAGCGCCGACATCTCGGCGAGGTCGATCTCCTGGAGCAGCTTGGTGCGGTAGACGGCCACCATGTGGCCCTCTTGGGTCTGGGGGGTGGCCTCTTCCGTGACGGCGAGGCGGGCGCGCAGGCTCATGGCGTGGTGTCTTCTTTCGGCATGGTCGCGCTGCGCCGCACCGGACCGAAGATGCTCACGCCGGGGATGACGGACGGGATGTTGATGGTGGCGGTCATGGTGACGGAGTCGCCGTCGTCGGAGGCGGGCGAGATGACGGTGCCGTCCCGCAGCCAGTCGCTCACCGCGTTGCGGCCCGCTTCCCCCGCGTCCGGGTGCGGGGCGCGCAGCGCAGCGGTGCGGGCGGCGGTACGGGCGGCCGTGCCGGCCTGGTTGGCGGCGTACGCGACGAAGCCGAGCTGGATCCCGGCGAGGGCGATGAGCAGCAGGATCGGCAGGACGCCGAGGAACTCCAGGGACGCCGAACCGCGTTCACGCCACGTACGCGCTCTGCGCCCGGTCATCGCTTCGTCTCCTCGTCCACCGTGGACGCGTGGCCGTGCACCGTCAGCGGGAAGTCGATCGCGCCCGGGAACAGGACGGGGACCTGGAGGTTGACGGTGACGGTGACCTTGCCGTCGCTCCGGTCGACGGTCGTGGTGCCGTTCCACGCGCCCGGCAGGTCCCGCTGTGCCGCCGTCACCGCGTCCGCGTCCGTGCCCACCGCCGCCGCCCGCGCCGCCTCGTCCGCCGCGTGGCCGGCGAGCGTGAACGTGTAGCCCGCGAGCACCGCCTGCCAGACCAGGATCAGGGTGATGAGGATGATCGGCGTCATGCCGAGGGTCTCCAGGATCACCTGGCCCCGGTCGTCGCGCAGGCTGCGCCTGCCGCGCCGGGCCGCCTTGGGCAGCGCGTGGCCGCCGACGGCGAGGCCGAGTTCGGCCGCCAGCGCCCACAGGCCCTGCTTCACGGTGGAGCGGTTGTCGAGGTCGTGGAGGCGTCCCGCGTCGATGACGGACTGGAGTTCCTTGAACGCGGCGGGCACGACGGAGGCCGCGACCTTGGTGCCGGTGATGCGGGCGACGAGGGACGGCTGGATCTCGGTGCCGCGCGTGTAGCGGTTGACGACGGTCGTGGTGTCCTGCGGTTTGCGGATCTGCAGCCGGTCCCACATCCGGACCATGCGCTTGGCCGCGCGGACCGCGACGACGTCCGGGGTGGTGACCAGCAGCGCCGTGTCGGCGGTCTCGACGGCCACGGCGTTGGCCGTGGTCAGCTGGGTGCCGCAGTCGACGACGACCACTTCGTACCGCTGCCGGAGTGCGTGCAGGACCAGCCGCACCGACCGGTCCGTGACGTCCTCGCCGCGTTCGCCCTCGCCCGGGGCGAGCAGCAGGGCGGGCCCGGACTCGTGGACGTACATCGCGTCGTGCAGGACGCGCGACGAGATGTCGGCGATGTCGGCCAGGTCGGCCATCGAGCGGCGGAACTGGACGTCCAGGTACGAGGCGATGTCGCCGCCCTGCAGGTCCAGGTCGACGAGGGCGGTGGACCGGCCGGCGGCGTGCGCGGCCAGTGCGAGCTGGATGGCGGTGACGGTGGTGCCGACGCCGCCCTTCGCACCGGCGACGGCGACGAGGGTGCCGCCGGCCACGGCGGGCAGCGCGCGCTGCGGGCTGAGGTGGCGGCGGACCCCGCCGGCCCAGGCGGCGGCCGCCTCGACGCGGGCGCCCAACTCGTCGTACGACAGCGGCAGCCCGATGACGCCGCGCGCTCCGGAGTCCATCGCGGCGGAGAGCACGGCCGGGCTCGGGTCGGCGGTGAGCAGGACGACGCCGACGGCCGGGAAGCGGAGCGCGACCTCCCGTATCAGTTCCAGCGCGGGCATCGGGGTGATGCCGTCGTGCACGATGACGACCTCGGGCAGCTCGTCTATCCCCGCCTCGGCGGCCCGGGCGAGGGTGTCGAGCAGCAGCGTGGAGTCGGGCAGTGCGGGGCCCGGTTCCGCGCCGGGCAGCTGGTGCAGCAGACCGGCCAGTGCGCGGGCGGCATCCGGGTCACTGGTGCCGGACAGGATCCTCACGATCACCTCTTGCCTCCCGTGTCCCCCGCCAGGGTGTACGTGCGGTCGACAGCGGCCGGGGCGCTGTCGTCGCCCGGGGCGATCAGCGCCAGCCGGACGTGACGCGCGAAGGACTCGGAGAACGCGACGCGCTGGGCGTCGGCCGCGTCGAGCGCGAACGTGATCGGCACGCCCTGGGCGGCCTGCCGCTGGGAGTCCTGGCTCTTGTCGAACGCCTTGATCTCGCCGACGTCGATGACCCGCGCCCCGGTGACGATGATCTTCGAGACATCGGGGTCGGTGTCCTTCTTGCCCGCGAAGGTGGCGAAGATGTTGACCTTCGACCCCGGGGTGATCTTCCCGGCGACGCCGGTCTCCGCGTCGATCATGATGGCGATCTCCATCTGGCCGGACTGGAGCACCGGCCTGGCCGCGACCATGCCGGACTCCAGCAGCGAGCCGCGTTTCAGCGGGATCGCCGCGACCATCCCCTGGACGGAGGCGAGGTCGCGCACGGCGGTGTCGGGAAGCCACTTCTCCGGTATCCGGACCTTCTCCAACTGCCCGGACGTCACCGCCGTGTAGGCCGGCACGTCCTTGGTCAGCTGGTAGGCGGTGACCTTCGGGCCGACCTCCGACCGTGCGTTGCCGATGACCGTGACGACTCCCGCGAAGGCCGCCACCGCGCACAGCACGGAGACCACCAGGAGGACGACACCGCGTCGCTGACGTGAATTCATCGGCAGGCAGACCTATCGCTTATGGGGTTCGAGCTGGGGGCGGTTGGGGGCGGGCAGCTCCCGCGACGACGGTTCCTGCCGCTGGTGCTGCGGCTGGTACTGCGGCGGGCGCTGCTGCTGCGGCCGGCGTAACGGCTGCTCCTGGGCCGCGACCTGCTGCGTACGGTCGGAGCGGTCGGCGGCGCGGTCGGCACGGTCGCCGAGCCGCGTCGAGCAGAAGAGGCACTGGTCGCCGATCACCTCGAGGCCGCACCACGGGCAGGTGTCCCGGCGGACCGACGTGACCAGTTGGTACAGGATGCCGATGTCCGCGATGTACGCGGTGAACTCGACGAGCCGGCCGGTGCCCCACCACCGCGCCGACCCTTCCGGCAGCGGCACCTCGCGGATGTGCTGGGTGCGCCAGGCGGCGGCGAGCGGGCCGGTGACCCAGCCGGCGTCGAGGCCGTGCCCGGCGACCGCGAGCTGGGTGAGGAAGCCGGGACCCGGCGGGACGGCGTCGGGACCGGCCTCGGTCAGCCCCGGCTCCGGGTGGGCCATGACGGCGAAATGCCGCCCGGGGACCAGGGACTTGAAGTGCTTGCCGACGGTGACCGGCACCCGGTCGAGCTTGCTGACCGAGCCGAGCAGGGCGCCGGAGTACAGGTAGTACGAGAGCAGCCGGGCGGCGCCCGCGAGCACGCCTGGCCCCAGGTCGGTGCCGGCCAGCTGGCGCAGCTGCTCCCCGAGCAGCGCGGCGGCGAGCGGCGGCAGATCGACGGGGACGATCGCCATCCGGTCCGCTTCCAGCGCGGCACGCACGGTGTGCAGCCGGCGCCGGCCGGGGTCGGCGGGATCGGGCGAGGCGAGGGCGATGAGGTGCCCGTAGGCGTCGAGCGCCGCGGAGGTGCGCGCGACATGCTGCTCGAGCGGAAGCGCGAGATCGTCCGCTGTGACCGTTATGACGCTCGACATCCGCAGCCCTCCTGTCCCGCGCAAGGACCGTTCACCCGCCGGATCGCGTGCGCCAGCCTATCGATGTGTAGCGGAATGAGTGCGGAAAGTCGCGGATCAGGATCGGTAAACGCCTGGATGCGCCCCATGAACGACTGGTGAAGGCCAGAGGTCTTGACAACCCCATTGGTCTGGACCAGTTTGGTCGCACGCAGGGCACGCCGCCCAACCCTCATGCGCATTCCCCACCACCCCCCAACTCCTTGCCCCCAGGAGGCAGTCGTGGAACGTGCATCGCATGCTTATCGGAGACCGAAGGTCGCGCGTACGGCCCTCGCCACCGTGGGAGCCGCCTCGCTCGTGGCCGCAGGCTTCGCGATAGCCAACGTCGGGACCGCGCAGGCCGCCGACACCAATCTCGTCAGCAACGCCGGCTTCGAGAGCGGACTGTCCGGCTGGACGTGCACGGCGGGCAGCGGTGCGGCCGTCTCCAGCCCGGTGCACGGTGGGTCCTCGGCCCTCAAGGGCAGTCCGAGCAGCTCCGACAACGCCAAGTGTTCGCAGACCGTGAGCGTCAAGCCCAACTCCGCGTACTCGTTGAGCGCCTGGGTGCAGGGCTCGTACGTCTACCTCGGCGCGAGCGGCACCGGCACCTCGGACGTGTCGACCTGGACCCCGTCCGCCGGCTCGTACCAGCAGCTGAGCACCAACTTCACGACGGGCGCGAGCACCACCTCGGTCACCGTCTACCTCAACGGCTGGTACGCACAGCCCGCGTACTTCGCGGACGACGTCGTCCTGACCGGTCCCGGCGGCACTCCCACCACGCCCCCGACGACACCGCCCACGACGCCGCCGACCACCCCGCCGACGACTCCCCCCACGACACCGCCGACCACGCCTCCCACCACCCCGCCGACCACTCCCCCGGCCGGCAGCCTGCCCAAGCACGTCCTCACCGGGTACTGGCAGAACTTCAACAACGGCGCGACCGTCCAGACCATCGCCCAGGTGCAGAACCAGTACGACATCATCGCCGTCTCGTTCGCCGACGCCTCCGGCACGCCCGGCGGGGTCACCTTCAACCTGGACCCGGCGCTGAACTACTCCGTCGCCCAGTTCAAGGCGGACATCGCGGCGAAGCAGGCGGCCGGCAAGCGGGTCATCATCTCCATCGGCGGCCAGAACGGCACCGTGTCGATCAACGACTCGGCCTCCGCCACCAACTTCGCCAACAGCGTCTACTCGCTGATGCAGACGTACGGGTTCAGCGGCGTCGACATCGACCTGGAGAACGGGCTCAACTCCACGTACATGTCGCAGGCGCTGCGCAGCCTGAGCAGCAAGGCGGGGTCCGGCCTCATCATCACGATGGCGCCGCAGACGATCGACATGCTCTCCCCGTCGAGCGGCTACTTCGCCACCGCGCTGAAGATCAAGGACATCCTGACCGTCGTCAACACCCAGTACTACAACAGCGGTTCGATGAACGGCTGTGACGGCGGCGTCTACTCGCAGGGCTCCGTGGACTTCATCACCACGCAGGCCTGCACGGTCATCCAGGGCGGGCTCGACCCGTCCCAGGTCGGCCTCGGGCTCCCGGCCTCGACGAGCGGCGCGGGCTCCGGCTACGTCGACCCGTCGGTGGTCAACAACGCGATCGACTGCCTGACCAAGGGCACCGGCTGCGGCACCTTCAAGCCGGCCACCAAGTGGCCGACGCTGCGCGGTGCGATGACCTGGTCCACCAACTGGGACGCCAAGAACGGCAACCAGTGGTCCAACTCGGTTGGCGCCCACGTCCACGCCCTGCCGTAACGCCTGAATCACCCACCGCATGACTCACCGCGCCCCCCGGGACGGCTCACAGCCTCCCGGCGGGCGCGGTGTCATGCTGCGGCCGCTTCGGTGGGACGGCGTCTGCGCGACCACCACCGGTACCCGGCCAGCGCGAGGAGCCCCAGCGCCGCGGCGCCGCCCACCGCGGACCCCGCCTTCAGCCCCGGCGGGGTGAAGTCGCAGCTGATGGTGCGCGACGTGCCGTCCAGCGGGACCGACAGCAGGCCCAGGTGGTTACCGGCCGGCCGGGCGGCGGCGCCGCCCGTCGAGCAGCTCCACCCCTCGATCGCCGGGGCGGCGATCACGGCGACACCCGTGCTGCCGGGCGGCAGTTCGGCGGTCAGACGGCTGCCGGACACCGACACCCGCGTCGCACCGGTGGCCTTCAACGCGGCCACCCGGGCGGCGAGCTTCGCCGGGTCGAGGCAGCCGATCGGCTCCTTGGGGAGCGCTCCGGCGCCCAGCGCTATCAGGTCCACCCGCACATCGCCCGAGGCCGGCACCGTTCCCAGGGGCTGGACGGTCGCGCGGTTCTGCGGCGGGCGGGCGTCGAAGCGCACCCCGTCCGACACCCCGCGCAGCCCGCCCTGGCCGGCGAAGTCCGGCACCGAGAGGAACACCTCGCTGCCCGCCGGGCAGTGCGCCCGCAGCAGCTGCGTGGGCCCGCTCTTCCCCGCCTCGCGCGCCCTGACCCCGTACTGGCCGCCCAGCGTCAGCTTCGGCACGCTGCCGTCGGCGTCGCGTATCTCGACCCGCGGAACGGTGTACACAGTGACGCCGAGCAGCGCCTCCTGGTTGCGGAACGTGTTGTCGCCGTAGGACCGCGGTCCGCCGGCCGGGCGGACGGTCACCAGCGGGGGAACGTCCATCCGCGAGACCGACACCGTCGTCGTGTACGGGCCGCGCAGCGGGTGCCGGAACGGGTCCTGGTTGGAGTGCAGCCGGGCGCCGATCGAGAAGATCGCGTCGGTGACCGGCCCGTCGATGCTGCGCGGCGACCGGCCGCGCGAGGAGTAGCCGCCGCCGAGCGCGGTCAGCGTGCTCGCCCAGACCTCCGAGGTGAGGCTGCTGTAGTACTGGGCGCCCTGCCCGCCGACGACCAGCGGATCGTTGCCGACCGTCTGCCAGATGCCGGGATCCGTCCGGTACGCGGGCCAGCCGTCGGACCGGGAGACCGCGGCGCTCTGCACGTCCTGGCGCTGGCTCCACGGCCCGTAGTCGTCGAGCCGCCCGAGCCGCGCCTTGTCGTACGACGCCTCCGAGACCGCCGACTCCCCCACCTGCGCGCCCACCAGCAGCGCGGCTGCCAGCACCGGCGCCCAGCGGGCGGTACGCCGCCGGGCCTCCACCGACCGCAGCAGCACGAGGCTGCCGAGGACGGCCGTCAGGGAGAACGCCAGCAGCGGCACCGTCCAGGACTCCGTGACGACGCTGGTGCTTCCGATCGCGGTCACCAGCACGAGCAGCCCGACGCCGCCCAGCAGCGGCTTGAGCCGCGGCACACCCTGCGCGAGGGACAGCCAGCCGGCGATGACCAGCACCCCGCAGAGCACGAACGTCTGCCGGTAGGAACTGCCGTTGGGCGTGGCGAACGCGTGCCAGGCCAGGTGCGTGGGCTTCCACTGCATGGACAGCAGGACGATGAGAACGAGCGCACTCCAGCCGGCCCGCTCGCGCCGGGCGACCGCCGTGTTGAACGGCAGGGTCAGCGCGAGCAGCAGCGCGGCCGTGCCGACCCAGACGGCCGGGGTCCCGAAGGTGTACGTGCCGGGCAGCAGCCGCGCCAGCACGTCGGGCATGGCGGACGGCGCGAACTCGTTGACGCGGCCGGGGTGCGCGAGCTTCGTCGCCTTGAACACGACGAGGATCAGCGGCGCCGCCAGCCCGATGCCGAGCAGCGTCGCCAGCACGGCCCGCCCCAGCACGGCGAGCTTGCGCCGCACGTCCTCCCGGCCGAGCAGCAGCCGCAGCAGCAGGACGAGCGCGGCACCGATCGTCGCCATGTACGCCGTGTAGAAGTTGGCCGTCCAGGCCAGGGCGACGACCAGCGGGCCGAGCACCGGGCGCCGGTTCGTCAGCGCCCACTCGCCGACCAGGCACAGCAGCGGGAACGCGATGAGCCCGTCCAGCCACATGAGGTTGTACGACGCCTCGGCCATCGACCAGCCGCACAGCGCGTACGAGGCGCCGAGCGTCCCGGCCGTCCACCAGCGGCCCTTGCGGAGCGTCAGCAGCAGGAACGCCATCGCGGCGCCCGCCGACGCCATCTTCAGCACGGTGATCACGTACACCGCGAGGTCGATCTCGTCCCGCGGGAAGAGCCCGACCAGCAGCGCGAAGGGGCTGCTCACATACGTGCCGAGGTCGGGGAGGAAGCTGGAGCCGTACCCGGACTGCCAGTTGACGAGCAGCCCACCGTCGGCCCTGCCGTGCAGCAGGTCCCACAGGTGCGCGTGGAACGGCACGAACTGGTTGCCCAGGTCGCTGACGCTCCGGCTGTGGCGTCCGAACGGAAAGGTCGTCGCGACGGCGTCGCCGACGCAGAACGCCAGAGCCGTGATCAACGCGGCCAGGGCGGTGGCGCGGCGGCGGATGTGCGGTGCGGGGGCGGACCCCCGGTCCCCGGTCCCGGTGGCGGTGCTGGTGTCGCTGGTGTCGTCGGCATCACTGGTGGCGCTGTCACCGGCCCCTTTCAGGGCGGCTTCCTTCGTCGGCATGGCTTCCTCCGAAGGGGACGCTAACCCGCCGGAAGACCGGATGCGCCCCTTGACCCGAAGTGCCCGTTCACCCGACGCCTCCGCTTCAGTGGGTGTTCATCGCGCGTTCCGTCGGCGCGGGGAACCGAAGAACTTCCGGATGTCTCCCGTCAGCCGGTCCGCGGCGCATCCGACGCTTCCGACCAGCGAAAAGTCCCCATCACGGCGTCGAACAGCTCCACCATCAGATCGGCCAGCCGGGGCTCGGCCACGGCCGTCGGCGTCGAGAACGCGGCGGCCAGACAGCGCCCGGGGACGTCCGGGACGGGCAGCACGTAGTCCACCCGACGCGCCTCGCCCACGACGTACTCCCGCCGCTCCTTCCTGCCGCCCACCGCCAGCTCCGACACCACGAACGACGCCGGCACCGGTGCGGCTCCGCCGCGCGGCCGTACGGGGAGGTAGAGGTCGAGCCCGGCGCCGTCCCGGCGCGCCCTGACCGCCAGCTCCCGCAGCCGGCCCTCCAGCCGGACCCGCACCTGAGCCACCGCGTCCCCGCGCGAACCATCGAAGGCCGAGGTCACGATCCCCCGGATCGCGTCCTCGGTCCCCTCCCGTAACGGAATCCGCCCCCAGCCGGGCGGCAGCACCAGCCGGTATCCGCCAACCATCACAACTCACCCTTTTCCGTCGCCGGTTCATGCCTGTGACCTATGCCCGGCCAGATCGTTCCACAGGAACACAACCCCACAGGAGTCCGGACATATGTCCAACACATGCACCAGCGCTGCCGACTTGAAGGTCGACGGCCGCCTCCTCGACGCGTCGGAGCACTCCCTCAGCTCCATCCGCACCGCCCTCGAGCGCTGCCCCGCCACCCAGGACGCCCTCGCCCACGCCGTCGGCGCCCCGCGCATGGCCGAGGTCATGCACACCTTCGCCGACAACTGGAAGGACAACAGGAAAGAGACCCTCTGGAACCTCGGCCAAGTCCTCAACCTCGTCCGCGGGACGAAGGCGGCCTTCGCCGCCGTCGACCGCGACCTCGCCGCCCGAGCGAAGGGCTGAGCCCTCCCGATGCCCCACCGCCCCCGCGACTGGCACCCCCTGCGCACCGAGGACCCCTACGCCGACCCCACCCCCGGCTCCCCCG
Source organism: Streptomyces sp. So13.3 (assembly GCF_005860785.2). Lineage (NCBI taxonomy): Bacteria > Bacillati > Actinomycetota > Actinomycetes > Kitasatosporales > Streptomycetaceae > Streptomyces > Streptomyces sp. So13.3. The sequence goes on along the minus strand of NZ_CP048835.1, from coordinate 5,928,183 downwards.
CCGACATCCGCACCGGCCGCCGGACCATGACCGACACCGCCATCGAGATCCGCACCCAGATCACCCGGCTCCGCGCCCTCTCCGACGGCACGGGGCTGAAGGGCGACTACGCCGACGCCCTCCAGGACGGCGCGGACCGCCTGCGCGACAAGCTCGGCAAGGTCGCCGACCGCTACGAGGCGGTCGCCGTCAAGGTCTCCGCCTGGGCCGAAGCCGTCGAGGACGCCCAGCACCAGACCGCCGCCGCCCACCGCGCCGCCACCGCGGCGCACGACATCATCACCCCGCTCGACGCCCTCCCCGAAGCCGATCTCACCCCCACCCAAAAGAGCGACCTCGACCACGCCCGCGCCTCACTCATCCGTGCACAGGCCGCCTTCGACGGCGCCGTCGGCGACTACGAATCCGACGCCCGCCGCCTCTCCGGCGCCATCGAGGACCTCCTCGACGACTCGCTGGAGGACTCGTGCTGGAGCTGGACCTCCAACCTCCTCGAACGCAACGCCGCCTGGATCAACGAAGCACTCGAAATCATCGGCTGGATCGCCACCGTCGTAGCCATCGCCGCCGTCCTCATCGCCTGCGCCCCCACCGCCCCCGCCTGGCTCGCCCTCGCCGCGTCCTGGGCCATCGCCGGAGCCGAAGCCGCCACCTACGGCACCGCCCTCGTCCACACAGCCCTCGCCGCCACCGGCAACGGCACGTGGGCCGACGTCGGCCTCGATGTCGTCGCGATCCTCACGCTGCGCATGGGCAAGGCGGCGGAACAGGGGGTAACGGCGGGAGTGGACGCCACGCGGGTTGCCTCGCGGCAGGCGGCGAAGGACGCCGTATCGGCGGCCCGGGCCGAACAGAGCGGAGCCCGGCAGGAGATCGCGCGCGAGCTGCGAAACCGGAGCATTGCGAAGCCAAGACGGCAGTTTCTGGAAGGCCAGTTGAAACGAATGAACGCGAGGGCCCGCGCGGCGGCGAAGTACCCGTCGCAACACGAACCGGAGGTGTCGGCAGCCGACGTATTCAACGCAGGCGGATCACGAGAGTCCGCAGTTTCTCGAAAGATCAATGCGCATGAACTCGCGAAGCATGCCGACAACCCTGCGGTGCAGGAAGTGACACGGCGTGCCGAAAGCCACGCAGTGAGAAACCAGCAAGCATTCGTGGTCGGTTCAACGGCCGACCTGGCCGATAAGAGCCTCGGGAGCAGCGGCATCTTTGAGAGGAAGCCGAGCGTGAAACCTTACGACGACGCGAAGAACTCCCTTCGCTTTCACACTAGTTGGCTCGATCCAGACATCGGGTCGCCGATCAACGCGAGGGCGCAGACATGAGCTGGGTCGATACCTACTACCCATTGGACCGGTGGGCCGACATCACGCCGCCCGCCACCTGGTCCGACAGTTCCTGGGGAACTCGGGACATGTGGGCCCGATCGACTGCCGAGACGGTCCTGCTGCTGCGTGGACAACCTCATAGCTGGCTCGCGAATCGGCGCTTGGCGAAGAGGCTTCTCCGGGCCTACGACGTCTACGCCAAGCAGCCGCTCGGAAAGCACACCTATATCCACCTGGGGAACCTGCGGCAGCAGCCGCTGCCTGTCACCGTCTCCTATGGTCCCGCCGAAGGCGATAAGCGCGGCGCGCTCCAGCGCCTGGTCCGCGCCGAGGACCCCGAGCTCCTCCGTCCACCCCAAGTGGACACCTTCCACGCCGGCCACCTCGGCGAGGGCCTAAAAGCCCTGGGGCACGTCGAGCTCGACGGCAACGAGATCGTCGCCAACCTCTGGTACGCCTTCCGCGACGAGCACCACGCCGTGGACGTCGTCGTGTTCGCGTCGACCGGGGATCTCGTACGGCTCGGACAAGTGATGCCCGACATCGATGCGCTCGTGCACGGGATCAAGGTGCGGGCGGATGACGAGGACGGGTGGTGGGCGGGGGTTTCCGACGACATTCCCGCCGAGGCCGGCGCCGACGACTGATGGGGGTGGCCGGCCCCGCCGGGCCGGCCACCCCCATCCACCAAACCGCGCGCCTAGATAACAAGGCTGAGCGACGCGGCCACCGCGAAGCCCGCCACCGAGAGGACGGATTCGAGGACCGTCCAGGACTTGAGGGTGTCGCGTTCGGAGATGCCGAAGTACTTGGAGACCATCCAGAAGCCGCCGTCGTTGACGTGCGAGGCGAAGATGGAGCCGGCGGAGATCGCCATGATGACCAGGGCCAGGTGGGCCTGGGAGAAGTCGCCGGCGGAGAGCATGGGGGCGACGATTCCGGCGGTGGTGACGATCGCGACGGTCGCGGAGCCCTGGGCGACGCGGAGGACCACCGAGATCAGCCAGGCGAGGACGATGACCGGCAGGCCGGCGCTGTCGAAGGCGTCGGCGAGCGCCTGAGCGACCCCGCTGCCCTTGAGGACGGCGCCGAAGACGCCGCCCGCGCCGACGACCAGCAGGATGTTGCCAACCGGCTTGAGCGAGGCCGTCGAGACGGTTTCGAGGGACTTGCGGGACCAGCCGCGGCGGATGCCGAGCAGGTAGTAGGCGAGGAAGAGCGCGATCATCAGGGCCACGAAGGGGTGGCCGAAGAACTCGATGACCGAGCGGCCGGTGCTCGGGTCCAGGGCGATGGAGGAGAACGTCGCGCACAGGATGAGCAGCAGCGGGGTGCCGATGATGGCGAGGACGGTGCCGAGCGAGACGGGGGTCTCGACGGGGGTGACGCCCGCGGCCTGCTGTTCGGCGGCGACGGCGGCCTTGGCCTCGTCGGCGGCGTCGACCATGTCCTGCGGGACGGGGACGAAGATGCGGTTGCCGATCCAGGCGGCGTAGACCCAGGCGGCGATGACGGACGGGATGCCGACGGCGGCGCCCATCAGGATGACCCAGCCGAGCTGGACGTGCAGCAGGCCGGCCGCGGCGACCGGGCCCGGGTGCGGGGGCAGGAAGGCGTGGGTCATGGAGAGGCCCGCGAGGAGCGGCATCGCGTAGAGGACCATCGACTTGCCGCCGCGCTTGGCGGCGGCGTAGACGATCGGCGCGAGGACGAAGATGCCGACGTCGAAGAAGACCGGGATACCGAAGATGAGGCCTGTCAGACCCATCGCGAGCGGGGCGCGCTTCTCGCCGAAGGCGTTGAGCAGGCGGGCGGAGAGGGCTTCGGCGCCGCCGGATATCTCCAGGATCGCGCCGAGCATCGTGCCGAGCGCGATGATGATCGCGATGTGGCCGAGGGTGCCGCCCATGCCGGTCTCGATGAGCGAGGTGGCGCTGGACTTCTGGACCGTGCCGAAGAGTTCGGTGACGGACAGACCCGCGGCGAGGCCGACGGCTATGGAGACGCCGAGCAGTGCGACGAACGGCTGGACGCGCGCCTTGATGATGAGGACGAGCAGCAGGCCGATGCCGAGGGCGGCGACGGTCAGCAGTCCGGCCGTGCCGTGGATCAGCAGGAGGAGGCCGCCGGTGTGCGGCGTCGGTGGGGGTGGGTCTGCCGCGAGGGTGGCGAGCGATGAGAACACGTGGGGACTCCGTATTCGGGGGAGGGCAGGGAGGACCGCGGCACGGCGCCCGTGGTGCGGGCGCCGCGCCGTGCGGCGGCTGAGGGTTGGTGGTGCGGTGCTGCAAGGAGACCTGTGGTGTCAGGGGGTTCGGGGGTTCGGGGGTTCGGGGGTTCGGGGGTGCGGGGGTTCGGGGGGACCGTCAGCCGAGGACGGCCAGCGCGTCGATCTCGATCAGCAGGCCGGCGGGGAGGCCGACGTAGACGGTGGTGCGGGCCGACGGCGCTTCCTTGAGGCCGGCGAAGTACTCGTTGTAGATCTCGTTGAACTCGGCGAAGTGCGCGGTGTCGGTGAGGTAGACGCGCGTCATGATGACGTCCTCCCAGGAGGAGCCGCCCTCTTCGAGGATCGCCTTGACGTTGGCGAACGTCTGGAGGGTCTGTTCGCGGAGCGTCGGGCCGGCGGGGGTGGGGGCCTGGCCGTCAACGGCGGGCAGGAAGCCGACCTGGCCGGCGACCTGGAGCAGGTTCCCCTTGCGCACGCCGTGCGAGAACCGGGCGGGCGGGGTGGTGTGGGTCGCCGGGGTGATGGCGGTCTTCTGGAGGGGGGACCCGTGGGTCCGGGAGTTGTCGCTCATGGGGTGTCCTTCGAAACGGTGTTTCCTGAGTACTCCCGGCTGATGGCCTCCGCGGTACGGAGGATCAGCGGGCGCAGTTTGAGCAGTTCGTCGGCGGTGACGACGACGTTCGGCGCGGAGACGGACATCGCCGCGGCGATCCTGCCGTCCGCGCCCCGGATGGGGGCGCCGACGCAGTTGATGGATTCCTCGTGGCCGCCGAGGTCGGTGGCCCAGCCCTGGTCACGTACCCGCAGGAGCTCGGTGAGGAAGGCGGCCGCGTCGGGTGTCGACCTGGCCGTGTACTTGGGGTATTCGAGGCGCTCGGCGATGGAGCGGCGCTCGGCCTCGGGGAGGTCGGCCAGGAGCAGCTTGGCGACGGCTGCGACGGTGATCGCGACGGGCTTGCCGATCCGCGAGTACATCCGGACGGGGTAGCGGCTCTCGACCTTGTCGATGTAGACGACCTCGCCCTCCTCGTAGACCGCGAGGTGGATGGTGTGGCCGATCTTCTCGTTGAGCGTGAGGAGGTGCGGGTGGGCGATCTCCCGCACGTCCAGCGTCTCCATGGCCTGCTGGGCGAGGGCGAAGAGCCGGGCGCCGAGCCGGTACCGCTGGTCCTCCTGGCGGTAGACCATGCCGTGTTCGTGCAGGGTGCGCAGCAGCCGGAGCGCCGTGGACTTGTGGACGTCGAGGCGGGTGGCGACCTGTTCGAGGTTGGCGGGTCCCTCCGCGAGCAGCGGCAGGATGCGCAGGGCGCGGTCGACTGTTTGGCTCATCTGTCCTTCTCCGTCCGTCCGGCCCGATCCGTCTGTCCGGCCGGTTCCGACTGCCCGGCCCGATCGGACTGCCCGGCCGGCTCCGGCCGCCGGACAGGTTCCGACTGCCCCGCCGGTTCCGTCCCGCCGGCCCGATCCGTGCCGTCGGCCCGATCCGTCCATCCGGGGCCCAGCCGCAGTGTCCCCCACGCGTCGTCGCCGAGGGCGACAAGGGCGTCGGCGTGGGCGCGCGCGGGCGGGGTGCCGAGGTCGCCGGGGACGGTGAGGGCGGCGGCGGCCATGACGTGCCCGTGGCGCAGCCGGTCGGCGAGGGGCAGGCCGCGGAGGGTCGCGGAGAGGAACCCGGCGGCGAAGGCGTCGCCCGCGCCGACCGGTTCGACGACGTCGACGGCGAGGGCGGGGACGAAGGTCGCGGTGTCACCCGTGAAGGCGGTGGCGCCCGTGCTGCCCTGCTTGACGACGAGGACGGCGGGCTCCGGGAGCGCGGTGCGGATGGCGGCCGCGTCGGCCAGCCCCCAGGCGTCCTGCGCCTCGTCCTCGCCGACGAAGACGATGTCGCAGCCGCGGGCGAGTTCGGCGAGCAGCCAGGGGTCGTCGCCGGTGCCCCACAGGGCCGGGCGGAAGTTCACGTCGTACGAGACGAGGGGCCGGCCGGGCTCGCGGGTGACGAGGGAGCGCATCAGGGCACGGCACTCGGGCGACAGCGCGGCGGTGATGCCGGACAGGTGCAGGATGCGGCCGGACCAGGCGTCGCGGCGGTGCACGGTCTCCGGTGACATGGCGGCGGCCGCGGAACCGGCGCGGTAGTAGAGCACGGCGGTACGGTCCGCCAGCTGCTCCTTGAAGTAGATGCCGGTGGGGCGGTCGGCGTCGCGCTGGACGGCGGTGACGTCGACGCCGGTCGCGGCGACGGCGCGGATCAGATGCTCGCCGAAGCCGTCGCCGCCGACCCGGCTGATCCAGCGGGCGCTGTGACCGGAGCGGGCGAGGGCGCAGGCGACGTTGGACTCGGCACCGCCGATCCCGCGGTGGAAGGCGGGGACTTCGGCGAGGCTGCCGGGCTGCGAGGGCACGAAGGTGACCATGGATTCGCCAAGGCACGCTACGTCGAACTGCGGGCCGCTCGGGACTGCGGTCACGGTCGCTCTCGCTCCTCATGGGGCTGTCGGGTGGGGCGGTCGGACGGTTGCTGTCCGGGCTGTCGGACAGTTGCTCCGGGTCGGCCGGCGGTTGCTGTTCGGTTCGGCGAGGACCGCTGTTCCGGTTCGGCCGGCGCTTCACACACCGTTGACCCGGTGCTTGCCGGGATGTTAGACAGCAGGAAGCAAGACATGCAATGGACGTTGCACATGTTGCAACGCGAAGGTCCGCGCAGAGATTCTCCAGGAGGTTCCATGGACGTCGCGAAGACGACCGAGCGGCTGCACGAGGAGCGGGTCGGCCACCGCTTCAAGGGTCTGCCGCCGGACGCCGCGGAGCGGACCCTCGGCGAGCTGGCGGCCGAGCGGCGCTCGCTCTTCGACGGCGGCTTCACCACCCCGGTGCTCACGCTGTCCGCCGAGTCCCTGGAACACAACCTCGCGCTGATGGAGAGCTACTCCGAGAAGTACGGCCTCGCCTTCGCCCCGCACGGCAAGACGTCCATGGCGCCGCAGCTCTTCGCCCGGCAACTCGCCTACGGTGCCTGGGGCATCACGGCCGCCGTCCCCACGCAGGTCCGGGTGTACCGCGCCTTCGGCGTCCAACGCATCTTCCTCGCCAACGAGTTGGTCGACGCCGTGGCGCTGCGCTGGCTCGCCGCCGAGCTCGCCGCCGACCCGGACTTCCGCTTCGCCTGCTATGTCGACTCCGTACGCGGCGTGGAACTGATGGACGCGGCACTGGCGGACGCCACCCGCCCCCTCGACGTCGTCGTGGAGCTGGGCGAGGAGGGCGGCCGGACCGGTGTACGCGGTGCCGCGGCCGCCACCGAGGTCGCCGAAGCGGTCGGCGCGGCCCGCCATCTGCGGCTCGTCGGGGTCGCCGGGTACGAGGGCGAGATCCCCGTCAAGACCCAGGAGACCGTACGGGACTGGCTGAACCGGCTCGTCGCCCTCACCCGGGACTTCGACGCCGCCGGACGCTTCGCGGACGCCGACGAGATCATCCTCAGCGCGGGCGGCAGCGGCTGGTTCGACACGGTCGCCGAGGTGTTCCAGCCGGTCGAGGCGACGGACTTCTCGAAGCCGCTGCTCAAGCTGCTGCGCTCCGGCGCCTACATCACCCATGACGACGGCCACTACCGCGAGATCACCCCGTTCCACGACCGCATCCCCCAGGAGGGCGCCCTCCAGCCGGCGTTCCGGCTCTGGGCGCAGGTCGTCTCCAAGCCGGAAGGCGCGCTCGCCTTCCTCAACGCCGGCAAGCGCGACGCCTCCTTCGACCTCGGGCTGCCGGAACCCCAGGTCGTCCGTGGCACCGACGGCGCGCTGCGGTCGGCCGCCGGGCTGACGGTGACGGCCCTCTCCGACCAGCACGCGTTCGTCGCCATCGCCCCCGGCGCCGGCCTGGAGATCGGCGAATGGGTCGGACTCGGCCTCTCCCACCCCTGCACGGCGTTCGACAAGTGGAAGCTGCTGCCGCTGGTCGAGGCGGACGGCACGGTCACGGACTACATCCGCACCTTCTTCTAGACCCTTGAACCCTTTCGCCCAGTCCAGCAGACCGAGCACAGGAAAGGCACCGGCATGGATCTCGTGTTCCGCGACGTGAGCGTCATCGACGGAAGCGGGGAGGCCGCCTACCGGGCCGACGTCGGCATCGACGCGGGCCGGATCTCCGTGATCCGGCCCGAGGACGCAGCGCGGTTCGGGGACATCCGGCTGACCGGAACCCGCGTCGTCGATGCCGGCGGCCTGGCCCTGGCCCCGGGATTCATCGACATGCACGCGCACAGCGACCTGGCCCTGCTGCGGGACCCCGACCACTCCGCGAAGGCGGCGCAGGGTGTGACGCTGGAGGTGCTGGGGCAGGACGGGCTGTCGTACGCGCCGGTCGACGACCGCACCCTCGCCGAGGTCCGCGCGCAGATCACTGGCTGGAACGGCGACGGCTCGGACATCGACTTCGACTGGCGCAGCGTCGGTGAGTACCTGGACCGGCTGGACCGGGGCATCGCGGTGAACGCCGCCTATCTCGTCCCGCAGGGCACCGTCCGGATGCTGGCGCTGGGCTGGGAGGACCGCCCGGCGACGGCGGCCGAGGTCACCACGATGAAGCGGCTGGTGGCGGAGGGGCTGGAACAGGGCGCCGTCGGGCTGTCGTCCGGGCTGACGTACACGCCCGGGATGTACGCGTCGGACGCCGAACTCACCGAACTGTGCCGGGTGGTGGCGGCGTACGACGGCTACTACTGCCCGCACCACCGCTCGTACGGGGCGGGCGCGCTCCAGGCGTACGAGGAGATGGTGGCACTGACCCGGGACGCCGGCTGCGCCCTGCACCTGGCGCACGCCACGATGAACTTCGGAGTGAACAAGGGAAAGGCGCCGGACCTGCTGGCGCTGCTGGACCGGGCCCTGGACGCCGGCTCCGACATCTCGCTCGACACCTACCCCTACCTCCCCGGCTGCACGACGCTCGCGGCGATGCTGCCGAGCTGGGCGACGGAGGGCGGCCCGGAGGCGACCCTCGCGCGGCTGCGGGACGACGTGACGGCGGAGAAGATCCGCCACGTCATGGAGGTCGACGGGGCGGACGGCTGCCATGGCGTGCCGATGGACTGGGCGACGATCGAGATCTCCGGGGTGAGCGATCCCGGACTCGCGGGCTGCGTCGGCAGGACCATCGCGCGCAGCGCGGCCGAACGCGGCGAGGAGCCGTTCGTGACGGCCCGGCGCCTGCTGATCAACGACCGGCTGGGATCGACGATCCTGCAGCACGTCGGCCACGAGGAGAACGTCCGGGCGATCATGCGGCACCGGGTCCACACCGGCGGCAGCGACGGCATCCTGATGGGCTGCAAACCGCACCCTCGTGCGTACGGGACCTTCCCCGAATACCTGGGGAAGTACGTGCGCGAGCTCGGCATCCTGACCCTGGAGGAGTGCGTCGCCCACCTCACCTCCCGCCCCGCCGCCCGGCTGCGACTGCCCGACCGGGGCCTGGTCCGCGAGGGCTACCGCGCGGACCTGACGCTCTTCGACCCGGCGACGGTGGCCGCCGGCTCCACCTTCGACGCCCCCCGCGTCCTCCCGACGGGCATCCCGCACGTCCTCATCGACGGCCGCTTCGTCATCGAGGACGGGCGGCGCACGGATGTGCTGGCGGGCCGCTCGGTGCGGCGGGAGCCGGCGCGGGCGCGGTGACGGGCGCTTTCAGCGGGATCGGCCGGTCCGTTCCCGGCTGAGCCGGTGCAGGAGGACGCGGACGTCCTCGAAGTCGGCCGTGATCGCCAGGGCGCCCAGCGCCGACGCCCGCGAGCGCCCCGCGGGAGTGACCCGTCCGGTGAAGAAGACCACCGGCCCGGTGTACCTCCCGTCGGCTCAAACGAGCAGTCCGGCCAGTTGTTCCGCGACCCGTCTCTCACCGAGCAGATCGCGTCCGGTGGCGGACACCGGCTCGTCGTTGAGGAGGGAGTACGGCAGCGATGAGGAGTGCGGAGAGTAGGGCGACGCCACCGTGTCAGTGTGGCAGCGCGGGCTCCGGCCGTCCCGACGTGGCGAAAAACACCGGGCGGGCAGCCGTACGCGCCCGTAAGGTGACGGGCATGCAGCAGGTGATCCAGTCCACGAAGCTCGCGAATGTCTGTTACGAGATCCGGGGCCCGGTCCTCGAAGAGGCGATGCGGCTCGAGGCGGCGGGCCACCGCATCCTCAAGCTCAACACCGGCAATCCGGCGCCCTTCGGTTTCGAGTGCCCGCCCGAAATCCTTGAGGACATGCTGCGCACCCTGGGCGACGCGCACGGCTACGGCGACGCGAAGGGCCTGCTCTCGGCGCGCCGGGCGGTGATGCAGCACTACCAGACGAAGGGCATCCCGCTGGATGTCGACGACGTCTACCTCGGCAACGGCGTCTCCGAGCTCATCCAGATGTCGATGCAGGCGCTGCTCGACGACGGCGACGAAGTGCTGGTCCCGGCGCCCGACTATCCGCTGTGGACGGCTTCGGTCTCGCTGGCCGGCGGCACCGCGGTGCACTACCGCTGCGACGAGCAGGCCGACTGGATGCCGGACCTCGCCGACATCGAGCGCAAGGTCACCGACCGCACCAAGGCCCTCGTCATCATCAACCCGAACAACCCGACGGGTGCGGTGTACGACGACGAGATGCTGCGCGGCCTCACGGACATCGCCCGCCGCCACAAGCTGATCGTCTGCTCCGACGAGATCTACGACAAGATCCTGTACGACGGCGCCACCCACACCCCGACCTCGGCCATCGCCCCCGACCTGCTGACGCTGACGTTCAACGGGCTGTCGAAGGCGTACCGGGTGGCGGGGTACCGCAGCGGCTGGATGGCGGTGTGCGGTCCCAAGTCGCACGCCTCCAGCTACATCGAGGGTCTGACGATCCTGGCCAACATGCGGCTGTGCGCCAACATGCCGGCCCAGCACGCGATCGCCACCGCGCTCGGCGGCCACCAGTCGATCAACAGCCTCGTCCTGCCCGGCGGCCGGCTGCTCGCGCAGCGCGACGCCGCGCATGCCGCGCTCACCCAGATCCCGGGCGTCACCTGCGTCAAGCCGAAGGGGGCGCTCTACCTCTTCCCCCGGCTGGACCCGAACGTCTACAAGATCAAGGACGACCGGCAGATGGTCCTCGATCTGCTGCGCGCCGAGAAGATCATGGTCGTGCACGGCACCGGCTTCAACTGGCACGAGCCGGACCACTTCCGCATCGTGACCCTGCCGTACGCCGACGACCTGACGGAGGCGTGCGCGCGCATCGCCCGCTTCCTGGACGGCTACAGCCAGCCGTAACGCTCGCGCCGGCGGAGGTTGTGCCGGCCGCGGCCGGCACAACCTCCGGCTGCTCGCCTGCCCCGCCGGAAAACACCCGAGGGCCCGGTCACGACGTGAGTCGTGACCGGGCCCTCGGCGTGAGGGTTGGCATCGGTCCGTCCGGCAGACGGTCTTGGTCGGGGTGCCTACCGGTCGGGCGCGCCGCGCCACCGGGCAGCCTCCCGCATCGCACATGCGGGAGGGCCGCCCGAGTTCAGGTTTTCCGAGCCCGGCGGGACCCCCGTGAGAGGGGATCCGCGCCGGAGGCGGGGGGGTCAGCCGAGGCGGGCGACCAGTGCGCGGTACTCGTCCCACAGTTCCTTCGGCGTGTGGTCGCCGAAGGTCTCGAGGTGGGCGGGGATCAGGCCGGCCTCGTCGCGCCACACGTCGAGGTCGACGGAGAGCAGCAGGTCCAGGTCCTCCTGCGAGATGTCGAGCCCCTCGGTGTCGAGCGCGCCCGCGGCCGGGAGGATGCCGATGGGCGTCTCGACGCCCTCGCCCTCACCGTTGAGGCGCTCGACGATCCACTTCAGGACCCGGCTGTTCTCGCCGAAGCCCGGCCACACGAAGCGGCCGCCGGCGTCCTTGCGGAACCAGTTGACGTAGTAGATCTTCGGCAGCTTGGCGGCGTCGGCCTGCTGGCCGATCTTGATCCAGTGGCCGAAGTAGTCGCCCATGTTGTAGCCGCAGAACGGCAGCATCGCGAACGGGTCGCGGCGCAGCTCGCCGACCTTGCCCTCGGCGGCGGCGGTCTTCTCCGAGGCGATGTTGGAGCCGATGAAGACGCCGTGCTGCCAGTCGAAGGACTCCGTGACGAGCGGCACCGCGCTGGCGCGGCGGCCGCCGAAGAGGATCGCGGAGATCGGCACGCCCTTGGGGTCCTCCCACTCGGGCGCGATGGTCGGGCACTGCGAGGCCGGGACGGCGAACCGGGCGTTGGGGTGCGCGGCCGGGGTGCCGGACTCCGGCGTCCAGTCGTTGCCCTTCCAGTCGATGAGGTGGGCCGGCGGCTCGTCCGTCATGCCCTCCCACCAGACGTCGCCGTCGTCGGTCAGGGCGACGTTGGTGAAGACCGTGTTGGCGTACATGGTCTTCATGGCGTTGGCGTTGGTGTCGTCGCCGGTGCCGGGCGCGACGCCGAAGAAGCCGGCCTCGGGGTTGATCGCGTAGAGCTGGCCGTCCTCGCCGAAGCGCATCCAGGCGATGTCGTCACCGACGGTCTCGACGGTCCAGCCCGGGATGGTCGGCTGCAGCATCGCGAGGTTGGTCTTGCCGCAGGCGGAGGGGAACGCGGCCGCGATGTACTTGGCCTCGCCGGTCGGCGGGGTCAGCTTGAGGATCAGCATGTGCTCGGCGAGCCAGCCCTCGTCGCGGGCCATGACGGAGGCGATGCGCAGCGCGTAGCACTTCTTGCCGAGCAGGGCGTTGCCGCCGTAGCCGGAGCCATAGGACCAGATCTCGCGGGTCTCGGGGAAGTGCGAGATGTACTTGGTGGTGCTGCACGGCCACGGCACGTCGGCCTGGCCCTCGGCGAGCGGCGCGCCGACGGAGTGCACGGCCTTGACGAAGAAGCCGTCCTCGCCGAGGTCGTCCAGGACGGCCTTGCCCATGCGGGTCATGGTGCGCATGGCGACGGCGACGTACGCGGAGTCGGTGATCTCGACGCCGTTGGCGGAGAGCGGGGAGCCGACCGGGCCCATGCAGAACGGGACGACGTACATGGTGCGGCCGCGCATGGAGCCGCGGAACAGGCCCTGCTCGCCCGAGAAGATCTCGTGCATCTCCGCGGGGGCTTTCCAGCGGTTGGTGGGGCCGGCGTCCTGCTCACGCTCGGAGCAGATGAACGTACGGTCCTCGACCCGGGCCACGTCGGTGGGGTCGGAGGCGGCGTAGTAGGAGTTCGGGCGCTTGTTGGGGTCGAGCTGCTTGAAGGTGCCGTTCGCCACGAGGTCGTCACACAGGCGCTGGTACTCGGCCTCCGAGCCGTCGCACCACACGATCTCGTCCGGCTGGGTGATTTCGGCGATCTCGCCGACCCAGGCGATCAGGTCCTTGTGATTGGTGGGAGCCGCAATTTCGCGCGCCACGATCGCTCCGTCCCGCCGAATTTGCACAGATTCGGCGTCAGATTTGAGGGTTTTGCGGACTCTAGTCCTGCTGTCCGCATGGTGGAACTACCTCGACCCCTTGGGGGCTGCGACCCGGACGCCACGTGGCCGCTCATCCGGTGCCGACCTCACTCATATGAGTGTCGGGGGAGAAAACCCGATCTGTCCAGGGCGCGAAGGGTGAGCATCGCCACTTCCGCCTGCCATACCTACGGTGCCGTAACCTACGGCCCCGTAGGTAGCATTGACGCTATGGACCTCGTCGAGGAGACTTCCGCTGTGTCTCAAGCCGTAGAAGAGCTCGACCCGCCCGTACCGCTGAAGCCCCTCCTCAGAGGGTGGATTCATGCCGCAATGTTCCCCGCGGTACTGATCGCGGGAGTGGTGCTGACCGCTTTCGCGGAGAGCACTCGGGGTCGCATCGCGTGCGCCGTGTTCACCGTCACCGCCTGCGCGTTGTTCGGCGTGAGCGGCCTCTACCACCGAGGCAACTGGGGCCCGCGAGGCGAGGCGATCCTGCGTCGCCTGGACCACTCCAACATCTTCCTGATCATCGCGGGCAGCTACACGCCCCTCGCGATCCTGCTGCTCCCTTCGAGCAAGGCGACCCCGCTGCTGTGGTTCGTCTGGGCGGGCGCGCTGGCCGGCATCGCCTTCCGCGTCTTCTGGGTCGGCGCGCCGCGCTGGCTCTACACCCCCTGCTACATCGCGCTCGGCTGGGCGGCGGTCTTCTTCCTCCCGGACTTCCTGCGCACCGGCGGTATCGCGGTGCTGGTCCTGGTGGTCGTCGGCGGTCTGCTGTACAGCGCGGGCGGCGTCATCTACGGACTCAAGCGGCCCAATCCGTCACCTCGCTGGTTCGGCTTCCACGAGGTGTTCCACTCCTTGACGCTGGCGGCCTTCGTCATCCACTACGTCGGGATCTCGCTGGTCGCGTACCAGCACGCTTAACCGCTGCGGGGCCCTGGACTCCGGCTCATGCCCCGCTCAAGGCACCGCCCAACGGCCCGCCCCAGACTCACGTCAGGCGCCCGCGACCGATCCGGTCGCGGGCGCCTTTGCGTACCCGGTTCTGCGTACCCGGTCCTGTGTACGGCTCTGCATACCCGGGCCTGCGTACGGCTCTGCGTACCCGGTGCACGGTGGCGCGCACATCTGAATATTGACAGGCCCCATCTTTTGCGAGTTACTGTCACTTGACAGCAACTCTTAAAGATTTGACGGAGGAGTGTCATGACCGCACAGCTCGACCCCAGGCGCTGGTGGGCGCTCGGCGCCATGGTCGCGAGCATGCTCGTGCTCGGCTTCGACATGACGATCCTGAACGTGGCGCTGCCGACGATGGCCGGCCAGCTCGGCGCCACCACCGGCGAGCAGCAGTGGATGGCGGACGCCTATGTCGTCGTCTTCGCCGCCCTGATGCTCCCCGCCGGGCTGCTCGGCGACCGCTTCGGCCGCCGCCGGATGCTGGTGACGGGCCTCGGGATCTTCCTCGTCGGCTCGCTCGTCGGCTCGCTGGCCACCAGCGTCGAACCGGTCATCGCCGCCCGCGCGGTCATGGGCATCGGCGGCGCGCTGGTGATGCCGCTCGCCCTCGCCGTCCTGCCGTCGCTCTTCGCGCCCCAGGAGCGCACCAAGGCGGTCGGCATCGTGACCGCCGCCTCCGCGCTCGGGATGCCGCTCGGCCCGATCATCGGCGGCTTCCTGCTCAACCACTTCTGGTGGGGCTCGGTCTTCCTGATCAACGTCCCGATGGCCGCCCTCGGGATCATCGCCTGTGTCTTCCTGCTGCCCGAGACCCGCGACCCGGCGTCGCCCAGGGTCGACGCGGTCTCCACCGCGCTCACCGCGGCCGGTCTCGGCGCACTGATCTACGGGATCATCGAGGCGCCCGCCCGCGGCTGGTCCGACCCGGTCGTGGTGGGGATGCTCGCCGGGGCCGCCGTGCTGATCGCGACCCTCGTCCTGCGCGAACGCCGGATGGTCCGGCCCATGCTGGACATGACGCTGCTCGGCCACCGCCCGTTCCTGCTCAACATGCTCGCCGCGACCCTGGGCATGTTCATCTTCTCCGGGCTGATGTTCGTCCTCCCGCCGTATCTGACGGCGGTGCTCGGCAACGACGCCTTCGGCACCGGCCTGCGGCTGCTGCCGATGATGGGCGGCGTGATGTTCGCCGCCAAGGGCAGCGCGCCCCTCATCCAGCGGTTCGGCGCCCGCGCGGTGATCAGCGGCGGCCTGGTGGTGCTCGCCTTCGCGGCGTTCCTCGGCAGCCGCACCACCGTCGAAACCGGCTACGGCTTCACCGCCCTGTGGCTGTCCATCGTGGGATTCGGCTTCGGCTTCGCGGTGGTCCCCGCCATGACGGCGGCGCTCAGCGCACTGCCCGCGGACCGGGCGGGCAGCGGCTCGGGACTGCTGAGCACCGTACGGCAGGTGGGCGCCGCGATCGGGATCGCGCTGCTCGGCTCGCTGCTGGTCGGCGCCTACGCCGACCGGCTGCCCGCGGGGGCGCCGCACGCCGCCGCCGACTCCGTGGTCGCGGCCCACGTGGTGGCCGGCAGGCTCGGCGACACCCGCCTCGCGGCCGCGGCGGACGCCGCGTACGTGCACGGCATGACGACGGTCCTGCTGGTCTGCGGCCTCACCGCCCTCGTGGCGGCGCTGCTCACCGCGACACTGCTCCCCAGGACCGGTGCCGACGCCACCACCGGGTCCGGAACCGGAACGGACGGCGAGGCGCTTTCCGAGACGGGCGCCGAGACGGGTGCCGAGTCGAGTGCCGGGGCGGGCGCCAAGGCCGGAAACACATCCGGGGCCGTACCGCCGGTGGCCGCGCTGCCCGCCGATGCCGGACAATGACGGGCATGTCCGCACGTACGACGGCCGCCCCGACCACCGCCCCCTCCGGCGCTCCCGCCGGCACGCCGAAGATCGGCCTGCGGGAGCGGAAGAAGATCCAGACCCGCCAGGCGATCCGCAGGGCCGCGTACCGGCTCTTCGACGAGCAGGGCTACGACGCCACGCCCGTCGACCGGATCGCCGAAGCCGCCGACGTCTCCCCCAGCACCGTCTTCCGGTACTTCCCCACCAAGGAGGACATCGTCCTCACGGACGAGTACGACCCGCTGATCGAGGCCGCGATCCGGGCCCGGCCGGCCGACGAGTCCCCGCTCCGGGCGATCCGGCACGCCTTCCTGGAATCGCTGCGCGCCATCTGCGAGGACCCGCAGGAACGGGCGGACCTCAGCGCGCGGGCCCGGCTGCTGCGGGACGTGCCGGCCGTCCGCGCCCGCTCCATGGAGAGCATGTCGGCGACCGGCCGGATCCTCGCCGGCGTCCTCGCCGAGCGCACCGGCCGCCCGGTGGACGACCTGGAACTGCGGATCTTCACCGGGGCGGTGCTCGGCGCCTTCCAGGAGGCCACCATGCACTGGGGCGAGCACGACCAGCAGGGCGAACTCCTGGACGTCGTCGAACGCACCCTGGACGTGCTGGAGCGCGGCCTCACCCTCTAGGCGGTCTCACGCTCCGGGCGTGTTTCCCACCGACGCGGCCAGTGCGGCCGGATCGGTGGTCGGGGCGGCGCACACGAAGTGCCGGCAGACGTAGGCGGCCGGGCGGTCCCCGACGAGCGGGCGCTCGTGCAGCAGGGGGAACTCGTCGCTGCCGGGCGCGCCGGGCGCCACCACGGCGCCGGGGGCGGTGGCCAGCAGTGCCGTCCGGTGCAGGGCGGCGGTGGCCGGATCGTCGGGCGCTCCGACCACGGCGATCTCGCGGGGGCCGTCCAGGGCCGCCTCGGCGACGGCGAGCCCCCAGCCGATGAAGCGCGGCGCCCGCGGCGCCAGCGCCCCCACGACGCCCAGGGCGCGCTCCGCGGCCTCGCGGTGGGCGCTCGACCCGGTGTGGGCGGCATACGACAGCAGCGCCCCGGCGGCGGCCGTCCAGCCGGACGGGGTGGCGTTGTCGGTGGGGTCCTGGGGACGGCGGATGAGCGCCTCGGCGTCGTCGGCGGTGTCGTAGAGCGTTCCGTCGGGGGCGGTGAAGTGGTGCAGCACCGAGTCGAGGAACAGCCCGGCGAAGTCCAGCCAGACGCCCTCGGCGGTGACCGCGGCGAGCGCGAGGAAGCCCTCGGCGACATCCGCGTAGTCCTCCAGCACCCCGGAGTTGTCACCGGCGACGCCGTCGCGTGACGTGCGGGCGAGGCGGCCGGAGTTGTCCATGTGGACCCGCACCAGCACGTCGGCCGCGTCCAGGGCGGCCCTGACCAGGTCCGGGCGGTCGAAGTAGGCGCCGGTCTCGGCGAGCGCCGCGATGGCCAGGCCGTTCCAAGCGGCGACGACCTTGTCGTCACGGCCGGGCCGCGGCCGCTCCTCGCGCGCCGCCAGCAGCCGCTCGCGGACCGACGCGACACGGTCCGCGTCGCCGGGCGCACCGTCCGCCGCCAGTTGCAGTACGGAGGCGCCCTCCTCGAAGGTGCCCTCCGGCGTCACGCCGAAGTGCGCGGCGGCGAACGCCGCGTCCTGCTCGCCGAGCGCCTCGCGCAGCTCCGCGGGCGTCCAGGCGTAGAACGCCCCCTCGGCGTGCGTCCCGTCCGCGCGATCACTGTCGGCATCGAGGGCGGACGCGAACCCGCCTTCGTGCGTGCGCAGTTCGCGCACCATGAAGTCGGCGGTCTCCAGCGCGACGCGGCGCGCGAGCTCCGAGCCGGTGGAGCGCCACAGGTGCGCGTAGACGCGGCACAGCAGCGCGTTGTCGTAGAGCATCTTCTCGAAGTGCGGCACGGTCCAGGTGCGGTCGACCGCGTACCGGGCGAAGCCGCCGCCCAGTTGGTCGTAGATGCCGCCGCGGGCCATCGCCTCGCAGCTGTCGGCCGCCATCCGCAGGGCGTCCTCGGAGCCGGTGCGGGCGTGGTGGCGGAGCAGGAACTCCACGGCCATGGACGGCGGGAACTTCGGCGCCCCGCCGAAGCCGCCGTTGTCGGCGTCGTACTCCCGGACCAGACCGGCCAGCGCGGCGTCCAGCTCCTTCGCGCCGGGTGTCACCGACGCCCCGTAGGCGCTCTGCCGCTCGCCGAGGTCCTTGACGATCCGCGCGGCGACCTCGTCCACCTCGTCCCGGCGGTCCCGCCAGGCCGCGTGCACGCCTTCCAGCACCTGCTGGAACGAGGCCATGCCGTGGCGCGGCTCGGGCGGGAAGTAAGTGCCGAAGTAGAACGGCTCGGCGTCGGGGGTCAAAAACACCGTCATGGGCCAGCCGCCCTGCCCGGTCGCCGCCTGCACCGCCTCCATGTAGACGGCGTCGACGTCCGGCCGCTCCTCGCGGTCCACCTTCACCGGCACGAAGTGCTCGTTGAGGTACGCCGCGACCGTCTCGTCCTCGAACGACTCGTGCGCCATCACATGGCACCAGTGACAACTGCTGTAACCGACGCTGAGCAGCAGCGGTACCCCGCGCTCACGGGCCTCGGCGAACGCCTCCGCGCCCCACGGCCACCAGTCCACGGGGTTGTCGGCGTGCTGCAGGAGGTAGGGCGATGTCGCGGTGCCGAGTCGGTTCACGGCACCCACTCTGCCACGCGGGGCCACCGGTGGCGCGGCACGAAATCCCGGACCGTCCGACGCCTGGCGCGCCGGCCCTCACGCCAGGCCCTGTTGATCCGGAGCCCGTGAACAATACTTACGCAACCATGACGGATTCCTGCCCGGTTCCGTGCTCCTGACCACTCGCGGAATCCCTGCTTCCGCCGGCGGCGCACCCAACTGTGTGAGTGAAGAAACCTCAGTTCAGGCCGGGTTGAGGCGATGTCAGGGCCATAGGGCCACGGGAGGGCCGGTGCGCACGGCATCAGGCTCTGTGGCCACCGGCCCGTGCAGCGGTGCGCCCAGTCCGGCGCAGGCCGGCAGCGGGCAGGCCGACAGCGCCAGGAGCTGGCGGACCGCGCCCGGCAGCGGCCAGTTCTTGCGGGTCGCGTACCAGGCGAGCAGCGCCGACGCGAGCGCGGCGAAGACGAAGAGCGGCACGGCGGGACCGGCCGACCGGCGCGCCCCGAGCCACCCGGCGGCGACGACGGTCGCCAGCAGGCCTGCCCCCAGCACCGCCTGCGCGCGCAGCCGGGCGCTCCACACACCGCCGTGCTCACGTGCCGCGGTGACCTGTTCGTCCAGGTCGGTGACGGTCAGCTCGCCCCACTCGCCGTCCCGGTGGTCGCGCAGGTAGAGCGTGGCGCCGTCCACGATGCCCGCGCCGGCCGGCGAGTCGCCGGGGGCCGGCGGGGAGCCCCCGGACTCGGCCAGCGACCACCGCCGACGCTCACAGAAGGCTGGTCAGCCATGGCGGGGTCCGTCCCTCTCGCTCGACACCTGCGCAGTCAAACACCGCCGCGGCCCCGGCCGGACGGTCGCGAACCCAAGTGAGCAGCGGTTGAGCAGGTTCTGAGCTGGGGAGAGACACCCGGCGCAGCACGGCTGCCGCCCGGCCCGGGTCACCGCTGACGGCTCGCCAACTCCCGCGCCCGCACACGGGAACAGGGTTGTCGGCCCGCCACCCGAGGTAAGGAGAGGTGGAGCGGCTGAGTGGATCGGCCGGGTATCCACCTCCTGCCCGGCTCCGCCCCGCGAGACCCACCGGAGGACGCCGGTGACGGGTGAGTGACCGCGAAGGGGAGCACCTTGAAAGAAGCGCCAGAGCCGGCGAAACCGTCCGGGAGGGACCGGGCGGAGGTCGAGAGCCGGCTGAAGCTGGCCGTGGTCGAGGAGGCACGCGGCAGTACGCCGGCGGACGCGGAGCGGCTGCTGCAGCGGGCGCTGGCCTCGCTGGACGAGATCATGGCGCAGGCCGCCGGGGAGTACGCGCTGTATCTGCGCGCCACCGGTGACGGGCCCGCCGGGCAGCCGGGGTTCGCCGGGCGGTTCCCGCGCGGGACGGTGACCACCGCCGCGATCACCGCGGGCGCGGTCGGGGTGACGGCGTTCGCGGTGGACGTCATCGGCCAGAACCTGTCGGCCGGGGCGTCCCTCACCACCGGGCTGGCCGCCGGGGCGGTCGGAGCGGTGGCCGTCGGACTCAGAGGCACGGCCACGCCCCTTCCCGACTCCCCCGCGGCGGCCGACGACCCGGCCCCGTACCGGCTGCGCTGGCTGGACGCGGTGGAGCAGCGCGGCATCCGGCCCTTCCTCGAACAGCACCGGAGCCGGGCGACGGCGGAGTCCGCCTCCTCCCGGGCCGCCTCCCCCGCCACGGCCAACGGCCGGCACCAGGTTCCGGCGCCGCGCCGCACCGACCGCAGCGCCGCAGCCAGGACCCGGGCCGTGCTGGAGCAGTCGTTCGGCCAACTGCCCTCCGCGGACGGCCCGTTCGCCGGGCGCCGCAAGCAGGTCGCGCAGATCGCGCAGTGGGTGCACCAGGCCCGGGTGTCCACGGAGAGCAAGCCGACCGTCGTCGTCCTGCACGGACCGGCCGGCGCCGGGGCGACCACCCTCGCGGTGCGCGCCGCCCGCCAGCTGCGCGACCAGTTCCGCGGCTCGTGCGTGGTGGACCTGCGCGGCGGGGCCCTGGACGAACGCCCGCTGCCGACCCGGGACGCGCTGCTGCACCTGCTCAACCGGCTCGGCGCGCCCCGCGAGCAGCTGCTGTTCCGGGAGCGCCCCAACCACGAGCAGCATCTGCGGCGGCTCGCCGACCAGTACCAGAAGCATCTGACGGGCACGCCGGTGACGATCGTGCTCGACGACGCCTCCGACGCCGAACAGGTGCGGATGCTGGTCCCTGAGCGGTCCGAGGCGCTGGTGCTGGTCACCGCCCGCGAGCCGCTCTCCCTGGACCTGCCCAACGCGTGGGTGCACAGCCTGCCCGTCGGCCCGCTCGGCGCCGCCGACACCCATGAGCTGCTGGGCGAGCTGGCCAGGACCGCGAAGGCGCCCGAGCCCACCTCGGTGGAGTCCGAGCGGCTGCGCGGTCTGTGCGACGGTCTGCCGATCGCGCTGCGGATAGCCGGCGCGGCGCTGCAGGAGCACGGCACGGCCGCCGGACTCGCCGCCGACCTGGAGGCCTACGGCCCGCAGGAGGCCGTCGAGCGGATCCTCGCGCTGCGCTACCACGACCAGCCCGAGCCGTCCCGGCGGCTGCTGCGCCGGCTCGCGCTCGCCGGGCGGGCCAGCTTCGGCGCGGCGGCCGCCGCCGCACTGCTGGCCACCGACGAGCAGGAGGCCGGCCGCCGGCTGGAGGAGCTGGCGCGGGCCGGACTGATCGAGCACATCCGCGGCAGCCGCTACCGGCCGCACGACCTCGTACGCCGCTTCGCGCACGCGCGGCTGCTCGACGAGGAGGACCCGGCCGAGCGCGCCGCCGCCCATGAGCGGCTGATCCGCAGCTACGCCGAGCTGGCCAACGCCGTGATCCGCCTCGTCGAGGGCAAGACGTCCACCCGGGCCGGGCGCTTCGGCGCACACGGCTTCGCCTCGCTCGAAATGGCGCTGCGCTGGCTCGACGACGAGTCGAGCTTCATCACCGCCGCGCTGCGGCACGCCGAGGGCGTGGACCGCACCGTCGTCCAGGCCCTGCTCGGCGCGCTGTGCGACTACTGCCTGCTGCGCGGCGACCTGTACCGGCTCGGGGAGATCAGCGAGCTGGCGCAGGCGTCCAAGGCCGCCCCGGACGAGGAGCAGAACATCCTGGTGCGGTCGGTGCAGTGGCGCACCGGCATCGCGGCCCGGCAGCTCGGCGAACTCGACAAGGCGCGTTCCACCCTCAGCTCCGTCGTCGACCTGTACTTCGAGGCGCAGCACCCGGCGGGCGCCGCCCGCGCGCTCGGCAGCCTCGGCATCACCCTGCACCACCAGGGCAGCCTGCGGGAGGCGGAGAGCAAGCTCCGCGAGGCCCTGGAGCTGCAGGCCGCACCGGAGCTCGGCGAGGACCGGGCGTGGACGCAGCACGCGCTGGCGGCCGTGCTGCGCGACATGGGCCAGCTCGGCAAGGCCCTGCCGCTGCTCCTGGAATCCCTCGAACTGCACCGGCAGAACGAGAGCGTCAGCGGGCAGGCCTGGGCCCACCTCCAGCTCGGGCAGGTCCATCTGCGGCTCGGCGCGGTCGACGAGGGCGAGGCCGAGCTGCGCAGCGCCGGCCAGTGCTACGCGCTGACCCGCGACCCGCGCGGCGCCGCGTGGACCCGCACCCAGCTCGCCCGCGCCACCCTCCAGCGCGGCAACGCCCAGGAGGCCGCCCGCGAACTGGACGAGGCACTCGTCCGCCACCGGGCCTGCGAGGACGCCCGCGGCGAGGCCTGGACGCTGTACTACCTGGGGCACGCGCTGGAGGAGTCCGGCAACGGCGACCAGGCGCTGCGCACCCTGGAGCGGGCCCGTTCCATGTTCAGCCGGATACGGGACGTGTACGGGCTGGCCTGCGCCCGCCACCACTCGGCCCGGGTCACCCGCGACCAGCGGGCCGTCCGCACCGGCAACCTCCGCAACAGCGGCTTCGCCCGCCAGCTGCTCCAGGACGCCCGGCAGGACTTCCGGCGGATCGGCGTCGAGCACGGCGAGGCCTGGTCCTGCCTGGAGCTCGCCGTGATCGACGCCGGGAACAACCGTTTCGTCGAGGCCCTCACGCTGCTGGACGAGGCCCGCGAGCTCTTCCACGGCCTCGGCGACCGGCGCGGCCAGGACTGGGCGGTGTTCCTCCGCTGCACCGTCCAGCCCCTGCTGTCCGACGACGGCGCCGGGCAGGCCGCCGACACGCTGCGCGCCCTGCTGGCCGCGCACTACCCGGGCCGGGACCCGGATCTGGAGGAGTACGCCGAGGCCTACACCGTCCTGCTGGAGCGCGGTACGGCCACCCACGGCGGCAGCTGGGAGGCGTGGCGGCTGGGCATGATGCCGCGGCGCTCCGCGCGCATGGTCATGGACCTGCTGCCGGCGGCGCCCTGAGGGCCGCAGGCAGGAGCGCCCGCCGGGCCGGTGTGCGGCCGGCCCGGCCGGCGCCCGGGCGCGTGACGAAGCCTGGTGGTCCTGGGACGCCTGGGCGCGTTACGAAGCCGGGTTGTCCTGGGAGGCCCGGGCGGCGGCCTGCGCCTCCCGGTGTGCCCGCAGACCCCGTGACGGCTTCGGGGCCGCCGCAGCGGGGTCCGGGGCCTCCTCGAAGTCGATCTTCTTGAACTGCTTGCCCATGTTCTTCATCAGCGCCCACAGCGACAGCGCGATCGCCGCGAAGATCACAAAGCCGATGAGACCGGGCGTCACCTTGTTGTTGTCCAGCTCCTGAGCGGCGAGCGGGACGTACTGGGTCAGTGCGTGGGAGGCAATCACGGTACCCATTGTGCGCTAGGCGGTGCGGATGCCCGCGAAGAGGTCGTCCTCGGGCAGTGAGGTGTCCACGAGCGACTTGGCGAGCTCGTAGTCCTCGGTCGGCCAGACCTCCTGCTGGATCTCCATGGGAACGTGGAACCAGGCGCCGTCCGGGTCGATCTGGGTGGCGTGCGCGAGCAGCGCCTTGTCACGGATCTCGAAGAAGTCGGCGCAGGGCACATGGGTGCTGATCTGCCGCTCGGGGCGGTCGAACTGCTTCCAGCGCTCCAGCCACTCCGCGTACGGCGACTCCAGGCCGCGGGAGAGCAGCGCCTCGTGCATGGCGACGGTGCGTGCCTTGTTGAAGCCCTGGTTGTAGTAGAGCTTCTGCGGCGTCCACGGCTCGCCGGCCTCGGGGTAGCGCTCCGGGTCGCCCGCCGCCTCGAAGGCGATCATGGAGATCTTGTGGGTCATGATGTGGTCGGGGTGCGGGTAGCCGCCGTTCTCGTCGTAGGTGGTGATCACCTGCGGCTTGAACTCACGGATCAGCTTCACCAGGGCGCCGGCTGCCTCCTCGACGTCCTGCACGGCGAAACAGCCGTCGGGCAGCGGGGGCAGCGGGTCGCCCTCGGGAAGGCCGGAGTCGACGAAGCCGAGCCAGGACTGCTTGACGCCCAGGATCTCGCGGGCCTCGTCCATCTCCTTGGCGCGGACCTCGTGGATGTGCTCCTCGATATAAGGGTCACCCTGGAGCTTGGGGTTGAGCACCGAGCCGCGTTCTCCGCCGGTGCAGGTGGCGACCAGTACGTCCACCCCCTCGGACACGTACTTGGCCATGGTGGCCGCGCCCTTGCTCGACTCGTCGTCAGGGTGGGCGTGGACGGCCATCAGTCGCAGCTGCTCAGTCAAGGCTGGATCCTCTAGTCATCGGTAGTAGCCCCCTCGTTCCATGTAAAGGGCGCCTCCTATAGTGACCGAAGCGAGGGGGCAATTAATTCCATGGCCCCCACCGGAAGGAACGATCATGGCTGCGGTGCGCGAGGGGCTGCCCGAAGGGCGCTACGGACGCGGCGCCGATGCGCGGGCCGACCGGCGACTGAAGATCATCGGCCTGGTGCTGGGCGTGCTGGCACTGGGCGGGGTCGGCTGGTTCGGCTGGCACTCGGTCGCGGGCACGGACGTGAGCGGCGAGGTCATCAAGTCCCGGGCCGTCTCGGACCAGGCCGTGGAAATCCATCTGGAGGTCCGTAAGGACGCCGGAACGGTCGCCGTGTGCACGCTGCGCTCGGTGGACAAGGACCACACTGAGGTGGGACGCATGGACGTGACCATGCGCGACCACAAGAAGCAGGTCGATACCGTGGTCACCATGCGGACCACCCACCGCGGGGAGACCGCTGAGCTGCTCGGCTGCAAGCCGGCGGACCAGGGCTGACCTGCCACGACGACACACTGACGATTTCCCGCTCCCGTGTGGGTGCCGGAATTGTTAAGCTCCAGGTTTCGCCCGGCCACGCGATGGCAAGGCACTCGACGCAGTCCCACGCAGTACCTACGAGGAGCACCAGTGACCCAGACCAGCCAGACCAGCGAGAGCGTCACCTGGCTGACCCAGGAGGCGTACGACCAGCTGAAGGCCGAGCTGGAGTACCTGTCGGGTCCGGCACGCGCTCTGATCATCGCCAAGATCGAGGAAGCCCGCCAGGAGGGCGACCTCAAGGAGAACGCCGGCTACCACGCGGCGCGCGAGGATCAGGGCAAGCAGGAGCTGCGGGTCCGCCAGCTGACCCAGCTGCTGGAGCGTGCCAAGGTCGGCGAGGCGCCGGCCGACACCGGCGTGGTCGCGCCCGGCATGGTCGTGACGATCGCCTTCGACGGCGACCCGGACGACACCATGACCTTCCTGGTGGGCTCGCGTGAGTACGTGAGCGACACCCTGGAGACGTACTCGCCGCAGTCCCCGCTGGGCAAGGGCGTGAGCGGCAAGAAGGCCGGCGAGGACGCCGTCTACGAGCTGCCGAACGGCAAGAAGTCCTCCGTGAAGATCCTCTCGGTCAAGCCGCACCGCGGCTGACCTTCCGGGACACACCTTCCGGGACACACCTTCCGGGACACCGCAGAACGGGCTCCCCGCCGTGGGTACGGCGGGGAGCCCGTTCCGCGTTACGGGTCAGGTCAGGCGGTCGTCCGGGTCAGGCGGTCGCGGAGCGGTACTTGCGCACCGCCAGGGTGCGGAACACCACGAGGATCAGGACGGACCAGAGCAGCGACGCCCACACGGCGTGCTGCATCGGCCAGGCGCTGGACTGCGAGACGCCCGGGTTGCCGAACAGCTGCCGGCAGGCCTGCACCGTGGCGCTGAACGGATTCCATTCGGCGATGTGGCGCAGCCAGGGCGTCATGTTGGTGGTGTCCGCGAACGCGTTGGAAATGAACGTCACGGGGAACAGCCAGATCAGACCGCCGGAGGTGGCCGCCTCCGGGGTGCGGACCGACAGGCCGATCAGCGCGCCGATCCAGGAGAAGGCGTAGCCCAGCAGGAGCAGCAGCCCGAAGGCGCCGAGCATCTTGGGGATGCCCTCGTGGACGCGCCATCCGACGATCAGGGCGACGACGGCCAGCACGACGACGGTCAGCATCGTCTGCACCAGGTCGGCGAGAGTGCGTCCGGTGAGGACCGCGCCGCGCGACATGGGCAGTGACCGGAAGCGGTCGATGAGGCCCTTGTTCATGTCGTCGGCGATGCCCGCGCCGGCGCCCGCCGTGGCGAAGGTGACGGTCTGGGCGAAGATGCCCGCCATCAGGAATTCCTTGTACGTGTTGGGATCGGTGCTGCCGCCGACCTTCATGGAGCCGCCGAACACGTAGGTGAACAGCACCACGAACATGATCGGCTGGATCAGCCCGAAAATGATCATCTCCGGGATGCGGGTCATCCGGATCAGATTGCGCTTGGCGATGACCAGCGAGTCCCGGACGGACTGCATGACCCCGCCGCCGGACCGCGGGGCGAGCGTGGTCGTGGGCTTCGCGTCGATGACGGCCATCACTTGGCCTCCTCTTCCGGTGCGGCGACCTCGGCCTCGTGGCCGGTCAGCGAGAGGAACACATCGTCCAGGGTCGGGCGGCGCAGCCCGATGTCGTCGATCTCGATGCCCCGGGCGTCGAGATCGCGGATGACCTCGGCGAGCAGCTTGGCACCGCCGTCGACCGGGACGGTGATCCGGCGGGTGTGATCCTCGGTCTTGGTGTCGCCCTTGCCGAAGCCGCGCAGGACGCCCTCCGCCTCGGCGAGCCGCTCCCGCTCGTGGACGACGACCTCGACGCGTTCGCCGCCGGTCTGCGCCTTGAGCTGGTCGGAGGTGCCGCGGGCGATGACCTTGCCGTGGTCGATGACGCAGATGTCGTGCGCGAGCTGGTCGGCCTCTTCGAGGTACTGGGTGGTGAGCAGCAGGGTCGTGCCGCCGGCCACCAGGTCCTGGATGACCTCCCACATGACCTGCCGGTTGCGCGGGTCCAGGCCCGTCGTGGGCTCGTCCATGAACATCACGGGCGGCTTGACGACGAGCGCGGCGGCGAGGTCCAGCCGGCGGCGCATGCCGCCGGAGTACGTCTTGGTGGGCCGGTCGGCCGCGTCCGCGAGGTTGAAGCGGTCCAGCAGTTCGGCCGCGCGGAGCTTCGCGTCACGGCTCTTCATCTGGTAGAGCTGGCCGACCATCTGGAGGTTCTCACGGCCGGTCAGATACTCGTCGACCGCCGCGAACTGGCCGGACAGGCCGATGTGGCGGCGGACTTCGTTGGGGTGCTTGAGCACGTCGATACCGGCCACGACGGCGTTACCGCTGTCCGGTTGCAGCAGGGTGGTGAGAACCCGTACGGCGGTGGTCTTGCCGGCGCCGTTCGGGCCCAGCAGTCCCAGAACCGTGCCTTCCGGGACGTCGAAATCCACTCCGTCCAATGCCCGTACGTCACCGAAGGTCTTGACCAGACCTTCGGCGTAGATCGCGCCTGGCATGTGACTACTCCCAATCCGGGGATAGGTCTCTGGTGTCGGTGTTCGCGAGGTTCGCGGGCGGCCGCGACCCGTTTCGGCCGGCGTCCGGGCCCGCACACACAGAGTCCAAACGCGACACATCGCGAGCATGGCGCATGCGATATATCGCGTCAAGACCAGGGCTCCCGAAATCTTCGGGCACCTCGGCCCGGAGCGGACGTCAGATGACCATGTAGCCGGCCCCCAGCAGAGCGGCCTCGACCGCCTCGCAGTGCTCCGGCCCCTTGGTCTCCAGGTGCAGTTCGACCTCCGCCTCCGTGAGTCCCAGCCGCGGGTCGGTCCGCACGTGGCTCACGTCCAGGACGTTAGCGTCCGCCTCTGACAACACCGCCAGTAGCGTCGCCAGCGCACCGGGACGGTCCGTCACCCGCAGCCGCAGGGACAGATAGCGGCCCGCCGCGGCCATCCCGTGCCGGAGGATCCGCTGCATCAGCAACGGGTCCACGTTCCCCCCGGACAGCACCGCCACCACCGGGCCCTCGAAGGAGTCCGGATCGGACAGCAGCGCCGCCACCGGGCTCGCCCCGGCCGGTTCCACGACCATCTTCGCCCGCTCCAGGCACAGCAGCAGCGCGCTGGAAAGAGCGTCCTCGGAAACGGTACGGACTTCGTCGACCAGTTCGCGAATGATTTTGAACGGGATGTCGCCGGGCCGGCCGACCATGATCCCGTCGGCCATCGTCGCCACCGCGCCCAGCGCCACCGGCTCGCCGGCCGCCAGCGAGGGCGGATACGCCGCCGCGCCCGCCGCCTGCACGCCGATCACCTTCACATCCGGACGCAGCGCCTTCACCGCCAGCGCGACACCCGCGGCGAACCCGCCGCCACCGATGCCGACCACGATCGTCCGCACCTCGGGGCACTGCTCCAGGATCTCCAGGCCCACCGTGCCCTGGCCCGCGATGATGTCCGGGTGGTCGAAGGGGTGGATGAAGACCGCGCCGGTCTCCTCCGCGTACGCCTTGGCGGCGCGCAGCGTCTCGTCCACCACCTGTCCGTGCATCCGCACCTCGGCCCCGTAGTCGCGGGTCGCCGCGATCTTCGGCAGCGGTGCGCCCACCGGCATGAAGACCGTGGACCGCACACCGAGCAGTGACGCGGCCAGCGCGACGCCCTGCGCATGGTTGCCGGCGCTCGCGGCGACGACCCCGGCGGATCGTTCCTCCTGCGTCAGGCCGGCGATCCGCACATACGCGCCGCGCACCTTGAACGAGCCGGTGCGCTGCAGGTTCTCGCACTTCAGATGCACCGGGGAGCCGACCAGACCGGTGAGGTACCGGCTGCCCTCCATCGGGGTCACCCTGGCCACCCCGGACAGCATCTTGTGGGCCCCGCGCACGTCGTCGAGCGTGATCGGGTGGGGTACTGCGGGCGCCGCTCTGTCCATGCGCCCAGTGTCCCAGTTCCGGTCCCGTGTCACCGCCGGAGCACGGTTTGTGCGGGATGGGTCTCATGGTGACCCTCTCCGCGTACTCTTCTCCCAACCTCCGCAGGACCGACAGAACGCGAGCTTCCGGCCATGCCCAATCCATCGGAGTCGCCCTCCTCTCCCCCCCTCGACGAGGAGGGGCCCACCGAACTCTTCGAGCGGCTCCAGCACCAGGTCGCTCTCTTCGCCCGGCGCGCGGAGCAGACCCGCCTCGGCGGTGTGGGCAAGGCCCGCAACTCCATGGACCGGGCCGCTTACCTGCTGCTCAACCGGCTCGACCGCGAAGGCCCGATGGGCGTGAAGGCGCTCGCGGAGGGCATGGGCATCGACTCCTCCACCGTCACCCGCCAGGTCGCGCCGCTCGTCGACACCGGCCTCGTCAAGCGCACCTCGCACCCCGAGGACGGCCGCGCCGTCGTGCTCGCCCTCTCGCCGCGCGGCCTCGGCCGGCTCGAAGAGGTCCGCAGCTCCCGGAAGCAGCTGATGGCCCAGGTCACCGAGGGCTGGAGCGAGAACGAGCGGGAGATGTTCTGCGATCTGCTCGGGCGTTTCAACCTGGCGCTGTCCGAGTGGCACGCGACGACGGTGCAGTCGGGACCGGCCGACGAGTAGGTCCCGACGCCCGGGCCGGCGCTCGAGCCGGTCC
This sequence comes from Streptomyces sp. So13.3, assembly GCF_005860785.2. Taxonomy (NCBI): domain Bacteria; kingdom Bacillati; phylum Actinomycetota; class Actinomycetes; order Kitasatosporales; family Streptomycetaceae; genus Streptomyces; species Streptomyces sp. So13.3. The sequence goes on along the minus strand of NZ_CP048835.1, from coordinate 5,898,790 downwards.
TGCCCGGCCGCCGCGCGCACCCCGCACCCGCAGAGCTCTTGACCTGAACCGCCTGCTTGACGTCCACTGGCGGCGTGGGCACGCGCCGGGCGGCAGCGGAGTACCAACGGGACGTCGAGTTTCAGGCGTTCACCGCAGGAGCGGCAGGACGGCTTCTGCACGCCGCCACCCTGCTCACCGGTGACCCGGCCGCGGCCGAGAAACTGCTGGGAACCGTCCTGGCGCACACGTACGCGAACTGGTTCCGGATGCGTTCCGAGGACCCGTACGACCAGGCCCGCACCGAGCTCGTACGGCGCTTCGCGTACCGGCCCTGGTGGCGCCGGCCGCACGGCGGGGCGCTGGACCGGCTCACCGCCCAGGAGCGGCTGGTGGTCGTTCTGCGGCTGTTCGAGGGCGTCGCCGAGGAACAGGCCGCCGCGCAGCTGGGACTGCCTGTGGAGCGCGTACGGGCCATCTGCAACCGTGCCACGGCCACCCTGCGCAGCCGCCCGGCGCCGGCTCCCGCCCGGTCGGTGACCGAGGCCCGTGCGGCGGCGGAGAAGGCCAGGAAACAGGCCGCGTCGGAGAACTCGCGCGAGAACCCGCCGGGGGGTCCGCCCGGGGGATCGCCGGGGGGTCCGCCCGGGAGATCGGCGGGGGGATCGGCGTCCTCGTCGGACACTCCGGCCGAGAGCTCTTCCGCGGCCGACGAGATCCAGGGAGCGGCGTCATGATGCCCCCGGACCGCAAGGAGGAGGAGGTCCGCCGGGTCCTCGACACCCCGCACCCCTACGTCCCCGCCGACCTGGCGGAACGGGCCGCCGAGCGCGGCCGCCGCATCCTGCGGCGGCGCCGCGTCGTGCACCAGCTGCTGTGGCTGCTGCTCGTCGCGGCGATCGTGACGGGCGTGGTGTTCGCGGTGCTGGAGTGGCCCGACCCGCAGCCGCTCGACACCACGCCGCCGGTGGACACCTGGTAGCGGCTCGGCCGGCCACCAGGTGCCCTCACGACGGCTCGGGCACCAGGTGCCCACAGCGACGGATCGGACGGATCAGCCGGTTCGGACGGATCAGCCGAGCGCCTGGGTCAGGTCCGCCAGCAGGTCGTCGACCGACTCGATGCCCACCGAGAGCCGTACGAGGTCCGCCGGGACCTCCAGCGCGGAGCCCACCACCGAGGCGTGCGTCATCCGGCCCGGGTGCTCGATCAGCGACTCGACGCCGCCCAGCGACTCACCCAGCGTGAACAGGCCCGCGCGGTTGCACACCGCGACGGCCGCCTCCTCGCCACCGTTCACCTGGAACGAGATCATGCCGCCGAACGCCTTCATCTGCTTCGCGGCGATCTCGTGCCCCGGGTGCTCGGCCAGCCCCGGGTACAGGACCCGCGACACCTTCGGGTGCGACTGGAGCATCTCGGCGATCCGGGTGGCGTTGGCGCTGTGCCGGTCCATGCGCACCGCCAGCGTCTTGATGCCGCGCATGACCAGCCAGGCGTCGAACGGCCCGGCGATCGCGCCCATCGCGTTCTGGTGGTAGGCCAGCTCGTCGCCGAGCGCCGCGTCACCGGTGATCAGCGCGCCGCCGACGACGTCGGAGTGCCCGCCCATGTACTTCGTCGTCGAGTGCAGGACGATATCCGCGCCGAGCGCGAGCGGCTGCTGCAGGTACGGGCTCGCGAACGTGTTGTCCACCACCAGCCGCACGCCGGTGCCGGCGCCGCGGGCGATCTCCGCCAGCGCCGCGATGTCCGTGATGCCGAGCAGCGGGTTCGACGGGGTCTCGACCCAGATCGCCTTGGTGTTCGGCCGCAGCTGCGCCCGCACGGCCGCCGGGTCGGACGTGTCGGCCACCGACCACTGGACGCCCCAGCGCTCGACGACCTTGGCGAACAGGCGGAACGTGCCGCCGTACGCGTCGTTCGGGATCACCACGTGGTCGCCGGGCGACAGGATGGTGCGCAGCAGGCAGTCCTCCGCCGCCAGCCCGGACGCGAAGGCCAGCCCGCGCCGGCCGCCTTCCAGTGCCGCGAGGTTCTCCTCCAGCGCGGTTCTGGTCGGGTTGGCGGAGCGGCTGTATTCGTAGCCGCCGCGCAGCCCGCCCACTCCGTCCTGCTTGTACGTCGACACCTGGTAGATCGGCGTCACCACGGCGCCGGTCTGGGCGTCCGCCGCCTGACCGGCGTGGATCGCGAGGGTTTCGAAATTCTGGTGCTGCTGGTCGTGGTCGCTCATTCCGCCGAGCGTAGTCGCCCGGGCCCGGTAACCGCCTGGTCCGGGTGCTGCCCCACGCCGTATGATCCCGCTTCGAGTTCGAACTCTTGTCCTGTGGGGGGACCTTCTTCAATGGGCGCAACCTTGCGCGCGCTGCGCGCTCTCGTGCTGCTCGCGGGCTTCTACGTCCTCAGTACCGGCCTGCTGGCCGTGCTGGCCGGAGTGTTCGGCGTGATCGTCTACGAGTCCTTCCAGGGGCACCTCGCCCTGCTCTTCCTCGGCAAGCTGCTCGTGGTGCCGCTGCTGCTGACCTTCCCGATCATTCGCGGAGTGTTCATGTTCCGCGGCGGCAAGGGCGACGAGGGCCCCCCGGGGCTGACCGTGGACGACACGCAGCAGCCGGAGCTGTGGGCCGAGGTGCGTGACCTCGCGCGGCAGGCCGGCACCCGCCCGCCCCGTGACATCACCCTCACCGGCCAGGTCAACGCGGGTGTCTCGGAGCGCGCCCATCTGCTGGGCCTGTTGCCCGGACGGCGCCGGCTGTTCCTCGGCGTACCGCTCATGACCGGGCTCGGCGTCCCCCACCTGCGCGCCGTCCTCGCCCATGAACTCGGCCACTACAGCAACCGCGACACCCGCCTCGCCGGCATCACCATGCGCGGCCGGGACAGCGTCGTCCGTACCATCGAGTCCTTCCACGTACAGGCCGCGGCGAACGACAGCGCCTCGCACGCGGTGCTGGCCAGGATCTACACCGGCTACGCCAAGCTCTACATGCGCGCCTCCCAGTCCGTCGGCCGCCGCCAGGAGCTCGCCGCCGACCGCGCCGCCGCACGCATCGTGGGCCGCGACGCGGCGGCCGGCGCACTGCGCGAGATCCCGGTCCTGGACGCCGCCTTCGACTTCTACGTCAGCCGCTACGCGACCCTCGGCTGGGACGTGGAACTGCTCCCGCCCACCGGCGAGTTCTACGGCGGGCTGCGGCATCTGCTGGCCGACCCGGACCGCCGCACCGAGCTGGCGGGACTGCGGGCGGAGCTCCCCGAGCCGGAGCACTCCCCCTACGACTCGCACCCGCCCATCGCCGAACGCGTCCGCCTGCTCGAAGCGCTCCCCGACGACGGTGTGCGCGACGATCCCGACGCACCGTCCGCCCTCACCCTGCTGCGCGACCCGGACGGGGTACTGGCCGCCCTGGAGACCGCGACGCTCGCGGCCGGCGCGGCAAGGATGCGGCACGTCAGCTGGGAAGCCCTCGCGAGCCAGGCCGGGCTCGCCACCTTCCGGGCCGGCGCGCGGCCGCTCCAGCAGGCCGCGGCGGGGGCCGGTCACGCCGCGGAGCGCGGCCTCGCGAGCCTCGACGAGATCCTGGACGCCATCGACGCCGGCCGGCTGTGGGCCATCGCCGACCGGCTCCCCAAATCCCCCGAAGCCGCCGCCGTCACCGGCCGCGCGGCCCGCGAATTCGCGCGGCCCGCGCTGCGCTCGGGCCTGTCCATGCTGACCTGCGTCACCCTCGCCGACGCCGGCAAGGCCGACTGGACGCTCTCCTGGTCCACCCCCGCCCGCCTCACCCTCCCCGACGGTTACGACGAGGCCCTCCCCGAGGCCCTCGACGCCGCCGTCACCGACGACCCCGACACCGGGCCGCTGCGCGAGCTCCTGGCCGGCGCACTTCCCCTCATCCAGGAGCCCTGAGTCCATGGCAGTAGCCTTGCTTGTCTTCCTCGTGCTCGGGCTGAGCCCCAGGCTCCGCCGGCAGTACCACCGGTTCATGACCAGAAGGGCGGTCAGCCGGCCGCCCGAGCCCGGCCTGGTGCCGAAGGATCAGCAGGACACGACCCGCCCGGGCCCCGACCCGGTGCTGGACGTCGCCCTGGCCGCGGGGCGGGCCGGCGACTGGCAGCCCGCCGCCCAGCTGCTCGCCGACACCGGCGACGACTGGGATCTCCGCGCCTACCGGGCCGAGCGGCTGGGCAAGCTCGCCGCCTGGGACAACACCTCGTTGAAGGCCTGGCAGGCAGAACGGCCGGACGACCCCACCGCGGCACTCGTCGAGGCGCACGGACTGGTCGACCTGGCCTGGAAGAGGCGCGGGGGCCACTACGCGCGGTACACCAGCGCGCAGGAGTTCCAGGGGTTCTTCGACCTGCTGACCCGAGCACGGGCCGCGGCCTTCCGCGCCGTGCAGCTGGCGCCCGAGGACCCCTGCGCGAGAATGCCGGAACTCTGGGTCGGGATCGGTTTCGGATACTCCCACCACGATTTCCACCTGATGTGGACGGAGGTCGACAAGCGTGCCCCGCACCACTTCCTCGCCCACAGCTCGGTGCTGCAGTACCTGTGCGCGAAGTGGTGCGGTTCGGGAGAGCTGGCGAACCGCTTCGCCGCCGACGCCGCGGCCGGCGCTCCCCTCGGCAGCCTGCTCCAGGCTCTGCCGCTGATCAGCTGGTACGAGCACGGCGGCTTGCAGGGTGTGAAGCGCGCCGGATACCGGGCGCCCTACCTGCTCGCCCGGGTCGACGCCCTGCTGGCCGACGTGGCCGCCGCCCGCGCGGACCACCCCCAGCTGCCCGAGGCCCGGCACCTCCTCGCGTTCTTCCTGTATCAGCAGGGGCGCTTCCAGGAGTCCGCCGAGCAGTTCCGGCTGGTCGACGGCTGGATCGACGCCCTCCCCTGGCGCTACCAGGTGGATCCCGCGGAGTTCTTCGTCGCCACCCGGAACAAAGCGATCCGGAAGGCACTCCAGCGGGCGAAATGAACCCGCACGGAATCCCGCGGGCCGTCCATACGTTCTCTCAGAGCGAGCCGACCCCGGAGGAGTAACCCCCATGTTCCTGAACCGCCACAAGAACCACCTGCCCTCCGCCGACGAGGCCCTCAAGGGCCGCCCGGAGCCGGAATTCGACGTGCCCGCGCGGCACACCGTGCTGGGCAAGCAGCTGACCGGCCCGTACCCCGCCGATCTGGCGGTCGTGGACTTCGGGATGGGCTGTTTCTGGGGCGCCGAGCGCAAGTTCTGGCAGACCCCGGGCGTCTGGACCACCCTCGTCGGCTACCAGGGCGGCCACACCCCGAACCCCACCTACGACGAGGTCTGCAGCGGTCTCACCGCCCACACCGAGGCCGTCCGCGTCGTCTACGACCCCGCGCTGGTGTCCTTCGCCGAGCTGCTGAAGGTCTTCTGGGAGTCCCACAACCCCACCCAGGGCAACCGCCAGGGCAACGACTCCGGCACCCAGTACCGCTCCGCGGTCTACACCCACTCCCCGGACCAGCTCACCGGCGCCCAGGCCTCCCGCGACGCCTACCAGCAGATCCTCACCAAGGCCGGCTACGGCGACATCACCACCGAAATCCTCCCGGCCGGCCCCTTCTACCCCGCCGAGCCCTACCACCAGCAGTACCTCGACAAGAACCCCGACGGCTACTGCGGCATCGGCGGCACCGGCGTCAACCTGGACTCCCCCTCGGAGACGAACTGGGGCCGCTCCTGCCCGACCGGAATCGCCCCGGCAGATGGCTGACCCACTCCCGCCCGGCGCGGATGTCGGTTTCGACAGCGAAGCCCTGTCCGCGCTGTGGCGGGAAAGACGGCCGCTGGGCCCGCCGGTCGCGCACCGACTACGAAGCGTCTACAACGACCGGTGGGTGCGCTTCCACAGCCTCCCCGGGGGGAAGCGCTACCCGGAGAACGAGCACGAGTACACCACCGTCCTGGACCGGTACAACACGGTCCTGGACGGGTTGTTCGTCGGCAGAGACGTGTACGTGGTGACCACGGCCTGGTCGGTTCCTCCCGCCGAAGCGGAGCACCCCGCAACCCGCCGCGACGCGGACCACGGCGCCTCCCGCTGGACCACGCTCACGGACGCGGAGGACCCCGATCTCGATTCCGACGTCCACACCCACCTCTACGTCAGCCGACGACCATGGCAGAGCGGCTGCATCGACACGCTGCTCCGGCACGTGGCGGATGACGAACTGGCCGGCGTGCTCGTAACCGATACGGATCTCCGCCGGATCCACCACCCCTACGACGGCGGGGCCGACGTCATCCTGGCAACGCCCCAGGAGCGGGACGCCCTACGCGACGAGCACAGGAACTGGCTGTCCAGCCATCCCTCAGGCTGCTGAGACGACGTGTTCGAGTACCACGGCTGGATCACGCTCGTAGGGAGTCCCGACCCCGAGGACGAGACTCCCTGCGACGCGTTCCTCGGCCAGGTGCGGACACTCCTCGATCGCATGGACAGTCCCTACCTGGCCGACCTGCGCGCGATGAACGGTCGCTGGATGCTGCACATCGCCGGCCACCCCAACCGTTCCGGACTGCACGGCCCGGAGATCATCGACCTGTTCACGGAAGTCGGCCGCATCGCGCCCGGCTCCTACGGTCTGCTCCACACGTACGACGACGAAGACCCGCAGAACCCCAACGCCTTCCGAGTCCACCGCCTCGCCCGCGGCGCCCTCACCGAGCGACCGGACCCGTTCCTGTCCCCCGTCCGGCCCACCATCGAAGATCCGTGACCACGATCACGGCTGCGCTTGTCCCGCACCACCGCCAACGACCCTCGCGATCCGGACGACCAGCGGTACCTTGACCGCAACGTTGACGGGTACTGCGGGCCGGGAGGCACGGGTGTTTCCATCCCCATCGGAGTCGTCACGACCGACAGACGACCCTCCGTGCTCCGATCCGATCTTCGGCGGCCGCTGGATCCATGAGGCCAATCTGCGGCCGTTCTGCGAGTCGGTTGCGGAGTTCTCGGGCTACCGCTTCGACGACTCGGACTGGGGGGCTACCGAGGGCGCCCTCCCAGGCACGGACGTGGAGAGGCCCGGGGGCTGGTACGACTACCCGTTGGCGGGCCGAATACCGCTGACCCTGCTGGTCGCGGCCGACCCTGGTTCCTCCGTCGTCTTCGTGCGACTCGAAGGGGAAGCCGACGACCGCACGAAAGCACAGATCGACGCGGCACTCCACATCTTCAGCAGGTACAACGCAAGCTGATTCTGTCAGTGCCAGGCACCAGAATCGTGACTATGGATGTGAGATCTGACTTCGCGTTGAAGTTGCAACTGGAGCGCGTGGCCGAGCAAGCCATCGATCCTGACGTCAAGGACGCGCTTGCATCGGTCTTCAAGCATATGCGCAGCGGAAAGGTCCCCTACAGAGGAGGCCAAGCACTCGTCACCGTACTGAAGAACGTGCGCTCGGCAGCGGCAGCGGCAGACGAGTGGCACATCGTGCGACTGATACAAGACTCTCTGGACTACGCGGAAGGTCGGATCCTCCGACCGGACTTCGAAGAGCGATACCGCCTCTTTCAACGGTCGACACAACCGCTGAGCTCGCACCAGGACTTCCTGGCACGAACGATAGCCGCGAGTCTTGCCTTCTTCGCTCAGCTCGGCGATCAGTACCTCAGCGAGTATCCCGACGCGAGCCCGAGCGAGGTGCTTACTCACGTAGGGTCCGTCGCCCGGGACGCCCGTTACATGCAACAGTCGCAGGAGCAACCCAGCCGGTATCGAATAGTCCGTGGCTCTGCCGAGGTGGCCGCGTGGATGGAGCAAGTCCTACGCGAAAGAGTCGATTTGGAAGATCCGGAGAAATCTGCCCGCCACATCGTGATGTCTCCTGGCTCCTTGGCAATTTTGGCAGCGGACGAGGAGGGGCAACTGCTACTCCGGGCCGCCGAGATTCAAAAGCGTCGGAAGGATCTCAAGGCGTTGCGCAAGGTGGTGGAGGATCCGGAGGCGAGTGAGCTCGACTTGCAACGCGCGCTGGACGGTCAGCACTGGATCTTCGGTGGCCAGTTCGCGAGCCAAGCGGTCCAGCGCCGATTGGTACCAGGCGACGAGGTGGATATCCCCCTCATACGCGGGGATGGCGCACTACATATCGTCGAGTTGAAGCGTTCCATGAGCCTGCGCGGCCGCCTGGTCAAGGAACACCGAGGGTGCTGGGTACCGACGGCCGAAGTACACGACGCAGTGAGCCAAGCGGTCAACTACCTTGTCGGCTTGGATGAACACCGACTCCGCATTCGAGATGAACTGGGCATCGAGACTCGGCGAGCAAGCGCACTCGTGTTGATTGGACACCCTGCCGCGCAACCCGTTGTTGCCGAAGACGCGATCAACGAGGCCTTCCGCACCCTCAACACACACATCAGTCGCGTTGAGGTCATGACCTATAAGGAACTGGTCGACAACGCAGAGCGTGCATTGGACGGCTGGCAATGAAGGTACGCGCCACTGAACATGCACCTGCTCCCATGGCTGCGCTTCGCGAACCTGCTCGTGTACGCCGCGGAGGTCTCCTTGCCGACCGCCGTGTCGGGGCCGGGCCCTCGTCGGGTGGCCCGGCCCCGACAGCCGGCTAGGTCGCCAGGACCCGCTCCGTCACTGTGACGCGGCCCTTGCGGATGGTTGCCAGGCGGGGGGCGCGTTTGGCGATGGCGGAGTCGTGGGTGACGAGGATGAAGGTCAGGCCGCGTTCTCTCCACAGGCCTTCGAGGAGGCCCATGATGTCGTCGCGGGTGGCCTCGTCGAGGTTGCCGGTGGGCTCGTCGGCGAGGAGGACCTTGGGCTTCTTGACGAGGGCGCGGGCGATGGCGACGCGCTGCTGCTGACCGCCGGAGAGTTCGGAGGGCAGGTGGCTCAGGCGTTCGTCGAGGCCGACGGACTCCAGTGCCTCGACGGTGAGGCGGCGGCGTTCCGCGGGCTTGACGCCCATGGGGACGAGGGCCGTCTCGACGTTCTCCTGGGCGGTGAGCGTCGGGATGAGGTTGAAGCTCTGGAAGATGAAGCCGATGTTCTCGGCGCGCATCCTGGTGAGCTTGGCCTCGCCGAGCCGGGCGAGGTCGACGCCGTCGAACTCCACCGAGCCCTCGGTCGGGCGGTCGAGGGCGCCGAGCATCTGCAGCAGGGTGGACTTGCCGCCGCCGGTGGGGCCCTGGATGACGAGCTGGTCGCCGTCCTCGATGGTGAGATCGACACCCCGTAGGGCCTCGACGGTGTCCTTGCCGCGTCGGTAGTGCTTGGTGACGCCGGTCAGCTGGTACATGGTCAACTCCCTTGAGACTGAAGGTGGGTGGCTATTCGACGCGGCGCAGGGCGTCCGCCGGGCGGAGCCTGGAGGCGCGCCAGCCGCCGAAGGTGCCCGCGATGAGGCCGCCGGCGACGGCGAGGCCGACCGACAGGCCGATGGTGCCGAGGCTGACGGGAGCGGTCAGCGCGATGTCCAGCGCCTTCGTCGCGGCCTGCCGCCCGGGCCCGCCGCCGAAGCCACCACCGCCACCGCCACCGGAGGCGACCGACGCGGTCAGCGTCGGGCTGATGGCGGTGATGAGGTACGCGCCGCCGAGGCCGAGCGCGATACCGAGGACGCCGCCGATGAGGCCGTTGACCAGGGCCTCGCCCATCACCTGACCGGTGACCCGGCGGCTCTTCCAGCCCAGCGCCTTGAGCGTGCCGAACTCCCGCACGCGCCTGCTGACGGCGGAGGAGGTGAGCAGTCCCGCGACCAGGAACGCGGCGATCAGCACGGCGATGGAGAGCCACTTGCCGAGGTTCGTCGCCAGGTCGGAAGCGGTGGCGAGCGAACCGGAGACCGTGGAGGCGAGATCGGCGGAGGTGGTGACCGTCGTGCCCGGGACGTTGTTCTGGATGGCGGACTTGACGCCGTCGATCTGCTGCGAGTCCGTGGCCTTCACATAGACCGTGGTGACCTTGTCCTTGGCGCCGGCCAGCGTCTGGGCCTGCGTCAGCGGGATGTAGACGTTGGCGGCGGAGTCGCCGCTGTCGGCGGTCGCGATGCCGATGACCTTGTACTTGACGGCCTTGATGGTGAGCGTGCCACCGACCGCGAGCTTGTTCTCCTTGGCGTAGGAGCTGTCGAGGACGGCCACGGCGGTGTTGGACTGCGCGCTCGTGAAGGACGTACCCGAGGTGATCTTCGAGGAGGTCAGCGGCCCGAGCGCCGGCTTGGCGACGTCCACGCCGTAGACCGAGTAGTTGTTGACGTCGAACTGCGCGCCACCGCCCTGCACCTCACTCGGCGGCTGCGCGCCGCCACCACCGCGCCCGCCGCCGGTGGTCTGGCCCTGCTTGACCTGCCCCCGGTCGAACTGCCCGCTCACCTTCAGCACCCGCAGGCTCAGCCCGCCGACGGCGTCGTCCACCCCCTTCTGCCCGGCGACCTGGGACACGACCGTGCTGGGCAGCGACTCGAAGCCCTGCACCATCACCTGGTCGCTGCTCTGCTCCTTGGAGTCCGTGGTGGCACCGAAGTTGAACTTCGGACGCCCGGTGGCCCCGGTACTGCCCTGCGCGGCGGCGGCCTTGGTGACCGTCATATCGGTCCCGAGGCCGTACAGGGACTGCAGGACCTTGCCCTGCGCCACCTGCATCCCCGCCGAGGCCGAGTTGACGGTGATGACCAGCCCGATACCGAGGGCCAGCCCCAGCGCGATGACCAGCGCGGCCTTTCTGCGACGTCGCAGCTCGCGCCTGAGATACGTAAAGAACATGCGATTCCTCGCCGTTGCCACCCCGGCCAGGATGCGGGGGGATGAATGGGGACGGCGGAAGTACGAGTGGATCGGAGGTCCCTCGTACTCCCGCTGCGCCGTCACGGTAGGAACCAGCGGTGATGAACGGGTGAGGCCGGACTGAGAGCCGGATGAGAAAGGTCAGCGGGCGCCGAGCAGGTGGTCCATCGCCAGCTGGTCGAGCTGCTCGAACGCCATGCCCTTCACCGCCGCCGCCTCGACGTCGAAGTCCTCGAACGACGCCCGGTCGCCCAGCAGATCACTGAGCGTCTCGCCCTCCCCCAGCGTCGGCCGGGCCAGCTCGTCCAGCCGGGACGCCCTGAGCGCCTCCTGCACGACCGGATCGGCACGGAACGCGGCGGCGCGCTCCTTCAGCAGCAGGTAGTTGCGCATGCACCCGGCGGCCGAGGCCCAGACGCCGTCGGAGTCCTCGGTACGCGGCGGCTTGAAGTCGAAGTGCCGGGGCCCCTCGTAACCGGCGGTCTCCAGCAGATCGACGAGCCAGAACGCGTCCCGCAGATTGCCCGCGCCGAAGCGCAGGTCCTGGTCGTACTTGATGCCGGTCTGGCCGTTGAGGTCGATGTGGAAGAGCTTGCCGTGCCACAGCGCCTGCGCGATGCCGTGCGTGAAGTTGAGCCCGGCCATCTGCTCGTGCCCGGTCTCGGGGTTCACCCCGACCAGCTCCGGGTGCTCCAGCTCGTTGATGAACGCGAGCGCGTGCCCCACGGTCGGCAGCAGGATGTCGCCGCGCGGCTCGTTCGGCTTGGGCTCCACGGCGAACCGCAGGTCGTACCCCTGCCCCAGCACATACTCGCCGAGCAGGTCGAACGCCTCCTTCATCCGGTCCAGCGCGACCCGCACGTCCTTGGCCGCCCCGGACTCCGCCCCTTCCCGGCCGCCCCACGCCACATAGACCTGCGCACCGAGCTCGACGGCCAGATCGATGTTCCGGACCGTCTTGCGCAGCGCGTACCGCCGTACGTCACGGTCGTTGGACGTGAAGGCGCCGTCCTTGAAGACCGGGTGCGTGAAGAGATTGGTGGTGGCCATGGGCACCACCAGGCCGGTCGCGTCGAGGGCCTGCCGGAACCGCTTGATGTGCGTCTCGCGCTCGACCTCCGTGGCGCCGAACGGGATGAGGTCGTCGTCGTGGAACGTCACGCCGTACGCGCCCAGCTCGGCGAGCCGGGTGACGGACTCGACCGGGTCGAGGGCGGGGCGGCTGGCGTCACCGAACGGGTCGCGGCCCTGCCAGCCGACCGTCCAGAGGCCGAAAGTGAACTTGTGCTCGGGGGTGGGGGTGAGACTCATGGCGCCGGCTCCTATTCGTAAGACCGTTGAACAAATTAGTATGCGGGGACCGCGATGGGAAGAGAAGGGGGTCGCTCAATGGAACCGACGGTCGTGATCGGGGTGGACAGCTCCACCCAGTCGACGAAGGCGCTGGCGGTCCGGGTGGACACCGGCGAAGTGCTGGCGCGGGCCAGATCGCCCCACACGGTCAGCGAGGGCGGAAGGCGCGAAACGGACCCGGAGGTCTGGTGGCAAGCCCTCAGAACAACCCTCGAAGCCCTGTCCCCACACCCGGCCTCGGCCATCTCCATCGGAGGCCAACAACATGGCTTGGTCACCCTCGACGCATCGGGTAAGGCCCTGCGCCCGGCCCTCCTCTGGAACGACGTGCGATCAGCCCCCCAGGCAGAGGCACTCGTCGCACGCTTCGGAGCCAAACACTGGGCCGAGCGCTTCGGCTCCGTACCCGGCGCCAGCTTCACCGTCGCGAAATGGGCCTGGCTGCGCGAGAACGAACCGGCCGTCGCCGCCGCGACGGCCGGAGTGCGCCTGCCGCACGACTTCCTCACCGAACGGCTGACGGGCCAGGCGGTCACGGATCGCGGCGACGTATCGGGAACCGGCTGGTGGGCCTCGGACACCGAGACCTACGACAACGCCGTCCTCACCACCGTCGGCCTCGACGAAGCCCTCCTCCCCCGCGTACTGGCCCCAGGAGAACCAGCAGGGACCACGCTCCCCGGCCTCCCCCTCCCACCCGGCATCCCGGTCGCCTCCGGCACCGGCGACAACGCGGCGGCCGCCCTGGGCCTCGGCCTGACCCCCGGCCGCGCCGCCCTCAGCCTGGGCACCTCGGGAACCGTCTACACCCCCTCGACCAACCGCCCCACCGACCCCACGGGAACGGTCGCCGGCTTCGCGGGGGCACACGGCGGCTGGCTCCCGCTCGCCTGCACCCTGAACTGCACCCAGGCGGTGGACAAGATCGCCGGCCTCCTCAGCCTCACCAGAGAAGCCGTGGAACCCAACAGAACGATCACCCTCCTCCCCTTCCTCGACGGAGAGCGCACCCCCAACCTCCCCCTCGCCTCGGGCACCCTCACCGGCCTGCGCCACGACACCACCCCCGGCCAGATCCTCCAGGCCGCCTACGACGGCGCCACCTACACCCTCCTCACCGCCCTGGACCTGGTCCTGGCCGTCGACGACCGGCCCTCCGACGAGCCCCTCCTCCTGATCGGCGGCGGCGCCCGCGGCACCGCCTGGCGGCAGACCGTCCGCCGGCTGTCCGGACGAGCGGTCCAGATCCCCGACGCGGACGACCTCGTCGCCCTGGGCGCCGCCGCGCAGGCGGCCGCCCTCCTCACCGGCGAAACACCCACCGACATCGCCGTCCGCTGGGGCACGTCGGCGGGCCCGGTCTACGATCCGATCGAACGGGACGAAACCACGCTGGAATCCCTGAGAGCGGCGCTGACCACCACCTGACGAACGACACGCAGGAGGCCAGGGCCCCCACCCCCCGGGGGGCTCGAACCGGAGGGGGACGGGTCCGCAGGGGTGGGGTTGCGAAATGCCGCCGAGCTATTTGTGAGCCCCTGGGGGCACCCCCGGCCGAAGGTTGGGGGATCGTGAACAGTCGATTTCGAAGCCCCGCCCCGGAGGGCCCGGCCCCCGCCCCCACAGACCACAGAACGGACCGACCGTGGCAACCGGCACCAACCCCCAAGCCGCCCTGCGCCGCCGCAACCTGTCCGCCGTCGTGCACGCCGTCGCCGCCGGCGACAACCTCTCCCGGGCAGCCGTCGCCGCCGAGGTCGGCCTCACCCGGGCCACCGTCTCGACGCTCGTCGACGAACTCATCGCGGCGGGCCTCGTCACCGAGCTGGGCGCGCAGCGCCCCGGCACCGTGGGCCGCCCCGGCACCGCCCTCGCCCTCAGCCCGCGCGGCCCCGCCGGGATCGGCGCCGAAGTGGGCGTGGACCACCTCGCGGCCTGCGTCGTGGACCTGCGCGGCACCGTACGGGCCCGAGCGACCGTGGAGGCCCGCAACCGCGGCCGGGCCGCCGCGCAGACGCTCGGCGAGCTGGACGGACTCGTCCGGCAGGTGACGGAGGAAGCGGTGGCGCTCGGGCTGCGCCCGGCGGGGCTGACCGTCGCGGTCCCCGGCCTGGTGGGGAGGGACCAGCACACGGTGCTGCGGGCACCGAACCTCGGCTGGAAGAACGAACGCACCGAACTGACCGTGGAGAACGAGGCGAACCTGGGGGCACTGGCAGAACTGTGGCTGGCCGGCAGGGAGAAGGCGCTCCCCGCCACCGACACCCCACAAGGCGCTGCCCAAGCCCCCCTCACCGACTTCATCCACGTCTCGGCAGAGATCGGCATCGGCGCCGCCCTCGTCATCAACGGCAGCCTCTTCCGCGGAGCGCGCGGCTTCGCCGGCGAGCTCGGGCACGTCCCCGTCTACCCCGACGGTCCGCGCTGCTCCTGCGGCGCCCGCGGCTGCCTGGAGCAGTACGCGGGCGAGGAGGCGGTGCTGCGCGCGGCCGGCATCGCCCCGGAGCTGCCGGGGCGGCTCAAGGCGCTGCGGACGGCGGCCTCGGACGACGACGCGCCCGCGCTGGCGGCCCTGGAGGCCGCCGGCCGGGCGCTCGGGATCGCGCTGAGCGGCGCCGTGAACCTGCTCGACCCGCAGGCGGTGGTCCTCGGCGGCCCGCTCTCCGAGCTGGCCCCGTGGCTGCTGCCGGGGGTGCGGCGGGAGCTGGGGCGACGGGTCACGGGCGGCGGCGCGCTGGTGGTCGAGTCACGGCTGGGCCGGGACGGGGTGCTGCTGGGCGCGGCGTACAGCGCGGTGCGGGCGGTCCTGGACGACCCGTCCGAATGGACCGCCCGCTAGGGCGTGTTGCGAAAGGAGCGCCGTTCGCCCGGAGGGCGTGGCCCACGGCGTCCGGTGCGTGCGCTCGCAAGGCGGAGGGTCGTCCTCGTACTGGACGTACGTGGACGAGCCCGACAACGCGGCGAGGGCGCGTGCCAGACGCCGTGGGCCAGGCGGGACTTTCGCAACACGGCCTAGAGAGGGACCTTCGGGCCCCCGGCTCGAGCCGGCCGCAGGCAAACCCGCAGGATCAGGACGTGGCACCCAGCGCGGACCCGGCGGTCCAAGCGCTCCACGTCATGTTCCACCCGTTGAGCCCGTTGTCCGGCTTGATCGTCTTGTCGGGCGAGTTCTTCATCACGACCACGTCGCCGATCAGCGACTGGTCGAAGAACCAGGCACCCAGCGTGTCCGGGTCGTTGGCGCCCTTGGCGTCGCTCAGGCCGATGCAGCCGTGGCTGGTGTTGGCCGAGCCGAAGATCGACTTGTTGCCCCAGTAGTTGCCGTGGATGAACGTGCCCGAGGAGCTCAGCCGCATGGCGTGCGGCACGTCGGCGATGTCGTACTCACCCTTGAAGCCGACCGAGTCACCGTTCATCCGCGTCTGCTTGTACTTCTCGGAGATCACCATCTGACCGTTGTAGGTCGGGTGGTCGGCGGAGCCGGCCGAGATCGGGATGGTCTTGATGGTTTTGCCGTCGCGGACGACCGTCATCGTCTTGGTGGTGGCGTCGACCGTCGAGACCTGGGACCGGCCGACGGTGAAGTTGACGTCCTTGTTCTGGACGCCGTAGACGCCGTTGGAGCCCTCGACGCCGTCGAGCTTCAGCTTGACGCTGACGTTCGAGCCGGCCTTCCAGTACTCCTGCGGACGGAAGTCCAGCCGGGTGGAGTCGAACCAGTGGCCCACGACCGTCTGGCCGCTGCTGGACGCCACCTTGATGGCCGACTCGACGGCCTTCTTGTTGGTGACGGCCTTGTCGAACTTGATCGACACCGGCATGCCGACGCCGACCGTGGAGCCGTCCTCCGGCGTGAAGTAGCCGATGAAGCTGTTGCTCGCGGAGACCGTGCCGAAGGTGGAGGTCTCGGTGACGACGCGGCCCTTCGCGTCCTGCGCGGTGGCCGCGACCTTGTACTTCTTGCCGCGGTCGAGGGAGGCGTCCGGCTTCCAGCTGGTGCCGTCGGTGGCTATCGCGCCCTTGACGGCCTTTCCGCTCACGACCTCGGTCATGGCGACCGCGGTGAGTTTGCCGTCGGTCACGGCGATCTTGGTGCCGCTGCTGATGCTCGCGTTGCTGGTCCCCGTCTTCGGGGTGATGGCGATCTTGGCGTCCGAGGAGACGTCGGCGGCGGCCGCGTCGACGTCCGCTTGTGTCTTGCCCTTGTCCGTCGCGGCGGCGCCCTTGTCCGAGCCGCTGCCGCCGCACGCGGTCAGCGCGACCGCGCCGCCGAGCACGACCGCGACGGCCGCCAGGCCGGTGCGGCGCCTGCGCCGCGAGCGCGCGCGCTGGTCGGGCGTCATGCCGTTGACGGGGCCGGTTGCGGTGCCGGGGTCGGGCGACTTCACACAAATCTCCAATGCCTGCGGGCGCACGTTCCCTGCTCGCGTTCCCGCGAGTCCTGCCCGCGTCCCTGCGAGCGACGGATCCGGACGAGATGGATCCGGAAACGAGCCTCATCCATAACCAGAGGAACATGCGGGGCCGGAAGTCCGTTCCCTTTGTCCGGAAAGTGTGTCGAGGCACACGTGCGGAACCCCGGGCCGCGAAACGGCCCGGGGTCGGGGAAAAATGCAGGTCAGACCAGGATCAGGCGGAGCCGGACCGGGATCAGGCCGGCGTGGTGGCCTCCTCGACGTCCTCCTCTGCGGCATCGTCGTCGTCGTACATGTCCCACTCTTCGGAGTCGGGGTCGTACTCGGTGTGCGCGCAGGACCACGAGGCCTGCACGAGTTCGATCCCGGGGACCGTCGTGACCAGGTCGAACGGGTCGATCAGATAGGCCAGCGCCTCGGACTCGTCCTGCTTCACAGCCGCCTCGGCGTGCGTCCGCTCCTCGGCGGGCATCTCCGCGTCGGCGGCGATGTGCTCCAGTGCGGCGGCGGTCACTTCCTGCTGTCCGGTGACCTCGAGAACGAGCTCGACCTGGAGTCGGACATAGCGCGGGCCGCTGTCGCCACGGGGAATCTCAGTAGTGCTCATGCGACGGAGCGTAAACGCCGGAGCGCCAGCTTCCCACCAGGCACACCAGGTCACTAACATCGGCGTCTACGGTCAAGTCGCCGCACCCAATGGGGGATCCGTTGACCTCGCCTCTGGCCTCTCCACGCCCGTTCGTCGCCGCCGCCGCGGCTTCCGTACTGGCAGCGCTGTATTTCGTGCCGTCCGCCACCGCCAGCCCGGATCATGCCCCCGCTTCGCAGGTCAAGGCACCCGTGACGGCATCAGGACCGACGACGTCGACGACCGGGACGCTCCATCTCGCGGCCACCGGAACGGTGCACACCACGCCGTATCTGATCGGCGGGGCCGCGTTCCTCGTCGGCGGTGCGGGGCTGGTGCTGAACGCAGGGCGGCGCTCCCGCGCGCAGGCGCTCTGAAGCACCGAGGGACGCACACCCGCGGGTGTGCGCCCCTCATCATCGTCACGCTCAGCAGCGGCTCAGCAATCGCTCAGCAGTCGCCGCTCAGCAGTCGCGCGGCGCGCGGCGCCGGCCCCGCTGATCCGGCGTCAGGCCAGCGGCCCCGTCACCGATTCGGCCGCCGCGTTGAGGTTTCCGGCCCGGACGAACGCGTACGCGGCCTCCAGGTCGGGCGACAGGAAACGGTCCGGGCCGACTCCGTCGATGCCCGCCTCACGGACCGCCGCCACGATCGCCCGAGTGGCCGGGGCGGGCCGCAGACCGCCCGCGGTGAGCTTCTCGCGCATCTCGATGGCGCGGGTCGCGGCGAACAGCTCGACGGCGATGATCCGCGCCAGGTTGTCGACGGTCGTCCGCAGCTTGCGGGCCGCGGACCAGCCCATGGAGACGTGGTCCTCCTGCATCGCGGACGACGGGATGGAGTCCACGGAGGCCGGCACGGCCAGCCGCTTCATCTCGCTGACCAGCGCGGCCTGCGTGTACTGAGCGATCATCAGGCCCGAGTCCACGCCCGGGTCGTCGGCGAGGAACGCCGGCAGCCCGTGCGAGCGCGACTTGTCGAGCAGCCGGTCGGTGCGCCGCTCGGCGATGCTGCCGAGGTCGGCGGCGGCGATCGCCAGGAAGTCCAGGACGTACGCCACGGGCGCGCCGTGGAAGTTGCCGTTGGACTCCACGCGGCCGTCGGGCAGCACCACGGGGTTGTCGACGGCGGAGATCAGCTCGCGGTCGGCCACCAGCCGGGCGTGCGCCAGGGTGTCCCGGCCGGCGCCCGCGACCTGCGGGGCGCAGCGGATCGAGTAGGCGTCCTGGACGCGCGGGGCGTCGTCCTGGTGGTGCCCGGTGAAGCCGGAGCCCTCCAGCACGCGGCGCATGTTCTCGGCGCTCGCGGCCTGGCCCGGGTGCGGGCGGATGGCGTGCAGCTCGGGCGCGAGGACGCGCTCGGTGCCGAGCAGTGCCTCCAGCGAGAGCGCGGCGGTGATGTCGGCGGCGGTGAACAGCTGCGCGAGGTCCGCGCAGGCCATCACCAGCATGCCGAGCATGCCGTCGGTGCCGTTGATGAGGGCCAGGCCCTCCTTCTCGCGCAGCTCCACCGGCTCGATGCCGGCCTCGGCGAGCAGCTCGCCGGCCGGACGAATCGTTCCGTCGGGGCCTTCGGCCACGCCTTCGCCCATCAGCACCTGCGCGCAGTGCGCGAGCGGTGCGAGGTCACCGGAACAGCCGAGCGAGCCGTACTCGTGCACGACGGGGGTGATTCCGGCGTTCAGGATCGCCGCCATCGTCTCGGCGACGACCGGACGCACGCCGGTGCGGCCGGACGCGAGCGTCTTCAGCCGCAGGAACATCAGGCCGCGCACGACCTCCCGCTCGACGCTCGGGCCCATGCCGGCGGCGTGCGAACGCACCAGGGAGCGCTGCAGCTGTGCGCGCAGCTCCGGGCTGATGTGGCGGACGGCCAGCGCGCCGAAGCCCGTGGACACGCCGTAGACCGGCTCCGGCTTGGCCGCCAGCGCCTCGATGACCTGCCGCGACGCGGCGATCCCGGTCAGTGCCTGCTGCGACAGTTCGACCTTCGCGCCGCCGCGAGCCACGGCCAGGACGTCGTCCGCGCTCGCGCCGTCGGCGCCGATGACCACGTTATGCATATTCATATTCACGCACCCTAGAGAGTGAATCGCCGCCTGTCACTCCTTACCTTCGCAGGCGATCTTCGATGGCCCGCCCCGGTGATCTTCGCGGGCCCTACCCGACAACCGCTCGGGGCCGGGCACAGCAAGGCAACCGGGCCCGCCGGCAGGCCCGCCCGTCAGGACCCGTGGCGCCCGCGAATCCGCCGGCGTTCGCCCTCGGGCGCGGGCGGCTGGTCCGCGAGGCGTACGACGGGGTCGTCCGGGCCCCCGCGCCCCGCGACGACCGGAGTGGTCGAGCGCAGCGCCTTGGCCCGGTACTGGGCGGCGTCGGCGAGGCGGAAGAGCCGCCGGGCGGTCCGTACCGGCCCGATCGGGTCGCCCGTCGAGGCGACCCCGCACGCGACGCCTTCGCCCACCTCCAGCTCGGTGGCCCGCCGGCACAGCTCGTCCGCCGCGCCCACCACCTCGTCCGGGCTCTGGCCGACCGCGACGAGGCAGAACTCGTCGCCACCGAGCCGGGCCGCCAGGCTGCCCGGCAGCAGCGCGCCGCACAGCGACAGGACGGAGCCGAAACGTTCGAGCAGCTGGTCCCCGACCGCGTGCCCGAGCCGGTCGTTCACCTTCTTCAGACCGTTCAGATCGCACACCACCAGGCTCACCACGGTCCCCGACACCCGGTGCAGCTCCAGCGCCTCGTCCAGCCGGACGTCGACGGCGCGCCGGTTCCCGAGCCCGGTCAGCGGGTCACTGAAGGCCAGCCGCTGGACCTCGGCGAGCCGTTCGGTCTGCGAGATCCCGGCCGCGATCACGGCGGCCAGCACCGTCGCGAAGTCCGCGTCCGCCCGGTCGAAGACCGGCTCGCCCGCGCCCCGGGCCACGTACAGCTCGCCCCAGGCGCGCCCGTGCAGCACGATCGGCGCCACGACGCAGCAGCCGCGCCCGCGCCGTCGCAGGGCGGCGACCCGCTGGTGGCAGTACGCGCCCGGCCCCTGCGGGCCCTCCTCGGCCGTCTCGACCCAGGCGTGCGGTTCCCCGCCGCCGGCCCATTTCCCGTGCAGGAACTCGACGATCTCCGGGAAGTCGTTCACGGGATAGGTCTCGTCCCGCGGCTCCGGGTCCTCGCCGGGCGCCAGGTCGCCGTCGTTGACGAGCACCTTGAGCTGGCCCGATCCCCGTTCCCACGACGACAGCGCCGCGAAGGACCCGCCCATCGCCAGCCGCGCCCTGGTGGCGGCCGCCCGCACCGCCTCGCGCGGGTCCTGGGCGGCCGCCATCGCCTGCGCCAACTCCACGACCGCTCGCAGCCGTCGATCGGCCGTCCCGTCACCCATCCCACCAGATTAAGAACAAATGTCGCACTTGGGGCTGTTTGACTACTCCCTGGGCGAATTTACTGTTCCCCCGTCAGCCGCCCGCCGCCACCCGGGCCGGCGTCACTCCCCGGGCCAGTCCGGCGTCCGCTTCTCGTTGAACGCCGCCACG
Source organism: Streptomyces sp. So13.3 (assembly GCF_005860785.2). Classification (NCBI taxonomy): domain Bacteria; kingdom Bacillati; phylum Actinomycetota; class Actinomycetes; order Kitasatosporales; family Streptomycetaceae; genus Streptomyces; species Streptomyces sp. So13.3. The sequence goes on along the minus strand of NZ_CP048835.1, from coordinate 5,878,107 downwards.
CCCTCGGCCCGGTCCCCCGAGAAGGCCACCGTCCGCCACGCCGCGTCCTCGACGTCGAGACCGGCCCGCAGATCCAGTCCGTGCCCGAGCCGCAGCGCCCGCTTCGCGGCCCGCAGGCCCACCGGCGAGTTCGCGGCCATGCGCTCCGCGAGCGCCAGCGCGTCCGCGCGGTCCTCGCCCGCGGCGGCCAGGACGTCGACGAGGCCCAGCTCACGGGCCTCCTCCGCCGCCACCCGCCGCGCCGTGAAGATCAGCTCGGCGGCCCGTGCCGCGCCCACCCGGCGCGGCAGCAGCTGGGTGCCGCCACCGCCGGGGATCACGCCCACCGAGACCTCCGGCAGCCCCACCACCGCGGTGGCGTCCGCCACGATCACGTCGCAGGACAGCGCCAGCTCGAAGCCGCCACCGAGCGCGAAGCCGTGCACCGCGGCGATCGACGGCATCGGAAGTTCCAGCACCGAGGTGTACGCGGCACGGGTGTGCGGCCGCTGCCGGCCGAGGTCGGCGTCCGTGAAGGAGTTGCGCTCCTTCAGGTCCGCGCCGACGCAGAACGCGCGCTCGTGCGTGGACGTCAGCACCACGACGCTGACCGTCCGGTCGGCGGCGAGCGCGGCACAGGCCGCCGCCACGTTCCCGGCCATCTCCGTCGAGATGGCGTTCATCGCCTTGGGGCGATCCAGCACCAACTCCGCGACGCGCGCGCCGTGCCGCCGCACCGCGACCCATTCCCCGAACCGCACTTCAGACTCCGTCATGCCCCGGATCATGCCAGCCGCGCCCGCCGCGCGGCAGGGGAGGTGGGGTCAGCTACGGCGTGTCAGCAGCCACGGCTCGACGACGCCGAGCCCACGCACCGGGCGGCGCCACATCGGCTGCAGGGCGAAGCGGTACTTGTCGTCCTCGGACGCGTCGACCTCGGAGACGGGGGCGTCGCCCGCCGCGCCGAGCGCCTGCGCGAAGTCACCGTCGACGAGGACGGCGTCCCGTGGCGCTATCGACGTCAGCCGGCTCGCGAGGTTCACGGTGGTGCCGAAGACATCGCCCATCCGGGTGGTCACGGTCCCGAAGGCCATCCCGACGCGCAGTGCGGGCATGGACTCGTCGCCGGTCATCGTCTCGATGAGCCGCAGCCCGATCTCGGCGGCGGTGCCGGGGTCGTCGGCGACGTACAGCACCTCGTCGCCGAGCGTCTTGATCAGGCGCCCGCCGTGTGCGGCGACCTGGTCGGCGCAGGTGGTCTCGAAGGCCTCGACGAGCTCGCCGAGTTCCTCCTCCTCCAGCCGCCGGGTGAGCCGGGTGAAGCCGACGAGGTCGGCGAAGCCCACGGCCAGCCGGCGGTCGACGGCCTCCTCGTCGTCGGACTGGACGACGCGGCTGGTGGCGGCGGCCAGCTGGCGCCGCCAGACGTAGATGAGGAACTCCTCCAGCTCGGGCAGGAGCAGTTCGACGAGCGGGTAGGCGACCTCGGCCCGCGTCATGCCGGGCTCGGGCGGCTCGGTGAGCCCTTCGAGGAAGGAGTCGGTCTGCCAGTCGGCGAGGCGGGCGGTGGTCTGGCCGGTGGAGCGGGCCACCTGAATGGCCATCGACTCGCTCAGCAGCCCGGCCTCGACGAGCCCGGCGAGCCGGCGCAGCGCCAGCACGTCGGCCTCGGTGAGGGCCTTCGCCTGGCCGATGTCGGCGAAGCCCATGGCACGCCAGAAGCGGGAGGCGAGATCCATGGAGACGCCGGCGGTGCGGGCCGCCTGGAAGGGCGTGTACTGGCGGCCGGCGCCGAGGATGAGGTGTTCGAGGCGCAGTGCGAGCGGATGCTCGGCGGGATCGGTGGAATCCGTGCCGGCACCGGGATCGGCGGGCGTCCCGGGGTCGGCGGAGCCGGCCGGATCGGCCGGCTGATCGGGGTCGATGCCGTCCGGGTCCGGGCCGGTGCCCGGATCCGTCGCGTACGGGGGAAGGTCCGCGTCGTCCACGCTCACCCTCCGCCCCCTGTCAGATCCCTGCGCAATGCCCGTCCGAGCCCTTCCGATCATCAAGCCGACACGCCGCCTCAACGATACGGCAGGTGTGCCGTAGCTCACGTCACCTGCCCGTGCCTACGTCAACGGGTCTCCTCCGCGCCCCCGCGGACGGGAGATCCGCAAGGGAGGACCGGGATCCGGACGGGCTGCCTCCACCGCCCGGCCCCGGTCCTACGCGCGGCGGATGTGGACGACGTCCCCCGCGCCCACCGCCTGCTCCCCGTCCGCGGTGGCGAGCACCAGCCGGCCGTCGTCGTCCACGCCGACCGCGGTGCCGACCAGCTCACGCCCGCCGGGCAGCTCGGCGCGGACCTCACGGCCGAGCGTGGCGCAGCCGGCCGCGTACGTCTGCTGGAGACGGGAGGCGGCCGGGTCGCCGCCGGCCGCCCGCCACTCGCCGTACCAGTCGGCGAGGGAGCGCAGCACGGCACGCAGCAGCGGGTCGCGGTCGGTGCCCTTGGCGCCGGCGAGGGCGAGGGAGCCCGCGGCGGGGACGGGCAGTTCGTCGGTGCGCAGCGACACGTTGATCCCGATACCGATGATCACGGCGTCGGTGCCGGCGCGCTCGGCGAGGATGCCGCCGGTCTTGCGCTCCTCGCCGTCGATGGTGACCAGCAGGTCGTTGGGCCATTTGAGTGCCGTGTCGACGCCGGCGGTCCGGGACAGCGCCGTGGCGGTCGCGACTCCGGCGAGCAGCGGCAGCCAGCCCCAGCGCTCCACCGGTACGTCGGCGGGCCGCAGTAGCACCGAGAGGAACAGGCCGGAGCGGGGCGGCGCCGACCACTGGCGGTCCAGCCGGCCGCGGCCCGCGGTCTGCTCCTCCGCGACGAGTACGGCGCCTTCGGGGGCACCGGCGTTGGCGCGTTGTGCGAGGTCACTGTTGGTGGAACCGGTGGCCTCGACGACGTCGAGGGACGTCCAGGGGCTGTCCGGCGCGATGACCGCCCGGCGCAGCGCGGCTTCGCCGAGAGGGGGGCGCTCCAGGTCGGACCAGCGGTTGGGAGTCGTCATCCGCCCAGATTAGGAGAAGACCTGTGAGCGGAGTGTGTCCAACGCCGCACTGCTCGGGAACCAGTCGCGCCGTTACGCTACGAAACAGCGTTACTCGCCAGTCAAGTAGGACCCGACAGGACCCACGAGAGCAGGAGAGCCGCCTCCATGGCCGAGCCGGAGCACGACATCCACACCACCGCGGGCAAGCTCGCGGATCTGCGCCGCCGTATGGAGGAGGCGACGCACGCCGGCTCCGCGCGCGCGGTGGAGAAGCAACACGCCAAGGGCAAGCTGACCGCCCGGGAGCGGATCGAACTGCTCCTCGACGAGGACTCGTTCGTCGAGCTGGACGAGCTCGCCCGGCACCGGTCGACCAACTTCGACCTGGAGAAGAACCGCCCCTACGGCGACGGCGTCGTCACGGGCTACGGCACGGTCGAGGGCCGCCCGGTGGCGGTCTTCTCCCAGGACTTCACCGTCTTCGGCGGCGCCCTGGGCGAGGTCTACGGCGAGAAGATCGTCAAGGTCATGGACTGGGCGATGAAGACCGGCTGCCCGGTCATCGGCATCAACGACTCCGGCGGCGCCCGCATCCAGGAGGGTGTGGCCTCGCTCGGCATGTACGGCGAGATCTTCCGCCGCAACACCCACGCCTCCGGTGTGATCCCGCAGATCTCGCTGATCGTGGGCCCCTGCGCGGGCGGCGCGGTGTACTCGCCGGCCATCACGGACTTCGTGGTGATGGTCGACCAGACCTCGCACATGTTCATCACGGGACCCGACGTCATCAAGACCGTGACCGGCGAGGACGTCGCCATGGAGGAGCTGGGCGGCGCCCGCACCCACAACACGACGTCCGGGAACGCGCACCACATGGCGGGTGACGAGAAGGACGCCATCGAGTACGTGAAGGCGCTGCTGTCGTACCTGCCGTCCAACAACCTGGCGGAGGCCCCGGCCTACCCGGTCGAGGCGGACCTGGCGACCAGCGCCGAGGACCTGGAGCTGGACGCGCTGATCCCGGACTCCGCGAACCAGCCGTACGACATGCACAAGGTCATCGAGCACGTGCTGGACGACGGCGAGTTCCTGGAGACGCAGGCGCTGTTCGCGCCGAACATCGTCGCGGGCCTCGGCCGGATCGAGGGCCGGCCGGTCGGCATCATCGCCAACCAGCCGATGCAGTTCGCGGGCTGTCTGGACATCGACGCGTCGGAAAAGGCCGCCCGCTTCGTCCGTACCTGCGACAGTTTCAACATCCCGGTCATCACCTTCGTGGACGTACCCGGCTTCCTGCCCGGCACCGACCAGGAGTGGAACGGCATCATCCGGCGCGGCGCCAAGCTGATCTACGCCTACGCGGAGGCGACGGTCCCGCTGATCACCGTCATCACCCGTAAGGCGTACGGCGGCGCCTACGACGTGATGGGCTCCAAGCACCTGGGCGCCGACCTGAACCTGGCGTGGCCGACCGCGCAGATCGCGGTCATGGGCGCGCAGGGCGCGGTGAACATCCTGCACCGCCGCACGCTGGCCGAGGCGAAGACGCCGGAGGCGGTCGAGGAGCTGCGCCAGCAGCTGATCACCGATTACGAGGACACGCTGCTGAACCCGTACGTGGCCGCCGAGCGCGGTTACATCGACGCGGTGATCATGCCGTCCGAGACCCGCTCGCACCTCGTCAAGGCGCTGCGGACGCTGCGCAACAAGCGCGAGAGCCTGCCGCCGAAGAAGCACGGCAACATCCCCCTGTAAGGAGCCGTCCCGTGGTGATCAAGGTAGAGCGGGGAAATCCGACCCCGGAGGAGCTGGCCGCCGTCGTGGCACTGGTCCAGGCGCGGGCCGCCGCGACGTCGGGCAGCGCCGACGGCCCGCACCCGACGGAGCAGTGGGCCGACCCGGCCCACAACGTGCCCCGCCCTGTCCCCGGCCCGGGTCCCGGCGCGTGGCGCACGTCCTTCTGGCCGCGCTGAACGAGCCGGCCCGGCCGCATCAGCGGAGCAAGCCGAACAAATAGTCATCTCCCGGCCCGCGCTTGAGTACCCGTACTCAGGCGCGGGCCTTTTCCCGGGCGCAACCTGGAAGACATGTTGTGGTCGGACCGCGACCGGCGCGACGAACCGCCGGAGGACATGCGGCAGGTGCAGGCGATGCTGCGGCGCGCGATGCTCGTGATCGCGCTGACCATTCCCCTGCTGATGCTGCTGGTCGGCTGGCACAGCTGACCGTCCGGCAGTGTCCCGCCCCGGCACCGCAGCGGCCGCGGCCCGAATTACGATGGCCCGATGAGCACCCGTCGCCCTCTCGTCCTGGCCTCTGCATCCCCCGCCCGGCTCAACCTGCTGCGGCAGGCCGGACTCGATCCCCGGGTCGTGGTCAGCGGGGTCGACGAGGACGCGCTGACCGCCGCGAACCCGGCGGAGCTGGCGCGGGTGCTGGCCGAGGCGAAGGCCGCGGCGGTAGCGGCCGGCCTGACCGGCGGCGAGCTGGTGATCGGCTGCGACTCCGTACTGGACCTGGACGGCGAGGCGCTGGGCAAGCCGGCGGACGCCGCGGAGGCGACCGCCCGGTGGGTGTCGATGCGCGGCCGCTCCGGCGTACTGCGGACGGGTCACTGCGTCATCGACACCGCGAACGGCAAGCAGGTCTCGGCGACCGCGTCGACGACGGTGCGCTTCGGCTCGCCGGACGACGCCGAGATCGCCGCCTACGTCGCCAGCGGCGAGCCGCTGTACGTCGCGGGCGCGTTCACCCTGGACGGCCGCTCGGCCCCGTTCGTCGACGGGATCGACGGGGACCCGGGCAACGTCATCGGCCTGTCCCTGCCGACGCTGCGGCGGCTGCTGGGCGACCTGGACGTGCGGATCACCGACCTCTGGACGGCGTAGCCGCCGGTTTCCGCCCGCCCCTGCCCGTAACGTCCTAGGCTGCGGCCGGGGCGGTCGGCGGCGGGACCTCGTTGCCGTTGCTCCCGGCGGCGGGTGCGCTGTCCTCGGTGTCGGGGTACAGCAGCAGAGTGCCGACAAGGAGCGCCAGGACGACCATCATGAAGACGAAGGCGGCCCAGCCGACGAGGCCGACCACCAGCGCACCCAGCAGGCCGTGAACGACCGCGCACACGATGAGCAGGATCTGCCCGAACCGGCCGGGCGGGCGGCCACGCAGCGCTACCCGCGCCGGGATGAGGGCACAGCCGATGAGGAAGAGCCCGAACAGAGCACCACCGACCCAGGTGCCGATGGCCATGCCGTCGGAGTCGAGTCCCGCGACGGACATGTTCTGGTTGCGCACGGCGAGGCCGAGCACCACATGGATGAACGCGATGACGAACGCCTCAAGGACGAGCACTACAGCCGTGGTCGCGGCCAGACCTCTGCGCACCTTTCCCCCTTCAACCTGCAACCGTTACCCCGGGTATCACGCATCGCGAACGCTACTAACGGGTACGCCGCGCGGCAAGGTCCATGACCCCACCACCCTTTCGGGGTGGCGGACCAGCAAAGATTCCACCCCCTATTCGTGGAGAACCCACAAAGGATCCGGCATCCTGCCCTTGGTCACTCAGAGAGACATGGGCCACACCAAGGCCCTTGGGGCACCCGGACGAATGGGGTCGTACCGTGGATTTAGCAGGCACTCGGGCGCTCGACCGGCGCTCGAATCACCCTCCGTGTGGGCAAGCTCACCTGTAGGGGTGACTCGGCATGAAGTGTCGTCAGTAACTAAACTCGGCTTGTTTCAAGGAGGGAGCCATCGTGCGCAAGGTGCTCATCGCCAACCGCGGTGAAATTGCAGTCCGCGTCGCCCGCGCCTGCCGGGATGCCGGGATCGCCAGCGTAGCCATCTACGCAGACCCGGATCGGGACGCGCTGCATGTCCGCGCGGCCGACGAGGCCTACGCGTTGGGCGGTGACACGCCGGCGTCCAGCTATCTGGACTACGCCAAGGTGCTGGCCGCCGCAGCCGAATCAGGGGCGGACGCGATCCACCCCGGATACGGATTCCTGTCCGAGAACGCCGAGTTCGCCCAGGCGGTGCTGGACGCCGGGCTGACCTGGATCGGCCCGCCGCCGCAGGCGATCCGCGATCTCGGTGACAAGGTGGCGGCGCGTCATATCGCGCTGCGTGCCGGTGCCCCGCTCGTCGCGGGCACCCCGGACCCGGTCTCGGGTCCTGACGAGGTCGTCACGTTCGCCCAGCAGCACGGCCTGCCGGTCGCCATCAAGGCCGCCTTCGGCGGTGGTGGGCGCGGTCTGAAGGTCGCGCGCACCATCGAGGAGATCCCGGAGCTGTTCGACTCAGCGGTCCGCGAGGCGGTCGCCGCCTTCGGTCGCGGCGAGTGCTTCGTCGAGCGCTACCTGGACCGCCCGCGGCACGTCGAGACGCAGTGCCTGGCCGACAGCCACGGCAACGTCGTGGTCGTCTCCACCCGTGACTGCTCGCTGCAGCGCCGCCACCAGAAGCTGGTGGAGGAGGCTCCGGCGCCGTTCCTGACCGATGAGCAGAACGCCGAGCTGTACCGGGCGTCCAAGGCCATCCTCAAGGAGGCCGGCTACATCGGCGCGGGCACCGTGGAGTTCCTGGTGGCCGTGGACGGCACGATCTCCTTCCTGGAGGTCAACACCCGTCTGCAGGTCGAGCACCCGGTCACCGAGGAGGTCTCCGGTATCGACCTGGTCCGGGAGATGTTCCGGATCGCGGACGGCGAGGAGCTCGGCTACGGCGACCCGGTACTGCGGGGTCACTCGATCGAGTTCCGTATCAACGGCGAGGACCCGGGCCGCGGCTTCCTGCCCGCCCCCGGCACCGTCACCACCTTCCAGCCCCCGTCGGGCCCCGGTGTGCGGCTGGACGCGGGCGTCGAGTCCGGCTCGGTCATCGGCCCGGCCTGGGACTCGCTGCTCGCCAAGCTGATCGTGACCGGCGCGACGCGGCAGCAGGCGCTGCAGCGTGCGGCCCGTGCGCTGGCGGAGTTCCGCGTCGAGGGCATGGCCACGGCCATCCCGTTCCACCGCGCGGTCGTGGCCGACCCGGCGTTCGCCCCCGAGCTGGGCGGATCCACCGAGCCGTTCACCGTCCACACCCGGTGGATCGAGACGGAGTTCCAGAACACCATCACGGCGTTCGCGCCGGTCGGTGGCGAGGACGACGAGGCCCCGGCCCGCGAGACGGTGGTCGTCGAGGTCGGCGGCAAGCGCCTGGAGGTCTCCCTCCCGGCGTCGCTCGGTGTCGCGTCCATGCCGGTGGGCCTGAACAAGAAGGCGCCGCGCCGCGCCACCACCAAGAAGGCCGGTTCGGCCGCTTCCGGTGACTCCCTGGCATCCCCGATGCAGGGCACCATCGTCAAGGTCGCGGTCGAGGAGGGCCAGGAGGTCAACGAGGGCGACCTCGTCGTCGTCCTGGAGGCCATGAAGATGGAGCAGCCGCTCAACGCGCACCGCTCCGGCACCATCAAGGGCCTGACGGCCGAGGTCGGCTCCTCGGTCACCTCGGGCGCGCTGATCTGCGAGATCAAGGACTGATCTCCGGTCGGGTGAACTGACGATGCCGGGCGGGCCCGATCGGGCCCGCCCGGCATTTCGCTGTCCCGCACCCTCAGCGTTTCGAGGGCGCCCGTACGGCCAGGACGAGCAACAGCGCCAGGCCGGTGAAGACGGCGGCCGCCGCGAAGGCCGCGGTGGCGCCCGCCGTGAAGACCTCCCCCGCGCCCCCGCCGGCGTGCCGGGCCGCGGTGCCGAAGACGGTGACGAGGATCGACAGGCCCAGGCTGCCGCCGATCTGTTGCATCGTCTGCAGCAGTCCGGACGCCGAACCGGCGTCACGCGGCTGGACGCCCCTCAGGATGAGGGTGTTGAGCGGCATCATCGTGAAGCCGACACCCACCCCGATGAGGGCCAGCGGCCCGAGCAGCGCGCCAACGTAGCCGGTGCCCGCGTCGAGCTGCGAGAGCCACAGCGTCCCGCTGAGCGAGAGCAGGGCGCCGGCCGACGCGACGCGCTTGGCGCCGAAGCGGGCCAGTGCGCGCGGGGCGGTGCGGGCGGCCACGAAGAGCGGGGCCGCCAGCGGGAGGAAGGCGAAGCCGGTGCGCAGCGGGCTGTACCCCAGTACGCCCTGCAGGAACTGGGTGGAGAAGTAGAAGACCCCGAACATGCCCGCCGGAATGAGCAGCATGCAGCCGTAGGCGAGGGCCCGGTTGCGGTCCGCGAACAGCCGCAGCACGACCAGCGGGCGCTCGGCCCGTACCTCGTTGAGCAGGAACGCGGCGAGCAGCGCGGCCGCCGCGGCGAAGGTGGTCAGCGCCCGGGTGTCGCTCCAGCCCTGGTCGGCGACGCGGATGAACGCGTAGACGAGCGAGGCCATGCCGAGGGTGCCGGTGAGCGCCCCGGCGACGTCGAACCGGCCGCCGGGGTGGCAGGCCGTCTCGGCGACATAGCGCGGGGCCAGCGCGGCGATGGCGAGCCCGACGGGGATGTTGATGAAGAACACCCAGCGCCAGGAGCCCCATTCGGTGAGCATCCCGCCGACGATCAGGCCGACGGCGGAGCCGGCGCCCGAGATCGCGGAGAACACGCTCAGCGCACGGTTGCGCTCGGTGCCCTCGGTGAAGGTGGTGGTCAGCAGGGCAAGCGTGCTGGGCGCGGCCAGTGCGGCGGCGGCGCCCTGGGCGCCGCGGGAGACGAGCAGCAGCGTCGCGTCGGTGGCGAATCCCCCGGCCACCGAGGCGGCGGTGAAGGCCAGCACCCCGATGATCAGGGCGCGGCGGCGGCCGATGAGGTCGCCGATCCGGCTGCCGAGCAGCAGCAGGCCGCCGAACGTGAGGATGTAGACGTTCAGGATCCAGGACATGCCGGTGGAGGAGAAGCCCAGGTCGGCGCCTATGCCCGGCAGGGCGACGTTCACCACGGTCGCATCCAGCAGCAGCATCAGCTGGGTGCCGACGATGGCGGAGAGAGCGAGTAACGGGTGGTGCCGCCGGGTCGGGGCGGGGGCGGCGACCGGAGCCGTGCTCAAGGATGTGGACATGATGAGTAGACCTCCAGAGAGGCAGAAGCGGAGGGTGCCTCCGCAAACTATACGGAGGACGCCTCCGGTTCTACAATGCCATTCTGGGATCCTGGAATTCCGGGATCGGACCTTGGGAGGCAGGTGGCGATGCGGGCAGACGCGCAGCGCAACTACGACCGGTTGCTGGCCGAGGCCCGACAGGCCTTCATCGTGCACGGCACCGACGCGTCGCTGGAGGACATCGCACGCCACGCGGGCGTCGGCATCGGCACCCTCTACCGGCACTTCCCCGACCGCTACGCGCTGATGAACGCGGTCTTCGAGCAGGAGGTCGAGCTGCTGACCGTGCGCGCGGACGAACTGCTGACGGCGGACTCACCGACCGACGCACTCGTCCGGTGGCTGCGGATGGTCGCCGTCCACTCCACCATGTACCGCGGGCTGGCGGCGGCCATCATGGCCGCGGGCGACGCGAAGATGACCGCGTGCAAGGCACCGCTGCGCGCGGCGGGCGGGGCACTGCTGGAGCGCGCCCAGCGGGCCGGTGAGGTACGTGCGGACGCGACCATCGCCGACCTGCTCAAGCTGACGAACGCCATCGTGCTGGTGGCCGAGAAGGACCCGGAGCGCCAGGCGATCTTCGACCGGCTGATGGACCTGACCCTGCACGGCCTGCGCGCCCCGGCAGGAGTCACCGCGCAGGCGTGATGCCGGAGCTCCCGTGACCAGGCCTTTCCCAACCCCCAGGCCGTTCCGCGACCCGGGCCTGCCACGGCCCGGGCCCAGTCCGTCGGATCCCTTCCCGCGGCGTCCCTAACGGCGCCGCAGGTCGGCGATCCTGGCTGCCTGCTGGTCGGCCGCGATCGGCGCCGCACTGCGCAGCGGCGGCTGTCCCGGGTGCGGGTGCCTCCGGGGCGCGGGCATCGGCATCTCGCGGCGCGGCCGGCCGGCCGCGATGGCGTCGGCCCCCATCAGGGACGCGACGGCGACCTGCACTCCACGGTCCGCGAGGGCCTGGAGCTCGGTCGCGCTGCGGTCGTCACCGGGCGGCGGTTCGTCCGTCACCAGATGCGTGATCAGATCCGTGGGCACGGTCTGGAACATGGTGTCCGCGCCCAGTTTCGTGTGGTCGGCCAGCACGACGACCTCCGCCGCCGCCTGCACCAGCGCCCGGTCCACGCTCGCGGAGAGCATGTTGGACGTCGACAGACCGCGTTCCGCGGTCAGTCCGGCGCCGGACAGGAAGGCCCGCGACACCCGCAGTCCCTGGAGGGACTGTTCGGCGCCGCTGCCGACCAGGCCGTAGTTGGAGCCGCGCAGAGTGCCGCCGGTCATGACGACCTCGACCCGGTTCGCGTGTGCCAGCGCCTGCGCCACCAGCAGGGAGTTGGTGACGACGGTCAGTCCCGGGATCCGCGCGAGCCGGCGGGCCAGCTCCTGCGTGGTGGTCCCGGCGCCGACCACGATGGCCTCGCCCTCTTCGACGAGACTCGCCGCGAGATCGGCGATGGCCGTCTTCTCCGCGGTCGCTAGATGGGATTTCTGCGGAAAACCGGACTCCCTGGTGAAGCCACCCGGCAGAACCGCACCGCCATGCCGGCGGTCGAGCAGTCCTTCGGCCTCCAGAGCGCGCACGTCCCGCCGTACGGTCACTTCGGAGGTCTGGACGACACGGGCGAGCTCACGGAGCGAAACCGCTCCGTTGGCCCGCACCATTTCGAGGATCAATTGGCGACGTTCTGCAGCGAACACGGAACTGACAGTAACGCCAACGACCGTCTGCTTTCAGCACTTTGCGCCACTTAACCGAAGTCGTGCACAAAAGAGACCATCGGGTGGTAGAGCCTTTACGGCTCCACCACCCGGTTACCGTCCGGTCATCTCCCGGCCGCGACCGACGCCCGCGAGCGGCGGCCAGGCCGTGGCCTAGAGCTCGCTCGCGGTCTTGCGGGTGTGCAGCTGGCGCGCCACCTCGGCGATCGAGCCCGACAGGGACGGGTACACGGTGAACGCGTTCGCGATCTGCTCGACGGTCAGGTTGTTGTCGACCGCGATCGAGATCGGGTGGATCAGCTCACTGGCCCGCGGCGACACGACGACACCCCCGACGACGATCCCGGTGCCGGGGCGGCAGAACAGCTTCACGAAGCCGTCCCTGATGCCCTGCATCTTCGCGCGCGGGTTCCGCAGCAGCGGCAGCTTGACGCAGCGGGCGTCGATCCGGCCGCTGTCGACGTCAGCCTGGGTGTAGCCGACGGTGGCGATCTCCGGGTCGGTGAAGACGTTCGAGGAGACCGTCTTGAGGTTGAGCGGCGCGACCGCGTCGCCCAGGAAGTGGTACATCGCGATCCGGCCCTGCATGGCGGCGACCGAGGCGAGGGCGAAGACGCCGGTGACGTCACCGGCCGCGTACACGCCGGGCGCCGAGGTGCGGGAGACCTTGTCGGTCCAGATGTGGCCGGAGTCCTTGAGCTTGACGCCCGCCTCCTCCAGACCCATTCCGGTGGTGTTCGGGATGGCGCCCACCGCCATCAGGCAGTGCGAGCCGGTGATGACCCGGCCGTCCGCCAGGGTGACCTCCACCCGGTCGCCGACCCGTCCCTCCTCGCCCGCCTTCGGCGAGGAGGGTCCCTGTGTCGTAGCAGGTCCGGGAACACGCTTGGCGCTCGTGGCGCGGGAGCGCGCCATCACGTTCATGCCGCGGCGCCGGAAGACGTCCTCCAGCACGGCGGCGGCGTCCGGGTCCTCGCCCGGCAGCACGCGGTCGCGCGAAGAGACAAGCGTCACCTTCGAGCCGAGCGCCTGGTACGCGCCGGCGAACTCCGCGCCGGTCACACCGGAGCCCACCACGATGAGCTCCTCGGGGAGCTCGTCGAGGTCGTAGACCTGCGTCCAGTTCAGGATCCGCTCGCCGTCCGGCAGTGCGTCCGCCAGCTCGCGCGGGCGGGCGCCGGTCGCGATGAGCACCGCGTCGGCCGTCAGCGTCTCCGACGTGCCGTCCGCCGCCTCGACGACGACACACCGGGTGCCACCTGCGGTCTGGCAGCCCTCCAGTCGGCCGCGACCGCGCATCACCCGTGCGCCCGCACGGGTGACGGAGGCGGTGATGTCGTGCGACTGGGCGAGCGCCAGCCGCTTCACCCGCCGGTTCACCTTGCCCAGGTCCACGCCCACCACACGCGCCGCCTGCTCCAGCGGCGGGGTGTCGTCCGCGACGATGATGCCCAGCTCTTCGTACGAGGAGTCGAAGGTGGTCATCACCTCGGCGGTGGCAATCAAAGTCTTCGACGGGACGCAGTCGGTGAGTACCGACGCCCCGCCCAGACCGTCGCAGTCGACGACGGTCACCTCCGCGCCGAGCTGCGAGGCAACGAGCGCTGCCTCATATCCGCCGGGTCCGCCGCCAATGATCACGATCCGAGTCACGTACCCCATTGTCCCGCACGCGCCAAGCGTTCACTTACAGGGGGCTCACCTCCCTCCCGTACTCTCGTCCTCATGTCGCTCTACGCCGCCTACGCAGGCAACCTCGACGCGCGGCTCATGACCCGCCGCGCCCCCCACTCCCCGTTGCGCGGGACCGGCTGGCTGGACGGCTGGCGGCTCACCTTCGGCGGTGAGCAGATGGGCTGGGAAGGTGCCCTGGCGACCCTGGTGGAGGACCCGCTGCGGCAGGTCTTCGTGGGGCTGTACGACATCGCGCCGATCGACGAGGAGTCGATGGACCGCTGGGAGGGCGTACCGCTCAGCATCTACCGGCGTACGACCGTGCGGGTGCACACGCTGGACGGCGAGGTCGCCGCCTGGACGTATGTGCTGAACGACTACGAGGGCGGCCTGCCGAACGCCCGCTACCTCGGTGAGATCGCGGACGCCGCGGAATCGTGCGGCGCGCCCCACGACTACGTGATGGAGCTGCGCAAGCGCCCCTGCTGAACCGCCGGCACCAGGGCCCGTCACCCGTCCCGGCGGTGTCCTAACCTCCCGCCGGCACGGTCGTCAATCAGCGGATCATCCGAAATCCCGGGGACGCTCCGCTGGGACGTCTACGCGCGTAGGCCGGAACCGGATACCCTCGTGCGCGTGAACGCTTCTGTTAACCCCGACCCGTACGGCGCCGCCGATGCCGCCGCCGCCCGCCTGCGCGAGCTCACCGGCGCCGAGACCCATGACGTCGCCCTCGTCATGGGCTCGGGCTGGGTCCCCGCCGCCGACCAGCTCGGCACCGCCGACGCCGAATTCCCGATCACCGAGCTCCCCGGCTTCCCGCCCCCCGCAGTGGCCGGCCACTCGGGCAAGGTCCGCTCGGTCACGATCGGCGGCGTCCGCGCCCTGGTCTTCCTCGGCCGCAACCACCTCTACGAGGGCCGCGGTGTCGCCACCGTCGTGCACGGTGTCCGCACCGCCGTCGCCGCGGGCTGCAAGACCGTCGTCCTCACCAACGGCTGCGGCGGGCTGCGCCCGCACTTCCGCCCCGGCCAGCCGGTCCTGATCAGCGACCACATCAACATGACGGCGACCTCGCCGATCGTGGGCGCCAACTTCGTGGACCTCACCGACCTGTACTCCCCGCGGCTGCGCGCGCTGTGCAAGGAGGTGGACCCCACCCTGGAGGAGGGCGTCTACGTCCAGCTGCCCGGCCCGCACTACGAGACCCCGGCGGAGATCGGCATGGTCCGCGCCATCGGCGGTGACCTCGTCGGCATGTCCACCACGCTGGAGGCCATCGCCGCCCGCGAGGCCGGCGCCGAGGTGCTCGGCATCTCCCTCGTCACCAACCTGGCGGCGGGCATGACCGGCGCGCCGCTCAACCACGAAGAGGTCCTCGAGGCCGGCCGCGAGTCCGCCACGCGGATGGGCAGCCTGCTGGGCCAGGTCCTCGGCCGCCTCTAGGTCGTGCCGGCCCGAACGGGTCGATGCCCCTGACCGCCGGGCAGGCTTGCACCACAGGCCTGCCCGGCGGCACCTCCCGGACCCCGTCCGCGGCAGCATCCGTACGCACCTCCCCCCGATCAGGAGCTCTTATGGGAACCGACAGGATTCAGCTCACGCACGCCGCGCGCACCTGGCTCGGCGAGGACCCGGACCCGGACACCCGGGCGGAGCTGGAGGCGCTCCTGACGGCGGTGGAGGCCGGTGACGAGGCAGCTGCGGCCGGACTGGAGGAGCGGTTCTCCGGGACGCTCCAGTTCGGCACGGCCGGGCTGCGCGGCGAGGTCGGGGCCGGCCCGATGCGGATGAACCGTTCGGTGGTGATCCGGGCGGCCGCGGGCCTCGCCGGCTATCTGAAGGCGCAGGGGCAGACCGGCGGCCTCGTCGTCATCGGCTACGACGCGCGCCACAAGTCGTACGACTTCGCGCGCGACACGGCGGCCGTGATGACCGGCGCGGGCCTGCGGGCGGCGCTGCTGCCCCGCCCGCTGCCCACGCCCGTCCTGGCCTTCGCCATAAGGCACCTCGGCTCGGTGGCCGGCGTCATGGTGACCGCGAGCCACAACCCGCCGCAGGACAACGGCTACAAGGTCTACCTCGGCGACGGCTCCCAGATCGTGCCGCCCGCCGACGCGGAGATCGCCGACCAGATCGCGGCGGTCGGGTCGCTCGCCGACGTACCGCTGGCCGCGGACGGCTGGGAGGTCCTCGGTGACGACGTCATCGACGCGTACCTGACCCGGGCGGCCGGCGTCGTGGCACCGGGCGGACCGCGTGACGTGTCCGTCGTCTACACACCGCTGCACGGCGTGGGCCGCGAGGTCCTGATGGCGGCCTTCGCGCGCGCCGGCTTCCCTGCGCCGACCCCGGTCACCGAGCAGGCGGAGCCCGACCCGGACTTCCCGACCGTGGCCTTCCCCAACCCGGAGGAGCCGGGGGCGATGGACCTGTCCTTCAAGGCCGCGCAGTCCCTCGGCCCGGACATCGTCATCGCCAACGACCCGGACGCCGACCGGTGCGCCGTCGCCGTCCCCGACCGCTCCTCGGCGTCCGGCTGGCGGATGCTGCGCGGCGACGAGGTCGGCGCACTGCTCGCCATCCACCTGGTGAACAAGCACGCGACGGGCACCTTCGCCGCCTCCATCGTGTCGTCCTCGCTGCTCTCCAAGATCGCCGCCGCGGCCGGCGTGCCCTACGAGGACACCCTCACCGGCTTCAAGTGGATCGCCCGCGTCGACGGCCTGCGCTACGGCTACGAGGAGGCGCTCGGCTACTGCGTCGACCCCGGCGGCGTGCGCGACAAGGACGGCATCACCGCCGCCCTGCTCATCGCCGAGCTGGCCGCGTCCCTCAAGGAACACGGCCGCACCCTCGACGACCTCCTGGACGACCTGGCCCTCGACCACGGCCTGCACGCCACCGACCAGCTCTCCGCGCGCGTCGCCGACCTCTCCCTCATCGCGGACGCCATGACGCGGCTGCGCGAGAAGCCCCCGACGGTCCTCGCGGGCCTCACCGTCGCCACCGCCGAGGACCTCGCCGAGGGCAGCGAGCAGCTCCCGCCCACCGACGGCCTCCGCTACACCCTGGCCGGCGACACGGCCTCCGGTGTCGGGTCGGCACGGGTGATCGTGCGCCCGAGCGGCACCGAGCCCAAGATCAAGTGCTACCTCGAGGTCGTCGTCCCCGTCACCACCCTCACCGCGGCCCGCACCACCGCGGACACGGTCCTGGCCGCCCTCAAGAAGGACCTGGCGGCGGCCGCCGGCATCTGAGGGTCAGCCGAAGCGGCCGTTGACGTAGTCGGTGGTGCGCGGGTCCTGCGGGTCGCTGAACATGGCGTCCGTCGGACCGTGCTCCACGATGACTCCCGGCGTGCCCTGCTCGGCGAGGAAGAACGCGCAGGAGTCCGACACCCGCGCGGCCTGCTGCATGTTGTGGGTGACGATCACGATGGTGACCTCGGACGAGAGGTCCGCGATCGTCTCCTCGATGCGGCGGGTCGACGTGGGGTCGAGCGCCGAGCACGGCTCGTCCATCAACAGCACCCGCGGCCGCACCGCCAACGACCGCGCGATGCACAACCGCTGCTGCTGCCCCCCGGACAGCGCGCCACCGGGCTGCCGCAGCCGGTCCTTGACCTCGTTCCAGAGCCCGGCCCGCGTCAGACACTCCTCGACCAGATCGTCCCGCCCGGCCCGGGTGGACTTGATCCCGCCGAGCTTCAGCCCGGCGAGCACGTTGTCGTAGAGCGACATCGCGGGAAACGGGTTCGGCTTCTGGAACACCATCCCGATCTGCCGGCGAGCACTGGTGATGCGGCGCCCCCGGTCGTAGATGTCCTCCCCGTCGAGCAGCACCTGCCCGGCGAGCGAGGCGGACCCGATCAGCTCGTGCATCCGGTTCAGCACCCGCAGGAACGTCGACTTGCCACAGCCGGAGGGCCCGATGAGGGCGGTGACCTGGCGCGCGGGCATGGTCAGCGAGACCCGGTCCAGGACCTTGTGATCGCCGAACCAGGCGGAAACAGCATCGGCCCGCAGCGTGGCGGCGCCCGTCTCGCTGAGAACCGGAAGTACCTCGGTATCGGTCATGGTGCAGATCTCCGTTCTCAGAGCAGATTGGGAAGCAGACAGGTCGCGGCCCCGGACGCGGCGACCCCGAGCGCGGTGAGCACCGGAACGGCGGTGATCCAGGTCTGCCACCGCCCCCAGCGTCGATGCGTCCACACGGTGAGCAGCGCGGCCGCCAGCAGCGCCTGCGACCACAGATAGACCGACATCCAGGCACCGCTCTCGGTCCCGAGCGGCTTCTCGGCGGCATCGATCCACCCCGCCCGGCGCGGCCGGGGCGGACTCGGCTGTGTCTCCGACACCAGATCCGCATCCACCCGAACGACCCCCGACGGCGTATAGGCCCAGCCGGTCGCGGTGACCAACGTCAGCCGCCCCTTGTTCGTACCGAGAACCGCGGGCAGCGGATCGCCGTCCCTGCGGATCCCCGTGACCCGGTACTCAGCGGTGGACTGACCGGTCGTCACCTTGATCACAGCGCCCACCGGCAGCCGGGCAACATCGTTGAACGGCCCCCCGTACCCCCACGCCCGCCCCAAGATCTGACTGGTGCCCGCCTGCCCGGGAAACGGCGTATCCCGCCGGTGCCCCGGCCCGGACCGCAGCACACCCGACGTGGTCCCCTCGAAGACCACCTGCTTCAGCCCGAGCGCCGGAATCCGCAACAACGCCATGGGCGCGCCCGCTTCCAACGGTTTACCGTCGAACGTCGTCTGTCCCACCGGCGCGGTACCCATGGCGAGTTCGGCGCGCAGATCGTCGTACGCGGTGCGCTGGTCGCGCGCATGCTGCAGATGTCCCACGATCGTCAGGTTCGCGGCGAAGCCGAGCAGCAACGCCGCAAGAACACACAGCGCGGCACCCACCAGCGCGATACCGGGCGCGGGAGCCGGCCGTTCAGCAACGGGCTCGGGGGACCGGATGGCGGGCGGGGCGGGTGGGGCGAGCACGGTCACGGGGATGCGCTCCAAGTCGTTGAGAGAGGACCTGAGGGGCGGCCCTGAACGGCCACCGACGGAGACCGGCGGCTTGAACGGAAGGGGGACGGGTCCGCAGGGGTGGGGTTTCGAAATGCTGCCGAGCTATTTGCGGGCCGCCAGGCCCGTAAATAGTCGATTTCGAAGCCCCGCCCCGGAGGGCCCGGCCCCCGGCCCACCACCGGTCAGCGGCCAGCGGCCGGCGGTCAGCGGCCGGCGGCCGGCGGCCGGCGGTCAGCGATGCCGCGGCGCACCGAACGTCAACAACCCACTCCGCCGCGCATGCCGCACGAACACGACACCCGCCACAGCCAGCACACCCGCGGCCACCCCCAACGGCAGCGCCGCCCCGGCACCGGTATGCGCAAGGCTCCCGTTGCCACCCGTCGACCCGCCGCCGGAACTCCCGCCCGTACCGCCATCACCGGACGTACCGCCGGCGCCCGACGTCGTGTCCCCCGTCGTCGCCGACGCACTGGGCGAACCGGTATCCGTCGCCGTAGGCGATCCCGTGTCGCTGGGCGACGGAACCCCGGTGTCCGTAGGGGTCGGAGACCCCGTATCCGTCGGTGACGGCGACTGCGTCGCCGCCGTGACCGTGTACGTCACCACCGCCGACGTCGACGCCACGAACGCCGCCGGATCCGCCGGCGTGAACCGCGCCGTCAGGTCATGCGCCCCAGCAACGAGCGCGGACGTCTTCACCGTGGCCTGCCCGGAGACCACGTCCGCCTCCCCCAACGCCGTCGCTCCGTCGAAGAACGCGAGCTTGCCGACGGCCCCCGCCGGGTCGACGGCGCCCGTCAGCGTCACCTCGGCGCCCGCGGCGGCGGTGCCCGCCGGGCTCGCCGTCAGGGTGGTGGCGGTGGGCACGGCCTGGGACTTCACCGTCCAGGTGTCACCGGTGCTGGTGATGGTGGTGGAGAAGGCGGCGGGCGCCGCGTCCCCGGTGCCGTTCCAGCACGTGACGCGCAGCTCGTCGTCCCCGTCGGCGACCGGCGCGCCGATGACGTCCGCCAGCGTTCCGCCGATCGCGTCGTAGGTGAGGGTGAACGGCCCGGTGTCGAACCCACCGGACTCCCGGGCGCCGGGGATGGTCACGGCGGAGCCGTCCGGCATGACGAACTGGAGGGCCGCCGACGCGCCGAAGCCCGCCGGGCAGCCCGCGGACGTGCGCAGGGACGTCAGGAACGGGTCGGCGGTGAGGTCACCGCCGGCGGGCGTCGGCGCGAACGTCCCGGCGCTAGCAGCGGACCCGCTCGCAGCGGCTCCGGCGTGCGCCGGCGCGGCCGCGCCGAACAGGGCGGCCGCGGCCGCGAGGAGGACCGCCGCCAGGGCGAACAAGACGGCCGGGACTTTCCGTGGTGCGATGACGATCATGGTGGCGATCCCCCCAAGGGATGTACCGCGGTCAGGACGGAAGCCGGGCGCCTGAGAGGCGCCCGGCCGTTGAACGAGGTGTCAGATCAGCTCCGGCACAAGGTCACTTCTCGCCCTTGACCGTGGTCGAGCCGCACGACGCGCCCAGCGAGCCGAAGCCGTAGTTCTGGATGACGGTGGTCTGGGCGCAGACCTTCGACGTCGTGCCGACGAAGGTGGAGGAGATGAGCGCGTCGGTCAGCTTCGCGGTCGGGACGACGTTGTAGACGTCGCGCACGATCGGGAAGGAGGTGTTCAGGACACCGCCGGTGGTCGGAGCCACGCCGTTGACGTTGCGCAGCACGGACGAACCACGACGGTTCGGCACGTTCGGCAGGCTCTTGCCCTGCGCGATGTACTGGGCGATCGAGTACGGCATGATCTGGCTGTTGTTGGTAAGGGCCAGGCCGTTGTTCTCCTGGATCGTGCCGTTGACGCACGAGCCGATCGTGGCGTCGGTCAGGCCGAGGGTGTTCAGCCAGAACTTCCGCGTGCCGGAACCGGTCTGCGGCAGCAGCGGCTGGATCGTCACGCCGTTGAGCGACGTCAGCGTGCACTTGTAGATATCGGTCAGCTGGGTCTTGGTGAGGTTCGTCGGCAGTGCGCTGAAGGAGCGCGTGGCGTAGGTGACGCCGTCCTTCGCGAACGGGATGAAGGTCAGGTCCGTGGTGCTGGTGTCCGACGGGCCGCTCGACGAGCGCGCGAAGTCGAGGCAGCCGGTGCTGTTGTCCACGGCGTTGTTCAGGGCGGCGATACCGGCCCCGGAACCGTCGGGGCGGGCAAGGGTGTCACAGCCCACCGCACGCGTCTTGATGGGGGACGTTCCGGTCGCGTCGTAAGAGGCGATGATCTTGCCGCTCGCGTTCGTGACGACGTCGCCGAGACCGTTCACCACGTCCTGGGTGGTGTCGGAACCGACCCCGGCGAGCTGCCGGTACTCGCCGGCCGGCGGGTTGGCCGCGGCGGGGATGGCCATGGCGGCGAGGCTGATGGCGGCAGTCGCGGTGATGAAGCCGATACGAGCGCGGGACTTGACGTTCACTTCTGTTCTCCTCCGAATAAACGGATACCGAATGGACGTGCAAGCAAAATCCGGACTTTCGTGCTGCCGACCCGTCGGCCGGCCACCGCAAACAATTCCCGAATTACGTTGCGGTGGCCACCAATTGGGGCGGATGAAAAGGTTACGGGAGGGTTTCCAAGGCACCCCTTAGGAGATTCGCCACAGCGAATGCGACTGCTGGTATCCCCTTCAGGCACCACGAATCCCCCGGCATGCAACGGCCCTCCTCAGGACCGCCGGCGCCACACCCCCCACTGGAGCATCGCCGGGCCGGCCAGCGCCGAGCCGCCGCCCGCGACGAGGACCGCCAGCAGCACCCAGCGGATGGCGCCGAGCACCGCGCCCGGCGTGGAGCCGGTGGCGCGGACGACGTTCTGCTTCTGCGGATCGATGTGCTGGGCGGGGTTCACGGGCGGGGTGGCGGACGCCGGTGGCCCGCCGGACGTGCCGGCGGTGCCGCCGCCGGGACCGCCGGTCGTCGCGCCGCCGCCGGTGCCGGACGAGGTCCCGACCGTGCCGCCCGCGGATCCCGCGCCGGCCGTGGCGCCGCCGTCCGCCCCCGGCGGGTCCGTCGCCTTCTCCAGGGTGGTGGCGGCGGCGAGCGCCTGGGTGCGCAGCGACTGCGGCATGGGCGCGTAGCCGGGCGGCAGCTGGCCCGCCGACACGCCGGGCGTCTGGCCCGGCCCCGCCGCGTACCGCATGAGCCGGCTGTACGCCGCGCGGTCCGCCGCGGGCCGGCCGGTCGAGGCGGCGGCGTACGTGACGGTGGTCAGCGGGTACGCCCCGCCCCTGGCGCTCGCGGGGTCGGGGCTCAGCACCCCGGGGACGGCCGACGGCCGCATCGTGCCGACGCCCTTGGCGAGCGCGTCGTTCGTCGGCTTCACGAACGTGCCGTCGGCGGTGCGCAGCGCGGCGGTCCGCAGTCCGTACCGGGCCGCGGAGGCGGAGTCGACGAGGGCGATGACGGCCCGGTCGCCGGGCTTGGAGGCCTGGCTGACCAGCTTCGCCTTGTGGGCGTTGCTGTCGAGCTCGGCGACGATCGTCCGCCCGGTGTTGCCGCGCCGGGTGCGCTGGGCGCTGTCGTGCATGTCCTGGGTGTACGGGTCCAGGTCGGTGATCCCGTACTGGAGCGGGTCGTTCGGGGGTACGGAGAGCGCGGGCGACAGCGTCGGGTCGGACTTGGGGAAGTCGGTCAGGCCGGTGTCCTTGTCCAGGGTCAGGCTGCCGAAGTACGGATTGATCTTCGCGCCCCAGGGATCCGGCTTCCCGGCGAGGAAGTCCCTGGCCTCCGGGTCCGACCGCAGCCACTGCCAGACCAGGCGCGCGGTGTCGGTCTCGTCCAGCGGCACCAGCAGGGAAAGCGGCCGGGCCGCGTCGACCGCCCAGTTCTTGTACTGCGGATTGAGGGCGATGAATTCCGGGTCGTTGCGCAGGGACGCCGGATTCTTCGCCACATGTGCGGGCGGCTGCGCCAATTGCCAGCCCGGCACGTCACGGATATAGGAATGCGTGAGCATTTTCGCGACGAGCCGTGGCGTCAGTCTCATTTCCTGCAGTTCGCCGGAGCCCGGTGTCTCGATGTAGAACCCGAGGGTGAGGCCGGAGACCGCGACCGGCGCGTGCACGACGGGTGGCCCGCCTTCCGCGGCCTCCACCGGGTCGAGGGTGAAGGCCAGACCGGGGGCGGCGGCGGCCGCCGCCGTCACCTGGCGGCGGGCGTAGGGCTCGCCGCTCTGGCTGAACCCGAAGGTCGTACCGGTGCTCTGGCAGAGCGTGGGCTGCCAGGACGTGAGGGCGTCCGTCACCATCTCCGAACCGATGGTGCGGGACTCGGGCTGGCCGATCGGGCAGTAGGAGCCGGTGGCCAGGAAGTCCAGCCGGAAGACGAGCCGTTGTTCCCAGCTGGTGGTGGACAGCCCGGACGCGTCGACCTTGTCCCCGGCGGTCGCCGTCGTACCGTCCGTGTCGTGCGCCCCGCGCGGCACGACGACCAGCCAGCAGTGCCGCGGGCCGGCGGCCGTGGCGTCGCCGCAGCCGAGATGGGGCGCCTGGACGACGGTCTGCGCCTCGAAGACCGACTCCCCGGTGCCGTCGGCCCCGACGCGTACGAACGGCTGCTCGTTGGTGTCGATGGGCCCGAAGTAGGTGAAGTCCGTGGACGACTTGGTCGGCTTTCCCTTGACCGGGCGGAACGGCACGAAGGGGTTGTCGAAGGGGTGCGCCGGGTCCAGGACGTACGTCTTCTCGCCTGGGTCGACCTGGTCGGGCAGCGCCCGCTGGCCGGCCCACCGGCCGCCGGTGCCGCCGATGCCCGAGGCACCGAACTCGCAGTTCTCCCGGTCGGGCCCGTTCCGGCCGTCCCCCCAGCACTGCATGATCTGCAGATAGTTGGAGGTGAACTCGGTGTCGGTGGTCGGTGCCCCGCCGGTCCAGGTCACCCGGACGCCCTGCGCCCGCAGCTTCTTCGTCTGGTGGACGGTGACCTTCAGAGCGGAGAAGTCGTCGTAGCGGCCCTTGCTGCCGGAGAGCGTGACGGCCGACTCCTCGCCGTCGGCGGCGCTGGCCTGGGACGTGGTGACGGGCAGTGGCAGCAGGGCGATGACGAGGGCCGCGAGGAGAGCGGCGAACCCGAGGATCTGCCGGCCCGGACGCCTGCTCGCGCGCTTGCTGTTGAGCCTGTTCATGCGTCCGCTCCCTTGCCTGGGGTGCGGGCGGTGCGGCCGCTGCGGCCGCTGCGCGCGCCCAGTGCGCGGGCGGCGATCGGCGGGCCGACGACCACACCGAGCAGCAGGATCGCGGAGAGCGCCATCAGCGTGGTGCGCAGCGCGCCCTGCCCGTCGGCGGCGAGCGAGACGGGGTTGCCCGCCACGGTCGCGTCGCCGCCACCGCCGCTGTCGGCCGGCAGCTGCTCCCCGGTGTCCGGGTCGATGGCCGTGGCGCCAGTGGTGCCGGTCGTCGCGCCCGCCGTCGTGGCGCCGGCGGTGGTCCCGCCCGCCGCGGTGCCGCCGGACGTGCCGGCAGTCGTCCCGCCGGTGGTTCCGGACGAACTGCCGGACGAGCTGCCGCCGTTGGCGCCGGACTTCACCGGCGTCTGCTGGTTCCTGGCACCCGCCGTGCCCGTCGAGCACTGCGTCGTCCCGCGCTTGTCGCAGGGCTGCGGGTACGGGGCGTTCTTGGCGAGGGTGTTGGAGCCGTCGGAGGAGAAGGTGGGGTTGCGGCAACCCTTGATGTCGACGTTCTTGGCCTCGACGCCGGGGATCCGGCGGACCTGCGAGAGCCCGGCCTGCACCAGGTTGATGGGCAGCGGCGAGTAGCCGAGCTGGTCGGCCTGCTGCTGCCCCTCGCAGAGGAAGTAGTAGGCGAAGGCCCCGAGCGTTCTGCCCTTGTCCTCGGTGAACGGCGCCTCGTTCGTGGTCGGGACGATCATGTAGCTGTAGCTGGACAGCGGGTAGGCCCGGCGGTCACCGGAGCGGTAGACGTTGTCGAGGATCTGCGTCAGATAGTCCGTGGAGTTCTTGTCGTCGTTGATCCGGGCGGACATCAGGCCCACAGCGACGCTGGAGGCCGTCGGCTCGACGTAGTAGCCGCTGCTGTTGAGCAGCTTGGCGACGGGAAAGCCGGTCTTGATCGCGTACGAGTACTCGACGTACGTGATCGCGCCCTCCGCCTGGGGCTGCCGGACGTAGCCGGAGACGCCGAGCGAGCCGGACTGGGCGGTGAACCCGGAGCCGGGGATGACCGGGTAGTACGACGTCAGGCCGCAGGGCGTCGGCTTGCCGGCGCGGCGGCAGTAGTCGTTCCACAGGCCGCTCTGCTCCTTGGCCATCCAGGTGCTGAACTGCGCGGTGGTGCCGGAACCGTCGGAGCGGACGACGGGGATGACCCGGCGGGCCGGGAGCGTCAGGCCGGGGTTGTCGGCCGCGACCTCGGGTGCGTTCCACATGGTGATCTTCCCCGTGAAGATCTTGGTGAGCACCGCGCCGGACAGCCGCAGGTTGGTGACCCGCTTGCCGCCGATCTTGAGGTTGTACATGAACGAGGTGCCGCCCGCCACGATCGGCATATAGGCGTAGCCGCGCTTCGGCGGCGCCTCCTTCACGCCGAACTCGGTCAGCCCGTACGGGATTTCCGAGACGCCGAAGTCCGAGACCCCGTTCTTGAACTGCTCGCGCCCGACGGACGATCCGACCGCCGCGTAGTTCACCGTCATCCCGTACTGGGTGACGTTGCGGCGCCACTGGTCCAGCGCGTTGGAGCTCCAGGTGGACCCCGCCCCGCTGATCTTGGTGTACGAGTCGGCGTGCGCGGCGGGTGCCGCGGGCAGCTCGACGGCGAGCAGCACGCAGAGGAGCGCGAGGAGCGCGGCGACGGCGCGGGCGGCGCGGATGCGGCGGGCATCAGCGGGCGGTAGTACGGGTGCGGGTATCACGAAGCACTCCTGGTCGGGGCGGATGCACGGGAGCCGGAGTCGAGCTGTTCCTCGGCGCGGGCGGCGAACCGTGCGGCGAACCGGGCCGCGTCGCGGCGCGAGGCCAGCACACGGCGGTGTTCCTGGCGGCGGGTCAGCCGGCCTGGGCCGCGCCCGCCGATCACCCGGGCGGCGACGAACAGCAGCAGGACGAGCGCCATCAGCACGGCGGCCGTGCCGAATCCGCGGGCGATCATCGTCGGCTCGGGCGACTTGATGAACTCGAACGTGGCCAGTGGCAGCGAGACCTGCGGCCCCGACAGCGGATCGGTGTTGGTGACGGCGGTGAATCCGGCGGTGAGCAGCACCGGCGAGGTCTCCCCGATGCCGCGCGCGGTGCCGAGGATCACGGACGTGGTGAGCCCGGACCTGGCGGTGGGCAGCACCACGTGCCACACCGTCCGCCAGCGCGAGGTGCCGAGGGCGTACGCGGCCTCGCGCAGCGGGCCGGGCACCAGCCGGATGACGACGTCGGCGGCGCGGATGATGATCGGCAGCATCATCACGGAGAGCGCGAGGGCGGCGGCCAGTCCTGAGCGGTCGAGACCGAGGGTGAGGATCGCGGTGGCGTAGATGAACAGGCCCGCGACGATCGACGGCAGGGCCGTCATGGCCTCCACGATGGTCCGCACGAAGCGCGCGAACCGGCCCGGCACCTCGTTGAGGAACACCGCGCACAGCAGCCCGGTCGGAACGGTGACCACCAGCGCGATCCCGATCTGCTCCAGCGTGCCGGTGATCGCGTGCAGGATCCCGCCCGCCGCCAGCGGGTCGAGGGGCCCGGCCGACGCCATGTCCTGCGTGTAGAAGTTCAGGTGCGGCAGCGCCTTGCGGCCCTCCCACAGGGTGTAGACGACGACGAAGGCGAGCGCGGCGAGCATCAGCAGGCCCAGGCTCTGGGCGAGGACGGCCGCCACCCGGTCGCGGACGGCGGGACCGTCCTCGTCGAAGGAGACCAGCAGCGCGTACAGCCCGAGGAAGAGCCCGTACGCCACGAGCGTGAAGCCGAGCCCGCCGCTGAACGGCAGCAGCCGGGTGAAGAGCAGCGCGGTGATGCTCAGCGAGGCCGCCGCGGCGCCCAGCACCGCGTACACATCGGTGGCACGCAGCAGCGCGAGCCGGCGGCGCGGCTCGCGGGGGCTCCCGGCGTCGGGTGACGTCGACTTCGAGGGAAGAGTGGTGCGCGGGGAGTTCTGGGCGCTCATGGCGTTGTCTCCGCGCGGCGGGGCGACGAGGGTCATCGGGCCTTCCTCAGGAGTCGCTGGCCGCGCCGGACCGGCTGCGGGCGACGATCGACGATGCGGCGAAGTTGACGACGAGGGTCATCAGGAAGAGCGCGAGGCCCGCGGCCATCAGCGCGGACATGCCGAACTCGCTGGCCTCGCCGTACCGCAGGGCGATCAGCGAGGAGACGGAGCTGGAGCCGTTCTGCAGGATGTGTGGCTGGACCGCGAAGACCGGCGAGATGATCAGGTACACGCCGATGGTCTCGCCGAGCGCGCGGCCCAGGCCCAGCATCGTGCCGCCGATCATGCCGCCCTTGCCGAACGGCAGCACGACGCTGCGGATCATGCCCCAGCGCGTCGCACCGAGCGCGTAGGCGCCCTCCCGCTCACCGACCGGCGCCTGCGAGAAGACCTCCCGCATCACCGAGCAGGCGATCGGCGCGACCATCAGCGCGACGACGATGCCCGCGACGAAGGTGGAGGAGGTGTAGACGGTGGCGGTCGCGAGCGGGTCCGACGGGTCGGCGCCGTCGACCTTGAACAGCGGGAACCAGCCGAAGTACCGGGCGATCCAGCGCGCCGTGCCCAGCACGTGCCCCTGGAGGAAGAACAGCCCCCACAGCCCGTAGACCACCGAGGGCACGGCGGCCATCAGGTCGACCAGACTGATCAGCGTCTGGCGCAGCCGGGGCGGCGAGTACTCGCAGATGTAGAGCGCCGTACCGATGGCGAGCGGTACGGCGAAGCAGATCGCGACGAGGGCGATGAGCACCGTGCCGGTGAGGACGGCCGCGATGCCGAAGTTCCCGGCGTCGGGCTCCCACGCCTCCGTGGTGAGGAACGAGAAGCCGGCTTTCGACAGCGCCTGCCACGCCCGGTAGAGCAGAAACCCGCCGACCAGCAGCATCACCGCCAGCACGAACCCCCCACCGCCCCGGGCCACCGCGCGGAAGACACGGTCGGGCAGCCCGGGATCCGCGTGCAGCCGCCTCGGTACGTCCTCGGCGGCGGCTGCCGCGGGTGGTCGGTCATGCGTTCGTGTCGTCACATGGCTGACGTTCACGGGGTGCGGTGGACGCGTGCGCAAGGCGATGTGAACGAGGGGCCCCGTAGAGGCAACTTCGGTTCACATGGCGTCAGTTACCGCACATCGGCTCCTTCGGAGAGACCGTTGTCCACCTGTTCGGTCCCGGCGGCACCCATCTCGGCAAGCAGCGCGCGGAAGCGGTCGTAGGCGGTCTGGCAGGTCGAGTGCCGCTCGTAGGCCCGCGACGAGACGGCGACCGTCTGCCCGTCCGCACCGCGCAGCCGCCACACCCAGCCGTTGCTGTCGGCGGCGTGCTGCACTCCCCCGGGCAGCCCCTCCGACCCGGCACACAACCGCCCGAACGCCCGCAGGCACTCCCCGTAGTCCGGGTAAGCGGTTGCGCCGACCGCTACCGTCCGCCCGTTCTGGGCGGTGAGCCGCCAGGAGTGAAATCCCTCGTCATCGATGTCTATCCGACAGCGCGCACCGACCCCGGCCGCGCCCCCCGTGTCCCCTGCTGCCATCCCCCACCCCTGCTGGCCGTCTCAAGGAAGGCTGCATATGCGGCAGACATGCAGCACACGCAATGTAATGAGACTGCGCAGACAAAGGGCGTACTCACAGGAGCACCACAGCATGCCTTCACCACGAAGTTGCCCCTCGTTCACCCCACCCGAGCAAGCGCTCTCCGCCCTCCGGTTCAGCGGATCCCGGAGCGGACCCGCTGACGAAGTCGCTCATCGGCAAGGGTCGGCGCGTCACGCCAAGCGAAGTCGGTCACCTCTTCGGCCTGCAGTTCCCTCACGGGACGGGCTCGGAATGCATTGGGTCCATCGATCCCCCTGCAGCAGTGCCTCGCAAGGGTGTTGCGAAGCTCACAGCAAACCTTAAGGCGAATCGACTTAAGGTTGCAAGGTGTCAGCAACTCCGCCTCCACGGCTCCTGGCGATACGTTGGAGGTCCGCCGATGGAAGGAACGGCCCTTGACGAACGAGGAATGGGAGAGCGAATCGACGCGGTACCTGATTCCCCGTGGGCAGGGCCGGTCGGACGCGTGGACGGAGGAGGCCGCGGAGAACAACCGTCGCGGCGGACAGCGACTTCTCGCTGCGGGGATGGTCGTGCCTCCGCTTGAAGTCGCCCGGGCCCTACGCCTCCCGGAGGGCGAGCAGGTGGTCGTACGACGACGCCTGATCCTGCTTGATGGCCTGCCCGTGGAGCTCGCGGACTCGTACTACCCGGCCCGCATCGCGGCCGGCACCGAGCTCGCCGAGCAGAGGAAGGTGCCCGGAGGAGCAGTCACGCTGCTCGCCCGGCTCGGCCATGTGGCGGGGCACGTCGAGGAATCGGTCACCGCACGTATGCCCACCGAAGTGGAACGGGAAGCCCTTCAACTCGGCGAACAGGACCCGGTGATCCTCCTGTCGCGGCTTATCCTCTCCGGTGACGATCAACCGATGGAGGCCTGCGTGATGACCATGACCGCAAGCGATCGCGTGCTGCGCTACCGGCTCCGGCTCGGCTGACGCATGCCCCACTGGAACGACACCCGGCCCGCCCATCAGCAGATCGCTGCGGAACTGCGTGACCGGATCATGGCGCGCCGATTGGAGCCGGGCAGCAAGCTGCCTTCCACACAACAGCTCATGAACGAGTTCGGCGTGGTCGGCACCACCGTCCAGAAGGCGCTCCAGATCCTGAAGGGCGAGGGCTTCGCCGTCGGGCATCCCGGAAAAGGGGTCTTCATCCGCGAGCAGCCGAACCACACCATTGTTCCGGCCTCGTACATCCCGCCGCCGGAGAGCGGCGCGCCGGATCGCTGGATGGAGCAGGCGGCAGCCCGTTCGCGGACCGGAGCGACCCGGATCCTCGATGTCGCGGAGGTTACGGCCCCGCATGATGTCGCGGAGGCGCTCGGACTGGCGGACGGCGGGACCGCCGTACTCCGGTCCCGGCTCATGCTGCTCGACGACGAGCCGGCGGAGCTCGTGCGCTCCTACTACCCGGTCGAACTGGCCCGGGGCACTCGTCTCACCGACCGCCGACGCATCCGCGGTGGATCACCGACGCTCCTCGCCGAGCTGGGCCATCCGCCCCGGGAGTTCGTCGACCGGGTCTCCGCGCGTCCGCCGACGTCCGAGGAATTCACCGTGCTGGAGCTGCCCGCCGAGGTGTGCGTGCTGCGCACCTTCCGGGTGGTCCACTCCGATGGTGGCCGCCCTATCGAGGCTTCCGTGATGGTGAAGGCAGGCCACCTGTACGAACTCGAATACCGCCTGCCCGTGATGCCCGTGATCTGACGCCGGCCGTCGGAGCGGCCGGGGGTCAGCCGATGACGAGGAGGACGGCCAGGACGATGGCGCCGGTGATGATCGGGGCGATGACCTCGTAGGCCCAGCGGACGCTGACCTCGCCCTGGGCGCCGGGCTTGGCGGCGTTGGTCTCGGCGAGCTCGCGGAGTTCGTCGACGGCCTGGTCGGACCAGGCGCGGGGCGGGATCTCCGGGGCGTTGAGGGCGGAGGACTGGCGGGCCGTCGCGGTGGCGGCGCGGGCGGTCTGGCGGGCGACGCGCTTGCGGGCGCGCAGCGAGACCGGGATCGCCCAGAGCTGGAAGCGCTGGCCGCCGGCGACGACCTCGGTGGAGTAGCCGGCCCGCAGGTGTTCCACGGCCGACCACGGCACGGTGATCGTCCGGAAGGGATTGCGGATGCGGAGCCGTTCCTCGCCCGCGAAGACGGCGGGCCGGATCGTGAAGGCCGCCAGCAGGGGCAGGGCCGCCAGGAGCCCGGCGAGGGTCAGCCACGGGGTGCGTCCCGAGCCGCGGAGCACCGCGTCGCCGCCGAGCCACAGGGAGAGCGCGATCAGCAGCGTGCCGGTGACGATGCCGGCCACCGACCGGTAGGCGCGGTCGTCGTACTTCGGCCGGTCGGGCTGCGGGGTCGGCGTGGGGTCGTCGGAACTCGTCATAAGGCCCGATTCTGCCTGACGGGTGCCGCGCGGCCGGTCGCGCACAGGTTGCGGTACGGCATCGGGACAGATCGGTACGGCGTCGGCATGGATCGAGAAAACAGCGCGGTAGCAGGAAGCGGTGGTAGGAAAAGGGGCCGGCCATCCCCCCTGTGGCCTTGCGGCGCGGGCCCTGTGCGCCCACCCGGCCCCACGGCCGCCACGGCAGCCGACACCGCAGCGCACACAGCCCCGGAGGCACCCGCCCGCCCCGCCGCGAACACGCCCGGGTGTGGCGAACGAATCAGGGGGGTGGTGGTGACAGGTCGCTACGCGCGTAGATATGCTCATGTGGTGACCATGCCCACTGTTCCCGCTTTCGGCCCAGAAGCCGCGGCCCGGCTGGCGACGATGGCGGACGTGACCGCCTCGGACACCGCACTCCGCCGCTTCCTCCACGGACTGCCCGGTGTCGATGCCGTCGGCCTCGAAGCCCGCGCCGCCACGCTCGGCACCCGTTCGATCAAGACGACGGCGAAGTCCTACGCCATCGACCTGGCGATCTCCATGATCGATCTGACCACGCTCGAAGGCGCGGACACCCCCGGCAAGGTCCGGGCGCTGTGCGCCAAGGGCATCCATCCGGATCCCACCGACCGCACGGCCCCCAAGGTCGCCGCGATCTGTGTCTACCCCGACATGGTGAAGACCGCGAAGGAGGCGCTGCGCGGATCCGGCATCAACGTCGCCTCCGTCGCCACCGCCTTCCCGGCCGGCCGCACCGCGCTGCCGGTGAAGCTCGCCGACACCGCCGACGCGGTGGCCGCGGGCGCGGACGAGATCGACATGGTCATCGACCGTGGTGCGTTCCTCACGGGCCGCTACCTGCAGGTCTTCGAGGAGATCAGGGCCGTCAAGACGGCCTGCCAAAGGCCGGACGGCAGCGCCGCCCACCTCAAGGTGATCTTCGAGAACGGCGAGCTGGCGACGTACGACAACATCCGCCGCTGCTCCTGGCTCGCGATGCTCGCCGGCGCCGACTTCATCAAGACCTCGACGGGCAAGGTCGCGGTCAACGCGACCCCGCCGAACACGCTGCTGATGCTGGAGGCCGTCCGCGACTTCCGCGACGCGGTGGGTGTACAAGTGGGAGTGAAGCCGGCCGGCGGCATCCGCACCACGAAGGACGCCATCAAGTACCTGGTGATGGTCAACGAGACGCTCGGCGAGGAGTGGCTGTCCCCGCACTGGTTCCGATTCGGTGCATCCAGCCTGCTCAACGATCTGTTGATGCAGCGCCAGAAGCTCAGCACCGGGCGTTACTCCGGTCCCGACTACGTGACGGTGGACTGACCGACATGGCATTTGAATACGCACCCGCACCCGAGTCCCGCGCGGTCGTCGACATCGCGCCGTCGTACGGGCTCTTCATCGACGGCCAGTTCTCCGAGGCCGCCGACGGCAAGGTCTTCAAGACCGTTTCGCCCTCCTCGGAGGAGGTCCTCTCCGAGGTCGCCCAGGCCGGGGCCGAGGACGTCGACCGGGCGGTGAAGGCCGCCCGCAAGGCGTTCGAGAAGTGGTCCGCGCTGCCCGGCGCCGAGCGCGCCAAGTACCTGTTCCGGATCGCCCGCATCGTGCAGGAGCGCTCCCGCGAGCTGGCCGTGCTGGAGTCGCTGGACAACGGCAAGCCGATCCGCGAGACCCGCGACACCGACCTGCCGCTGGTCGCCGCGCACTTCTTCTACTACGCGGGCTGGGCCGACAAGCTCGGCCACGCCGGCTACGGCGCCGACCCGCGCCCGCTGGGCGTGGCCGGCCAGGTCATCCCGTGGAACTTCCCGCTGCTGATGCTGGCGTGGAAGATCGCCCCGGCGCTCGCCGCGGGCAACACGGTGGTGCTCAAGCCCGCCGAGACGACCCCGCTCAGCGCCCTGTTCTTCGCGGACATCTGCCGCCAGGCCGGGCTGCCCAAGGGCGTGGTCAACATCATCACGGGCGACGGCGCCACCGGCGCGGCGCTCGTGGAGCACCCCGACATCAACAAGGTCGCCTTCACCGGCTCCACCGAGGTCGGCAAGGCCATCGCCCGCTCCATCGCCGGCACGGACAAGAAGATCACGCTGGAGCTGGGTGGCAAGGCCGCCAACATCGTCTTCGACGACGCGCCGGTCGACCAGGCCGTCGAGGGCATCGTCAACGGCATCTTCTTCAACCAGGGGCACGTCTGCTGCGCCGGCTCCCGCCTCCTGGTCCAGGAGTCGGTGGCCGAGGAGGTGCTGGACGCGCTCAAGCGCCGTATGCAGACGCTGCGCGTCGGCGACCCGCTGGACAAGAACACCGACATCGGCGCCATCAACTCCGCCGAGCAGCTGGCCCGCATCACCGAGCTCACCGAGGCCGGCGAGGCCGAGGGCGCCGATCGCTGGGCCCCGGCCTGCGACCTGCCGTCCGCCGGCTACTGGTTCCGCCCGACGCTCTTCACGAACGTCACCCAGGCGCACCGGATCGCCCGCGAGGAGATCTTCGGCCCGGTGCTGTCCGTGCTGACGTTCCGCACCCCGGCTGAAGCCGTCGAGAAGGCGAACAACACGCAGTACGGCCTGTCGGCCGGCATCTGGACGGAGAAGGGCTCGCGCATCCTGTGGATGGCGAACCAGCTCCGCGCGGGCGTCGTCTGGGCCAACACGTTCAACAAGTTCGACCCGACCTCGCCCTTCGGCGGCTACAAGGAATCGGGCTTCGGCCGCGAAGGCGGCCGTCACGGCCTGGAGGCGTACCTCGATGTCTGAGAAGTCTGAAAAGTCCGAGCGGCTCAGCGTTTTCAAGACGTACAAGCTTTACGTCGGGGGCAAGTTCCCCCGCAGCGAGAGCGGGCGGGTGTACGAGGTGACCGACTCCAAGGGCAACTGGCTCGCCAACGCGCCGCTGTCGTCCCGCAAGGACGCGCGGGACGCGGTGGTGGCCGCCCGCAAGGCGTTCGGCGGCTGGTCGGGCGCCACCGCGTACAACCGCGGCCAGGTGCTCTACCGCGTCGCCGAGATGCTGGACGGTCGGCGTGAGCAGTTCGCCGCCGAGGTCGCGGCGGCCGAGGGCATCTCGAAGGCCAAGGCCGCGGCGCAGGTGGACGCGGCCGTCGACCGCTGGATCTGGTACGCGGGCTGGACCGACAAGATCGGCCAGATCGTCGGCTCGGCGAACCCCGTCGCCGGACCGTTCTTCAACCTCTCCACCCCGGAGCCGACCGGCGTCGTGGTCGTCCTCGCCCCCCAGGCGTCGTCGTTCCTCGGCCTGGTCTCGGTGATCGCCCCGGCGATCGCCACCGGCAACACGGTGATCGTCGTGGCGAGCGAGAACTCGCCGCTGCCCGCGCTGGCGCTGGGCGAGGTGCTCGCCACCTCGGACCTGCCCGGTGGCGTCGTCAACATCCTGTCCGGGCGGACGGCGGAGATCTCTCCGTCGCTCGCCTCGCACCAGGACGTCAACGCGATCGACCTGACGGGCGCGGACGCCGGCCTGGCGAAGGATCTGCAGATCGCCGCGGCCGACAACATGAAGCGCGTCCTGCGCCCCCGCGGCGCGAAGGACGGCGACTGGTCCGCCGACCCGGGCCTGAACCGCCTCAAGGCGTTCCTGGAGACGAAGACCGTCTGGCACCCGATCGGCGTCTGACCGGCCTGCGATCGACCTCAGGCGGAGATCCAGGCTCACGCACGCACCAGGGCGTGTGAGCAAGGTCTCCGTCCACCGGCACCCCTCGCGGGGCAGGCTTGACCCGCGGGGGGTGTTGCGTTTTCAGGTACCTGTTCACCGCGCCGCCGTGTCTCCCCGCGTCAGTGCGCCACCGTCGGAGGATCCCTGTGTGGGACGGCTTCACCGGGGTTCTTCCCTACGTCGCCTTCAGCGCGTTCCTGTGCTTCCTGGTGCCGTCCGTCCCGGTGTGGCTCGGGCGCCGCAAGGCCCGCGCGATCGCCGCCGGCCGGCCGATACGGATCCGCAGCCGGCTGCGCGTCGACGAGCCGCCGTCCGCATCCCCTGACACCGGCCCGTCCAGTACCTCCGAGCGCGGTGAACTGGTGGCGCTGCCCGGCGGGCCGCTGTACTTCCTGTCGTCGGACGGCCCGGTACCGGTGCTGGAACTGCCGCCCGGCGGCACCTTCGAGCGCACCCTGTACGCCCGCGCCGGCTCCGCGCCCGGCTCGGGCCGCCGGATCGTGCGGACCGCGCTCGTCCACCGCACGCCGTCGGGCGGCAGCCTGCGCGTCGAGACCGCCCGCGGCGACAGCCGTGCCCTGCGGGCCGCCCTCCAGGCGCCTCCCACCGGACGGCCGGCCCCACGCGCCCTGCCGGCCCGGCTGCCGGTCTGGTGCGCCGTCCTGGCCGTCCTGGCGCTGCTCGGCGCCGTACCGGTGGCCTCGATCGCCGTGTTCGGCAAGCAGGTCACCGCCCATGTCACGTCGAACACCGGGGACGACTACTGCGGTGTCGGCTGGGCCGACCCCTGGGACGGCTCCCGCAGGGACGCCGAGGTCGACTGCATCCGGGCGGACGACGGGCACTACCGGCGCGGCGACACCATCGACGTCATCGCCCTGCCCCGGCCGCTGCGCGGCAACGCCTTCGACACCGACAGCCTGCCGATCCTCGGCGTGCTCTGCGCGGCCGAACTGCTGGTGAGCGCGCTGGGCTTCGGGCTCTCGCAGCTGCGCTGGAGCCGCCACTGGCGGCCCTCGGAAGCCGTCCCCGCCACCGTCACGACACCCGAGCAGCCCGAGCGGCCGTCCACCGACCCGGTGCTGTCGCTGGCCCGGCCCCTCGACCGGCTGCTGGCCCGCCGTCTCCATCTGCCGCCGGACTTCCACGACTCGCCCTGGTGGCGGGTTTCCGTACTGCGGAAGCTCGCCGTCCGCGACGGCGTCTCGTTCGGCGGCCTGACGCTCCTCGGACTGGCCCTGGTGCTCCTGCGCGACCTGTGGACCCACGACAGCGACGCCACCGTCTGGATCATCCTGGCGGCGCTCACCGCTCTGGGGGCCGCCGCGCGCGTCGTGCACCGCGCCGTGGACGCCACCCGCGTCGTCCGCACCCTGCTGCGCGCCGTCCGCTCCGGCGACCCGCAGGAGGTCCGCTACGCCCTGCTGTACGTCGCGGAGGCCGCCGACACCAGCTGCCTGTGCCCGGACGACGCCGACGGCCGGCGCGCGGAAGTGGCCGTCGCGACGGCCTCGATCGGCATCGCGACCCCGGCCGCGGCCGTGCCGAAGGCCAGGAGCGGAGCGGGAGCGGGCACCGCACCCGGCCGGCAGGGGGCGGCGTACGTGGAGGAGGGTTCCTCAGCCGGGCAGGAGGGTGGACAGCTGGCCCACGAGCGGCAGTTCTGACACCGAGTCCCCCTGCGAGAGCGGCCCGGTCACGGCGCCCGTCGACACCGGCTTGAAGTCCGCCACCTGCGGGGTGACCACGTTGTCCAGCGGGTCCACCCCGGTCTGCGCCAGCGGGTTGATCGTCAGGTGCTTGACCGGGCCCAGCGCGTAACCCAGGGCGGAATCGGAACCCAGCGTCGAGCCGACGGCCGCATCGGAGCCGAGGGCCGAGTCGGTGAGGGCCGGCGCCGTGCCGGCCGACGCCGAGCCGCTCGCCGCGAGGGCGGCGGCCGCCGCGGCGACGGTGACGGTGGCCGCGGTGCGCAGCAGGGAGTTCAGCTTCGGACGGGCGTGGTTCGGCATGGCCACCTGCTTGGCATAGAAGTGCGGTGATCTGGTGGAACACGGCACGGGGACGCGTCCCGGCGACACTCACGGCGCGGCACCGCGGAGGATCGCCATTCGGCTACACAAGGTAGTTGGACGAGTGCACAGCGTCCAAACCTGCGCCCGGGGGGTCACCCGGTCGGCGCAAT
Source organism: Streptomyces sp. So13.3 (assembly GCF_005860785.2). Taxonomy (NCBI): domain Bacteria; kingdom Bacillati; phylum Actinomycetota; class Actinomycetes; order Kitasatosporales; family Streptomycetaceae; genus Streptomyces; species Streptomyces sp. So13.3. The sequence continues at coordinate 5,841,567 of NZ_CP048835.1, read as the reverse complement.
GCCGCACACTGTTCTCTCGTGAGTTCCTCTCCGTCCACCGCGCGCGTGATCCTGCTGGCCGGCCCTTCCGGGTCCGGCAAGTCGTCCCTGGCCGCCCGTACCGGGCTGCCGGTGCTGCACCTCGACGACTTCTACAAGGAGGGCGACGACCCGACCCTCCCCCAACTGGCGCACGGCGCCGGCACGGACTGGGACTCGGCGCTCTCCTGGGACGCGGACGCGGCGGTGGCGGCGATCAGCACGCTGTGCGCGACCGGCACCGCCTCGGTGCCCGAGTACGACATCGCGTCGAGCTCCATCACCGGCGAGATCCATGTCGAACTGACGGGCTCCCCCGTCTTCGTCGCCGAGGGCATCTTCGCGGCCGACATCACCGACCGCTGCCGCGAACTGGGACTGCTGGCGGACACCCTGTGCCTGCGCGGCAGTCCGGCCGTCACGGCCTGGCGGCGGTTCCGCCGCGATCTGGCCGAGGGCCGCAAGTCCGTGACGGTCCTGCTGCGCAGGGGCTGGCGGCTGATGCGCGGCGAGCGGGCGATCGTGGCCCGGCAGACCGCACTGGGCGCCTACCCGTGCGGCCAGGACGAAGCACTGCGCCGCATCACCGCGCTGCCGCTGCCCGCACCGCGCGCGGCGGCGGACCAGCCGACCGACATACCCGTGGACGCGTAACCGCCCCGAACGACGGCCCCGGCCCCCGCCCCGCACGCACAAACAGGTGCGGGACCAAGCAGTCCCCCCGGACTGCCCGGTCCCGCACCCACCGCGCTCCCCCGACCGCGGCTTTCCCCCGTACCCCCCGGTTTTTCCCCCGCTCCCCCGTATCCCCCGTTCCCCCCGCTTCCCCGTTCCCCCCCGCCGGTCCCCCGACCGGCGTTCTGTGGACGGTCCGAATCGTCAGGCCACCAGCTCGCCGAACGACTCCTCCTCGTCGCGGCCGAAGCTCAGCGCCTCGTCCTCGCGCATCCGGCGCAGCGAGCGCCAGATGCTGCTCTTGACCGTGCCGACGCTGATGCCGAGGATGTCGGCGATCTCCGGGTCGGTGCGGCCTTCGTAGTAGCGGAGCACCAGCATGGTGCGCTGGGTCTCGGGAACCTTGGCCAGCGCCTGCCACAGCACGGCGCGCAGTTCGGTGCCGCCCATCGCGTCCGACTCGCCCACCGTCTCCGGCAGTTCCTCGGTCGGGTACTCGTTGAGCTTGCGGCGGCGCCAGGCGCTGATGTGCAGGTTGGTCATGGTGCGGCGCAGGTAGCCGCCGACGGCCGCCTTGTCGCTGATCCGGTCCCAGGCGCGGTAGGTGGAGAACAGCGCGCTCTGCAGCAGGTCCTCGGCCTCGTAACGGTCACCGGTCAGGTGGTAAGCGGTGGCGTAGAGGGAGGCGCGGCGGTCCTTGACGTAGGCGGTGAACTCCGCCTCCGCCAGGCTGTCGTGCCGCGGTACCGGAATGGTGGCCGTTGCGGTGGCCGTGGCGGCCGGTGCACCGGCGCCGCCCTCGATCGCCGTCATGTACGGCGGCCGGTTGCGGGTCACCTGGCCGGTGCTCTGTGCCGTCTGTCGTCCGGTGCCGCGAGCGCACCCCCGTCCGTTCGCGGCACCGGACTTCCCGTCGTTCCGGCCGGCGGTGTGCTGGCGCGGCTGAAGGACTGCGGTGGTGGTGGTGCTGTGCAGTGCGTTCATGTCGCGCCCCCGTCGGTGGAACCGTCTTGGTGATATTCGGCGTCGGTCTCCGTGTGGATGCCGCTGCCTTAGGTCCATAAGACTGCCGGGCCAGTTTCATGGCGCTGTCCGCCGAGTGTCACAGGCCCGTCACAGAGACTTCCGGTACACGCAGAGTGAGCCGGAGGCCGATCCTTGAGGTGAGATCCCCCAGTGCTCGATACATGGGCATCCGGTAGGTCACAATGACCGGCGTGCCTTTCCTGTTGCTTATCGAGGATGACGACGCCATCCGTACCGGCCTCGAACTCGGCCTGTCCCGCCAGGGCCACCGTGTGGTTGCCGCGGCGACGGGCGAGGACGGCCTGAAGCTGCTCAAGGAGCAGCGCCCCGACCTGATCGTGCTGGATGTGATGCTGCCGGGCATCGATGGCTTCGAGGTGTGCCGCCGGATCCGGCGCACCGACCAGTTGCCGATCATCCTGCTGACCGCCCGCAGCGACGACATCGATGTCGTCGTGGGGCTGGAGTCGGGGGCCGACGACTATGTCATCAAGCCCGTCCAGCCCCGGGTGCTCGACGCCCGCATCCGCGCCGTGCTGCGCCGCGGTGAGCGCGACAGCACGGATTCCGCGGCCTTCGGCTCCATCGTGATCGACCGTTCGGCGATGACGGTGACGAAGGACGGCGAGGATCTGCAGCTGACGCCGACCGAGCTGCGGCTGCTGCTGGAGCTGAGCCGCCGGCCCGGCCAGGCCCTGTCCCGGCAGCAGTTGCTGCGGCTGGTGTGGGAGCACGACTACCTCGGTGACTCGCGGCTGGTCGACGCCTGTGTGCAGCGGCTGCGCGCGAAGATCGAGGACGTTCCGTCGTCACCGACCCTCATTCGTACGGTCCGCGGTGTCGGGTACCGCCTGGACACGCCGCAGTGACGGACCGGTTCTTCGGCTGGGCCACCGGCATGCTGCGCTGGACCAGCCTGCGGCTGCGGCTGGTCGCGGTGTTCGCCGCGGTGGCGCTGACGGCCGCCGTGTCCGCCTCCGGGATCGCGTACTGGCTGAACCGTGACGCGGTGCTGACCCGTGCGCAGAACTCCGCGCTCAACGACTTCCGCGACTCGCTGCAGCGCAACGCGGCCTCGCTGCCGGTCAACCCGCCGTGCGAGGGGCTGAAGGACGCCGCCGACGAGATGGGCGGCCCCGGCAGCTACGCGGTGCTGCTCATCGACAGGACCCCGGACAACGGGCCGTGCGCGGCGCCGTCCAGCCGCGACGTCTTCACCCTGGACGATGTGCCGAAGGCACTCCAGGACGCGGTGAACACCCGGCACAAGCAACAGGACAACAAGTACCACCTGCACTGGCTGCGGATCTCGCTGCACGGCACGCCGTACCTGGTGGCCGGCGCGAAGATCATGGATGACGGCCCGACCGGCTACATGCTCAAGTCGCTGGACGCGGAGCGCAAGGACCTCAACTCCCTGGCCTGGTCGCTGGGGATCGCCACGATGCTCGCGCTGATCGGCTCCGCCCTGCTGGCCCAGGCCGCCGCCTCGACGGTGCTGCGGCCCGTCCAGCGGCTCGGTGTCGCGGCGCAGCAGCTCGGCGAGGGCCGGCTCGGCACCCGGCTGAAGGTGTCGGGCACGGACGAGCTGGCGGAACTGTCCAGGACGTTCAACAAGGCGGCGGAGGCCCTGGAGACGCGGGTGGAGGAGCTGAGCGCGCGGGAGGCCGCCAGCCGCCGCTTCGTCGCCGACATGTCGCATGAGCTGCGCACCCCGCTCACCGCGATCACCGCCGTGACCGAGGTGCTGGAGGACGAGGCCGACTCCCTCGACCCGATGATCGCGCCCGCCGTGCGCCTGGTGGTCAGTGAGACCCGCCGGCTCAACGAGCTGGTGGAGAACCTGATGGAGGTCACCCGCTTCGACGCGGGCACCGCCCGGCTGCTGCTCGACGAGGTCGACGTGGCCGACATGGTGACGGCGTGCATGGACGCGCGGGCCTGGCTGGACTCCGTCGAGCTGGACGCGCCGCGCGGCATCTTCGTCCGCCTGGACCCGCGCCGGCTCGATGTGATCATGGCGAATCTGATCGGGAACGCGCTCAAGCACGGCGGCTCCCCGGTCCGGGTGTCGGTGCGGACCGCCGAGGACCAGCTGGTCATCACCGTCGCGGACAACGGTCCCGGCATCCCCGAGGACGTGCTGCCGCACGTCTTCGACCGTTTCTACAAGGCGGACGCGTCCCGCGCCCGTTCGGAGGGCAGCGGGCTCGGCCTGTCGATCGCGATGGAGAACGCACACATCCACGACGGCGACATCACCGCCGCGAACGCGCCGGGCGGCGGCGCCGTCTTCACCCTGTACCTGCCGGTGCGGCCCGCCGAGGCACTGCCCGAGGGCGACGAGGACGGCCGACCGTGACGACCATGACGTCCCTCCTGCGGAACGGCCTGCGCTCCTCGCGGGCCGGAACACTCCGCACCGCCGCGCTGCTCGCGGCCCTCGTCACCGCCGCCACCTGCGGCTGCGGCATCCGGACGACCACCGTGCCGGTGGACGCGGGACCCGCGCCCACCCGGGTGTCGTGCGCCGTGCCCCGGGCGACCGTCCCGCCGGAGACGCCCGGCGCCACCGTCGTGAAGGTGTACCTGGTGTGCAGCGCGCTGGCCGCGCAGGTCACCCGGACCGTCACCAGCTCCGACGTCACCGGGGCGCGCCCCGCTCCGGCGAGCCGGCTGATCGCCGCCCATGAGCTGCTCGACCAGCTGAAGCGCCGGCCGTCGGCCGGGGAGGCGGAGGCCGGGTTCGCCACCGAGGTGCCCGGCAACCTGAACCTCACCGGCCCCAGGCCGGGTGATCCGAAGGACTCGCTGCGGCTGAACCTGTCGCTGGACGAACTGCCGTCCTTCGCACTGGCCCAGCTGGTGTGCACCTTCACGGCCGCGCCCGGTGTCGGCCTCGCGGACCGCTCCGTACTGCTCGGCGGTCCGGATGCCGCGGACCCCGTCAAGCGCTACCTCTGCACGTCCGCACTGCGCACCAGGCCGGACGCGGCGGACACGGCGGGAACCGTCGTCAAGTGAATGGCGTCATTCCCCTCGTGCAGCCTGAAGCCCCGATCCTGAAGGCACGCGCGATGGGCCTGGTGCTCACCGCCGTGCATCTGTCCTTCGTCGGATGGCTGATGCTCCGGCCGCACTACGTTCCCTGGGTGGCGGCGCCCAATCTGCGGCCGCTCGACACCATCCACGCCGACCTGGCCATGAGCCCGTTCGAGGCGGCCCGGCGGCTGCTCGCGGGACTGCTGCTGCTCGCCCCGCTCGGTGTCCTGCTGCCGATGACGGGCGGCCGGATCCGCACCCCCGGGGTCGGCTCCTTCGCCCGCACGGTCTTCGCCGGACTGATGGTGTCGCTGTCCGTGGAGTTCCTGCAGACGGTGGTGCCGGGCCAGATCTTCGACATCGACGCGCTGCTGCTGAACACGGCGGGCGTCGCCCTGGCGTATCTGGCGGTCGTCCCCGCGGCCCGGCGGCTGCTGCGCCGCCGCGGGTTCGGTGCCCTCACCGGGCCCGGACCCCGGGCCCGGTCTCAGGGGTCGTCCCCGACGACTCCCAGGGTCGGGATCGCCCCGTAGAGCGATGATTCGACAGGGTATGTACTCGTAGCGTTGGAGACATCGGAACACCGGAAACCTCCGGCATCCGACCTTCCGACAGGAGTACGAGATGAGCGCCCTCGCCCGCCCCACCAACGGCCGCATGATCGGCGGTGTCTGCGCCGCGCTGGCCAACCGGTTCGGCACCTCCGCCACGACGATGCGGGTGATCTTCCTGCTGTCGTGCCTGCTTCCCGGCCCGCAGTTCCTGCTCTACATCGCCCTGTGGGTGATGCTCCCGGCGGAGAAGTCCGCTACCGCCGCTTGGTGACCGGCGCGCCCAGCTTCTTCAGCTGCGCGGTGACCACCGCCGGCGGCACGTCGTAGCTCTTCGCCAGGGTGACGTCCGCGCCGCGGAAGATGCTGACGGTCGAGCCGGTACGGATCACGACGAAGTCCTGCCGTGCGCCGCTGCCGCCCGCCGCGAAGCCGAGCGCGAACCGCAGATCGTCGTCGCCCAGTTCGAGCGCGGGCCGCGGGGCGACCGCCACCGGCACTCCGGTGACGCCCCCGATGACCGGCTTGAAGCCGGCCGCGCACGCGTGAACCGCGGTCCGCAGGGCCGCGACCGCCTTCTGCGCTCCCCCGCTGCCATAGGCGGAGAGCGTGACGGTGACGCCCGCGCCGGGCATCTTCTGGCCGGCCGGGGCGAGCGCCCTCGGGACGGTCTCCTTGGCACCGGCCGGCGGACGCCCGGAGAGCAGATCGGCGAGCGGCTGGCACGCGCGCTTGTCGGCCGCCGTGGCGTCGGCGGCCGCACCGGCGGCATCGCCCGCCGTCACCGTGAAGCCCGGCACGTCCCCCGGCACGAGCGCCGTCCGCTCCAGCGCCGTGCGCGCGGGCAGCACGGCCGGCGTGGTGGCGCCGGGCCCGGTGGAGGCCCCGGCCGTGTCGCCGCCGGACGATCCGCTGCAGGCCGTGACCAGCAACAGGGGCGCGAGCAGCGCGAACCCGGCGATCCTCTGGGGAATGTGCACGCGCGGAGCGTAGCAAGAGCGACGGGCCGTACCCCGCCGGGAAGGCAGGGTACGGCCCGTCGCCGCGTCACGATGCGCGTAGCGGTCGCTGGTCGGTCCGCGGCTGGGCACCGCGGGGTCGGTGCTGTGGTGCGGGAGGGTCAGCCGCCGAGCAGGCCGCCGGGCAGCGCGTTGGTGGCCACCGGGCCGGTCGGCAGGCTGTTGGTCGTCACGCCCTTGGCCACCGGCAGACCGCCGAGGAGGCCGCCGACCGGGTCCTTCTGGGCCTCCGGCAGCGTGGAGCCGCTTCCGGTGAGCACCGTCTTGGTGGACTCGGTGGCCGTGCTGAGGCCGGGCAGGGTGTCGGTGACCTGGCCGGTGGGCAGCTGGCCGGCGAGCTGGCCGACCGTGCCCAGGGCGTCGACGGCGGGGAGGGCGGCGGCCGAGGCGGAGCCGGCGGCAGCGGCGGCGAAGGCGACGCCGAGAGCGGCGGCACCAAGGGTCTTCATGGTTCGGGTCGTCATGGCTCCGGAACGTAGTCATGACATCACGAAGGGTGCAAGCGGGGAAAATATGTACGGGCGTGGCCGTAACCCGGGGGTCACGGCCACGCCCGAAGGTTTTCCGATCAGCCCTGCGGTGTGGCAGAACCGCTGGCCAGCGCCGGTGTGGCGGCGGCCTGCTGGAACAGCCACTCCGCCTTCAGCTCGGCGTATCCGGGCTTGATTACGTCATTGATCATCGCGAGACGTTCATCGAAAGGGATGAATGCTGATTTCATCGCATTGACCGTAAACCACTGCAGGTCATCGAGGGAGTACGCGAAAGCCTCGACCAGGTGCTCGAACTCACGGCTCATGCTCGTACCGCTCATCAGCCGGTTGTCGGTGTTCACCGTGACCCGGAAGTGCAGCCGGCGCAGCAGCCCGATGGGGTGCTCGGCGTACGAGGCGGCCGCCGCCGTCTGCAGGTTGGACGACGGGCACATCTCCAGCGGGATCCGCTTGTCGCGGACGTAGCTGGCGAGCGGGCCCAGCTTGACCGCACCGTCCTCGGCGACCTGGATGTCGTCGATGATGCGCACCCCGTGGCCGAGCCGGTCGGCGCCGCACCACTGCAGCGCCTGCCAGATCGACGGCAGCCCGAAGGCCTCACCGGCGTGGATCGTGAAGTGGTTGTTCTCCCGCTTGAGGTACTCGAAGGCGTCCAGGTGCCGGGTGGGCGGGAAGCCCGCCTCGGCGCCCGCGATGTCGAAGCCGACGACGCCGTGGTCCCGGTAGCGGTTGGCGAGTTCGGCGATCTCCAGCGAGCGGGCCGCGTGCCGCATCGCGGTCAGCAGCGCGCCGACGCGGATGCGGTTGCCGTCCTCACGGGCCCGGCGCTCGCCCTCACGGAAGCCCTCGTTGACCGCTTCGACGACCTCTTCGAGGGTCAGTCCGGCTTCGAGGTGCTGCTCGGGGGCGTAGCGGATCTCCGCGTACACGACACCGTCGGCCGCGAGGTCCTCGGCACACTCGGCGGCGACCCGCACCAGCGCCTCGCGGGTCTGCATGACCGCGCAGGTGTGGGCGAACGTCTCCAGGTACCGCTCCAGGGAGCCGGAGTCGGCGGCCTCGCGGAACCAGGTGCCGAGCTTGTCCGGATCGGACTCGGGGAGACCGGCGTAGCCGGATTCGCGGGCGAGATCGACGATCGTGCCGGGACGCAGCCCGCCGTCGAGGTGGTCATGGAGGAGCACCTTGGGCGCGCGACGGATCTGGTCCGGGGTCGGGGTGCTCGTTTTCTGGCTCTGCATTCACGAACGATACCGCCTACGCGCGTAGATCACCTCCCGGGGCGGATTATTTTCCGCACGGACATGTAGCGCACACCCCTCCGTCTGCCATCGTTGGGCCATGGCTTCGCAAGCATTAACGGCGCGGGATGCCCGGCTCGGCCGGCCGGTCGCGCCGGGACTCGTTCCCGCCCCGCGGCGCGAGACCGGAGAGACGGTCCGCGCCGTCGTCCTTGTCCTCCCCGGCGGTGACGCCACCAGCACCCGCCGCCGCTCCCCGCTGGCCGCCGCCCTCATGTGGCCGCTCGCCCGCCATCTGGTGCGCGAAGGCCGGGCCGACGGCCTCGCCGCCCATGTCGTCCACTACCGCTACCGCGGCTGGAACGGCGGCAACGCCCATCCGGCGGAGGACGCCGCATGGGCCGTCGGCGAGATCGTCCGCCGCTACGGCGACGTCCCGGTCTGCCTCGTCGGCATGGACATGGGCGCCCGCGCGGCGCTGCACGCCGCGGGCCACCCCGCCGTCAACTCCGTTGTGGCGCTGTCCCCTTGGCTGCCGCCCGGCGAGGAACCCGATCCGGTGAAACAGCTCATCGGCCGCCAGGTCCTCATAGCCCACGGCACCGACGACTTCGCCACCGATCCCGAACTCTCCTACCTCCTCGCGGAACGCGCCAAGAAGGTCAACCGCGACGTGTGCCGCTTCGAGGTCCACACCGACGGCCACACCCTCCACCAACACCGCGCCGAGATCTTCGCCCTCACCACCGACTTCACCCTGGGCGCCCTCCTCGACCGCCCCTTCGCCCGCCCCATCGCGGACGCACTGGCGGCACCACCACCGCTGGGCCTGCGAATGCCACTCGCCTCCGGCTTCGGCCAGTCCCTCCATCACTAGGGCCTGGCCCTGGGCCGCGGCCTACCGCGGCAGCAGCTGCCCCCGGCGCGACAGCAGGAACTTCTTGAACGCCGCCACCGGCGCCGTGTCCGGATGCCCGTCCAGCCACGCCACCCCGATGTACCGCACCGCGCGCGGCGCCGACACCGTCAGCTCGACCACCCCCGGCCGCGGCACCGCCGGCGGCGGCAACAGAGCCACGCCCAGCCCCGCCGCCACCAACCCGCGCAACGTCTCCGCCTCCTCGCCCTCGAACGCGAGCCGCGGTACGAAGCCCGCCTCGGCGCAGAGGTCGTCGGTGATCCGCCGCAGCCCGTAGCCCGGTTCGAGGGCGACGAACAGATCACCCGCGGCCTCGTCCAGCCGGACCCGCTTACGGTTCGCCAGCCGGTGGTCGGCCGGGACCACCAGCCGCAGCCGCTGCTCGTCGAGCCGCCGGACCACCAGGTCCGGCGCGTCCGGCGGCGGCGACGTCAGGCACAGGTCCAGCTCGCCGGCGCGCAGCCGCTCCAGCATCGCCTCGGCGTAGTTCTGCACCAGCTGGAACTGCACGCGCGGATAGTCCGCGCGGAAGCCGCGCAACAGCGACGGGACGGTCTCGGACCCGAGCGTGTGCAGAAAGCCGAACGCCACCTTGCCCGTGTGCGGATCGGCGTCCACCCGTACCGCCTCGGCGGACCGCTCCACCTCGCCGAGCGCCCGCTCCGCCGACGCCAGGAAGGTGTGACCCGCGCGGGTCAGCTGGACGTTGCGGCCCCGGCGGGCGAACAGCGCGACCCCCAGATCCTGCTCCAGCCGGACCATCGCACGGCTCAACGTCGACTGCGGCATCCCGAGTTGCTGCGCGGCGCGCGTCACGTGCTCGTGCCGCGCCACGGCGGCGAACTGGGCGAGGCGCGGCGCCAGCACCGCCGCCCAGGACTCGCCGTCCAGGTCCGCGACGGTCGGCGCCGCGACCGGCGGCCGGCCTGTTACGGAAGTGTCTTTTCCGTTGCGGGGCGATGACATCGACCCCGCTGACCTCTGCTCATGCGTCACAGCATCAATACTGCACTGTTTGTGCATTGGACGCATAAAACCGGCGGTCCTAGATTCATGGCATGCCTCCCGCCGATACGGAGGCGTCCGCCGCACTGCGCGCGGGCGCCTCTGCTCCGCCGTCCCCCGACACCACCGCCAAGCTCAGCCCCGGCAGCCCCGGCTACCGCCGCGCCAACTTCGCGCTCTTCGCCGCCGGTCTCGCCACGTTCGCGCTCCTGTACTCCACGCAGGCACTGCTCCCCGCGATCTCCGCCGACCTCGCGCTGACCCCCGCACAGGCGAGCCTCACGGTCACCGCCACCACCGCCGCCCTCGCCATCGCGCTGCTGCCGGTGAGCGCGCTCAGCGAGAAGTACGGCCGTACGGCGGTCATGACCGCCTCCGTCTTCAGCGCGGCTCTCCTGGCCCTCGTGATCCCGTTCGCCCCGGACCTCACCACGCTCGTCGTGCTGCGTGCCGTACAGGGCGTGGCACTGGCCGGGCTCCCCGCGACCGCCATGGCGTACCTCGCCGAGGAGATCCACCCCAAGGCGGTGGCCTCCGCGATCGGCCTGTACGTGGCGGGCAACAGCATCGGCGGCATGAGCTCGCGGGTGTTCTCCGGAGCGGTCTCCCAGGCACTCGGCTGGCGCACCGCCCTCTTCGTCGTCGGCCTCGTCGCGCTCGCCTGCGCCGCCGCGTTCCGCGTGCTCATCCCGAAGGCCCGGCACTTCCAGCCCGGCCCGGTGAACCCGCGCGCCCTGTGGCGCACCATCACCGGCCACCTCGGCAACCCGCTGCTGCGCCGGCTCTACGCGATCGGCCTGCTCTTCATGGCCGTGTTCGGCGCGGTCTACACGGTGCTCGGGTATCGGCTGATGGCTGAGCCGTTCGGGCTCTCGCAGACCGCGGTCGGCCTGATCTTCCTCGTGTACCTGGTGGGAACGGCGGCCTCGGCGGGATCCGGTGCGCTTCTTGGCCGGGTCGGCCGCCGGGGGTCGCTCTACGTCGCGGTGAGTCTGGCGGCGGCCGGCCTGCTGCTGACTCTGTCGACGTCGCTGGTTCTGGTGCTGGCCGGCCTCGTACTGATCACCGGTGGCTTCTTCACCGGCCACGCCGTGGCGTCGTCTTCCGTGAGCCGGACGGCGACGACGGGTCGGGCGCAGGCGTCGGCGCTGTACCTGACGGCGTACTACATAGGGAACAGCGTGGGCGGCACGGTGGGCGCTTCCGCTTTCAACGCGGCGGGGTGGGAGGGGACGGTGGCCCTCAGCCTTTCGGCGCTGGTTGGGGTGGCGGGGATCACCCTCTACGCCACGCGGCGCGCTGTGCTTACTGCTCGGGCCGGTGGTGGGTCGGGGGCCGGGCCTTCCGGTGCAGGGGTCCGAAATCGACTATTTACGGGCGTGGCCGCCCACAAATAGCTCGGCAGCATTTCGGACCCCTGCACCTCCAGCCCCGTCCCCCTCACGTCCAAGCCCCGGCGTCGGCTGAGCCCGGCATCTAGCCGACGGGGAACGATCCCGTCGCCAGCGTGATCCCGAACGGCGCGGGCAGCTCGATCGGATCGCCGAATTTCACGGCGTGGTGAGACCGGTAGACATCACCCTCCGGCTCGCTGAACAGGGTGACGGTCGGACCGCCAGGTGCCCAGGAGTCGATCAGCAGATACAGCGGCACCCCGGCGCACGCATAGGCGGCGGGTTTGCTGATCCGATCATGACCCGGGTTGCTCGGCGAGGTGATCTCGGCGATGAGCCGGGCCTCACTCGCGGCGATGAAATGACCGGGCCTCTGCAGCGCCGCCTTCGGCACAACCGCCAGGTCAGGGATGAAGAGGCCCTTGCGCGACGGCACTGCGAGCCCCTGCGTTTGAAAGATGCCCCAGTCTCGGGGGATCACCCGATACAGCTCACGTTGCAGATCATCCGCAATGTTGTTGTGGTCATTGGCGGGCGGTGGTGCCACGGTGACGATCCCCTCGATGATCTCCACCGTGCAGCCCTCGGGTACGTCCGTCTCTTCCCAGATACGGACGAGGTCGTCCCAGCCGTAGCCGTTGTACGACTCCGGCTCGACGTTGAGTGCGCTCATGGTGTGCTCCTCGTTCGGTACGTCACCGATCCCAGCATGCAGAACGGGACCGGTGGACGTCCACCGATCCCGTTCACCCATACGGGGAAGCCGCAGGCCAGAGGCCTCATCTGGCGTGGCTGCCCCCGGCTGCGAGCTGGGCCCAGACGAGTTTGCCGACGCCCTGGCGGGTGTTCACGCCCCAGCATCCGCGGGTGAGCTCCTGCACCAGCGCGAGGCCGCGCCCCCATTCGTCGTCCTCGGACGGCTGCCGCATCTCCGGCCGCTTCCCGTTCGCGTCATGCACCTCGATGCGCACGCCGCCGGCCAGCCGAATGACCCGCGTCTCGACCCGTCGCCCCGGCACCCGTCCGTGCACCACCGCATTCGTCATCAGCTCGGAGATGACGAGCACAGCCGGTTCGACGAGGCCTGCCAATCCCCAGTCGTTGAGCGTCTCCTCCAGCAGGTGCCGGGCCTGGCCGACCGAGCGGGGTGAGGACGGCCACCGCGTTGTCACCACGGAGGCCCCATCGCGAACTCCGCCCCTGGGCGGTACCTGTTGCATCGTCGTGCCTCCGTCGTCCCGGGGCCGTTACTCTCGGCGAAGTCGTGCGTGCTCTATGTGAGCAACCGCATGCAAGCGTGGCACTCCCGGCGCTACGGTGATAGCGCTCCAGCGGAATTCTGCCGTCAACTTTTCGCGTGAACTTCCTTGTCCCACCAGGGATTTCACACCCCACGACGACATCTCCCGCTGTGGCGCAGAAGGTTCCTTGCACGCGCGGAACCTTCCCCCACACACTGGAACACTGCGCGGAGGAGAAGCAGATGATCACAGACGTGGAGGCGGCAACGCCCGCTCTCTGCCGCCTCCAGTTAGGCAGCGAACTGCGCCAACTGCGGCTGGCCGCCGGCCTCAAGGGTGCCCAAGTGGTCAAAAAGCTGATCTGGAGCCCCTCGAAGCTCACCCGGCTGGAAACCGGGGAGAATTCGTCCGTCGAGACCGCTGATGTGATGGCCCTCTGCGAGATCTACGGAGCTGATCCGGAGACCCGGGCTCGGCTGCAGGGCTACGCGGCTGTCACCAAGACCAAACGCGACTGGTCGCTGATGCCTGAGTACCGCCCGGTCATCGGCCCTGGGATCAAGGCATTCCTGGACCTTGAGGCCACTGCAACCTCGCTCCAGAACTACGAGTCCCAATTCGTCCCCGGCCTGCTGCAGACCGAGGCGTACGTGCGCGCCATCCACCAACGCGCCCACCGGGAACGCCCAGCCGAGGACATCGACCGCGTGGTGTCGGTCCGCACCACCCGACAGGCGATCCTCAGTCGCGGAGACTCGCCCCTGAAGTTCACCGCGATCATCGACGAGGCGGTGCTGCTACGGAAAGTCGGCAGCCCGACCGTCATGCGCGATCAACTCAACCACGTCATCAACGTAGTTGAATCCCGGCACAATGTGAACGTGCAGGTTGTGCCCTTCCGCGTCGGCGCCCACTCGGGGATGAACGGATCGTTCTTCGTCATCCAGTTTCCGGAAAAGCTCGCGCTCAAGCCGATGGTCTACCTGGAGAACCTGACGGACGCCTGGGTCAAGAGAGGCGATAGTGCCGTGGAGCGCTACGGGGACTCGATCTCCGAACTCCGGGCCCTCGCTCCGGGACCGCAGGAGTCCTTGAACATGATCAAAGAAGCGATCAAGGAGCACTGATACCGATGACCACCACGGCTGACGTCCTCAAGCACACCAACTGGTTCAAGTCGAGCTACAGCAACGATCACGGCGGCGCATGCGTCGAGGGCGCCCGCCTCGCCGACGGATCGATGGCCGTCCGCGACTCCAAGGACCCGCACGGGCCCGCCCTGGTCTTCACCGCCGACGCATGGCAGTCGTTCGCGTCCGCGACCCAAAACGGCGAGTTCCCCGCAGCTTAAGGAGCAGAGATGCCGATGCCCACCAGCGCCCGCGCCCTCAACAACGCTGCCTGGTTCACATCCAGCTACAGCGACAACCAGGGCGGCGCATGCGTCGAGGGCGCCCGCCTGGCAGACGGCTCGATGGCCGTCCGCGACTCCAAGGACCCGCACGGGCCCGCCCTGGTCTTCACCGCCGACGCATGGCGGTCATTCGCGGCCGCAGTCGGGTACGGCGAGTTCCCCGACGCCTGAGTACGGACGGAGGGGGACGGGGGCGGAGGGGGTGGGGTTCGAAATGCTGCCGAGCTATTTGTGGGCCGCCAGGCCCGTAAATAGTCGATTTCGAACCCCACCCCCGGAGTCACCGGCCCCCGGCCCGCCCGCGCACCCGCAGCGTTACGCGATCCGGTCCAGCACAATCGGCTTGGGCTCGAACGCCGCGCCCGGCGCCCCCACCAGCACCCCACCGTCCAGCGCGTCCAGCGCGTACGCGAACTTCTCCGGCGTGTCCGTGTGCAGCGTCATGAGGGGCTGGCCCGCCACGACGGAGTCGCCCGGCTTGGCGTGGAGCTCGACGCCCGCGCCGAGCTGGACCACGTCCTCCTTGCGCGCGCGCCCGGCGCCGAGGCGCCACGCCGCGATACCGACGGCGTACGCGTCGAGGACTTCGAGGACGCCGCTCGTCGAGGCGTGCACGACGTGCTGTTCCCGCGCCACCGGCAACGTGGCGTCGGGGTCGCCGCCCTGGGCGGCGATCATGCGGCGCCAGACGTCCATCGCGGAGCCGTCCGCGAGGGCCTTCGCCGGATCGGCGTCGGGCAGACCGGCCGCGTCGAGCATCTCGCGCGCCAGCGCCAGCGTGAGCTCGACGACGTCGGAAGGCCCACCTCCCGCCAACACCTCGACAGACTCCCGCACCTCCAGCGCGTTACCGGCCGTGAGGCCGAGCGGCGTGGACATGTCCGTCAGCAGCGCGACCGTGCGCACGCCGTGGTCCGTACCGAGGCCGACCATCGTCGACGCCAGCTCGCGCGCGTCCTCGATCGTCTTCATGAAGGCGCCCGTGCCGACCTTCACGTCGAGCACGAGCGACCCCGTGCCCTCGGCGATCTTCTTCGACATGATCGAGGAGGCGATGAGCGGGATCGCCTCGACGGTGCCGGTGACGTCGCGCAGCGCGTAGAGCTTCTTGTCGGCGGGGGCGAGGCCGTCGCCCGCGGCGCAGATGACGGCGCCGGTGCCGCGCAGCACGTCGAGCATCTCGGCGTTGGTCAGCGACGCGCGCCAGCCCGGGATGGACTCCAGCTTGTCGAGGGTGCCGCCGGTGTGGCCGAGGCCGCGGCCGGACAGCTGCGGCACGGCCGCGCCGCACGCGGCCACGAGCGGGGCCAGCGGCAGCGTGATCTTGTCGCCGACGCCACCGGTGGAGTGCTTGTCGGAGGTGGGGCGCGGGAGGGAGGAGAAGTCCATCCGCTCACCGGAGTTGATCATCGCGGCGGTCCAGCGGGCGATCTCGGCACGGTCCATGCCGTTGAGGAGGATCGCCATGGCGAGCGCGGACATCTGCTCGTCGGCCACGACACCGCGCGTGTACGCGTCGATGACCCAGTCGATCTGCTCGTCGCTGAGGCGGCCGCGGTCGCGCTTGGTGCGGATGACGGAAATGACGTCCATGACAGGGGTTTCCTTAGCGGTTCAGGTCTTCGGAGCCGAAGGCGTCCGGCAGGACTTCGCTCATCGGGACGACGCCGCGCGGCGTGTCGACGAGGAGGCCGGGGCCGCCGTTCTCCCACAGCAGCTGGCGGCACCGGCCGCACGGCATGAGGAGGTTGCCGCGCAGGTCCACGCAGGTGAAGGCGGTCAGCCGGCCGCCGCCGGAGGCGTGCAGCGCGGAGACGAGTCCGCATTCGGCGCAGAGCGCGACTCCGTAGGAGGCGTTCTCGACGTTGCAGCCGACGACGACACGGCCGTCGTCGACGAGGGCGGCGGCGCCGACCGGGAAGTGCGAGTACGGGGCGTAGGCCCGGGACATGATGTCCTGGGCCTGCTTCCGCAAGCCCTCCCAGTCGACGGAGTCGACGGCCCCGGAGCCGGCCTCGGCACCAGCACCGGCCTCGGCACCCGCACCGGCACCCGCACCGGCACCGGCACCGGCACCCGCAGGCTCGTCGAAGCCCTCGGCAGGAGGATGCGTCACTTGCCCTGGCCCTTCCGGTACGGCTGGCCGTCGGCCGCCGGCATCCGCAGTCGCTGCGAGGCGAGCGCGAGCACCAGCAGGGTGACGATGTACGGCGTGGCCCCGACGAGCTGGTCCGGGACCGTGTCGGTCAGGGAGTACCAGACGACCAGCAGCGCGGCGACGGCGCCGCCCACCACGGCCGGCAGGTACTTCTTCTGGTAGAGCCGCCAGGCGGCCAGCGCGGCCAGGCCGACCGCGAGGGCGAGCAGCAGGGCGTGCACGGTCTCGCCGCCGTTGCGGAGCTGGAGGCTGTCGGAGTAGCCGAACAGGCCCGCGCCCATGGCGAGCCCGCCGGGCCGCCAGTTACCGAAGATCATGGCGGCGAGGCCGATGTAGCCGCGGCCGCCGGTCTGGCCCTCGTTGTAGATGTGCGAGGGGACGATGGCGAGGAACGCGCCGCCGAGGCCGGCGAGACCGCCGGAGGCGATGACCGCCAGGTACTTGTACTTGTAGACGTTGACGCCCAGCGACTCGGCGGCGATCGGGTTCTCACCGCAGGAGCGCAGCCGCAGACCGAACGCGGTCCGCCACAGGACGAAGAACGTGGCCACGAAGAGCGCCGCGGCCAGGATGGTGAGCGACGACAGGTCCGTGACGAGGCCGCCGATGATCCCGGCGATGTCCGAGATCAGGAACCAGTGGTGGCCTTCGAGGGTGTGCATCCAGTCGGAGAGGCCGGGGACGGTGAACGACTTGATGTCGTCCATCGGCGGCGACTGCTTGGGGCTGCCACCCGCGGCCGCGGCCTTGCCCATGCTGAACCAGATCTTGGCCAGGTACTGGGTGGTACCCAGCGCCAGGATGTTGATCGCCACACCGGAGACGATGTGGTCGACGCCGAAGGTAACGGTCACGACGGCGTGGATCAGGCCGCCGGCCGCGCCACCGAGGATGCCGGCGAGGACGGCGAGCCACGGGTTGGTCTGCCAGCCCGCCCACGCCCCGAAGAACATGCCGAGCATCATCATGCCCTCGAGGCCGATGTTGACCACGCCGGCCCGCTCCGACCACAGGCCGCCGAGGCCGGCGAGGCCGATCGGCACGGCCATGGTCAGGGCGCCGGAGATCTGCCCGGAGGATGTCATGTCGTTGGCGCCGGTGATGGCGCGTACGGCGGAGATGAGGATCAGCGCGCCCGCGATGATCAGCAGCACACGGGAGAACGTGAGCCTGGCGCGGATCTTCGCCGCGGGGCTCTTGGCGGTCTTGCCGGGGGTAGCCGTGGCGCTCACGCTGCCGCCTCCTGCTTGGTGCGGGCCTGGGCGGCGAGTTCTTCGCCGACCTTCTGTTGCTGGCGTTTGATGCCGTAGCGGCGGACGACCTCGTAGGCGATGACGACGCAGAGCACGATGATGCCCTGCATGACGCCGACGATTTCCTTGTCGTAGTCCTCGAACTCCAGCTTGCTGGACGCGATTTCCAACCAGCCCCACAGCAGCGCGGCCAGCGCGATACCGATCGGGTGGTTCCGGCCGAGCAGCGCCACGGCGATGCCCGTGAAGCCGATACCGGCCGGGAACTCGGTGCTGAACTGGTGCGCGTCGTTGAGCAGCACCGGCATGCCGACAAGACCGGCGATGGCGCCCGAGAGCAGCATGCTGGTGATGATCATGCGCTTGACGTTGACCCCGCTGGCGCCGGCCGCGGACTCCGAGCGGCCGACCGTCCGCAGGTCGAAGCCGAAGCGGGTGCGGGAGAGGCCGAACCAGTAGAGGACGCCGACGAGGACGGCGATGACGATGAAGCCCCAGATCGTGCCGTCCGTGCCCATGTCGAACCCGAAGAAGTGCCCCGAGGAGGGGATTTCCTTGGTGGAGACCGAGTTGGTGTCCGCGTGCAGCTGGGCGAGCCGGCCGGGGATCATGAAGTAGCCGATCACCGCGGTGGCGATGGCGTTCAGCATGATCGTGGTGATGACCTCGCTGACCCCGCGGGTCACCTTGAGCACACCCGCGATGCCCGCCCACATCGCGCCGACGAGCATCGCGGTGAGGATGATCAGCGGGATCTGGATGACGGAGGGCAGGTTCACCGCGCCGCCGACGACGGCCGCGAAGAAGGCCGCGAGGCGGTACTGGCCGTCGACGCCGATGTTGAACAGGTTCATCCGGAAGCCGATGGCCACCGCGATGCCGGCGAGGTAGTACGGCGTCGCCTTGTTGAGGATGAAGACCTGGCTGTCGCTTGTCAGGCCCTTGTCGAACATCACGTTGAACGCGTGGAACGGTTCCTTGCCGGTGGCCAGGAGCACGAGCGCGGTGAGGACGAAGGCGGCGACGATCGCCAGTACGGGAGCGGCCAGGCCGAGGATCAGCCGATCCTTGTCGAACTTCTTCATCGGTCCTCTCCTTCGGCGTCCGTGTGCTCGAGGTGGCCGGAAGCGGCGCCGGTCATGGCGGAACCCAGCTCCTCAGGAGTGATCGTGGCGGGGTCGGCGTCCGCGACCAGGTGGCCGCGGTACATCACCCGCAGGGTGTCGGACAGGCCGATCAGTTCGTCCAGGTCGGCGGAGATCAGCAGCACGGCGAGGCCCTCGCGGCGGGCCTGCCGGATCTGGTCCCAGATCTGCGCCTGCGCGCCGACGTCCACACCGCGGGTCGGGTGCGCGGCGATCAGCAGCTTGGGCAGGTGGCTCATCTCGCGGCCGACGATCAGCTTCTGCTGGTTGCCGCCGGAGAGGGACGCCGCGGTGACCTCGATGCCGGGCGTACGGACGTCGTACTCCTTGACGATCCGTTCGGTGTCGCGGCGGGCCGCGGTCAGGTCCAGCAGCGCGCCGCGGCTGTTGGGCTTCTCGGTGACGTGGCCGAGGATGCGGTTCTCCCACAGCGTGCCTTCGAGGAGCAGGCCGTGCCGGTGGCGGTCCTCGGGGATGTACCCGATGCCGTCCTCGCGCCGCTTGCGGGTGGGGGCGGTGGAGATGTCGGCGCCGTCCAGGGTGATCACCCCGGCGTCGGGGGTCCGCATCCCCATGATGGCCTCGACCAGTTCGGCCTGGCCGTTGCCCTCGACCCCGGCGATGCCGAGCACTTCGCCCTTGTGGATCGTCAGGCTGACGTCGCCGAGCACGGTGCGCTCGATGCCCTCGGCGTCGACGGCGGCCAGCTTCAGCCCCTTGACGTCCAGCAGGACCTCGCTGGTCACCGTGGACTCGCGGGTCTCCGGCGACGGCAGTTCACTGCCGACCATGAGTTCGGCGAGCTGCTTGACGGTGACCGACTTCGGGTCGGCGTCGCCGACCGTCGTACCGCGGCGGATGACCGTGATCGCGTCGGCGACCGAGAGCACCTCGCCCAGCTTGTGCGAGATGAAGATGATCGTCAGGCCCTCGGACTTGAGCTCGCGGAGGTTGGCGAAGAGCGCCTCGACCTCCTGCGGCACGAGGACCGCGGTCGGCTCGTCCAGGATCAGGGTGCGGGCGCCGCGGTAGAGGACCTTGAGGATCTCCACGCGCTGCCGGTCGGCCACCCCGAGGTCCTCGACGAGGAGGTCGGGGCGGACGCCGAGGCCGTAGGCGTCGGAGAGCTCCTTGATCTTGGCGCGGGCCTTGCCGCCGATGCCGTGCAACTGCTCGGCCCCGAGAACGATGTTCTCCAACACGGTGAGGTTGTCGGCCAGCATGAAGTGCTGGTGCACCATCCCGATGCCGAGCCGGATGGCGTCGGCCGGGGTGTGCAGGTCCGCCTTCTCGCCGTCGAGGGTGATGGTCCCCTCGTCGGGGCGCTGCATCCCGTAAAGGATCTTCATGAGGGTCGACTTGCCCGCGCCGTTCTCGCCGACCAGGGCGTGGACGGTGCCACGGAGCACGGTGATGTCGATGTCGCGGTTGGCGACGACGCCGGGGAAGCGTTTGGTGATGCCGCGGAGTTCGACGGCGGGGGGACTGCTGGACGCGTTGATGACGCACTCTCCTCGCGGGGCAGAGCGGAGCGATGGGGGTGAACGTATCGCGAGGATCGGACTCTACGCGCGTAGCGGCGCCAGATCCACAGTTGTCGCGGGATACATACGGCACGGTGGCCGCACAAGGCACGAGGCCCGGCAGGGAGCGTGACGTTCCCTGCCGGGCCTCGCGTCGGTGATCAGCTGGTCGGAGTCGTCCGGACCGTCAGCGTGCCGTCGGTGATCTTCTTCTTCGCGGCGTCGAGCTGGGCCTGGATGTCATCGATGTAGCCACCGGAGGTGGCCAGGCCGACGCCACCCGCCTTGAGGTTGTAGACGTGCGTGCCGGTCAGCGGCTTGCCGTCCTTGACGCTCTTGATGACGTCGTAGACCGAACCGTCGACGTTCTTGACGGCGGAGGTCAGGATCGCGGTCTTCCACTGCGCCAGGCCCTTGTCCTGGTACTGGTCGCCGTCGACGCCGATCGCCCAGGTGCCCTTCTTGCCCGCGACGGCCTCGATGGCGCCGGAGCCGGAGCTGCCCGCGGCCGCGTAGATCACGTCGATGCCGCGGTCGAGCATGCCCTTGGCCTTGGCCTTGCCCTCAGCCGGCTTCGCGAAGCCGGAGAAGTCGCCGCCCTGGGTGATGTACTCGATGTCGACCGAGACGTCGGGCTTGGTGTCCTTGACGCCCTGCTGGTAGCCGGCCGCGAACTTCTTGATCAGCGTGGTGTCCACGCCGCCGATGAAGCCGACCTTGTTGGTCTTGGTCTTCAGCGCCGCGGCGACACCCGCGAGGTAGGAGCTCTGCTCCTCGGTGAAGTTGATGCTGTCGATGTTCGCGCCCTCGACCACGGAGTCGACGATCGCGAAGGTCGTCTTCGGGAACTTCTTCGAGACGGCCTTCACCGAGTCGGCATAGGCGAAGCCGACACCGATGACCGGGTTGTAGCCCGCACCGGCGAGGTCGTTGAGCTTCTGCTCGCGGTCCGCCTCGGTGTCGGTGTTCTTGGCGGTGAGCTCCTTGCTGCCCAGGTTGAACTCGGCCTTGGCCTTGTCCAGTCCCTTGGCGGCGGAGTCGTTGAAGGAGTGGTCGCCTCGGCCGCCGACGTCGTAGGCGATACCGACGCCCTTGTCCTTGCTGTCGTCGGAGCTGCTGCTGCCACACGCGGTGGCGGTGAGGGCGAGGGCCGCGGACGCGACACCCGCAGCAACGATCTTGGTAACCCGGCGCACGAGGGTCCCCTTCATTCGAAAGCGCCCCGTCCGGCGCTGGCTAAGCGGGAGCTTAACGCGCGTAGATGTCAGGTAAAGGCTGAATGAAGACCTGTTATCGGATCGACGCATTTCGGCCAGGTGAACCACCCGTAAGCACCACGCCACCCACCGTCAGACCAGCAGCGCAGCCCCTGCGAGCAGCTCGGCGCCGATCACGACCGGGTCCTCGGCGTCCTGGGATTCACCCGGATGGACGCCGTGTCGCGCCGGCCCGTCGGCGGGTCGCAGACCGAGCCTGGCGAGCGCTCCCGGCACGTGCTCCAGGTACCAGGCGAAGTCCGCGCAGCCGAGGCTCTGACCGGTGTCCTCGACGGCGTGCGCGCCGCGGCTCAGCGTGATCGCCTCGCGCAGCAGCTCCGTCGACTCCACCTCGTTGACGACCGGCGGGACGACGCGCTGGTACCGGATCTCGCACTTCGCCCGGTACATGCCGGCCACCTGGTCGATCACCTCGTGCACCAGGTCGGGCGCGTCGTTCCAGGCCGCCAGGTCCAGGCAGCGGACGGTGCCCTCCAGCTCCGCGTGCTGCGGGATCACGTTGCAGGCGTGGCCGGCCTCGATGCGGTCCCACACGACCCGGACGCCGGAGCGCGGGTCCATCCGGCGGGCCAGCACGGCCGGCAGTTCGGTGGCCATCTTGGCGGTGGCCATCACCAGGTCGGTCGTCAGATGCGGGCGGGCGCTGTGGCCGCCCGCGCCGTCGAGCTTCAGGACCAGACGGCCGACGGCCGCGGTGATCGGGCCCTGCCGCAGACCGATCCGTCCGGCGTCGGTGTCCAGGTCGCCGTGCACGGCGAGGATCCGGCCGACGCCCTCCAGCACCTCCGCCTCGATGGCGCCGAGCGCTCCGCCCGGGGTCGCCTCGTCCGTCGGCTGCAGGATCAGCCGCACCGGGCGCGGCAGCCTGCCCTCGCGTTCCAGGGCGGCGAGCGCCAGAGCGGCGCCGAGCAGCACCGCGTCGATGTCGCTGTGCAGTGCCAGACGCGGACAGGCGGGGTCGGTGGCGCCGATGTCACAGACGATTCCGGTCCCGCCGGGCAGTACCCGCGGCCGTAGACCGTCCTGCTCCAGCCGGGCCAGAACGGCCGCGGCGGCGGCCTCGGCGTCGTGGGAGTCCGGCCGGCCCGTTGCGGGGCGGCGGCTCAAGTCCCGGCGGAACGCGATCAGTTCGGCGCGCAGCCCCGCGGGCAGCGCGCCGGATGGCACTGCGGGTGAGTCGTTCACCTCCGACAGCGTAGGCCCCATGGGAGATCCTCCAGCGTTGATCGAGAGAAATTCATTCCTGTTGAAGGAGAAGAAATCACCCGATCGGCGCATACCCAATCCCTCTGGGGGGTATCACGGCCTCTTGGGCCTTCACCACCCATCCCATCCTCGCTCAACGATCCATCGATCGCGAGGCAACGGCTCCGGCGCAGGGGGTGTCCCGTGCCACACCGGGGTCCGGTGGCCCGGAGCGTAGGGGCCGGGCATCGCGGCCCACTGGATCCGCGGGGGGATCCGGGCCTGGACAAGCCCCCTAAGCGGTCGCGGTGACGGAGGTCAGGCCGTGCAGGTCCCTGGCGGTGCCGGTGATGCCGGAGAGGAAGCCCTGCGCGCGGGGTGAGGCGGTGTGGGTGAGCCAGCCGTCGTCGATGTCGCGGACGACGACCTTGACCCCGGTGCCGGCCAGCGCGAGCGGCAGCGTGTGGACGACCGTGGACGGGAAGCTCAGCACGGTGTGACCGATCGGCCCCCGGCGGGCGACCAGTTCCAGCGGCAGGTCGGGGCGGACGATCTCCAGCCCGGTCTGGACGGCGAGCCGGTGCAGCTTGGCCGTGTCCTCGCGGCGGTGCGCGAAGTAGCGGGTGGCGCCGTGGGATTCGGCGAGGGTGGCGACCGCGGCGAGGTAACGGTCGAGGTCGACGACCCCGGTCTCGACGAGGGACGTGCCGATGATGTCGGTGCCGGCGGTGATCCGCGGCGGCCCGAAGCGCGACCGCGTCCACGCGAACCGGTTGGCGCGCAGCGCCATCCCGGCCGGCGGTGTCGCGGGCATCGCGCTGAAGAGTTCGACGGTGCGGCGGCGGCCGGGGGTCAGCCGGCGGCGGGCGGCCGAGGCGAAGACCGCGAAGGCCGCGTCGACGGGCGACCGGCGGCCCGCGCGGTGCCAGCGCACCAGACGGCCGCCCCTGCTCAGGATCTCGGTGAACTCCATGGTGGCGGTGCCGTCGTCGACCACGGTGATCTCCCGGGCCCGGCACAGCGGCAGGAGCACCTGCACCAGCCGGGAGAACGGATCACCGATGACGAGGTGGCGTACGCGCAGCAGCAGCGGCGCCAGGGTCATGGCGGTACGCAGGAGGCCGAGCCGGTTGCTGCGGGCCTCGAACCAGCGGACGGTGACGCCGTCGTCCCGGGCGAGCTCCGCCATGCGGCGCAGCTGCCCGCGGCTCATCGGGTCGCGGGGCGAGAGCACCACGACG
This sequence comes from Streptomyces sp. So13.3, assembly GCF_005860785.2. Classification (NCBI taxonomy): domain Bacteria; kingdom Bacillati; phylum Actinomycetota; class Actinomycetes; order Kitasatosporales; family Streptomycetaceae; genus Streptomyces; species Streptomyces sp. So13.3. The sequence goes on along the minus strand of NZ_CP048835.1, from coordinate 5,817,746 downwards.
GTGAGCGGGCCGGTGACCGGGCCGCCGCCCGGGGCGGACGGAGCCGCCCCGGGACGCGGTGCGGCGACCGCGGTCGGGGGGTGTATGTGCGACCACTCCAGGACGTTGAGGAGCTGGACAGGGGACTCGACCAGTGCGAGCGGTCCCCGGCCGGTTGCGGGCGCGGTCATCCCGTACTCCTCGTTCTCATGGTTCGCGTGGTGCGCGGTGCCCTCGGGTCATGGGGGCGTGCGCGGGGCCCGGCCGCTCGGGCCGGGGTGGCGCGGTCCGTCAGACGGAGGCGGTGGCGCGGTCCGAGCCCGACGCCTCGGCCTCGGCGACGACGCCGGGGACGCGGCGGAGCTTCTTCATCGGGCCGAGCTCGCCCTCGTAGACCTTCTTGACGCCGTCGCCGAGCGAGGTCTCGATGATGCGGATGTCGCGGACCAGGCGCTCCAGTCCCTGGGACTCGACGGAGGCGGCCTGGTCGGAGCCCCACATGGCGCGGTCGAGGGTGATGTGGCGCTCGATGAAGACCGCGCCGAGGGCGACGGCGGCCAGCGTCGTCTGGAGGCCGACCTCGTGGCCGGAGTAGCCGACGGGCACGTTCGGGTACTCGGCCTGCAGGGTGTTGATCATGCGCAGGTTGAGCTCTTCGTGCTTCGCCGGGTACGTGGACGTGGCGTGGCACATCACGATGTTGTCGCTGCCGAGCACCTCGACGGCGTGCCGGATCTGCTTCGGGGTGGACATCCCGGTGGAGAGGATGATCGTCCGGCCGGTGGCGCGCAGCGCGCGCAGCAGGTCGTCGTCGGTGAGGCAGGCGGAGGCGACCTTGTGGGCCGGGAGGTCGAACTTCTCCAGGAACGCGACGGACTCGACGTCCCACGGGGACGCGAACCAGTCGATGCCGCGCTTGCGGCAGTAGTCGGAGATGGCGTTGTAGTCGTTCTCGTCGAACTCGACGCGGTGCCGGTAGTCGATGTACGTCATGCGGCCCCAGGGGGTGTCGCGCTCGATCTCCCACTGGTCGCGCGGGGTGCAGACCTCGGGGGTGCGCTTCTGGAACTTCACGGCGTCGCAGCCGGCCGCGACCGCGGCGTCGATGAGCGCGAAGGCGTTCTCCAGGTCACCGTTGTGGTTGATGCCGATCTCGCCGGTGACGTAGACGGGCTGTCCGGTGCCGATGTAGCGGGTGCCGACCGGACGGAGGTTCTTCGGGGTCAGGGGGGTGCTGGTCACTGGGAGAGATCCTTTGCGGAGAGAGGTGCTGAGGGGACTGCTGTGAGGGGTGCGTAAGGAGGGTCGGTAGGAGGGGCGGCCAGATTCGGGCCGAGAATCCACCCGGCGATCTCGCGGATCGCGCCGCGGCCGCCCGGGGTGGAGGTGATGGAGCGGGCCGAGGCCCGTACGACGTCGTGGGCGTTGGCCACGGCGACGGGCCAGCCGGCGAGCGCGAAGCAGGGCAGGTCGTTGACGTCGTTGCCGACGTACAGGACCCGCTCGGGGGCGATCGTCTGCTCCTCGCACCACTGCTTGAGGGCGAGGTCCTTGCGGGCGATGCCGTGGAGCACGGGCACCTGGAGCTTCCTGGCCCGTGCCGCGACGACCGGGTTGGTCTCCGAGGACAGGATCAGTACGGGGAGTCCGGCGCGGCGCAGTGCCGCGATGCCGAGCCCGTCGCCGCGGTGCACCGCGACGGTCTCCCGTCCCTGGGCGTCGACCAGCACCGTGTCGTCGGTCTGGGTGCCGTCGAAGTCGAGTACCACCGCGTCGATGTCGTCGAGGGTGGGGGTGGAGCCGGCGTCGAGGAGCGGCGCGAGAGCGCGGGCCCGGACGAGGTCGTCCGGCTCGTCGATCTCCAGGACGCGGGCCGGTTCGGTGCGGACCAGTGCGGTGCGGCCGAAGAACCGGTGGCCGGCGGCTCGGAAACCGGGGGCGCGCATGGCGTACGCGGCGCCGGTCTCCAACAGGTCCTGGGGGCGGTCCTGGCGGCGCGGGCGGGTGGCCTTGTCGTGGTTGACCCCCTGACCGCCGTCCTCGCCCTCACGCCAGACGAAGCCGTGGAAGGGGGCGACGGTGTGCGCGGTGTCGGCGCCGTCCTCGATGACGGCGGCGGCGACGCCGTCGACCTCCTCGCGGGTGAGGAAGGGGCTGGTGCACTGCACGAGCAGAACGACGTCGAGAACGCCGCCGCGCATCGCCTCGTAGGCGTCCATCGCGTGCAGGACGGCGGCCTCGCTGCTCGCCGTGTCGCCCGCGATGGCCGCGGGCCGCAGGACGACCTCGGCGCCGGCGGCGCGGGCCGCCTCGGCGATGGCGGGGTCGTCGGTGGACACGGCCACGTCGGTGACCAGCCGTGCCGCGAGGCATTCGCGCACCGCCCGGGTCACCAGCGGGACGCCGCCGACGGGCGCGAGGTTCTTGCCGGGGACGCCCTTGGAGCCGCCCCGGGCGGGGATGACGGCGAGGACGCGGGCGCCCGCGGGAACGGGAACGGGAGTGGGCGCGGACAGTGGGGTGGTCACGGGTGCTCCGGTCGGTCGGTTCGTCACAGCTGGCCCCAGCGGCGGATGACGGGCGCGACGCGCTGCACGCCCTGCCGGTAGGCGGTACGTGCGGAGTTGCGCGCGGCGTCCCGCAGCGCCCGGCGCAGGGCACTGGGCTCGCGCTCGGCGACCGCGCCGGGCAGCGGCTCGCCCTTGGCGTCGAGGCCGTGCCGGGCCAGCACGCCCGGCAGATAGCCGGGGGCGGTCAGCGGGGTGTAGTACGGCGCGGGCGGCGGCAGTTCGCCGGCAGCGACAAGGGTGGTGACGCGCTCACGCAGGGCCCCGAACGGGTCTTCCGAGGCCACGCCCTGGGCGGCGAGCCAGCCGGGGTCGGCCTGCGGGACATGGCCCTCGTCGAGCTGGTCCCAGGAGGCGAAGCAGCCCGAGCCGAGGAAGTGGTGGTTGCCGAGGGACTCACGGATGCCGAGGTCGGTGAGGACGGCGGTGGGGACGGAGCGGTGCAGGGACTCCAGGGCCGCGGTGGAGCTGACGGTCACCAGGAGGTCCGTGCGGTCCAGGACCTCGCCCATGTGCCCGTAGACCAGCCGCAGGTTGTCGGGCGGGCCGAGCTTGGCGACGAGCTTCTGGTACGGGTGCTCCTCGATGTGCGTGGTGTGCTCACCGGGCTTGCTGCGCAGCTTGACCAGCACCTCGCGCTCCGGGTGCCGCCGGGCGTGCTCCACCGCGCGGCGGGCCAGATAGGTGCGGTCCGTACGGCCTTCCGGCGCGGACGGCTGCACGGCGAAGGTGACGGTGAACGGCCGCTCGTCCGACGGCCGGTAGGGCGCGCCCTCCAGGAACGGCAGCGCGGTCTCGACGATGCCTGCGGTGTCAGCGCCGACACCCGCGTAGGTGTCGCGGAACCGCTGGGCGTCGTGCGCGCTGTTGGCCAGCACCACATCGGCGCCGGCCCGCAGCAGCAGGCCGTCGGCGAGCTTCTCGTAGACCACGCCGACGTATCCGGTGACGACCACCGGGCGGCGGGTGCTGCCCTCCCAGGCGCGGGCCAGACCGTGCAGCATGGCCTGGACGGTGCCGCCGACACAGGCGAGTACGACCACGTCGCAGCCGCCCTCGGCGTCCTGGCCGTGGCCGGCCTCGCTCAGGAACTCGGCGGCGGTGACCTCGCGCATCGACTCCGCGGGTATGCCGATCTCGGCGAGCTGGCGGCTCGTCGGAGTGGCCCGGCCACGGAGCAGACGGGCATCGAGCCGGACATCGGACGAAATACGGCGCGCTGTCAGCGCACCCCATTTCCAACGGGTGTCCGAATCGGCGAGAACGGTGATCCGCAACGGACCGGAAGAACTTTTCGGCACGACGCAGACGCTAGGAATCCGTTCCGAGCAGCGTTCCAACGTTGAGCCAACGGACGGTAAACAGCGTGCCGCGAATTGCCCAACCATGCTTAAGGGGCGGCTGCTTCATGGTCCCGACATGTGCCGTTCACCTGAGGGTCCGCGCAATGTCGGCCGCCGAGTCCGGTCGGCCCCTAACGTTCAGCAGGTGGTCAAGCTCTCCGTCATTGTGCCGTTTTACAACGTGCAGGCATTCGCACCCGACATGCTCCAAAGTCTTCGTGCGAACTCCCGCCCGGATTTCGAATTCATCCTGGTCGACGACCGTTCGACGGATGACACCCCGAAAATCCTGGAGCGGGCGACACGCACCCTTCCCGGCTCCGTTCTCGTGGCGCGCGAGACCAATGGCGGCCTGGCCACCGCCCGCAACACCGGAATCGACGCGGCGCGCGGCGAGTTCCTCACCTTCCTCGACGGCGACGACTGGCTGGCCCCCGGCTATCTGTCGCAGCTGCTCGCGGCCATCGAGGAGCTCGGTACCGACTTCGTCCGTACCGACCATGTGCAGTGCACCGACCGGGTCCGCGTCATCACTCATGTGCCGCACGGCCGGCGCGGGGTGGTGCTGAACCCGCGGGAGGCGATCCTGCCCACCGCGCGGCCGACCTCCGTCGACTATCCCTTCGCCTGGGCCGGGATCTACCACCGCCGGCTCGCCGACGCGGGGCTGCTGCACTTCCCCGACGGGCTGCGGACCGCCGAGGACCGGCCGTGGATCTGGCGGCTGCACCGGGAGGCGGCGTCCTTCGCGGTGGTGGGCCTGCTCGGGGTCTTCTACCGGCGCGGCATCGCCACCTCGCTCACCCAGATCGGCGACGTACGGCAGCTGGACTTCATCCGCTCCTTCGACCAGGTGCTCGCGGAGACCGCCGCCGACCGGGACGCGGACCGCTTCCTGCCGAAGGCGGTACGGACCTACTGCGCGATCATCGCCCACCACCTCAACTCCATCGAACGCTTCGAACCGCAGGTCGCACGCCAGTTGAAGACGATGAGCGCCGCCGCCCTGAAGCGGATGCCGCAGGACATCCTCATGGAGGCGCTGGACTCGATGGGTGTCGACCGCAGCGTCCCGCTCCGCCGCCTGCGAAGGCGGCTCGCCTCCTCGACCGGGACGGTGGCCGCCTGATGGCCCGCGCACGCACCCAGATCCATGTGGCGTCGACGCTGTACGGCGCCGCCACCATCGCGGCGGCCCTGGACGCCGGGCTGTTCGGCCCCGCGGACCGGCGGCTGCTGCTGATCAGCAACAACTCCGCCGTTCCGGAGACCACGCCCGCCGTCGACGAGGCCCCCGGCTTCGGGGCGCTGCGCGGCCGGTTCGACCGGGTGCTGTCGTGGAACGAGACCATCGCGCCGATGCACCCCAGCGACTGGGCGCCGCGTCCGGAGGACGTCCCCATGTGGGAGCGGTATCTGCGGATGCTGTGGGACCTCGGTGACGACGATGTGGAACTGATCGTCGAGTCGATCCAGGTCAAACCCGCCGCCGCGCTGGTCCGGCTCTTCCCGGCCGCGCCGATCGAGGTCTACGCGGACGGCCTCATGTCGTACGGCCCGACCCGCGACAAGCTCGAACCGCTGGTGACCACCCGCATCAACCAGCTGCTCCATCTCGACCTGGTGACCGGACTGCGGCCGCTGCTGCTGACCGAGCACGGCATCGAACCGCGGATCGTGCCCGCCGCGGAGTTCACCAAGGTGCTGGCGGAACTCGCCGACGCGAGCGACGGGCCGGACGAGGCCGAGCTGTCCGCGGTCCCCGAGGACGCGGCGCTGCTGCTCGGCCAGTACCTGTCCGCGCTGGGGATCCTCACGGCCGTCGAGGAGGAGGAGCTGCACCTGCGGATGCTGCGCGGCGCGGCGGCCCTCGGGCACCGGCGGATCGTCTTCAAGCCGCACCCCATCGCCCCCGCGCACTGGTCGGAGCCGCTGGAGCGGGAGGCGGCCGCGCTCGGTGTGGAGCTGACGGTGCTGGACTCCCCCGTGCTGGCCGAGGTGCTGTACCAGCGGGCCCGTCCGGCGCTGGTGGTCGGCTGCTACTCGACGGCGCTGCTCACCGCCTCGGCGTTCTACGGGATCCCGGTGGCGCGGACCGGTACGGAGATGCTGCTGGAGCGGCTGTCGCCGTACCAGAACAGCAATCGCGTCCCGGTCACCATCGTCGACTCCCTGCTGCCCGATCTCGACGACGCCGAAGCCGTCCGCACCTGGTCCCCGCCGGCCCCCGAACGGATCGCCGGGGACCTCACGCCGCTGCTGCGCGCCGTCGGGTTCTGCATGCGGGCCGAGCTGTACCCGGAGTTGCGCGAGGAGACCGTCTCCTATCTGTCGAAGGAGCTGAACGCCCGTACCTGGCGGTACTTCAAGCGCCGCCGGCTCGCTTCGCTGGCCCTGCCGGGCGTGGTCCCTGCGCAGCTGGCGTTCCTGCCCCGCAATCCCCTGCTCCGTCGCGTCGCCCGCCGCGCACGCGCCTTGAAGAAGGCTGCCATCGGATGAGTCTCCAGCTCCAGCAGGTCACCGCTCAGGACCCGGCACCGGATGCCGCACCGGACGCGGTGGTGGCCGCCGCACCGCGGCCCGGCCGGCTGCGGGCGCTCGACGGGCTGCGGCTCGTGGCCGCGCTCATGGTGTGCCTCTACCACTACGCGGGGCGCGGCGGCGATGCCTGGAAGGCCTGGGGGCAGACGCCCGCGCTGGTCTTCCCCGAGCTGTCGAAGGTGGCCGTCTACGGGCCGCTCGGCGTCCAGATCTTCTTCGTGATCAGCGGGTTCGTCATCTGCATGAGCGGCTGGGGGCGCACCCTCAAGGGCTTCGCGGTCTCCCGGGCGACCCGGCTGTACCCGGCCTACTGGGCGGCCGTCCTGCTGGTCACCGCCGTCTTCGCACTGCCCGGTGTGGTCTGGAAGACCGTCTCGCCGAGCGATCTGCTCACCAACATGACGATGCTGCAGATGCCGGTCGGGGCCGACCGGGTGCTCGGTGTGTGCTGGACCCTGTGGGCGGAGCTGCGGTTCTATCTGCTCTTCGCGCTGGCCGTCGTGTGGCCGGGCGCCACCCGCCGCCGGGTGCTGGCGTTCTGCGGGCTGTGGACGATGGGCGCGGTGCTCGCGGACGCGTCGGGCGAGGCGTTCCTCAAGACCGTGCTGATGCCGGAGTACGCGCCGTTCTTCATCGGCGGCATCGGGATCTATCTGGTCCACCGCTTCGGCAACGACCCGCTGTCCTGGGGTGTCGTCGGGGTCGGCTGGCTGTTCGGCCAGCACTACGCGGTCAAGGGGCTGATCCCGAACGCGCATGCCGCGCACGTCTTCCAGCACCGCTCCGAGTCGGTGATCATCCTCATCGTGACCCTCGGCTTCGCGGCGGTGGCGGCGGTCACCCTGCTGCCCCGGGTCGCGGGCGTCGACTGGCGCTGGCTGACGACGGCGGGAATCCTGACCTATCCCTTCTATCTGGTCCATGAACACCTGGGCTGGGTCGTCATCTTCCAGCTGCACCAGCGCCTGCACATGCCGTCGTACGCCGTGCTGCCGCTCACCGCCGGGTCGATGCTGGTGCTGGCGTGGCTGTTGCACCGGTTCGTGGAACGTCCGCTGGCGCCCCGGCTCAAGCGCTTTCTGACGATGGTCCCGAAAGCTCCCGTCCGCTGACCGAACCTTGACCGTTTTCTCAACTACCCATGAAGCAAAGGGTCTTGGCTTCTGGAACCCGTCGGTACGCTCTGTCCGCATGGCACCCAACAGCGCCCACGACGTGGGCGTACTCATCGCCGGAGCAGGCCCCACCGGTCTGGCGCTCGCGGTCGACCTGGCCCGCCGGGGGATATCCGCCCGCCTCGTCGAACAGTCGGACCGGCTCTTCCCGGGCTCGCGCGGCAAGGGCTTGCAGCCGCGCACCCTGGAGGTCCTCGACGACCTCGGCGTGATCGACGCCGTCCTCGCGTCCGGCGGCCCGTACCCGCTGATGATGGGCTGGCAGGACGACCGGCGGCTCGGTGAGTGGGACCTGCTGGAGCGCTTCGCGCCGACGCCGCAGGCCCCGTACGGCGAGGTATGGATGCTCACCCAGTGGCGCACCCAGGAGATCCTCCACGAGCGACTGCGGGAACTCGGCGGCGGCGTCGAGTTCGGGACCGCGCTCACCGGCATCACCCAGGACGCCGACGGGGTCGACGCGGCACTGTCCCTTCCCGACGGCACGGCCGGCACCGTCCGGGCCCGCTTCCTGGTCGCCGCCGACGGCGGACGCGGCACCGGCCGCCGGGCGCTCGGCGTCGGGATGACCGGCGAGACCATCGACCCGCACCCGATCCTGATCGCCGATCTGCTCCTCGGCGGCATCGACCGCGACCACTGGCACGTCTGGCCCAAGGCGGAGGGCGGCACCGTCATGCTCTGCCCGCTGGCCGGCACCGACCACTTCCAGCTGCTCGCCCAGTACACGGACACCGGCAGCGAGCCGGACGGCACCGTCGAGGGGATCCGCGAGCTCATCGGGGCCCGGACGCCGATCGGCGCCGAGCAGGTCCACGAGGTGCTCTGGGCTTCCGCCTTCCACCCCAGCGCGGCCATGGCCGACCACTTCCGCGTCGGCCGGGTGTTCCTCGCCGGCGACGCCGCGCACATCCACTCACCGGCCGGCGGGCAGGGCCTGAACACCGGCGTCCAGGACGCGTACAACCTGGGCTGGAAGCTCGGCCAGGTACTGCGGCACGGTGCGGGACCCGAGCTCCTCGACAGCTACGAGGAGGAGCGGCTGCCGATCGCCGCCGACGTCCTGGGCCTCAGCACCCGGCTGCACGGTGCGACCCGCGACGGCGACGACACCGCCGCCCGGCAGCGCGGCACCGACACCCACGGCCTGGAGCTGAACTACCGGGGTGGGCCGCTCACGCGGGAACTCCGGCCCGCAGCGCTACCCGGGGGAACGCTGCCTGACACGGGGCCGCGCGCGGGCGACCGGGCCCCGGACGCGCCGCTGGCCGGCGGCGGCCGGCTCTTCGACCTGTTCCGCGGCCCGCACTTCACCCTGCTCGCCCTGGGGACCGCCCAGCTGCCGCCGGACCCGGGGGCGTGGGCGGGCCCGGGGGCGGATCCGGGCCTGGTGCACGCGCACCGGATCGACGACGCCCCGGAGCACGGCGCGAACAGCGCGTACGCGGTCTACGGCGACGGGCTGTTCGTCGTCCGCCCCGACGGCTACCTCGGCCTGGCCACGGAGGATCCGGCCGATGTGGCCGGGTACCTTGCCCGCTTCACCGGCTGACCCTGCGGTGAAATGGGTCACGATCCGCCATAAAGGTGAGTTTGCCCCTGTACAGCGGGCGAAAGGCCCCCGCATCCTGGGCAGCTGCGGGGGGCTTCTCATCGGCGGACGACAGGACTGGCAATGGCGGAGATCGCAGCGGCGCGTACCGGTACCGGCGGGCCCCAGGAGGGCCGGAAGATCGTCGAGCACATCGTCGGCTGGACGCTCTGCATCGTCGTGGCGATGCTGATCACGCAGCTGCACCTGCTCTGACCGGCGGCCTCCGACCTCCAGGGCCCGCCTGCTCAGAACGCGTCGGTCGGGACGTACGTCCCCCACACCTCGCGCAGCGCGTTGCAGACCTCCCCGACCGTGGCCCGCGCGCGCAGCGCGTCCTTCATCGGGTACAGGACGTTGTCCGTGCCCTGGGCCGCCTTCTGCAGCGCCGCGAGCGCGGTGTCGACGGCGCCCTGGTCCCGGGTGGCGCGCAGCGTCGCCAGCCGCGCGGCCTGCTGGGCCTCGATGGCCGGGTCGACGCGCAGCGGGTCGTACGGGTCCTCCTCGTCGAGCTGGAAGCGGTTCATACCGACCACCACGCGTTCGCCCGCGTCCTGCTCCAGGGCGATGCGGTACGCGCTGCGCTCGATCTCGCCCTTCTGGAAGCCGTGCTCGATCGCGTTGACGGCGCCGCCCAGGTCCTCGACCTTCCGCATCAGGTCCAGCGCGAGGGCCTCGACCTCGTCGGTCATCGTCTCGACCACGTAGGAGCCCGCGAACGGGTCGACGGTCGCGGTCACATCGGTCTCGTAGGCGAGCACCTGCTGGGTGCGCAGCGCCAGCCGGGCCGACTTGTCGGTGGGCAGCGCGATGGCCTCGTCGAAGGAGTTGGTGTGCAGCGACTGCGTGCCGCCGAGCACCGCGGCGAGGCCCTGGATGGCGACGCGGACGAGGTTGACCTCGGGCTGCTGCGCGGTGAGCTGCACGCCTGCGGTCTGGGTGTGGAAGCGCAGCATCTGCGATTTGGGGTTCTTCGCGCCGAACTCGTCCCGCATCACCCGCGCCCAGATCCGGCGGGCGGCGCGGAACTTCGCGACCTCTTCGAGGATGGTCGTGCGCGAGACGAAGAAGAACGACAGGCGGGGCGCGAAGTCGTCCACGTCCATGCCCGCGGCGACGGCGGTGCGGACGTACTCGATGCCGTCGGCGAGCGTGAAGGCGATCTCCTGCGCGGGCGAGGCGCCGGCCTCGGCCATGTGGTAGCCGGAGATCGAGATCGTGTTCCACTTCGGGATCTCGGTGCGGCAGTACTTGAAGATGTCGGCGATCAGCCGCAGCGACGGCTTCGGCGGGAAGATGTACGTGCCGCGCGCGATGTACTCCTTGAGCACGTCGTTCTGGATGGTGCCGGTCAGCCGGTCGGCCGGGACGCCCTGCTCCTCGCCGACGAGCTGGTACATCAGCAGCAGAAGCGCGGCGGGTGCGTTGATCGTCATCGACGTGGACACCTTGTCCAGCGGGATGTTCCCGAAGAGCACCTTCATGTCGTCGACGGAGTCGATGGCGACGCCGACCTTGCCCACCTCGCCGCTGGAGATCTTGGCGTCGGAGTCGTGGCCCATCTGCGTCGGCAGGTCGAAGGCGACGGACAGGCCCATCGTGCCGTTGGCGATCAGCTGCTGGTAGCGGGCGTTGGATTCGACCGCCGTGCCGAACCCGGCGTACTGCCGCATGGTCCAGGGCCGGCCGGTGTACATCGACGGGTAGACGCCGCGGGTGAACGGGTACTCCCCCGGCTCGCCGAGCTTCTCCGCGGGATCCCAGCCGTCGAGTGCCTCAGGCCCGTAGACCGGCTCGATGGGCAGTCCACTCTCGGTGGACCGGGCGGTGTCCGTCTCGCGCGCCATGGTTCACGCCTCCGCATCGCTGTCGCGTTACTGGTGGGTAATATCCTGTCTCCGGCACGGACTGTAGTTGCGGGCGTGCGAGCCGTGGAGGGGCCCGCGCTGGGAGCTTCCTCACAGTCTTGTCTCTCCGATGTCACGAAACAGTCTTGCTCCGGATCCGTGCAACTGCACGGGCGGGTTGAGTGTCTAGCCGGGTAACTGCAGATTCTGGGGGGCAAAGGGTGACTGTCTTGCGTACGAAGAGAACTCCGATAGCGATCGTGGTGGCCGCTCTGGCGGCAGCGGCCCTGGTGGGCTGTGGCCCGCAGGACAAGCCCACCTCGGGCGCCAAGCCGACGCCTGCCGCGTCGACCACCGCGAGTCCCACCGACTCCGCGAGCCCGAGTGACTCACCCTCACCCTCGGCGTCGAGCTCGACCACGGCCTCCGCCACCCCCAGCGCTTCCGCGACCACGTCCAAGCCCCCGGTCGTGCCCGCCGTCATGAAGCAGGGCTCCACCGGCGCGCAGGTCCGTGAGCTGCAGGCCCGGCTGGGCCAGCTCAACCTGTTCAGCCGTACGCCCACCGGCACCTACGGCTCGGTCACCGCGAACGCCGTGAACGACTTCCAGGAGCGTTACGGCCTGCCGATGACCGGCAGCGTCTCCGCGCAGACCTGGACCAAGCTGCGCGGCGTGACCAAGCAGCCGACGCACGCGGCGATGTACCCGCCCACCACCCAGCCGGCCAGCGCCAAGCTCGACCCGCGCTGCATGACCGGCCGTGTGCTCTGCATCAGCAAGACCAGCCGGTCACTGTCCTGGGTGATCAACGGCAAGGTGCAGACCACGATGGACGTGCGCTTCGGCTCCCAGTACACCCCGACCCGCGAGGGCCAGTTCAAGGTGGACTTCAAGAGCCGTGACCACGTCTCGACGATCTACCACACGTCCATGCCGTACGCGATGTTCTTCAGTGGCGGCCAGGCCGTGCACTACTCGTCCGACTTCGCGGCCCGCGGTTACGCCGGCGCCTCCCACGGCTGTGTGAACGTGCGCGACAAGGCCGCGATCGCCTCCCTCTTCGACCAGGTCAAGGCCGGCGACAAGGTCGTCGTCTACTGGTGACCCCGGGCCGGCCTGACGTGAGGTCCGAGAACAGGACCTAACGGCCGCTGTCCACGACGGGCCCTGTTCCGGATATCCGGGACAGGGCCCGTCGGCATGCCAGGAGCAGTTTCTCGTCGGCGCACACATCGAGGGTGCCGTAGTGGTCGCCCTCGTTGTTGTGCCGACGGACGGCCGCCAGTTCGTCGCGCAGCAGCGGGGCGGCGCCGGCCGCGGCGGGACCTATCCCGGCGAGGCAGCCGGCGATGACCGTGCGGGTGTGCACGTTCTCCGCCCAGGCGGACCGCAGGACGGGCAGCACAGGACCGGCGTCGCCGGAGACCCGCCACAGCGCGACCGCCGCGTCCACCCGCATCCACACCGCGGGGTCCGCGAGCAGCTCCCGCAGCCGCGGCGCCGCACCGGCCGCCGCGGGGCCCAGCTCGCCGAGCGCCTCGGCCGCCGAGCGCCGGGTGTGCGGGCTGTCGCTGTTCAGGTGCGCGAGCAGCACCGGCAGGACCGCGGTGTTCCGCTCGATCGCCCAGAGCGCGGACGCGGCCTCCAGGGCAATACAGGAGCCGGGATCGGCCACCAGCGCGCGCAGATCGGGCAGCGCGTCGCGGGCGGCGTCACCGAACCGGGCGAGCGCGCGGATCGCCGAACACAGCAGCCAGTCCCGGCGGGCCTTCGGCGCCCCGCGCAGAATCCGCAGCACCTCGGGGAACGCCTCGGCGGCCGCGATCGCGGCCACTCCCCTGAGCAGCGGCTCCGCCTGGTCGTACGCCTCCTCGTCGTTCAGCGTCACCTCGGCGAGCCTGCGGCGCAGCAGGGGTGCGAGCGGGACCGCCGCCGCGCCCAGGTGCTCGATGGCGAACCCCAGGTCCTGGGGTATGTCCGGCCGGTCCAGGGCCGAGGCCAGCGCGGGCAGCGCCCGTGGGTCGCCCAGCCGGGCGAGGGTCTTGACCATGCCGCCGAGGCTCGGCCGCCCCTGCGACCACTCCTGGACCCAGCTCCCGGGATCCGCCGCGACCGCCTCGGCGAGGGCGTCGGCTGCGGGTGCGGACAGTTCGTACAGGTTTTCCAGCACCGAGGCGGCGCCGTCGCGCAGCCGCTCCTCGGGGTCGGCGAGCTGCTGCCCGAGCAGGACGACCAGCTCCTCGTACGGTCCGCGCCAGCCGCGCACCAGGCCGCCGCTCATCCACACGGCGTCGATCCGCCGGCCCCAGTCCGGGCTGCGCAACTGGTCGATGACGAGCGCGATGCGGTCGGCGACCCGGTCGTCGAGCGCGGTGTGCAGCGTACGGAGCAGGTCGGCGGCCCAGGGCGCGGAGCGGCCGGCCTCGGCCCGCTCGCGCAGCTCCCGCAGATGGCCGACGAAGGTGGCGGGCACCTGGCGCTCGGCGGACACCTCCAGGGGAGACCGGCTGCCCGCCTCCTCGCCGCGCACCGCGCGGAGCAGGGCGACGGCGGTCGGCACGATGTCCGCCGGCAGCCGTTCGGGCGCGCAGCGGGCGAGTTGGGCGAGCGCGGCCAGCCGCAGGCCCGGGTCCGCGGAGAGCGACCGGCTGTCGGACGAGCGGTCGGCGGGGCCGTCGGCGCGGTTGCCGGCGAGCCGGGCCAGCCAGTCGGCGGCCTCGGCGGCCGGGCCGCCCGGGCGCAGCGCGAGGGTGCCGACGGCCTCGACGAGGGCCAGCCGGGTCTCCGTGTCCCGCTCCACCGGCAGCCGGTCGCGCAGGACGTCGAGTATCCGCGCGGTCTCCCCGTGCAGCGCGCCGAGCGCCACCGGGACCGCGCGCCGTACATCGGGATCGGGGTCCGCGACGAGCTCGGTGAAAACTTCCGCCTGGGCCCGTACGGCGGTGACGGCCATCGCGTAGTTGGCCCGCCAGGCGGCCGCCTCCGCGTCTTCGGAGGCCGCGGCCTCTTCGGCGTCCAGCAGTCCGAGGATGTCCTCGTCGTCCAGGGCGTCCGTCGCATCGCCGGACCCGCCGGAACCGGTGCCGGGAGCGTTTCCGGAACCGTCCCCCAGCGCGCTCCACGAACCTCCCGCGACCGGGCCCCCGGCCTCGATCACGATCTCGTCCAGGTACTCCTCCGCGACCTCGTCGCCGCCCCCGATGCTGGTCAGCAGGACGACGATCCGGCCCCGGTCCCGCACCGCCGGATCCGCCACCAGCTCGAAGAGAAAGGGGATGCAGGCGAGCGTCGAGTCGTACACATCGCCCTGGTGATGAACGGCCCCGTACATCGCGTCGAGGGCGGCCTCCCGCTCCCCCGCGTCCGCCGAGGCCAGCCCCCGCAGAAGTTCGGGGACCTCCTCCGCCGATCCGTAGGCATGCCCCATAGCCGCCCAGTCGATCTCGTACAGTCCTGCCAACATGGCGTACCTCCCCCGGTTTTGCTCTCCCAACCGAGTCTGCACCACGGCACCGACATTCGGCCGGGAGTTATCGGCCGACCGCCAGGACCCGCCACCGGCCGCCGCGGACCGCCACCAGCCACTTCCGGCCACCGCCATGGAACACCCGGCGGGCGCGGCCGGGTAGGGGGAATGCACCCGGCCGCGCCCTGGGCGCGGACCCACCCGGCACGGGGAGCACCGGGGTCCGCCGGGCCGATGACCAGTCGACCCATTACTTAAAGCGTCAACCAGCTGGAAAGTGTCACCGGACGCTTCCGGGCCCGCAGGTCAGACGGTCCGGAGAGCCGGGAATACGGTCGCCGGCGAACCGGCAGAACCTAGTCGTTCCGGCCGTCGCCCTTGGTGTGACCGCCGCTCGTGCCACCGGACTTGCCGCCGTCAGCGTTTCCGGCACCGCCGGATCCGGCCACGTAGGCGGCGGCCAGCACCCGCGCGCAGTATTTCGGTACGTCCCGTTTGCTGCCCGCCGCCGCCACGAGCCGGTCGGACGACGCGCCGTCCAGCCGGCCGCCCGCCTTGATGTAGGCGCGGCACAACTCCACGTTCTGCCGGTCGCGTTCCCCGTGCGTCCCCTGCGGTGCGAGCGAGTGGGCGGACGGCGGCGGCGTCGCGGACGGGTTCGCGGGCGAGGCCGGCCGGCCGGGGGACGGCGTCGCCCCGTGCCCCGGATCCGATGACGCTCCGTGCGGTGCGTCGGCCGTCCCGCCGGTGAGCGGCGAGGACCCGCCGTCCGGGCCCGCGGTGCCGGAGCCGTCCGGCATGGCGGAGCTCGGGGCGCCGCTGCGCACCGGCGCGGAACCGACGTTGTCGGCGTCGAACGGCAGCGGCAGGATGCCGGGGCTCGCGGCGAGCACCGCGGCGCACAGGGCCATGGCGACCACCAGCGCGCCGACCGACGCCTTCAGCGACTTCGGCGCTCCCGCCACCTTCCCCCGACCTTCGGCCGGGGGTGCCCCCAGCCGCCCCGTTCTCGGCGTCAGTGCGGTGCCCGGTGCGGTGACCGGCCGGCCCAGCCGGACCACCGACAGGAAATCGGCATCCCCGGAACCCTGCTCGGGACCGGCGCCGGAACCGTCCCGGGGGCCGGCCTTCGGAGCCGCGTCGAAGCTCGTCAGGAAGGCGGCGACCGCCGCCTCCTCGCGCTCCGGATCGGCCGCCGCCGGCGCGGCGGCTGCCGCCAGCAGCCGGGCCAGCCGGGCCGCCCCGGCACCGCCGGACATGACGGACTCGCCGCGCAGGAGCCGCTCCGCGGCGTCCTCGTCGAGCCAGTCGTCGTCACGATGTCCGTCGCATCGCCGGTTTTCCGTCATCTCATATCCTCAAAGCGTCTTCGCCGCCGAAAACGTCACACCCGCGGTGCGGCTCTCGTCGTCCAGCAGTTCGGCGAGCCGGCGCAGCCCCCGGTGGGTGGCCATCCGCACGGACCCCGCGCGCTTGCCCAGCACCTGCGCCGCGCTGCTGGAGTCCAGCCCCATGACGACCCTCAGCAGGACCGCCTCGGCCTGTTCGCGCGGCAGCGTCGCGATGGCCGCGAGCGCGCGGTCGGTGGCCACCGCGTCCAGGGCCTCGCCCGCGGTGTCCGTGTGCGCCGGCATGTGCAGCAGGGCGTCGACGCCGGCCGCGGTGACCGGCCGCCGGCTGCGCGCCCGCAGGTGGTCCAGTGCCCGGTTGCGGGCGATCCGGGCCGCCCAGCCGCGCACCGCGTCGCCGTCACCGGTGAAGCCCGGCAGGTCGCGGGCGATCTGCAGCCACGCCTCCGACGCCACGTCCTCGGCCTCCGCCGGTCCGACCAGGGTCCTCACGTACTGCAGCAGTTGTGGCTGCACCGCCCGGTACAGCACCCGGAACGCGGCGTCGTCGCCCTCCTGCGCGGCACTGACCGCGGTCCCCAGATCCACCGCTCGCTCCACCCCCTCGAACACCGGCACCATCCTGCCCCATTGCCGCGGTGACACTTCCGGCGCCCGCGACGCTGTAATAGACGGCGGCCGGGGACGCTCCTGTGGGGGGAGGCGGCCCCCGGCCGTCCCAGCTCGTGCCCCCACACCGATGGAGCCCACCGATGCCCCTGGCCCGTCTCCCCGACGGCCTTCCGCCCGGCCGGTTCCTGCCCGGTGACTCCCCCGGGTTGTGGCTCTCCTACGAACCCGTCGTCGCTCCCGGCCGGCTCTGGGCCCGCTTCCAGGCGCAGCAGGACGAGACGGGCTGGTGCCCGGTCCTCATGGCCTGGCCGTGCGCGACGGGCCGCGGCCACCGCACCGAGGACATCGACGGCGTGGACGTCGAAGCAACGATGACTGATTCCTGGGGGTCGTACCAGGATTTGCGCTCATTGCGGCCGCCGCATCCCGCGATCGACGAGGTCTGGCCCGAGGACGTCGCCCTGCTCCTCGACGACCCGGGCCCGCCGTTCACCCGCTGGCCCGGCCTCGCCCGCACCTCCCCCGCGCACCAGGGGCCCCCGCCGGACGCGGTCGCCCGCCAGACGGTGGGTCAGATGCTGCACTACTTCACCACCCGCTTCATCGCGCACATCGCGCTGGTCCCGACCCGCCGCAGCGCCGATGTCCCGGCCCTCCTCGGGTGGGAGTCCGACGCGCCGGCCCTGGAGTTCTCCGCGCTGCTGCGCACCTGGGAGACCCGGTTCGGCGCCCGCGTCATCGGCTTCGAGGGCTCCTCCGTCTTCCTCTCCGTCGCGTCCCCGCCGCTGACGTCGGAGCACGCCGCCCATGTCGCCCTCGAACACGTCCTCACCGGCGCCTCCCACCTCAACGACGGCACCTTCCCGTTCCCCGACTACGCCGAGGCGCTGCGCGGGGAGCGGCTGTGGTCCTTCTGGTGGGACTGACCACAACACTGGGACCGACCGCACCACCTGTGGCCGGACCGTCCGTCAGCCCACCTTGTCGGCCAGAGCTGTGAAGGCCGGCCAGGAGAGGGGCGGCGTCCCGGGGTACCAGAGCTTCTGCGCCAGCGCGTTCAGCGGCAGCCGGATGCCCCGCGCCACCTCGTCCTGCGACTGCGCGTCCGCCTGGTCGCACCAGACGGCGAACCTGCCGCCGAGCACCCGGTCGGGCGTCGCCAGCGAGGCGGCCACCGGGCTGGCGCCGCGCAGGACGGCGGGGGTCCACTCCTTGTAGATGCGCTCGCCCGTCGGATAGGTGAAGTCGTTCGGCTCGCCGAGCACGTAGTACAGGTACTCGTCGTTGAGGTTGACGACCTTGCGGCCGGCTTTGAGGTATTCCTCCGGCTCGCGGGCGCCCAGTTCCTTCCCCGTCCAGTACTCGACCTCGCGGTCGCGGTCGGGCACGGCGCGCGGGGTGGAGAGGAATCCGTCGTTCCACGCCTTGGTCCGCTTGCCGAACTTCTTCGCCACCGCCTCGCGGTCGTTGAGCCAGCGGGTCGTCGCCTCGGCGACGGTCCCGCCGGGCGGGACGAGCTGCGGATACGAGCTCTCCGGGTCGCTGACGACCAGCGCCTGGTACTCGTCGCCGCCCAGGTGCCAGTAGGGGCCGGGGAAGAGTGGCGCGAACTCACGGGTCAGATCGTCGACCATGCGGGCCGAGGCGGCCTTCGAGATGTCGATCGCCCCGGGCAGCGCCCGGCCGGAGGCGTTGACCAGCTGAAGGTCCGGGTGGGCCCTGATGACGGCGCCGAGGTGCCCGGGGCTGTCGATCTCCGGGATGACGGTGACGTGGCGCTGCGCGGCGAGGTCGATGATCGCCCTGAGGTCCGCCTTGCTGAGATGGTCCCGCGACACGATCTCCGGGTGGCTGCTGCTCTCGATGCGGAAGCCCTGGTCATCGCTGAAGTGCAGATGCAGCTGGTTGAGCTTGAGGTCGCCGAGCTGCCGGATCCGGTCCTCGATCCAGTCGCGTGCGAAGGGCTTCCGCGCGATGTCGAGGAGCAGGCCGCGCTGCGGCCGGTCCGGGGCGTCCTTGATGACGCCTTCGGGCAACCCGGTGCCGGCGCGCAGCGTCTGCAGGAGGGTGCGGGTGCCGTAGAACGCCCCCGCGTCGGTGGGCGCGTCGATGGTGACCTGCCCGTTCCGTGCGGTGAGGACGTACGACTCGTTCACGTTCGCGGCGTTCTTCGTGGTGCCGGCGCCGGGACCGTCGATCCGCAGCGTGATGTCTCCCGTTCCGGCCGGCCCGTCCCCGTCGCTCCTGTCGTCGTCGAACCCGAAGGGGACCTGCAGCTGTCCGGCGAGCAGCCGCGCCTCGTCCTCGACGGCGCTGCCGCGCCCGGCGCGCACCCGGGTCCCCGGACCGAGGTGGAAGACACCGGATCCGGCCGGCCGGAAATCCCGTACGGAGGGGATGACCGGCAGTGTCCGGGTGGCCGGTGCCTCGTTGGGTGTGCCGACGGCCGGTGTGAGTACGGCGAGCGACAACGCCAGCCCTGTCCAGATTTTCCCCATACCGGACGTTATGGCAGACCATCCCCGTTCCGTCGTCCACTTCGTGACATATTTCGATCCCGTACGGGTGAAATCCACTCATCCGTCGGACGGAGTCGAACATGCCCCACTAACGTGTACCGCTTCCCCGCTTTTCCGACAGGAGTTCAGCGCTGTTCCCCGACACTCCGGCCCAGGGGCCCGTCCCCGCCGCCGGGCTCTCCCGGCTCAACGAGGCCCCCTTCGGCGCGGCGGAAGCCGCCCTGCGCGACTGCTGCGGAAGCCACCGCTGGGCCCGGCGGATGGCCCTGCACCGCCCGTACCCGGATCTTGACGCCCTACTCGCGGCGGCCGACGAGGCGGCGTACGACCTCACCCCCGGCGACCTCTCCGAGGCGCTGGCCTGCGAGGCCGCCACCCCGCTGCCGCACCGCGGCGGCCTGGCCGCGCACACCGCGCTGAGCGCCGCGCAGGCCGCGTACGAGAACAAGTTCGGCAATGTCTTCGTCATCGCCCTCAAGGGCGACGACCCGGCCAGCCTCCTCAACCAGGTCCTGACCGGAATCCGCGCCCGGCTCGCGAACGACGAGGACGAGGAACGGGTCGTCACCGCCGACGAGCTGCGCCGCATCACCCGGGCGCGGCTCGCCCGGCTGGTCTCGGAACGATCGAACGCACAGACCACGGCGGAACTGCACCGCTAGCTCCGGGGAACAACACCTCCGCAGGCGTCTCCGCCCGTACGCCCACCGGCCTTTGGCCCGCACATCCGGTCGCCCGTTCATTCGTAGGTTCCCCCAGACGTTCACCCAGTCGTGCGGGATCAATCACACCTGGCCTACCCGGGCATACGGAGCCGACAACGCGTCGCTACGATGGCCAGGGCCGGTGGACCGTACCCGGCCGGGCCCGTCCGACACCGAAGCCGGCTGGCCCCAAACCGCTCCCGGAGGGTTTTCCGTGCCGGCAGGAACGCTGTACCGCGGCCGGGAAGGCATGTGGTCATGGGTGGCTCATCGAGTCACCGGTGTCCTCATTTTCTTCTTCCTGTTCGTCCATGTCCTCGACACCGCACTCGTGCGGGTCTCCCCCGAGGACTACGACAAGGTCGTCGCGACCTATAAGACCTGGCCTGTCAGCCTGCTGGAGTACGGCCTCGTCGCGGCCATCCTCTTCCACGCTCTCAACGGGCTCCGCATCATCGCCGTCGACTTCTGGTCCAAGGGCCCGAAGTACCAGAAGCAGATGCTGTGGTCCGTCCTCGGCGTCTGGATCGTGCTGATGATCGGGGCCATCTACCCGGTTCTCGGGCACGCCGCACGCATTCTGTTCGGGAGCTGAGAATGTCTACTGACTCCGTGGAGCTCAGCTCCTCCAGTGCCTCGTTCAGCCCGGAGAACCCGGCGCCGTTCATCGAGGCCCCGCGCGCCCGTACCAAGCGCACTCCGCGTGCCACCCGCACCAACTTCGAGCTGTACGGCTGGCTGTTCATGCGCCTGTCCGGTGTCGTGCTCGTCGTCCTGGTGCTGGGCCACCTGCTGATCCAGCTGGTCCTCGACGGCGGCGTGACCAAGGTCGGCTTCGCCTTCGTGGCCGGCCGCTGGGCCTCGCCGTTCTGGCAGGGCTGGGACCTGGTCATGCTGTGGCTGGCCATGCTGCACGGCGGCAACGGTCTGCGCACCGTCATCAACGACTACGCCGAGCAGGCGAACACCCGGTTCTGGCTGAAGACGCTGCTGTTCACCGCAACGGCGTTCACGATCGTGCTCGGCACGCTGGTGATCTTCACCTTCGACCCGAACATCCGCTAGGCCAGGGACGGACAGGGAAACAACCCCATGCAGATCCACAAGTACGACACCGTCATCGTCGGCGCCGGCGGCGCCGGAATGCGCGCGGCCATCGAGTCGACGAAGCGCAGCCGCACCGCCGTGCTGACGAAGCTCTACCCGACCCGCTCCCACACCGGCGCCGCCCAGGGCGGCATGGCCGCCGCCCTCGCGAACGTCGAGGAGGACAACTGGGAGTGGCACACCTTCGACACGGTCAAGGGTGGCGACTACCTGGTCGACCAGGACGCCGCCGAGATCCTGGCGAAGGAGGCCATCGACGCGGTCCTCGACCTCGAGAGGATGGGCCTGCCCTTCAACCGGACGCCCGAGGGCAAGATCGACCAGCGCCGGTTCGGCGGGCACACCCGCAGCCACGGCGAGGCCGCCGTGCGCCGCGCCTGCTACGCGTCGGACCGCACCGGCCACATGATCCTCCAGACGCTGTACCAGAACTGCGTCAAGGAGGGTGTGGAGTTCTTCAACGAGTTCTACGTCCTGGACCTGCTCCTCACCGAGGTCGACGGGATCCAGCGGACCGCCGGCGTCGTCGCCTACGAGCTGGCCACCGGCGAGATCCACATCTTCCAGGCGAAGGCCGTCATCTTCGCCTCCGGCGGCACCGGCAAGTTCTTCAAGGTGACCTCCAACGCGCACACCCTGACCGGTGACGGCCAGGCCGTCGCGTACCGGCGCGGGCTGCCGCTGGAGGACATGGAGTTCTTCCAGTTCCACCCGACGGGCATCTGGCGGATGGGCATCCTCCTCACCGAGGGCGCCCGCGGTGAGGGCGGCATCCTCCGCAACAAGGACGGTGAGCGCTTCATGGAGAAGTACGCGCCCGTCATGAAGGACCTCGCCTCCCGCGACGTCGTCTCGCGCTCCATCTACACCGAGATCCGTGAGGGCCGCGGCTGCGGTCCCGAGGGCGACCACGTCTACCTCGACCTCACGCACCTCCCGCCGGAGCAGCTGGACGCCAAGCTGCCCGACATCACCGAGTTCGCGCGGACGTACCTCGGCATCGAGCCCTACACGGACCCGATCCCGATCCAGCCGACCGCGCACTACGCCATGGGCGGCATCCCCACCAACGTCCAGGGCGAGGTGCTGAGCGACAACACCACCGTCGTCCCGGGCCTGTACGCCGCCGGCGAGGTCGCCTGCGTCTCGGTGCACGGCGCCAACCGCCTCGGCACCAACTCGCTGCTCGACATCAATGTCTTCGGGCGCAGGTCCGGCATCGCGGCCGCCGAGTACGCGGCGACCACGGACCACATCGAGCTGCCGGAGGACCCGGCCTCCCGGGTCGTCGCCCAGGTCGAGGGCCTGCGCAACAACACCGGCACCGAGCGGGTCGCGGACATCCGCAAGGAACTGCAGGAGTGCATGGACACCAACGTGATGGTGTTCCGTACCGAGCAGACGATCAAGACGGCTGTCGAGACGATCGGCGCCCTGCGCGAGCGCTACAAGAACGTGTCCGTCCAGGACAAGGGCAAGCGCTTCAACACCGACCTGCTGGAAGCCATCGAGCTGGGCAACCTGCTCGACCTGGCCGAGGTCATGGCCGTGTCCGCGCTGGCGCGCAAGGAGTCCCGCGGCGGTCACTACCGCGAGGACTACCCCAACCGCGACGACGTCAACTTCCAGCGGCACACCATGGCGTACCGCGAGACGGACTCCGCCGGCAACGAGTCGATCCGTCTCGACTACAAGCCGGTCGTGGTGACCCGCTACCAGCCGATGGAGCGTAAGTACTGATGAGCACCCCGACGCTCGACAAGTCCTCCGGACACTCGGAGGCCCTGGACGCCGCCGAGGCCGCCGCAGGTCACCTGATCACGGTCACGATGCGGATCCGCCGGTTCAACCCGGAGGTCTCCGACGCGGTCGAATGGGTCGACTACCAGTTCCCGATCGATCCCAAGGAGCGCGTCCTGGACGCCCTCCACAAGATCAAGTGGGAGCTGGACGGCACGCTGACGTTCCGGCGCTCCTGCGCCCACGGCATCTGCGGTTCCGACGCCATGCGCATCAACGGCCGCAACCGGCTGGCGTGCAAGACGCTGATCAAGGACCTCAACCCGGAGAAGCCGATCACGGTCGAGCCCATCAAGGGCCTGACGGTCCTGAAGGACCTGATCGTCGACATGGACCCGTTCTTCCAGGCCTACCGCGACGTCATGCCCTTCCTGATCACCAAGGGCAACGAGCCGACGCGCGAGCGCCTGCAGTCCGCCGAGGACCGCGAGCGCTTCGACGACACCACCAAGTGCATCCTGTGCGCCGCGTGCACGTCGTCCTGCCCGGTGTTCTGGAACGACGGCCAGTACTTCGGCCCGGCCGCGATCGTCAACGCGCACCGCTTCATCTTCGACTCGCGCGACGAGGGCGGTGAGCAGCGGTTGGAGATCCTGAACGACAAGGACGGCGTCTGGCGCTGCCGCACGACGTTCAACTGCACCGACGCATGCCCCCGCGGCATCGAGGTCACCAAGGCCATCCAGGAAGTGAAGCGCGCGCTCATCACGCGCCGCTTCTAGGACGTCCCGCAACTGAGGGCCCTCTCCGCCACGGCGGACGGGGCCCTCAGCCGTTCCCGCCGGCGGTTACTCCCACTCCCAGCGCAGCGCCTGGAAACCGGGCTGCGGGTCCTCGACGGAGAACAGCGCCCGGCCCGACGCGCTGATCCAGACCGGTTCGACCGCGGGCAGCGGCCCGCCCGCCGTGGTGCCGACGCAGCGGTGGCTGCGGAACGGCACGGCGTCCGGATGGAACTGCACTTCGAGCGTGTAGAGCCGGATGGGCACCGGAAAGCCGCGCCCGCACTCGGTGGTGCGGGCGCCCACCGTCGGCATGCGGTACGTGTACTCGACGACCTCGGTCTCGCCCTTGGCGAGCACCCGGTCCAGCAGCAGTTCGGCGACGACCAGCGGTACCGAGCTGTCGATGCGGACCCGGCCGGGGCGGGCGTTGCGCACCCCGGTGAGGACGGGTAGCTCCCGTTCCGGGTCGTCGCCACGGGTGATGATCATGCAACGGTCCACCCGTTCCTGCTCGGCCCGCAGGACCAGGGTCGTCGTCCAGGTCGCCTCACAGCCGTTCGCGTCGATCTCGTAGCGGTCGTGCACCGCCAGCCGGGCGAGCCCGTCGTCGGCGGAGCCCATCTCGCCGAGCAGTCCCGGCAGGCTCTCGTACTCCTGCCAGAGCCGGGCGGCGTCGAGGTTGGCGGGCGGGCGGTTGACCCAGCGGCCGCGCGGGCGTTGCGGGCCGAGCAGGGAGACCAGGGAGTCGGAAGGGAGGGCGAGCAGCTCTTCCAGCAGGCGAACGGCCTGCCGGGACTGGGGGCGTTCGGGCCGGCTGCGGCCGCGGCGCCAGTAACTGAGAGTGGTGACGCTCACCTGGACGCCCCGGGTGTCGAGCCGGTGCCGGATACGTTCCATGCTGAGTCCGCTGGCCCGGACG
This sequence comes from Streptomyces sp. So13.3, assembly GCF_005860785.2. Classification (NCBI taxonomy): domain Bacteria; kingdom Bacillati; phylum Actinomycetota; class Actinomycetes; order Kitasatosporales; family Streptomycetaceae; genus Streptomyces; species Streptomyces sp. So13.3. The sequence continues at coordinate 5,793,500 of NZ_CP048835.1, read as the reverse complement.
GCGGCGTCGAGGGCGGCTTCGAAGGGGCCGGTGCGGAGCGCATCGGCGATTTCTGGAGGCAGCGGTCTATAGGTCACAGGGGGTGGTCATCCGTCCTGCGTGCCGGGTGTGGGGGAGGCACATGTTAGCGACCGGCCGGGAAACGGCCGGTGACGCGCATCACGCTGTGAACAGTCTTACCCAAAGATTTAGCGTTCACAGAGGTTGCACAGCTTGTGGGCCAGGCTTTAACGAGTTGTTGTAACTCCCGCAATTAAACAGAGTTGGGAGTTCGTTGCCCCGGGTCACCAGGCGCCGCCATGCTCCCTGGCCATGAAACGATCTGTACTCGCCAGCACCCTCACCCTCGCGGTCAGCGGGCTCCTGATAGCCGGGGCGGGCACCCCCGCCAGCGCCGCGAAGAACCCCCGGCCCATCCCGCCGAAGGCGAGCGAAGCTCAGGCACTGCGCGACGCGAACTCCGCCGTCGCGGCCCACCCGCAGTTGGTCAAGGCCGGCGCTCACGACGTGTTCACGTCACGCGACGTGACCGTCGACGCCGACGGCTCGCGCCACGTACATCTCGACCGCACCTACCAGGGCCTGCCGGTCCTGGGCGGCGACGTCGTCGTCCACTCGGCTCCGGACGGAACCGCGCGCGACGCCTCGCTGACCCTGGCGGCGCCGCTGAACCTGTCGGTCACGCCGAAGATCACCGCCAAGCAGGCCATCGCCACGGCGGCCAAGAAGTTCAAGGGCGTCAAGCACGGCAGCACGGCCAAGCTGGTCGTCGACGCCACCACCGCCACCCCGACGCTGGTCTGGCAGGTCGTCACCAACGGCACCGCCCCCGACCAGTCGCCGAGCCACCTGCACGTCCTGGTGAACGCGCAGACCGGCGCCGCCGGCCAGTCGTGGAACAGCTTCATCAGCACGGCCGTCGCGGGCCAGAACCAGGCGACCGCCCCCGCCACGACCGTCGCGGGCGCCGCCGCCTCCGGCACCGGTCACGGCTACCAGGTCGGCGACGTCACGCTGGGCACCAGCAGCGTCAGCGGCGGCTACCAGCTGCTGGACCCGACCCGCGGTAACGGGGAGACGCGGGACGCCCAGAACAAGACGACGACCAACGACTCGCCGCCGGCCGGCTGGGGCGCCGCGTTCACCGACACCGACAACGTCTGGGGCGACGGCACCCTCACCAACCGCGCCACCGTCGCCGTCGACGCCCACTACGGCATCCAGGCCACGTGGGACTACTACAAGAACGTGCACGGCCGCAACGGCATCAAGAACGACGGCGTCGGCGCCCGCTCCTTCGTCCACTACGGCGTCAACTACGGCAACGCCGGCTGGGACGACGACAGCTTCTCGATGATCTACGGCGACGGCGCGGTGGGCGACAAGCCGTTCACCGAGCTGGACGTGGCCGGCCACGAGATGAGCCACGGCGTCACCGCCGCGACCGCCGGCCTGAACTACTTCGGCGACGCGGGCGGCCTCAACGAGTCCACCAGCGACATCTTCGGCACCCTGGTCGAGTTCAACGCCAACAGCCCGGCGGACAAGCCCGACTACCTCATCGGCGAGAAGATCAGCTCCACGCCGCTGCGGTACATGGACGACCCGAAGAAGGACGGCGTCTCGCAGTCCTGCTGGACCACCGGCACCAAGAACCTCGACCCGCACTACTCGTCGGGCGTCGGCAACCACTTCTTCTACCTGCTGGCCGTCGGCTCCGGCTCCTCCACGTACGGCAACAGCCCGACCTGCGGCGGCGCTCCGGCCGTCACCGGCATCGGCAACGCCGACACGGGCAAGATCTGGTACCGCGCGCTCTCCACGTACATGACGGCCGCCACCGACTACCCGGGCGCCCGCACCGCGAGCATCAAGGCCGCCAAGGACCTCTTCGGCGGCAGCAGCGCCCAGTGCGCCGCGGTCGAGAAGGCCTGGACGGCAGCCGCCGTCGCCGCGACCTCCACCACCTGCGGCGGCACCGGCACCACCCCGCCGCCGGACGGCATCAACCTGCTGGCCAACCCGGGCTTCGAGTCCGGTGCGACCACCTGGGCCCAGACCAGCGGCGTCATCACCAATGAGACCGGCGCCACCCCGCACGCCGGTTCGTACTACGCCTGGCTCAACGGCTACGGCACCACCCACACCGACACCCTGTCCCAGTCGGTGACCATCCCGGCCACCGCCGCCGCCCCGAAGCTCAGCTTCTGGCTCGGCATCACCACCAAGGAGACCGGCTCCACGGTCTACGACACCCTCAAGGCCCAGGTCGTCTCCGGCACCACGACGACCACCCTGGCGACGTACTCCAACGTCACCCCGAGCGGCTACGTCCAGCGCACCCTCGACCTGTCCGCCTTCAAGGGCAAGACGGTCACCATCAAGTTCCTGGGCGCCGAGGACTCCTCCGCGGCCACCAGCTTCCTGATCGACGACACCGCCGTCACCAACGGCTGACCCACCTGCCCCCCACGGGGTGGCGGCCCGGACGGAACGGCATAGGCCTTCCGCCCGGGCCGCCGCCGTTTCCGCTTCCGGCAGCCGGACGGGCACCTGACGAACGGCGCGTTCAGTGCTCCGGGTTGTTCTCCGCTCGGTCGGCGAAGACCTCGCGGGCGGCGGCGATGCCGTTGAGGGCGGCGGGGAAGCCCGCGTAGCCGGCCATCTGGGTGATGATCTCGACGGTTTCGTCCTCGGTGCCGCCGACGTTGAGGAAGCCGTGGAGGTGGACGCGGAGTTGCGGGGCGGCGTTGCCCAGGGCGGTGCACATGGCGACGCTGGCGAGCTCGCGGGACTTGAGGTCGAGGCCAGTGCGGGAGTAGATGTCGCCGAAGCTGTACTCGATCAGGTATCGGGCCAGGTCGGGGGCGATGTCCTGGAGCGAGGCGACGACGGCTTCGCCGGCGTGGCCGTCGATGCGGGCCAGCGCTTCCAGGCCGCGCTCGTAGCGGGTGGTGCCCGGCTCGCTGGGGGTGGCCGGTGCGACGGGGCCGGCGGCCGGGTCGTCCGACTCCTTGCGCGCGGCGAACGCCTCGCGGGCGACCGTGAGGGCGTTGAGGGCGGCCGGGAAGCCCGCGTAGACGCTGGCGTGGATGAAGGTCTCCACGATCTCCCGCCGGCTGATGCCGACGTTGAGCGCGCCGTCGATGTGGAAGCGCAGCTGCGGAGCCCCGTTGCCCATCGCGGCGAGGGCCGAGATGGTGGCCAGCTGGCGCTGCGGGAGCGTCAGGCCGGGGCGGGAGATGATGTCGCCGTAGCCGAACTCGACGGTGAACCGGGCCAGGTCGGGGGCGATGTCGGCGAGACTGTCGAGCACGGCGGGCCGCTCGGTGCCGGCGATCTGCTGCAGTACGGCGAGGCCGCGCGCGTAGCGCTCGGAGGGGGCGTCGGCGGCGGCGGTGTTCTTGTCTGTGGTGGCCATGGCATCGAACGTACGGGTTGGAGTGGGCTCTAACGCAAGCTCTGCACGTCCTCCGCCGCCAACAGGATCCGGCGCAGCAGGTCGGACAGCGTGCGGCGTTCGCCGGCGTCGAGCGCGCCGAGCAGCCGGTACTCCTCGTGGCCGAGCACGTCCATCGAACCGAGCCAGGTCGCCCGGCCCTCCTCGGTCAGTTCGATGTCGACCCGGCGGCGGTCCGTGGCGGAGGGGGTGCGGCGGACGAAGCCGCGGTGGGCGAGCGTGTCGAGCCGTCCGGTGACGGAGGCGGGCGCCATGTCCAGGTCGTTGGCGAGCTCGGAGGGGCTGGCCTTGCCGCCGCGGCCCGCGAGCGCGTGCAGGGTCTCGAACTCGTGCCGCTGGAGGTCGTAGTCGGCGAGCGACTGGTCCCGGAAACGGCGCAGATGGTGGGCGATCATCTTCATCCGGGTGACCGCGCCCTCGATGTCGGGGTCGAGGTCGGGGAGGACGGGCAGCCAGCGCTCGACGTGCTCGTCGGTCCGGTCCCGGTCTCCACTGCGACCGCTGCCGCCGCCGGCGTCACTAGGGCTCATGTCGTCACTCTACGCCCGTTCCGTCGGCATCGAATTATTCGTTGACGAAAGGTTCGGTACCGAAATACATTCTCCGCGTGACCCAACCACCCACGCACCCCCTCCGCCTGCACGCCTTCCGGCTGCTCTTCATCGGCCGCACCCTGTCCGCCCTCGGCGACGCCGTCGTCCCCGCCGCGCTGGCCATCGCCATCACCCGGGCGACCGACGGATCGGCCACCGCGCTCGCCGTCGTCCTCGGCTGCTCGATGGTCCCGAAGCTGCTCCTGCTCCCCCTCGGCGGCGTGTTCGGCGACCGCTTCGACGTCCGCAAGGTCGCGCTGACCACCGACCTCGTCCGGTGCGCCGCCCAGCTCTTCGTCGGCGCCGAACTCATCGGCAGCGACCCGCAGCTGCTGCACATAGCCGCCGCCGAAGTGGTCGGCGGCATCGCCTCCGCGTTCGCCATGCCGACCGCGTCGCCGCTGATCACCGGCACCACCGAAGGACCGGAACGGCAGAAGGCCAACTCCCTGATGGCCGCCGCGCGCAACGCCGCCTTCTTCGGCGGGCCCGGCGTCGCCGGGCTGCTGGTGTTCACCGCGGGGCCCGGCTGGGCCTTCGTCCTGGACGCGGCGACCTTCGCGGCCAGTGCGGCGCTGCTGGCCGCGATCCGGGTCCGGCGCACGCCCATCCCCCGCCGCTCGATGCGCGCCGACCTGGTCGAGGGCTGGTCCGAGGTGCGGTCCCGTGACTGGTACTGGACGAGCCTGATCGCGCACGCCACCTGGAACGGCGCCGCCGCCGTCCTCGCCACCCTCGGACCGATCGTCGCCCGCGAGCGGCTCGGCGGGGACGACGTCTGGATCTATCTGCTCCAGGCGGGTACCGCGGGCCTGGTCGTCGGCTCCCTGCTGGCCGGCCGCGCCAAGCTCTCCCGCCCCGTCCTGGTGGCCAACCTCGGCCTCGCGACCTACGCGCTGCCGCTGATCCTGCTCGCCCTGGCCGCGCCCGCCCCGCTGCTCATCGCCTCCTACGGCCTCGCCCTCTGCGCGCTCGGCTTCCTCAATCCGGTCTGGGAGACCACCGTCCAGCAGGCCGTGCCGGCCGGGGTGCTGGCCCGCGTCACGTCCTACGACTGGCTGCTCTCACTGGCCGCGATGCCGGTCGGCTACGCCGCCGCGCCGCTCGCCGCCAACGCGTGGGGGACGGCGACCCCGCTGGCGGTCGCGGCCGGCCTGGTGGCGGCGGCCTGCCTGGGGACGGCGCTGGTGCCGGGGGTGCGGCGGGTCGGCCGGGCCCCGGCGACGGCCGTGCAGCCGGTCCCTTCGACGGCCGGGTGAGCCGGAGCGGGCCTTCGGCGACAGGACCTAGCGTCCCGGCGCCGCCTCGCTCTCCACCACGAGTTCGGCCGGCCGGGCCGACGGGAGGGTGACGTGGACCGTGAGGCCGGTGCCCGGGGCGGTGTCGAGGCGGACGGAACCGTGGTGGGCGTCGACGGCGGCCTGGACGATCGACATGCCGAGGCCGGCGCCGCCGGTGTCCCGGGCCCGGTCGGGGTCGGCGCGGAAGAAGCGGTCGAAGGCCCGGGCGGCGTCCTGCGGGGACAGACCGGGGCCGGAGTCGGTGATCCGCAGCAGGACGTCCTCGTCCCGGCGGATGACCTCCACGGTCACCGGGGAGTCCGCGGGGGTGTGCACGCGGACGTTGCTGAGCAGGTTGCCGAGGATCTGCCGCAACTGCGCCTCGTCCCCCAGCACTTCCACACAGCCCGGCAGGATGAGTGCGATGGGCCGCTGCGGCTGCTGCATGGCGAGGTCGGCGACACCGTCCCTGACCAGCTGCGTGAGGTCGACAGGGCGCGGCACGAGCGCCGGCCGGTCCTCCAGCCGGGCGAGGGCGAGGAGCTCGTCGACGAGACGGCTCATCCGCAACGCCTCGGCGGAGACCCGGGTCAGGGCACGGTCCTTCTCGTCGGGGTCGAGCATGCCCTTCTCGTAGAGCTGGAGATAGCCGCGGACGGAGGCGAGCGGTGTGCGCAGCTCATGGGAGGCGTCGGCGAGGAACTGCCGGAGCTGGGCGGTGGCGCGCTCGCTGGTGGTGAGCGCCGTCTCGATCTGCTGGAGCATCGCGTTGAGGGCGGCGCTGAGCTGCTCGACCTCGGTGCTGCCGTGCGAGGCGGTGGCGATCCGCCGGGAGAGGTCGCCCTCGGAAATGGCGGACGCCGTCTCGACCATGTCCTCCAGCGGCTGCAGCCGCCGGCGGGCGGCGGTCAGCGAGCCCATGGCGAGCAGGCCCAGCAGCACGACGCTGTCGATGACCTCGACGATGAGGAGATGGCCGACCGCGCGCCGCACCCCGTTGAGCCGCATCCCCTTGACGACCATGGTGCCGTCGCCGAGCCGGGAGACCATCACCCGGTAGTAGCTGCCGTCGCTGTGCACGGTCGCGGCGTCGCCGGACGCCGCGAGGGCCTTCGGGTCCGGCATGGCCACCGCGAGACTGCGGCGCTCCTCGCCGAGGTTCGCCACGTTGCCCTCGCACACCGTGGAGATCCGGCCCTGGGGGTCGAGCACCAGGAAGAGGTCCTGGTCGAAGGCCTGGGCGACGACCTTGTTCCCGTCGTTGGTCTGCAGCATGCCGGCCATCGTGCAGAGCTGCTGCAGACCGCCGCTGGTGAACGGCGTGGAGGACAGCGCCTTCCGGGAGGTCTTCAGCGAGTCGTCTATCTCGCCGATCAGCATGGTGTACATGCCGATGAGGCTGGCGGCGCCCGCCATCACCAGGCCGATGGCCAGGAACGTGACGTTGGCCATCGTGAACCGCCCGCGCAGCGAGCGGGGGCGCGGCCAGAAGCAGCGCTTGCCGTCCAGGCGCGGCTTTCCACCGTCGTGACCACCACCTCCACCGTCGCGTCCACCGCCGTGACCACCACCTCCACCGTCGCGTCCACCGTCACGCCCACGGCCGCCTCCACCGTCGTACGTGCCGTATCCGCGCCGCGTTCCGGCTTCGCCCGCGCCGAACCCGAACGTCCCGAACCCGAGTCTCATGCCAGCGCCCGCAGCCCGTAGCCGATGCCGCGCCGGGTCTCGATCAGCGGCGGCCCGAGCCGGTCGAGCTTGCGCCGCAGGTAGCTGATGTACGTCTCGACGACGGTCGATTCGACGACCGTGTCGTACTGCCAGACGTGCTGCAGCAATTGCTCCTTGGTGACGATCCGCCCGGCGTTGCGCAGCAGGTGCCGCAGCAGGTTGTACTCGGTGGGGGTCAGGTCGACCGGCTCGCCCGCACGGCGGACGCTGTACGTCGCCTCGTCCATCTCCAGGTCGCCGTGGCGCAGCACCGGGTCGACGGCCTCCGGTTCGCGCCGGGTCCTGCGGAGCACCGCGTGCACCCGGGCGACGACCTCGTCCACGCCGAACGGCTTGGTGATGTAGTCGTCGCCGCCGAGGGCGAGCCCGCCGACGACGTCGCGCGGTGCGTCCCGGGCGGTCACGAAGATCACCGCGAGGTCGTCGCGTTCGGCGCGCAGCGTGCGGCAGACCTCCCAGCCGTTGCCGTCCGGCAGCATCACATCGAGCAGCACCAGATCGGGCCGGTGCTCGCGGGCGGCGATGACGGCCTGTCGGCCGGTGGCCGCGGTGTGCACCGTAAAGCCATGGTATTTCAGGGTAATTCGGAGAATGTCCGCGATGCCCGGCTCGTCTTCGACGATCAGTACGGTGGCCGGGCTCTCGGGGTTCTCCATGACTCGATTATCAGCAGTGCCGGCCCACAGACCCACTGGAGACAACTTGGGAGTTCCCTGAGAGATCCCGATTCACCTTGTAACGGCCCGGTCCCGGCACGGAGGCTGAACAGACTGCGGGAGATCCAACTCCGGCGGTGGACGTCGGCAGCGAGTGAAGGAGCTGGGACCGTGGCCTCATTGGCACGATGGTGCTTTAGGCGCAAGTGGCTGGTGATCGGGTTGTGGGTGCTCGTCATGGCCGGCTTCGGCGGCGCGGGCGGCGCCGCCGGGAGCGCCTACGCCAACGTCTTCGAGCTGCCGGGTACCGAGTCCGCGCAGGTTCTGAAGCTGATGGACAAGGCCTTCCCCGCTCAGGCGGGCGAGACCGACAACATCGTCTGGCACGTGGACCAGGGCTCCGTGCGGGACGCCGCGGTCCAGCAGAAGATGACCGCCGCTCTCCAGAGGATCAAGAGCGACGTGGCCGACGTCGGCACGATCGCGAGTCCGTACGCGCCGGAGGGCGCCGCGAAGATCAGCAAGGACGGCAGGACCGCCTACGCGGCCGTCACCTTCACCAAGCTCGGCAACGAGCTGGACAAGGAGGAGGTGAAGCAGCTCGTCGACATCGTGCACGACGCGGGGGGCAGCGGCCTGGAGGTCGAGGCCGGCGGCCAGGCGATCCAGATGGCCGAACAGCCTCCGCAGGGGCTGAGCGAGCTGGTCGGTGTCGCGGCCGCGGCCGTCGTCCTCTTCCTCGCGCTCGGTTCGGTCCTCGGCATGCTGATGCCGATCATCACCGCGCTGTTCGCCATCTTCACCGCCTCGTCCGCGATCCTCCTGCTCAGCCACGGCATGGCCGTCGCCGACTTCGCACCGGTCCTGGCCATGCTCGTGGGCCTGGGCGTGGGCATCGACTACGCGCTGTTCATCGTCACCCGGCACCGCAAGGGCATCCTGCGCGGGCTGACCCCGGAGGAGGCCGCCGTGACGGCGGTCAACACCTCGGGGCGCGCCGTGCTGTTCGCGGGCGGCACGGTCTGCATCGCGCTGCTCGGCATGTTCGCGATGGGTCTGAGTTTCCTCAACGGCGTCGCCATCGCCGCCTCGCTGACCGTCGTCCTGAGCGTCGCCGCGGCCATCACCCTGCTGCCCGCGATGCTCGGCGTCCTCGGCAACCGGGTGCTCTCCCGCCGCCAGCGGCGCAAGCTGGCCGCCAACGGCCCGGAGGCGAAGCTGGCCACCGGCGCCGCCGCCCGCTGGTCGTCATTCGTGGAGCGGCACCCGCGGGTGCTCTCCGTGATCGCGATCGCGATGATGGTCGCCCTGGCCGTGCCGGTGCTCTCCCTGCGCCTCGGCTCCTCCGACCAGGGCAACAACAAGGACACGACGACGACCCGCAAGGCGTACGACCTCCTCGCCGGCGGGTTCGGCGCGGGCTTCAACGGTCCGCTGACGATCCTCGCCGAAGTGAAGTCGGACACCGACAAGGCCGCCGTACAGACCCTGGTCGGCAAGCTCAACGCGACCAAGGGCATCACCTTCGCCGCGGCGCTGCCGATGCAGCCGGGCGCCGACATCGCCGTCATCCAGGCGGTGCCCGACACGTCACCGCAGGACAAGGCGACCTCGGACCTGATCGACCATCTGCGCGACGACGTCGTACCGGCTGCCGAGAAGGGCAGCACGATGCAGGCGTACGTCGGCGGCCAGACGGCGATGTACAAGGACTTCGCCTCGGTGCTGATGGGCAAGCTGCCGGTCTTCGTCGCGGTGATCATCGCGCTGGGCTTCGTCCTGCTGCTGATCGCCTTCCGCAGCCTCGTCGTTCCCCTGACGGCCGCGGTGATGAACCTGGCCGCGGCCGCCGCGTCCTTCGGTGTCCTGGTCGCGGCCTACCAGTGGGGCTGGGGCGGTGATCTGCTGCTCGCCAGCCGCGAGGGGCCGATCGAGGCGTTCCTCCCGGTCATCATGCTGTCGCTGCTCTTCGGTCTCTCCATGGACTACCAGGTCTTCCTGGTCAGCCGGATGCACGAGGAGTGGGTGCACACCAAGGACAACGCGCGCGCGGTACGCATCGGCCTGGCGGAGACCAGCCGGGTGATCAACTCGGCGGCCGTCATCATGATCTGCGTCTTCACCGCCTTCGTCCTCAACGGGGAACGCGTCATCGCGATGTTCGGCGTCGGCCTGGCGGGAGCGGTCGCGCTCGACGCGTTCATCCTGCGGACCGTGCTCGTCCCCTCCCTGATGCACCTGTTCGGCAACGCCAACTGGTGGCTGCCGGAGTGGCTCGACAAGCGGCTGCCGCACCTGGCGGTCGAAGGTGCGCCGGACGAAGCCCCCGACGCTCCGGGAGCGGGTGTCGTCGTCCCGCTGCAGAAGGCCGGCGGCCCGTCCGTGCGCGGCACCGTCCGCGGGTCCTCAGGACTGCCGATCCCGCGCTCGGAGCTCACCCTGATCGCCGCCGACGGCCGCCAGGTCGGCCGGATCACGGCGGAGGAGGACGGTACGTACAGCCTGTCGACGCCCGGCAGCGGTTCGTACGTCCTGGTCGCCAACGCCGAGGGGCACCACCCGCAGACAGCGAGCGTCATGACGTCCGACCGTCCGGTCGAGTGCGATCTGCGGCTCAGCGGCACCGGGACCCTCACCGGCACGGTGCGCACCGCGAACGGCGAACCCGTCGACGACGCGCGGGTCGTGCTCCAGGACGCGGACGGCAAGGAGGTCGGCGTCGTGCACACGGGCAAGGACGGCGGCTACGCCTTCGCCGACCTCTACCCGGGCCGCTACACCCTGCTGACGATGGGCTACCCGCCCTTCCCGGCCACGGTCACGGTGGGCAGTGGTGCGGACGGCGACGGCGACGACAACCTCGACCTGGAGCTGAGCCACTCGCGCGACTGACCGGCTCCTCTCCTCTCTCGTAGAACCTTTCCGCAGAACCTCTCCGCCGAACGCCGGGCGGGCCTGATTCCTCAGGCCCGCCCGGCGTTCTTCGTTGCGCCGGAAATCGCGGTTGAACACGTTCAAAAATAGGTCTACAGTCATGCCTGTCAGAAGTTTTGAACACGTTCAAGTCTCTCGCAAAGGGATGGACCATGGACCTCACGGTCGTCGCGTACGTCGTCTACCTGCTCATCAGCATCGGGCTGACCATCTGGGTCGCGCGCACCCTCAGCACCAACGGGCGGATCTTCCTCGCCGACGTGCTGCACGGCAACGAGAAGCTCGCCGACGCCGTCAACCACCTCCTGGTGGTCGGCTTCTACCTCGTCAACTTCGGGTTCGTCGCCCTCTACCTCAAGAGCGCCGACGCGGTCGAGGACGCCCGCGGGCTCTTCGAGGCACTGTCGGTCAAGCTCGGGGTCGTCCTGCTCGTCCTCGGCGTCCTGCACCTCGGCAACGTCTTCATCCTCAACAAGATGCGCCGCCGGGGCATCATGGAGAAGGAGCAGATGCCGCCGGTGCCGCCGCAGGGCTGGGCCACCCCCGCCACCCCGGCGCTCTGACCACCATGACCGCCGACGCCACCCACGGCGCCCGCACCACCCACGCCGCGGAAGCCGCCCCGCAAGGGGCGGCGGCCCCCGCACCGGTCCGCCGGGACGCCCGTGTCCCGGTCCGCCGGCTGACCGTCCTGTACGACGCCGACTGCAGGCTCTGCACCTTCGTACGGGGCTGGCTCGTACGGCAGCGGCAGCTCGTCCCGCTGGACCTCGTCCCGGCCTGCTCCCCCGAGGCGCGCGGCCGGTACCCGGACCTCGACCACGCCTCGACCCTGAGCCGGATCACCGTCATCGGTGACCAGGGGCAGCTCTACACCGGCGACGCCGCCTGGATCGTCATCCTGTGGGCGCTCTCCGAGTACCGGCCGATGGCGCACCGCTTCAGCACCCCGGTCGGGGCGCCGCTCGCCCGGGCCGCGGTCCTGGCGGCCGCCAAGTACCGGGCGGCGACCAGCCCGTACGCCGGTTGGGGACCTGCCCAGAACGGCCCGGGCCCTGCCCAGAACGGCTGGGGACCGGCCAGGACCGCCTGGGCACCGCCCAGGACGGACTGGGGGCGGGCCCGGAACCCCAGCACCGGAAGGCCGGTCATGCCGGCCCACGAGGACTGCGGCGATGCGTGCCGGCACGGCGGTTAGGCTCACCCTCGTGGAAGAAACTGACCGCCGCCCGTCCGACGACGCCGCCCCGGCCGCCGAACTGCCAGGCGGCCGGGCGCGACCGAAGACCGACAAGAGCGAGCTGACCCGGGCGCTCATCCTGGACACCGCGATGCGGATGTTCCAGGAGCGGGGCTACAACAAGACGACGATGCGGGCGATCGCGACCGAGGCCGGGGTGTCGGTCGGCAACGCCTACTACTACTTCGCGTCGAAGGAATACCTGATCCAGGGCTTCTACGACCGGATGACGCACGAGCACGCGGCCGACGCCCACGCCAAGATGGCCGGCGTCACCGACTTCTCCAAGCGCCTGGAGATCGCCCTCACCTCGTGGGTGGACTGCGCGGCGCCGTACCACGAGTTCGCGTCGCAGTTCTTCCGCACGGCGGCCGACCCGGACAGCCCGCTCAGCCCGTTCTCGAACGAGTCGCACCCGGCCCGCGCCACCGCCGTCGCCATCTTCGACGAGGTGCTGAACGGTTCGGACCTGGCCCCCAAGCTCGACGCCGAACTGGCCGAACTCCTCCCGGACCTGCTGTGGCTGCACCTCATGATCGTGGTGCTGTACTGGGTCTTCGACCGCACCGACGACACCGAACGCACCCGGAACTTCGTCAAGCGGTGCACCCCGCTGGTGGCGAAGGTCGTCAGCCTCTCGCGCTACCGGGTGTTCCGGCCGCTGGTCAGGGACGCCAAGGGGCTCATCCACGACTTCATCCTGCCGACGTTCATCTCGGCCCAGAAGTCGTCGGGAGGCGGCGGGGACGCGAAGACCTCCGGTACGGCCGGCACCGAAGCTCCCGCGGCCGGCACCGGACCCGCAGCCGCCGAACCCGTCGCGAAGGCACCCGTCAAGCGGGCGGCGAAGCGCGCCGCGAAGCGGGCGTCACGCGCGCAGTGACACCAGCTTCACGATGGTGATGTCCGACGGCGCCCCGACCCGTACCGGCGGGCCCCAGGCGCCCGCGCCGCGGGTCACGTACAACTGGGTGTCGCCGTACCGGTCGAGCCCCGCCACCGTGGGGTTCGCCAGCTCCGCGATGTAGTTGCCGGGCCAGAGCTGGCCGCCGTGCGTGTGTCCCGAGAGCTGCAGGTCCACGCCGTGCTTCACCGCTTCGTGGATCATCACCGGCTGGTGCGCCAGCAGGACGGCGGCCCGGGTGCGGTCCCGGTCACCGAGCGCCTTGCCGTAGTCCGGCGCGGCGTGGTGGTCCGCGCCGGAGATGTCGTTGACGCCCGCGAGGTCGAAGCCGGGCAGCTCCACCCGGGCGTTCTCCAGCGGGTGCACGCCCAGTTCCCGGACGAAGTCGACCCACGGTGCCGCGCCAGAGAAGTACTCGTGGTTGCCGGTGACGAAGAACGAGCCGTGCCGGGCCCGCAGCTGGGCGAGCGGCTCGGCGGCCGGCCCCAGGTCGGCCACGGTCCCGTCGACCAGGTCGCCGACGATCGCCACCAGGTCGGGGCGCGCGCCGTTGATCGTGTCGACGATCCGCTGGGTGTGCGCCCGCCCCAGGATCGGGCCGAGGTGGATGTCGCTGACCACCGCGATCCGGTAACCGTCCGCCCGTGCGGGCAGCTTCGCGAGCGGTACGGTCACGTTCTTCAGCCGGGGACCGCGCAGGACGCCGTACGTGCCGTAGCCGACCGTTCCGGCGGCCGCGGCACCGGCCGCGACGGCGACGGTGCGGGCGACGAACTGCCGCCGGGTGGCGGCGGCGGGCTCGTCGGTTGCTGCCGGGACCGCCGGTGGAGCTGTGGCCGTCGCTTCCGGTGCTGGTGCCGTTGCCGTTGCCGGTACCGCCACCAGAACCGCTTCCTCCGGTGCTGTCCGGGCCGCCCGGTGGTCGAGTGCGCGCCGCAGCAGGGGCCGTACCGCCTCGCCCACCAGCAGCGCGAACGTCAGATAGATCAGCACCGCGAGCCACAGATAGCCCGGCCAGGCCAGCCACCGCTCGCCCGCCAGCGGCAGGGCGCGGCCGCCGATCAGCGCGCCCAGGCTGGTCAGCGGGAGGACGAAGGCGAGCACCGTCCCGATCCGCCGGTACCGGCCGCGGGGTGCCGACACATCGCGGACCAGGCGCCGCCACAGGTAACGGTGCAGGGCGGCGAAGAGCGCCAGGACGGCCAGCCCGCCCAGGACGAAGACGACGATCACTAAACGGCGGCCGTGTCGGAGGGGTGCCGCCCGGCATCGGACCCGGCGGCCGTACCCACATCGGTCCCGGCGGCCGTACCGGCATCGGTCCCGGCCGTGGTCCCGGCGGCTTCGCGCTTCAGGATCCGCAGCGACCGCAGCCCGAGCGCGCCGATCGCCGTTCCCAGCAGGAACGAGGTGATCGCGAGCGTCAGATGCACCCAGAAGTACGCGGTCGGGGAGCCGTTGTCGAAGGCGAGCCCGCTGACGTCCTTCCACAGGTTCTTGACGAAGGTGGTCCAGACGATCCAGGACCACACGCCGAAGGCGACCAGGAACCAGGAGACGGGGCGGTTGAGCTTCATACACCCAGTATGGAGACTCCCGCACGGCAACGGCCGACGGGGTCCGGATGGTTCCACGTCAGGGGCGTGCGAATCCTCACCCGTCCGCAGGACAACCGAAGGGCGCGCGTTCCGCCACCAGGACTGTACGTTCGCCTGGTGTCCAAGCCTGCACCCGCCTTCCGCCGTTCCCTGCTGGTCCTGTGCGCCGCCGCGCTGGTGTCCGGCCCGCTCCTCGCGTCCCCTGCCCACGCGGACGGCAGAACGAAGGAGCCGGTGCCTCCTGCCACTATGTCGAAGGTCGGCGGCGACCGGCTCGGGGTGCCCGGCACCCAGGTGGAACCGGACGCCGGCAGCCCGCCGCTGCCGAAGCTCACCGCCCGTTCGTGGATCGTCGCGGACGCGAAGACCGGTGAGGTGCTCGCCGCGCACAACGCGCACTGGCAACTGGCTCCCGCCAGCACCCTGAAGATGCTGTTCGCCGACACCGTGCTGCCCAAATTCGAGAAGACCCAGGTGCACACGGTCGCCGACTCCGACCTGAGCGGCATGGGCGAGGGCAGCAGCCTCGTCGGCATCAAGGAGAAGCTCAGCTACACGGTCCACGACCTGTGGCTCGGGGTCTTCCTGCACTCGGGCAACGACGCCGTGCACGTCCTCGCCACCATGAACGGCGGCGTCGACAAGACCGTGCAGGAGATGAACGCCCAGGCCAAGGAGTTGCAGGCCGACGACACGCATGTCGTGTCGCCCGACGGCTACGACATGCCGGGGCAGGTCAGCAGCGCCTACGACCTCACGCTCTTCGCCCGGTCGGGGCTGAAGAACCCGGACTTCCGCGAGTACTGCGCGACGGCCGTCGCCAAGTTCCCCGGCGAGTACAAGGACCTCAAGACGGGCAAGCCGTCGAAGACGCGCTCGACCTTCGACATACAGAACACCGACCGCCTGCTGACCGGCCTGGGCGTCCGCCGCTACCCGGGCCTGCTCGGGGTGAAGAACGGATTCACCACCAACGCGGGCAACACCTTCACCGGCGCCGCCGAACGCGACGGGCGCACCCTGCTGGTCACCGTGATGCACCCGGCCGCGGGCAGCAACGAGGTCTACAAGGAGACGGCCGCCCTGCTGGACTGGGGCTTCAAGGCCGCCCCCACCGTGAAGCCGGTCGGCACCCTGGTCCCGACGCGGAGCGCCGCCAAGGCCAACGCCCCCGCCCCGGACCCGGACACGAAGGGCCCCGCGCAGGCCACGGTCGCCGGCACGTCCAGCTCGCACGGCATGTGGACCTTCGCCGGCATCGCCGCCGGCGCGCTGGCCCTGATCGCCGCCGCCGTCCTCCTGGTACGCCGCCGCCGCGCCACCCCGGCCCTGACCCTCCCGGACGACTCCCGCCCCTCCCGCCGCAAGTCGCGCGACGGAACCACCGACTGACCGAACCCGGACCACCGTCCGGGTTCAGGCGGGGTGGACGGCTCCGGGGTGGTCTTCCGTGGGCTTCGGCTCGGTGGCGGGCTCCGGCGCCGTCGCGGGGTCGTCCTTGGGCGGGACGGCTGTCCAGGAGGCGCAGAAGAGGAGCAGTTTGGCCATGAAGTTGAACCAGAGGAGCAGCGCGACGGGGACGCCGAAGGCGCCGTACATGCTCTTGGCGGCGACGTTCTGCAGATAGCCGCTGAGGACCAGCTTGAGGATCTCGAAGCCGAAGGCGCCGATGAGACCCGCGACGACGACCCGGCGGCGCGGGGGTTCGACGCCGGGCAGCAGGGTGAGCAGGACGACGATGAGCACGAAGTCCGCGACGACGGCGATGCAGAAGCCCGCGGCGGTGAGGAGGAACCGGCCGGGGCTGCTGTGTTCGAGACCGAGCGCGTCGGCGGCCCACCCGACGGCGGCGGTCGCGAAGGCGGAGGAGGCCAGCGACACGATGGCGGCGGCGCCGAGGCCGAGCAGGATCCCGCCGTCCTTGAGCCGGCCGATGACCGGGTTCTCGTCCTCGTCGTCCTTCTCCCAGACCGCGCGCAGGCAGTCGCGGAGCGACGCGACCCAGCCGAGGCCGGTGAAGAGCAGCAGCGCGCCCGCGATGAGGCCGACGGTGGCGGCGTTCTCGACCAGGCCGTTGATGTTCAGCTGGTCGGAGATGCCCGGGACCTGCTCGGAGACCTGCTTCTGGAGGTCCTGGAGCTGCTGGTCGGAGAGCAGGGCCGCGCCGATCGCCGCGGCGACGGTGATCAGCGGGAAGAGGGAGAGGAAGCTGGTGAACGTGACGGCCGCGGCCAGCCGGCTCCAGTGCACCTCCTGGAGGTGCTCGAAGGAACGCCAGGCGTGGGTGCGCATCAGCCGGGCGATCCACGGGCCGATCCACCGCAGTTTCGTCAGCCACTCCATGTGATCCACTCCATGTCTGCGCGCCTACCCTCCGTCAGCGCGCGCATTCCCGGGACGGGGCCGGGGCCGCGGACGGTCCCGGCCGTCCGAAGACGAAGGTCCGCGTCCCCCAGAAACGCAGCGCGGTGGCCAGTGCCATGCCGATGCCGGCGCCCGAGATCACGTCCGCGCGCGGGGTGGTGAGCCCGAGGACGTAGTGCGACAGGGCCAGGCACAGGAGCTGTACCACCGCGCCCGCCACGTTGAACGCGAAGAAGATGCCGTACTGCCGGGCGCGGCTCACGGACGGCGGGCGGCTGCGGTAGGTGCCCAGCGCGTTGCCGGCGTAGGCGACCGTGCAACCGGCGAGGAAGGACAGCGCCTTGGCGGTGAGCGGGCCGAAGCCGCCGGGGCCGCGCAGCCAGATGAACAGCCCGAGGTCGACGGCGTAGGCGGCGGCGCCGGCCAGCGCGAATCCGAGGATCTCGGAGCGCAGGACGGAACCGGTGCCGCGCTCGGTGCCGTGCTCCGCTCCGCGCCGCGGCCCGTCCGTCACAGCTCGGCCACCGCGAGGGCGTAGAGCGCCGCCCAGCCCAGGGCGATGACGAGCATCGGGCGGTCGTGCAGCACCACGTCCTCCGGCGCGCCGGCCGCACCCGCGTCCGCGAAGACGGCGTAGCGGAGCACGGAGAGGATGAAGGGGATCATGGACAGTTGCCGCCAGGGCAGCGAGCCGGTGGCGGCGGCGCCGGTCTCCATCGCCCACATGCCGTACGCGAGGACCGCGACGCCGGCCGCCAGTTGCCAGACGAACCGCAGATAGCCGGTGGTGTACGCGGTGAGCAGGGACCGTGAGGCGCCGGCCTCGCCCTCGGTGCCGGACATCAGGATCAGTTCGGAGTAGCGCTTGGCGGCGACCATGAAGAGCGCGCCGAACCCCGAGGTGATCAGGAACCAGCGGGACAGGTCGATGTCGAGGGCGAAACCGCCGGCCATGGCGCGCATGAGGAAGCCGGTGGTGACGACGACGAGGTCCACGACGAGGACGTGCTTGAGCCGCAGGCAGTACGCGAGCTGCATGACGAGGTACGCGGCGAGCAGCCCGGCGGTCGCCGCGTTGCACAGCACGTACGCGGCGACCGGCGCGAGGACGCCGAGCAGCGCGCCCGCCGCGTAGGCGACCGGCACCGGGAGCCGGCCGCTGGCGACGGGGCGGTGGCACTTGACGGGGTGCGCCCGGTCGGCGTCGGCGTCGCGTGCGTCGTTGACGAGGTAGACGGCGGACGCGCAGGCGGTGAAGAGCACGAAGACGATGCCGAGCTGGACCAGCCCGTGATGGGAGAGCAGCCGCCCGGCGGCGACGGGGGCGGCGAGCACCAGGGCGTTCTTGACCCACTGCCTCGGCCGGGCCGTTCGGACCAGACCGCCCGGCAGGCCCGCGACGGTACGGAGCATCCCGGCGGCGGGGACGGCGCGCGGTGGCCTGGGTACGTCGTCGAGTACCGCCGAGGTGGGCTCAGCCATCGAGTCCTCCGCCCCGCAGCGACCAGGCCCGGCCCATCCGGGCGGTGGCGGCGCCCAGCATCGCGCCGGCGGCGACATCGCTCGGGTAGTGCACGCCCACGACCAGCCGTGCCGCGCACATCCCGGCGGCCAGCGGCGGGAACGGGCCGAACAGCCGGAACGGTCCCGGCAGCAGCGCCCCGAAGGCGACGGCCGCGGCGGCCGACGACGCCGCGTGGGAGCTGGGGAAGCTGTGCCGGCCCGCGGTGTTCACCAGGGGCCGCGCGCCGGGCAGTCGGGGACGGGGCCGGCGGACGACCCGCTTGACGCCCATGCTCGCGACGTGCGCGGCGCCGACCAGGGCGGTGGCGCGCAGCCAGGCGCGGCGGCGCCGCCGGTCCACGGACGCGCCCGCGACCCCGGCGGCGAGCCACAGCGCGGCGTGCTCACCGCTCCAGGACAGGGCCCGCGCGGTGCGGGCGACGTGCGGTCCGTCGCCGCACCGGCGCAGCGCGGTGAGCAGCCGGCGGTCCACTTCTGACACACGTGACGCGGCGGAGTCCGGAGTTCGCACCGGCGGGTTCTCCTTCGTTCGTGGTTCGCCCTTCCAGAACAAAAGGGACAATGAGTTAATATGCCCACTATTGACTTTTGACTCACCATCAGTCACCCGTTTCAGTGAGAGAACCGGCATATACGGGCAATCAACACCTCTCGGGCGATAACGTCACCCGTATGCCTGCTCCCTCCGCCCTGACCACCCCCGTCTCCGGCTGGGGCCGCACCGCGCCCACCACCGCGCATGTGCTCCGCCCGCGCACCTACGAGGAGGCCGCCGAGGCGGTCCGGGACTGCGGGGGCCGCGGCGCCATCGCCCGCGGGCTCGGCCGGGCGTACGGCGACGCCGCGCAGAACGCCGGCGGCGCCGTCCTCGACATGACGGGCCTGGACCGGATCCACGAGATCGACGCCATCAACGGCCTGGTGGTCTGCGACGCCGGGGTGAGCCTGCACCGGCTGATGCAGGTCCTGCTGCCGCTCGGCTGGTTCGTCCCCGTCAGCCCCGGGACCCGTTACGTCACGGTCGGCGGGGCCATCGGCACGGACATCCACGGCAAGAACCACCACCTCTCCGGGTCGTTCACCCGCCACGTACGCGCCATCGAGCTGCTGACGGCCGACGGCGGCACCCGCCTCGTCACCCCCGAGGACGAGCCCGAGCTGTTCTGGGCGACGGCCGGCGGCATGGGACTGACCGGCGTCGTGCTCGCCGCGACGATCCAGCTGCTGCCCGTGGAGACCTCGCTGATGAGCGTCGACACCGAACGGGCCACCGACCTCGACGACCTGATGGCCCGGCTGACCGCCGACGACCACCGCTACCGCTACTCGGTCGCCTGGATCGACCTGCTCGCGCGCGGCGCGAGGACCGGCCGCGCCGTCCTGACCCGCGGCGACCACGCCCCGCTCGACGCCCTGCCGCCGCGCGCCCGCCGCGACCCGCTCGACTTCCGGCCCGGCCGGCTGCCGGGCGCCCCGAACTTCGTACCGGAAGGGCTGCTCGGCCGCGGCAGCGTCGGGCTGTTCAACGCCCTCTGGTACCACAAGGCGCCCCGCGAACGGCACGGCGAGCTGCAGAAGATCTCGACGTTCTTCCACCCGCTCGACGGGGTGCCGGACTGGAACCGGATCTACGGGCGCAGCGGTTTCGTCCAGTACCAGTTCGTCATCGGCAACGGGCAGGAGAGCGCGCTGCGCCGCATCGTGGAGCGGATCAGCCGCCGCGGCATCCCGTCGTTCCTCGCCGTGCTCAAGCGGTTCGGCGAGGCCGACCCGGGCTGGCTGTCCTTCCCGATGGCCGGCTGGACCCTCGCCCTCGACATCCCCGCGACCATGCCGGGGCTGGCCACCTTCCTCGACGTCCTGGACGACGAGGTCGCCGCCGCCGACGGCCGCGTCTACCTCGCCAAGGACTCGCGGCTGCGCCCCGAACTGCTGCCCGGTATGTACCCGCGGCTCGACGCCTTCCGGCGGCTGCGCGCCGAGCTCGACCCCCGCGGGGTCTTCACCTCGGACCTCGCCCGCCGCCTCGCCCTCTAGGACGGTCCCGGGCGGGCCCCCGCAGCGGGGCCCGTCAGACCGCCCCAGGCCCCCCAGGCCCCCTAGGCCCCCTAGGCCCACCAGGAGCTCCGCAGTGAAAGACGCCTTCGGCACCCCCCAGTCCCTGCTGATCCTCGGCGGCACCTCCGAGATCGCGCTCGCCACCGCCCGCCGCCTCATCGGCCGCCGCACCAGGACCGTCCATCTGGCGGGCCGCCCCTCCCCCGCCCTCGACGCCGCCGCCGAGCACCTGCGGTCGCTGGGCGCGGACGCGCACGCGGTGCCCTTCGACGCGCTGGACACCGCGTCCCACGAGGAGGTGCTCGGCAAGCTCTTCGCGGAGGGCGACCTCGACATGGTGCTGCTCGCCTTCGGCGTACTGGGCGACCAGACGCGCGACGAGCAGGAGCCGCTGTCGGCCGTCCATGTCGCGCAGGTCAACTACACCGGGGCGGTGTCCGCGTCGCTGGTGTGCGCGAGCGCGCTGCAACGACAGGGGCACGGCTCGCTGGTCGTGCTCTCCTCGGTGGCCGGCGAGCGGGCCCGGCGGAGCAACTTCATCTACGGGTCGAGCAAGGCGGGCCTGGACGCCTTCACCCAGGGCCTCGGCGACGCGCTGCACGGCTCGGGCGTGCACGTGATGGTCGTCCGGCCCGGCTTCGTCCGCACGAAGATGACGGCGGGGCTGCCGGAGGCGCCGCTGGCCACCACTCCCGAAGCGGTCGCGGAGGCCATCGAGACGGGCCTGCGGCGGCACGCGGAGACGGTGTGGGTGCCGGGCGCGCTGCGCTTCGTCATGTCGGCACTGCGGCACGTGCCGCGCGCGCTCTTCAGGAAGCTGCCGGTCTGAGGGCCGGCGGCCGCTTCATCCGAGGGCCGGCGACCTCTTCAGGGAATCAGCGGGGCGTCATGGGTGGCGCGGGCGCCCTGCTGGTGCGGAACGGCACCACAGGTGTCGACGCCGAAAGGGTACTCACGCATCTTCCGCCAGACCCCGTCCCCGCCCTGCTCGTACAGGGCGAACCCGGTGGCCGTCCAGGTCGCCTTGAAGTCCGCGAGCGCCGCGTAGGCCCGGTCCATCGCCTCCTCGGCGATGCCGTGGGCGACGGTCACATGCGGGTGGTACGGGAACTGCAGCTCACGCACGACCGGTCCCGAGCGCACTTCGCCCTGCAGCTCGGTGCACTCACGGGTGCCGTCCGCCAGGTGCACGTAGACCACCGGGGACAGCGGGCGGAAGGTGTCCGTGCCGTCCAGCCGCATCGGGAACGGCCGGCCGGCCGCCGCGACCTTCGCGAGGTGGCGGCGCAGCGCGGGGAGGTCACCGGAGTCGATCTCGGTCGGCGGCAGCAGCGTGACGTGCGTGGGGATGGCGTACGCGGCCGGGTCACCGAAGCCGGCGCGCGCCTCCTGGAGCAGGCGGCCGTAGGGCTCCGGGACCGCGATCGAGACTCCGATCGTGCTGGTCCCCACTGCGTTCACCCCTCTTCCCCGGATCACGGGCGCCTCGCGGGCGCTGTTCGGTCTGCTCTCAGTGTGACGCGTGCGCGGGTCGCGCCGCGAGCGTCGTCGGACACACTCTGCCGGGACCTCTGACTCTGGTACCGCCCCGGCCGGGCCCTCCCTGTGCGGCGCTGCGCCGGTGCTCCGGTGCGTTTCAGTGCTTCGCGGGCAGGAAGCCGATCCGGTCATACGCGCTGGCCAGGGTCTCGGCGGCCACGGCGCGCGCCTTCTCCGCACCCTTGGCCAGGACAGCGTCCAACGTCTCCGGGTCGCCCAGGTATTCCTGCGTGCGCTCCCGGAACGGTGTGACCCACTCCACAAACTGCTCCGCGAGGTCCGTCTTCAGCGCACCGTAGCCCTTGCCCGCGTACCGCTGCTCCAGTTCCGGGATTCCGGTACCGGTGAGAGTGGAGTAGATGGTGAGGAGATTGCTGATGCCCGGCTTGTCCTTCTCGTCGAAGCGCACCACGGTGTCCGTGTCGGTGACCGCGCTCCTGATCTTCTTCGCCGAGACCTTCGGCTCGTCGAGAAGGTTGATCAGGCCCTTCGGGGACGACGCCGACTTGCTCATCTTCGCCGTCGGGTCCTGGAGGTCGTAGATCTTCCCGGTCTCCTTGACGATATGCGGCGCCGGGATGGTGAACGTGTCGCCGTAGCGGCTGTTGAACCGCCCCGCCAGATCGCGGGTCAGCTCGACGTGCTGGCGCTGGTCCTCACCGACCGGCACGGCGTTCGCCTGGTACAGCAGGATGTCCGCGACCTGCAGGATCGGGTACGTGAACAGGCCGACGGTCGCCCGGTCCGCCCCCTGCTTCGCCGACTTGTCCTTGAACTGCGTCATCCGGCCGGCCTCGCCGAACCCGGTCAGGCAGTTCATCACCCAGCCGAGCTGCGCGTGCTCCGGCACGTGGCTCTGGATGAAGAGCGTACAGCGGTCCGGGTCCAGGCCCGCGGCCAGCAGCTGCGCCGCCGCGAGGCGGGTGTTGGAGCGCAGCTCGGCGGGGTCCTGCGGCACCGTGATGGCGTGCAGGTCCACAACCATGTAGAACGCGTCGTGGGTCTCCTGGAGCGCCACGTACTGGCGGATCGCACCCAGGTAGTTCCCCAGGTGGAAGGAGCCTGCGGTGGGCTGGATACCGGAGAGGGCGCGCGGTGTAAGGGGCGGGGCGAAGTCCCTCGGTTGAGGGTGGTGGTGGGTGACGGGCGGGCGGTCGTTGGCCATGCCGTCATTCTCTCAGGTCCCCCGGCCCCGATCACCCCCTCCCCGGCACCGCTGCGGGGGTGCGCCCCGAACAGCGGATGCCGCAAGGTTTCATCGCATTGCGGCCGACCGACGATAGAAAGGGGCGTCACCCCGCCCCGAGGCAACAACTCCCGACGCACCACGAACGGAGCACGTACGTGACGACAACGGACACCAGCATCGCCGCCGCAGAGGCCCACAGCGCGCACAACTACCATCCGCTGCCGGTCGTCGTCGCCACCGCGGAAGGCGCGTGGATGACGGACGTCGAAGGCCGCCGGTACCTGGACATGCTGGCCGGCTACTCGGCCCTCAACTTCGGCCACGGCAACCGGCGGCTGCTCGACGCCGCCAGGGCCCAGCTCGACCGTGTGACGCTGACCTCCCGCGCCTTCCACCACGACCGGTTCGCCGACTTCTGTACGCAGCTCGCCGAGCTGTGCGGCATGGAGATGGTGCTGCCGATGAACACCGGCGCCGAGGCGGTCGAGACGGCGGTCAAGACCGCCCGGAAGTGGGGCTACAAGGTCAAGGGCGTCCCGGACGGGCGCGCGAAGATCGTCGTCGCGGACGGCAACTTCCACGGGCGCACCACCACGATCATCAGCTTCTCCACGGACCAGGAGGCACGGGCCGACTTCGGGCCGTACACGCCCGGGTTCGAGATCGTTCCGTACGGCGACCTCGCCGCGATCGAGGCGGCCGTCGACGAGCACACGGTCGCCGTCCTGCTGGAGCCGATCCAGGGGGAGGCGGGGGTGCTGGTGCCGCCGCCGGGCTATCTGGCGGGAGTGCGGGCGCTCACCCGGGACCGGAACGTGCTGTTCATCGCCGACGAGATCCAGTCGGGGCTCGGGCGGACCGGCCGCACCTTCGCGTGCGAGCACGAGGGTGTCGTGCCGGACATGTACGTCCTCGGGAAGGCGCTGGGGGGCGGTGTGGTGCCGGTGTCGGCGGTCGTGTCGTCCGCGGCGGTGCTGGGCGTCTACCGGCCCGGCGAACACGGGTCCACCTTCGGTGGGAACCCGCTGGCCTGCGCGGTGGCGCTGGAGGTCATCGCGATGCTGCGCACCGGCGAGTACCAGCAGCGCGCCACCGAACTCGGCGACCACCTGCACCACGAGCTCGGCCTCCTCACGGGCTCCGGGCCGGTCGCGGCGGTGCGGGGGCGCGGGCTGTGGGCGGGGATCGACATCGCGCCGGGGCACGGGACGGGGCGCGAGGTGTCGGAGCGGCTGATGGACCGGCGGGTGCTGGTGAAGGACACGCACGGGTCGACGATCCGGCTGGCGCCGCCGCTGGTGATCTCGAAGGAGGATCTGGACTGGGGGCTGGAGCAGTTGCGAGCGGTGCTCGCGGGCTGACCGCCAGGGCGTGGGGGTCGGGGGCCGGGCCCTCCGGGGCGGGGCTTCGAAATCGACTATTTACGGGCGTGGCCGCCCACAAATAGCTCGGCAGCATTTCGAAACCCCACCCCTGCGGACCCGTCCCCCTCACGTCCGGACGGCATGGGCGGGTGTCGTTCAGCCCGCCGGCGTTTGAGGCGATCTTTCAGCCCGGCCGGCGATTGAGGCCGGTCCGGGCGGGGCCGGGTCCTCCCGTCGTATCCCGTCCGGCGGACCTAAGGTCGGCGCATGGTCGTGGGAATGCTCTGCGCGCTCGGCGCAGCCGTGTGTTTCGGGGTTGCTTCGGTGTTCCAGGCGGTCGCGGCGCGGGCCGCTACGCCGGGGAGCGGGTCCGGGGTGGATGCCCGGCTGTTCGTGCGGGCGCTGCGGCAGTGGCGGTACGTGGCCGGGCTCGGGCTCGACACCGCCGGGTTCGCGCTCGAGCTCGTGGCGCTGCGGGTGCTGCCGATCTACGCCGTCGGCGCCGCGCTGGCGGCCAGCCTGGCCGTCACCGCGGTCGCCGCCGCGCGGACGCTGAAGGTGCGGCTGAAGGGCGTCGAGTGGGGCGCGGTGGCCGCCGTGTGCGGCGGGCTGGGGATGCTGGGGCTCGCGTCCGGGCCGGAGGGCGACGGAGTCGGGAGCACCGCGCTGCGGTGGGGCGTGCTGGCCACCTCGTTCGCGGTGCTGGGGCTCGGCGTGCTCGCCGGGCGGCTGCCGGACCGGGCGCGGGCCGCCGCGCTGGGGTTCGGCGCGGGGATCGGGTTCGGGGTCGTCGAGGTCGCCGTGCGGCTGGTCGACGATCTGTCGCCCGGCGCCGTGCTCGCCAATCCGGCGGCCTACGCGCTGCTCATCGGCGGCGGCGCCGCCTTCCTGCTGCTGACCTCGGCCCTGCAGCGCGGCTCGGTCACCGCCGCCACCGCCGGGATGGTGATCGGCGAGACCGTCGGGCCCGCCCTGGTCGGGGTGATCGCGCTCGGCGACCGCACCCGGCCGGGGCTGGAGCCCCTGGCGTTCGCGGGCTTCGCCCTGGCGGTGCTCGGCGCGCTGGTGCTGGCCCGGTTCGGGGAGGGCGGCGCGCCGCCGGAGAGCGCTTAGCGGGCGGCGGGCGAGAGCCGGGTGGTGACGCCGACCCGGTTCCAGGCGTTGATGGTGATGCACATGGCGATCAGACGTGCCAGCTCGGCCTCGTCGAAGTGCCGGGCGGCCTCGTCGAAGACGTCGTCGGGGACGCCGTGCTCGCCGAGGCGGGTGACGGCCTCGGAGAGGGCGAGGGCGGCACGCTCACGGGCGGTGAAGAAGGGCGTCTCGCGCCAGGCCCCGATGCCGTGGAGCTTCTGCTCGGACAGACCGAGCTTGCTCGCGTCGTGGGTGTGCATGTCCAGGCAGAAGGCACAGCCGTTGAGCTGGGACGCGCGGATCTTGACCAGCTCGGCGACGACCGGGTCGAGGCCGTGGGCGGCGGCCTTGTTGAGCGCCAGGATCGCCTCGTAGACGTCAGGGGCGGCCTTCATCAGGTTGATGCGCTGGGCGGGAGCGGGGACAAGGGTCTGGTCGTTCGAAGTCATGGCTCCACGCTAAGCGGACAGTGGCCCCGTCGCATGGTCCACTTGAGAGATGAACGACTGGGCCATTTCCGGGGTCGACCTCCATCTCGACCTGACCGCCGGCACCGGTGCGAGGGCCGGTCTGGAGCGGGCGCTGCGCGAGGCGGTACGGGACGGCCGGCTCACCGCGGGGACCCGGCTGCCGTCGTCGCGGGCGCTGGCCAAGGACCTCGGCCTGGCCCGCAACACGGTCGCCGACGCGTACGGCCAGCTGGTCGCGGAGGGCTGGCTGGCCGCCCGGCAGGGCTCCGGCACGCAGGTGGCGGGCAGTGCGCCGCCGCCCCGCCCGGCCCGCCGCCGGGCCGTGCCCGAGCAGACCGGGCTGCTGCTGGGGAATCCGGCCGCCGACGGCTACCCCTACGATCTGCGGCCCGGCTCCTCCGACCTGTCGGCGTTCCCGCGCGGCGCCTGGCTCGCGGCGGCCCGCCGCGCCATGGCCGCCGCGCCCAACGAGGCCTTCGGCTACTCGGACCCGCGCGGGCGCCCCGAGCTGCGGGAGGCGCTCGCGGAGTACCTGGCGCGGGTGCGCGGGGTGCGGGCCGACCCCGAGCTGATCCTGGTCTGCTCGGGGTTCGTCCAGGGGACCGGGCTGCTGGCCCGCGCGCTGCGCGACCGCGGCGCCCGCCGGATCGGCGTCGAGGCGCTCGGCTTCCCCGACACCCGCCGGATCCTGCGCTCGGCGGGCCTCAGCACCGTCGAACTGCCCGTGGACTGCAGCGGCGCCCGGCTCGAAGGGCTCGGCCCGCACCACCGCCCCGCGGCGGACGCGGTGCTGCTGACGCCGGCGCACCAGTTCCCGGCCGGGGCGTCGCTCTCGCCCGAGCGGCGCACCGCGGTGGTGGAGTGGGCGCGGGCCACCGGCGGGACCGTGATCGAGGACGACTACGACGGCGAGTTCCGCTACGACCGCCAGCCCGTCGGCGCGCTCCAGGGGCTCGCCCCCGGCCAGGTCGTCTACGCCGGTACCGCCAGCAAGAGCCTGGCGCCCGGCATACGGCTCGCCTGGCTCGTCCTCCCGCCGGCCCTCCTCGACGCGGTGGTCGCCGAGAAGCGGTCCGCCGACCGCCACTCCCCCGTCATGGACCAGCTCACGCTCGCCGAACTGATCCGCTCGGGCACCTACGACCGCCATGTGCGGCGGATGCGGCTGCACTACCGCAGGCGCCGCGACCGGCTGGTCGCGGCGCTCGCCGCCCACGCCCCCCAGGTGCGGGTGTCGGGCATCGCGGCCGGGCTGCACGCCGTCCTCGAACTGCCGCCCGGCTCAGCCCCGATGAGCGACCTCGTCGCCCGCGCGGGCCGGGCGGGCCTCGCCCTCGCGGGTCTCGACGCCTACAACGGCCCGGCGGACGGTCCCGGCGCCCTGGTCGTCGGCTTCGGCACGCCGCCGGAACACGCCTTCAACGGCGCGCTCGACGCACTGTGCGCGCTGCTCGCCGAGGCAACCGGCAACGGCCGCTGATCAGCCGCTGTCGGACGGGCAGTGGCCGGTCGTGCAGAACGACGAGAGCAGGTTCCTGAAGACCTCCTGGTGCGCGGTCCAGTCACCGTCCGGGCCCGCCACCAGCAGCGCGTACTGGACGGTGCTGGGGTCGGTGAAGGCCTGGACGACGACGTGCCGGACGGTGCCGTCGGTGCGGACGTAGGTGTACTCGAGTTCGGCGGCGTCACCGGCGCCGGAACCGAGCTGCACCAACCGGATCCGGTGGTACCCGGTGTTCTTCGACACCGTCTGCTCGGTCACCACCAGGGACTCGTACGGCGTCGTCTCGGGACCCCGCAGCGCGAACACCTGGATCAGGCTGTTGCCGTCCGCCGTCCTGTAGAAGACGCTGTCGCCCTCCGTGCTGCGCTGCCAGCCCTCGGGAACGTCCAGGGAGAAACCGGCCGGGTCGGACGTCCGGACGTAGCCGGACGGCGCCGGGCTCGGTCCTTCGGTGCTCGGGCTGTACGAGGGCGAGTCGGCGGTCGACTCCGACGGGGCCCCCGTATCGGTCGTACCGTCGGTCGTGCTGTCGGTCGTGCTGTCGGTCGTGCTGTCGGTCGACGGCTGGTCGAAGGGCGGCGAACTCGACCCGGGCCGGGCGTCCTTGTTCCCATCGTGGTGGCGCAGCAGCGCCCAGCCGCCGAATCCGAGCCCGGCCACGAGCACCACCGACGCGACGACGGCCGTCAGCACGGTCGCGCGCGACCAGCGCTGCGGCGGTCCCGGGGCGGGCCCGGGGGGCGGGCCGGCGGGGGCCGAACGCGGGCCCCAGGACCGGTTCGTACCGTGTCGCGTCGTGCGTCATGCCGTGCATCGTCGGCCGGTAGGCCGGCGGTGGCGGGTACACCGGAGGCTCGTAGGGCTCCTCCGGCGGGTACACCGGGGGCTCGTACGGCTCCTCCGGTGCCTGTCCGGTCTGTGGGCCCCGCACCCACTGCTGCCGGTCCGCGTCCCAATGGCTCATGTCGGCCCCCTCCTCATCCGAGCGGCTGGGCGATGGCCTGGACGACGGCGAAGGCCGACGCCAGTCCGCCGGCCGCGGTGCTGCCGCTGATCAGCAGCGACCGCAGCCGCTCCAGCCGGCCGCGCTCGGCCCGCCCGGTCCGGTCGATCTCGCCCGCGACGTCCGCGAGCTCCCCCTCGACCTCGTCGAGACCATCGTCCTCCGACCGTGCCGGCAGCGGCAGTTGCGCGCGCAGGAGTCTGACGGCCGTCATCAGTTCGGGGGACGCGAAGACCAGCTGCTCGATGACCTGGCCGCGGAAGTCGATGTCGGGGTACACACCCGCGCACA
This sequence comes from Streptomyces sp. So13.3, assembly GCF_005860785.2. Lineage (NCBI taxonomy): Bacteria > Bacillati > Actinomycetota > Actinomycetes > Kitasatosporales > Streptomycetaceae > Streptomyces > Streptomyces sp. So13.3. Next base: position 5,764,664 of record NZ_CP048835.1, on the reverse strand, counting down.
GCAGGCGGGTGGCCTCCGTGCGGGAGCCACGGCGCACGGGACCGGACATTCGCCCCCCGATCGTCGAACTCACGTCCGATCAACGCGAGTTGAACGTAATCCGGAGTTCTCAGGATAAAGGACACGCCCGCTGCCCGGATGGTTCCGGCGTCATATTCCTGTACACGGCAACGGCCCGCCGCCGGCCCCTCTCGGGGACCGGCGGCGGGCCGTCGTGCGCTGTGCGCGGGGCTCAGATGAGGCCGAGGGCGCGGACCGCGTCGCGCTCCTCCTCGAGCTCCTTCACCGAAGCGTCGATGCGGGCGCGGGAGAACTCGTTGATGTCCAGGCCCTGGACGATCTCGAAGGCGCCGTCCTTGGTGGTGACCGGGAAGGACGAGATCAGACCGGCCGGAACGCCGTAGGAACCGTCGGAGACGATGCCCATCGAGGTCCAGTCGCCGGCCGCGGTGCCGTTGACCCAGGTGTGCACGTGGTCGATCGCGGCGTTCGCGGCCGAGGCGGCCGAGGAGGCGCCACGGGCCTCGATGATCGCGGCGCCGCGCTTGGCGACGGTCGGGATGAAGGTGTCGGCCAGCCACTGCTCGTCGTTGACGACCTCGGCGGCGTTCTTGCCGACGACCTCGGCGTGGAAGATGTCCGGGTACTGGGTCGCCGAGTGGTTGCCCCAGATCGTCAGGCGCTTGATGTCGGAGACCGTGGTGCCGGTCTTCTTCGCCAGCTGCGAGAGCGCCCGGTTGTGGTCCAGGCGGGTCATCGCGGTGAAGCGCTCGGCCGGTACGTCCGGGGCCGCGGCCTGCGCGATGAGCGCGTTGGTGTTCGCCGGGTTGCCGACGACGAGGACCTTGATGTCGTCCGCGGCGTTGTCGTTGATCGCCTTGCCCTGCGGCTTGAAGATGCCGCCGTTGGCGGAGAGCAGGTCACCGCGCTCCATGCCGGCGGTCCGCGGGCGGGCGCCGACGAGCAGGGCGACGTTCGCACCGGCGAAGGCGACGTTCGGGTCGTCGGTGATCTCGATGCCGCGCAGCAGCGGGAACGCGCAGTCGTCGAGCTCCATGGCGGTGCCCTCAGCGGCCTTGAGACCCTGCGGGATCTCCAGGAGGCGGAGGTTCACCGGCACGTCCGAGCCGAGCAGATGGCCCGACGCGATGCGGAAGAGCAGCGCGTAGCCGATCTGGCCCGCCGCTCCGGTGACGGTGACGTTGACGGGGGTGCGAGTCATTGCCTTCTCCTGGCCTTTTCCTGCGGGAAATCTGGCCGCCCCGGCAGCGTCCCTAGCCCCGGAACGTGGGTCTCTCGGCATCAAGAGACCCGCCGTCAGGCTATCGCGCCACGGCGGAACAGTTGACCCGCCCCGGTGTGGCCCCGGTCACCGCTTCGCGATTTCCGGGCCGGCGGCGGGATCAGCGCACCGAGAAGCGGATGATGTCCTCGAGGAACGGCACGTCCAGGATCGGATCCGGCTGCACCATCAGCGCCAGCAGCACGATGGCGGTACCGAGCACCAGGTACGTGATGACGTCGGTGAACCGGCTGCGCACGGCCAGCATGCCGACCGACGGCAGCGTGAACCGCATCGCACCGCCCACCAGCAGCGCCGCCCCGACGATCACCGTTCCCGCCCGGAAGTGGTCGGCCGCGGTCAGCACCAGGCCGAGCGCGACCCCGCCGAGCACCACCAGGATGGGCCACTGCCGGGCCGGCGCGGAGGCGTCCCGGCCGGCCGCCCGGCCGCCGCCCTCGGGGCGGGCGGTGGTCCGCGTCCACAGCGCGTACCGGTGCGGCCGGGGAGCGGCCGCCTCGCCCGCCGCCACCTCTCCGGGCTCCGGCTCAGCCGCCATGGCCCGCAGCCGCGCGCTCGGCAGCCTCGACGACATTGGCCAGCAGCAGCGCGCGGGTCATCGGGCCGACGCCGCCGGGGTTCGGGGAGATCCAGGCGGCGACCTCGGCCACCCCCGGGTCCACATCGCCGACGATCTTGCCTTCGCCGTCGCGGCTGACACCGACGTCCAGCACGGCCGCGCCGGGCTTGACGTCCTCCGGCTTGACCAGGTGCCCGACCCCCGCCGCCGCCACGATGATGTCCGCCTGGCGCAGCAGCCCGCTCAGGTCACGGGTGCCGGTGTGGCACAGCGTCACGGTGGCGTTCTCGCTGCGGCGGGTCAGCAGCAGCCCGATCGAGCGGCCCACGGTGATACCGCGGCCGACGACGACCACATGCGCGCCGTTGATCTCCACCTTGTGGTGGCGCAGCAGCTGGACGATGCCGTTCGGGGTGCACGGCAGCGGACCGGTCTCGTTGAGCACGAGGCGGCCGAGGCTCATCGGGTGCAGGCCGTCGGCGTCCTTCTCCGGGTCCATCAGCTCCAGGACCCGGTTGGTGTCGATGCCCTTGGGCAGCGGGAGCTGGACGATGTAGCCGGTGCACTCCGGGTTCGCGTTCAGCTCCCGGACGACCGCCTCGATCTCCTCCTGGGTGGCGGTGTCGGGCAGTTCGCGCTGGATCGAGCCGATGCCGACCTGCGCGCAGTCGCGGTGCTTGCCCGCGACATACCATTTGCTGCCCGGGTCCTCACCGACCAGCAGGGTGCCAAGACCGGGCACGATGCCCCGGGCCTTGAGCGACGCCACGCGGGACGTGAGATCGGACTTGATCGCGGCTGCGGTGGCCTTGCCATCGAGAATCTGGGCGGTCATGACCCCATCTTTCCGGATGGGGGGTCCCGCCGACGAATCCGGGCCTCGGATCGTTACCCGATGCCCGCACTCGGCCGCGCCTTGACGCGCCCTTGACTCCGTGGCCGATCCGCCGCCACCGCGCGCCTTGCGCTGCCACCACCGTGGCCACGACGATGTGCCCCTGCGTCCCCACGCTCCACGTCCCCGCTCGGAGGAAACCGCACGTGAGCTATCCGCCCGGCCCCAACAACCCTTACGACCAGCCGCAGCAGCCGCCCCAGTCCCCGCAGGGGTACGGCTACCCGCAGCAGCAGCCGCAGTTCCCGCAGCAGAACCAGGGCCCGTACGGGTACCCGCAGGGCGGCCTGCCGCCGGGGATGCCCCCGCTGGCGAGCTGGGGCGCGCGCGCCGGCGCCACGCTGCTGGACTTCCTGATCGTCAGCCTGGTGCCGTTCATCCTGATCATCGTCGGCTACGTCCAGCTCGCCAAGGTGCTCTTCGACGCGGCCGACCGGTGCAACACCAGCGGCACCAGCACCTGCCCCACCCCCTCGATGCCGGGCGGCGCCCTCGCGATGATCGCCATCGGCGGCATGCTGAGCCTCGCCGGCACCCTGTGGCTCTGCTACCGGGAAGGCTCCACCGGCCAGACCCCGGGCAAGAAGATCGCCGGGATCCACCTGCTGCGCGAGGCCGACGGCCAGGTGCTGGGCTTCGGGATGGCGTTCGTCCGCCGGCTGTGCCACGCCCTCGACGGGATGGCCTGCTACATCGGCTACCTGTGGCCGCTGTGGGACGAGAAGAACCAGACCTTCGCCGACAAGATCATGCACACCGTCGTGGTGAAGCGCCCGTAGACCGGCGACGGCCCGCACCCCCTCGGGGGTGCGGGCCGCGTTCGGCTCTGCGTCTGCGTCAGTGGAAGAAGTGCCGGGTCCCGGTGAGGTACATCGTCACGCCGGCCTTCTCCGCCGCCTCGACGACCAGCTCGTCACGGACCGAACCGCCCGGCTGGACCACGGCCTTGACGCCCGCCGCCAGCAGGATCTCCAGCCCGTCGGGGAACGGGAAGAAGGCGTCGGAGGCCGCGTAGGAACCCCGCGCCCGCTCCTCGCCCGCCCGCTCCACCGCGAGCTTCGCCGAGTCCACCCGGTTGACCTGCCCCATGCCGACGCCGACGCTGGCGCCGCCCTTGGCGAGCAGGATCGCGTTGGACTTCACGGCGCGGCAGGCGCGCCAGGCGAAGGCCAGGTCCGCCAGCTCGGCGGCGTCCAGCGCCTCACCGGTCGCCAGCGTCCAGTTCGCCGGGTCGTCGCCCTCGGCCTGCAGCAGGTCCTTGACCTGGACCAGCGCCCCGCCCTCGATCGGCCGGTACTCGCCCGAGCCGATCGGCGCGTCCGCGCAGCGCAGCACCCGGATGTTCTTCTTGCGGGCCAGCACCTCGACGGCGCCGTCCTCGTACGCCGGCGCGACGATGACCTCGGTGAAGATCTCCGCGACCTGCTCGGCGAGCTCCACGCTCACCGGGCGGTTGACCGCGATGACCCCGCCGAACGCCGACAGCGGGTCGCAGGCGTGCGCCTTGCGGTGCGCCTCCGCGACATCCGCGCCGACCGCGATCCCGCACGGGTTGGCGTGCTTGATGATCGCGACGCACGGCTCCGTGTGGTCGTACGCGGCCCGGCGCGCGGCCTCGGTGTCCGTGTAGTTGTTGTACGACATCTCCTTGCCGTGCAACTGCTCGGCGCCCGCGAGGCCCTTGCCGCTGCCGTCGCTGTAGAGCGCGGCGGGCTGGTGCGGGTTCTCGCCGTAGCGCAGCACGTGCTGCCGGGTGAGGGCGACGCCGGTGAAGTCCGGGAACGGGCTCTCGTCGGCCGCGTACCCCTCGGCGAACCAGATCGCCACCGCCAGGTCGTACGAGGCGGTGTGCTGGAACGCCTCGGCGGCGAGCCGCTTGCGCTGCGTCAGGTCGAACCCGCCGTCCTTGACGGCCGCGATGACGTCGGCGTAGTGCCCGGGGCTGGTGACGACCGCGACCGAGGGGTGGTTCTTGGCGGCGGCGCGCACCATCGAAGGACCGCCGATGTCGATCTGCTCGACACACTCGTCGGGCGACGCGCCTGAGGCGACCGTCTCCTTGAACGGGTACAGATTCACGACCACCAGCTCGAACGGCTCGATGCCGAGCTCGGCCAGCTGCCGCTGGTGGTCCTCAAGACGCAGGTCCGCGAGGATCCCGGCGTGCAGCTTGGGGTGCAGGGTCTTGACCCGGCCGTCCAGGCACTCCGGGAAGCCGGTGACGTCCTGGACCGGCGTGACGGGCACCCCGGCGGCGGCGATGCGCGCGGCGGTCGACCCGGTCGACACCAGTTCGACGCCCGCCTCGTGCAGTCCGCGCGCCAGCTCCTCCAGCCCGGTCTTGTCGTACACACTCACCAGCGCGCGGCGGATCGGCCGCTTCGTACCTTCGGCGCTCATGCCGGAATCAATACCTTTCGTCCCTCAATGCGATACCCGTCGCGAGCCAGCCGCCCCACGACGTCGACGAGCAGCCCTCGCTCGACTTCCTTGATGCGCTCATGGAGCGCTTCCTCCGTGTCATCCGGCTCGATGGCCACCACCCCCTGGGCGATGATCGGGCCGGTATCGACGCCGTCGTCGACGAAGTGCACGGTGCAGCCCGTCACCTTCGCGCCGTACGCGAGCGCGTCCCTGACGCCGTGGGCGCCCGGGAAGCTCGGCAGCAGCGCGGGATGCGTATTGACGAACCGTCCCCCGAACCGCGCGAGGAACTCCTTCCCCACGATCTTCATGAAGCCGGCCGAGACCACCAGGTCCGGCCGGTGTTCCGCCGTCGCCTCCGCGAGCGCGAGGTCCCATCCCGCCCGGTCGGCGTAGTCCTTCACCTTCACCACGAAAACCGGCAGCCCGGCCCGCTCCGCCCGCTCCAGACCGGCGATGCCGTCCCGGTCGGCACCGACCGCCACGATCCGCGCGCCGTACGCGGGATCGCTCTCGATGACATCGAGCAGCGCCTGCAGATTCGTCCCCGAACCGGAGACGAGGACGACTAGACGAGCCGGGGTTTGCGCAGCCACTGGCGGGGCTCTCTCTCGAGACCGTGCGGATTTGGAGGATCGTATGAGCCGACGGATCCCACGATTCGGGGAACCCTACGAGGCCGTCGACCGTCAGCAACGATACCGGCACGCGAAGGTCCCCCCACGGGACGGGGGAGCGCGCGGACGGTAGCGTCTTCCGGAGGAACAGCAATCGCGCGCCCTGCGCGTGACGCATACGACATGAGGAGTCGACGGCAAGGGGATGGCGCTACCAATCATGAGCAGCCGACAGATCACTATCGCGCTGCGTGCGCCCGAGGGCGATCAGCAGGACAACCCGTTCGCCCCGCCGCCCGAAGGCGCCCCCGAACAGCCCTGGCAGCCCCGGCGCCCCGAAGGCACGCCCGAGGACGGCGACAGCACCCCGCCGCCTCCGCCGCCGCCCGGCTGGGGCGGCCAGTGGAGCAACCAGCAGCCCGGCCGCCAGGACGGCTTCGGCCATCGCCCCAGCGGCCCCGAAACCCCGCCGCAGCCCAACGGCTCACGCTTCGACCCCACCGACCCCGCCCAGCGCCGCTCCCGCTACGCGCTGGTCTGCGGCGGCTGGGCGCTGATCTTCGCGATCCTCCACTGGACCGAGCTCGGCCTCCTGCTCGGCGCCCTCGCCCTCTACTGGGGCATCAGCGCCCTGCGCATGAAGCCGAGAGACCCGCGCCGCCGCCCGCGCCGAAGCGGCCGCGGCCCCCGCCGCATCCGGCGCCGACACCCCGCCCCAACCCCTCCGCGAACCCCGCCTCCCAGCGGTCCTTCGCGGCGGCGGCCTGGAGCGGCATCATCACGAGCGCGGTCGCCCTGGCGATCGTCGCCGCGAGCTTCACCCTCCAGTTCGTCTACAACGACTACTACACCTGCAAACGCGACGCCCTCACCACCCCGTCGAGCGAATCCTGCAAGGACCTCCTCCCGAAGCCGGTCCGCTCCTTCCTGGGCAACGACGGGTAGTCCTCCGGACGGGCGGAATGCCTGCCGGCGGGGGCGCGGGCCCGTGAACCCCCCCGCCCCGTCACGCCTGCGGCGGGCTTTTCGCCTACCGGCGGGGGTGCGGGCCGCGGACCCCCACAGCACCGTTGCGCCTGCGGCGGGCTCTTCCCCACCACCCGCCCTTTCGCCTACCGGCGGGGGGTGCAGGCCCTGCGCCCCGAAACGCGTCGTTAAGCGGGGATTGGGGCACGTCGACACCCGCCCCGCCGTTGCGCCCGCGGCGGGCTTTGCCCCCACCCACCCCTTCGCCTACCGGCGGAGGCGCGGGCCCTCGGGCACCCGCAGCACCGTTGCGCCTGCGGCGGGCTTTTCCCACCCACCCCTTCGCCTACCGGCGGGGCCGGACTGCTGCGGGCCCGCGGTCGAAGCGGACTTCCCGCCCGCCCCGGGCCTGTGACGCGAGGGGACCGGGGCCGTTGGGGGCACCCCCGGCCGGAGGTTGGGGGAGGGGTACTTCGAAATGCTGCCGAGCTATTTGTGGGCCGCCAGGCCCTGAACAGTCGATTTCGAACCGCCGCCCCGCAGGGCCCGGGCACCGACCCAGCTACTCCGCCGGCGGTACCAGCGGCATAGGCGGAACCTCCGCCACCTCGGCCGCAACCTCCGGCTCAGACCGCGACCACGACCACCGCCACCGGAAAACCCCCCGCACGCTCCCCCACCGCTCCCCCCAAGACACCGGCTCCGCCGGATCCCGCACATGCCACCACCGCACCCCCACCGCCCCCGCCGCCCCCACCACCAGCGTCCACCCGAGCGCCGCACCCCCCGCCGCCCACCACCGCGGCCCGAAGTCCGCAAGGACGGCCGAGCCCATCCGGCCCGCCGACCAGCCGGCGAGCAACGCGGTGGCCGCGCCGCAGCCGAGCGCGGCGAGGGCGGCGACCAGCGCGGTGCGGGCGGGGCGCCAGGAGCCCGCCGCGGCGGCGCCGCCGACGAGCCAGGCCGCACAGACCCCGGCCAGCACAGGAAGACCGAACACCGCCCAGCTCAGCGGCGTCGCGCCGGGCGCCGGAAGCGCCGCCAGCAGCGGAAAGTTCGGCAGAACGTCAGGCCCGGATCCGGGCCCCGGCCCGAGCGCGCCGAACCGGGACGCGCCCAATCCGGCTGGAGCCACCACACTCCCGGCGCCCACGGCGAACCCCGGCCCCAGCGCATACGACGCACCCCACACAGCCATGTTCGGCACCAGCGCCAGAGCGACCAGCAGCACCGCACACCGCCCCGAGAGCGGAGCGCTGAGCTGCGCGAACGAATGTCCGACCAATCGTTCATGCCAGACGAGCGAGGCCCCGCCGAGCACCGCGCCACCCCCGACGAGCACGGCGGTGGAAGCCGCGGCGGCGCGGAGGGCGGCCGGCAGGCCGCCTTCCGGAAGGGTCAGCCACCGCGGCAGCGAGAGTTCGTCGAGCCAACGGCGTACCGCCCGGGGAAGCGCGACCGCAGGTCGCCCGCACCCGGACCACGCGCCGGCCCCGGCCGCCAACGCGGCCACGACCGGCAGATGGAGCAGCGCGCTGAGCGGAACGCTGCGCACCTGCCCGTAGGACGTGTAGAGCACGGCGGCGACGCCGACCAGCAGATATCCGGCGACGAGCCAGCCCGCGGCGGCAGCCGCGACCCGAGGCTCCGTCCGCGCACCGGAACCGTCACCGACGTCACCCTCCCCCGACCCCTCGGGAGGAGCAGCCGCATGCGCCGCGGCCCGGTACAGCAGCCACCCGGGCAGCACGGTGAGCAGCAGGGGCGTGACGCCGATCGGGGCGGGCAGCCCGGACAGCGTGTCGGTCCGCGACAGGCTCGCGCCGTGGGCCAGCAGCCACAGATCCGCGGCGATGCGCAGAGCGCCGTCGAGTCCGCTGTCCGGGAACGGTGCGCTGATCCACAGGAAGAGAACAGTGACGGCGAGGGCCCCGAGACCGAGACCGGCCGCGACCACCCCGCCACCGAACGCGGCGGCCGCCGCGGATGCGCGGCGGGAGTTCGCGGCACGCTCGGGCAGGCCGGGAAGGTGGTCCGTCATGTGGGTCACGTCGACCCATGGTGCCAAGAACACACCGATTTGAGGCGGTAGCGGGCGAACGCCCGCCGTGTCGCGCAATATGACTTTATGCGTCTTTTCACACAATCGTGCGTACGGGGATTCGAAGGCGGTCGGAGCGGCTGTGTGAGGTCGGGCACGTGACGGCGCGGAAGGCGGCGAAGCAGGCCTCTACCGCCAAGAAGGCCGCGAAGACGGTGAAGACCTCGGCCGAAGAACGTCCCCAGCGCGCCAGGACCCGCACACGCGCCGGCTCACCGGCGCCCAAGCCCCAACCAAAACCCCAGCCCAAGCCGGATCCCCAGCCCGAGTCCCAGTCCCGACAGTCCCCGTCCCAGCCCGCCTCCCCGTCCCCGTCTCCACCCCCCTCCGCACCCAGGACGAATGCTCCCGAGTCTTCACACCTCGTCACCCGCGCGGCCCGGCCCGCCGTTTCCCCTGCCGAGCCGGCGCCCATCGCGCCCCTCCCCGAGCGCCCGGAAGTCGCCGTCAAGCGCGCTCCCAAGCCGGCCAACACCCCCCAACGGCGTGCGAAGGCGCGCCCACCGGCGATCCCTGTGGCCGCCGACCCGACGCCTCCGCCACCGCCGGCACCACCGCGGACGCCGAAGCCCAAGCCATCACCACCCCCGCCACCCGTACCTACCGCTCCGAGGGCACCGACCACACCGATCCCACCGGCCCCGACCGCACCGACCTCACCAGCCCTGTATCCCGAGGCCGCCTTCGACAGTCTGTACACGCACAGCGTGAGCGGCCTCGTGCGGCAGGTGGACCTGATCACCGGGAATCCGGGCTTCGCGCGGCATGCCGTGCGCCGCGCGTTCGATCTCGCGTGGCAGCGGTGGCCGGAGGTCGCGGCGGATCCGGATCCGGTCGGCTGGGTGCGCGCGGCGGCGTACGAGTACGCGCTCGCGCCGTGGCAGCAGTGGGTGCCGGGGCACCGTACGCATCCACGGGCCGCCGCGCGGACGCTGCGCGGCTCCGAACGGGACGGCGCGGTGCGGGCGGCGGTGCTGCGGCTGTCGCCTTCGCAGCGGCAGGCACTCGTGCTCTACGACGGGCTGGGGCTCGATCTGCCCGTGGCCGCGGCCGAGAGCGAGGCGAGCACGGTCGCGACGGCGAGCCGGATCACTCAGGCGCGGGCGGCGCTGAGCGCGGCCGTCCCGGAGCTGGGCGACCAGGCACCGGCACGGCTGAAGGCCATCCTCACGGAGCCGGAGCAGGACGCGGAACCAGACCCGAAGACGGGTACGGGAACGGCTGGCACCCAAGAGGTCCCGGCGGCCCGGGTACGCGTTGCGAGCGAGCGGGGCGTGCGCCGCAGGACGCTGTCCGCGGTGGCACTGACCGCGCTGATCGCCGGGGCGACGGGCGCCGCGCTGGTGGTGACGTACGACCGCGTCGGCGAACTGCCGCACCGTACCCAGCCGACGCCGGTGACCGCACCGCCCTCCGCCACTCCGGGGCAGGGCGTACCGGAGGCGGGCCGCATCGGCCGACCGGGCCCCGCCAAGCCCACCCAGCAGACGACCGCACCCAGCAAACCCGTCAAGCCCACCAAGCCCAACAAACCGGCCGAATCTCCCGCACAAGCCCCCCGTTTGCCCCCTGAGCGCTGAGCCGCCCAGGGCCGCACAGGGTCGCACCGGCGGCGGCACCGGCCGCACAAAGCAAACGCGGGCCCGCCCCCCGAAGGGGACGGGCCCGCGTCGTCACGCGTGACGGCCTCTCAGCCGTCAGCAGACGAACGTCAGCCCGCGAGGATGGCGCGCGCCAGGCGAGCCGTCTCCGACGGGGTCTTGCCGACCTGGACGCCGGCGGCCTCGAGGGCCTCCTTCTTCGCCTGGGCGGTGCCCGACGAACCGGAGACGATGGCGCCCGCGTGGCCCATGGTCTTGCCCTCGGGGGCGGTGAAGCCCGCGACATAGCCGACGACCGGCTTCGTCACGTGGGCCTTGATGTAGTCCGCGGCCCGCTCCTCGGCGTCGCCACCGATCTCACCGATCATGACGATCAGGTCGGTGTCGGCGTCCGCCTCGAACGCGGCCAGCGCGTCGATGTGGGTGGTGCCGATGATCGGGTCGCCACCGATGCCGACGGCGGACGAGAAGCCGAGGTCACGGAGCTCGTACATCATCTGGTACGTGAGCGTGCCGGACTTCGAGACCAGGCCGATACGGCCCGGCTTCGTGATGTCGCCCGGGATGATGCCGGCGTTGGACTGACCCGGGGTGATGAGACCGGGGCAGTTCGGGCCGATGATGCGGGTCTTGTTGCCCTTGGCGCCGGCGTGCGCCCAGAACGAGGCGGAGTCGTGCACCGTGATGCCCTCGGTGATCACGACGGCCAGCGGGATCTCGGCGTCGATCGCCTCGACGACGGCGTCCTTCGCGAACTTCGGCGGCACGAAGATGACGGTGACATCGGCACCGGTCTTCTCGATCGCCTCGGCGACGGAACCGAACACGGGCACCTCGGTGCCGTCGAACTCGACGTTCGTGCCGGCCTTGCGCGGGTTGACGCCGCCAACGATGTTGGTGCCGTCCGCAAGCATGAGCTTGGTGTGCTTCATGCCCGTGGCGCCGGTCATCCCCTGGACGATGACCTTGCTTTCCTTGGTCAGGAAAATAGCCATGGTGTGGTGACCTTGTCCCTTACTTCGCAGCCGCGAGCTCGGCGGCCTTGTCGGCCGCGCCGTCCATGGTGTCCACACGCTGCACGAGCGGGTGGTTGGCGTCGGTCAGGATCTTGCGACCCAGCTCCGCGTTGTTGCCGTCCAGGCGGACGACCAGCGGCTTGCTGACGACCTCACCCTTGGACTTGAGCAGCTCCAGGGCCTGGACGATGCCGTTGGCGACCTCGTCGCACGCGGTGATGCCACCGAAGACGTTGACGAAGACGGACTTGACGTCCGGGTCGCCGAGGATGATCTCCAGGCCGTTCGCCATGACCTCGGCGGAGGCGCCGCCACCGATGTCGAGGAAGTTGGCGGGCTTGACGCCGCCGTGCTTCTCACCGGCGTACGCGACGACGTCGAGGGTGCTCATGACGAGACCCGCGCCGTTGCCGATGATGCCGACCTCACCGTCGAGCTTGACGTAGTTGAGGTTCTTGGCCTTGGCCGCGGCCTCCAGCGGGTTGGCGGCGTCCTTGTCCTCAAGGGCCGCGTGGTCCGGCTGGCGGAACTCGGCGTTCTCGTCGAGCGAGACCTTGCCGTCGAGCGCGATGATCTTGCCGTCACCGGACTTGATCAGCGGGTTGACCTCGACGAGGAGGGCGTCCTCCTTGATGAAGACGGTCCACAGCTTCTGCAGAACGTCGGCCACCTGGTCGGCGATCTCGGCCGGGAACTTGGCCGCGGCGACGATCTCGGCGGCCTTCTCCGGGGTGCAGCCCTCGTTGGCGTCGACCGGAATCTTGGCCAGCGCGTCCGGGTTCTCCTCCGCAACGATCTCGATCTCCACGCCGCCCTCTACGGACGCCATGGCGAGGAAGGTGCGGTTGGTGCGGTCCAGCAGGAAGGAGACGTAGTACTCCTCCGCGATGTCCGCGGTCTCGGCAAGCATCACCTTGTGGACCGTGTGGCCCTTGATGTCCATGCCGAGGATGGCGTCGGCCTTCGCGACCGCGTCTGCGGGGTCGGAGGCGAGCTTCACGCCGCCGGCCTTGCCTCGGCCACCGACCTTGACCTGCGCCTTGACGACCGCACGGCCACCCAGACGTTCGGTCACCTCACGAGCCGCCTCGGGCGTCTCGATGACTTCACCGGCCAGCACCGGTACACCGTGCTTGGCGAAGAGATCCCTCGCCTGGTACTCGAACAGGTCCACGCGCGTCCGTCCTTGGTGATCGCGGTTTGTTTTCTACGCGAACGTGCCGATACGGGAAGCGTGACTACGCGGTCACAAGGAGGGCGCACACGGTCACCGAAGTACGCGGCATGTCCGTCTCGCAGGTTATCCCCGTGGGACGTAGGTCCCTAAATCGCAGGTCACATGTGAGCGGTGAGAACGGTCACAGAGCGCGTTGTCAGGCTCGCGTCAGGCTTCTGGTACGGGCAGCGCCCGTTTCTCTATCGCGGCGGCCATCACCTCGGGAAACAGGTCCGGTGTGCAGGCGAAAGCGGGGGCTCCGAGCGCGGCCAGCGCGGCCGCGTGCTCGCGGTCGTAGGACGGCGCGCCCTCGTCCGACAGCGCCAGCAGGGCCACGAACTGCACTCCCGCGCCCTTCATGGCTGCCACCCGTTTGAGCATCTCGTCCCGGATCCCGCCCTCGTAGAGATCGCTGATGAGGACGACCACCGTGTCCGCCGGCCGGGTGATCAGGGACTGGCAGTACGCCAGAGCGCGGTTGATGTCGGTGCCGCCACCGAGTTGTGTGCCGAAGAGCACATCCACCGGATCGTCCAACTGGTCCGTCAGGTCGACCACCGCGGTGTCGAAGACGACCAGCTTGGTGTCGATGCTCCGCATCGAGGCCAGCACGGCCCCGAACACGGAGGCGTAGACGACGGAGGCGGCCATCGAACCGGACTGGTCGATGCAGAGCACCACGTCCTTCTTCACCGCCTGCGACGCCCTGCCGTACCCGATCAGCCGCTCGGGCACGATCGTGCCGTGCTCGGGGAGGTAGTGCTTGAGGTTGGCGCGGATGGTGCGGTCCCAGTCGATGTCACGGTGCCGGGGGCGGCTGATCCGCGCGGACCGGTCGAGGGCGCCGGTCAGGGTCGCGCGGGTGCGGGTGGCGAGCTTCTTCTCCAGGTCCTCGACGACCTTGCGGACCACGGCCCGCGCCGTCTCCTTCGTCGTCTCCGGCATCGCCTTGTTCAGCGACAGCAGCGTGCCGACGAGATGCACGTCCGCCTCGACGGCCTCCAGCATCTCCGGCTCCAGAAGCAGCGCCGCCAGCCCGAGCCGGTCGATCGCGTCCCGCTGCATCACCTGGACGACGGAGGACGGGAAGTACGTACGGATGTCGCCGAGCCACCGGGCGACCTGCGGCGCGGAGCCGCCGAGACCGGCCGTCCGGCCGGCCTTGCCGTCCGCGCCGCCGCTGTCCCCGCCGTAGAGCGCGCCGAGAGTGCGGTCCATCGCCGCGTCCCGTCCGGTGAGGTCGCGGCCGGTCCCGTCGGCGGCCCCTCCACCGAGCACCAGCCGCCAGCGGCGCAGCCGTTCATCGGCGGCCGTCGTCCCACCGGTCGTCGTGTCGTCGGTCATCCGTTCTCCCCCGTCGTGCCGGACCCCGTCGTGCCGGATCCCGTCGTGTCGGATCCCGTCGTGCCGGACCCCGTCGTGCCGGACCGGTCGGACCGCCCGGCATCGTCTGCGAGCCCTTCGTCCGTGTGCCCCAGCAGCAGCCGCAGCACCGGCAGTGCCGCCGCGACCCGCTCCTCGTCGAACCCGGCGCCGAAGCCCGGCACCGCCTCCCCCGCGGCGGCCGCGGACCGGCCCGCGGAGCCGCCGCGTCTGACCAGCTCGCCGACGGTGCGGCGGACGCCGGACTCGAACTCGCCGAACGTGCGCCGCAGCAGCGGCAGTACGTCGTTGAACGCGGCGGTCGGTACCGCGGCGAGCCAGCTGTCGACCAGCGCGAGCAGCCGCTCGTCGTGGATGAGGAGCATGCCGCCGCCCGCGAGGAAGCCCTCCAGCCACGCCGCGGCCTCGGCCGACGGCGTCCCCGGTGACAGGGCGAGCGCCATCAGCCGGGCGGCGGCCTCCTCGTCGAGCCGTCCGTCGTCCGTCAACAGCCGGGTGGCGCTGCCACGCAGCAGCCCCGGTATCGCCCCGTCGCGCTCGGCGATGCCCCGCAGCATCACCGCCCACCGGTCGAGGAGGCCGTCGGCCTGCAAGAGGCCGATCGCCCGGTGCGCCGCCTCGGCGTGGCCGCGCATCTCGGCGGCGCCGTCCGCGTCCAGCCCGACGCAGGCGGGCGGCAGCCCGATGCAGACCCGTTCCGCCAGCCCCTCGGCGACCTTGTGGAGCGCCGCGGAGTCCGTACCGCGCACATCGCCGTAGCGGGCGGACCGTACGAGGGCGGGCAGCGCCTGGGCGAGATGGCCGACGTCGGTCTCCAGGGCGGCGCGGTCGGCCAGCACCCGCATCACGACCGGCAGCGCGTCCGGTAGCCCCGCGACCAGGCAGCGTTCGGCGAGCGCGGTCACGTCGGCGAGTGCGGCGGCGTGCACCGCCCCTTCCTCGGCCTTCGCCGTCGCCGCGGAGAGCAGCGTCGTGCCCCAGACCCCGGCCTCGGCGACCCGGATCGCCAGTTCCGGCTCCCAGCGCAGCCGCCAGCTCTCCCGGAACGTCCCGGTCCCGGCGCGCGAACGGACCTGCTCCCCCCAGTCGATGCCCAGCAGCCGCAGCCGGTGCAGCAGCCGGCTGCGGCCCGCGTCGGTCTCCTTGCGCAGGTCCAGTTCCAGCTCGCGTTCCAGCGCCTCGGGCTTGAGCCGGAGCCTGCGCTGCTCCCGGGTCAGATCCCTGGCCAGCGGCACGGCGGGCGCGCTGTCCGGCACTTCGCCGAGGACGTCCCCCACGACGAGGCGGTCCCTGATGAGGGCGAGCGGTACGTCCGAGCCGTCGCACATCACCGCCCGTATCGCGTCCGTCGTCTCGCTCAGGCCGGCGAGCGGGCGGCCCCGCATGGCCGCGAGGGTGTCGGCGAGCCGCACCGCCTCGATGACATGCGCGGAGGAGACCGGCAGGTCCTCGGCACGGAGCAGCCCCGCGACCTTGGTCATCCACCGGGTGACAGGCCGGTCCCGTGCCCCGAACAGATGCCCGTACCAGCCGGGCGAGTCGATCCCCGCGCCGTATCCGCTGTGCCGCGACAGCCGTCGGTGCGTCCACGGCACCCACGTCATCTCGACCTTCACCTTGGGCAGCCCCCTGAGCAGCTGGCGGTCCGCGGTGGCGGTCACCGGCCGGGCGAGCGCCGGGACGTGCCAGGCTCCGCAGACCACGGCGACACGGTCGTGCGTCCGCCGGGCGTCCCGGATCCGCAGCCGCATATGGGCCTCGCGCGCCGGGTCGTCCGCATGGCCGCCGTCGCCGTACAGCTCGCGCAGCGCGCCCATCGCCTCGGCGAGCGCGGCGAACGGTGCCAGTGGGTCGGCACCGCTGCTGCTCCGGTGTTCGACCGCGTCCTCCCACCAGCGCTCCGGGTCGTCGTACCCGGCGGTTTCCGCGAGCACGGCCAGCGGGTCGATACGCAGCGCCTGGACCGCCTCGTCGCCGTCCGAGGATCCGTCATCCGGGGATCCGTCGTCCGGGGATCCCTCGCCGGGGGGTTCGTCCTGCTCGTCCGGTGTCGTGCGCAGGGCGAGGGAATGTGCGGCGGGCAGGTCGATGAAGGTGACCGGTACGCCGTGCCCGGCGGCCCACCGGATCGCCACCCATTCCGGCGAGAACTCCGCGAAGGGCCAGAACGCGGCCCGCGCCGGGTCGTCCAGGACGTGCGCGAGCAGCGCGACGGGCGGCCGCATGCCGTCCTCGGCGGCGAGCCCGACGAGCGGATCGGCCTCCGGCGGCCCCTCGATCAGCACCGTCCCCGGCCGGTACGCGTCGAGCGCGGCGCGCACCGCCCGCGCGGAGCCCGGTCCGTGGTGCCGCACCCCGAGCAGGGCGACCCCGGACGGCCCGGCGGCGGGCGGCACCGCAAGTGGTGCGCCGGATGTCATGACGTCCGGCGCACTCATGCGCTCGCCTCCCGGCAGGCGCGGTAGAAGTCCTTCCAGCCCTCGCGCTCGCGCACGACCGTCTCCAGGTACTCCTGCCAGATCACCCGGTCGGCGGCCGGATCGCGGACGACCGCGCCGAGGATGCCTGCCGCGACATCGCCCGCCCGCAGCACCCCGTCGCCGAAGTGCGCCGCGAGCGCCAGGCCGTTGGTCACCACCGAGATGGCCTCGGCCGTCGACAGCGTGCCGGACGGCGACTTCACCTTCGTCCGGCCGTCGGCGGTCACACCGGCGCGCAGCTCCCGGAAGACGGTGACGACCCGGCGGATCTCGTCGGCGCCCTCGGGGACGGCCGGGAGGTCGAGTCCGCGGCCGAGCTGGTCGACCCGGCGGGTGACGATGTCGATCTCGTCCTCCGCCGAGGCGGGCAGCGGCAGCACGACGGTGTTGAACCGGCGGCGCAGCGCGCTGGACAGCTCGTTGACGCCACGGTCGCGGTCGTTGGCGGTCGCGATCAGGTTGAAGCCCCTGACGGCCTGGGTCTCCGACCCCAACTCCGGTATCGGCAGTGTCTTCTCGGAAAGGATCGTGATGAGGGAGTCCTGCACATCGGCCGGTATCCGGGTCAGCTCCTCGACCCGGGCGATCCTCCCCTCGGCCATCGCCCGCATCACCGGGCTGGACACCAGGGCTCTGCGGCTCGGGCCGTTGGTGAGCAGCTCCGCATAGTTCCAGCCGTAGCGGATGGCCTCCTCCGGCGTGCCGGCCGTGCCCTGGACCAGCAGGGTGGAGTCACCGCTGATCGCCGCGGCGAGATGTTCTGACACCCACGTCTTGGCGGTGCCCGGCACACCGAGCAGCAGCAGCGCCCGGTCGGTGGCGAGGGTGGTGACGGCGACCTCGACGATGCGCCGGGGACCGACGTACTTGGGCGTGATGACGGTGCCTCCCCCAGACTTCGTCCGGGAGGTGCCCCCAGGCAGCGTCCCACCGAGGATGTACAAAGCCACCGCCCACGGCGAGAGATTCCAACGGGACGGCCGCGGACGGTCGTCGGCCGCCGCGAGGGCCTTCAGTTCATGGGCGAAGGCCTCCTCCGCGTGCGGCCGCAGAGCACCTTCCGGAGCATCCTCGATGTCGGTGGGCATGACTGCCATGAATCCCCCTGTCCAGTCCCGCGGAACCCCTCGGTCCCGCGGTGATTTCCACCATGCACCACGCCACTGACAACGGGTGAAGCCGCAGGTCGGACGCATTGTCAGTGGCGGCACCTACGGTCGTGTCATGGAGGAACGGTGGACTACGGATCAGGTGCTGGCGCTCGCTCCTGACGCAGCGTCACAGAAGGCCGGGGCCAGGCTCGCGATGCCCGCGTCCTGGTCCGGTACGGGTACGGCGGAGGCCGCGGTGTGGGGTCTGTGCGCAGGCAGCGGCAGCAAGCCGTACCGGACGGTCGTGGACACGAAGGGCCCCGGCTACCAGTGTGCTTGTCCGAGCCGCAAGTTCCCGTGCAAGCACGCGCTCGGGCTGCTGCTCCTGTGGTCCGAGGCGGCGGGCGGCGCCGTCGGGCCGGCGGTGGCGCCGGACTGGGTGACCGAATGGCTCGACAGCCGGCAGGAACGGACCAGGGCCGCCGCCTCCGGGCCGGCGAAACCCGCCGACCCGGAGGCCGCGCGGCGGCGTGCCGAGCGGCGCGCCCAGCGGGTGACGGCGGGCGTGACGGAGCTGGAGCAGCGGCTGACCGACCTGCTGCGCGGCGGCCTGGCCGGCGCCGACCGGGAGGGCTATCAGAAGTGGGACGAGATCGCGGCCCGGATGGTGGACGCCCAGGCACCGGGACTGGCCACCCGGGTCAGGGAGTTGGGCGCCGTCGCCGCCGGTGGCGGTGACTGGCCCTCGCGGCTGCTGGAGGAGTCCGCGTTGCTCCATCTGCTCACCCGGGGCTACCTCGGCGAGCAGCGGCTGCCCGGCCCGCTGGCCGCCACGGTGCGCACCCGCGTCGGGTTCACCACGGACGCGGCCGAGCTGCTGGCCGGGCCTACCGTCCGGGACCGCTGGCTGGTGCTCTCCCAACTCGACACGTCGGACGACCGGCTGACCACCCGTCGGATCTGGCTGCACGGCGCCCGGTCCGGCCGGGTCGCGATGCTTCTCTCCTTCGGCGCCGCGGGCCGCGCACCGGAACTGGCGCTCCCGCTCGGGCTGAGCCTTGACGCCGAGCTCGCCTTCCACCCGTCGGCCCGGCCGCTGCGTGCCGTGCTCGGCGAGAGCCACGGCCCGGCCGCACCCGGCCCGGTGCCGGCCGGGGTCCCGGTCGGCCCCGCCCTCGCCGCCTACGGGGCCGCCCTCGCGGACGACCCGTGGCTCGACGCCTGGCCGGTCGTCCTGTCCGGTGTCGTCCCCATACCCGGCTCCGATGCCGGCGGCTGGCAGCTCGCCGACGCCGACGGCCAGGACGCGCTGCCGATCGCCGGCCGCGGCCCCTGGCGGCTCGCCGCCGTGTCCGGCGGCCACCCCGTCACGCTCTTCGCCGAGCTCGGCCACACCGGCGTCCGCCCCCTCACCGCCTGGGGCCCGGACGCCACCCCCGTCCCGTTGTAGGGCCTGACCCGGTCCGGGCCCACGGCGGGCGCCATCGAGGAGGAACGCGGAGGAATGATGAACGCCAGCTGGACCGACCTGGTCGGGAGCGCACTGCTCGGCACGGACCGCCGCAGACCGCCGGCGTCCGGCGGCCCGCACCCGGCCCTGGACCCGGCGACCGAGCTGCTCGACGCGGCGGCGATCGGCACTGTGAGCCGTCGTGCGGGTCTACGGCCGGCCGCGGCACGGGAGCGGCCGGCGCCCGCCGCGCCGGACGGGCGGCCGGTGCTGCCCGAGGCGGCACGCCGCAGGCTGGGGCTGCTGCTGGCGGACCGTTCGGCGGGCGGCGGCTCGTCCGGAAGGCGTGGCACGGCCCCGAACCTCGCCGAGCTGCTCCCGCAGTGGCTCGCCGCGGCGGGTCGGTACGGCTATGCCGCGCCGCCCGCCCTGCTCCCGGACCTGCTGGACGCCGCCCGCGCCAGAACGGATCTGCGGGCCGACGCCCTGGCGCTGGCCGGGCCCCGCGCGCTGTGGCTGGCGGAGCTGAATCCGGAGTGGCGGTTCGCTTTGCGGGCCGGGGTCAGGGGCCTGGAGCCGGCGGCCGGGGATCCCGCGGCGATCCGGCAGCTGTGGGACGAGGGCCTGTTCGCCGAAAGGGTGGCGCTGCTGACCCGGCTGCGCGGCCAGGACGCATCGGCCGCACTCGCGCTGCTGCGGTCGACGTGGACCGGTGAGCGGGCCGAGGACCGGCTGATGTTCCTCGATTCGCTGCGCGCCGGGCTGTCACCGGCCGACGAGCCGTTCCTGGAACAGGCGCTGACCGACCGCAGCCGCAATGTCCGGGCGACCGCGGCCGAGCTGCTGTCCGCGCTGCCCGGCTCCGCGCTGGCCGCCCGGATGGCCGAACGGGCCCGCAGCTGCGTCTCGCTCGGCACCGGGGAGAACGTGGCGGGGATCGGCATCCTCGTGGAGGCGCCGTACGAGTGCGACGCCGCGATGGAGCGGGACGGCGTCGCCCCGCATCCGCCCACCGGTCGCGGCGAGCGCGCCTGGTGGTTCGGTCAGCTGGTGGAGGCGGCGCCGCTGGCCACCTGGACGGCCCGTTTCGGCGGCCGCGATCCCGAGGAGATCATCGCGCTGCCCGTGGCGGACGACTGGCAGCCCGATCTGCACGCCGCCTGGTGCCGGGCCGCGGTGCGCCAGCGCGACCCCGCCTGGGCCCGCGCCCTGCTCGGCCCCCCGCCGGCGCCCGCGTCACCGGTCGCGGCGGTCGGCGACCCGGCCAAGCTGCTCTCCATCCTGCCGGAGGAGGAGCGCGCGGAGTGGGTGGCCCGGTTCATCGCCACCCATGGGCTGTCCGAGGCGTTCCAGATGCTCGGCGTGTGCGCCGTCCCCTGGGCCGGGCCGCTGGGCCGGGCCGTGGTCGACGCGCTCGACATCGCGCGGGACGCCGGCAGCTATCCATGGAGTTTCAGCGGGGTGATGGGCCTGGCCGAACGGTGTCTGGACCCGGCGGAGGCCGAGCGGCTCACCGTCCTGACCGCCGCGACCGAAGAGCCGGACGACGGGTCGCCCGGAGCGGGCAGCTACTGGGCGGAGGCGTTCCAGCGGCTGGTCGGCACGCTGCGGCTGCGGGCCGTGATGCTCGCGGAGCTCGAACCGCCGGCGCCGGCCGCCCCGGCCTCATGATCCGGCCGGGGGGCGGAGCGGCGGGCTTTCCGGGAGCCGCCTCCCGGGAGGCGGCTCCCGGGAGGGATCAGGCTTCGGCGCCCTGGCGGACATTGGCCCGGACCCAGGCCACCGCGTCCGTGGTGGGCGTGCCGGGGGTGAAGATCTCGGCGACGCCGAGTTCCTTGAGGGGGGCGATGTCCGCCTCGGGGATGATGCCGCCGCCGAAGACCTTGATGTCCAGGGCGTCACGGTCCTTCAGCAGGTCCAGGACCTTCGCGAAGAGCGTCATGTGCGCTCCCGAGAGGATGGAGAGCCCGATCGCGTCGGCGTCCTCCTGGATCGCGGTGTCGACCACTTGTTCGGGGGTCTGGTGCAGGCCGGTGTAGATGACCTCCATACCGGCATCACGCAGCGCTCTGGCGATGACCTTGGCCCCGCGATCATGACCGTCGAGACCCGGCTTGGCCACCACCACGCGGATCGGACCGGACACTCCCATCACTGCCTCCATGACATTGCCGGCGCCATCGCCGGCCGAGCGGGACCTCAAGTGGGACCGAGTGTGAACGAACGTTATCTCCAGCATCCCGCACCCGACAGTTTCGCGGTGCGGAGCGAGGGGGAAATCACACGGTGGGACACGTTCGCAACACGTTGGGCCTGCCGCCGCCCTCCGTTCCACCGGAGGTGGCCAGCGGGCCCGATGGGTTCCCGGGGAGCCGGGGTCCGCTGTACGGCTCTCCGGACTAGGGCACACGGGGGACGGAGCTGTCTCCCGTCGTGCCGCACGGGAGGTGGGCCATGAGCGCCCTGTCGTTCGGAGCCGTCGCCACGGGCCGCTGGCTGCGCAGCGCGGTGGCCATTCGCGCCGCGGTTCTCGAGCTCGTCATCCTGACCGGCCATCTCTTCCTCTATCCGACCGGCATCCTCCCCGAGCGCGACCGGCCCGACGCCGGCATCGGCCCCTCCGCCGACCCGGACCACGACCCCCACACGGACTCGCACAGCGGCTCGTACACGGAAACGGACGCGGATTCCGGTACGGCACGACTGCGGGCCGTCGCGGCCGCACACCCTCCCGTTCTGCTGCTGCACGGCTTCGTCGATAATCGTTCGGTATTCACCCTTCTCCGCCGCTCCCTGCGAAAGCACGGCTGGACGCACGTCCAGGCTCTGAATTACTCCCCGCTGAGCTGCGACATCCGTACGGCCGCCGCGTTGCTCGGCCGTCATGTCGAGCAGATCTGCGAACAGACCGGGCAGCGGCAGGTGGACATCGTCGGCCACAGCCTGGGCGGTCTGATCGCCCGCTATTACGTACAGCGTCTCGGTGGTGACAGCCGGGTACGCACGGTGGTGACGCTGGGAACGCCGCACTCCGGCACCCGCGCCGTCCCGCTGCTGACGCCGCACCCGATCGTGCGGCAAATGCGCCCCGGTTCCGATCTCATGAACGAATTGACGGAACCGGCCCCCGGTTGCCGCACGCATTTCGTCGCCTTCTGGAGCGACCTGGACCAATTGATGATCCCGGTGGAAACCGCCCGCATCGACCATCCCGACCTGCTGGTACACAATGTGCAAGTCGCGGGAATCGGGCATCTCGCACTGCCGGTGCACGCCGCCGTGGCCGCCGGAATCCGGCAGTCCCTGACCGGCGAGGAGCTCGCGGTGGGGGCCGAGAACGCGGCATAGCCGTCGAATTCAATTCGAACACAAGGCATTGTCCGGATCCGGAGCCTGCCGAAGATTGTCGCCGTCGGGGGTAGGGGGCTACAGTCACCGCTAATTCTCCTGCTGCCGAGGCGAAAGAGAAGTAGGCGGTGAACGATCGTCACCCGTCGGGGTACGCCCCCGACTACGGTGCTTACGGCTACGACCCTTATTCAACGGGCTCGTACCAGAACATCGGCACCACCTTCGCGGACGGCGATCCGCTCTTCGGAGCGATGACCGGCACCGCGGACACGGGCGCCACGGGCAGCTATGCGTTCGTCCCGCAGCCGGCGCAGCACGGCTACGACGCGTCCGTCTCCGAGACGGGCAGCTACGACGCGAGCGGCTTCTGGCAGGCCCAGACCGGCAACTACCCCACGTACCCCGAGCAGTCCCAGCAGCAGCCCCACGTCCCGGCCCAGCCGCAGCCGCAGTTCCACCAGCAGGAACAGCAGCAGCCGCAGCAGAACTGGGACTCCGGCCAGTACCCGGCGTACGGCTACAACGCCCCTGGTCAGGACACCGGCAGCTACCCGACCGGCACCTACGACGCGATGTCCTGGGACACCGGCGTCTACACCGTGCCCGCGCAGGCCGCGCCCGTCGAGCACACCTACGCACCGGAGCCCGTACCCGGATACGCCGGCCCGTCGGCCGAAGCACCGCACTACGGGAACGGGAACGAGTACGAGAACGGGTACGGCGCCGACTACACCACTCAGTTCGCGTACGAGCCGGAAACGGCGCCCGCGCACGAGTCCGGACCCGACGCCGACCTCCACCTCGATCACGACCTGGACCCCGCACTCGACCTCGACGCCGAGACCGGGTCCGAGACCGGGTCCGAGTCCGAGACCGAGACCGATGTGGTCCACGTCCCGGCGGCCCCGCGCGGCGGCGGGAGCGGCTGCCGCCGCAAGCGGCCCGCGAAGCGCTCCGCGCTCCTGACCATCGCGGTGCCGTCCGTCGCGGTCATGGGTGTGGCGGCCTGTGCCGCCGCGGCCATCAGCGACGTGCCCGGCGCCCATGCGACGACGCAGACCGAGGCCTCCGGCAAGACCGCCACGAACGCGCCCGTCTCGAAGCTCGACACGCAGCTCGCCGGAGTCACCTCCGACGCGGACGACTTCGCGACCCGCGCCAGCCGTACGCAGGAGCGGATCGACCTCAAGGACCGCGAGGCCGCAGCGAAGAAGGCGAAGGCCGACGCGGCGGCGCGCAAGGAGGCCCTGCGGCCGAAGTTCCTGCTGCCGGTGTCGGAGCGCGGACTGAGCGCGTACTACGGCCAGTCCGGCGTCAACTGGATGGCGCTGCACACCGGCATCGACTTCCCGGTCGACACCGGCACTCCCGTGTCGTCCGTGACCGACGGCACCATCCGCACGCAGTGGAACAGCTCCTACGGCAACATGGCCATAGTGACCGCCGCCGACGGCACCGAGACCTGGTACTGCCACCTCAGCAGCACCAAGATCCGCTCCGGCTCGGTCAAGGCCGGCCAGGTCATCGCGTACTCGGGCAACACCGGCAACACCACCGGCCCGCACCTGCACCTCGAGGTCCGGCCGCACGGCGGTACGCCGATCGACCCGCTGCCGTGGCTGCTGGCCCACGGGCTCGACCCCCGCTGACCGCACTCACCCGACCCGCCTCCGGCCCTCGCCGGAGGCGCGCGAGGCCCCCCGTCAGAGCTTCTCGACCGGCGCGTACCGCAGCAGCAGCCGTTTCGGCTTCTCCTCGCCGAAGTCGACCGTCGCCTGCGCGTCGGACCCGGTACCGCTGACCCCGACGACGGTTCCGAGGCCGAACTGGTCGTGCGTGACCCGGTCCCCGACCGTCAGCGCGATCACCGGCCGGTCCGTGGCACGCCGGGTCGCGAAGCCCTTCGGGCCCGCCTTGGCGCGCGAGGACGACAGCGACGACGCGGCGGCCGACATCGCGGCCCCCGGCGCGGCCACCGGGCCGGTCCGCTTCCAGTCGATCAGCGTGGGCGGGATCTCCTCCAGGAAGCGCGAGGCCGGGTTGTACGAGGGCTGGCCCCACGCACTGCGCATCGTCGACCGCGTCACGTACAGCCGCTCGCGCGCCCGTGTGATGCCGACGTACGCCAGTCGCCGCTCCTCCTCCAGCTCCTTGGCCTGGCCCAGGGCCCGCATGTGCGGGAAGACCCCGTCCTCCATGCCGGTGAGGAAGACCACCGGGAACTCGAGGCCCTTGGCGGTGTGCAGCGTCATCAGCGTTATGACGCCGCCCCCCTCCTCGTCGTCCGGGATCTGGTCCGAGTCGGCGACCAGCGCGACGCGCTCCAGGAACCCGGAGAGGGTGCCGGGCTCCGCGTCCTCGGCGGCGGCCCGCTCCTGCTCGAACTCCAGGGCCACGGCGGCGAGTTCCTGAAGGTTCTCGATACGGGTCTCGTCCTGCGGGTCCGTGGAGGCCTGGAGCTCCGCCAGATAGCCCGTGCGCTCCATCACCGCTTCGAGGACGGTCGCGGGACCGGCACCCGACTCGACAATGGTGCGCAGCTCCTCCAGCAGCTCGTTGAACTTCCTGACCGCGTTGGAGGAGCGGGCGGCCATGCCGTACGCCTCGTCGACCCGGCGCAGCGCCTGCGAGAAGGAGATCTTCTCGCGCAGCGACAGGGCGTCGATCATCGCCTCGGCCCGGTCGCCGATACCGCGCTTGGGCACGTTCAGGATCCGGCGGAGCGGGACGGTGTCCTCGGGGTTCGACAGCACGCGCAGGTACGCGAGGATGTCGCGGACCTCCTTGCGCTCGTAGAAGCGCACCCCGCCGACGACCTTGTACGGCAGCCCGACGCGGATGAAGACCTCTTCGAAGACACGGGACTGGGCGTTGGTCCGGTAGAAGACGGCGACGTCACCGGGGCGGGAGTCGCCCGCGTCCGTCAGCCGGTCGATCTCCTCGGCGATGTACTGCGCCTCGTCGTGCTCGTGGTCGGCGACGTAGCCGGTGATGATCGGGCCGTCGCCAGCGTCGGTCCACAGGTTCTTGGCGCGGCGGCCGGCGTTGCGCTCGATGACGGCGTTGGCGGCCGTGAGGATCGTCTGCGTGGAGCGGTAGTTCTGCTCCAGCAGGATCGTCGTCGCCTGCGGGTAGTCCTCTTCGAACTGCAGGATGTTGCGGATGGTGGCACCGCGGAAGGCGTAGATGCTCTGGTCCGCGTCACCCACCACGCACAGCTCGGCGGTGTGCTCGCCGGTGCCGACCAGCTCGCGGACCAGCGTGTACTGGGCGTGGTTGGTGTCCTGGTACTCGTCCACGAGGACGTGGCGGAACCGGCGCCGGTAGTGCTCGGCGACGTCGGGGAACGCCTGGAGCAGGTGCACCGTGGTCATGATGATGTCGTCGAAGTCCAGGGCGTTGGCCTCGCGCAGCCTCGCCTGGTAGAGCGCGTACGCCTCGGCGACGTGCTTCTCGAAGGGGTTCTCCGCCTGCCGGGCGTAGTCCTCCTCGTCGATCAGCTCGTTCTTGAGGTTCGAGACCTTCGCGCTGAACGCCTTCGGCGGGAACTGCTTGGGGTCGAGGTCCAGGTCCCGGCAGACGAGCGCCATGAGCCGCTTGGAGTCAGCGGCGTCGTAGATCGAGAAGCTGGAGGTGAAGCCGAGCTTCTTGCTCTCGCGGCGCAGGATCCGCACGCACGCGCTGTGGAAGGTCATGACCCACATCGCGTTGGCGCGCGCGCCGACGAGGTCGCCGACGCGTTCCTTCATCTCGCCCGCGGCCTTGTTGGTGAACGTGATCGCGAGGATCTCGCCCGGGTGCGCCCCGCGGGTACCCAGCAGATGCGCGATGCGGTGCGTCAGCACCCGCGTCTTGCCGGATCCGGCGCCCGCGACGATGAGCAGCGGCCCGCCCGCGTGCACGACGGCGGCGCGCTGCTGCTCGTTCAGCCCCTCCAGGAGCTGCGCGGGGTCGACGACGGGGCGGGCGGCCCCGTCCCGGTAGTACGCGTCCCGGCCACCCTGCGGGGGCTCGTTGAAGCGCCCGCCGAAGAGGTCGTCCGCGGCATCGTCCGGCCGGTGCGCGGACCCGTGCTCCGGGGGCGGCGGGACGGATTCCGACGCGTGGTCGGGGGCCTGGAGGTCGGCCAGGAAGCTGTCGTCAAAGAGGCTGCTCATCGCTTCCCGAGTCTAGGCGCCCCCACTGACACCTCACACTCCGCTTGGCGGAGTCCGTCCGGACGTGGACCGATCCTGAAAGAGTCGTCACTCTCCGCGACCGGATCCGACCGCTGCGCACAGATCACGAAATGGTTTCGGGCCTATCGGACACCGGTCTTCCCACCGGACACGAGAGTTGGCTACCGTGCCGGCCAGGCGGTCCGTCCTCCACCTCGGCAACACGCCGTCACGGACCGTCTCCGCTGAGTGCGGCCGAGAGGCCGCAGCCGGGGACCCACTGGAACCACTGGGGTGAATCGGTCCGCACGGATGTTCCGCAGAGGACGTTCCGCACGAACCGTAGGGCGACCTTCCGACAGCCCGAACCCGACAGCTAACCCGGTAAGCGGTTTACGGAAGGACTTCCCGCCTTGGCGTCGCACCGCAAACCCCGCCCCGGCATACGCGCCGGCCTGCTCACCACGACCGGCCCCCGCGCGGCCGTCGGTCTCACGGCGGCGGCACTGGCCACCGTCACCCTGCTCGGCGAGACCGCGAGCGCGGCACCCGCGCAGCCGCAGCCGCCCTCCATCGAAGAGGTCCAGGCGAAGGTCGACGCGCTCAACCACGACGCCGAGGTCGCCACCGAGCGCTACAACGGCGCGAAGGAGCAGGCCGACCAGCAGAGCTCCAAGGTCGAGGCGCTGCTGAGCCAGGTCGCGCAGCGGACCGAGTCGCTCAACGACGCGCGGCGCGTCCTGGGCCAGTACGCGGCCGCCCAGTACCGCAGCGGCGGCGTCGACACGACGAGTACGTTCCTGCTCTCCGCCGATCCGCAGCAGTTCTTCGACCAGACGCACCAGATGAAGCGGATGACCAGCAACCAGAAGGAAGCCGTCGAGAACTTCCGCACCCAGCAGGCCACGACGACGCAGAAGCGCTCCGAGGCCGTGAAGGGCCTCGACGCGCTGAACGCGTCGCGGACGAAGCTGGCGACGGAGAAGGAGACCGTCAAGGAGAAGCTCGCGGCGGCGCAGACCCTCCTCAACACCCTCACCACGCAGGAGAAGGCGCGGCTGGCGGCGCTGGCGGCCAAGAAGGCGGAGGAGGACCGCAAGCGCGCCGCGGCGATCGCCGCGAAGGAGAAGGCCGCACGGGACGCCGCCGCCAAGGAGGCCGCGAAGACCGGCTCCGGGACGACGCCGGGGACCGGCGGAACCGGTTCGCACAGCACCGCGTCGCAGGCGGAGAAGGCCATCGCCTTCGCCCGCAACGCGATCGGCAAGCCGTACGTGTGGGGCGCGACGGGTCCGAACTCGTACGACTGCTCAGGGCTCACCCAAGCGGCCTGGAAGGCGGCCGGCGTCTCCCTGCCGCGCACCACCTGGGACCAGGTGAAGGCCGGCGAGCGCGTCTCGATGTCGGACCTGCGGCCCGGCGACCTGATCTTCTTCTACGACGACATCAGCCATGTCGGCCTCTACATAGGCGGCGGCAACATGATCCACGCCCCGCACACCGGCACGGTCGTCAAGATCGCACCGATCACCCAAATGCCGGTTTACGGCGCTTCCCGCCCTTCCTGAGTCCCCCGTCCCGAATGTCACGGATCGACAGACGGACCGACAGGTCCCGGCTGTCGGCCCGCCATTCGGA
This sequence comes from Streptomyces sp. So13.3, assembly GCF_005860785.2. Classification (NCBI taxonomy): domain Bacteria; kingdom Bacillati; phylum Actinomycetota; class Actinomycetes; order Kitasatosporales; family Streptomycetaceae; genus Streptomyces; species Streptomyces sp. So13.3. Next base: position 5,736,416 of record NZ_CP048835.1, on the reverse strand, counting down.
CGGACGGTCACAATAGGTAAGGTAACGAAGCGATTTCGCTCACCTTCTGATGGAAACTTCCCAAGAGTCACTCAAGTTGACTACGGTGGCCCGCTAGGCAGCTCGTTCCACAAGCCGGCGCAGTGCCGACGGCGAGCTGCCTCCGCTGAATCCGACCGCAAGGCCGGAACCGGGGACCCACGCGCACGACTTGGGGTGAATCGGGGCGAACGTCCGCACAACGGACGCGAGCACCGTAGGGCGGCCTTCCATCGCCCGAACCCGTCAGCTAACCCGGTAAGCGGTCCACGGAAGGAATGTCTGCCTTGGCGTCGCACCGCAAACCGCGCCCGCGAATACTCGCCTCCACCGGCCCGCGTGCCGTGGTGGGCCTGACGACGGTGGCGCTGGCCACTGTGACTCTGCTGAGCGAGTCCGCGAGCGCCGCGCCCGCGAAGCCCTCCATCACCGAGGTCAAGGCGCAGGTCGACGACCTCCGCGAAAAGGCCGAAGCCGCCACGGAGCACGTCAACGCGGCGAAGGAGAAGACCGACCAGCAGCGCGCGAAGGCCGATCTGCTGCTCGCCGAGGTCGCGAAGAAGACCCAGAAGCTGAACGACGCGCGGGAGACCCTGGGCCAGTTCGCCGCCGCCCAGTACCGCGAAGGCGGCGTCGACCAGACCACCGCCCTGCTGCTCTCCGACAACCCGGAGAAGTACCTTGAGCAGTCCCACCTCGTGGACCGTGTGTCGGCCACGCAGGAAGAGGCCATCAAGGAATTCCGCACCCAGCAGACGGCCGCGACGACCGAGCGCGCCAAGGCCGCCGCGAGCGTCGCGGACCTGGCCGCCGCGCAGACCAAGCTGGCCGCCGAGAAGAAGACCGCCGCGGCCAAGCTCGCCGACGCGCAGAAGCTGCTGACCAGCCTCACCGCCGAGGACCGCAAGAAGGTCGCCGCGCTGGACACCCAGCAGTCCGGCAGCGCCAACAGCGCGTCCTACACGTACAACGGCCCCGCCAGCGGCCGCGCCGCGCAGGCCATCGCCTTCGCCCTCGCCGCGCGCGGCAAGCCGTACGTCTCCGGCGCCACCGGCCCGAACTCGTACGACTGCTCGGGACTGACCCAGGCCGCGTACCGCTCGGCCGGCATCAGCATCAGCCGCACCACGTACACCCAGATCAACGACGGCACGCGCGTCTCGCAGTCCGAGCTGCGCCCCGGCGACCTGGTGTTCTTCTACTCCGGCATCAGCCACGTGGCCATCTACCTGGGCAACGGCGAGATCGTGCACGCCCCGCACCCCGGTGGTGTCGTCGAGGTCGGCAAGATGAGCTGGATGCCGTTCGCCGGCGCTGTGCGACTCGCCTGACACCTTGGCCCGGATCACCGGTCGGCCGGTCCTCCTGCTCGCCACCGCCGCGATCGGCGGTCTGGTCCTCGCGGCCGGTGCGCTGCGAGCGGGTGGCGGCCGGTCGGTGCTCGATCCGCCGGACGGCTCGGGCCCGCTCTCGTACCACGGCGGGTATCTGCTGCTGCTGGCCCTGGCGTGCGTGGTGGGCGGCGCGCTGCTCGCCGCGCGCTACCGCCGGGCCGTGCAGCACATCGACAGCCCGGACCCGGTGGCCGAACGGCTCAAGGACGCGGCGCTCCTGCTGCTGACCGCCGCCACCGCGGTGGTGCCCGTCGCCGTGCTGCTGAGCCACCGGAGCAGCCCGGCCGGCACGGAGCCGCGGACCGACCAGAGCCTCCCCACGGAGACGGCGAGCGGGCCGCCCGTCACCGAGGCACCGACACAGCCGCCGTCCTCCACCGGGCAGGCGACCGCCGGATCGTCCTTCGATCTGTTCCATCTGCTGCTCGTCGTCGGAGCGGTACTGGCCGCGGTCGTGGTCGTCGTCGCGCTCGTCCGCTGGCTGCGCTGGTACCTGGCGGGCAAGGCCGGACCCGGCCTCCAACTGATCCCCGGCAACCCGGACAGCGCCGAGAGCGCGCTGGCCGGCGCCGTCGACTCCGGCCGCCGGGCCCTGCACGGTGAGGACGCCCGTGCCGCGGTGATCGCCTGCTACGCGGCGATGGAGACCACCCTCGCCCGGTCAGGGATCGCCCGGCTCGAATCCGACAGCCCGACGGACCTGCTGCACCGCGCGGTCGCCGGCGGGACGCTGACCGGGACCGCGGCCGGGGACCTGACCCAGCTCTTCCGCGAGGCGCGGTACTCCAGCCACCCGATGGACGACGGCCATCTGCGGCGGGCCGGCACCGCCCTCGACACGATCGCGGCCCAACTGGCCGCCGTGGAAGCCCCGGAGGCCGTGCCAGCCGTAGGAGTAGCGACCACCGGCGACCGGGCCCCGGCGGGCGACCGGTGACCCCCGGCTCCACGCGCCACACGCTGCTCGTGCTCGGCACGGTCGCGGCCGGCACCGAGGCCGCCCTCGCCCTGGCCGGCGGATTCGCCGCGGCCGGCACCGGCGCCGTGCTCATCGCGGCGGTCGCCCTGCTCACCGCCCGCTACGCGACGGGCTTCGACTCCCAGGACCACGGCTACCGCAGACCGGTCCGGCTGCTGGGCAGCAGAACACCCCGGCTGGGCGACTGGGGCCGTGCGGTCGCCCAGGGGATGTCGTCCGAGGACGGTTTCACCCACACCCTGAGACCCGGCCTCCAACGCCTGTACGCGGCCCGGCTCGCCGAACGGCACGGGATCTCGCTGCGCGCCCAGCCCGACCGGGCCGCCGCCGTCGTCGGCCCCGAGCTGTGGCCCTGGATCGATCCCCACCGGCCCGCCCCGGAGGGCACCATCCCGGCACAGGTCCTGCGGGCCGTCGTCGACCGCCTCGACGAGCTGTGACGGTGACCGCCGACCCCCTCGGAACCACTGAACCGCCGAACGTCCTCCCAGGAGCACCGTGACGACCATTCAGCCGGCCCAGCCCGCCGCTCAGCCCAGTTCCGCCCAGGCCCCTTCCGCTCAGCCCAGTTCCGCCCAGGCCACTTCCGCCCCGGCCCCCGCCACCAAGGTTCCTGCTCAGGCATCCGCCGCTCGGTCCGCCGCCGCGTCCCCGGCCGCCCTGACGCCGCGCGAGGCCGGAGAACGCGCCCGCCAGGTGCTCACCGAGATCGAACGCGCCGTGGTCGGCAAGCCCGACTCCCTCGAACTGGTCATGCTCGGCGTCCTCGCCGGCGGCCACATCCTCATCGAGGACCTGCCGGGACTCGGCAAGACCCTGCTCGCCCGCTCCTTCGCCACCGCGCTCGGACTCGACTTCCGCCGGGTCCAGTTCACCCCCGACCTGCTGCCCTCCGACGTGTCCGGAGCGCCCTTCTACGACCAGCGCAGCGGCGAGATGGTCTTCCGGCCAGGACCGCTCTTCACCCATCTGCTGCTCGCCGACGAGATCAACCGCACACCCCCCAAGACCCAGGCGGCGCTGCTGGAGGCGATGGCCGAGGCGCAGGTCTCGGTCGACGGCGTCACCCGGCGGCTGCCCGAGCCGTTCGTGGTCATCGCCACCGCCAACCCGATCGAGTACGAGGGCACGTACAGCCTGCCTGAGGCCCAGTTGGACCGCTTCCTGCTGCGGGTCAGGATGGGTTACCTGCCGCCCCGCGACGAGGCGTCGATGCTCCGCATCCGGCTCGACCGGGCCGCCCCCGAAGCCGTACTGAACACCCTCAGCACGCCCGCCGAGGTGCTCGCCATGCGCTCCAGCCTGGAGAGCGTCGAGGTGGACGACGATCTGATCGCGTACGTCGTCGCCCTCATCGGCGCGACCCGTGCCCATCCGCAGATCCAGGTCGGCGCCTCGCCGCGCGGCGGACTCGCGCTCGTACAGCTGGCCCGCGCCCGCGCGGTGCTCGACGGCCGCGACTACGTCACCCCGGAGGACGTGAAGGCGCTGGTCGTCCCGGCCCTCGCGCACCGCGTCACGCTGCGGCCCGAGTTGTGGGTGCGGCAGATCAACGCCGACGACGTCATCGCCGAACTCGCGCGGTCCGTACCGGCGCCGCAGACCCTGCCCGAGGACAAGCGCTCCGACGGCGCCGAGGACAGGCCCGGCGCGTTCCGGCGCCCGGCAGCGCGGCCGTGACCGCGGACCGACAGCCGCCGGGCCGGCCCGCAGCCCGCCCGGTCGCGGTCCCCACGCACATCGCGCGGGCACTGGGCGGCTCCCCGGACGCCACCGCCGGCGAGGCGGCGGAACCGGCCGAACCGCCGTCCCCGCCGCCGCCCGGCTGGCGGGCCGGCGAGCGCGCCCTGCGGCTGCTCACGGTGGCCGCCGTGGCGGCCGCCGCCGCGCTCCTCACCGGCCACCCGTGGCTGCTGGCGCTGGCCGCGGGCCCGGTCGTCCTGCTCGTACTCGCCGGGCCGGGAGCGGTGGGGGGAGCTGTGCTGACGTCCGGCCGGCCGAGCCGGCTGAGCGCCGCCGTCGAGACCGGGCCGGGCCGCTGCTTCGAGAACGAGGACATCGCCGTCCGCATCCGGCTGGACTTCGACGGCGCCGCGGGCTGGATCGACCCGGGCATCACCCTCGGGCCGGGCGTCGAGCTGACCTCGCTCGCCGTGGCCGGCCCCGTCGTCGAACTCGCCCTCACCGCCCGCCGCTGGGGTCGCTGGAGCCTGGGCACCGTCGATGTGGACGTCTACGACACCGGCGGGCTCGCCCGTCGCACCGTGCGGGCCGAACTCGGTGAGATCCAGGTCTTCCCGGTGCCCACCCAGGCCTCTCTCACCCCCATCCCGGTCCGGCTGCCGGACCGCCTCGGCGAGCACACCGCCCGGCAGAACGGCGACGGCATCGAGGTCGTCGGGGTGCGCCCGCACATCTGGGGCGAACGGCAGCGGCGCATCCACTGGCCCTCGACCACCCGGCGCGGCAGCATCCAGATCAACCAGTTCGCCGCCGAACGCACCGCCGACACCGTCGTGCTGGTCGACGCGCTCGTCGACTTCATCGACCCCGCGACCAGGGCCTCAGGACTCGACGAGACGGTGCGCGCCGCGGCCGGCCTCACCCGCGCCTATCTGCGCAGCCACGACCGGGTCGGCCTGGTGTCGATCGGCGGCACGCTGCGCTGGCTGCAACCGGGCTCCGGCGGGGGCTACTTCTACCGGATCGTCGAGAGCGTGCTGGAGGTCCGCAAGGACCTCGGCTACTCCGTCCCCGCCCTCCAGCGCCTGCCGCCGCCCGCGCTGCCCCGCGGCGCCCTCGTCTACGCGATCACCCAGCTCGCCGACGAGCGGATCCTCGAAGTGCTGGGCGATCTCGCGCAACGCGGCAACCCTCTCGTCGTCATCGAGATCCCGACCGGCGCCCCGTACATCGCGCCCGGCGACACCGTCGGACACCTGGCCCGGCGGCTCTGGCTCGCCGACCGGGCGGCGATGCGGTTCGCGCTGCGGGAACGCGGCATCCCGGTCGTCGCCCAGTCGGCCGGCAAGAGCCTCGACCTCGCCCTCGCACCGTTGCTCCGCACCCGAATCCAGGGCAGGACCCGATGACTCCCTTCCTGTCCCCGGAACCCGCCACGGTGTCCTCGTCCCCGTCCTCCGCCATGACCCTCCCCCAGGTCCCGGTCCGGCCGGTGCGCGGCCTCGGCGTCGCACTGGCGCTCGCGGCCTGCGATCCGGCCGTCACCGGCTCCCCCACGATGGGCGACGTACTGACGCCGCTCGCCGCGGTCGTGCTGGCCTGGTGGGCGGCCCCGCCGCTCGTCCGGCGCCCGGTCCAGTACTCGGCCCGTAAAGCCGCGCTGCTGTCCCAGCACCGCAACACGGTCTTCGCCGTCGGCTGCGTCGTCCTCGCCGCGTTCAGCGCGCCGCCCGTCTGGCTGGCGTCGTGCGTCACGGCCCTGCTGCTGACCTATCTCCTCATCGTCGACGCCTGCGCCGCCGGCCCGGCGGGCATCCGCCAGCTGCGCTCGCGCCACATCCCGCTGACCGCGTACGGCGCGAGCGGCCTGGTCCTCTTCGCCGCGTTCGCCCCCTCCGACGGCAGTGCCTGGGGCCCGGCGGTCGCGGTGTCCGCCGTGTGCGCCGCGGCGTACGCGGTCGGAACGGCTCTGTGGCCGCGCAGGCCGCGGAGATCGGCCACGCCCCATAGCAGGGACGAGTCGCCCACGGAGTGACAACTGCCCCATCGGTCAAGGCCGTTCTGCAAGTGGCCATGTCACCCGTCGAACACTGATCAATGACGATCACCCAACGGCCGATTGGGACCAGACCTGCTCTACGCCGTACTCCTCCGTACCCCCCAGGTTTAGCGTCCTCCTCCAGGTGGCCGAACCCCACTGCCGTCGGACCCGACGGCACGGCCACCCCCGCCGAAGATCCGGCGGTGTTCCGCTTCCCCGTGCGGACGCCGCCGGATCGAGGTCTCAGCAGGCGGGCACCAGCTAGGCACAAAGGAGTGACGGCCGCGTGGCGTCGCACAGAAAGCCCAAGCAGCGCTCACTCACCGGAACCACCGCACGAACCGCGGCCACCCTCGCCATGGCGGGAGCCGCGTCGGTCAGCGCCTTCGGCGAGACCGGCCACGCCGACCCGCAGCTCAGCGTCGGCGAGGTCAAGACCCGGGTCGACGCCCTGTACGAGCAGGCGGAACAGGCCACCGAGCAGTACAACGGCGCCAAGGAGGCGGCCGACACCGCCCGCGCCGACGTGGGCAGGCTCCAGGACGAGATGGCCCGCAAGACCGCCCGGTTCAACGCCACCCGCGACCAGATCGGCGCCATCGCCGCCGCGCAGTACCGCTCGGGCGGCATCGACCCGGCCATGCAGCTCGCCCTGGACTCCACCCCCGACACATATCTCGAACGTGCCGCCCTCATCGACCAGGTGAGCGGCCGGGAGGCCGACATCCTGCGCACCCTCGGCGAGCAGCAGCGGGAGATCACCACGACGCACGACGCGGCGGACGCCAAACTCGCCGCCCTCAGCGACGCCCAGACGAAGCTCGCGGAGCACAAGCTCACCATCGAGACCAAGCTGCACGACGCCCAGGTCCTCCTGGACCGCCTCACGGCCGCCCAGCGGGCCAGTGTGGACGACGGCGGCGACGACACCGGGACGACATCCGGCACTCAGCACGCCGACCGCTCCACCGACCGCGTCCCGATCGCCCCCGGCGCCGTCCAGGCACCCTCCGCCCGCGCCGCCCAGGCCGTCGCCTTCGCCTACAGCGCCCTCGGCCTCCCGTACGTCTGGGGCGCCACCGGACCGTCCTCCTACGACTGCTCCGGCCTCACCCAGGCCGCCTGGAAGGCCGCGGGCGTCTCGCTCCCCCGCACCACGTACACCCAGATCAACGCCGGCCAACGCGTCTCCGAGTCCCAACTCCAACCCGGCGACCTGGTGTTCTTCTACTCCGGCATCAGCCACGTCGGCCTCTACATCGGCAACGGCCAAATGATCCACGCCCCCCACCCGGGCGCCCCGATCCGCATCGCCCCGATCAACGAAATGCCCTTCGCGGGCGCGAGCCGCCCGTCGTGAGTACGGCCCCTGCGAACGCTGCTCGGGGTCAGGTGCGGCAGGTGGGGCGGCGCGGCGTGGGCGCGTTCGTCCCGTACCACCGGCCGCTCGGGTGGTTCTGACGGCGGATCAGCCTGGGGTGCGCGGAAACCGTTCTTCCCATGGGCCGAGAACTGGGCCGACAGCACCAGCCAGACCGTCTTGGTACCAGGTCCGGCTCTCCGACCTGGTCATCGACGGCCTCGCGGACCCGGCCCCGGCCGCCTGAGCCGTAGGGCCGCGTCCGCGCCGAGGCCGTTGAACCCGACGGCCTCGGACCCGCCGGCCCTCAGACCAGGCGCCGTGCCGTCGCCCACCGCGTCAGCTCGTGCCGGTTGGAGAGCTGCAGCTTTCTGAGCACCGCCGAGACATGGGACTCGACCGTCTTCACCGAGATGAAGAGCTGCTTGGCGATCTCCTTGTACGCGTAGCCGCGCGCGATGAGCCGCAGCACTTCCCGTTCCCGCTGGGTGAGGCGGTCCAGGTCCTCGTCGACCGGCGGGGCGTCCGTCGAGGCGAAGGCGTCGAGGACGAAGCCGGCCAGCCGCGGGGAGAAGACGGCGTCGCCGTCGGAGACCCGGAAGATGGACGACACGAGATCCGGCCCGGTGATGGTCTTGGTGACGTAGCCACGCGCGCCGCCGCGGATGACGCCGATGACGTCGTCGGCGGCGTCGGAGACCGACAGCGCCAGGAAGCGGACCGGCCGCTCCGCGTCGCCCATGAGCGGTGCGCAGCGCCGCAGCACTTCGACACCGCCGCCGCCGGGGAGGTGCACGTCCAGGAGGACGACCTCGGGACGGGTCGCGGTGATGACCGTGACGGCCTGGTCCACGTCGGCGGCCTCGCCGACGACCTCGACACCCGTTCGTTCGGTCTCGCCGATCTCGGCCTGTACACCGGTCCTGAACATCCGGTGGTCGTCGACGAGCACGACCCTTACGCGTCGGTCCTCAGTCATGACGCCACCCTCTCCATTTCGAGTTCCACTTCCGTGCCCCCGCCCGGTGCGCTGCGCAGGCGCGCCTCGCCGCCGTTCCGCTGCATCCGGCCGATGATCGACTGCCGGACGCCCATGCGGTCGTCCGGCACCTGGTCGAGGTCGAATCCGGGCCCCCGGTCCCGTACGGACACGAAGACCTTGCGCTCCTCGACCTCGGCGTACACCTGAACCGCCTCGTCGCCACCGTACTTGGCCGCGTTCACCATTGCCTCGCGTGCGGCTGCCATCTGTGCGACCAGATTGTCGTCCAGCGGGCAGTCACCGACGCAGACCACCTCGACGGGCACCCCGTGGGCGTCCTCCACCTCGGCGGCGGCCTTGCGTACGGCGTCGGCGAAGTTCGTCGGCTCGTCCTCCTTGCCGGTGCCCTCCGGCCGGTACAGCCAGGCCCGCAGCTCGCGCTCCTGGGCGCGGGCGAGGCGGGCGACCTCGCGCGGGTCCTCGGCGTTGCGTTGGATGAGGGTGAGGGTGTGCAGTACGGAGTCGTGGACGTGCGCGGCGACTTCGGCACGCTCCTGGGCCCGGATACGCATCAGCCGCTCGGCGGACAGGTCCTGGGTCAGACGTACGAGGTAGGGCCCGGCGATCAGTGCCACCCCGACCAGCACGGCGAGCGCCGCCTGCAGGATGCCGCCGAGGTGGCTGCCGGAACTGCGCACCACGAGGAAGCCGGTGACCCCGGCCCCGACCAGCAGCACACCGGCGGCGCCACGGGCGATCGGCCAGAACCGTTTGCCCTGGCTCATCTCGACCCAGCGGCTGCGGCGGGCGTTGTCGGCCTGCCGCCAGACGAGGGCGACGCCGAGGCCGATGACGAGCAGCGGCCAGATCGCGGCGTTGGCCGCGCCCAGGTTCAGATTGCTGACGAGGACGCCGAGGCCGATGAACAGCGCGATGAGCGCGAGGATCTGGCCCTTGTCGGGCCGCCGTCCGGCCAGCCAGGACTTGGCGTCGCGCGGCTCCTTGGCCTCGCTCACCCCGCCGACGCCGAGCGGCACGAAGAACCAGAAGAGCGCGTAGAGCAGGATGCCGAGGCCGTTGAACGTCGCGAGCACCACGAACACCACACGCACCCACGACACCGGCAGCCCGAGGTGCCCGGCGAGCCCGCGCGCCACTCCGCCGATCATCCGGCCCTCGGAGCTGCGGTAGAGCTTGCGCGCCAGCGGGTCCGCCGGGTCGGGCGGTTTTAGGTAGGACGCGCCCGTCGCAGGAGCAGGGGTGGTGGCTGGCATACCCCGATCGTCACACGCCGGGGCCGCCCGGGGCATCAGGGTTCCTCCCGGAGGTCACCCTGACCCCCTGGGACCAGGGGCCCGGGTGGCCAGGTGCCCAGGGGCCCGGGTGCCCCAGGCCCCACCCGGACCGGGTGATGGGTCGGAAGCCCGGCCCCTGGGGGCCGGCTCAGGGATCGGCCAGGGTTGTACCTGGTGCCGGAGAGTGCCCGCGGCCGCCACCATGGAGGCATGACGCAGGACAGCAGGCCGGCCTTCGAGGCCGAGGCCGACGCCACCCCGGATCTTCCGGACTCACCGGAGCCCCCGGCCCGGCGCCGCATCGTTCGCAGCCGCCGCCGGGTGGTCGCGGGTGTGTGCGACGGCGCGGGCCGCTACTTCGAGCTCGATCCGGTGATCTTCCGGATCGTGCTCGCCGTGCTGTCGCTCACCGGCGGTATCGGCCTGATCGTCTACGGCATGGCCTGGCTGGTCATCCCGCAGGAGGGCGAGGACCAGAGCGAGGCGCACCGACTGCTGTCCGGCCGGGTCGAGGGGACGGCGCTGACCGCCGTGCTCGTCGCGCTGGTCGGCTGCGGCCTGTACGCGTCGATGCTCGGCAACGGCACCGACCAGGGGTTCTCGATCCTGCTGCTGGCGGCCGTGGTGGGCGCCGTCTACTGGTCGCAGCAGCGCCGCCGGGCCCAGCTCGACGGCGAGGCGAGCGCGGTGGCGGCCGGTCCGGCCGCCGACGCCCCGCCGGCCGCGCAGGCGCCGCCGAGCCCCGTGACCCCTTCGTGGTGGCGCGATCCGCTGACCAAGGACTTCTCGGCCGGCGTGAGCAGCTCCACGGGCTACCTGTGGGGGCCGGACGACGGCCCGTACCAGGAGCAGGACCGCAAGGCCTGGCGGGCCAGGAAGTCCGCCGCCCGGCGGGAGTCGTCCTGGCTGGGAGTGCTGGCGTTCTTCGTTGCGCTGATGGCGGGCGCGGTCGGTACGGCGGCGGCCTGGCACGGGCACCCGCTCGGGACGGCCCTGGAGATCGGGCTGGCGTCCGCGCTGGCCGTCTTCGGGCTGGCGTTCGTCCTGAGCGCCTGGACCGGCCGGGCGAGGGGCGGTACGGCCTTCTGGGCCGTGCTGACGATCGCGCTGCTGGTGGGTGCCGCCGCGGTTCCCAAGAGCATGACCACCGAGTGGGCGACGACGGACTGGCGGCCGGTGGCCGTCTCTGACCTCCAGCCGCACTACGAGCAGGGCACCGGACACGGCCTGCTCGATCTGACCGCGCTGCCGCTCGGCGGGAAGACCGTCACGACCAAGCTGGAGGTCGGCGCCGGCCGGGCCGAGGTCCGGCTGCCGAGGAACGCCACCGTGCGGCTCAACTACCAGATGGGCTTCGGCGAGGTGCAGCTGCCGGGCAAGGTCAACCACGGTGTGGACCTCAGCTCGGACACGCGCAGCCAGGTGGTCTTCGAACCGGACGCGGGCATCCCGTCGACCGGCACGATCGAACTCGACGTCGAGGTGGGCGCGGGACAGATGAGGGTGGTCCGGTGAAACGGCATGGATTCGAGCCCGCGTCCCTCGTGATGGGACTGGTACTGCTGGGCCTCGCGGCGGTGTTCCTGCTGGACGCCGCCGGCGGCTGGGATCCCTCCCGGCCGCTGACGGTGGCCCTAGCGGCGGGCGGTCTGGCCTGCGCCGCGGTGACGTCGGTGATCAGCCGCCTGGTCCGACGGCGGCAGCGGGGCGACACCGGACCGGCGGCGTGAGGCGATGAGCCCGTCGGCGGACAGCAGCGGGGTGCCGGCGAGGATCAGCGGCAGCCAGGCCATCAGGTACACCAGGTCGTTGCCGTAGTAATAGGGATCGGTGGCCCAGCTGACCGTCAGCCACAGGCTGAGCGAGATCGCTGCGCCGCCGAGCGCGGCGAGGCGGCCGAACAGGCCGATCAGTATGCCGATGCCGACGGCCAGCTCACCGAAGGCGATGGCGTACCCGAAGGCGTGCGGCGCCTTGAGCGCGAGATCGACCATCTGCGGGATCGCCGCGCTGTCACGCACCGCGTGCAGGGTGCCGACCAGCGATCCCGGCGCGGAATCGGTGAGGAACACGGAGCCGGTGAGCTTGTCGAGCGACGCGTAGACGAAGGTGACGCCGAGGAAGATCCGCAGCGGCATCAACGCATAGCGCGACGCGGTCTCCCGCCAGATTCGGAGCATGCTGTCCCGCCTCTCCCGTCGTACGCGCCCCCCAGGAATGGAAACGATTCTTCACGTACGACTCTCTCACCGGGTGGTACGTAGACCGCAAGGATCCGACTCAGTTCCCGGCGAATCCGGCCGGATCCCCGCCCGGTCCCACCGCGGCCGGCCCCGCGGCTAGCCGAAGAGATCGGGCTCGCTGCGCGAGATCTGCTGGTAGAGCGGCTGATAGTTGATCCAGGCGACGAGATCGTTGCCCAGCTGGCCACGGGTGTGGACGGCGCTCTCGTGGTCGATCAGCACCGGCTTCCCGGCCGCCCGGGCGGTCAGCTGCACCTGGCAGGAGCGCTCCATCGTGATGAACCACCACGCCGCCGCGTCGACCGAGTCGCCGACCGTCAGCAGCCCGTGGTTGCGCAGGATGACGGCCTTGTGCGGCCCGAGCGCCTCCGCGATGCGGCGGCCCTCCTCCTCGTCGACCACGACGCCCGTGTAGTCGTCGAACAGCGCGTGGTCCTCGTAGAACGCGCAGACGTCCTGGGTGATCGGGTCCAGCAGCTCCCCGAGCGACGACAGCGCCCGCCCGTACGTCGAGTGGCTGTGCGCGGCGGCGATCACGTCCGGGCGTGCCTGGTGCACCTGCGCGTGGATCGCGAAGGCCGCCTGATTGACGTGGAAGCGGCCCTCGACGACCTGGCCCGCGTGGTTGACCAGGATCAGATCGCTGACGGTGACGAGCTTGAAGCTCATCCCGAACGGATTGACCCAGAAATGGTCGGTGAACTCCGGGTCGCGCGCCGTGATGTGCCCGGCCACGCCCTCCTCGAACCCGAACCGCCCGAACAGCCGTAGCGCGGCCACCAGCCGTTCCTTGCGGTGCTGCCGCTCGTCGTCGGTGTTGGTGAACGTCTGCGGCAGCGCGAAGTGCAGCTGCTCGGTGGGTATCGGCTGCGGCGGCGTGCGCCCTTGCGAGGGCTGCGGGAGGAAGTCGGCCATGCAGCGGAAGCTACCGCGCGGTAAGCGAGAAGAACAGAGTGCGGAGCGGGTCAGGGAACGACGGCGCCGCCCCTCCCAGCAGGCAGGAGGGGCGGCGCGGCGGCCGTGCGGGACACGGTCCAGGGCTCAGCGGGAGGTCACTCCCACTCGATGGTGCCCGGCGGCTTGCTCGTCACGTCGAGGACGACGCGGTTGACGTCGGCGACCTCGTTCGTGATGCGGGTGGAGATCTTGGCGAGGACGTCGTACGGCAGCCGCGACCAGTCGGCGGTCATGGCGTCCTCGGAGGAGACCGGGCGCAGCACGATCGGGTGACCGTAGGTGCGGCCGTCGCCCTGGACGCCGACCGAGCGGACGTCGGCGAGCAGCACGACCGGGCACTGCCAGATCTCCCGGTCCAGGCCGGCCGCGGTGAGCTCCTCGCGGGCGATGAAGTCCGCCTCGCGCAGCAGGTCCAGGCGCTCCTTGGTGACCTCGCCGACGATGCGGATGCCGAGGCCGGGACCGGGGAACGGCTGGCGCTGGACGATCTCCTCCGGCAGGCCCAGCTCCTGGCCGACCATCCGGACCTCGTCCTTGAAGAGCTTGCGCAGCGGCTCGATCAGCTCGAACTCGATGTCGTCGGGGAGCCCGCCCACGTTGTGGTGCGACTTGATGTTGGCGGTGCCGGTACCACCGCCGGACTCGACGACGTCCGGGTACAGGGTGCCCTGCACCAGGAAGGCGACGTCCTCGCCGGCCGCGCCCGCCTCGGCGACGAGCTCGGCCTGGGCCTGCTCGAAGACGCGGATGAACTCACGGCCGATGATCTTCCGCTTGGTCTCCGGGTCGGTGACGCCGGCGAGCGCGGTCAGGAAGCGCTCCTCCGCGTCGACGACCTTCAGCTGGACGCCGGTGGCCGCGACGAAGTCCTTCTCGACCTGCTCGGACTCGCCCTTGCGCTGCAGCCCGTGGTCGACGTACACGCAGGTCAGCTGGGAGCCGATGGCCTTCTGCACGATGGCCGCAGCCACCGAGGAGTCCACGCCGCCGGAGAGCCCGCAGATCGCGCGCTTGGTGCCGACCTGGGCGCGGATCGCCGCGACCTGCTCCTCGACGACGTTCGTCGTCGTCCAGTCCGGCGCGATGCCCGCACCGCGGTACAGGAAGTGCTCCAGGATCTGCTGGCCGTGCGTGGAGTGCAGCACCTCGGGGTGGTACTGGACGCCGTACAGCTTGCGGGCGTCGTCCTCGAAGGCGGCGACCGGTACCACGTCGGTGGAGGCGGTGACGGCGAAGCCGGCGGGCGCCGCCGAGCACGCGTCGCCGTGCGACATCCACACCGACTGCTCGGTGGGGGTGCCCTCGAAGAGCGTCGAGCCGGGCTTGCTGACGGTCAGCGCGGTGCGGCCGTACTCACGGGCACCGTTATCGTCGACGGTGCCGCCGAGCGCCACCGCCATCAGCTGGAAGCCGTAGCACATGCCGAAGACCGGGACCCCGGCCTTGAAGATCGCCGTGTCGAGCGAGGGGGCGCCCTCGGCGTAGACCGACGACGGACCGCCGGAGAGGATGATCGCCTTCGGGTTCTTCGCGAGCATCTCGGCCACCGGCATGGTGCTGGGGACGATCTCGCTGTAGACCCGGGCCTCGCGGACGCGTCGGGCGATGAGCTGGGCGTACTGCGCTCCGAAGTCCACTACCAGGACGACGTCCGGGGTGTGGTCGGGGGCGGCTGGGGTCGCTGATGCCACGGGCGGCCTTCCGGCGTTATGTACGAGGGATCGGACCCTGATTCTACCGTTTCCACGAGGGCGCTCCCGTCTCACCATCCGGTCGCCGGCTGGCTACCCGGCGTGCTCGTCGCCATACTGGTCCGCATGTCCTCGAACACGCACTACGCGATCTTCGCGTTTACCTATGGCACCGGCTGGTCCGGCTGCCATGGTCGTGCTGCTTGAGCTACTGACAAGCGACTTCCCAGGCGCCCCGGACCTTTCGGTCCGGGGCGTCTGTCGTCTCCGGGCCCGGTCCGGCCCAGTCATCACAGGAGACATCACGATGAGCACCCAGACGGCAGCAGTCACCACGGCCCCCGCTCCCGCCGGGACCGGAGCACGCACGGACGAGGCGGTGGCCCTGATCACGGGGGCGCGCGGCCGGATCGACGATCTCGACACCCGGATCATCGCGCTGGTCACGGAACGGATGGCGGTCTCGGCGGAGATCCAGCGGGCCCGCATCGCGTCGGGCGGCCGGCGGGTGAGCCTGTCCCGCGAGATGGAGGTGCTGAACCACTTCAGCGATGAGCTGGGCCGGCCCGGGACGACCCTCGCGATGACCCTGCTGGAGCTGTGCCGCGGCCGCGTGTGACGTTTCTGCGGATCGCCCGTTCGGGCGGCATCACCCGTACGGCACGTGACCGGCCCGGGGGCCCCTTCGTTGGATGGGGTGTCCGTGCCAGCCAGGGGCGGTCGACCACAACCACGCGTGGACGAACAGGATGCCGCTCAGACGCAGCTGGGCGGGGTATCAATTCGGAGCGATGAGGCCTGCCCATTCGTGCGGCAGGCCGTGGGACCTCGCTCCGGGCTCCGTGACCGGGCAGCAGGGGACAGCTGCTCGGTCGCAACTCCAAAGAGGCGGTCGGCTCCCAGGACGCTGGGATCCGGCCGCTCTGCGAAACCCACCCTACTCATCCGCGCCCCCGGGAACGGAGTACCGACGCCCGATCGGAGTACGGCCTGTCCTCCCCGGCCGGCGCGGTGTCCGGCGTCCCCGTCCGGTGACATACCTCACGCCGCCACAGGTCGCGCCCGGACCTGCTGCGCCCGGACCTGCTGCGCCCGGACGTCTCCACTCGAACCCTTCTCCACTCGGACCCTTCCCCCTCGGACCCTCTTCCGCTCAGACGTTCTTCGGCGGGATCGGCGGCACGGGCAGCAGCGGCAGTCGCAGCGCGGCGAACGCGTCCTCCGGGACGGCCGGGGTCCGCGGCTCCACCGCCGGCAGGCGGACGTAGGCCTCGCCCTGCGTCGGGCGGGTGTCCTCGTCCCCGTTGTTGGGCCAGAACGACATCGCCCGCTCGGCCTGCGCGGTGATCGTGAGCGAAGGGTTCACCCCGAGGTTGGCGGAGACGGCGGCGCCGTCGACGACATGAATGCCCGGGTGCCCGTAGAGCCGGTGGTACGGGTCGATCACGCCGTGCTCGGCGTCCTCGCCGATGGCGCAGCCGCCGAGGAAGTGGGCGGTCAGCGGCGTCCCCATGAGCTCGCCCACGTTGCTGCCCGCGAAGCCGTTGATCTCCTCGGCGATGAGCCGCGCCGCCTCGGCGCCCTCGGGGATGTGCTCGGGGTTGGGCGCGCCGTGGCCCTGCTTGGCCGTGAGCAGTCCCTTGCCCAGGCCCTTGGGCTTGCGGTACGTGGTCAGCGAGTTGTCCAGCGACTGCATGACCAGGCCGATGATGGTGCGCTCCGACCAGCGGCGGTTGGACAGCGAGCGGAGCGTGAGCATCGGGTGGCGCGCGCAGGCCGCGGCGAAGGCGATCCCCTTGGGGGCGCGGGTGCCGTGCGGGACCTGCAGGATGGTGAGGGCGCCCATGGAGTTGGAGCCCTTGCCGTAGCGGACCGGCTCGATGTGGGTGTTGTCGTTGGGGTGGATCGAGGACGTGATCGCGACGCCCTTGGTGAAGTCGACCTTCGCCGCGCCGTGCGCCTTGCGGTAGCGGCGGTTGTCGGTCTGGGCGCCGACCAGGGCCTCGGAGTTGGTGCGGGTGAGCTCGCCGAGCCTCGCGGAGATGCCCGGGAGTTCGCCCGCGTCGCGCATGGTGTGCAGCAGCGTCTGGGTGCCGTACGTGCCGGCGGCGACGACGATCTGCCGGGCGCGCAGCACGGTTCGCTTGCCCTTGCGCTTCTTGTCGGTGGGCGCGGTCGCGACACGGTAGCCGCCCGCGGGGTCCTCGGAGAGGCCGACGACCGTCGTCATGGGGTGGATGACGGCGCCGGCCTGTTCGGCGAGGTGCAGGTAGTTCTCGTTGAGGGTGTTCTTGGCGCCGTGCCGGCAGCCGGTCATGCACTCACCGCACTCGGTGCACGCGCGCCGGGACGGGCCCGCGCCGCCGAAGTACGGGTCGGCGACCTCGCCGCCCGGCTCGGCCTTCGCCTCTCCGCCGGCGTCCTGGCCGTCCCCGAAGAAGACGCCGACCGGCGCCATGTGGAAGGTGTCACCGACGCCCATCTTCTCGGCGGCGGCCTTCAGGTGCACGTCGGAAGGGGTGAGCGTGGGGTTGAGCCGGACGCCGAGCATGCGCTGGGCCTGGTCGTAGTACGGCTTGAGCTCCGCCTGCCAGTCCGTGATGTGGCCCCACTGGCGGTCGTCGAAGAACGCCTTCGGCGGCACGTACAGGGTGTTGGCGTAGTTCAGCGATCCGCCGCCGACGCCCGCGCCGGCCAGCACGAGGACGTTGTTCAGCAGGTGGATGCGCTGGATGCCGTAGAGGCCGAGCGACGGCGCCCAGAGGAAGTTGCGGACGTCCCAGGAGTTCTTGGGCAGCGTCTCGCGCGTGAAGCGGCGCCCGGCTTCGAGTACGCCGACGCGGTAGCCCTTCTCCGTGAGGCGCAGCGCGGACACCGAGCCCCCGAAGCCGGAGCCGATGACGATGACGTCGTAGTCGTAGCCGGGCAGGTCACGCGACACAGGTTCCTCCGTAGCGGATGTTGCCTTCGAACTGCCGTCAGAAATGCCGTCACACAGGCCGTCGCACAGGGCCCTCACACAGACCGGCCCCATGCCGTCGCCGGCGCCGCACTCGGTGGGTCAGCGCAGCCGGAACACCTTCATCGCGCGCAGCGAACGGCTCATGAAGGCGGCGTACTTCTCGTCGTCCATGCCCATCGACGGCGCCATCGGCAGCAGCCGCTGCGTCGCGACGGTCTGCGCCTCGGTGAACTTGAGGATGCCCTCGGAGCCGTGCCGGCGGCCGAGTCCGGAATCCTTCATGCCGCCCATCGGCGCCTGGACGCTGCCGTACGCGGGGGCGTAGCCCTCGTTGACGTTGACGGTTCCGGAGCGCAGCCGCGCGGCGATGCGGCCGCCGCGGCGGGTGTCCTTGGTCCAGACGGCCGAGTTGAGGCCGTACGGGGTCGCGTTGGCGCGCTCGACGGCCTCGTCCTCGTCGCGGAAGCGGTAGATGGAGACGACCGGGCCGAAGGTCTCCTCGGTGCAGACCGACATCGGCGCCTCGACCCCGTCCAGGATCGTCGGCTCGTAGACGTAGGGGCCGATGTCCGGGCGGGCCTGGCCACCGGTCACGACGGTGGCGCCTTTGGAGCGGGCCTCGTCGACGTGCCGGCTGACGGTCTCCAGCTGGCGCTCGCCGGCCAGCGAGCCCATGCCCGCGCCGAAGGCGAGGGCCGTGCCGAGCTTGAGCGCCTTGGTGCGGGCGGCGAACTTCTCCAGGAAGGCGTCGGCGACGGTCTCGTCGACGAAGAGCCGCTCGATGGAGACGCAGAGCTGACCGGCGGAGGCGAAGCAGGCGCGGACGGCGCCTTCGGCGGCCTTGTCGAGGTCGGCGTCGCGCAGCACGAGCATGGCGTTCTTGCCCCCGAGTTCGAGGGAGACGCCGATCAGCCGGGCGGCGGCGCGCTGGGCGACCTCGCGGCCGGTACGGGTGGAACCGGTGAAGGAGACGTAGTCGGCGTGCTCGACGAGGGCCGGGCCGATGACCGGGCCCTCGCCGATCACGATCTGCCAGACGTCGGCGGGCAGTCCGGCCTCGATGAGCTGCTCGCGCGCCCACAGGGCGGTGAGCGCGGTCTCGGTGTCGGGCTTCATCACGACGGCGTTGCCCGCGGCGAAGGCGGGGAGCGCGTCACCGACCGACAGCTCGAACGGGTAGTTCCAGGGCGCGATCTGCCCGACGACGCCGCGCGGCTGGCGCAGCTCGACCACCTTGGTCAGGACGGGAACGGCACCGCCGTGACCCTTGGGCTTGAGGTACGCGGGGGCCCGGCGCCCGTAGTGGCGGGCGGACATGACGACGGCCTGGACCTCTTCGTGGGCGTGCAGCCGGGCCTTGCCGGTCTCCAGCTGGATGAGGTCGAGGACCTCGCTCTGCCGGCTGAGCACCAGGTCGTGGAAGCGCAGCAGCACGGCGGCGCGCTGCCGTACCGGCGTGGCGGCCCAGGCGTGCTGGGCGGCGCGGGCCCGCTCGAAGGCGGTGGCGACCTCGTCCGGAGTGGCCTCCGGGAGGTCGGCGAGCTTCTCGCCGGTGAGCGGGGTGTGGTTGCTGGTCCGGCCGCTGCCGATGACGCCACGCGTGAGCCGCGCGACGAGGTCGGGGGTGACGACGTCCTGGGCTCCTCTGGCGGTGGTGGGGGCCGCCGGGTTGCCGTCGGTGGGGCGCGTGGTGCCGAGCGAGTCCGTCATATCGGCGAGATTACGGCTGATGGGCGCCGCTGGGTACCCATCAGTAGCTACTTTTCACCTGACGAGCACAATTAAGCCAGCAATCGCTGGCGCGATCTTGATTTCCGCAGCTCAGAGCATGCCGCGCCCGCTCAGCGCGGGGTGAAGGTGTTCCGCGCCGTGTCGAAGGTCTGCCGTCCCTGTTCCGACTTCTCCACCGGCGACGAGACCCACATGTCGTACTGCCGCCCGTTCTCGGTCCAGCACAGGTCGAACGTACGGCGCGCGCCGCCGCCCGGGTAGCCGTCCCAGGTGAACTCCCAGAGCGCGGCGGGTCCGCCGTCCTTCGTCGTCCCGGTGACGAAGCCGTCCCGGTACCCCTTGTACGCGGCCGCGCCCGAGCGGTGCTGCGCGGTCATCACCGCCATCGGGCCGCTCGGGTCCGGCTTCTCGTTGCGGACGCCGAACCGGAACTCCTTGCCGGGCGAGTAGTAGTAGATCCGCGGCGGATCGACCGACCGGTCGTAGCCGTCGGGGAGCACGACGGAGAAACCCGACGAGTCGGTGACGGTACGGAATCCGGCCGGGACCGGGGTGGGGGTCGGTGTGACGGGCGGCGTGGTGTGCGCGGACGTCGGAGGGGGCGAGGAGGGTCGCGTCGCGGTGTCCGCGCTGCCGTCGGCACCGTTCATCGTCAGCACGGCGGCGGCCACGCCACCCCCGACGACCAGCGCGAGCAGCGCGCCCACCAGCACTCCCCTGCGGGACTTCCGGCCCGTGGAGGACGCGAGCTCGGACGCGACAGGGAACGGGGAGGGGGTCAGGGGCGGGGTCGGGTCCTGAGCCGGTTCCATGCCGGGATCCGGCGGGACCACGGTGTCCTGGGCGACGGTCGGGACGTGTCCCGTGTCGGTCGCCTCGCCGGTCTCGGCGTACGTGCGCAGCCACAGCTCCGCCGCGAGCGCTCCCATCCGGCGGCCGGTGTCGCGCTCCAGCAGCGCGGAGACCACCGGCAGCAGCGGGCCGGCGCTGGCGGGCGGGCGGATCTCGTCGTAGACGACGGCGTGCAGCACCCCGCCGATCGAATCGCGGCGGAACGGCGAGTGCCCGTCGACGGACGCGCACAGCAGCACGCCCACCGACCACAGGTCGGACTCCGGCCCCGCCACCGCCCCGGACATCCGCTCCGGCGAGGTGTACTCGGGCGAACCGACGAACACCCCGGTCTCGGTCAGCGTCGTCGTTCCCGACACCCGCGCGATCCCGAAGTCGGTGAGCACGACCCGCCCGGTGTCCCGCTCGATCAGGACGTTGGCCGGCTTGATGTCCCGGTGCAGCACCCCGCGTTCGTGCGCGGCATGCAGCGCGCCCGCCACCGCGGCGCCGATCCGGGCCGCCTCGCGCGCATCCACCGGACCGTCCTTGGCGAGCACGTCGGACAGCGAGCGGCCGTCGATCAGCTCCATCACGATCCACGGCCGGCCGTCCTGCTCGACCACGTCGTGCAGGACGACGACATGCGGATGCCGGATCTGCGCCACACTCCGGGCCTCGCGCAGCGCGCGGTCCCGGTACAGCTGCTGCTCGGCCTCGGACAGATCCTCGTTGAAGTGCAGCTCCTTGACCGCGACCTGCCGGTCCAGCAGCTCGTCGGTCGCCCGCCACACGGTGCCCATACCGCCGCGGCCCAGCCGCCCGGTGATCCGGTACCGGCCGGCGACGGGTCCCGGCAGGCCGGACCGATACGGGGACATGCCGTGTCCCCCGTCGCTCGCCATGCGCCCATCATGCCGCACGGGCCCGCGGCCTTGTCCGCGGACCGACAGGTCAACGGAACCGCTGCGGCAGCCGGCCTTCCTCCCACAACGCGTCCAGCCTGCGCAGAAACGCGTCGAAATCCCGCGACAGGGCGTCCCGCTCCGTCGCGGACAGCTCCTGGAGCGGATCGTCGAAGCCGAGGTCCCCGAGATCCGGCCCGGTCCACCCCTTGTGCCGGCGGCAGGAGGCACACCAGCTGTAGGTGATCAGCACCGGCCGCGCCGGCGCTCCCCGGCGGTCGACATACGTGCGCACCGCCTGCTGCCCGCACGCGGGACAGACCCGCTCGGCAGGATCGTCGACGAACCGCGCCCCGGCCAGCAGCTGCTCCACCTGACCCGAGTCGAACTCCTGCACGTTCAGCCCGCCGGGCGGTACGTCTCGGCGGCCTTGTCGAAGATCCGCTGGACGTCGGCCCGCTGGTCGTCCGGGCCGATCACCAGGACCAGGTGGTACTTGCCGTCCTGGAGCAGCGCGAGATTGCGGGCGTAGACCTGGTGGCCGCTGCCGTCGCGCCAGCTGTACTCGCCCTCCGCCGCGGGCGATCCGCCCACGTCGAGCGTCCGGAGCGCGCCGGCCGAGGCCCATTGCGAGGCGCGGAACGGGGCCAGTTCGGGTTCGTTCGACTGGTACGCCATCGGGTCGCTGCCCGCGTCGGACGCCGCGTCGCGGCCGGGGACCACGATCAGCTGGAAGTCACCGCCGGTGTACCGGATCTGGTCCTGGGCGTTCTTGCCCTGCCGCTGCCAGCCGGTGTGCACGGCGACCGTGAAGCCCGCGTCGTCCGTGCGCAGCACGAAGTCGCCGCCGAGATCGGTGGCCGGCGGGGCGCTCGTCGCCGGGGGCCGGGTGCTGGGCGGCGGCTTCGCGGACGTCGGTGCGGTGGTCGGCGCCTTGCTGCCGGTCTTGCCGTCCGAGCCGGAGCCCGGCATCTGCGCCGGGACGGTCCGGGTCGTCGCACCGGCCTGGCTGCCGTCGTCGGTGGTGTTGTGCGGCATCATCACCAGCGCGTACGCCACCACCGCGACCAGCAGGAGCAGCACGAGGATGAGCAGCCGCGCGCCCAGGCTGCGCGGGGCCCGCTCCTTCGACGTCTTCTGCTGCGGCCCCTTCGTCCGGGTCGGCTGCGCCTGGTTCACCTGCCGGGCGGACCGCTCCTGCTTCGCCCGCGCATGGCGCCGGTGGGTCGTCCCGGACAGCCCCTCGGCGGAGGCGGCCGCGGCCGCCGCGGACCTGCGGCGGCGGACCAGCTCGCCCCGGCGCCGGACGATCGGCAGCTTGCGGGGATCCGTCGGGACCGGCACCGTCCGCAGGCCCAGGTCGGGTTCGGGCGCGGACCGGATCAAGGAGCGCAGCCAGCCCTCCAGTTCGTCGAAGTCCGGGCGCTCCTCGGGATCGGGGCGCAACAGCGACTCGACGATGGGCCGCAGCGGTCCGCTCTCCTCGGCGAAGGCGGGCGGTTCCGCGCAGACCAGCTGGACGAGCTCCGGGGTGCTCTCCTCGGGGAACGGCGGGTGGCCCTGGACGCTGCGGAAGAGCAGCGAGCCCAGCGCCCACAGGTCGGCCGCGGGGCCGACGGGCGGCGCCAGCTGCCAGTTCTCATGGACGGGGGTGGCCTGTTCCGGTGCCCAGCGCTCGGTGACCGGGCCGACGACGGTGATGCGGGCCTGCCGGGCCCGCTCCTGCTCCAGCGCGGAGTCGGGTCCGCCCCAGCCGGCGCCGTTCCCGCCGGCCATCACCTCGGCCGGGACCGGGTCGTAGCCGCAGAGCGCCTCCTGCGCGGCACCGGCCGCCAGGCCGGACAGCATGGCGCGGCCGTCGTCGCAGACCAGGACGGTGCTGGCGGTGACGTTGCGGTGGGTCCAGCCGTAGGCGTGCAGGACGCGCAGCGCCACCAGCACGTCCGAGGCGACCTCGGCGGCGCGGTAGTGGCCGAGCCGCTTGTCGACGAGTAACGACGCGAGCGGCCGGGCGTTGACGAGCTCGCTGGCGATCCAGAGGCTGCCGTCCTCGACGAAGATGTCGAAGACCTGCACCAGGCGCGGGTGATCGGGTATCGCGGCGGCGGCCCGCGCGGCGTCCAGCGCGCGCTGCGCGCTGTCGCTCGTGCGGTCCTGGCCGTGGCCCGGCTGGTCACCGTACGGCCCCGGCCCCATCAGTTCCGCGCTGACGATCTCCGGCAGCAGCACCTGGCGGACCAGGACCTCCTGGCCGCTGTACGTGTCGAAGGCGCGCGTTTCGACCAGTTCGTACTCGTCCGCGGGTGGCCGGGGCAGGCGGTAGCGGTCGGCGAGTACGCGACCCGCGTATTCGTCCACGACGCCTCCCCAAAAGCGTCAGATCCGGTCCGGTCCGGATGGAATCTGGCTGCGGACAGTCCGCGAGCTTTCACGATACGTGCCGGAGGCATGCCCCGTGACCCGCTCTGCGCAGATCAGTTGGACGGCTTGAAGGTGGCGAAGAACGTCTGGCGCATCTGCACGATGGCGGGGGTGTCCCACTGGTCGGCGGGCGCGGAGAACATGATGGCGAAGCCCTGGTGATCGTTGACGACGAACCCGCGGTTCAGGACCCGGCCCTTGAGGCCGCCCTTCTCGGTCCGCAGGAAGTCCCAGTCGGCGGCGCTGGGGTAGCCGTTGAAGGCGACGTTGCCGATCGACACCCGGTGGTAGCCGCTGCTGGCGGAAGCCACCGCGGACTCGTGCGCGAACCAGTCGGCCGCCGCGTTGTTGCCCGGCTCGTCGGTGAAGTCGATCTGCACGCGCGGGAAACCGCCGTCGGCGCTGAATATGAAGCTGTCGGCGCCCGCGCTGCCGGTCTTCTTCCAGCCCGCGGGCAGCGCGATGGAGAAGTGGCCCGCGGTCACGACGTTGTAGCCGGCCGGCACCTTGTTGTCCGTGCCCGCCGGCGGGTTCGCGCCGCCCGTGCCCGCGGTGGTACCCGCGCTCGTGCCGGCCGTGGTGCCCGCGCTCGTCGCCGCGCCCGGGTTGGTCGACGGCTGCTGTCCGGTGCCGCCGGTGCTCCCCTTCGGGGTGGTCGGCGCCGTCTTGCCGTCGCCCGTCTTGCCCGGGGCGGAGGACGCGGAACCCGGCTTGGAGTCGGGCGCGTTGTCGCCGTCCCCGCCGTTGGCCAGTGCGAAGCCGATCGCGGTGCCGATGACGGCGAGGGCGACGGCGACGAGGGCGATGAGCAGCACCCGGCGCGGTACGACGTCGGTGATCGGCGCGCGCGGCGCCTTCGGCTTGGTGCCGGGCTCCCCCGGCTCGGCCGCCGGTCTCGGCTTCGCTGCCTTCGCCGCCTTCGCCGCCTTTGTCGCCTTGGCTGCGGTGGCGGTACCGGCGGCCGTGGCGGCGCCGCGCACCGAGCGCAGCGCGTTGGCGACGCGGGTGAGCAGGGTGCGGACGCCCGCGTCGTCCAGGCGCTCCGCCGGGTCCTTGATGAGCAGGCCGTGGATGGCGTCCGCGAGCGCGCCCGCGTTCTCCATGGGGCCGACCGGCTCGGTCATGACGGCGGTCAGGGTGGCGATGGCCGAGCCCTTGTCGTAGGGCGGGCGGCCCTCGACCGATGCGTAGAGCAGGGCGCCGAGCGACCACAGGTCCGCCGGCGGGCCCGGCTTCTGGCCGCGGGCGCGCTCCGGCGAGATGTACGAGGGGGCGCCGACGAGCATGCCGGTCGAGGTGACGGAGGGGTCGCCGTCGATCTGCGCGATGCCGAAGTCGCTGAGCACCACGCGGCCGTCGTCGGCGATGAGGACGTTGGACGGCTTGACGTCGCGGTGGAGGATGCCCTCCTTGTGCGCGGCCTTCAGCACGTCGAGCACGACCAGGGCCACCTCGGCGGCGCGCTTGGGCGTCAGCGGGCCGTCCTCACGGATGGCGTCGGACAGCGAGCGGCCCTCGACCAGTTCCATGACGATCCACGGCCGGTCGTCCTCCTCGACGACATCGAACACGGTGACCGCGCCGGTGCCGCGGATCCGCGCGGTGGCCTTGGCCTCGCGCAGGGTCCGGGTGACCAGCCGGCGCTTCTCGTCCTCGTCGACATTTCCGGGGAAGCGCAACTCCTTGACGGCGACGGTCCGGCCGAGGGTTTCGTCCTCCGCGCGCCAGACCGTTCCCATGCCGCCCTTGCCGAGGACCTCGCCGAGCCGGTACCGGTCGGCGAGGAGACGTCCGTCGGTGCCTTGCGCCTGGCCCATGAATTCCCCTGCGGTCACTGGTGATGTGGGTCCCATCATCGCCGACCGGAGGCCTCGGAAGCGAACCCGGCTTACTGCGCGGACGGCCGGAAACCGGCCACGGCGTTGTCGAACACCGGCTTGTACTCGTCCCATTGGGACTTGGGAGCGGAAAGGTAGATGGCGAACTCGCGTTCGCCTTCCTTGCCGAATCCCAGATCTATGGCCCGATAGTCGCGTTTACTGCCTTTGAACGTGAACTGCCAAATGGCGGCGTTCTGTCCGAATACGGTCGTCGGCTGCATGCGCTCCTGGTGATAGCCGGCCAGGGTGTCGCGCACCTTGGTCTCCAGGGACTTGAAGTGCGCGAGGTGGTCGGGACCGGCGTAGTCCAGGACGCTGAACTTGAGCCCCACGAGCCCGGTGGGATCGATGTAGTTGACCTCACCGTCCGCCACCGAGCGCCGCCAGCCCTTCGGCACCGGCACGGTGAAGCCCTTGGCGGCCTCGGTGGCCAGCCGGTAGTTCTTCGGGAGCGGCGGCGGCTCCGCGGTCGTGGACGTCGAGGGGCTGGGCGTCGTGGTCACCGGCGGCGCGGTGTGCTTCTTGGACGCGGTGGGACTGCCGCCGTCGTCCCGGAAGTACGCGAAGGCCGCGGTCCCGCCGCCCGCGACGGCGGCGGCGGTGAGCGCCGCGACGACCCACCGGGCCCGGCGCCGCGGCCGGGGAGCGGCGGTTGGCGTGCCACCGGGGCCGGCCGTGGAGGCGTCGGGGACCGGCTCGGCGCCGTGGCCGACCGTCACCTGGGCGGTGGGGCGGGCGGGTTCGGCCGGCCGGGCGGATCCGGACCCGGCGGGCGGGACGGTGGTCGACGCGGTTCCGCCGCGCTCGAAGCGCGTGGTGTCCGCCTCGGCCGCCGGCAGCCGCAGCAGCCGTTCGGCCTCCTCCGCCGACATCCGCTCGCGCGGATCCTTGGCGAGCAGCCCGGCGATGACGTGTTCCAGCGGCCCTGCGTTGGCGGCGGGCAGCACCGGGTCCTCGGAGATGGCGTACGCGGTCTCGATCGCGGTGTCCCGGCGGAACGGCGAGTTCCCCTCCACCGCCTGATAGAGCGTCGCACCCAGCGCCCACAGGTCGGCCTCCGGGCCGGGCGACTGGCCCTTGATGCGTTCCGGCGACAGGAAGTCGATGGAGCCGATCAGCTCGCCGGTGCGGGTGAGCGTCGAGGTGCCGGACGCCTGGGCGATGCCGAAGTCGGTCAGCACCACCCGGCCGTCCCCGCCGAGCAGGACGTTGCCCGGCTTCACGTCGCGGTGCAGCACCCCGGCGCGGTGCGCGGCCCGCAGTGCGGCGACCATGCCGCGGCCGATCCGCGCGGCCTCCACGGGCGGCAGCGCGCCGTGCTTCTTCAGCGCTTCGCCCAGCGTCATGGACGGTACGTACTCCATGACGATGGACGGCAGGCCCTCGTCGTCCACCACGTCGTGCACGACGATGACGTTCGGGTGGCTGATCCGGGCGGCGGCGCGGGCCTCCCGGCGGGTGCGCTCGAAGATGGTGGCCAGTTCGTCCTCGTGCAGATGGGGCTGCGGGGGGTGCAGCTTCTTGACCGCGACCTGGCGGCCGAGCAGTTCGTCCTCCGCGCGCCACACCGTGCCCATGCCCCCGCGGCCTATCCGCTCCACGAGCCGGTACCGGCCGGCGACGAGTCGCCCCGCCTCCGCGTGATCAGACACCATGCGCCCCTCTGCTCCCCCGTTGGTCCCTAGAGAGGCACGATATCCGGCGCGCCCAGCCGTGCCGCGTCCGCGGTCGTGTCGTCGGGCTGCCGCTGCGACTCGCGCTCCGCCTCGACGCGCTTCTGGTAGTGCTCGACCTCCTTCTCGATCTGCTCCTTGTCCCAGCCCAGGACGGGCGCCATGAGCTCGGCGGCCTCGCGCGCGCTGAGGGTGCCGCGGTCGAACGTCTCGATCGAGATACGGGTTCTGCGGGTCAGCACGTCGTCGAGGTGCCGGGCGCTCTCGTGCGACGCCGCGTACACGATCTCGGCCCGCAGATAGTCCTCGGCGGCGGGCAGCGCGTCGCCCAGCGACGGATCCTCCACGATGAGCTGCAGGACCTCCTCGGCGAGCGCGCCGTACCGGTTGAGCAGGTGCTCGATCCGGGCGACGTGCAGCCCCGTACGGGCCGCGAGCCGGGCCCGGGCGTTCCACAGCGCGTGGTAGCCCTCGGCGCCGACCAGCGGCACCTCCTCGGTGATGCACTCCGCGACCCGGTGGTCGAGCCCGTGGACGGCCTCGTCCACCGCGTCCTTCGCCATCACCCGGTACGTCGTGTACTTGCCGCCCGCGACGACGACCAGCCCCGGCAGCGGGTGCGCCACGGTGTGCTCGCGTGAGAGCTTGCTCGTCGCGTCCGACTCACCGGCCAGCAGCGGCCGCAGCCCGGCGTACACACCCTGGACGTCGTCCCTGGTCAGCGGGACGGAGAGCACCGAGTTGACGTGTTCGAGCAGATAGTCGATATCGGCGCTGGACGCGGCCGGGTGCGCCTTGTCGAGGTCCCAGTCGGTGTCGGTGGTGCCGATGATCCAGTGCCGTCCCCACGGAATCACGAAGAGCACGCTCTTCTCGGTCCGCAGGATCAGCCCGGACGAGGAGTGGATGCGGTCCTTCGGCACGACCAGGTGGATCCCCTTGGACGCCCTGACGTGGAACTGTCCGCGCTCGCCGATCAGCGCCTGGGTGTCGTCCGTCCAGACCCCGGTCGCGTTCACGACCTGCTTGGCCCGCACCTGGTACTCGCGGCCGCCCTCCACGTCCTGCACCCGGGCGCCGACCACGCGTTCGCCCTCCCGCAGGAAGCCGACCACCCGCGCCCGGTTGGCGACCTGGGCGCCGTACGCCGAGGCGGTCCTGACCAGCGTCGTGACATAGCGCGCGTCGTCCATCTGGGCGTCGTAGTACTGCAACGCGCCGACCAGGGCGTCCTTCTTGAGGGCGGGGGCGACCCGCAGCGCGTGCTTACGTGTCAGATGGCGGTGCACGGGCAGCCCGCGGCCGTGGCCCGACGAGAACGACATGGCGTCGTACAGGGCGACGCCCGAGCCGGCGTAGAACCGCTCCCAGCCCTTGTGCTGCAGCGGGTACAGGAACGGCACCGGCTTCACCAGGTGCGGTGCGAGCCGCTCCAGCAGCAGGCCGCGCTCCTTGAGCGCCTCACGCACCAGGGCGAAGTCGAGCATCTCCAGATAGCGCAGACCGCCGTGGATCAGCTTGCTGGAGCGGCTGGAGGTGCCGGACGCCCAGTCCCGCGCCTCGACCAGGCCGGTCGACAGCCCGCGGGTCGCCGCGTCGAGCGCCGTACCGGCCCCGACGACGCCGCCGCCCACGACCAGGATGTCGAGCTCCTCGTCCGCCATCCGGGCGAGTGCCGCCTCGCGCTCGGCCGGGCCCAGTGTTGTCGTCCGCATTCGTGCCTCCTGTTGTGGAGCAGGTGCGTGCGCCCCGTCACTCGATAGTGACCGCCACAGGGGCCGACAGCCACCTTTGCACGCCCGGGCGCCCCCGGACCGGCGCCGGATCCGTGGACGAGTACCCCGCAGTACCGGCGCGCCGTGCGGTCATATCAGCCTTATGTCTGGTTAGCCTGTTTTGAAGCCATTCGTGGCTGCTAGGGAGAGGACTGACCCCCATGCCCGCAGACCTCGCCGTCATCGGACTCGGCCGCGCCGGGATCCTCCTCGCCCAAGCGGCAGCCGCCGCCGGAATCGGCGTCATCGGATACGACGCCGACGAGAACACCGCCGCGGACATCAACGCCGGCCGCGTACCGGCCGGCTCCCTCGCCGCCGCCGACATCCGCCGGATGCTCGCCACCGGATTCCGCGCCACCTCCGACCCCTCCGTGCTCGGCCGGGTCAGGACCGCCGTGATCTGCGCCCCGACCCCGCTCGGCGCCGACCGCGCCCTCGACCTCAGCGCCGTGGCGGCCGCCGCACGGGCGCTCGCCACGCATCTGCGGGCGCACACCACCGTGGTGCTCGAATCCACCGCCTACCCCGGCACCACCGAGGAATTCCTCCTCCCGATCCTGGAGGAGTCCGGCCTGCGGGCCGGCCGCGACTTCCATCTCGCCTACTCCCCCAGCCGCGTCGACCCCGGCAGCCGCGACCACCACATCCCCAACACCCCCAAGGTCATCGGCGGTTACACCTCCGCCTGCACCGAGGCCGCCGCCGCGTTCTACGGGCGCTTCGTCGAACGCGTCGTCCGCGCCCGCGGGCTGCGCGAGGCCGAGACCGTCAAGCTGCTGGAGACCAACTACCGGCACGTCAACATCGCCTTCGCCAACGAGATGGCGGTCTTCTGCCACGACGTCGGCGTCGACCTGTGGGACGTCATCCGCTGCGCCGAGACCAAGCCGTTCGGCTTCCAGGCCTTCCGCCCCGGCCCCGGCGTCGGCGGACCGGGCGTCGCCCTCGACCCCAACTACGTCGCCACCCGGGCCCGCACCCCCGGCTACCCGCTGCGCATCGTCGAACTGGCCCAGGAGGTCAACGGGCGGATGCCGCGCTACGTCGTCCAGCGCGCGGCCGCCCTGCTGAACGAGCACGGCAAGTCACTGCGCGGCGCCCGCGTCCTGCTGCTCGGCGTCACGTACAAGGCCGATCTGGCCGACCAGGAGAACGCCCCCGCCCGCGAGATCGGCTCCCGCCTCATCGAACTGGGCGCCCAGATCTGCTACCACGACCCGTACGTCCCCGAATGGCGCGTCCTGGACCGCCCCATCCCCCGCGCCGACTCCCTCTGGGAAGCCGCCGCCGACGCCGATCTGACCCTCCTGCTGCAGCATCACCGCACCTACGATCTCCAAGGCCTCGCCGTCAAGGCCCAGTTGCTCCTCGACACCCGCGGCGCCACCCCGGTAGGAGCCGCGGCCCGCTTGTAGCGGACCGGTAGCGGTCGCGTAACGGCCCGCTGAAACGTCTTGTCGCACTGTCATATCCGGCTGCTAGCCTTCGGGGCCATTGTTCGCACGCCACACTTCTGTGCGATGCAAACCTTCCATCCCCGGGGGACCCCACCATGAGCCAGTCGTACCCACCGCCGCAGCCGCCGCAGGGCGGCAACCCCTACGGCCAGCAGCCGGGCGTCGTCCCGCCGCAGGGCGGCAACCCGTTCGGCCAGCAGCCGCAGCAGCCGGGCGGCTTCGGCGGCTACCCGCCGCCCGCCCCGCTGCCGCCGGCCACCAACAACGTGGGCCTCGGCATCCTCGTCGGCATCCTCGCGATGATCGTCGGCGCCCTGGCGTACGGCGGGCTCATCAAGGTGACCGAGCACGAGATCGGCTACGCGGCCCTGGGTGTCGGCGCGCTGGTCGGTGCCGCACTCGGCAAGGTCGGCGGCCGCAACCCGGTCCTGCCGGTCATCGGCATCCCGCTCGCCCTGCTCGGCGTCTACCTCGGCCAGGTCTTCGGCATCACCCTGCTGCTCGCCGACTCCCCGGGCGCCCCCGGCGTCATGACGATCCTCACGGATCACTACGACATCGTGCAGCAGGCCTGGAAGGAGTCCCTCGGCGGCATGGACATCCTGTTCTTCGGCATCGCCGGCCTCGAGGGCTTCGTCATCGCCAAGCGCGTAGCGAGCTGACGCAGCCCGCAGCAGCAGATGTGACGCAAGGGGGCCGGGACCGTCCCCCCTCACCCTCCCGCACAGGATGTGGTGACGTGAGGGGGCCGGGACCGTCCCCCTCCCCTCCCGCACAGGCACGCTTGGACGTGAGGGGGACGGGGCCGCAGGGGTGGGGTTTCGAAATGCTGCCGAGCTATTTGAGGGCCGCCAGGCCCTAAATAGTCGATTTCGAAGCCCCACCCCGGAGGCCCCGTCCCCCGACCGCACCACAAACGCAAAGGGGCCCGGACCGCTGCACCACAGCGATCCGGGCCCCTTCACGTCACAACGTCAGCGCGTCACAACGTCAGCGCGTCAGCGCGTCAGCGCGTCAGCGCGTCAGCGCGTCAGCGCGTCAGCGCGTCAGCGCGTCAGCGCGTCAGCGCGTCAGCGCGTCAGCGACGATGCGCAGGCGACACCGTCACCTCGACCCGCTGGAACTCCTTCAGGTCCGAGTAACCCGTCGTGGCCATCGAACGGCGCAGCGCCCCGAAGAAGTTCATCGACCCGTTCGGCGCGTGCGACGGACCGAGCAGGATCTCCTCGGTGGTGCCGGCGGTGCCGAGGTTCATGCGCTTGCCGCGCGGCAGCTCCGGGTTGACCGCCTCCATGCCCCAGTGGAAGCCGCGCCCCGGCGCGTCCGTGGCGCGGGCCAGCGGGGAGCCCATCATCACGGCGTCGGCGCCGCAGGCGACCGCCTTCGGCAGGTCGCCGCTGGAGCCGAAGCCGCCGTCCGCGATGACGTGCACGTACCGGCCGCCGGACTCGTCCATGTAGTCGCGGCGGGCGGCCGCGACATCGGCGACCGCGGTCGCCATCGGCACCTGGATGCCGAGCACGGCGCGCGTGGTGTGCGCGGCGCCGCCGCCGAAGCCGACCAGCACACCGGCGGCGCCGGTCCGCATCAGGTGCAGCGCCGCGGTGTACGTGGCGCAGCCGCCGACGATGACCGGCACGTCCAGCTCGTAGATGAACTGCTTCAGGTTGAGCGGCTCGTGCGAGCCCGAGACATGCTCGGCCGACACGGTGGTGCCGCGGATCACGAAGATGTCCACGCCCGCGTCCACGACGGCCTTGGAGAACTGCGCGGTGCGCTGCGGGGAGAGCGCGGCGGCGGTCACGACACCGGCGTCACGCACCTCCTTGATGCGCTGCCCGATCAGCTCTTCCCGGATCGGCGCCGAGTAGATCTCCTGGAGGCGGGCGGTCGCGGCCGTCTCGTCCAGTTCGGCGATCTCGGCGAGCAGCGGCTCCGGGTCGTCGTACCGGGTCCACAGACCCTCGAGGTTGAGCACGCCCAGGCCGCCCAGGTTTCCGATGCGGATCGCGGTCTCGGGCGAGACCACGGAGTCCATCGGGGCGGCGAGGAAGGGGAGCTCGAAGCGGTAGGCGTCGATCTGCCAGGCGATCGAGACCTCCTTCGGGTCCCGGGTGCGGCGGCTGGGGACGACGGCGATGTCGTCGAATGCGTACGCCCTGCGGCCGCGCTTGCCCCGCCCGATCTCGATCTCAGTCACTGTTGGCCCTTCTTCGCTGGTCTACCCGCCCAGTATCCCCGAGCGGGCAAGCGGAAGCCCGCAGACCATCGGTCTGCGGGCTTCCGCTGACGTTCTCCCGCAGGTCAGCGCCCGTGATAGTTCGGCGCCTCGACGGTCATCTGGATGTCGTGCGGGTGGGACTCCTTGAGGCCGGCGGAGGTGATCCGCACGAAGCGCCCCTTGGTCGCCATCTCGTCGATGCTGGCGGCGCCCACGTAGCCCATGGTCTGGCGCAGACCGCCGACCAGCTGGTGCAGCACCGCGGAGAGCGGGCCGCGGTACGGGACCTGGCCCTCGATGCCCTCGGGGACCAGCTTGTCGTCCGAGGAGACCTCGGCCTGGAAGTAGCGGTCCTTGGAGTACGACATGCCCTGGCCGCGGGACTGCATCGCGCCGAGCGAACCCATGCCGCGGTACGACTTGAACTGCTTGCCGTTGATGAAGAGCAGCTCGCCGGGGCTCTCCTCACAGCCGGCCAGCAGGCTGCCGAGCATCACGGTGTCGGCGCCGGCCGCGAGGGCCTTGCCGATGTCGCCGGAGTACTGCAGGCCGCCGTCGCCGATGACCGGGACGCCCGCGGCCTGGCAGGCCACCGCCGCCTCGTAGATCGCGGTGACCTGCGGGACGCCGATGCCGGCGACCACGCGGGTGGTGCAGATGGAGCCGGGGCCGACGCCGACCTTGACGCCGTCGGCGCCCGCGTCGATCAGGGCCTGGGCACCGTCACGGGTGGCGATGTTGCCGCCGATGACATCCACCGAGACGCTCGACTTGATCTTGGAGATCCAGCTCAGCGCGTTGCTGTTGTGCCCGTGCGAGGTGTCCACGATCAGGAAGTCCACACCGGCCGCGACCAGGCCCTGGGCGCGCTCCAGCGCCTCCGGGCTGGCGCCGACGGCCGCGCCGACCAGCAGCCGGCCCTCGGCGTCCTTGGCGGCGAGCGGGTACTTCTCGGCCTTGACGAAGTCCTTGACGGTGATCAGGCCCTTGAGCCGGCCCTCGTCGTCGACCAGCGGAAGCTTCTCGATCTTGTGGCGGCGCAGCAGGCCGATCGCGTCCACGCCGGAGATGCCGACCTTGCCGGTGACCAGCGGCATCGGCGTCATGACCTCGCGCACCTGGCGCGAGCGGTCGCTCTCGAAGGCCATGTCTCGGTTGGTGACGATGCCGAGCAGCTTGCCCGCGGCGTCGGTGACCGGGACACCGCTGATGCGGAACTTGGCACAGAGCGCGTCCGCCTCGGCGAGCGTCGCGTCCGGGTGCACGGTGATCGGGTCGGTGACCATGCCGGACTCGGAGCGCTTCACGAGGTCGACCTGGTTGACCTGGTCCTCGATGGACAGGTTGCGGTGCAGCACGCCCACGCCGCCCTGCCGCGCCATGGCGATGGCCATCCGCGCCTCGGTGACCTTGTCCATGGCGGCGGACAGCAGCGGGATGTTGACCCGGACGTTGCGGGAGATCCGGGAGGCGGTGTCGACCTGGTTCGGGAGCACCTCGGAGGCGCCCGGCAGCAGCAGCACGTCGTCGTACGTGAGGCCGAGCATCGCGAATTTCTCGGGTACCCCTGCGGCGTTCAGAGTCATGACACCTTCCCAATGGTCTTGCCCGGCGAGTTGTTCAATGCTAGTGGACTCCGCGGGCATTCCCGGCGCCGAAGCCGGGACCCCGGGGAGCACCACCGGCGCTGGGACAGGTCCTACGCGCTGAGACCTCGGGGATCGCCGCCGGTCGACGCCTCCGCGGACTCCTCCGCGATGGCGCGCAGCCTGCTGAGGGCACGGTGCTGGGCGACCCGGACGGCTCCGGGCGACATCCCCAGCACCTGCCCGGTCTCCTCGGCGCTGAGGCCGACCGCGACCCGCAGCAGCACCAGTTCCCGCTGGTGCTCGGGAAGGTTGGCGAGCAGCTTCTTGGCCCAGGCCGCGTCGCTGCTGAGCAGTGCGCGCTCCTCGGGGCCGAGCGAGTCGTCCGGCTTCTCCGGCATCTCGTCGGAGGGCACGGCGGTGCTGCCCGGGCCGCGCATGGCGGCCCGCTGCAGATCCGCGACCTTGTGGGCGGCGATGGCGAAGACGAATGCCTCGAACGGCCGCCCCTGGTCGCGATAGCGCGGCAGCGCGCACAGCACGGCGAGGCAGACCTCCTGGGCGAGGTCGTCCACGAAGTGACGAGCATCACCGGGCAACCGGGACAAACGGCCGCGGCAATACCGCTCGGCCAGCGGGTGCACCAGGGCCAGCAGATCATGGGTCGCCTGCTCGTCACCATCGACCGCACGGCGGACGAGGGCGCCGAAGGCTGCGTTGTCGCCGTTGGCCTCGTCTCGCATCGGTCCATGGTGCATGGCCGCAGGACGTTCTGCCGCATCGCGTGAGTCCTTGTGCACCGAAGCGTTATGCGCGGGGGCGTCGGCCGCCTTCACGGCGTCCCCCCGCTGCCCCGCCCGCCGATCCCCGAGGAAGTCCATACGTCAAGCATGCGTCCTCGCTCGGGAAACCGGTACGAGCGGGGCGGCTCCACCCGTAAGCCCACCGCCCATGGCCCTGGTTCCTAGGCCGGGTCTGACAAATAGCGGCGTCCGCCCGAAGGGCGGGGCCCGGGGCGTCTGGTGCGTGCGATCGCAAGGCGGAGGGTCGTCCTCGTACCGGGGTACGTGGATGAGCCCGACAACGCAGCGAGCGTGCGTACCAGGCGTCCCGGGCCAGGCGGGATTTGTCAGACACGGCCTAGCGGACCAGGCCCCAGCGGAACCCGAGCGCCACGGCGTGGGCCCGGTCCGACGCACCGAGTTTCTTGAACAGCCGCCGGGCGTGCGTCTTGACGGTGTCCTCGGAGAGGAACAGCTCGCGGCCGATCTCGGCGTTGGACCGTCCATGGCTCATGCCCTCGAGCACCTGGATCTCGCGCGCGGTCAGGGTCGGCGCGGCGCCCATCTCGGCGGAGCGCAGCCGGCGCGGGGCCAGCCGCCAGGTCGGGTCGGCGAGCGCCTGGGTGACGGTGGCCCGCAGTTCGGCGCGCGAGGCGTCCTTGTGCAGGTACCCCCGGGCACCGGCCGCGACGGCGAGCGCCACGCCGTCCAGGTCCTCGGCGACGGTGAGCATGATGATGCGGGCGCCCGGGTCCGCCGAGAGCAGCCGGCGCACGGTCTCGACACCGCCGAGGCCGGGCATCCGGACATCCATGAGAATGAGGTCCGAGCGGTCGGCGCCCCAGCGGCGGAGGACTTCCTCGCCGTTGGCCGCGGTCGTTACACGCTCGACGCCGGGCACGGTCGCGACCGCGCGGCGCAGGGCCTCTCGGGCGAGCGGGGAGTCGTCACAGACGAGGACGGAAGTCATGCCCGCCCTCCGCAGCTGAACCGCGTCACGTTGAGCCTCCAGGCTGTACGAAACTTCACCGTTGGGGCTGACGGCGTCGGGCACCTGCCCGAATCGTTCGTCCGCCAACCACTTCCGCACTCTCAACGACCCTCACTCGAAAGAGTTACGGAGTTTGGCTGCCGTAGCCAGCACTCTACGTGAGGGAACGAATACGGATCAGCCGCATCGCAGGTCCAGAGGGCGCACTGGGATCGGGCCCGGAAGCACTTCGCGCGCCCACTTGCCGGACATGCATCCCGCCGAACGGGTCTTATGTCGGAGTTTGCACTATTTGGATGCTCTTTGGCGCATTGCACGGTGTTCGCGGCTAAATTTGTGATGAGTCATATTTACATCTACTTAGACAGTAGATGTACGGTCGAGAGCACCTGGAGCGTGTCCAGCCGGCAGCGACCGGACTCGGACGGTCCGGGCAGCGACCGGACAGGACCCTGGCTCCTCAACACACCCTTCGAGGGGATGAGCAATGGCAGACTTCTCCCGCCTTCCGGGCCCGAACGCCGATCTATGGGACTGGCAGCTCGTCGCGGCTTGCCGCGGCGTCGACAGCTCCCTGTTCTTCCACCCAGAAGGCGAGCGCGGCGCCGCCCGAAGCGCC
Organism: Streptomyces sp. So13.3; assembly: GCF_005860785.2. Lineage (NCBI taxonomy): Bacteria > Bacillati > Actinomycetota > Actinomycetes > Kitasatosporales > Streptomycetaceae > Streptomyces > Streptomyces sp. So13.3. Next base: position 5,699,936 of record NZ_CP048835.1, on the reverse strand, counting down.
CGCGAGGCCTCCGCCAAGGAGGTCTGCATGCGGTGCCCGGTACGCGCGGAGTGCGCGACGCACGCGCTGGCCGTACGGGAGCCCTACGGAGTGTGGGGCGGGCTGACGGAGGATGAGCGCGAAGAGATGATGGGCCGCTCGCGGCACCGGCTGCTCACCATGCAGCCGACGAACTGAAGAATCGTTTCTTCGACGCGTATGCGCGTCCCGCGCGGGTTCGGCACGTCCCGTGCGCGACGTCGGCGCCTCCGGCGCGCGGCTTCGTCGCCTGTGGCCGGCTTCCGCACTCGTCCGCGCGGCTTCCGCGGTTCTCCGCGCGGCTACGGGCACAGCCGTGCCTGCCAGGCCCGGGCGGGTGTGACGCCCTGACCTACCGCAGGCCCGCCCGCGCGAGGCGGCCGAGCATCATGTCCACGGCCGGCACATGGGCCAGGTCGGGCAGTGTGAGGGCCACCACCTCACGCTGCACGGCCGGAAGCACCTCCAGCACCGCGACGCCCTTGGGGCGCACCGCCTCCAGCGCCAGCTCCGGCAGCACCGCCACCCCGAGCCCGGCCGCGACCAGGCCCACCACCGCCGGATAGTCGTCCGTCGCGAAGTCGATGCGCGGGGTGAAGCCCGCGCGCTCGCACACCTCCACCAGATGGCGGCGGCAGCGCGGGCAGCCCGCGATCCACTCCTCCTCCGCCAGCTCCTCGATGCGCACCGGCCGGTCCCCGGCCGCGAGCCGGTGCCCGGCGGGCACCAGGCCGACCAGCCGGTCGGTCAGCAGCGGCCGGACGACCAGGTCGTCCCACTGCTCCTCCGCCGGGGTCGGCAGATCCACGTAGCGGAACGCCAGCGTGATGTCGCAGTCCCCCGCACGGAGCATCTCCACCGACTTCGGCGGCTCCGCCTCCACCAGCGAGATCTTCGTGCCGGGGTGCGCGGCGCGCATCCCCGCGACCGCGGTGGGCACCAGCGTCGAGCTGCCCGACGGGAACGACGACAGCCGCACCCGTCCGGCGCGCAGCCCCGCGATGGCCGCGACCTCCTCCTCGGCGGCCGTCAGGCCCGCCAGGATCCCGGCCGCGTGCCGGACCAGCGCCTCGCCGGCCTCCGTCAGCCGCATCTCCCGGCCGGTCCTGATCAGCAGGGTGGTCCCGGCGGACAGCTCCAGGGCCTTCATCTGCTGACTGACTGCGGGCTGGGTACAGCCCAGCTCCCGGGCGGCGGCGGAGAACGAACCGGTCCTGGCCACGGCGCGGAGCACCCTGAGATGACGTGCCTCGATCATGCTTCAACCATAAGCGATGCTTGGGGATACTTCGAAGTTATTGGTCGTGGACTTTGAGAGCGGGGCGCGGCAGGCTCAGGAGGCATGGACTCCCTACCGAACTCCGGGCCGGCCGGCGGCGCGTTCTCCTCGATCGCGCCGGGCATCACGTACCTGAACACCGCCACCATGGGGCTGCCGCCCACCCGGACGGCCGAAGCCCTGCGTACCGCCATCGACGACTGGGCCGCCGGGCGGCCGCCCCTCGACCGGTACGAGGCCGCCGTCGGCGCCGCCCGCGCGTCGTTCGCCCGGCTGCTGTCCACCTCCGTCGACCGGGTCGCCATCGGCTCGACCGTCTCCACGAGCGTCGGCAAGATCGCCGCGGCGCTGCCGACGGGCTCCGAAGTGCTCGTCGCCGACGGCGACTTCAGCTCCCTGGTGAACCCGTTCGCCGGCCGCGGTGACCTGGCCCTGCGCTCCGTCCCGCTGGCCGGCCTGGCGGCCGAGGTGCGGCCGGGGACGGCGCTCGTCGCCGTCAGCGCCGTCCAGTCGGCCGACGGCCGCGTCGCCGACCTCCCGGCGATCCGCGCCGCGGCCGCCGCGCACGGCGCCCGCACCCTCGTCGACGCCACCCAGGCGGCCGGCTGGCTCCCCCTGCGCGCCGACGACTACGACTACCTCGTCTGCGGCTCCTTCAAGTGGCTCCTCGGCGCGCACGGCGTCTCCTTCCTCACCGTCCGCCCCGGCACCGAGGACGGCCTCTCCCCCGCGTTCGCCGGCTGGTACGCGGGGGACGACCCCTGGGCGGAGTGCTACGGCCCGATCGCCCGACTGGCGACGACGGCGCGGCAGTTCGACGCGTCGCCGGCGTATCTGGGGTTCGTGGCGGTGGCGGAGTCGCTGGCGCTGATCGAGGAGGCGGGGGTGGAGGCGATCCACGCGCATGACGTGTCGCTGGCTACGGCGTTCCGGGACGGGATGGCGGAGTTGGGGTTCCCGGCGATCGGGGAGGGTGGGTCGGCGATCGTGTCGGTTCCGGGGTTGCCGGGTTGGGTGGCGGGGCGGTTGGAGGAGGCGGGGGTGGAGTTGGCGGCGCGGGCGGGGAATCTGCGGTTCGCGTTTCATCTGTACAACGGGTCTGCGGATGTGGAGCGGGTGTTGGGCGTTCTGCGGGCGGGGTGACGGAGTCGGGGGCCTCACGTCACAGCCCGTCTGTGCGGGTCGTGGGCGGGAACACCGCCCTCGGGTCCCTTGCGCCTGCGCGCCGAGTCTGCGGACGGGTGCCGACGCGCATCCGCCCATACGAGCAAGGGGCGGGGGGGTGGAGAAAGCCCGCCGCAGGCGCAACGGCGGGACAGGCGCCGACGTACCCGCACCCCGCCGGCAGGCGTGTGGCGCAACGGCGGGGCGAGGGCTGACGTACCCGCGCCCCCGACGCCTATCGTCGAAGCATGCTGCTGCTATCTGTCAATGTGGGCCGGCCGCAGGCCAATCCCTGGAAGGGAATCGCCGCGACCGGCATCGACAAGCGTCCCGTGACCGGCCCGGTGGCCGTGGCGGCGCCCGGGGCGAAAGGCACCGGGGCCGTGGGGCTCGCCGGGGACCGCGTCCATGACGTGAAGCATCACGGTGGGAACGATCAGGCCGTGTACGCCTACGCACGGGAGGGCCTCGACGGGTGGGAGGGCGAGCTCGGGCGGAAGCTGCCCAACGGGGTGTTCGGGGAGAACCTCACGACATCCGGGGTGGATGTGAACGGCGCGCTCATCGGGGAGCGGTGGCGGGTGGGGGCCGGGGTGGTGCTGGAGGTGTCGTGTCCGCGGATTCCGTGTGTGACGTTCGAGGGCTGGCTGGACCGGCCGGGATGGCTCAAGCGGTTCACCGCGGCCGCGGTGCCCGGGGCGTATCTGCGGGTGGTCACGGCGGGCGAGATCTGCGCGGGGGACGCGGTGGAGGTCGTCGGGCGGCCGGAGCACGAGGTGACGGTCGCGCTGGCGTTCCGGGCGCTGACCGGAGAGCCGGAGCTGCTGCCGCGGCTGGTCGTCGCGGACGCGCTGCCCGCCGGGGATCTCGAGCGGATCCGCAGGAGGGTCGCCGGACGGGGGCCGCGAACGTAAGGTGCTTTGCATGTCGCGACTCCTGTCACTCAATATCGGCCGCCTGATGGCCGTCGGCTACTCGGATCGTGGGACGACCGGGATCGACAAACGGCCCGTCGACGGCCCGGTGGCGGTGGCCGACCCCGGGCCGCAGGGAGTGGCGGGCAGCGGGCTGGCGGGGGACGACATCATCGACCGGCGGTTCCACGGCGGGGACGACCAGGCCGTGTACGCGTTCGCGCGGGAGGACCTGGACCGGTGGGAGCGGGTGCTCGGGCGGGAGCTGCCCAGCGGGGTGTTCGGGGAGAACTTCACGACGGCCGGGGTGGAGGTCAACTCCGCGGTGATCGGGGAGCGCTGGCGCGTCGGTGAGGTGGTGCTGGAGGTGACCTCGCCGCGGATACCGTGCCGCACCTTCGCCGGGTGGTTGGACGAGAAGGGGTGGGTCAAGCGCTTCACCCAGGACCGCAGGCCCGGTGCCTTTCTGCGGGTCGTCGAGCCGGGTTCGGTGCGGGCGGGTGACGGGATCACCGTGCTGTCGCGACCCGATCACGAGGTGACCGTCGAGTTCCTGTTCCGGGCGATGACGACGGAGTCGGAGCTGCTGCCGCGGACGCTGGTGGCGATCGACCTGATCAACAGGTCGTACGCGGAATCGATCCGCAAGCGGCTCGGCTAACTTCATGGCATGACGACTTCACTGATCACCGGCTCGACGGCAGGGATCGGCGCCGCCTTCGCGCGCCGGCTGGCGGCCGATGGGCACAACCTGGTGCTGGTGGCCCGGGACGCCGAGCGGCTGCGGAAGCAGGCGGCCGAACTGCACGATCGGCACGGCATCGAGGCGGAGGTGCTCTCCGCCGACCTGTCGCGGGACGACGGGATCGCGGCCGTCGAGTCACGGCTCGCGGACCGGTCCGATGCGGTGGATCTGCTCATCAACAACGCCGGGTTCGGCAACAAGGGGCGCTATCTCGAGGTCTCGATGGCCGATGAGCTGACCATGCTCAAGGTGCACTGCGAGGCGGTGCTGCGGCTGACGAGCGCGGCGGCGGACGGCATGCGGGAGCGGGGACGTGGCGGCGTGGTGAACGTCGCGTCGGTCGCCGCCTTCGTGCCGCGCGGGACGTACGGGGCGAGCAAGGCGTGGGTCGTGCAGTTCACGCAGGGCGCGTCGAAGGATCTGGCGGGGACCGGCGTACGGCTGATGGCGCTCTGCCCCGGCTTCGTGCGGACCGAATTCCATGAGCGTGCCGGGATGGGGACGGACAACATCCCGGGCTGGATGTGGCTGGACGCGGACAAGCTGGTCGCGACGGCGCTCAAGGACCTGGCCCGCGGGAAGACGCTGTCCGTGCCGGACCCGAGGTACAAGACGCTGATGGGCCTGGTGAAGCTGGCGCCGCGCGGCCTGCTCGGCGGGGTCACCTCCAGGACGGGCCGCAAGTACGGGCCGCAGTAGCCGCTGCCCGGCGGTATCTGCGGAAGGCGCATTTCTCACTAAAATGGACGTATCCCACCCGGCTCGGGAGGTACGCCATGCACTTCACGCAGATCATCGACTTCAAGACCGACCAGTTCGACGACATGAACCAGCTCATGGACCGCTGGGTCGAACAGACCAAGGGCAAGCGGACCGCGAGCCACAGCGTCATCGGCAAGGACCGCGCCGACGCGTCCCACTACGTCGAGATCGTGGAATTCCCGTCGTACGAAGAGGCGATGAAGAATTCCCAGCTCCCGGAGACGGAGCGGATCTTCCAGGAGATGGTGGCGCTCTGCGACGGGATGCCCACGTTCACGGACCTGGACGTGGTCCGGGACGAGCAGCTCAACAAGGCGGCCTGCCGCCGGTTCTTCGAAGAGATCGCCAATGACGGCAATCTGGACGCCATCGAGGAGATCTTCGCGGCCGACTACCGCGATCACGACCCCAACAACGAGACGCCCACCATGGGAACCGCCGCCCTGCGCGAGGAAGTCGCCGGATACCGGGCGGGATTCGACTTCCGGTTCACGATCGACGACCAGCTCGCCGAAGGGGACCGCGTGGCGAACCGGTGGACCTGGACCGCCACGCACGTCGCGGAGTTCCGCGGCATGCCGGCCACCGACCGGCAGGCCCGGATGACCGGCCAGACGGTCTTCCGGTTCCAGGACGGGATGATCGTGGAAGCCTGGTGGAACCACGACATGCTCGGCCTGCTGACCAAGCTCGGCGTGATCGAGATGCCTCACTAGCGCCCGGTACGGCGAAAGGCCCCTGCTCCCGCCGGGCGGCGGGAGCAGGGGCCTTCGTGCGACAGAGCGCGGCTACGACGTCAGTGCGAGTGGCCGTGGCCGCCGTGGCCGGCGTCGCCCTCGTCCTCGGCCGGCTTCTCGACGACCAGGGTCTCGGTCGTGAGCAGCAGGGCCGCGATGGAAGCGGCGTTCTCCAGCGCGGAGCGGGTGACCTTGACCGGGTCGATGACGCCGGCCTTCACGAGGTCGCCGTACTCGTTGGTGGCGGCGTTGAAGCCGTGACCGGCCTCCAGCTCCGCGACCTTGGCGGTGATGACGTAGCCCTCGAGGCCCGCGTTCTCCGCGATCCAGCGAAGCGGCTCGACGGCGGCGCGGCGGACGACCGCGACACCCGTGGCCTCGTCGCCGGACAGGCCGAGGTTGCCCTCAAGGACCTTGACGGCGTGGACGAGAGCGGAGCCACCGCCGGAGACGATGCCCTCCTCGACCGCGGCGCGGGTCGCCGAGATGGCGTCCTCGAGACGGTGCTTCTTCTCCTTGAGCTCCACCTCGGTGGCCGCGCCGACCTTGATGACGCAGACGCCGCCGGCGAGCTTCGCGAGGCGCTCCTGGAGCTTCTCGCGGTCCCAGTCGGAGTCGGTGGCGGCGATCTCGGCCTTGATCTGGCCGACACGGCCGTCGATCTCGGCCTTGTCACCGGCACCATCGACGATGGTGGTGTCGTCCTTGGAGATGGTCACGCGGCGGGCGGTGCCCAGCAGGTCGAGACCGGCCTGGTCGAGCTTGAGGCCGACCTCTTCGGCGATGACGGTCGCACCGGTGAGGGTGGCGATGTCGCCGAGCATGGCCTTGCGGCGGTCACCGAAGCCCGGGGCCTTCACCGCGACGGCGTTGAAGGTGCCGCGGATCTTGTTGACGACGAGGGTGGAGAGCGCCTCGCCCTCGACGTCCTCGGCGATGATCAGCAGGGGCTTGGACGCGCCGGCCTGGATGACCTTCTCCAGCAGCGGCAGCAGGTCCTGGATCGAGGAGATCTTGCCCTGGTGGATCAGGATGTACGGGTCGTCGAGGACGGCCTCCATACGCTCCTGGTCGCTGACGAAGTAGGGCGACAGGTAGCCCTTGTCGAAGGCCATGCCCTCGGTGAAGTCCAGCTCCAGGCCGAAGGTGTTGGACTCTTCGACGGTGATGACACCGTCCTTGCCGACCTTGTCCATCGCCTCGGCGATGAGCTCGCCGACCTGCTTGTCCTGGGCGGACAGCCCGGCGACGGCCGCGATGTCTTCCTTGCCCTCGATCGCGCGGGCGGTCTTCAGCAGCTCCTCGGAGACAGCCTTGACCGCGGCGTCGATGCCCTTCTTCAGGGAGGCGGGGGAAGCGCCGGCGGCGACGTTGCGCAGGCCCTCGCGGACCAGTGCCTGGGCCAGCACGGTGGCGGTGGTGGTGCCGTCACCCGCGATGTCGTTGGTCTTGGTCGCCACCTCCTTCACGAGCTGGGCGCCAAGGTTCTCGTACGGGTCGTCGAGCTCGACCTCACGGGCGATGGTGACACCGTCGTTGGTGATGGTCGGCGCGCCGAACTTCTTGTCGATGACGACGTTGCGGCCCTTGGGACCGATCGTCACCTTCACGGTGTCGGCAAGCTTGTTGACGCCACGCTCAAGGGCGCGACGGGCGTCCTCGTCAAACTTAAGGATCTTCGGCACTGCGTCCTACCTCGTCTTTTCCTCGTCAAAGACCAAACCCCGGGCGCCGGGTCAGTAGACACGGATACCCGGGGAAGGTCACGGCTGCTGCTAGTGGTGAAGCAGACCTACTTCTCGATGACCGCGAGAACGTCGCGGGCCGAGAGGACGAGGTACTCCTCGCCGTTGTACTTCACCTCGGTGCCGCCGTACTTGCTGTACAGCACGACGTCGCCGACGGAAACGTCGAGCGGAAGACGGTTACCGTCCTCGAAGCGGCCCGGGCCCACGGCCAGGACGACGCCCTCCTGGGGCTTCTCCTTGGCGGTGTCCGGGATGACCAGGCCGGAGGCCGTGGTCTGCTCAGCCTCGAGCGCCTGGACCACGATGCGGTCCTCGAGCGGCTTGATGGCAACCTTGCTGCTGGCGGTCGTCACGTTCCGACCTCCCCCTTCAAAGGGCTAACGGGAGTGTCTGTCTGGGTGGCGACCTGGTAGGCCCGTCGTCGCGGGTGCCGGACCTGCCCGTCGCTGTTGTGCTGGCACTCGGCAGTGCTGAGTGCCAGCACCGAGACTAGGACGGCTTTAGCACTCGGTCAAGCGGAGTGCCAACGGAGCGCCGCCGGAACGGTGCCGGACGCCTCCGGACTGGAGGACAATCGAAGCGTGGATCTTGACGCGTTCTCCTACCTGCTGACCCCCGCCGGGCAGGCCCTGCTGGGGTCGCTGCGCGACTACGACCCCGCCCGCGAACTGGCGGAGGCGACCCGGCTGCGGCGTGAACACCCCGCGGAACTGGTGTCGGCGGCGCTCGGCCAGGCCCGGCTGCGGCAGCGCGCGGAGGCGAAGTTCGGGGCGGACGCGTACCGGATGTACTTCACCCCCGACGGAGTGGAACAGGCCACCCGCACCGAGGTGGCGGAGTACCGGGCGGAGTGCTTCACAGCGCTGGGCGTACGGCGGCTGGCCGATCTGTGCTGCGGGATCGGCGGGGACGCCATCGCGCTCGCCCGGGCCGGCGTGGCGGTGCTGGCGGTCGACCGGGACCCGCTGACCTGCGCGGTCGCACGGGCCAACGCGGAGTCGCTGGGCCTCGCCGACCTCATCGAGGTGCGCTGCGCCGATGTGACCGAGATCGCCACCAGCGGCTACGACGCCGTCTTCGTGGATCCTGCCCGGAGGGGAGGCAGATCAGGAGGGGTCTCGCGCAGCCAGTCGGTGAGGGGTGGTGGCCGGGCGACGGGTGGGCGGATCTTCGACCCTGAGTCGTACTCGCCGTCGCTGTCCTGGGCGATCGGGGCGGCCCGCGAGGTGCCGGTGGCGGCCCTGAAGGTCGCGCCGGGCATCCCGCACGAGGCCGTACCCGACGACGCCGGGGCGGAGTGGATCTCCTACCGCGGTGATGTGAAGGAGGCCGTGCTGTGGTTCGGGAAGAACCCCGGCTCGGTGAGCGCGACCCTGCTGCCGTCCGCGGGCACCCTGTGGACCGGCGCCCCGCTCCCCGACCCGCCGGCCGGCCCGGTCGGCCGGTACCTCCACGAGCCGGACGGCGCGGTGATCCGCGCGCACCTGGTCGCCGAGGTCGCGGAACAGGTCGGCGGCCGGCTGATCGACGAGACGATCGCGTACATCACCGCCGACGAGCTGCGCCCGACACCGTTCGCGACGGCGTACGAGATCACCGACGTGCTGCCGTTCGGCCTGAAGAAGCTGAAGGCGCTGCTGCGGCAGCGCGGTGTGGGCGTCGCCGTCATCAAGAAGCGCGGCTCCGCCATCGAGCCGGAGGACCTGCGCAAGAAGCTGAAGCTGGAGGGCCCGCACTCCGTCACGGTCTTCCTCACCCGCGTGGCGGGCGCACCGTCGATGCTGCTGGGACGGCCGGTGAACGAGCCGTAGGCCGACCGGTGTCGGGCGGCACCGGGCATCGCCTGACGCGGCATCATCCGCGCCGGTAGCCTGCAGCCGACTGCTGATGAACCGGGGGGCCGGGATGGATGAACTGAGGCCGGGCGACCCGCGCAGGGTCGGACCGTACGAGCTGCAGAAGCGGCTCGGCGCGGGGGGCATGGGCGAGGTGTATCTCGGCCGGTCGCGCAGCGGCCGGGCGGTCGCCGTCAAGCTCGTCCGGGCCGAGATCGCCGCGGATCCCGGCTTCCGCAGCCGGTTCCGCCGGGAGGTGGACGCGGCACGCGCGGTGTCCGGCTTCTGGACGGCGTCGGTCGTGGACGCCGATCCGGAGGCGGAACGGCCCTGGGTGGCCAGCCAGTATCTGGAGGCGCCCGACCTCGGCGTCCTGGTGCAGCGGGACGGACCGCTGCCGGAGGCCGAACTCCGGGCGCTGGGCGCGGGGCTGACGGAGGCGCTGGCCTCGGTGCACGCGGCCGGCCTGGTGCACCGCGACCTCAAGCCGGGCAACGTGCTGATGGTCGACGACGGACCGCGGGTCATCGACTTCGGGATCTCCAAGGCGCTGGAGGGCGCCACGATGCTCACCGGGACGGGCGCGGTGATCGGCACGCCGGGGTTCATGTCCCCCGAGCAGGCCACCGGCGGCCGGGTGGGCGCGGAGAGCGATGTCTTCTCGCTCGGCTCGGTCCTGGTGTTCGCGGCCACCGGCCGGGCGCCCTTCGGGACGGGGACGGTTCCGGCGCTGCTGTACCGGGTGGTGCACGACGAGCCGGATCTCAGCGGGGTGCCGGACGCCCTGCGGCCGGTGGTCGCCGCCTGCCTCACCAAGGACCCCCGGGAGCGCCCGGGAACGGATTCCCTGATCGACACGCTGACCGCCGCCCGCGAAGCCCCGCCGGCACACCGGCCGACCGTCGTGGCACCGGCCGCCACCCCACCCGCCACCCCACCCGCCGTCGTCGCACCCGTCGTCGTACCCTCGGTCGCCCCAGCCGCCGCCGCGCCGACCGCCACCGCGCCACAGGTCGCCGAGCGCAAAGCCGGGCCGGTCCGCGCCCGGGCCAAGACGCCGGCTCCGGGCAGGTATGAACTCGCGCAGCAGGCACCGGTGTCCGGCGGACCGGGCCTGGCCGGCAACGCGGGGATCTTCACGATCGCGCTGGTCCTGTCCTCGGTGGCCGAGGTGGGGTTGATCGGCAACCAGGTGACCATGATGAGCCTCATCGTGGTCGCGCTGCTCACCACGGTCCTGACGTGGGCGCTGCGCGCCCTGGTCAGGGCTCGGCGCACGGCCGCCGTCTCGGTCGGCCTGGACGCGGCCGGGCTGCGACTGCGGCACGGCAGGGCCGAATGGTCCCGGCCGTGGACCGAGGTGCAGGAGGTCGCGCTCGTCCGTACCCGGGCCACGGTGGGCCGGCGCGCCGGCTTCCTCCTGCGGGCGACCGTTCCGGCCGGCAGCCTGCGGGCCGTCCCGCCCAAGGAGTTCGGTGTGGATTCCGGGGCCGCGGGCGTCACCGTCGCGGCGGCGCGGCGCAGCGCGGGGCTCACCCTGCGGCTGGACCCCGCCGAGGCGCGGGAGCTGTCCACGGCGCTGCGGCGGTACGCGAGCCGCGCCTACCGGCCCGAGCCGGAGAGCAAGGGCTGACGGCTCAGACGTAGTCCTCGAGGCGCGCCACGGTGAAGCCCTGCTCGGAGATCATGCGCAGCATGTTGGCGGTCATCTCCGTCATGGAGGTGCCCTTGAGCTCGGACGGGCCGCGGAAGTGGGCCAGGATGATGTCGCCGGGGTGCAGTTTCTTGTCGGCGCGCTGGTACTGCATGCCCTTGATCTGCATGGACTCGCGCCACAGGATGAGCGCCTGGAGTCCGCAGGACTTCGCGGCGGTCTTGGTGGCCTCGTTCAGGTTGCCGTAGGGCGGCCGGAAGAGGCGGGGCGTGGTGCCGTACTCGGCCTTCAGCTTCGTCTGCTGGGTGCATATCTCGTGACGCTGGGCGGACTCCGACTCGGTCCGCAGGTTCGGGTGCGTCAGCGTGTGGTTCTGTATCGGGTTGCCGAGCTTCTGGAGCGGCTTGAAGTAGCCGTAGTCGCTCCGGATGATGTCGTCGGTCAGGAACATCGTGAAGGGGATCTTCAGCTCGCCCATCATGGTGACGAACTTCGGGTCCTTCTCCGCGCCGTCGTCGAAGGTGACGAAGACGATCTTCTCCTTGGTGGGGATGTCGCTGACCACCGGCGGCGTACCGGAACCGGTCTTCACCGGCTTCACCTTCGGCGGGGCCGGGGCCGGTGCCATCGGCTTGATCTTCCACTTGCGGAACGCGGCGGCGGTGTCCGCACCGTCGCCGGGGGCGGTGCTCCCGTCGGACGACGGGGCGGCGGAAGGTCCGGTCCCGGAAGTCGCCGGCGCGGCCTTCGGCGTGGACGAAGCCGTCGAGCACCCGGTGACGAGCAGGAGACCGGAAACGATCAGTCCCGCCGCTTTTATGTGCATATGTGAACCCTATGCTGTTCGTTCAAAACGCCATCTGTGTACTGAACGATGCAGAAAAGCGGCCGGGGGTTCCGCCAGCTCGGGCAACTCGGCCTCGTAGGGCGCGTCCCACCAGGTGATGACGAGCACCCGGTCACCAGGTGCGGAGAAGTGCTCGCGGCGCAGCGGGGCCGGTGCCAGCTCCTGGGCGCGGACCCATTCCAGCAGCTCGGCACCGCGCCCCTCGGCGGCCCGCGCCTCCCACATCAGGGCGACGGTCATCAGTACAGGTTGTCCTTGCTCAGCTCGTGCACATGGTCGTGCGAGTGGGTGTGCTCCTCCGGGTGCGGGTGCGAGTGGCCCGGTACGGAGACCTCGGTGACGGGCAGGGAGGAGTCGGCCGGCAGGTCCCAGGTCGAGGACGGCCGGTTGCGCGCCACCATCTCCGCGCCGAGCGCCGCGACCATGGCGCCGTTGTCCGTGCACAGTGCCCGGCGCGGCACCCGCAGCACGATGCCAGCGTCCTCGCAGCGCTCCAGTGCCAGAGACCGCAGCCGTGAGTTCGCCGCGACCCCGCCGCCGATCATCAGGTGGTCCACGCCGTGCTCCTTGCAGGCCCGGATCGCCTTACGGGTCAGCACGTCCACCACGGCCTCCTGGAAGGACGCGGCGACATCCGCCACCGGCACGTCCAAGCCGTCCCGGCGCTGCGCCTCGACCCAGCGCGCGACGGCCGTCTTCAGGCCGGAGAACGAGAAGTCGTACGGCGCGTCGCGCGGGCCGGTCAGGCCGCGCGGGAACCTGATGGCCTTCGGGTCGCCGTCGCGGGCGTGCCGGTCGACGGCCGGGCCGCCGGGGAAGCCGAGGCCCAGCACCCGGGCGACCTTGTCGAACGCCTCGCCCGCCGCGTCGTCGATCGTCGAGCCCAGCGGCCGCACATCACTGGTGATGTCCGGGGCGAGCAGCAGCGACGAGTGCCCGCCGGAGACCAGCAGCGCCATCGTCGGCTCGGGCAGCGCGCCGTGCTCCAGCTGGTCCACGCAGATGTGCGACGCGAGGTGGTTGACGCCGTAGAGCGGCTTGCCGAGCGCGTAGGCGTACGCCTTGGCGGCGCTCACGCCCACCAGCAGCGCGCCCGCGAGCCCGGGGCCCGCGGTGACGGCGATGCCGTCGAGGTCGCTCGCGGCGACCCCCGCCTCCTTCAGGGCGCGCTGGATCGTGGGGACCATCGCCTCCAGATGCGCCCGGCTGGCGATCTCGGGCACCACGCCGCCGTAGCGCGCGTGGTCGTCGACGCTGGACGCCACCGCGTCGGCGAGCAGGGTGTGCCCCCGGACGATGCCGACACCGGTCTCGTCGCAGGAGGTCTCGATGCCGAGGACAAGCGGCTCGTCAGCCATCAGTAGTGGTTCCTTGTACGGAGGAGGGTTCGGTCATACGCATCACGAGGGCGTCGACGTTGCCCGGTTGGTAGTAACCCTTGCGGAAGCCGATCGGCTCGAAGCCGAAGCGCTCGTAGAGCCGTTGGGCGCGGAGGTTGTCGACCCGGACCTCGAGCAGCACCTCGTGGCACTCGAAGGCCGTGGCCTGGTGCATCAGGTCGGCGAGCAGCCGGGCGCCCAGGCCGGTGCCCCACTGGTCGCGGGCGGCGGCGATGGTCTGCACGTCGCCGGTCCCGGCGATCGCCGCGAGTCCCGCGTAGCCGACCAGCCGGCCCCCACCGCCGGTGACGGCGGCAGCGTCCTCGGCGACGTCTTCAGCGACGTCCTCGGCCACGATGTAGTGCCTGGTGGCCAGCGGGTGCCGCGCGTCGGCCAGCTCGGACCAGAACATGCCGCGCGACCAGGCGTCCTCGGGGAAGAGCTCCAGTTCCAGCTCCATCACCCGGTCCAGGTCCCACCAGCGCATCTCGCGCAGTGTCACCGTCACTTGGGCAGGACCGCCTTGTAGCCGGCCGGCACCTGCGCGTCGGGCCGCCGCAGGTACAGCGGCAGCGGGGGCGCGAACTCCGCGCCCTCCGCGAGCCGCAGGGCACCGAGCGCGGCCAGCGCGCCGGCGGACTGGTGCTCAGGCGCCCGTACGTCCGTGAAGACCTCCGGGTACAGCGCGGCCCCGGCGCCGACGGCGGGCAGCCCCGCGACCGCCTGCGCGATATCGGCGGGACGGTCGACGGCGGGCTCGGTCACAGGCTCGCGGGGGCTGTCGTAGCGGGCCCAGTAGACCTCTTTGCGGCGGGCGTCGGTGGCCACCACGAAGGGGCCCTCGACGCCGGCCAGACCGGCCGCGTACGCGATCCCGTCCAGGGTGCAGATGCCGTGCACCGGCACCCCGAGCGCGTCGCCGAACGCGGCGGCGGTCACCAGGCCGACCCGCAGCCCCGTGTACGGCCCGGGGCCGGTCCCGACGACGATGCCGGTCACATCGCCGATCGCCGCCCCGGCCTCGCCCAGCACCCGGTCGACGGCCGGCATGAGGAGTTCTCCGTGCCGCCGGGCGTCGACGACCGTCGATTCGGCGAGCACCCGCCCGCCGTCGTGGAGCGCGGCGGTCACAGCGGGCGTAGCGGTGTCAAAAGCAAGCAGAAGCACGGTGACACCCTACGGCCCCGCCCCATCCCCCGGGTCGGCCGCGGTGGCGGTGGGGGCGGTGGCCCAGGCCGCCACACCGGGCACAACACCCGGCCGCCCGGCGCCCGCTCGCGCGGTCATCGGGCGGGCCCCGGCTGCTAACGTCGACCACAGCCCGCAAACCCCTCCGGAGGAGCGAACCAACCGTGCCAAGGATCGGGTCGGGGACCCTCGTGACAGGCCTCACCGCTGCCGCGCTCGCCGTCATCGCCGTACTGGCCGTCCAGGCCTCCGGTTCCGCGGCGGACCACCCCGTGACGGCCCGCCCCTCGAGCCCGGCCGCCACCGCGCCCACGGCCAAGGTGCCGCCGGTCACCCAGGTGCCGGTGCTGCCCGCGAACACCGGCAGCGGCAAGCACGTGGTCTACGGGCTGGCGGCCAAGCGGGTCTGGCTGGTGAACGGCGCCAACAAGGTGGTGCGCACCTACGTCGTCGCGCCGGGCAGCGTCGATCCGGCCCCCGGCCGCTACAAGGTCACCTCGCGCACCGCGCGCGGCACCGGCGGTGACGGGATCGCGATCGAGCACGTCGTGCGGTTCGCGACCGTCGGCGCCACCGTCATCGGCTTCAGCGCGGCGGTGGACGCCTCGATGCCCAGCCCGGACCCGCAGAAGAAGACCGGCGGTATCCGTGAGACGCCCGCCGACGGTGACGAGCTGTGGAAGCTCGCGGTGATCGACACCAAGATCGTCGTCGTCCGCTGATCCAGCGATCAAGGACGCGAATTCCACCGTTCGAGTGAAGGGCGGCCGGCTGTTACGCCGCGTCGCGGCGTTCCCCGTCGTTCTCGTCGGGCGGGGTGGACACAGCCGTCGCCGCCGCACCCGCGGCCAGCAGCTCGCTCATCGACGGCAGTGCGGGGATCGCGGGACCGGTGGGAACTCCGGGGACCACGGGGGCAGCCGGGACCGCGGGGACTGCGGCGGGCTTCGGCGCGTCCGAAGTGCCATGAGCCGGCATGCGTGCCTCCTGAGGGAATGTAGGCAGCCTCGACCAACATCTGCACTCCCATGCGACCACGCCGGGCCACCCGCGCGCAACATCTTCCCGACACGCTGTCGGAACGCCTCCCCGCCGGGCTAGGCCCCGAGCGGTGAAAGGTCCTGGTTGACCCAGCGTCGGCCGATACCGGTGACGGTCACCTCGCGCACGTCGTCGACATCGCTCTCGGCGTCGACGTCGGCGCCGGGATCCGCGTCAGCGCCGGCGTCGTGCTGCCCGGCCGTGCCGAGCGTCCGGGAGATGACGACCTGCAGCCGGGCCTCGGACAGCTCCTCGACCTTGCCCTCGCCCCATTCGACGACCACCACCGATTCCGGCAGCGAGACGTCGAGGTCCAGGTCCTCCATCTCGTCGAGCCCGCCGCCCAGCCGGTACGCGTCCACGTGCACCAGGGCGGGCCCGCCGCTCAGCGACGGATGCACCCGGGCGATCACGAAGGTCGGCGAGGTCACCGCCCCCCGCACCCCGAGGCCCTCCCCCAGGCCGCGGGTCAGCGTCGTCTTGCCCGCGCCCAGTTCGCCACTGAGCAGCACCAGGTCACCGGGGAGCAGCAGACCGGCGAGAGCCCGGCCCAACTCCCGCATACGGTCGGGGGTCCTGACCGTGAGACGGACGGATACGGGGTCGTCAGCGGTGTGCTGACCGTGCAGCGGTTCCATGTCCGCGAATGCTACGCGGCGTGGCGGAGGCGAGGGCCTGGCCGGCCGATCATGGGTGGGCAAGGCGTCGTCTGGTGCGGTGCCTCGCAAGGCGCCGGAGCACCTGCATACCGGTTTGTATTCAGGTGTTTCGGCAACGCCGCGAGGGGCCGTGCCAGGCGGCGAAAGGGCCGCTCGTGATCGGCCGGCCAGGCCCTATGCCTCCTGTGCCGCCTGCTGCACCTCTTGAGAGAGCCCCAGTTCTCTGACCGTCTGCGGCAGCGGGGCCTGGACGGCGTCCGCCGCGCGGGCCAGCAGGGCGGCCAGATGGGCGTTCACCAGTTCCGGGTACTCCAGCATCACCAGGTGACCGGCGTTCTCGACGATCACCAGTTCCGCGGCCGGCAGCCGCTCCGCGATGTCGGCGCTGTGGTCGCTCGGGGTGAGCAGGTCCTTGTCCCCGGCCAGTACGAGCGCGGGCTTGCCGTCCAGGACGGCCAGCGCGTCCGCCTTCTCGTGCTGGATGAACGCCGGGTAGAACTCGGCGACGACGTCGATCGGCGTCCCCTCGATCAGCCGCTCGGCGAACCGGCCCACCGACGCGTCGACGTCCGAGGCGAACGAGTACCGCTTCACGATGCCCGCGAAGAGGTCCGCGGTGGCCCGCCGCCCGCGTTCCACCAGATCCACCTGCGTGCCGAGGATCCGCAGCACGCCGGGCGCCAGCGCCCGGAACGCCCGTGCCCCGGCGGCCGGCAGCCCCATCGTCATCGCCGCCAGCTTCCCCGCTGACGTGCCGATGAAGGCGACCCCGGCCACCCGTTCCGTCACCAGATCGGGGAACTGGTCGGCCAGCGCCATGATCGTCATGCCGCCCATCGAGTGCCCGACGAGCACCAGCGGGCCGTTCGGCGCGGCGGCGTCCAGCACCGCCTTGAGGTCGCGGCCGAGCTGGTCGATCGTGGCGGGCTCACCCGCGAGCTGGTCCCGGCCGCGCTCGGAGCGCCCGTGGCTGCGCTGGTCCCAGTAGACGGCCCGGACGCTGCCGCGCAGGGCCGCGCGCTGGAAGTGCCAGGCGTCCTGGTTGAGGCAGTAGCCATGGCAGAAGACGACGGTGAGCGGCTGCGGCTCGGCCCCGCCGCCCCGCTTGAAGAGGCCCGTCCAGCCGCGCCGCGGCACCGCCACCGGCTGCTCCACGACGTCCTCGACCTCGTAGTACAGCTCGGTGCCGTCCTCCGCGGCCACCGAACCCGGTGTGCCGCGCAACGCTCCGTACGGCCCGGCCGCGTCCAGCGCGAGCCGCGCCTTCCTGCGGATGCCCCGGCCGACCGTGAGCCGCTCCAGCGCGACGCCAGCGGCGGCGCCCGCCGCCACCACGCCGATCGCCGCACCGACGAAGCCGGCGCTCTTGCCGGCCCGCTCCCACTTCGCTCCGCTGTCCATGGTCATCGTGTTCCCGCTACTCCCCTGGTACGCGTCTCCCGTTGTCGACATAGACGCGCGGCACCCGGGTCCCGATCCGCGTGACGATCTCGTAGGCGATGGTGCCCGCGGCCAGCGCCCAGTCCTCCGCGGTCGGCTCGCCCCGGTCACCCGGCCCGAACAGTACTGCCTCGTCGCCCGGTTGGGCCGCGTCGCCCCCGAGGTCGACGACGAACTGGTCCATCGCGACCCGGCCGGCGACCGTCCGCCACTTCCCGGCGACCAGGGCGGGCCCCGAGCCCGAAGCGTGCCGGGGGACGCCGTCCGCGTAGCCCAGCGGGACGAGCGCCAGGGTCGTCTCACCCGGGGTGATGTAGTGATGGCCGTAGCTGACCCCGTGCCCGCCCGGCACCCGCTTCACCGACGCCAGCCGCGCGGCCAGCGTCATCACCGGCCGCAGCCCGAAGTCGGCGGGGCCGCCGACCTGCGGCACCGGCGAGATCCCGTACATCGCGACGCCGGGGCGCACCAGGTCGAAGTGCGACTCCGGAAGGGTCAGGGTGCCCGGCGAGTTCGCCATGTGCCGCACCTCGGGGTCGAGGCCGGCGGCCGCCGCGCCCGCCAGGGCGGTGTGGAAGGCCGCCAGCTCGGCGGCGATCGACGGATGGCCCGGCTCGTCGGCGCACGAGAAGTGCGACCAGATGCCGGTGACCTTGATCAGCCCGTCGGTCTCGGCCGCCCGCGCCGCGGCGGTCAGCTCCGGCCAGTCGGCCGGCTGGCAGCCGTTGCGGCCCAGGCCGGTGTCCGCCTTCAGCTGCACCCTGGCCGTGCGGCCCGCCTCGCGGGCCGCCGCGCACACCTCGCGCAGCGCCCACAGGGCGCTCACCGTCACATCGATGTCGGCCTCGACCGCGGCGCGCCACGGGCCGCCGGGCGTCCACAGCCAGCACAGCAGCCGGCCGCCCACCCCGGCCGCGCGCAACGCCAGCGCCTCCTCGGGCGTGGCGGTGCCGAGCCAGGTCGCCCCGGCCTCCAGCGCGGCCCGCGCGCACGGCACCATGCCGTGCCCGTAGGCGTCCGCCTTGACCACGGCCATCAGCCCGGCGCCGGGGGCACAGGCCCGCAGCGCCGTCACATTCGCCCGGAGCGCGGTCAGATCGATCTCCGCCCAGGCACGCATCGCAGTGTTGTCCATCGAGCCCAGTCTCTCAGGCCTGTGGCTCCGCCCCGCGCCTCCGCCCCGCGCGACCGGCGGAACGGGCCCGCAACCAGGCCGTCCTCCGGCGCGAGGACGGGGTTCAGCCGCCCGTCACCTGACGCCACGCGGCCGGAAGGGTGGCCGCGATGTCCTGGGCCGAGACGGGCGCGCCGACACCGGCGGCGGAGCCGGAGGCCAGCCGGGCGGCCAGGCCGTGGAGGTGGGCGCCGACGGACGCGGCGTCGCGGGGGGCGAGGCCGGCGGCCAGCAGGGAGCCGGTGAGGCCGGACAGGACGTCGCCGCTGCCCGCGGTGGCGAGCCACGACGTGCCGGTCGGGTTGACCCGCACCGGTACGGCCCGGTCGGGGTCGGCCACCAGCGTCGTCGAGCCCTTGAGGAGCACCGTGGCGCCGTACTGCTCGGCGAGCTCCCGCACGGACGCCAGCCGGGCCGCCTCGACCTCCTCCCGGGACCGCCCCAGCAGCGCCGCCGCCTCCCCCGCGTGCGGGGTGAGGACGGTGGCCGCGGTGCGCGCCCTGACCTGCTCGCGGGTGATCAGACGCAGCCCGTCCGCGTCGACGAGGACGGGCACCCCGGACGCGAGGACGTCGTCGACCGACCGCCGCGCCTCCGTACCGTCGCCGAGACCAGGACCGACCACCCACGCCTGGACGCGACCCGCTTCGGACGGCGGGCCGGTCGTGACGAGCGTCTCGGGGAAGCGGGCCAGCACGGCCTCCCCTCCGTGCCCGGCGTACCGCACGGCGCCCGCGCCGCCGCGCAGCGCGCCCGCCACCGCGAGGACGGCCGCGCCCGGGTAGCGGTCGGACCCGGCGACCACGCCGACGACACCGCGCCGGTACTTGTCGCTCTCGGTGGCCGGCACCGGCAGCAGCGCGGCGACCTCCGCGAACTGCAGGGCTTCGAGCGCCGGGGCCGGCAGACCGGGGCCGAGGCCGATGTCGATCAGGCGCGGGGCTCCGACGTGACCGGCGGCCGGGTCGATCAGCAGGCCCGGCTTGTAGGTGCCGAAGGTGACGGTGACATCGGCGTGCACGACCGGGCCGGTGACCTCACCGGTGTCGGCATCGACACCGCTCGGCAGGTCCACGGCGACGACCGTGGCGCGGGAGTCGCGCGCGGCCCGCGCGAGCGGCACGGCCGCCGGCCGCAGACCGCCCTTCCCGCCGATGCCGACGATCCCGTCCAGGACGAGGTCGGCGCGGCCGATCAGCGGCAGCGCCGCGTCGGCGGTCACCGTACGCCCGCCCGCGGCCCGCAGGTCCGCCAGCCCGCCGCCGTGCGTACGGTCCGGCGCGAGCAGCACAGCGGTGACGGCGGCGCCGCGCCGCGCGAGCCTGGCCCCCGCGTACAGCGCGTCGCCCCCGTTGTCACCGCTGCCGACGAGCAGAACGACACGGGCGCCGTACACCCGCCCGAGCAGCCCGGCACAGGCAGCCGCCAGCCCGGCGGCCGCCCGCTGCATGAGCGCCCCCTCGGGCAACCGCGCCATAAGAGCGCGCTCCGCCGCCCGTACGGTCTCGACGGTGTGTGCGTGCCGCATCCGTTGTCCTCTCGTTTCCCGCCCGCGGGCGGGCGGTTCAACCCTCCGCGATCACCACAGCGGAAGCGATCCCCGCGTCATGGCTGAGCGAGACGTGCCACCCCCGCACCCCCAGTTCCGCCGCCCGCCGGGCCACCGAGCCGGTCACGGTGAGCCGTGGCTGGCCGGTGTCCTCGGTGGTCACCTCGGCGTCCAGCCAGACCAGCCCCGCCGGGGCGCCGAGCGCCTTGGCGAGGGCTTCCTTGGCGGCGAAGCGGGCGGCGAGCGAGGCGATGCCACGGGGTTCGCCGCCGGGCAGCAGCCGCTCGTTCCTGGTGAAGAGCCGGTCGGCCAGGCCCGGGGTGCGCTCCAGGGACGCGGCGAAGCGCTCGATCTCGGCGACGTCGATCCCGACCCCGATGATCATTCGACGGTCACCGACTTGGCGAGGTTCCGCGGCTGGTCGACCTCGTTGCCGCGGGCGGTGGCCAGCTCGCACGCGAAGACCTGCAGCGGCACGGTGGCCACCAGCGGCTGCAGCAGCACCGGGGTGCGCGGGATGCGGATGATGTGGTCCGCGTACGGGACGACCGCCTCGTCGCCCTCCTCGGCGATGACGATGGTGCGGGCGCCGCGGGCCCGGATCTCCTGGATGTTGGAGACGATCTTGTCGTGCAGCACCGACCGGCCGCGCGGCGACGGCACCACCACGACCACCGGCAGGTCCTTCTCGATGAGCGCGATCGGCCCGTGCTTGAGCTCACCCGCCGCGAAGCCCTCAGCGTGCATGTACGCCAGCTCCTTGAGCTTCAGCGCGCCCTCCAGGGCGACCGGGTAGCCGACGTGCCGGCCCAGGAACAGCACGGTGTTCTTGTCCTTCAGCGACCGCGCGAGCGCCCGCACCGGCTCCATCGTCTCCAGCACCTGCCCCACCTGGGTGGAGATCTCCGACAGCTCACGGATCACCCCGGTGATCTCGTCGCCCCACTTGGTGCCGCGTACCTGCCCCAGGTACAGCGCGACCAAATAGCAGGCGACGACCTGCGTCAGGAACGCCTTCGTCGAGGCGACGGCGACCTCGGGCCCGGCGTGCGTGTACAGCACGGCGTCGGACTCACGCGGGATCGTCGAACCGTTGGTGTTGCAGATGGCGAGCACCTTGGAGCCCTGCTCACGGGCGTGCCGCAGCGCCATCAGGGTGTCCATCGTCTCGCCGGACTGGCTGATCGCGACGACGAGCGTCCGCTGGTCCAGGATCGGGTCCCGGTACCGGAACTCGCTCGCGAGCTCCACCTCGCACGGCATCCGCGTCCAGTGCTCGATCGCGTACTTGGCGATCATCCCGGCGTGGAACGCCGTCCCGCACGCGACGATCACGACCTTGTCGATCTCGCGCAGCATCCGGTCGGGCATCCGCAGCTCGTCGAGGGTCAGCCGGCCGTCCGTGCCGATCCGCCCCAGCAGCGTGTCGGCGACCGCCTTCGGCTGCTCGGCGATCTCCTTGAGCATGAAGTAGTCGTAGCCGCCCTTCTCGGCGGCCGAGACGTCCCAGTCGACGTGATAGGGCCGCACCTCGGCCGGCTTGCCCTCGAAGTCGGTGACGGTGACGCTCTCCCGGCGCAGCTCGACGACCTGGTCCTGGCCCAGTTCGATCGCCTCACGGGTGTACGCGATGAACGCGGCGACGTCCGACGCCAGGAAGTTCTCGCCCTCCCCGACGCCCACCACCAGCGGTGAGTTGCGGCGCGCCCCGACCACCACGTCCGGCTCGTCCGCGTGCACCGCGACCAGCGTGAACGCCCCGTCCAGCTGCCGGCACACCTGCCGCATCGCCTCGGCCAGGTCCGCCGACGAGGAGAAGTGCTCGGCGAGCAGATGCGCCACGACCTCGGTGTCGGTCTCGGACTCCAGCGCGTGGCCGCGCTCGGCCAGCTCCGCCCGCAGCGCGGCGAAGTTCTCGATGATGCCGTTGTGCACCACCGCGACCCGTCCGGCGTTGTCCAGGTGCGGATGCGCGTTCACATCCGTCGGGCCGCCGTGGGTCGCCCACCGCGTGTGCCCGATCCCGGTTCCGCCGGCCGGCAGCGGCTGCCGTTCCAGCAGCGCCTCCAGATTGGCGAGCTTGCCGGCTTTCTTGGCGGCGGCCAGACCGCCGTCGGCCAGCACGGCGATACCCGCCGAGTCGTAGCCCCGGTACTCCAGCCGCCGCAGCCCGGCGACAACGACCTCGAGAGCGGACCGGCCGCCCACATACCCCACGATTCCGCACATGCCCGCCACCCTATGGCCGTACCGCCCCGCCGTCCCAGAGGCCCTCCGGGGGCGCCCGGCGCCCCCCGAGGTGAGCCGGGCGCGGCGCGGCAGCACAATGGGGCGTGTGCCGACCACCGATCAGCAGCAGCGCCGACGCGCCGAGATCAGCCCGTACGTGGACCTCAGCCGCGCGGAGTGGAGCGCGCTGCGGGAGCGGACGCCACTGCCGCTGACCGCCGACGAGGTGGAGCGGCTGCGGGGCCTGGGCGACGTCATCGACCTGGACGAGGTCGTGGACGTGTATCTGCCGCTGTCCCGGCTGCTCAATCTGTACGTGGCCGCCCACAGCGGCCTGCGGGGCGCCCTGAACACCTTCCTGGGCGACGCGGGCAACGGGCAGGGCGAACAGCCCGGCACCCCGTTCGTCATCGGGGTGGCGGGGAGCGTCGCCGTCGGGAAGTCGACCACCGCCCGTATCCTGCGCGCGCTGCTGGCCCGCTGGCCCGAGCACCCGCGGGTCGAGCTGGTGACCACCGACGGTTTCCTGCTGCCCAACGCCGAACTGCACCGCCGCGACCTGATGTCGCGCAAGGGCTTCCCGGAGTCCTACGACCGGCGCGCGCTGACCCGCTTCGTCGCCGATGTGAAGGCGGGCAAGGACGAGGTGACCGCACCCGTCTACTCGCACCTGATCTACGACATCGTCCCCGGGGAGCGCCTGACGGTGCGCCGGCCCGACATCCTCATCGTCGAGGGCCTGAACGTGCTGCAGCCGGCGCTACCCGGCAAGGACGGCCGCACCCGTGTCGGCCTCGCCGACTTCTTCGACTTCAGCGTGTACGTCGACGCGCGTACCGAGGACATCGAGCAGTGGTACCTCGGCCGGTTCCGCAAGCTCCGTGAGACGGCGTTCCAGAACCCGTTCTCGTACTTCCGCAAGTACACGCAGGTCTCGGAGGCGGAGGCGATGGAGTACGCCCGGCTGATGTGGCGGACCGTCAACAAGCCCAACCTGCAGCAGAATGTGCTGCCGACGCGCAGCCGCGCCACGCTGGTGCTCCGCAAGGGCCCGCAGCACAAGGTCCAGCGGCTGTCGCTGCGCAAGCTCTGAACTCACCGCGCACCGAACGCGCGCCGCCCGCCCGGGAATCCGGGCGGGCGGCGCTACTTTCGCGACACGCCCTAGCCGAGGACGGACTTCACGACGTCGGCCAGCCGGCCCGCGACCGCGCGGGCGTGGTCGATGTCGGCGGCCTCGACCATGACGCGGACCAGCGGCTCGGTGCCGGAGGAACGCAGCAGGACCCGTCCGGTGGTGCCCAGTTCGCGCTCGGCCTCGGCGACCGCGGCCGCCAGCTCGGGAGCGGTGTTGACCCGGCTCTTGTCGACGTCCGGAACGTTCACCAGCACCTGCGGGAGCCGCTGCATGACGCCGGCCAGATCGGCCAGCGTGCGGCCGGTGGCGGCGACGCGGGCGGCCAGCATGAGGCCGGTCAGCGTGCCGTCGCCGGTCGTGGCGTGGTCCAGGATGATGACGTGGCCGGACTGCTCGCCGCCCAGCGCGTAGCCGTGCTCCTTCATCGACTCCAGCACATAGCGGTCACCGACCGCCGTCTCGACGAGGTGGATGCCCTCGCGTTCCATCGCCAGCTTGAAGCCGAGGTTGGACATGACGGTGCCGACCACGGTGTTCTCCCGCAGCCCGCCCCGCTCGCGCAGGTCCAGGGCCAGCACGGCCAGGATCTGGTCGCCGTCGACCTCGTCGCCGTCGGCGTCGATGGCCAGGCAGCGGTCCGCGTCGCCGTCATGGGCGATGCCGAAGTCCGCGCCGTGCTCGACGACGGCGGCCTTGAGCAGTTCGAGGTGCGTGGAGCCGCAGCCGTCGTTGATGTTCAGGCCGTCGGGCTGGGCGCCGATCGTGATGATCTCGGCGCCGGCCCGGGAGAACGCCTCGGGCGACACCCAGGCGGCGGCGCCGTGCGCCTCGTCCAGGACGATCTTCAGTCCGTCGAGGCGGTTCGGCAGCACCCCCATGAGGTGCGCGACGTACTGGTCGAAGCCCTCGGTGTAGTCCTTCACGCGGCCGACGCCGGAACCGGTCGGCCGGTCCCAGGGCTCGCCCGCGCGGTGCTCCTCGTAGGTCTTCTCGATGCGCTCTTCGAGCTCGTCGTCGAGCTTGTGGCCGCCGCGGGCCAGGATCTTGATGCCGTTGTCCGGCATCGCGTTGTGGCTGGCGGAGAGCATCACGCCGAGGTCGGCACCCAGCGCACCGGTGAGATACGCCACCGCTGGGGTGGGCAGCACACCGACCCGCAGGACGTCCACGCCCGCGCTCGCGAGGCCCGCCACGATGGCGGCCTCCAGAAACTCCCCCGAAGCACGCGGATCGCGTCCGACCACGGCCACCGGCCGATGACCCTGGAACGAGCCCGCCTCAGCGAGCACATGAGCCGCCGCGACGGACAGGCCGAGCGCCAGCTCGGCGGTCAGGTCCGCGTTGGCGACGCCGCGCACGCCGTCCGTGCCGAAGAGTCGTCCCACTGTTATTCCTCCGAGTATGGGAACCATGGGCGTTACCGACAGATATACGCCCTGGGCACTAAAAAGCGAACGCCCCGGAGGCGCACAAAGTGCCTCCGGGGCGAACGCCGAGCGTGATTAGCGCTTGCTGAACTGCGGCGCCTTACGGGCCTTCTTCAGACCGGCCTTCTTGCGCTCGACCGCACGGTCGTCACGCGTCAGGAATCCGGCCTTCTTGAGGGCGGCGCGGTTGTTGTCCGTGTCCGCCTCGTTCAGCGCACGGGCAACACCCAGGCGCAGCGCACCGGCCTGGCCGGAGATGCCGCCGCCACCGATACGCGCGATGACGTCGTAGCGGTTGTCCAGCTCAAGGAGCTTGAACGGCTCGTTGACTTCCTGCTGGTGCACCTTGTTCGGGAAGTAACCCTCGAGGGTGCGACCGTTGATCTTCCACTTGCCAGAGCCCGGCACGATGCGGACACGGGCGATGGACTGCTTGCGGCGGCCGGTGCCGGCTGCCGGCTGCGGGTCGCCGAAGCGGCCCGCGAGAGACTCGGAGGTGTACTCCTCCGGAGCCTCGGACTCCGAGGTGTACTCCGTAGGAGCCTCCTCGGACCCGAAGGCCTCAACGGTCTCGGTGGTGTCGTCAGCCTCGACGACGGGGGCCTCGGTAGTGGTCTCAGCCACGATTCTCCTCAGATGCTTTCTGCTGGTAGCTGGTGGCCGGGACTACTGCGAGACCTGGCTGATCACGAACGGGACCGGCTGCTGCGCAGCGTGCGGGTGCTCGGCACCCGCGTAGACCTTCAGCTTCGAGAGCATCTGACGGCCCAGGGTGTTCTTCGGGACCATGCCCTTGATGGCCTTCTCGACGGCCTTCTCGGGGTTCTTGTCGAGCAGCTCGTCGTAACGGACGGAGCGCAGACCACCCGGGAAGCCAGAGTGGCGGTAGGCCATCTTCTGGGACTTCTTGTTGCCGGACAGGTGAACCTTGTCGGCGTTGATGATGATGACGAAGTCACCGGTGTCAACGTGCGGGGCGTACACAGGCTTGTGCTTGCCCCGGAGAAGGTTCGCGGCCTGAGAGGCCAGACGGCCCAGGACAACGTCCTGCGCGTCGATGACGTGCCACTGGCGAGTTACATCGCCGGGCTTGGGGCTGAACGTACGCACGGTCGTAGCCTTCGCTTCTTCAGAGAGTGGAGTCCTGACAAGGCCACCCGGACGATCACGACAGCCCTGGCGGTACTCGGGGACGCAACCCGGTACTGCCGCTGGTGTTCGGCCCGGCGGACCGGCGTAAGGGCCTCTCACGTGAGAACGAGCAAGCCAATACGCATAACGAACTCGCAGAATACCCGGCTTCGACCGTACGGGTCAAAACGCGGCCCAATGCCCTGGTCAGGAGCTTGTCGTCAGCCGTCCGTCACCTGGTCGTCACCGCCCGCGGCCCTACCGTTTGCGCTCCACCCGGCGCTCGTCCCAGACCGGCTCCGTCGACTCGCGGACGAATCCGTCCGAGCCGAAGACCAGATAGCGGTCGAAGGACCGGGCGAACCAGCGGTCGTGGGTCACCGCGAGCACCGTGCCGTCGTAGGCCTCCAGGCCCTCCTGGAGGGCCTCGGCGCTCTCCAGGTCAAGGTTGTCCGTCGGCTCGTCCAGCAGGAGCGCGGTGGTACCCGCCAGCTCCATCAGGAGGATCTGGAAGCGGGCCTGCTGGCCCCCGGAGAGGCTGCCGAAGTTCTGGTCGCCCTGCCGTTCCAGCTCGTAGCGGCGCAGCACGCCCATCGCCCGGCCGCGGTCGTGCGCGTTCTCGGTCCACAGGATGTCGACCAGCGAGCGCCCCTCCAGCTCCGGGTGCGCGTGGGTCTGCGCGAAGTGACCGGGCACCACCCGGGCGCCGAGCTTCCAGGAACCGGTGTGCCGGACGTCCTGGCCGGCCAGCAGCCGCAGGAAGTGTGATTTACCCGACCCGTTGGAGCCGAGCACCGCGACCCGCTCGCCGTAGTAGATCTCCAGGTCGAACGGCTGCATCAGCCCCGTGAGCTCCAGCCCCTCGCAGGTCACCGCCCGCACCCCGGTACGGCCGCCGCGCAGCCGCATCTTGATGTCCTGCTCGCGCGGCGGCTCCTGAGGGGCACCCGCGTCCTCGAAGCGCTTCAGCCGGGTCTGGGCCGCGTGGTACCGCGACGCCATGTCCGGACTGATCGCGGCCTGCTGGCGCAGCCGGAAGACCATCTGTTTGATCTTGGTGTGTTCTTCCTCCCACCGGCGCCGCAGCTCCTCGAACCGCGCGAAGCGGTCCTTGCGCGCCTGGTGGTACGTGCCGAAGCCGCCGCCGTGCACCCAGACGTCGGAGCCCGCGGGCCCCGGCTCGACGCTGACGATGCGCTCGGCGGAGCGGGCCAGCAGCTCCCGGTCATGGGAGACGAACAACACGGTCTTCTTGGTCTGCGCGAGCTGTTCCTCCAGCCAGCGCTTGCCGGGTACGTCCAGATAGTTGTCCGGCTCGTCCAGCAGCAGCACCTCGTCGGTGCCGCGCAGCAGGGCCTCCAGCACCAGGCGCTTCTGCTCACCGCCGGAGAGCGTCTTGACCTCGCGCCACTGCGCCCGCTCGTACGGGACGCCCAGTGCGGACAGGGTGCACATGTCCCACATGTTCTCGGCCTCGTAGCCGTGCGCCTCCGCCCAGTCGCTGAGCGCGTGCGCGTAGGCCATCTGGGCCGGTTCGTCGTCCTGCGCCATGATCGCCAGCTCGGCCGCGTCGACGGCCTTCGCGGCCGTCCTGATCCGCGCCCGCGATACGGAGACCAGCAGGTCCCGGACCGTCCGGTCGTCCCGGACCGAACCCACGAACTGCGGCATGACGCCGAGCCCGCCGCTGATGGTCACCGAGCCGCCGTCCGGCTTGAGCTCTCCCGAGATCAGCCGCAGCAGGGTCGTCTTGCCCGCGCCGTTCGCCCCGACCAGAGCGACCTTGGCGCCTTCTCCCACCCGGAACGAGACGTCGCCGAGCAGCACCCGTCCATCCGGAAGGTAGTACTCCAGGTGTGCCGCCTCTACATGTCCCATAGCTCTGGATTCTCGCCCCTGCCAGGGCCCGGGCCCAAACCGATTTCCAGCACCCGGACAGCGGTGCCCGGGACCGCCCGGATCGGGCGTCCGCGTCACCCGTTCGCCGAATATGATGCGCGTCATGACTGATGGGCCCACGCCTCCCCACGACCCGCGCCAGGGCTTCACGGCGCCCACCCCGCCCGAGTCCGGGGGCGAGGGCCGGCGCGAGGTGCTGGAGGGGCGGGTCATCCCGTCCCGGCCGCTCCCCTACCAGGCCGGGCCGCCCGCGGCGGGCGCCCCGCAGCCACCGCGGATACCCGACGGCACGGCACCGCAGGCACCGGCGCAGCCGGACCCGTACGGCCCCGGAGCACAGGCCCGGCCCCCGGCCGGCGCCCAACAGCCCGAGCGGGCTCAGCAGCAGGCCCAGCAGCCCCCGCAGGGCGACCCCGGCGCACCGCAGGCTCCCGCCTGGGCCCCGCCGACGAGCGGCCTCGGCGCCGCCGGCGCCCCGCCGGCCTTCCCCCAGCAGTCGCAGGGCCCGGCGGCCGGCCCCGGCGCCTTCCCGCAGGCCCCGCAGTCCAACGCCCCCGACTGGGGAGCGCTCGCCGCGCAGCGCGAGGCCGCGGCGAAGCGCCGCAAGCTGTTCATGGTCGGTGGCGGAGCGCTCGCCGCGGTGGCCGTCGCGGGGATCGTCGCGGCCGCCGTCGTGGCGTCCAACAAGAGCGACGGCAAGCCGAAGGCGGGCCCCACCACCACGGCGCCCTCCCAGCCGCTGCCGCCCGAGCCGTCCTTCTCCTCGGTCGCGCCGCCGCCCCCGAAGAACCCGCTGGACTACATCTCCACGGCCAAGAAGGACACCGCCCCCATCAGCGCGGAGACCCTCTTCCCCGGCAAGCTGATGACCATCGCGGGCCGCACGTACACCAGGACCGCCGGCACCCAGACGACGAGCTGCGCCGCGGCGGCCACCGACGGCCTCGCCACCGCGCTGCCGCAGAACCACTGCCGCCAGGTGATCCGGGCGACGTACGTGCTGGGCGGCTCGGCGGTCACCGTCGGCGTCGCGGTCTTCGACGACAAGGCGCCGGCCGACAAGGCCAAGGCCACCCTGCACTTCCTGCTGCCGCTGAACGGCGGCGGAGTCGCCGCGTTCTGCCACAACGTGTCCTGCTGGACGACCTCCAACGCGGTCGGCCGCTACGCCTACTACACGATCTCCGGGCCCAAGAACGGCACGACCGCGACCAGCGCCGACACCGCGTCCAAGCAGGCCGGGATCGACGCGTCGAACTTCGCCTTCGAGCGCATCGTGCAGCGCGGCAAGGACGCGGCGGCGCGCGACACGGCCGCCGGGAACTGACGGCGGCCGCTCAGAGGCAGCCGGGCAGCGTCCGCAGATTGCGGGCCAGCAGGTTGCGGGCCGCGAGCTGGTCGTCCGCCGGGTAGCCGACCTCCTCCAGCGTCAGCCCGTGCGGGCGCACCACATTGACCGCGGAGTTGCGGACCCCGGCGGCCAGCACCTCGCCGGGGAACTCCGCCGGCCGGTGCCCGTCCCCGACCAGCAGCATGGAGCCGACCAGCGCCCGCACCATGTTGTGGCAGAACGCGTCGGCCCGCACGGTCGCGACGGCGATCCCGTCGGGCGTGCGCTCCCAGTGCAGATCGAGCAGCTTGCGGATGGTCGTCGCACCCTCGCGCTTCTTGCAGTACGCCGCGAAATCGTGCTCGCCCAGCAGCTTCCCTGCCGCCTCGTTCATGAGGTCCACGTCCAGCGGCCGGTCGTGCCACAGCACGTGCCCGCGCAGCAGCGGGTCGACCCCGGCCTGCTGGTCGCCGACCCGGTACGCGTAACGCCGCCAGACGGCCGAGAACCGGGCGTTGAAGGCCCGCGGGGCCACGGCGACCCGCCACACCCGCACGTCCTGCGGCAGCTTGCCTGCGAGCCGTCTGAGCAGCTTCTCGCCGTGCTCGGCCCACACGTCCTCGGCCAGGTCCAGGTGCGCGACCTGGCCGCGCGCGTGCACTCCCGCGTCCGTGCGGCCGGCCACCGTCAGGGAGACCGGTTCCCGCAGCCGCATGACGGTCTGCAGCGCCGCCTCCAGGTCGCCCTGCACGGTGCGCCGGGTCCGCTGCTTCGCCCAGCCGGAGAATTCGGCCCCGTCGTACGACAGGTCCAGCCGCACCCGTACGAAACCGGGCTCCACCTCGTCGCTCACCGTGCGGTCCTCTCGTGCCGATGGTGCTGATCATGCCGTGCATGCGGAACGGGCCCGCCCCCAGAAGCTGGGAGCGGGCCCGTCCGTAGTACGCCGAACGCCTGGATCAGGCGTCCTTCGACTCCTCGTCGGCCTTCTCGGCCGGCTTGGCGTCCTCGACGACCTCGTCGGACTTCGCCTCGACGGCGTCGTCCTTCTTGAGGGTGTCTTCCTTCACCGCGCGCTTCGTCGCGGCTTCGGCCTCACCGGTGGCGGCCTGGGCCACGGTCAGGGCCTCGACCAGCTCGATGACCGCCATCGGGGCGTTGTCGCCACGACGGTTGCCGATCTTGGTGATACGCGTGTAACCACCGGGGCGGTTCTCGTAGCGCGGGCCGATCTCCGTGAAGAGCGTGTGCACGATGCTCTTGTCGGTGATGGTGGCCAGCACCTGGCGACGGTTGTGGATGTCGCCCTTCTTCGCCTTGGTGATGAGGCGCTCCGCGACCGGACGCAGACGACGCGCCTTGGCCTCGGTGGTGGTGATGCGGCCGTGCTCGAACAGCGCCTTCGCAAGGTTCGCGAGCAGGTGACGCTCGTGCGCGGCGCTGCCGCCCAGACGGGCACCCTTGGCGGGCTGAGGCATGGTCTTTCTCCTTCTTTTCTGCACCGGCCGGATCAGGTACCGGTGTCAGTGTCCGACGGGCGTGTGCCTGCCAGAAGTCCTTGCCGAACCGCGCGGAGGCGGGGACCAGCGGGGTGAACCGCGGTCGGGCCCGCCTCCGCGACGGAGTCGGATCAGTACTGCTCGGTCTCCACGAAGCCGGCGTCCACGTCGTCGTCGGCGCCGAAGGCGTCGGCGGCGGCGGTGGGGTCGAATCCGGGCGGGCTGTCCTTGAGGGCCAGGCCCATGCCGGCCAGCTTCGCCTTGACCTCGTCGATCGACTTCGCACCGAAGTTGCGGATGTCGAGCAGGTCGGCCTCGGAGCGGGCGACGAGCTCACCCACGGAGTGGATGCCCTCGCGCTTGAGGCAGTTGTACGAACGAACGGTGAGCTCGAGCTCCTCGATCGGCAGCGCCAGATCGGCGGCCAGAGCGGCGTCCGTCGGGGACGGGCCCATGTCGATGCCCTCGGCGTCGACGTTGAGCTCGCGGGCCAGGCCGAACAGCTCGACCAGGGTCTTACCGGCCGACGCCATGGCGTCGCGCGGGCGCATGGCCTGCTTGGTCTCGACGTCGACGATCAGCTTGTCGAAGTCGGTGCGCTGCTCGACACGGGTCGCCTCGACCTTGTACGTGACCTTGAGCACCGGGCTGTAGATGGAGTCGACCGGGATACGGCCGATCTCCTGGCCCTGCTGCTTGTTCTGGACGGCGGAGACGTAGCCGCGACCGCGCTCGACGGTCAGCTCCATCTCCAGCTTGCCCTTGGCGTTCAGGGTGGCCAGAACCAGGTCGGGGTTGTGCACCTCGACACCGGCCGGGGGCGCGATGTCGGCGGCGGTGACGACACCCGGGCCCTGCTTGCGCAGGTACATCACGACGGGCTCGTCGTGCTCCGAGGAGACGACGAGCTGCTTGATGTTGAGGATGACGTCGGTCACGTCCTCCTTGACGCCCGGCACGGTGGTGAACTCGTGCAGAACGCCGTCGACCCGGATGCTGGTGACAGCGGCACCGGGGATCGAGGAGAGAAGCGTGCGGCGAAGGGAATTTCCGAGGGTGTAGCCGAAGCCCGGCTCCAGCGGCTCGATCACGAACCGGGAGCGGAATTCGTCGACGACCTCTTCGGTCAGCGACGGACGCTGAGCGATAAGCATGATGTTCCTCCAGTCATCGGCATCCGCTATTTGATGCCGAGGGGTACTGCAAGGGTACGGGCGGCAGGACCCGGTTGGGTTCTGCCGCCCGTATCGCTGAGCTTTCGCTCCAAGGACTACTTGGAGTAGAGCTCCACGATCAGCTGCTCCTGGACCTGCGTGTCGATAACAGGCCGCTCGGGCAGCGAGTGCACGAGGATCCGGAGCTTCGACGGGATCGACTCGAGCCACGCGGGCACGGTCTTCTCGCCGGCCTCGGCGGCAGCGACCACGAACGGGGTCATCTGACGCGAGGACTCACGAACCTCGACGATGTCGTTCACAGCCACGCGAGCCGACGGGATGTCGGTCTTGCGGCCGTTCACGGTGATGTGTCCGTGACGAACCAGCTGACGGGCGTGGTCGCGGGACTTGGCGAAGCCGGCCCGGTAGACCACGTTGTCGAGACGGATCTCAAGGATGCGCAGAAGGTTCTCACCGGTCTTGCCGGACTTCTGGTTCGCTTCCTTGTAGTAGTTCACGAACTGCTTCTCGAGTACACCGTAGATACGGGCACACTTCTGCTTCTCGCGAAGCTGAAGGAGGTACTCGCTGTCCTTGGTGCGCCCGCGGCCGTGCTCACCCGGGGGGTAAGGACGGATCTCGATCGGGCACTTTGCGCTCTCGCACTTGCTGCCCTTGAGGAACAGCTTCTGCTTCTCCCGACGGCAACGCTTGCAGTCGGCCCCGGTGTAACGCGCCATATTGTCTTGTCTCCTACTTCAGGTGGTCAGACGCGGCGGCGCTTGGGCGGGCGGCATCCGTTGTGCGGAGTGGGGGTGACGTCCTGAATCGAGCCGACCTCGAGGCCAGTGGCCTGGAGGGAGCGGATCGCGGTCTCACGGCCGGAGCCGGGACCCTTGACGAAGACGTCGACCTTGCGCATGCCGTGCTCCTGCGCGCGACGGGCAGCCGATTCGGCAGCCATCTGTGCGGCGAACGGAGTCGACTTGCGCGAGCCCTTGAAGCCGACATGGCCGGCAGAGGCCCAAGCGATCACGTTGCCCGAGGGGTCCGTGATCGAGACGATCGTGTTGTTGAACGTGCTCTTGATGTGGGCGTGCCCATGAGCGACGTTCTTCTTTTCCTTGCGGCGCACCTTCTTGACTGCGCCCTGACGGCCCTTCGGAGGCATGTATTACTCCCGTGGAGGTGGTCGGTCCTGAGCGAACCGCTTTCTTCTGCGGAGATCCGGGGTCGCCCCCCGGCGGCACCGCAGTTGCGTCCGCTAGGACTACTTCTTGCCCGGCTTCTTCTTACCGGCGATGGCGCGACGCGGACCCTTACGGGTACGAGCGTTGGTGTGCGTGCGCTGACCGTGGACCGGAAGGCCACGACGGTGACGCAGACCCTGGTAGCAGCCGATTTCCACCTTGCGGCGGATGTCGGCCTGCACCTCGCGACGGAGGTCACCCTCGGTCTTGAAGTTGGCGTCCACGTAGTCGCGGAGCTTGACGAGGTCTTCCTCGGCAAGGTCGCGAACGCGGATGTCGGGGTTCACACCAGTGTTCTTCAGGGTCTCCTGGGCACGGGTGCGACCGATGCCGAAGACGTAGGTGAGGGCGATCTCCACGCGCTTCTCACGCGGGAGGTCAACGCCGGAAAGGCGTGCCATTCATGGCTCCTGTTGATTCGGAGGTCTTCCGCAGTACCGTTCCCGGCCGCCGTACGAGGTACGTTCCGGGTCCTCGGCCCCCGCCGAAGGTGTCGTCCCGGCGTACCGGGACGGGTGACTGCGTAATTACTGTGTGTGCGTCGCGGGAAGAACTGCGAGTTGCAGGTCGTGCGTCAGCCCTGGCGCTGCTTGTGGCGCAGGTTGTCGCAGATGACCATGACCCGACCGTGACGGCGGATCACCTTGCACTTGTCGCAGATCTTCTTGACGCTCGGCTTGACCTTCATGTGATGTCAGGTTCTCCGGGTCGTGCCATCGCCCCACGGGAGCGGGGCAGCAGCGAGATCTACTTGTAGCGGTAGACGATCCGTCCGCGCGTCAAGTCGTAGGGAGACAGCTCCACAACGACCCTGTCATCGGGAAGGATGCGGATGTAGTGCATACGCATCTTGCCACTGATGTGCGCGAGGACCTTGTGACCGTTCTGGAGCTCCACCCGGAACATCGCGTTCGGGAGAGACTCGATCACGGTGCCCTCGATTTCGATGGCACCTTGCTTCTTGGCCACGCTTCGCCCTTCGAATCGGCTACCTTGATCGGCTCAGGTAAATCACGCAGACGTGCGGGTATACATGAGCCGACGTGTCAGTCTACGGCAGGCACCCCGGAATGACGAATCCGGGGTAGATGCCCACGTTGGGTGATCGTTACTCCACCCGGCCCAACAGCGTCCGACGATCGTCCGGACTCACCCGAGCGGGTCGAATCCTCTTCACGCCGCTCTCGCGGGCTCGGCGCCGGAGCGCCTCACAAGCTTCGAGCGGCTGCGTCCGACCCCGTCCGCCGGGCCTCGGCTCACCCGAGCGGGTCGGGGGCCGCCGTGATCCCGTACTCCGCCAGCTTCGCCTTGCCGCCGTCGACGGCGGTGAGCACCAGCGGGCCCTGCTCGGTCAGCGCGATCGAGTGCTCCCAGTGACTGGACCAGGACCCGTCGTCGCTCTTGACCGTCCACTCGTCCTCGAGGACGTGGGTGTGCGGGGTGCCGAGGGTGACCATCGGCTCGATCGCCAGGCAGACACCCGGCACCAGCTTGATGCCCCGGCCGCGCTTCTTGTTGACGTAGTTCAGCAGATGCGGGTCCATGTGCATCTCGGAGCCGATGCCGTGGCCGCCGTACTCCTCGACGATGCCGTACTTGCCGGACGCCGGCCGCGGCTGGCGGCGGATGTAGCCCTCGATCGCCGCCGAGACGTCGGAGAGCCGGTTGCCCTTCTTCATCGCGGCGATACCGGCCCACATGGACTCCTCGGTCACCCGGCTGAGCTCGATGAGCTCCGGAGCGTGACCGGTGCCCACGAAGGCCGTGAAGGCCGCGTCGCCGTGCCAGCCGTCGATGATGGCGCCCGCGTCGATGGAGATGAGGTCGCCGTCCTTCAGGACGGTCTCCCGGTCCGGGATGCCGTGCACCACAACATCGTTGACCGAGGTGCAGATGTTGCCGGTGAAGCCGCCGTACCCGAGGAAGTTCGGCTTGGCACCGTGCTCGGCGATCACCTTCGCGGCGATCTCGTCGAGCTCCTTGGTGCTCACGCCCGGAACCGCGGCCTCGCCGCACGCCCGGTGGATGGCCGCGACGACCAACCCCGCCTCGCGCATCTTGGCGATCTGCTCCGGGGTCTTGATCTCGACCATGCCTGTGGCCCTCTCTGAAAAAGTCGTCACTCAAACAGTACGGCCGCGGTGCCACCTGGGCACCGCGGCCGACCTGTGTACGTGTGGGTACTACGCGCTCTTGTTGCTCTTCAGTGCGTCCATCGCCCGCTGGGTGACTTCCGCGACCGGACCGAGCGCCGAGATCGTCGCCACCAGGTCCTGCTGCCGGTAGTAGTCGATGATCGGCTCGGTCTCCCGGTGATAGACGGCGAGGCGGTTGCGCACGGTCGCCTCGGAGTCGTCGTCACGCTGGTAGAGCTCGCCGCCGCACTCGTCGCACACACCCTCGACCTCGGGCTTCTTGTACGTGATGTGGAACGTGTGCGCCGTGTCCTTGCGGCAGGTGCGCCGGCCGGCGATGCGCTTGACGACCTCGTCCTCCGGGACCTCCAGGTCCAGGACCCCGTCGAGCGCGATACCGCGCTCGACCAGGAAGGCGTCGAGCGCCTCGGCCTGGTGGACGTTGCGCGGGAAACCGTCGAGCAGGAAGCCGCCCTCGGTGTCCGGCTCGTCGAGCCGGTCCTTCGCCATCCCGATGGTCACTTCGTCGGGCACCAGGTTGCCGGCGTCCATGTAGGACTTCGCCTGCTTGCCCAGGGCGGTGCCCTGGCTGATGTTCGCGCGGAAGAGGTCGCCCGTCGAGATGTGCGGGATCGACAGGTTCTTGGCGAGGAACGCAGCCTGCGTACCCTTGCCGGCCCCAGGCGGCCCGACGAGGACGATTCGCATCAGCGGAGGAACCCTTCGTAGTTGCGCTGCTGGAGCTGGCTCTCGATCTGCTTCACGGTCTCCAGGCCGACACCCACGATGATCAGGATGCTGGTCCCGCCGAACGGGAAGTTGGTGCTGCCGTTGAACAAGGCGATGGCAACGGTGGGAACGAGAGCGATGAGCCCCAGATACAGCGATCCCGGCCACGTGATCCTGTTCAACACGTAGCTCAGGTATTCAGCAGTAGGTCGACCGGCCCGGATGCCCGGGATGAAGCCACCATACTTCTTCATATTGTCGGCGACTTCCTCGGGGTTGAACGAGATCGCGACGTAGAAGAAGGCGAAGAAGACGATCAGCAGGAAGTAAGCGGCCAGGTAGGCGGGGTGATCGCCCTTGGTCAGGTTGACGCTGACCCACTGGGCCCACGGTGCTGTCGACCCGCTGAACTGAACGACGAGGGCCGGAATGTAGAGCAACGACGAGGCGAAGATGACGGGAATCACACCCGCCTGGTTCACCTTGAGCGGGATATACGTGGACGTTCCGCCGTAGGACCGCCGGCCGATCATGCGCTTCGCGTACTGCACCGGGATCCTGCGTTGCGCCTGTTCGACGAAGACCACAAGGGCCACCATCACCAGGCCGATCAGGATGACGATGAAGAACTCGAACCAGCCGCCCATGATCTTGCCGGAGCTCTTGATGGACCACAGGGCGCCCGGGAAGCCGGCCGCGATCGAGACGAACATCAGGATCGACATACCGTTGCCGATGCCGCGGTCGGTGATCAGCTCGCCGAGCCACATGATCATCACGGTACCGGCGGTCATCGTGACCACCATCGTGACGGTGGTGAAGATCGACTTGCTGGAGATGATGTCGTAGCGCTGGGTGCAGCTGGAGAAGAGGCTGCCGCCGCGGGCGGTGGCCACCAGGCCGGTGCCCTGCAGGATCGCCAGCGCCACGGTCAGGTATCGGGTGTACTGCGTGATCTTCGCGGTGCCCGCCTGGCCCTCCTTCTTGAGGGCTTCGAGGCGTGGGATCACCACGGTCAGCAGCTGCAGGATGATGCTCGCCGTGATGTACGGCATGATCCCGAGCGCGAAGATGGTCAGCTGGAGCAGTGCACCACCGCTGAAGAGGTTGACCAGGCTGAAGAGGCCCTGCCCGCCGCCCGCGTCCTTGATGCACGCGTTGACGACCTTGTAGTCCACCCCTGGCACCGGGACGTGCGCCCCGAGCCGGAACAGCACCATGATGCCCAGCGTGAACAGCAGCTTCTTGCGCAGGTCAGGCGTTTTGAACGCCTGGGCGAACGCGGTGAGCACGGTGCCTCCTGCACCTTCCGCGCAGCAGGGCGGAAGGGTCGGTCGAGATGGTCTGTCACGGACGGCGGATCACCGGCCGGGATGGGGCGCGAGGACAGTCTGCGGGCAGTTTCGCCAGTCGACCCAACGGACTCTAACAGCGCGTGGCGGTCCGTATGAAGCGCGTGTCTCCCCCAGTTGGCGATCGCCACCCGGTAGAGACACGTCAGGGTCGTACTTGCGCAGTTTGTCCTTCGGTGCCTGCTACCGAATCGGGCCCGTCCCTCCGAGGAGGAACGGGCCCGATTCGGTCGCTGTCAGCAGCAGTCGCCGAGACTCAGATGAGCTCGGTGACGGTGCCGCCGGCAGCAGCGATCTTCTCCTTGGCGGAGCCGGAGACGGCGTCAACCGAAACCTGCAGCGCCACGGTGATCTCGCCGGTGCCGAGCACCTTGACGAGCTGGTTCTTACGTACCGCGCCCTTGGCGACCAGATCGGCCACCGTGACCTCTCCACCCTCGGGGTAGAGGGCGGTGAGCTTGTCCAGGTTCACGACCTGGAACTCGACGCGGAACGGGTTCTTGAAGCCCTTGAGCTTCGGCAGGCGCATGTGGAGGGGCATCTGCCCACCCTCAAAGCGAGCCGGAACCTGGTAACGGGCCTTCGTGCCCTTGGTACCACGACCAGCGGTCTTACCCTTGGACGCCTCGCCACGACCCACACGGGTCTTGGCGGTCTTGGCACCCGGGGCGGGACGCAGGTTGTGGACCTTCAGGGGGTTCTGCGGGTTCTCAGCACCCATGTCAGTCAACCTCCTCGACCGTGACGAGGTGGCGGACGGTCTGGACCATTCCGCGAATCTCCGGACGGTCCTCCTTGACCACCACGTCGTTCAGGCGCTTGAGCCCGAGCGAACGCAGGGTGTCACGGTGGTTCTGCTTGCTACCGATGTAGGACTTGATCTGCGTGACCTTGAGGCGAGCCATCAGGCACCCACCCCGGCACGTGCACGCAGCAGAGCTGCGGGCGCGACGTCCTCCAGCGGCAGGCCACGACGGGCAGCGATCTCCTCGGGGCGCTGAAGGCCCTGAAGCGCGGCCACCGTGGCGTGCACGATGTTGATCGCGTTGTCCGAGCCGAGGCTCTTGGACAGAACGTCGTGGATACCGGCGCACTCGAGTACGGCGCGCACCGGGCCACCGGCGATAACACCGGTACCGGGGGAAGCAGGCTTGAGCAGAACGACGCCCGCGGCCTTCTCGCCCTGGATCGGGTGCGGGATGGTGCCCTGGATGCGGGGAACCTTGAAGAAGTTCTTCTTCGCTTCCTCGACACCCTTGGCGATGGCGGCCGGAACTTCCTTGGCCTTGCCATAACCGACACCGACGGTGCCGTCACCATCGCCCACCACGACCAGCGCGGTGAAGCTGAAGCGACGACCACCCTTGACTACCTTGGCGACGCGGTTGATCGCGACAACACGCTCGACGTAGGCGGTCTTCTCGGCCTGCTGGCCGTCCCGCCCAGACTTACGGTCACGCCGCTCGCCGCCACCGGCACCGCTGCCGCGGCGCTGGGGTCCAGCCATTGGAATTACCTCTCTTCGTTGATCCGCTAGCTGCGGGACGAACTCAGAACTCGAGTCCGGCTTCGCGGGCGGCGTCCGCAAGGGCGGCAATGCGCCCTGCGTACTGATTGCCGCCACGGTCGAATACGACAGTCTCAATACCCGCGGCCTTGGCACGCTCGGCCACGAGCTGGCCGACCTGCTTCGCCTTGGAGGACTTGTCGCCTTCGCCGCCACGGATGGACGGGTCGAGGGTCGACGCCGACGCGAGGGTGTGCCCCGCGAGGTCGTCGATAACCTGCGCCACGATGCCGCGGTTGGACCTGGTCACGACGAGACGCGGACGCGCCTCCGTGCCCGAGATCCGCTTGCGGACGCGGATGTGGCGACGCTTGAGAGCCGCGCCCTTGTAAGCCTTGCCCTTGGCGATCTTCACACCGTATGCCATGGCTACTTA
This sequence comes from Streptomyces sp. So13.3, assembly GCF_005860785.2. Lineage (NCBI taxonomy): Bacteria > Bacillati > Actinomycetota > Actinomycetes > Kitasatosporales > Streptomycetaceae > Streptomyces > Streptomyces sp. So13.3. Next base: position 5,660,584 of record NZ_CP048835.1, on the reverse strand, counting down.
CCAGCCTTTCCGACCTTGCGGCGGATGACTTCGCCCGCGTACTTAACACCCTTGCCCTTGTACGGGTCGGGCTTCCGCAGCTTGCGGATGTTCGCGGCTACCTCGCCGACCTTCTGCTTGTCGATTCCCTCGACACTCAGCTTGGTCGGCGACTCCACCTTGAACGAGATGCCCTCCGGCGGCTCGATCACGACGGGGTGGCTGTAGCCCAGGGCGAACTCCAGATTGGAGCCCTTCGCCTGGACGCGGTAGCCGACGCCGTTGATCTCGAGCGCCTTGCTGTAACCCGCGGTCACGCCAGTGATCATGTTCGCCACCAGCGTGCGGGACAGGCCGTGCAGGGCCTTCGAAACACGCTCGTCGTTAGGACGCGACACGATGAGCGTGCCGGTCTCGTCCTTGGCGACATCGATCGGGGCAGCGACGGTGTGGGAAAGGGAACCCTTGGGGCCCTTCACCGAGACCGTACGGCCGTCGATGGTGACGTCCACGCCGGCGGGAACCGGGATGGGCAGCTTGCCGATGCGCGACATTGCAATGCCTCCTGTTCCCGATTACCAGACGTAGGCGAGGACTTCCCCACCTACGCCCTTCTTGCTGGCCTGCTGGCCGGTGAGGAGACCGTGGGACGTGGAGATGATCGCCACGCCCAGGCCGCCGAGCACCTTGGGCAGATTGGTGGACTTTGCGTAGACCCGAAGGCCCGGCTTGCTGATGCGCTTGATGCCGGCGATCGAGCGCTCACGGCTCGGACCGAACTTCAGCTCGAGGATGAGGTTCTTGCCAACCTCGGCATCCTCGACCTTCCAGCCGGTGATGTAACCCTCCTGCTGGAGGATCTCCGCGATGTGCGACTTGATCTTGCTGAACGGCATCACGACGTCATCGTGATACGCCGAGTTCGCATTACGCAGACGGGTGAGCATGTCTGCGATGGGGTCGGTCATGGTCATGAGTTGGCCCTAGGCCTCTCTCGCCGGGGTTTCCATTGCGCCATCCTTCTCCCCGAGCAAAGTCGGGACGGGTGCGGCGCGGGGACCTACGGCGTAGTAAGTCGGTCATGGGCGACAGGGCGCCCAACCCCTCTACCTTACGGCAGACGGGGAGGGCATCCTGCCGTCCAGATGCTTACCGAGAGTTCCTGGTCACCGGATTCCCCGAAGGGAACCGGATCTACCAGGAGCTCTTGGTCACGCCCGGCAGCTCGCCACGGTGAGCCATCTCACGAAGGCACACGCGGCAGAGGCCGAACTTGCGGTAGACAGAGTGCGGCCGGCCACAGCGCTGGCAGCGGTTGTAACCGCGCACAGCGAACTTGGGCTTGCGAGCGGCCTTAGCGATCAGAGCCTTCTTCGCCACGGTCACATCTCCTTGAACGGGAAGCCGAGGTGACGAAGCAGGGCACGACCCTCGTCGTCGTTGGTCGCCGTGGTAACCACGGTGATGTCCATGCCCCGGACCCGGTCGATCTTGTCCTGGTCGATCTCGTGGAACATGACCTGCTCCGTGAGACCGAAGGTGTAGTTGCCCCGGCCGTCGAACTGCTTCGGCGACAGGCCGCGGAAGTCACGGATACGCGGCAGTGCGAGTGACAGCACGCGGTCCAGGAACTCCCACATACGGTCACCGCGGAGGGTGACGTGGGCGCCGATCGGCTGGCCCTCACGCAGCTTGAACTGCGCGATGGACTTGCGGGCCTTGGTGACCTGCGGCTTCTGGCCGGTGATCGTGGCGAGGTCGCGAATCGCGCCCTCGATCAGCTTGGAGTCGCGGGCGGCGTCGCCCACACCCATGTTGACCACGATCTTGGTCAGACCCGGGATCTGCATGACGTTCTCGAAAGAGAACTCCTCGTGCAGCTTGCCCGAGATTTCCTCGCGGTAGCGCGTCTTCAGACGCGGCGTGGTGGTGGCAGTCATCAGATGTCCTCACCCGTCCGCTTGGCAACGCGGATCTTGTTGCCTTCGTCGTCGAAGCGGTAACCGACGCGGGTAACGACCTTCTTGCCGTCCTTCTCCACGATCAGCTGAACATTGCTGATGTGAATCGGGGCCTCGGTCGTGATGATCCCACCGGTCTTGCTACCGCGGTCGGACTGGCCGGCCTTGGTGTGCTTCTTGACCCGGTTGACACCCTCGACGAGGACACGGCTCTCAGTGGGGTAGGCCACAATGACCTTGCCCTGCTTGCCGCGGTCCTTACCGGTGATGACCTGGACCAGGTCGCCCTTCTTGATCTTCATCGGTTACAGCACCTCCGGCGCGAGAGAAACGATCTTCATGAACTTCTTCTCGCGCAGCTCACGGCCCACCGGGCCGAAGATACGGGTGCCGCGGGGGTCGCCGTCGTTCTTCAGAATGACGGCGGCGTTCTCGTCGAACCGGATGTACGAGCCGTCTGCGCGACGGCGCTCCTTGACGGTCCGGACGATGACCGCCTTGACGACCTCGCCCTTCTTCACGTTGCCACCGGGGATCGCGTCCTTGACGGTGGCAACGATGACGTCACCGATTCCCGCGTAGCGGCGACCCGAACCACCGAGAACACGGATGCAAAGGATTTCCTTCGCACCAGTGTTGTCGGCGATCCGCAGTCGCGACTCCTGCTGGATCACGTCTATCTCCTGTTTGTCGCGTCGGTTCCCGGTAGGGGCGGGTTGCCCCGCCCCTACCGAGCCTGACGGAACGGTCCTGAGGGAAAGCCCTCAGGGATTACTTGGCCTTCTCGAGGATCTCCACGACGCGCCAGCGCTTGGTGGCAGAGGTCGGCCGGGTCTCCATGAGGAGGACACGGTCGCCGATGCCGGCAGCGTTCTGCTCGTCGTGCGCCTTGAGCTTGTTGGTGCGCCGGATGACCTTGCCGTACAGGGCGTGCTTCACACGGTCCTCGACGGCGACCACTACGGTCTTGTCCATCTTGTCGCTGACCACAAGGCCCTCACGGGTCTTGCGGAAGCCGCGCTGCTCGGAGGTCTCAGTCACATTCTTCTCGCTCATCAGGCGCTCTCCACCGTCTCGATGCCCAGCTCGCGCTCGCGCATCAAGGTGTAGATCCGGGCGATGTCCTTGCGGACGACCTTGAGCCGGTTGTTGTTCTCGAGCTGTCCCGTGGCCGCTTGGAAGCGGAGGTTGAACAGCTCCTCCTTGGCTTCGCTCAGCTTGGCGAGGAGTTCCTCGTCGCCCAGCGTGCGCAGCTCGGTGGCCTTAGTGGTGCCGGCCGCCATCACGATTCACCTGCCTCGCGCCGCACAATGCGGCACTTCATCGGAAGCTTGTGGGCGGCGCGGGTGAGCGCCTCCTTGGCAACCTTCTCGTTCGGGAAGGACAGCTCGAACATCACCCGACCGGGCTTGACGTTCGCGATCCACCACTCCGGCGAACCCTTACCGGAACCCATGCGGGTCTCAGCAGGCTTCTTGGTCAGCGGACGGTCCGGGTAGATGTTGATCCAGACCTTGCCGCCGCGCTTGATGTGACGGGTGATGGAGATACGAGCGGACTCGATCTGCCGGTTCGTCACATAGGCCGGGGTGACGGCCTGCAGGCCGTACTCACCGAACGCGAGTTCGGTGCCGCCCTTGGCCATGCCCGAGCGCTTCGGGTGGTGCTGCTTGCGGTGCTTGACCCTGCGGGGGATCAGCATTGGGTCAGGCCTCCGTTCCGGGAGTGTCCGCAGCCGGAGCCTCGACAGCGGCGGGGGCCTCGGCCTTGGGAGCCGAACCGCCGTCCGTCTGGGGCTTACGGCCGCGGCCGCCGCGCTCGCCACCGCGGCGCTGCGGACGGTCGGTTCCACCGGCGCCGGGACCACGCGACGGGCGGTTGCCCGCACGGGCCGCGGCGTTGTCGGCGCGAACCTCTGCGATGTTCTTGACGTTGCCCTTGTAGATCCACACCTTCACACCGATGCGGCCGAAGGTGGTCTTGGCCTCGAAGAAGCCGTAGTCCACGTTGGCGCGCAGGGTGTGCAGCGGCACACGGCCTTCGCGGTAGAACTCAGAGCGGGACATCTCGGCGCCGCCGAGACGGCCACCGCACTGGATCTTGATGCCCTTGGCGCCGGCCTTCATGGTGCCCTGCATGCTCTTACGCATGGCACGACGGAAGGAGACACGCGAGGAGAGCTGCTCGGCGACGGCCTGGGCCACCAGCTGAGCGTCCATCTCGGGGTTCTTGACCTCGAGGATGTTCAGCTGCACCTGCTTGCCGGTCAGCTTCTCCAGGTCGCCGCGGATGCGGTCGGCCTCGGCACCACGACGGCCGATGACGATGCCGGGACGCGCGGTGTGGATGTCCACACGCACGCGGTCACGGGTGCGCTCGATCTCAACCTTCGAGATGCCGGCGCGCTCCATGCCCTGCGTCATCATCTTGCGGATGGCGACGTCTTCCTTGACGTAGTCCTTGTACAGCTTGTCGGCGTACCAACGAGACTTGAAGTCCGTGGTAATTCCGAGCCGGAACCCGTACGGGTTAACCTTCTGGCCCATTACCGGGTCCCTTCCTTGCTGCTGACGACCACGGTGATGTGGCTGGTCCGCTTGCGGATCCGGTAGGCACGGCCCTGGGCACGCGGACGGAACCGCTTCAGGGTCGGACCTTCGTCGACATACGCCTCAGTGATGACGAGAGACTCGGCATCGGAGTGGTCGTAGTTGTGCGCGGCGTTGGCAATGGCGCTGTCAAGCACCTTGCCCACCGGCACGCTCGCGGCCTGCGGGGCGAAACGCAGGACCGCCTGAGCCTCCGTGGCATTCATGCCACGGATGAGGTCCACCACGCGGCGGGCCTTCATGGGCGTGACGCGGATGTACCGCGCCTGGGCCCTGGCTTCCATGGTTGTCCCTTCGGTGTCAGTCATAGTCTTCGCACTCCGCCGATCAGCGACGCTTCGTCTTGCGGTCGTCCTTGACGTGGCCGCGGAACGTGCGGGTCGGCGAGAATTCGCCGAGCTTGTGGCCGACCATGGACTCGGTGACGAACACCGGGACGTGGATCTTGCCGTTGTGCACCGCGATCGTGTGGCCCAGCATCGCCGGAATGATCATGGAGCGGCGGGACCAGGTCTTGATGACGTTGTGGGTGCCTGCCTCGTTCTGTACGTCCACCTTCTTGATGAGGTGGTCGTCGACGAAGGGCCCCTTCTTGAGACTGCGCGGCATCTAAACCTGCTCCTAGCGCTTCTTGTTCGTCTTGCGGCGGCGGACGATGTACTTGCTGCTTGCCTTCTTCGGCGAGCGAGTACGACCCTCCTTCTGACCCCACGGGGAGACCGGGTGGCGACCACCGGAGGTCTTACCCTCACCACCACCGTGCGGGTGGTCGACAGGGTTCATCGCGACACCGCGGACGGTCGGGCGGACGCCCTTCCAGCGCATACGGCCGGCCTTGCCCCAGTTGATGTTCGACTGCTCGGCGTTGCCGACCTCGCCAACAGTGGCGCGGCAGCGGACGTCGACCAGGCGGACCTCACCGGACGGCATACGAAGGGTGGCCATGGAGCCCTCCTTCGCCAGCAGCTGGACCGAAGCACCCGCGGAACGGGAGATCTTCGCACCGCCGCCGGGACGCAGCTCGATAGCGTGGATGGTCGTACCCACCGGGATGTTGCGCAGCGGGAGGTTGTTGCCCGGCTTGATGTCGGCCGTGGGGCCGTTCTCAACCCGGTCGCCCTGGCTCAACTTGGCCGGGGCAATGATGTAGCGCTTCTCGCCGTCTGCGTAGTGCAGCAGCGCGATGCGTGCGGTGCGGTTCGGGTCGTACTCGATGTGAGCGACCTTCGCCGGAACGCCGTCCTTGTCATGACGACGGAAGTCGATGACTCGGTAAGCACGCTTGTGACCGCCACCCTGGTGGCGAACAGTGATGCGACCCGAGCTGTTACGCCCGCCCTTGCTGTGCAGGGGGCGGACCAGCGACTTCTCCGGCGTGGACCGCGTGATCTCGACGAAGTCGGCGACGCTGGAGCCACGACGGCCCGGCGTCGTCGGCTTGTACTTGCGGATACCCATTTCTCAGTCCTCGTCCGATATCGGACGACACGGACTCCGTTAGGAGACCGGGCCGCCGAAGATGTCGATTCGGTCGCCCTCAGCGAGGGTCACGATGGCGCGCTTGGTGTCCTTGCGCTTGCCGAAACCGGTCTTGGTGCGCTTGCGCTTACCCTGCCGGTTGATCGTGTTGACCCCGGTGACCTTGACCGAGAAGACCGCCTCGACGGCCTGCTTGATCTGGGTCTTATTGCTGCCCGGCGCGACGATGAACGTGTACTTGTTCTCGTCCAGGAGCGCGTAGCTCTTCTCGGAAACCACCGGCTTGACCAGGATGTCACGGGGGTCCGTGAAGGTCTTGCTGGTGACGACCGCGGCGGTTTTGGTCTCACTCATCAGGCGTCGTTCCCTTCGAGCTCATCCTCGGAGGCAACGGCCTTGGCGGACGCGGCGGGACCCGCCACGAAACGCTCGAAGGCATCCTTCGTGAAGACCACTTCGTCGGAGACGAGCACGTCGTAGGTGTTCAGCTGACCGGCTTCCAGGATGTGGACCTGGGGCAGGTTGCGGGCGGACAGCCACGCGGCCTCGTCAGCGCGCTCGACGACCAGGAGCACGTTCTTACGCTCCGAGATCTTGCCGAACAGCGTCTTGGCGGACTTCGTGGAAGGCGTCGTGCCCTCGATCACGCCGGAAACGACGTGAATGCGGGAGTGACGCGCCCGGTCGGTCAGGGCGCCGAGGAGGGCGGCCCGGATCATCTTCTTCGGCGTCCGCTGGGAGTAGTCACGCGGCTTCGGACCGTGGACGACGCCACCGCCCGCGAACTGCGGAGCGCGGGTCGAACCCTGGCGGGCGCGGCCGGTGCCCTTCTGGCGGTAAGGCTTGCGCCCACCACCGCGGACCTCGCCGCGACGCTTGGTGCTGTGCGTGCCCTGACGGGCGGCAGCGAGCTGCGCCACGACGACCTGGTGGATCAGCGGAATGCTGACCTTGGCGTCGAAGATCTCGGCGGGAAGCTCAAGGCTCCCGGTCTTGTCGCCCGCGGGCGACAGGATGTCAATGGTGCTCATATCCTCAAGCCCCCTTGGCCGCGGTACGGACCAGGATGAGGCCGCCGTTCGGACCAGGTACCGCTCCCTTGATGAGGAGCAGGCCCTTCTCCGCGTCAACGGCGTGGACGGTCAGATTCTGTGTGGTCACACGCTCTCCACCCATCCGGCCGGCCATCTTCATGCCCTTGAAGACACGACCCGGGGTGGCACAGCCACCGATGGAGCCGGGGGAACGGTGCTTGCGCTGAACGCCGTGACCAGCGCCGAGACCCTTGAAGTTGTGACGCTTCATGACACCGGCGAAACCCTTGCCCTTGCTGGTGCCGGTCACATCGACCTTGACACCGGACTCGAAGGTCGCAGCGGTGATCTCCTGGCCCAGCGTGTACTCGCCGGCGTCAGGCGTACGAAGCTCCACCAGGTGGCGGCGCGGGGTTACGTCGGCCTTGGCGAAGTGACCCTTGAGGGGCTTGTTCACCTTGCGCGGGTCAATCTCGCCGAAGGCGATCTGAACCGACTCGTAGCCGTCGACGTCGTTGGTGCGGACCTGGGTCACGACACACGGGCCGGCCTTGATGACGGTCACCGGCACAATGCGGTTGTTCTCGTCCCAGACCTGCGTCATGCCGAGCTTCTCGCCCAGGACGCCCTTAATGCTCTTAGCCATCTCGCGCGTCACCTCAGAGCTTGATCTCGATGTCGACGCCAGCCGGGAGGTCGAGACGCATCAGCGAGTCAACCGTCTTCGGCGTGGGGTCGAGAATGTCGATGAGCCGCTTGTGGGTGCGCATCTCGAAGTGCTCGCGCGCATCCTTGTACTTGTGCGGCGACTTGATGACGCAGTACACGTTCTTCTCAGTGGGCAGCGGCACCGGGCCTGCGACGTGCGCACCAGTACGCGTCACCGTCTCGACGATCTTCTTCGCCGAGGAGTCGATGACCTCGTGGTCGTACGCCTTGAGCCGGATGCGGATCTTCTGTCCCGCCATGGCTACTCCGTAGTCCTTTGTCTCGTAACGCTCTGGAACCCGGTCGGTAGTGACTCTCCGCCGACCCACGCGGTCGGGCGTGTCGCACCCCTTCTCATAAATTTCCGCAAGCGGAAATCCCTCGGAGAAGGAAGCGCGGCGCTCTGACCGCAGGATGTGGTGAAGACTCCCACCGGGTGCCTGGCCGGAACCGCACTAACGCTTCCCGGAAGATTCCCGTACGTCCGTCATGCCACCAAGAGGCGGATCATGACGACGAGTACTGTGGGACTCGCTTCCGGTCCTCCCGACGGGAGGCGCGCAGCATCGGCGCTCGACCGAGCAACTTGGCTAGTGTGCCATATGGGGCACACTCCACGCCAATCGAGCCGGTGACACTACCACCTGGGCAGGCGGAGCAACCAAAGGCTCCCCCGGACGGTCCTCATCTGCGGAGTTCCCTGACATGGCGGGGACACGTCGGACGAGAAAGAGTGTTCGTTGAAGAGGCTGCCCCGTCTGGTACTGCTCACGGTCGTCCTCGCGCTGTTCGCCGGCGCGTGCGGCACCCCCGGCACCGGAGCGCTGACCCCGCCCGCCAGGACTCCCCAGGCCGCCCCGCCGCTCGACATGGACAACTGGTCGGTGACGGAGGAGAACCGGCGGCCCGGCAGCACCGCCTGGCGGCTGCGCGACCCGGGGCCGTCCGACGCGATCGAGGGCTTCGCCGACCACGTGAGCGTCACCTCAGGAGAATCGTTTCGGCTGTTCGTCTCCACCACCGCCAGGAGCTTCCGCGTCGAGGCGTACCGGATGGGCTGGTACCAGGGGAAGCAGGGCCGCAAGGTCTGGTCGTCGGCATCCCGGCCCGGTGAGCGGCAGGCGGGCCCGAAGACGGTGCCCGGCATATACCTGATCAGCGCGCCCTGGAAGCCGTCCCTGACGGTGAGCACCAGGAACTGGCCGCAGGGCAGCTATCTGCTGAAGCTCGTCTCCAGCCAGGGCCACGACCGCTGGGTGACGCTGACGATCCGCTCCACCTCCACCGTCGGCCGCACCGTGTTCGTGAACGCGGTCACCACCTGGGCCGCGTACAACAAGTGGGGCGGCGGCACCAATGTCTACGGCGACTCCCGCGGCACCACGGGACCCGGCTACGACAAGCGCTCGCGCAAGGCCGGCTTCGACCGGCCGTACGACGGCAAGGGCTCGCCCTTCAACTGGTACGAGCTGCCGATGCTCAGCATCGCGGAGCGGATGCGCATACCGCTCGCCTACGAGACCGACACCGACCTCGACAACTCGGCGGAGCTGTTCCGCGGCGCCCGTGCGGTGATCTTCCCCGGGCACGACGAGTACTGGTCGGCGGGCATGCGCGACAACACCCTCACGATCCGCGACGCCGGCGTGAACATCGCCTTCTTCTCCTCCAACGCCGCCTACCGGCACATACGGCTGGAGCCCAGCTCGCTGGGCAAGGACCGCGTGGTGGTGGTCTACAAGGACCCCGCCGAGGACCCGATGATCCTCAAGGACCCCAGCCAGGCCACCCAGCAGTGGCGGCTGCCGCCCGACCCGCGCCCGGAGAGCGTCCTGACCGGCGTGCTGTACGAGTGCAACCCGGTCTACGCGCCGTTCGTCGTCACCGACCCGGACGCGTGGATGTTCCGCGGCACCGGCGCCAGGGCCGGCAGCAAGTACATCGGACTGGTCGGCGTGGAGTCGGACCGGCTGATGGCCGGCGTCCCGGTGCCGCGCCCGATCCAGGTCGTCGGGGACTCCCCGCTGACCTGCCGCGGCGCGAAGACCCGGGCCAACGCCGCCTACTACACGGTGCCTTCGGGCGCCGGGGTCTTCGCCACCGGCACCATGAGCTGGGCCTGCAGCGTGTACGGCAACACCGGCTGCCGGGACCAGGCCGGCGAGCAGCGGGTGCCCGAGGCGTCCGGGGAGTTCGCCCGCCAGGTCTCCGAGAACATCCTGCGGGTCTTCGCCGCCGGACCGGCGGGCCGTACGTACCCGGCGCAGGACAACTACGCCCGGTACGTCTCACCGCCCAGCAGGATGTCCTTCGCGCACTGAGACTGAGGGCCTGTGGCCGGGCGGGCGGGGAGCGCTCAGCGCACCACGCTCGGCCCGTAGGCGCCCGACACCATCAGCTCAGGCCGGCCCGAACCGTCCGCGGGCTGCTTCCACACGTCGAAGGCGCTGCTGCCGGTCGGCAGGGAGTAGGCGATGGTGCGGTCGTCCAGCCAGTCGCCCTGGTCGTCCACGCTGCGGGTCTCGGCGAGCGCCGTCTCCCGCAGGGTCGCCAGGTCCAGCACGTACAGCCGCCACGGCTTGGACGGGTCGTCGGAGATCTTCTTCTTGAAGACCAGCCGGGTGCCGTCGGGGGAGAGCGACGGGCACTCGACGTTCTCCCGCAACACGGTCATGGTGCGGGCCGCGAAGTCGCCGCGGACCAGGAACGTTCCGCCGCTGGAGGAGCTGCCCAGCGTCGCGTAGAAGGTGTTGTCGTCCTTCAGGAACGACACCCCCCAGAAGTTCCGGTCCGGCGGTGTGAAGTCCTTGCCGTTCCGCCGGACCTCGAACGTCTCCAGGGTCGGCACCACCGTGTCGGTGCGCGAGTCGTAGATGCCGGTGCGGGTGGAGAAGCCGGCCGAGGTGTACGAGTCCCCGTAGACGAACGCCGTCCAGGCCGCCATCCGGCCGTCGGCGGAGAGCCGGGCGCGGCTGGGCAGGCCGGGCAGCTGGATCCGCTTGAGCAGCTTCATCCGGCTGTCGCGCAGCTCCGCGTAGTGGTGCACCACCAGGCCGTTCTGGCCGGCCAGGCAGAGCAGCCGGCCGGCCGCCGCGTAGCTGCGCTCGCAGGCCTGCGTGTCGACCTTCCGGCCGCCGCCGGGGCTGCCCACCCGCACCTCGGCCAGCCGGCCGAAGCCGGGGCCCTTGGCGGTGTCGCGGAAGATCAGCCGGGCACTGCCGCCCGGGGTGAGGTCGACGGCGCCGGCGACCGGGCGCACTCCCTCACCGCCCCCGGCGCGGGCCTTGTCGCGCTGCAGGGCGTACACCGTGTACCCGATGGCCACCGAGGCCAGCACGGCCACGCACACCGCGAAAACTATGATCCGGTTCTTCATACGTCGGCCACCTCGGGACCGTGGGCGGCACCCGGCCGCAGCAGCACCATGCACAGCAGCACGGCGGCCGTCAGAGCGACGGTGAATCCTTGGATGGTGTTCTCCGGGCCCCAGCGCATCCAGGCGGCGCCGAACGCCACGGAGGAGACGGAACGGCCCAGGGTCTGGGTGGTCTGCAGCACGGACAGCCCGCTGGTGCGCAGCTCCTCGGGGATCAGCGGCCCGGCGTGCGCCATCAGGACGCCGTCGGTCGCCGCGTAGAACAGCCCGTGCAGGGCCAGGACGATGAGGATCAGGGCCGTGCCCCGCAGGTCCAGGACGCCGCCGATCAGCAGATAGGCGCCGATCAGGCAGGCGTGCCCGGCCAGGAAGATCTTCCAGCGGCCGATCCGGTCGGCCAGCCCGCCCAGCGGCACCGCCGCCAGCAGGTACACCCCGGTCGTGCCCAGCGGGAGCAGCGGGAACCAGGAGATCGCCAGGTCGGTGCGGTTCTGCAGCGCCAGGTAGATGAACGCGTCGGAGACCGTCGCCAGGCCGAGCAGGCAGGCCCCGATGCAGGCCCGCCGGAACGCCGCGTTGCCGAGCATCCCCAGCCCGGCGCGGAGCGAGACCGCGACCCGGGCGGTCTTCTTCCGCGTGAACGGGTCCCTTACGAACAGCGCGAGGGCCACCACGCCGATCGCGCCGATGCAGAAGCTCACCACGAACACGGCGTCGTACGCGGTGCCCAGCGAGGTGCTCATCATCGACATCAGGGCGAAGGCGATGACCGGGCCGATGAAGGCGCCGACGGTGTCCATCGCCCGGTGCACGCCGAACGCCCGGCCCTGCGACTCCGGCGGGGTGGACAGCGAGATCAGCGCGTCCCGCGGGGCGGTTCTGATCCCCTTGCCCGCCCGGTCGACGGCCATCATCATCCCGATGCCCGGCACCGAGGCGCCCACCAGGGGGAATCCCAGCTTCGTCACCGCCGACATGAGGTAGCCGGAGCCCGCCACGGCCTTGCGTGCGGTGAACTTGTCGGCGAGGTAGCCGCCGACGATCCGCAGCAGGGCCGTCGACCCCGAGTACACGCCGTCCAGGAAGCCGAACTGCAGCATGCTCAGACCGAGTCCGGTCACCAGGTACACGGGAAGGACCGCGGTGACCATCTCCGAGGAGATGTCGGTGATCAGGCTCGTCATCCCGAGCGCGAAGACGTTCGCCGACACCAGACCGCGCAGTCCCCGGCGGCGGCCCGGACGTTCGCCCTCGGACCGGGCCTTGTCACTCGCCCGGGTCTCCGACAGATACACGCATCGCTCCCTTAACGCCCTGGTAACCCGACGGACCACCCTAGGTCAGCCGGCGTGCAGGTTCTCGCACGCAACCTCGGAGCCGTCCGAACGCTCCTATCTGTTGTGAGCGTCTCTACGAGGCGAAGGTTGTCCCGCAGGGAACTACTTGTCGCCACAGCCCTAGCAACCGCGGCCGCGGCAGCCGGCTGCACCAGCACGCCGTCCGACGCGAAACCGGTCACCGGTTCCGACCCGAGCGCGGTCCAGGCCTACCGGCCCGGCGCCAAGCCGCTGCTCCTCCAGGTCCTCGCGCACCCGGACGACGACCTGTACTTCATGAACCCCGACACCCTGCACGCCGTGCGCAGCGGCGTCCCGGTGGTCTCGGTCTACGTGACGGCGGGCGAGTCCGTGGGCGTGAACCACGCGCCGCGCACCCCCACGCCCAAGGCCAACCGGCAGGCGTACTCCTCCGCCCGGCACCAGGGGCTGCGCCAGGCGTACGCGACCATGCTCGGCCTCGACAAGTTCACCCCGTGGCGCCATTCCGCGCTGCGGCTCACCGGCGGCCTCACCGTCGAGCTCGACCAGCTGGCGAACGGTGAGCGCCGGGCCGATCTGGTCTTCGTGAACCTGTCGATGGGCGAGGGGAACCCGAACCTGATGGGACTCCCCCATCTGTGGGCGGTCCCCGGCATCACCCTGGACACCGTGGTGGCCACCGGTTCCCCCGTCGGAAGGTCCACCAAGGTGAGCCACCGGACCCTGGTGGACTCGCTGGCCGCGCTGCTGGAGCGCTACCAGCCGACCCTCGTGCAGACCCTGGACCCCGATCCCGACATCCAGGTGCACGACGCGGCCCACCACCAGAACAGCGACCAGAACGGCTACTCCGACCACCGCGACCACACGCCCGCCGCGCTCTTCGCCTGGAAGGCCCTCGCCCAGTGGGTGGCCGACAGCGCGAAGGCGGACGGTGACGTGCCGCGGTTCGTGACCACCTCCTACCGCGGCTACTACAACCAGCGCTGGCCCCGCAATCTCCCGCAGTCCGTGGTCCGGGAGAAGAACGAGTACCTCCTGCCGTACGGCGGAGATCCGGAGTGGGACTGCGGCAACGCCGCCGGCTGCGGGGACTACGGAGTCGGCCAGAACACCCCGCTGACCAACCCCAAGGGCTGGGTCCGTTCCACCCACTACCGCTACCCCGGCGCCCGGCCCGCGACGTTCACCGGCGCCGACGGCCGGCTGGAGGCGTTCAGCGTCCTCGGCACCCGGGCCGTGCGCTGGCAGGAGAGCGCCCCCGGCAGCGGCCAGTGGAGCGATCCCCAGGACCTCGGCGGCGGGCCGCTGGCCCCCGCGCTGGCCGCCGTGAAGGACACCACGGGCCGCCGGCTGCTGTTCGCCCTGCGGTTCTCCTCCCTGCAGGGCCAGGGCGGGCACAACTCACGCGAGATCGTCCTGCTGGAACAGAGCTCCCCCGACGGCGCGTTCCGGGCCTGGACCGGTATGGGCAACCCCGAGCGCACCGAGGACAACGGCCGCCGGATCGGCTGCCCGGTCGCGATCTCCACCCCCGACGGGCGGGTCCACCTCTTCGTCCGCAGCGCCGCCAAGGGTGTCTGGACCAAGGTCAGGGAGCCCGGCGGGAAGTGGGGCGACTGGCGTGACCTCGGCGGCGACGAGGTGCAGGACGGCCTGGCGGTGGTGCTCGACGGCCAGGCGCGGATCCATGTCTTCGCCGCCGGCCGCGAGACCGTCCACCACTGGACGCAGCCCGCGCCCGGGCAGCCGATGGCCTTCCAGGCGCTGAAGGGCATGCCGCAGCCCGGTGAGCCCCCGTCCGCGGCGCTCGCCCCCGACGGCTCCCTCACGGTCGCCTACCGGCGGCCGGTGACCGGCGAGCTGGTACTGCGCACGGTCGACGGCACGGCGTCACGGGACGGCGTGCTGACGCCCGCGCAACTGAGCGGGTACGGCGGCTACGCCGATGTCGCGGTCGGCGCCGCGCCGGCCCGCAGCGGGCACCGCGGCCTGCTGCTGCTCGGCAAGGAGCTCGACGGCACCGTCAAGCTCGTGGACACCACGCAGCCCGGCCGGCCGCTCAAGCGGCCGCCCTTCGCGCTCCCGGTCGGCACCCCCACGCTGCTGCACGGCGCCGACGGCCGGGCGTACGTGGTCGGCCTGGACTTCGCCGCGACCCCGTGGGTGTGGCGGGCCGAGACGCAGTCCACGGCGTAACCGCCCGGGGGACCTCCCCGCAGATACGTTCTGGAAAAAGGCCAAGGGCCCTGCCCCACCGCGAACGGTGGGACAGGGCCCTTGGTGTGATGCTCGCCAGGACCTGTCCGGCCAGCCCAGGCCGGGCCCGCGACGCCTGGCACGCACGCTCGCTGCGTTGCCGAAACGACCGGATAGCTCCGCTATCAGGACGCTCCGGCGCCTTGCGATCGCACGCACCAGACGCCGCGGCCTATCCGACCCAGACCGGCCGGACAGGCCCTAAGCGTCAGATCACTTGGTGATCTTGACGACCTGGCCGGCGCCCACGGTACGGCCACCCTCGCGGATGGCGAACTTCAGGCCCTCTTCCATGGCGATCGGCTGGATCAGCGCGACCGTCATGGCGGTGTTGTCGCCCGGCATGACCATCTCGGTGCCCTCGGGGAGGGTCACAACGCCGGTCACGTCGGTCGTCCGGAAGTAGAACTGCGGACGGTAGTTGTTGAAGAAGGGGGTGTGACGGCCACCCTCGTCCTTCGACAGGATGTAGGCCTGGGCCTCAAACTCGGTGTGCGGCGTGACCGAACCCGGCTTGATGATGACCTGGCCGCGCTCGACGTCCTCGCGCTTGATGCCACGGAGGAGCAGACCGACGTTCTCGCCCGCCTGGCCCTCGTCGAGCAGCTTGCGGAACATCTCGATACCGGTGACCGTGGTGGTGGTCTTGGTCTCCTTGATGCCGATGATGTCGACAGTCTCGTTGACCTTGAGGACACCACGCTCGATACGACCGGTGACGACGGTGCCACGACCGGTGATCGTGAAGACGTCCTCGATCGGCATCAGGAACGGCTTCTCGACGTCACGAGCCGGAGTCGGGATCGCCTCGTCGACGGCCGCCATGAGCTCGAGGAGCTTCGCGCCCCACTCCTTGTCGCCCTCAAGAGCCTTGAGCGCCGACACGCGCACGACCGGAAGGTCGTCGCCCGCGTACTCGTACTCGGAGAGGAGCTCACGGACCTCGAGCTCGACGAGCTCCAGGATCTCCTCGTCGTCCACCATGTCGGCCTTGTTCAGGGCCACGACGATGTACGGAACGCCGACCTGGCGGGCCAGGAGCACGTGCTCCTTGGTCTGCGGCATCGGGCCGTCGGTCGCGGCGACAACGAGGATGGCGCCGTCCATCTGCGCCGCACCCGTGATCATGTTCTTGATGTAGTCCGCGTGACCGGGGCAGTCGACGTGCGCGTAGTGACGCGACTCCGTCTGGTACTCGACGTGCGCGATCGAGATCGTGATACCGCGCTGGCGCTCCTCAGGAGCCTTGTCGATCTGGTCGAAGGCCGAGGCCTCGTTCAGGTCCGGGTACGCGTCATGCAGCACCTTGGTAATCGCCGCGGTCAGCGTCGTCTTACCGTGGTCGATGTGACCGATGGTGCCGATGTTGACGTGCGGCTTAGTCCGCTCGAACTTCGCCTTCGCCACTGGGGTCCTCCTGGGGAGTTGTTCTGTACGCCTTGCTTCATCGGCGCCAGGTGATCTTTGCTGGAATGCGGGCTGCCGGGGAATCCGCCACGCTTCTCAGGGCCGAAGCCCCGGTGGATTGCGACGAATGCCCCGATGCCTGCTATCAAGCCTAAGGGTTGAGCAACACTGCGAAAATTGAGCGCTACTCGCCCTTGGCCTTCGCGATGATCTCCTCAGCGACGTTCCGCGGAACCTCGGCGTAGGAGTCGAACTGCATCGAGTAGCTTGCGCGACCCGAGGTCTTGCTGCGGAGGTCTCCGACGTAGCCGAACATCTCCGACAAGGGCACGAGACCCTTGATGACACGGGCGCCGCTGCGCTCCTCCATGGCCTGGATCTGGCCACGGCGGGAGTTCAGGTCGCCGATGACGTCGCCCATGTAGTCCTCGGGCGTGGTGACCTCAACGGCCATCATCGGCTCGAGCAGTACGGGGCTCGCCCTGCGAGCACCCTCCTTGAACGCCTGCGAACCGGCGATCTTGAAGGCGAGCTCGGAGGAGTCGACCTCGTGGTAGCCACCGTCGAGAAGGGTGATGCGAACACCCACCATCTCGTAACCGGCCAGGATGCCGAACTTCATGGCTTCCTGGGCGCCGGCGTCCACCGAGGGGATGTACTCACGGGGGATGCGGCCACCGGTGACCTTGTTCACGAATTCGTACGAGGCGTCGCCGCCCTCGATGGGCTCCATCGAGATCTGTACCTTCGCGAACTGGCCGGTACCACCAGTCTGCTTCTTGTGCGTGTAGTCGATCCGGTCGACAGTCTTGCGGATCGTCTCGCGGTATGCGACCTGGGGCTTGCCGACGTTCGCCTCGACGCGGAACTCGCGCCTCATGCGGTCGACCAGCACCTCGAGGTGGAGCTCGCCCATACCACCGATGATGGTCTGGCCGGTCTCCTCGTCGGAGTGAACCTGGAACGAGGGGTCTTCCTCAGCGAGACGCTGAATCGCGATACCCAGACGCTCCTGGTCACCCTTGGACTTGGGCTCGATGGCGACCTGAATGACCGGGGCCGGGAAGTCCATGGACTCCAGGATGACCGGCTGCTTCTCGTCGCACAGCGTCTCACCGGTGGTGGTCTGCTTCAGGCCCATGACGGCGATGATGTCGCCGGCGCCCGCCGTCGGGATCTCCTCACGCTTGTTCGCGTGCATACGGTAGATCTTGCCGATGCGCTCCTTCTTGCCCTTCACCGAGTTCAGCACAAAGGTGCCGGTCTCGAGGCGGCCCGAGTAAACCCGGACGAAGGTGAGCTTGCCGAGGTGCGGGTCGCTCATGATCTTGAAAGCAAGACCGGAGAACGGCTCGTCCTCGGACGGCTGGCGCTTCACGGCTACCGACGAGTCCTTGACGTCGTGGCCTTCGATGGCCTCGATGTCCAGGGGGGAGGGCAGGTAACGGACCACGGCGTCGAGCAGGGGCTGTACGCCCTTGTTCTTGAACGCGCTGCCACAGAACACCGGCGTGAAGGTCGGCTTGCCCTGGTGCTCCGAGTCGGTCGAGGCGATGGTGGCGCGACGGATCGCGGCCATCAGCTGCTCTTCGCTGGGCTCCTGGCCCTCGAGGAACAGCTCCATCATCTCGTCGTCGTGCTCCGCGATGGTCTCGAGGAGCTTGCCGCGCCATTCCTGGGCGGCTTCGACGTGCGTGCTCGGGATGTCGACAGTGTCGTACATCTCGCCCTTGGTGGCCTCGGCGGACCACACCATCGCCTTCATGGCGACGAGGTCGACGACGCCCTTGAAGTCCATCTCAGTGCCGATGGGGATCTGCATGACCAGCGGAACCGCACCGAGGCGGTCCACGATCATGTCGACGCAGCGGTGGAACTCGGCACCGGTCCGGTCGAGCTTGTTGACGAAGCAGATGCGCGGAACGCCGTAGCGGTCCGCCTGACGCCAAACGGTCTCGGACTGCGGCTCAACACCGGCGACACCGTCGAACACCGTGACGGCACCGTCGAGGACGCGGAGCGAACGCTCCACCTCGACCGTGAAGTCGACGTGCCCCGGGGTGTCGATGATGTTGATCGTGTGATCGACATCGTTCAGCGGCCAGTGGCAGGTCGTCGCGGCCGACGTGATCGTGATGCCGCGCTCCTGCTCCTGCTCCATCCAGTCCATGGTGGCTGCGCCGTCGTGGACTTCACCGATCTTGTACGAGACGCCGGTGTAGAACAGGATCCGCTCGGTGGTCGTCGTCTTGCCCGCGTCGATGTGGGCCATGATCCCAATGTTGCGGACCTTGGCCAGGTCAAGCGAAGTGGTGGCCATTAGGCTCGGTCTTCTCTCGGTCTCGATGTGGGTAGTGACTACCAGCGGTAGTGCGCGAAGGCCTTGTTCGACTCGGCCATCTTGTGCGTGTCCTCGCGACGCTTGACAGAGGCGCCGAGACCGTTGCTGGCGTCCAGCAGCTCGTTCATCAGGCGCTCGGTCATGGTCTTCTCACGGCGGGCGCGGGAGTAACCCACGAGCCAGCGCAGCGCGAGCGTGGAGGCACGGGCGGGGCGAACCTCGACCGGCACCTGGTAGGTCGCACCGCCGACGCGGCGGGACTTGACCTCCAGAGTCGGCTTGATGTTCTCAAGAGCGCGCTTCAGGGTGATGACCGGGTCGGTACCGGTCTTCTCCTTGAGGCCCTCGAGGGCGCCGTAAACGATCCGCTCGGCGGTGGAACGCTTGCCGTGCAGGAGGATCTTGTTGACCAGCGAGGTCACCAGAGGAGATCCGTAGACCGGGTCGATGATGACCGGGCGCTTCGGGGCAGGACCCTTACGAGGCATGCTTACTTCTCCTTCTTGGCGCCGTAGCGGCTGCGGGCCTGCTTGCGGTTCTTGACGCCCTGGGTGTCCAGGGAGCCGCGGATGATCTTGTAGCGAACACCCGGCAGGTCCTTCACACGACCGCCACGCACGAGCACGATGGAGTGCTCCTGGAGGTTGTGGCCCTCGCCCGGAATGTAGGCGGTGACCTCAATCCCACTGGTCAGACGCACACGGGCCACCTTGCGAAGCGCCGAGTTCGGCTTCTTCGGGGTGGTCGTGTACACACGCGTGCAAACACCGCGGCGCTGAGGGGAACCCTTCAGCGCGGGTGTCATATTCTTCTTGACCTTGTCCTGCCGGCCGTTCCGGACCAGCTGCTGGATCGTAGGCACCGTTTCTCCGGTTTCTGTGTGCCGATCTCGATAAAACTAACCTGGGGCACCGACCCACGCGGTCGGGTGTGTCGCGGACCCCGCACGTCCCCGTGGAGCAGGGAACGTACGTATGTCGGGTGTCGCGGCCTCGGTATCCCCACGCGGTATCGGTAACCTCCCCCGGCCAGAGGCTGGGGGCACGCGCAAGGACCCGGGCACACCCCAGGCACAAGGTCAGATCGTACCTATCGCATCGGCTCCGGTCAAAACAAATGCATCAGCGCAGGACACGCCGCCCGTCGGGCTCGAACTCTCAGCCGGAACCGAAGACCATCCCGATCATCACGAAGAACAGGATGAGACCGAGGAATCCGGAGACGATCCAGCCCAACACCAGGCCGGCGACGGCGAATCCGTCCCCCGCCTCGCCGGTGCCGCGGATCTCCTTGCGGGCCTTGTGCCCGAGGATCACCGCCGGAATCGCCGTCACGAGGGTGAAGGTGCCCGCCAGACCACAGACGAACGAGGCGATGGCGGAGGTGTTCGTGCGCGGCGGGGCCGGCAGGAAGGTCCGCGGCACGTATCCCATCGGTGGGGACATCTGTACCGACATCGGCGACGGCCCCTGTGGGAGGTCGCGCACCAGCAGCTGCAACTCACCGTAGGTACGCGCCTGGTAGGCGGTGGACATCCGGTGCTCGTACTCCTGCTGCTGCAGACGCCCCTCCGCGAAGGCGGCCTTCAGGACGTCCACCGTGCGCTCCCGGTCGGCGTCGGCCGCCAGCATGCCAGGTACCTGGCCGGACTGCGGCAGCCGCCCGTTGCCCCACGGATCGAGTGACACGCGCGACACCTCCCCGCCTCGGAATGGTCTCTCCATACTGACGGACGCGCGGCGCCCGTGCGAAGTTCCGCGAAAAGCCGCAAGGCGGCCATCCCGGGAGGGGACGGCCGCCTTGCGGATCAGACTCTGCGGGACACGACTCAGCCGTTGTAGGGCCCGTAGTCGTAGTCCTCCAGGGGAACGGCCTGGCCGGAGCCGGTGCCGAAGGGCGAGTAGTCGATGTCGTCGTAACCGACGGCCGAGTACATCGCTGCCTTCGCCTCCTCGGTGGGCTCCACCCGGATGTTCCGGTAACGGGCCAGACCCGTACCGGCCGGGATGAGCTTACCGATGATGACGTTCTCCTTCAGGCCGAGCAGCGAGTCCGACTTGGCGTGGATCGCCGCGTCGGTCAGCACTCGGGTCGTCTCCTGGAAGGAGGCGGCCGACAGCCAGGACTCGGTCGCCAGCGAGGCTTTGGTGATACCCATCAGCTGCGGACGACCGGAGGCGGGGTGACCGCCCTCGGAGACCACACGACGGTTCTCGGTCTCGAAGCGGCCGCGCTCGACCAGCTCGCCGGGCAGCAGCTCGGCGTCGCCGGACTCGATGATCGTCACACGGCGGAGCATCTGCCGGATGATGATCTCGATGTGCTTGTCGTGGATCGACACGCCCTGGTTGTTGTAGACCTTCTGCACTTCGGCCACCAGGTGGATCTGAACCTGGCGCTGGCCGAGGATACGCAGCACGTCGTGCGGGTTGGTGGCACCCACGGTCAGCTTCTGGCCGACCTCGACGTGGTCGCCCTCGCCCACCAGCAGACGGGACCGCTTGGAGATCGGGTAAGCGATCTCCTCGCTGCCGTCGTCCGGGGTGACGACGAGCTTCTTCGTCTTCTCGGTCTCCTCGATGCGGACCCGGCCGACAGCCTCGGAGATCGGGGCGACACCCTTGGGGACACGGGCCTCGAAGAGCTCGACGACACGCGGCAGACCCTGCGTGATGTCGTCACCCGCCACACCACCGGTGTGGAAGGTACGCATCGTCAGCTGGGTACCGGGCTCACCGATCGACTGGGCCGCGATGATACCGACGGCCTCACCGATGTCCACCAGCTTGCCGGTGGCCAGCGAGCGTCCGTAGCAGAAGGCACACGTGCCGACCGTGGACTCGCAGGTGAGGATCGAGCGGGTCTTGACCTGCTCGACACCGTGCTGGATCAGCTGGTCGATGAGCACGTCGCCCAGGTCGACGTTGGCCGGCGCGATCACCTTGCCGTCGATGACGACGTCCTCGGCGAGCATGCGGGCGTAGACGCTGGTCTCGACGTCGTCCGTCTTACGAAGGACGCCGTCCTCGCCGCGCGCACCGATCTGCAGCTTGAGGCCGCGCTCGGTACCGCAGTCCTCCTCGCGGATGATGACGTCCTGCGAGACGTCCACCAGACGACGGGTCAGGTAACCCGAGTCGGCGGTACGCAGGGCGGTGTCCGCGAGACCCTTACGGGCACCGTGGGTGGAGATGAAGTACTCCAGCACGGACAGGCCCTCACGGAACGAGGCCTTGATGGGACGCGGGATGGTCTCGTTCTTCGCGTTCGACACCAGACCACGCATACCGGCGATCTGACGCATCTGCATCATGTTTCCTCGGGCACCCGAGTCAACCATCATGAAGATGGGGTTCGTCTTGGGGAAGTTCGCGTTCATCGCCTCGGCAACCTCGTTGGTCGCCTTGGTCCAGATCGCGATGAGCTCCTGCGTGCGCTCGTCCTTGGTGATCAGGCCGCGCTCGTACTGCTTCTGGACCTTCTCGTCCTGCTCCTCGTACCCCTTGACGATGGCCTTCTTGGCCTCGGGGACGACGATGTCCGTGACGGCCACGGTGACGCCGGAACGGGTGGCCCAGTGGAAGCCGGCCGCCTTCAGGTTGTCGAGCGTCGCCGCCACGATGACCTTCGGGTACCGCTCGGCGAGGTCGTTGACGATCTCGGAGAGCTGCTTCTTGCCGACCGCGTAGTCGACGAACGGGTAGTCCTCGGGCAGCAGCTCGTTGAAGAGCGCGCGTCCCAGGGACGTCCGCAGCCGGAACGTGTCGCCGACCTGGTAGCCCTGCTCGCCCTCTTCCTGGGCGGGCGGGGTCCAGCCACGCGGCGGGACGGTGCCGACCGGGAAGCGGATGTCGACCTTCGACTGGAGCGACAGCTCGCGGTTGTCGAACGCCATGATCGCTTCGGCGGTGGAACCGAACGCCCGGCCCTCGCCGATGAGCACGCGCTCTTCCGGCTCGGTGGTGAGGAAGAACAGACCCAGCACCATGTCCTGGGTCGGCATGGTGACGGGACGACCGTCGGCCGGCTTCAGGATGTTGTTCGAGGACAGCATCAGGATGCGGGCCTCGGCCTGCGCCTCTGCCGACAGCGGCAGGTGCACGGCCATCTGGTCACCGTCGAAGTCCGCGTTGAACGCGGTGCAGACGAGCGGGTGGATCTGGATGGCCTTGCCCTCGACCAGCTGGGGCTCGAAGGCCTGGATGCCGAGGCGGTGCAGGGTCGGTGCACGGTTCAGCAGCACCGGGTGCTCTGCGATGACCTCTTCGAGGACGTCGTAGACGACGGTGCGGCCGCGCTCGACCATGCGCTTGGCCGACTTGATGTTCTGCGCGTGGTTCAGGTCCACCAGGCGCTTCATCACGAACGGCTTGAAGAGCTCCAGCGCCATGGCCTTCGGCAGACCGCACTGGTGCAGCTTGAGCTGCGGGCCGACGACGATGACCGAACGGGCCGAGTAGTCGACTCGCTTGCCGAGCAGGTTCTGACGGAAACGACCCTGCTTGCCCTTGAGCATGTCGCTCAGGGACTTCAGCGGGCGGTTGCCGGGACCGGTGACCGGGCGACCACGGCGGCCGTTGTCGAACAGCGCGTCGACGGCCTCCTGCAGCATCCGCTTCTCGTTGTTCACGATGATCTCGGGGGCACCGAGGTCAAGGAGACGCTTGAGGCGGTTGTTGCGGTTGATCACACGGCGGTACAGGTCGTTCAGGTCGGAGGTCGCGAAGCGGCCACCGTCCAGCTGCACCATCGGACGCAGGTCCGGCGGGATGACCGGGACGCAGTCCAGCACCATGCCGTTGGGCTTGTTGGTGGTCTGCAGGAACGCCGAGACGACCTTGAGGCGCTTGAGCGCACGGGTCTTCTTCTGACCCTTGCCGGTACGGATGATCTCGCGGAGACGCTCGGCCTCCTCCTCGAGGTCGAAGGTCTCGAGGCGCTTCTGCAGCGCCGCGGCACCCATCGATCCGGAGAAGTACGTACCGAAGCGCTCGCGCAGCTCGCGGTAGAGCAGCTCGTCGCCCTCGAGGTCCTGGACCTTGAGGTTCTTGAAGCGGGCCCACACCTCGTCGAGGCGGTCGATCTCGCGCTGGGCGCGGTCACGGAGCTGCTTCATCTCACGCTCGGCACCTTCGCGCACCTTGCGGCGCACGTCGGCCTTGGCACCCTCGGCCTCCAGCTCGCCGAGGTCCGCTTCGAGCTTCTTCTGTCGGTTCTCGACATCGGAATCCCGGCGGTTCTCGACCTGCTGGCGCTCGACGGAGACCTGCGCCTCGAGGGAGGGCAGATCGCGCGTACGGCGCTCGTCGTCGACCCACGTGATCATGTAGGCGGCGAAGTAGATGACCTTCTCGAGGTCCTTCGGGGCGAGGTCGAGCAGGTAGCCCAGCCGCGACGGAACGCCCTTGAAGTACCAGATGTGGGTCACGGGAGCGGCCAGCTCAATGTGGCCCATCCGCTCACGACGCACCTTGGCGCGAGTTACCTCGACGCCGCAGCGCTCGCAGATGATGCCCTTGAAGCGGACACGCTTGTACTTACCGCAGTAGCACTCCCAGTCCCGGGTCGGGCCGAAGATCTTCTCGCAGAAGAGCCCGTCCTTTTCCGGCTTGAGCGTGCGGTAGTTGATGGTCTCCGGCTTCTTTACTTCGCCGTGCGACCAGGTCCGGATGTCGTCCGCGGTGGCGAGGCCGATCCGCAGCTCGTCGAAGAAGTTGACGTCGAGCACTTGTCGTCAATCCCTCTTTCAGGGTCGAGTGTCAAACATGGTCTGAACGGTCCGGGGCGGCCGGGACTCCGGTGAGGGAGCCCCGACCAGGCCCGTCAGACCTCTTCGACGCTGCTCGGCTCACGCCGGGACAGGTCGATACCGAGCTCTTCCGCAGCGCGGAAGACATCCTCGTCCGTGTCGCGCATCTCGATGGACATACCGTCCGAGGACAGCACCTCCACATTGAGGCAGAGCGACTGCATTTCCTTGATGAGCACCTTGAAGGACTCGGGAATGCCGGGTTCGGGGATGTTCTCGCCCTTGACGATCGCCTCGTAGACCTTCACGCGGCCGAGCACGTCGTCAGACTTGATCGTGAGCAGCTCCTGGAGCGCGTAGGCGGCACCGTATGCCTCAAGGGCCCACACCTCCATTTCACCGAATCGCTGTCCACCGAACTGCGCCTTACCACCCAGCGGCTGCTGCGTGATCATGGAGTACGGGCCGGTGGAGCGGGCGTGGAGCTTGTCGTCCACCAGGTGGTGGAGCTTCAGGATGTACATGTAGCCGACCGAGATCGGGTCCGGGAACGGCTCGCCGGAGCGGCCGTCGAACATCCGGGCCTTGCCCGAGGGCAGCACCATCCGGTCGCCGTCGCGGTTCGGGATCGTGGCCTCGAAGAGGCCGGTGATCTCGTCCTCGCGCGCACCGTCGAACACCGGGGTGGCGACGTTGGAGCCCGGGGGCACCTTGTCGGCACCGATGGACTCCAGCCGGCGGGCCCACTCGGTGGTGATCCCGGAGGTGTCCCAACCCTGCTGGGCGAGCCAGCCGAGGTGGATCTCCAGGACCTGTCCCGGGTTCATTCGGGACGGGACACCCAGCGGGTTGAGGATGATGTCGACCGGGGTGCCGTCCTCCAGGAACGGCATGTCCTCGACCGGCAGGATCTTCGAGATGACGCCCTTGTTGCCGTGACGGCCGGCAAGCTTGTCACCGTTGTTGATCTTGCGCTTCTGTGCGACGTAGACGCGGACCAGCTGGTTCACGCCCGGCGGCAGTTCGTCGCCCTCTTCGCGGTCGAAGACGCGGACGCCGATGACCTTGCCGGTCTCGCCGTGCGGCACCTTCAGCGAGGTGTCGCGCACTTCGCGCGCCTTCTCGCCGAAGATCGCGCGGAGCAGGCGCTCCTCCGGGGTCAGCTCGGTCTCGCCCTTGGGCGTGACCTTTCCGACCAGGATGTCGCCGGCGACGACGTCGGCACCGATGCGGATGATCCCGCGCTCGTCGAGGTCCGCGAGGACCTCTTCGGAGACGTTCGGGATGTCCCGGGTGATCTCCTCCGGGCCGAGCTTGGTGTCACGGGCGTCGACCTCGTGCTCCTCGATGTGGATCGAGGAGAGGACGTCGTCCTGGACCAGCCGCTGGCTGAGGATGATCGCGTCTTCGTAGTTGTGGCCCTCCCACGGCATGAATGCCACGAGGAGGTTCTTGCCGAGGGCCATCTCGCCCTCGTCGGTGGAGGGGCCGTCGGCCAGGACCTGGTTGGCGACGACGCGAGCGCCCTCGTCGACGACGACCTTCTGGTTGAAGGACGTGCCCTGGTTCGAGCGGCTGAACTTCGCCACCCGGTAGGTGGTGTAGGTGCCGTCGTCGTTGGCGACCGTGACGTAGTCCGCGGAGACCTCCTGGACCACACCGTCCTTCTCGGCCTTGATGACGTCACCGGCGTCGACCGCGCAGCGGTACTCCATGCCGGTGCCGACCAGCGGGGCCTCGCTCTTGATGAGCGGCACCGCCTGGCGCATCATGTTCGATCCCATGAGCGCGCGGTTGGCGTCGTCGTGCTCGAGGAACGGGATCATCGCGGTCGCGACCGACACCATCTGGCGCGGCGAGACGTCCATGTAGTCGACGTCGGCGCCGGGGATGTAGTCGATCTCGCCGCCACGGCGGCGGACCAGGACTCGGGCCTCTTCGAAGTGGTTGTCGTCCGTCAGCGGCGCGTTTGCCTGCGCGATGACGAAGCGGTCCTCCTCGTCGGCCGTCAGGTAGTCGACGTCATCGGTGACGATGCCCTCGACGACCTTGCGGTACGGGGTCTCCACGAAGCCGAAGGCGTTGACCCGGCCGTAGGAGGCGAGCGAGCCGATCAGGCCGATGTTCGGGCCTTCCGGGGTCTCGATCGGACACATGCGGCCGTAGTGCGACGGGTGAACGTCACGGACCTCGAAGCCGGCGCGCTCACGGGAGAGACCACCCGGGCCCAGCGCGGACAGACGACGCTTGTGGGTCAGGCCCGACAGCGGGTTCGTCTGGTCCATGAACTGGGACAGCTGGCTGGTGCCGAAGAACTCCTTGATGGAGGCGACGACCGGCCGGATGTTGATCAGGGTCTGCGGCGTGATCGCCTCGACGTCCTGGGTGGTCATCCGCTCGCGGACGACGCGCTCCATACGAGCCAGGCCGGTACGGACCTGGTTCTGGATGAGCTCGCCGACGTTGCGCAGACGACGGTTGCCGAAGTGGTCGATGTCGTCGGTCTCGACGACGATGTTGCGGCCGTCCTCGCCCACGGTCTCGGTCTCACCGGCGTGCAGCTTGACCAGGTACTTGATGGTCGCGAGAACGTCGGCCGTGGTCAGCACGCCGGCGTCGAGCGGCTTGTCGCTGCCGAGCTTCTTGTTCACCTTGTAGCGGCCGACCTTCGCGAGGTCGTAGCGCTTCGGGTTGAAGTAGAGGTTCTCGAGCAGCGTCTGCGCGGCCTCGCGGGTCGGCGGTTCGCCCGGACGCAGCTTGCGGTAGATGTCGAGCAGCGCGTCGTCCTGGCCCTGGGTGTGGTCCTTCTCCAGGGTGGCGCGCATCGACTCGTACTCGCCGAACTCCTCCAGGATCTGCTCGGTCGTCCAACCGAGAGCCTTCAGGAGCACGGTGACCGACTGCTTGCGCTTGCGGTCGATGCGGACACCGACCATGTCGCGCTTGTCGATCTCGAGCTCGAGCCAGGCACCGCGGGACGGGATGACCTTCGCCGAGAAGATGTCCTTGTCGGACGTCTTGTCGATCGAGGAGTCGAAGTAGACGCCCGGCGAGCGGACCAGCTGCGACACGACGACACGCTCGGTGCCGTTGATGCAGAAGGTGCCCTTGTTGGTCATGAGCGGGAAGTCGCCCATGAAGACCGTCTGCGACTTGATCTCGCCGGTCTCGTTGTTGGTGAACTCGGCGGTGACGAAGAGCGGAGCGCCGTACGTGAAGTCGCGCTCCTTGCACTCGTCGATCGAGTTCTTCGGAGGCTCAAAACGGTGGTCGCGGAAGGTGAGCGACATCGACCCGGAGAAGTCTTCGATCGGAGAGATCTCCTCGAAGATCTCTTCCAGACCCGACTTCCTGGGGACGTCCTGGCCACTTTCCAGAGCCGCCTCGACACGAGCCTTCCACGCGGCGTTGCCGAGCAGCCAGTCAAAGCTCTCGGTCTGCAGCGCGAGGAGGTTCGGTACCTCGAGGGGTTCCTTGATCTTCGCAAAAGAGATGCGCAGCGGTGAAGTGCTGGCACCGTTGTTCGTATTGGCAGTCGAGGCGTTGCGCGAGGCGGCCAAGAGGGGGTCCTTCCGAGGGCTCGGACTCACTACGCGCATACCGGTGTCCGCCCCCGAGCACACAGGGATGTCCTCAAAGCGGGACATCTCTTCATTCAGTGCTCAGGCTTGGGGCTGTCCCTGGTGACGGGCCAGGCTACAGCTAACAGGCAGCGCAAAGGGTCAGTGTAGCCACTCGGCACACTGATGTCCAGGCAGAGATTCGGAGTACCGAATCATTGCCCCCTCGCCACTGTTGTCGACCCGGTCTCGGCACCGGATCTGTGCTTGACGCTAGGCATTCCCGCATCGCGGTCGATCCATGCCTCGGACCCCGGATCGAACTTACGACGCGTCCTGAGAATTGCGCGCCGCGTGCGGTTCGTCAAGGCCTCAGCCCCCCGGAGATCCGCACGGCCCCCCTGGCCCGGCGGGGATGATCACCTTACCCCCGGGCGGCTACAGGTCCCCTGGAGGACCCCGGGAACGACCGAGGGCGGCCACCCTTTCGGGTGGCCGCCCTGCGGCTGTTCAGCCCCCTGGAGAGGGGCTGGGACTTACTTGACCTCGACGCCCGCGCCAGCGGCCTTGAGGGACTCGGCAGCCTTCTCGGCGGCCTCCTTGGTGACCTTCTCGAGGACCGGCTTCGGAGCGCCGTCGACGAGGTCCTTGGCCTCCTTCAGACCCAGCGAGGTGAGCTCACGCACAACCTTGATGACCTGGATCTTCTTCTCGCCGGCACCGGTGAGGATGACGTCGAACTCGTCCTGCTCCTCCGGGGCGTCCGCGACGGCGGCAGCGCCACCGGCGGCGACGGCGACCGGGGCGGCAGCCTTGACGTCGAACTTCTCTTCGAACGCCTTGACGAACTCGGAGAGCTCGATGAGGGTCAGGGTCTCGAACTGCGCGAGCAGCTCTTCCTGGGACAGCTTCGCCATGATTGGCGTCCTTCCACTATTCGGCAGGTGCCGGGTGTACATGAAGGCGGGCGTGAGGCGCCCGCTGCGACCAGGGGCGGAGAGTTACTCCGCCACCTCGGCCTCGGCGGGAGCCGGCGTACCGGCACCGCCCTGCTCGACCTTGGCGCGAAGCGCGTCCGCAGTGCGGACGAACTCCGTGAGCGGGGCCTGGAAAGTCGCCGCGGCCTTGGCCATCGACGCCTTGATGCCACCGGCCACCTTGGCGAGCAGAACCTCGCGGGACTCGAGGTCCGCGAGCTTCTTGATCTCATCAGCGGTCAGCGCCTTACCGTCAAGGACACCGCCCTTGATGATGAGGTTGGGGTTGTCCTTGGCGAAGTCACGCAGACTCTTCGCCGACTCCACCGGGTCACCGGTGACGAAGGCAACCGCCGTCGGACCTGCGAACAGGTCGTCCAGCGTGCTGATCCCGGCCTCGTTGGCCGCGATCTTGGTCAGCGTGTTCTTCACCACGGCGTACTGAGCGTTCTCACCGAGCGAACGGCGCAGCGTCTTGAGCTGCGCCACGGTGAGACCGCGGTACTCGGTCAGCATTGCGGCATTGGAGCTGCGGAACTTGTCCGTCAGCTCGGCAACCGCAGCAGCCTTATCGGGCCTCGCCATGAGTCTCGGCCTCCTTCCGGGTGATTCGGACCGCACGGAAGGGGCTGGGCAACACGAACGCCCCGGCGCAGGCGCACGGGGCGTTACTCAACCAGAATGAATTCCAGGAGTTCTTCCACAGCAACCTGAGCGGGTCGTCCGCAGCTAGCGGATCCTTCGGCCGCCGCGCTCCTCAACGAGGGCACAGCAGCGACCAGCGGTCTTTGGCTTCTTCGGTAGCGTACGCGAACGGGTCGCGATCCGGCAAATCGCCTCAACGGGCCGCTCAGCGGCCGCGTTCGGGCCGGAACGCCGTGGGGGCGCCGGCGCCCCCGTCCGGGCGGGACAGGGGCGTACAGGGCCGGGACAGCTGACAGGCCGGGCCCCGCTCCGGAGAGGAGCGGGGCCCGGCCCGAGTCGCGTACGCGGCGGCGTCGTCAGAATCAGACGGCGGCCGGGTCCTCTTCGACGAGGAGGTTGCGGGTACGACTCTGGTCCACCGGGATACCGGGGCCCATCGTGGTGCTGATGACGGCCTTCTTGATGTACCGGCCCTTGGAGGCGGACGGCTTCAGACGAAGGAGCTCGTCCAGGGCCGCGCCGTAGTTCTCGACCAGCTGCGCGTCATCGAACGACACCTTGCCGATGATGAAGTGCATGTTCGAGTGCTTGTCGACGCGGAACTCGATCTTGCCGCCCTTGATCTCGGTCACGGCCTTGGCCACGTCCGGGGTCACGGTGCCGGTCTTCGGGTTCGGCATCAGGCCACGGGGACCGAGCACGCGGCCGAGGCGGCCGACCTTGCCCATGAGGTCCGGGGTGGCGACGACGGCGTCGAAGTCGAGGCGGCCCTTGGCCACCTCTTCGATGAGCTCGTCGGAGCCGACGATGTCGGCGCCGGCGGCACGCGCGGCCTCGGCACGGTCACCGGTCGCGAAGACCAGGACCCGGGCGGTCTTGCCGGTGCCGTGGGGGAGGTTCACGGTGCCGCGGACCATCTGGTCGGCCTTGCGCGGGTCGACACCCAGGCACATGGCGACCTCGACGGTCGAGTCGAACTTCGTCGCTGCGGTCTCCTTGGCGAGACGGACGGCCTCGAGCGGGGCGTAGAGCTTCTCCCGGTCGATCTTCGCGTCCGCAGCGCGGAGAGTCTTGCTGCGCTTCACTGCTGCTCCTCAATGGTGAGTGGAGTCGTGGTACGGACCGCGCGCGGCCCTTCCACAGACGTGCTTCGGGGTGGGTGTCAGCCCTCGACCGTGATGCCCATGGAACGGGCGGTGCCGGCGATGATCTTCGACGCGGCGTCCAGGTCGTTGGCGTTCAGGTCCGGCATCTTGACGGTGGCGATGTCACGCACCTGAGCGGCGGTGAGCTTCGCGACCTTCTTGACGTGCGGCTCGCCGGAGCCCTTCTCCACGCCCGCGGCCTTGAGGATCAGCTTCGCGGCCGGCGGAGTCTTGGTGATGAAGGTGAAGGAGCGGTCGTCGTAGACCGTGATCTCCACCGGCACGACCATGCCACGCTGCGACTCGGTCGCGGCGTTGTAGGCCTTGCAGAACTCCATGATGTTGACGCCGTGCTGGCCCAGTGCGGGGCCGACGGGCGGGGCGGGGTTGGCCGCGCCCGCGTTGATCTGGAGCTTGATAAGCCCCGTGATCTTCTTCTTCTTGGGAGGCATTGCTCTCTCCGGGTCCTAGTGAGAGTTGTTTCGCCTGCTAGCAGGCATACCGCACCACGATAACGGGTATCGCGGCGTGGCCTGAAACCAAACAGGCCAGACCGGCGATGAAATCCGGTCTGACCTGGTCGGACGTGTAAAAAAGTCAGTTCTTCTGGATCTGGTCGAAGCTGAGCTCGACCGGGGTCTCACGGCCGAAGATCTCGACGAGGCCCTTGATCTTCTTCGAATCCGGGTTGATCTCGTTGATCGTCGCCTGCAGCGTCGCGAACGGGCCGTCGGTGACGGTGACCGAGTCGCCGACCTCGAAGTCCAGCACCTGGACCTCGATCTTGCGGGCCGGACCCGTGCCGTCCGCGGCGGCGGCGGCCTCGGCGGCCGCCTCGACCTCGGGAGCGAGCATCTTGAGGATCTCGTCCAGCGTCAGCGGGTACGGGTCGTACGCGTTGCCCACGAAGCCGGTGACGCCCGGCGTGTTGCGGACGACACCCCACGACTCGTTCGTCAGGTCCATGCGGACGAGCACATAGCCGGGAAGCTTGTTCTGCTTGACCGTCTTCCGCTCGCCGTTCTTGATCTGGGCTACTTCTTCCTGGGGCACTTCTGCCTGGTAGATGTAGTCCTCGACGTTCAGCGAGACGGCGCGCTGCTCCAGGTTGGACTTCACGCGGTTCTCGTAGCCGGCGTACGTGTGGATGACGTACCACTCGCCGGGCAGAGTGCGGAGTTCCTCGCGGAAGGCGGCGACGGGGTCGACCGGCTCCGGCTCCTCGACGGGCTCGGCGTCCTCGGCCAGCTCGGCGTCGGCCTCGGCAAGCACGGCGTCGGCCTCTTCGTCGACGGCCGCCTCGGTCTCGTCCTGGG
Source organism: Streptomyces sp. So13.3 (assembly GCF_005860785.2). Classification (NCBI taxonomy): domain Bacteria; kingdom Bacillati; phylum Actinomycetota; class Actinomycetes; order Kitasatosporales; family Streptomycetaceae; genus Streptomyces; species Streptomyces sp. So13.3. The sequence goes on along the minus strand of NZ_CP048835.1, from coordinate 5,628,720 downwards.
CGTCCTCGGCGACTGCCGCACCGGTCTCGTCGATGACGTGGACGGCGGCCTGCTCGGCGGCTTCGCCCGCGGCTTCATCGGCAGCTTCGGCCTGGTCGATGTCGCCGTCGGCTGCCTCGACGATGTCGAGCGCAGTGTCGTCGCCCTCGACGGACTCGTCGGCGTCGTACACGTTCGGGTCAGACACGGTGACTGCTTCTTCCTGACTTCAAGGGGTGGAACATGCGGAAAGGCGCCGCAGGGGCGTCGTCCGCAGGATCATCCGAAGACGTACGAGACGAGCTTCGCGAAGCCAAAGTCAATCACGGACACAAGCCCGATGACGACGACAACGAAGACAATTACGACGCTCGTGTACGTCGTGAGGTCGTGACGCGAAGGCCAGACGACCTTGCGGAGCTCGGCGACGATCTGCCGGTAGAAGAGGCCGAGACGGGCCAGGGGGCCCTTCTTTCCGCGCTTACCTCCGCGGCGGGCCTTCTTGTCCTGGGATGCGTCAGGCTCAGGGACCTCGATGGAGTCCGTGATTTCAGTCACTCGTCTTCACCTGACTCCGGGTCGTGGCCATACCGCGCCCGTCGCGCGGTACGGCGAGTGCAATTACCTGCCCGCATCCTGGTGAGGACGCGTTTAGCAGGGCCGGAGGGACTTGAACCCCCAACCGCTGGTTTTGGAGACCAGTGCTCTACCAATTGAGCTACGACCCTTTGAAGACGCCCCTCAACGTACCGCAGTTCGCGAGAGGGCCATCGACGGATGAGTGTACGTGTTCACAGGCCGGTCGTCGAACGGCTCCGCCGCAGGCCCCGCCGTCCACTCCGTAAACACCGGGGTGTCCACTCCGCAAACCGCGGTGCCGGGGCGGTACGCCGTCTGGGACCATGCACTCATGACCGCTGCCACTCCCCCCGTACAGTCCCCCTCCGACCGTCGGGTGTCGGCCCGCGTCGGGTCGATCTCCGAGTCCGCGACACTCGCTGTGGACGCCAAGGCGAAGGCCCTCAAGGCCGCCGGGCGTCCGGTCATCGGCTTCGGTGCCGGCGAGCCCGACTTCCCGACCCCCGACTACATCGTCGAGGCCGCGGTGGAGGCGTGCCGCAACCCGAAGTTCCACCGCTACACCCCGGCCGGCGGGCTGCCGGAGCTCAAGGCCGCCATCGCCGCCAAGACGCTGCGCGACTCGGGCTACGAGGTCGACGCCTCCCAGGTGCTGGTCACCAACGGCGGCAAGCAGGCCATCTACGAGGCCTTCGCCGCGATCCTCGACCCGGGCGACGAGGTCATCGTCCCGGCGCCGTACTGGACCACCTACCCCGAGTCGATCCGGCTCGCGGGCGGCGTGCCCGTCGACGTCGTCGCGGACGAGACGACCGGCTACCGGGTGACGGTCGAGCAGCTGGAGGCGGCCCGCACCCCGCGGACCAAGGTCGTGCTCTTCGTCTCGCCGTCCAACCCGACCGGCGCCGTCTACAGCGCGGCCGACGCCGAGGCGATCGGCCGCTGGGCCGTCGAGCACGGCCTGTGGGTGCTCACCGACGAGATCTACGAGCACCTCGTCTACGGTGACGCGACCTTCACCTCGCTGCCGGCGGTCCTTCCCGAGCTGCGCGACAAGTGCATCGTGGTGAACGGCGTCGCCAAGACGTACGCCATGACCGGCTGGCGCGTCGGGTGGATGATCGCCCCCAAGGACGTCATCAAGGCCGCGACGAACCTCCAGTCGCACGCCACCTCCAACGTCAGCAACGTCGCCCAGATCGCCGCGCTGGCCGCGGTCTCCGGGAACCTGGACGCGGTCGCCGAGATGCGCACCGCCTTCGACCGGCGGCGGCAGACCATCGTGCGGATGCTGAACGAGATCGACGGTGTGGTGTGCCCCACTCCCGAAGGCGCGTTCTACGTCTACCCCTCGGTGAAGGAGCTGCTCGGCAAGGAGATCCGCGGCAAGCGCCCGGCGTCCTCGGTCGAGCTGGCGGCCCTCATCCTGGACGAGGTCGAGGTCGCCGTGGTCCCGGGTGAGGCCTTCGGCACCCCCGGCTACCTGCGGCTTTCCTACGCACTGGGTGACGAGGACCTGGTCGAGGGCGTCTCCCGGATCCAGAAGCTGCTCGGCGAGGCCCGCGACTGACGGCTCTCCCTCTGACGGGCCCCCGGCTGCTGCCGGGGGCCCGTTTCTGTTTTCGGGCAAGTCCCCGTTCGGTGAAACCGGTACCGGACAGCGTCACCCGTACGGCAGGATCTTCGGATGGCACGTGATGTCCGTCTGCTCCCCAAGGCCCATCTCCATCTGCACTTCACCGGCTCCATGCGGTCCGAGACCCTGCTGGACCTCGCGGACCAGCACGGTGTGCACCTCCCCGAGGCGCTGACCTCGGGCGAACCACCGAAACTGCGGGCCACCGACGAGCGGGGCTGGTTCCGCTTCCAGCGGCTCTACGACAGCGCGCGCTCGTGTCTGCGCACCGCCGAGGACATCCAGCGGCTGGTCCATGAGGCCGCCGAGGAGGACGCCAGGGACGGCTCCGGGTGGCTGGAGATCCAGGTCGACCCGACGTCCTACGCACCCCGGCTGGGCGGCCTCATCCCGACCATGGAGATCATCCTGGACGCGGTGGCGACCGCCTCCCGGGACACCGGCGTCGGGATGGCCGTCATCGTCGCCGCCAACCGCATGAAGCACCCGCTCGACGCCCGCACCCTCGCCCGGCTCGCGGTGCGCTACGCCGACCGGGGCGTCGTCGGCTTCGGTCTCTCCAACGACGAGCGCCGCGGGCTCGCCCGCGACTTCGACCGCGCCTTCGCCATCGCCCGGGACGGCGGGCTGCTCGCCGCCCCGCACGGCGGTGAGCTCGCCGGGCCCAGCAGCGTCCGCGACTGCCTCGACGACCTGCACGCGGGGCGCGTGGGGCACGGCGTACGGGCCGCCGAGGACCCGCGGCTGCTGAGACGGCTCGCCGAGCGGCAGATCACCTGCGAGGTCTGCCCGGCGTCCAACGTGGCGCTGGGCGTCTACGAGAAGCCGGAGGACGTGCCGCTGCGCACGCTCTTCGACGCGGGCGTACCGATGGCGCTGGGCGCCGACGACCCGCTGCTCTTCGGCTCCCGGCTCGCCGCGCAGTACGAGATCGCCCGGGACTCGCACGCCTTCACGGACGAGGAGCTGGCGGAGCTGGCCCGGCAGTCGGTACGGGGCTCGGCGGCGCCGCCGGAGGTACGGGAGCGGCTGCTGGCCGGCATCGAGGACTGGCTGGCGCTGCCGGCCTGACCGCCCGCCGGACGGTTTACTCGACGGCCCGGCCCCCGCAGTACAGTCGTGCGCCGTCGGGGCGGTGAGTGTTACGGGGGCGGGGATGGCCGAGGCCGAAAAGCGGGTCACCTGGGCGGAGTTGTTCTTCGACCTGGTGTTCGTGTTCGCGATCACGCAGGTGAGCGCGCTGCTGCACGAGGACCACTCCTGGGCGGGCGTCGGGCGGGCGCTCATCGTGTTCGTGCCGCCGTACTGGGCCTGGGTGGGGATGTCCCTGCACGCCAACCGGCAGGACGTCGACAATCCGCTGGACCGGATCGGGATCTTCGCCGTCGGACTCAGCGCGCTGTTCATGGGGCTGGCGCTGCCGCTGGCCTACGACGGGCGCGGAGTGCTCTACGGGGCCTCGTACTGGGCGGCCCGGCTGGTGCTCTGGGCGCTGGTGCTGCGCTGGCAGGACGTACGGCTCAGCGCCTTCGCCGTCGGCGCCTGCCTCACCGGACCGATGCTGCTGGCGGGCGGCTTCCTCGACGGCCCGGCGCGCACCGCCCTGTGGGGGTCGGCCGCGCTGATCGACCTGTCGATGCCGTTCCTGCTGCGCCGCCGGCTGTCCCGGGTGCGGTTCCACCCCGGGCATCTGCCGGAACGTTTCGGGCTGTTCCTGATCGTGGCGCTCGGTGAGTCGATCGTGGCGATCGGCGCCCCGGCGTCCGCTGCCGCGCACCTGGACGCGGCCGAGCTCACCGCCGTCGCGGCGGCCTTCACCCTCGCGGCCGGCCTGTGGTGGGTGTACTTCGCGTTCGCGGCGAGCGCCATCCAGCACGCCCTGGCCACCTCCGACCGGCAGACCGACACCATCCGCGAGGTGCTGTCCTACGCCCACGTCGGATTCCTCGGCGGGGTGATCGCGGTGGCGGTCGGCATGCACGACGCGGTCGCGCACCCGGCGGCCCGGCTCGGCACGGGCGTGGCCGGGCTGCTCTTCGGGGGCTGCGCGCTCTTCCTGGCCGTCTTCGGTTACACCCGGTGGCGGATGTTCCGCCTGTGGTCGACGACGCGGCTGGCGGCCTCCGCCGTCGTCCTCGCCGTGCTGCCGCTCGCGGCGCGGCTGCCCGCGGTGGGCGCGCTCGGGCTGCTCGCGCTGCTCATAGCCGCCCTCAACGTCCTCGAATGGGAGCGGGTGCGCCGCGCCGGCTCCCTGTAGCGGCGGCGCGCCGGCCGCCCGCCCGGGGTCTCGTCCGCTTCTTCATGGGCCACAGCAGGACGTACGCCGCCGACACGGCCGCGAACGAGAGCCGGATCAGCCCCTGCGCCGACTCCGACGGGACCAGCAGCGCGCTCCCGTAGAGCGAGAGCAGCGCGATCCAGCTCCACCAGGGCACCAGGCGGCGCTGCCCGACCGCGTCCCACAGCAGCGTCCCGAGCAGGACCGACGCGCTGTAGTACGTGTAGACGCTCGGGTCGAGGGCGATCCTGGCGTCCGCGCCGAGCAGCACGACGGCCGGCCAGCGGCCGCGCAGCACCGCCACCGTGCCGAGCGCGAGGCCCAGCAGGGCCTGCGCGGGACGGTCCCAGCCGGGGGTGACGGCATCGGCCACCCCGAACCAGCGCAGCGCGGACGCGGGCTGGTTGGGGATCGCGAACCGCGCGGCGGCGGCCGAGCCGAGGTGGGTGACGTAGAACGGCAGCCAGGCCACCGCGACGAGGGCCACCAGCCAGCAGGCGGCGCAGCGCCAGTGCGCGCGCGGCAGCGCCAGCAGCAGCGGGAGGAAGGACAGCGCCCAGGGCTTGGAGTCCACGGCCAGCGCCAGCAGGATGCCGACGGCGGCCGGCCGGCCGCGGACCAGGGCGCGCACCGCCAGGGCGGTGAAGAACAGCGCCAGTACGTCGTCCAGGTGCGCGAACCGCACCGAGACCTCCACCCACATCGGGATGAAGGCCAGCCCGGCTATGAGCACCCGCTGCTGCAGCCTGCGGTGGTTGATGCCGGTGCCGGCGTAGAAGTCCGCGGCCGTGCGGCCCACCACGACCAGCATGTACAGGCCCAGGCCCGACATGAACGCCTCGGCCAGCCGCTCCCCCACTCCCGGCGGGAAGGGCTCGAAGAGCGCGGCGGTCAGAAAGCTGACCGGGCCGATCTGCAGCTCCGGGTGGTTCTGGTAGATCGCGAGCCCGCCGCCCGGGCCGCCGCCGGTCAGCAGCCGGCCACCGGTCCTCAGGTAGTGCCAGGAGACGCCGCCGTTGCGGGACGTGACCACGAACCAGCAGACGGTCCAGAGCGTGAGGGCCACGGTGTGCCGCCGGACGGGCCACCGGCCGAACCACGCCGCCACCCCGTCGGTGGCTCCGGTCGCGGCCCTGGTCGTCCCCGCCCTGCGCACATTCCGCCCTTACCGTCAGCTTCCGTCAACTGCGTTCGCCGGGGCGGCAATTCCCTCTCTCGGACCTCGTCACCAGCCCGCGCGGAAACCGCCGGGAGGTCTCTCCGAGACTCTTCCCTGCTTCACAGACGGGTTCCGACCATGACCGGTTCATTGACGAGCGTGACTCCGAAGGCGGATCGCACTCCGTCGCGGACCTCACGGGCGAGGGCCAGCAGGTCCTCGGTCTTGGCCTGGCCGCGGTTGGTCAGCGCCAGGGTGTGCTTCCCGGAGATGCGGGCCGGGCCGTCCCCGTACCCCTTGGCGAACCCGGCGCGGTCGATCAGCCAGGCAGCCGACGTCTTCCGCAGGCCGTCCCCCGCGGGGTAGGCGGGCGGTTCGGTGTCCGCGCCGAGCCGGTCGTGCACCCGGCTCACGAACTCCGCGAACTCCCGCTCCGTCAGGATCGGATTGGTGAAGAACGAACCCGCCGACCAGGTGTCGTGGTCGGCCGCGTCCAGCACCATCCCCTTGCCGGCGCGCAGCGCCAGCACCGTCGTCCTGGCGGTGGCCACCGGGACCCGGTCGCCGGCCTCGACGCCCAGGGCGCGGGCCACTTCCGCGTACTTCACCGGCGCCGACAGCCCGCCGGCGTCCTCCAGGCCGAAGCGCACCCGCAGCACGACGTACCGCTCCGGGTCGGCCTTGAATCGGCTGTCGCGGTAGGCGAAGCCGCAGTCGGCGGCGGGGATCGTCACCGTCTCGCCACTGCGGCGGTCGTACGCGACGACCTCGGTGACGGTCGCCGAGACGTCCTGCCCGTACGCCCCCACGTTCTGGATCGGCGTCGCCCCGGCGGATCCGGGGATGCCCGCCAGGCACTCGACACCGGCCAGGCCGGCCTCGACGGTCCGGGCGACCGCGTCGCTCCACACCTCGCCGGCCGCCAGTTCCAGCGCCGTGCCGTCGAGGGTGAAGCCGGTGGTGGCGATGCGCAGCGCGGTGCCGTCGAATCCGGCGTCCCCGATGACGAGGTTGCTGCCGCCGCCGATCACCAGGAGCGGCGTGCCGGCGCGGTCCGCCGCGCGGACCACCTCGACGACTTCGGCGTCGGTGGTGGCCGTCACGAGGCGGGCCGCGGGGCCGCCGAGCCGGAAGGTCGTCAGGGGGGCGAGGGGGGTGTCGTGGGTTACGTGCACGCCGTCCACCCTACGGGGACACCCCCCGGTGACCGGTCGGCCGGTCCCCAGGGGGTGTTCTCTCCGCGTGCTCCCCGCCGGTCAGGCGACCGGCTCCAGGGTGCGCTGCGGCTGGGCGTCGGCCGGGGTGGCCGTCGCCTTGCGCCGCCTCGGGATGAGCACCGCGGCGACCGCCGCGAGGCCGACCGCGACCGCGCCGACCCACAGTGCGGGCACCAGGCCGTCCACGTAGCGGCCGGCGGACTCGTAGCCGCCCTGGGAGGAGAAGACGGAGGCGAGGATCGCGACGCCGAGGGCGCCGCCGAGCTCACGGAAGGCGTTGTTGGCGCCGGAGGCGATGCCCTGTTCCTCGGGGCGGACGCTGGACATCACGACGTTGGCGGTGGGGCCGAAGTACATCGCCATCCCGATACCGCTGATGATCAGCGCGGGCAGCTGGGCCGTGTAGGAGACGTCCGTCGTGACCACGAGGGCGAAGAGCGCGAGGCCCACGGCCTGGAGCGCCAGCCCGGCGGCGATGATCGGGCGGCCGCCGATGCGGTCGGAGAGGATGCCCGCGATGGGCGAGACGATCATCGGCATGGCCGTCCAGGGGAGCATCCGGACGCCGGCTTCCATCGGCGAGTAGCCGGACACGTTCTGCATGAACTGGCTGAGCAGGAAGATCGAGCCGAACATGCCCAGGAACATCAGCAGGCTGGCCGCGTTCACCGCGCTGAAGGCGCGGTTGCGGAAGAGCCGCATCGGCAGGATGGGGTGCGCGGCACGGTTCTCGTAGGCGACGAAGGCGACTATGAGCGCGGCGCCGGCGATCAGCCCGGTCAGGACGGAGGGGCTGGTCCAGCCGTCGGCGTTGCCGCGGATGAGGGCGTAGACGATGCCGAAGAGGCCGGCGCTGGCGAGCGCGGTGCCGGGGACGTCCAGCCGGGAGTTCGGGCCGCGGCTCTCGTTCAGGCGGAGCCGGGCGAGGGGCAGCAGGAGCAGCCCGATCGGCACGTTCAGCCAGAAGATCCACTGCCAGGAGAAGTGCTCGGTGAGGGTGCCTCCGATGAGCGGGCCGGTGGCGACGGCGAGACCGTTGACCGCGCTCCAGATGCCGAACGCCATACCGCGGCGCTCCGGCGCGACGGTGGCGGAGAGCAGGGTGAGGGTCAGCGGCATCATGATCGCGGCGCCGACGCCCTGGGCGGCGCGGGCGGCGATCAGCTCGCCCATGCCGGGGGCGAGCGCGGCGGCGGCGGAGGCCGCGGTGAACAGCCCGAGGCCGACGGTGAAGAGCCGGCGGCGGCCGAACCGGTCGCCGAGGGCGGCGCCGAACATCAGGAGGACCGCGAAGGTGAGGGTGTAGGCGCTCACCGTCCATTCGAGGTCTTCGAGCGCCCCGCCGAGGTCCTTGCGGATGGAGGGCAGCGCGGTGGTGACGACGAGGTTGTCGAGGCTCGCCATGAAGCCGGCGAGGCTGGTGATGATCAGGGCCCATACGGCGGTACCGCGCCGGGGTCCCTTCTCCTGTCCTGCCTCTTGCTGCTGGTGCTCCTGCTCCTGCATGACCCCTCCCGGGGATTAGTTATCAGTCACTAACTTCTGTGGGTACACGTGTGCGGCGATCTGCGCTGATCTGCTGCTGTCCGCCGGAGGTCCGGCGATCCCGGGGGTCAGGGGGGTCCGGGGGGTCAGGCGGCCGGCTCTGCCGGATCAGCCGGCCCGGCCGACTTGTTCGACTCGGCCGGCTCCGCCTGCTCGGTCGACTCGTCGAACGGGAAGCCCAACCAGCAGCGGTCGTCCGAGGGGATCCCCAGCGACACCAGCGTGTTGATCAGCATCCCGGTCGAGAAGAACTTGTTCATCCACTCGTCGTCGAGACCGGTGCGGGCGCGCACCATGTCCCACATGTCGAGCCACCGGCGGCGGACCAGCTCGGCCACGTCACCGTCGCCCGACGCCGCGGCGGCGACGTAGAGCTGCATCTGCATGAGCAGGACATCACGGTCCTCCTCGATCATCTCGCCGTAGGCCTGCCCCATGGCCTCCAGCGCGCCCTCCCCCTCCAGGCCCTCCGCGGCCTGCTCGAAGGTGGCGATGGTGCGGTCGAAACAGCGGTTCGCGGCGGCCTTGAACAGATCCACCTTGGTGGGGAACAGCCGGAACAGATACGGCTGCGAGACCCCGACCCGGCGGGCGATCGCTTCCGTGGACGTTCCGAAATAACCGCCCTTGGCGAACTCGGTCATCGCGGCGCGGGTGACACTCTCGCGCCGGTCCTCCGCGCTCATCCGCATGCTCGTCTTCGCCATGTCTCTAAGGTAGTGACCACTAACTAACTTCGTCAAGCGGAAAACGGGAGGACTTCCTTTCCGAGGAAGCCCTCCCGTTCCGGAGCGTGTTCAGGCCAGTCGGACGACGGCGCGGGACAGGCCCAGCACCTTCTGGCCGGCGGCGGTGGCCACCAGGTCCACGCGGACCGTGCGGGCCTCGTCGTCCAGCTTGACCGCGACCTTGGCCGAGACCTCGATCACCGCGCCCTTGTCGTCGTCCGGGACGACGACGGGCTTGGTGAACCGGACGCCGTACTCGGCGACCGCACCCGGGTCGCCGACCCAGTCGGTGACCACACGGATCGCGGCGGCCATCGTGAACATGCCGTGCGCGATGACGTCCGGCAGTCCGACCTCCTTCGCGAACCGCTCGTTCCAGTGGATCGGGTTGAAGTCACCGGACGCACCCGCGTACCGCACGAGCGTGGCGCGGCTCACAGGAAACGTCTGCGCCGGGAGCTCGGTGCCGACCTCGACCTCGTCGTAGGAGATCTTCGCTGTCATCCGGATCACACCCCTTCCTGCGCGCGGGCCACGAGCATCGTGTACGCCGTCACGACATGCTCACCGTTCTCGTCGTGCACCTCACCACGGACCGACAGGACGTCGTTCCCCGCGAGGGACTTGATCGAATCGATGTGCGAGACGACCGTGAGCCGGTCCCCGGCACGCACCGGGCGCGAGTGGACGAACCGCTGGTCGCCGTGGACCACCCGGCTGTAGTCCAGCCCCAACTCGGGGTCCTGCACGACCAGGCCGGCCGCCTTGAACGTGATCGAGAACGCGAACGTCGGCGGCGCGATCACATCCGGGTGCCCGAGGGCCCTGGCGGCGTCGGGGTCGGTGTACGCGGGATTGAGGTCGCCCACCGCTTCGGCGAACTCGCGAATCTTCTCCCGGCCCACCTCATAGGGGGCGGTGGGCGGATAGCTCCGCCCGACGAAGGACTGGTCCAGTGCCATCGGTACCTCCGGCTACGGGATGCTGATCGGGGTGGCGGTCATCATCATGGCGGCCATGATGACGACACTGACGTTCGGGGTGCTGACGTTCGGGGCGTGCTGACGTTCGGGGTGCTGACGTTCGGGGCGTGCTGACGTTCGGGGTGCTGACGCTCGGGGCGTGCTGACATCAGGGGTGCTGACGCTCGAGGTGATCATGCCGCCTGCGGGCGGGCGGATCAACGCCACGAGGCCGCCCCCAAGAATGGGGACGGCCTCGTGGTGTGTTACGGCCTGTTGTTAGCGCGTTTCGCGGTGCGCGGTGTGCGCGTTGCAGCGCGGGCAGTGCTTCTTCATCTCAAGACGGTCCGGGTCGTTACGCCGGTTCTTCTTGGTGATGTAGTTCCGCTCCTTGCACTCCACGCAGGCCAGCGTGATCTTCGGGCGGACGTCGGTGGCGGCCACGTGAGTGCTCCTTGACGAACGGATGGGTATATGAACACAACGAGAGTAGCCGATTGAAGGACTAAACCCACAATCGACTACGACTACGCAGGGTAGCGGTGACCGGACTTGAACCGGTGACACAGCGATTATGAGCCGCTTGCTCTACCAACTGAGCTACACCGCTGCGATGAACTGACCCCCACCAAGCGGTGGATGGCCGATCCATCAGAGCCCCAATGCGGAATCGAACCGCAGACCTTCTCCTTACCATGGAGACGCTCTACCGACTGAGCTATTGGGGCGAGCGAGGAAGACATTACACGGTCCGCAGCCGAAGGTGAAATCCATATCTCACGACACACTTCGGGCTCTTCCGTCGCTCTTCAGGAGCCCGTCCGGAGCACCTTCCGACCCCTTCCGAGCGCGCCGCGAGGCTCCCCCGAGGACCCAGCGAGACAGCCTCGATCGACCACGCCAGTACGACTATTGGCCTCCTCCCGGACCCTGCGTGAGCTGCCCCATAGGCTCGCCCCGTCCCTGCGTGATCTTGCCTCCCACCCGAGAGCCGCAGTACCGGAGGAGCGCGATGACCGAGAACCAGCGCGGCACCGCCGCCGAGACCACCACGCTGCTGCTGTGTGGTGCGCATCTCACCGACGGCCGCACGGTCGACGTGCGGCTGAGCGGCACCCGTATCGAAGCCGTCGGCACCGCCGGCAGTCTCACCGCCGCCCCCGACCACAGCGACGCCGACGGAACCCGCATCGACCTGCGCGGCTACCTCCTGCTGCCCGCACCCGCCGAACCGCACGCCCACCTCGACGGCGCCCTCACCGCCGACGCGAGCGTCGCCTCGGGCCCGCCCTCGTACGAACCCGAGGACGTGCAGCGGCGCGTCACCGAGGCCGCGCTCCTCCAACTCGGCCATGGCGCAACGGCGATCCGCACCCACGTCCGGATCGGCGACATCCAGGGACTCGGCACCCTCGCCGCCGTGCTCCAGGCCCGCCGCGCGCTGCGCGGGCTCGTCGATCTGCACGCCGTCGCCGTCCCCCGCCTCCTCACCGGCGTGGCCGGCGCCGACGGGCTCTCCGCGCTGCGCGACGCACTCAAGATGGGCGCCGGCGTCGTCGGCGGCTGCCCCGACCTCGACCCGGACCCGAGCGGCTATGCAGAGGCCGTCCTCGCCGTCGCGGCCGAATTCGGCCTCCCCGTGGATCTGCACACGCAGGGTGACGATCCGGCCCGGCTGGCCCGGCTCGCCGCCATGGCCGGCGGGCTGCGCCCCGGCGTCGTCATCGGCCCCTGCAACGGCCTCGCCCGCCTCCCGCAGGCCGCCGCCGCCCGCGCCGCGGGCCAGCTCTCCGCGGCCGGCGTCTCCGTGGTGGCCCTGCCGCAGGGCGGCTGCGGCGCGCTGGAGTCCTCCCGGCGCGGCGCCGCGGGGCTGCTCGCCCCGGTACGCGAACTGCGCGCGGCCGGCGTACGGGTCGCGGCGGGCAGCGGCTCGCTGCGCGACCTGGCCAACCCCGTCGGACGCGGCGACCCCCTGGAGGCCGCCTTCCTCCTCACCTCCTACGGCGAATGCGGCGCGGCGGACGCCTACGACGCGGTCAGCGGCCAGGCGCGGGCGGTCCTGGGGCTGCCCGAGGTCCGGGTGGAGGCGGGCTTCCCCGCCGAACTGCTCGCCGTACGCGGGGAACGGATCGAGGGCGTGCTCTCCCTCGCGTACAGCCGCATCATCATCCACCGCGGCCGGGTGGTCTCCCGCACCAGCGCCGTCCGCGAGTACTGCGACTCGGCGACCACCGCCGCCCTCGACCTGCCCCGCCAGTCACGGAGCGACGGCGGCCTCGCCTGAGGCCTTCTGACGATGCGCCAGCCCCACGGGGCAGGCCGCCGTCGCGAGCGCGGCAGACGATTCCGGGCGTCACCCGATGGTGATCCGTTCACGCCGTGCACGCGCGCGGGACGCCCGGCGGGCGTAGCGTCGCAATCATGCGCATTGTGATCGCAGGTGGACATGGAAAGATCGCGTTGCGGCTGGAGCGACTGCTCGCCGCCCGCGGAGACGACGTGGCGGGCATCATCCGCAAACCCGAGCAGGCCGACGACCTGCGGGCGGCCGGCGCCGAGCCGATCGTCTGCGATCTGGAGTCGGCCACCGTCGACGAGGTCGCGGCGGCCCTGCGCGGTGCGGACGCGGCCGTCTTCGCGGCGGGCGCGGGGCCGGGCAGCGGCCCGGAGCGCAAGCACTCCGTCGACCACGCCGCGGCCGTGCTCTTCGCCGACGCGGCCGAGCGGGCCGGGGCCCGCCGCTACATCATCGTCTCGTCGATGGGCGCGGGAACCGAACCGGCCCCCGGCGCCGACCCCGTCTTCGCCGAGTACCTGCGCGCCAAAACGGCGGCCGACGTCGACCTGAGCGCCCGCAAGGACCTCGACTGGACGATCCTGCGCCCGGGCGCCCTCACCGACGACCCCGGCACCGGCCGTCTCCAGCTGGCCGCCAAGACCGGCCGCGGCCCCATCCCCCGCGACGACGTGGCCGCCGTCCTCGCCGAACTCCTGGACACGCCGTCCACGGCCGGCCTCACCCTGGAAGTCATCTCGGGCCCCACCCCGGTCCCGGTCGCGGTAAAAGACATCTCCGGCAACTGACCCCGGGCGACCCTCACCCACCCCAACGAAGAAGGGTCCCCCGGACCGCGTTTCCGCGGTCCGGGGGACCCTTCTTTACCGTGGCGGCGGCGCCACGCCCGTCGTCCACGGCTCGTCCAGCGCGGGCGGCCCTTGGTGGCCCCGCCCCTTGTGCTCTGCTGGCGCCGATACAGGCCGAAGACCCGATCAACGTCGCGTGTGTAGCCCCTTTGTTTCGGAGCACCGCGCGTGGTAGCCGGGGGATGATCTCCCTTGTGACAAAAGAAGCAGATTCTGGCGCGGGTGTGGACGAAGTCCACACATGGGACGCGCGATTGGACTGGGCGTACGGGCTGATAGCAGATGATCCTTCCGAGCGGACCGCAGCGCTGGCCCGGCTGACTATCGCCAAGAGGAACGTCGGCGATGCCCTCATGCAGTTCAACAATGTGTGGTCATCCACGCAGTCGCCGGGCAGGCAGTTGCACTACCGGGATCCAGCCCTCCAGCAGGCAATCGAGGTGCACCGCGATGCCGCACGGCATTCGCTGCCGGACGCGTTGTGGAACCGCCGGTGTGCGGACATCAGGGAATGGCCAGGTCTGCCGTATGCGCTGCTCTTCCTGGAGTGGGAGGCAAGGTACCCGCAGGCATGGACCCAACATGCCAAGAAGTGGGGTACGAAAGAGGACCTCCTACGGGACATGGCGGTCGCTGGCCATAACAAAATCGTCAGGGCGAAGCTCACCGATCTGATTGAGATCGTCATCCAGCGGCCCTACCGCTGCAAGGACCGCGATTACGTGCGCGTGGCTCGGGCCGTCGACAGCGCGGATCTGCGCGAAAGGCTCGGCACCGCTGCCGAGTCGGACAACCCATGGGCGCGGCGCCATGCCGGCTATGTCCTCTGGCTGCTCGACCGCCCCGAACTGCCAAACTCTCTCCATGTCTGGCGGAAGTGGATCGGCCTCCCCAGGTGAACCCTGGCCGACGGCACGCTGAGCCCCGCCGACTCCCTACGCTCAGTCGAAGCGCTGACCACGTCGCCGTCGCGGCACCACAGGTGGACGTTACGCGGCCGTTTCACTTCATCACAAGGCCAAGTGGAGTGGTGGTCACTGGTAGTTGAGGTCAACAATCACCACTATGTGGGACACGGTCTGGACAGCGGTCTCTGCTGTCGCCACGGCGCTCGCCTTCTTGGTGGTTGCCTGGCAGTCAATCCTCACCCGTAGTGCGCTGAGCGTCGCGCACACCGCCCTCACCGTCTCCGAAGCTGTGGCTCTGGATGCCGCCCGAGCGCGGCTGGACGATCAGGCCCCTGAGGTGACCGTCGTCATCGACGACGTTCCGTGGCCTCCTCTGGCGTGGTCGCACATAGGCGTGCCCGTACATCCGTGGCCTCCCGGCCATGAATGGCCCTTCCCGGAGAAGGAGCACGAACGGATCGTCCTTCAGGCGCTCGTGTGGCTGGACAACCCGAGTAGTCGCAGTGTGTGGGTGACATTCAGCGGAGACCTGGTTGTTAACCGGGAAAACCGGTTCCACCCAGCCCCGCACATCCCCCTTGAACCTGGTCAGCGGTCTGGGCTGTATCTGAACAAGGACTTCACCATTAAGGAGCTAGCGGGGAACTACGCGGCACGCGAGGAGGGACACCCTCTTCCACACCGCGTCCAAGGCACCGTGACGGTGCACGACGATCGCGACAACGGCGTCACGGACACCTGGAACCTGGAACTCACCGGGTGTCCCGTCGAGCCGCACGAGACCCGCGGCAGTGTGTGGAGGGTAGTGGGTCACCACGTCACCGAAGGAGATGGATCACGCAGCTTGGAATACATCCCGCGTCCGACTCGCCGACGCACGTACTGGATCTCCCGGGAAAACGAGATCCGGCTGCCAGAACCTCGATTCTCCAGCACCACTCCCGGCGTTCAGGGCTAGCCAGGCACCACATCAGCTGGCAGAGGGACCCCTGCGGTTCATGTGTACCTGGCGCTCGACCAGTGCGGCGGCTGCCTGACGGTCCCCGCGAAGGGCGCGCTCCCCATAGGCAACCGCCCCTTCGAGGTCGCCCTCGCGGGCCGCCGCGACGCCGAGCGTGATGCGGGCTTCCGCGTTGCGCATGGGCGAGTGCTCGGTGTCGTCGAAATCCGTGCCGACTCGGATGACTTCCTCCGCGAGGTTGCGCGCCATGCAGTCTTCGCCGAGGAGCCGATAGCAATCCATCGCGTAGAAGCCGCCTGTCGGAACACCACCACCCGGCCTCGCCGTAGGAGTAGCGCTCTCGGCGCCGTTGGGACCCGCATCCAACGTCCAACCCCAATGGCGCCCAGAATTCACGAATAACTGGCACTCACCAGGCCGGTCGCGGGTCCTGACGTTCCGTCGAGAGGTCGGCCCCGGGGCGAAGTTCTGTGTCCGCCAGCCACAAATAACCGGGGCTGGGCGGGAACTCATCTGTCGGCGGAGCTGGGCTGTGGTATCGCTGGGTGCCAGGGAGCGGAACCTCGACCAGTGCGCCGTCCTGCATCGTCCACAGGCCGTAGACGTCGTCCTCCTCGTCATGGATCAGAACCTGTACCTGCCCCGGGTTGGGCCAGGGAAGTGATGCCAGGTGCTTCAGAAGCCCGGAGCGCGGCCGTTCCCTGGAGTACTCGATGACCCACCCGCCGGCGAACAAATCGAGCGGCTTGAACGTGCCCTTCCAACTGCGCGACTCGTCCGGACGCGTCAGAGGTTCCATGACCTCGTCCGCATACAGCGCCAACACGATGACCTGCGCCATTCTGCTCATGCCGGAGTATCGCGGTGCGCCGTACCTCAAGGCCAACCCAATTTCGACACCAGGACCGACCGGTCTGCACCGTTCCGGTCGACAGTTCCTTTCGACGGTTCCTTGGTTCAGCGTGACGAGGCCCAAGCGCTGACGGTGTGCAGCGAAGGCCGGCAGGGCAGCCCGAGAGGACCCATCTGACGAGGCGAGCGATGCACATCGACGTGATCCCGGTCACTCAGTCGATCTCTGCCCTGAGGAGCGGGACCACCCGCCTTGAGCTCTGTCCCACGAATGCCCCACAGCCGCTGGTCAGGCCTGAGAATCCCGTCCACAGCCCGTCCAGAACCCCTGGTAGAGAGCGTGCGAGAACGGGACCGAGTGAGACAGTCCGGCACTCCAGGGGCAGAAAATCGAACGGCCCCTGATCCGCGTTTCCGCAGATCAGGGGCCGTTCCAATACCGTGGCGGCGCCAGGGTTCGAACCTGGGTAGGCTGAGCCGGCAGATTTACAGTCTGCTCCCTTTGGCCACTCGGGCACACCGCCAGGGAAGCCGCCGCAGGTCACTTTTGAGGGTGGTCTGTGGCAACGACGTAAACGATACCTGATGCGCGGGGGTGGTTCGCCACCTGATGGATCAGTGTTCGGGGCGGGTGCGGTGGCTAGGCTGGGAGGGCGGCCCGGGGACGGGTCGCGGTACTGACGGATCACAGCCAAGGAGCCAACTCAAGATGGCCGACTCCAGTTTCGACATCGTCTCGAAGGTCGAGCGGCAGGAGGTCGACAACGCCCTCAACCAGGCCGCGAAGGAAATCTCGCAGCGCTACGACTTCAAGAACGTCGGGGCCTCGATCGACTGGTCGGGCGAGAAGATTCTGATGCAGGCGAACTCGGAGGAGCGCGTCAAGGCGATCCTCGACGTTTTCGAGACCAAGCTGGTCAAGCGGGGTATCTCGCTCAAGTCGCTGGACGCCGGCGAGCCGCAGCTCTCCGGCAAGGAGTACAAGATCTTCGCCTCAATCGAGGAGGGGATTTCGCAGGACAACGCCAAGAAGGTCGCGAAGATCATCCGCGATGAGGGCCCGAAGGGCATCAAGGCGCAGGTCCAGGGCGACGAGCTGCGGGTCAGCTCGAAGAGCCGGGACGATCTGCAGGCCGTTCAGGCGCTGCTGAAGGGCAAGGACTTCGACTTCGCTCTGCAGTACGTGAACTACCGCTGACCCGTTGGGGGAAGCGGTGGAGTGGTGAAGTGGATGAGGGCGGCCGCCGGGACAACCCCGGTTGCCGCCCTCACCGCGTTCCTCACCGCGTTCCTCACCGCGTTCCGGAGCCGCGGTTCACCGGTGGGCCCTGCCGGACGGCGCGCGGGGAGGCGCCGAGTTCGCGGCGGCAGGCCTTGTTGAAGGCCTGGAGGTCCGCGATGCCGACCGAGGTGGCGACGGCGGGGATGGAGAGCGTCGACTCCACGAGCAGATGCCGGGCGCGTTCCAGGCGGCGTCGCCGGATGTAGGTGACGACCGTGTCGCCGGTCGCGGCGCGGAACAGCCGGGTGAGGTGGTTGTGCGAGACGCCGGCCGCGCGGGCGACGCCGGGGACCGTCAGCGGGTCGGCGAGGTGCGACTCGATGTGCGCGATGGCGGCGGCCACGGCGGGGTGCGGGCCGTCGGACGCGGCGGGGGCCGTGAGGTGGGCGACGCGCCACAGGACGGCCCAGATCTCGGCCGCCGTCCTGGCGGGGCTGCCGGGCTGGGCGGCCACGGCCTGCAGCATCAGGGCGGAGAGCATGGGCAGTTGTGCGCCCGCGTCCTGGATGACGGGGACGCTGCGGGGCTCGCCCGCCTCCGGGATGCGCAGATGGGCGTAGAGGTGCTCGGAGCGGCCGCGGTAGCGGTATCTGACGGTCGCGCCGGGCGGGACGAGGCTGACGCGGCCGGGCCGGATGGCGTGCGGGGTGCCGTCGACGGTGAGATCGGCCGTGTAGCGGTAGAGGTGCAGCTGCCACAGGTCGGGGAGCCGGAAGACATCGGTGTGGCCGGCGGGGCCGTGGACACCGACTCCGAGGTTCACCACCCGAGGTGGCTCGTCGAGGTGGAGGGCGACGGCATCCATGGTGAAAACGTACCAGTAGTGGTGAGTGTGACCCACGCGCTGCCAGGGGTTTCCTTCCTACCGTTGGCGCATGGAAACCAGCACGGAAGCCAGCACTGAGAACAGGGGCCTGTTGAGCTCCGTCCAGATGGCGCACTTCGTGGCGCACGGCTCGCTGCGCATGGACGCGGTCGTACCCGAGGAGATGAACGAGCGGGCGATGGGCGTCCTGGCGGCCGGGATACCGGAGGTGCCGTACGGGACGCCGCTGGAGGAGGCTTACGAGCGCGGGTCGTTCGCCCGCGACCTCGTCGAACTCCCGGTGGTGGCGGGCGCGTTGCGCAGCCTCGTGGGGCCCGGGCCGACCGTCGACCATCACGCGGTGCACATCCGCCGGCCCCGGGACGGGCAGGCGCAGCCGCTGCACGCCGACGCGATCATCGACGTACGGCCGGACGCGTTCGACGTACAGCTCATGTACTACCCGCAGCCGGTGACGCTGGAGATGGGCGGCACGCTGAGCGTGCCCGGCAGCCATCTGCGGCGCACCAACGAGAGCGACACCGGCCGCTACCAGAACCTCCGCGGGCAGACGCGGCTGGTGTGCCCGGCCGGGACCGTGGTGTTCCTGCACCACGGGATCTGGCACGGCGGACGGCGCAACGACAGCGACGCCGCGCGCTACATGTTCAAGATCCGGTTCAATCCGACGGTGCGGCAGCTGCGGCTGTGGGACACCGGCGATCTCGCCGACCCGGCGGTCGCCGCCGAGCTGGGCACGCGCTTCCCCTGGTACGAAGCGGCCGCCGCCCGGCTGGAGTTCCACAACCGGATCAAGCTGTGGCGGGCGCTGACCGGCGACAGCACGTACGACCTGGACCACTGGATGACGCGGGTCGCCAACCGGCCGCAGCGCGTCGTCCCCGCGCACCTGAGGAGCGAGGCATGAGCACCACCTTCGACCCCACCTTCGACCCCACCATGGGCGCCACCAGCACGCTGCGGCAGCGGGTACTGGTGCTGTACCTGGCCACGTCGGCGCTGGACTCCCAGGTCGTGGGGTGGTCCGCCTACGACGGGACCGGCACGACGTCGCCGACGACCGGGGACAGCGACGAACCGCCGTACGGGACGGGGGTGGCCGCGCTGTGCGACGGCTGGCGGCTGTTCCAGGCGGCGCAGCTGATCCCGCCGTATCCCGGGCACGAGTACGACACCTCGTTCCTCAAGCACGAGTTCTTCTTCGAGAAGCTCGTCGACACCGCCCGCCAGGGCGACTGAGGGCTGAGGAGGCCGGGGGCGATCGCTCAGCGTGTGGCGAACGGCCGGTCGGTGGGGACGATCTCCCGGCCGAGCGGGACCAGCGAGAGCGGGATCATCTTGAAGTTCGCGATGCCGAACGGGATGCCGATGATCGTCAGGCACAGGGCGATCCCGGTCACGATGTGGCCCAGCGCCAGCCACCAGCCGGCGAAGACGATCCAGATGATGTTGCCGATGAGGGAGCCCGCACCGGCGTCGTGCCGTTCGACGGTGGTGCGGCCGAAGGGCCACAGGGCGTAGTTGGCGATCCGGAAGGAGGCCACGCCCCACGGGATCGTGATGATGAGGATGCAGCAGACCAGGCCGGCGACGGCATAGGCCATCGCCATCCAGATACCGCAGAGCACGAGCCAGATGATGTTCAGGATCGTCGTCATGGGCGGTGTCCTGCCATCTGTTCGAGGCGCGCGATGCGCTCGGCCATCGGGGGGTGGGTGGAGAACAGTTTCGACGTGGTGCCGGGCCGGAACGGGTTCGCGATCATCATATGGCTGGCGGTCTCGAGGCGCGGCTCAGGCGGTAGCGGCAGCTGCTTGGTGCCCGCGTCCAGCTTGCGCAGCGCGCTGGCGAGGGCGAGGGGGTCGCCGGTGAGGCGGGCGCCGGAGGCGTCGGCCTCGTACTCGCGGGAGCGGCTGACGGCGAGCTGGATGACGGAGGCGGCCAGCGGGCCGAGGATCATCAGCAGCAGCATGCCGAGGATGCCGGGGCCCTCGTCGTCGTTGGACCGGCCGACGGGGATCAGCCAGGCGAAGTTGACGAGGAACATGACGACGGAGGCGAGCGCGCCGGCGACCGACGAGATGAGGATGTCGCGGTTGTAGACATGGCTCAGCTCGTGGCCGATCACGCCGCGCAGCTCGCGTTCGTCGAGGATCTGCAGGATGCCGTCGGTGCAGCAGACCGCCGCGTTGCGCGGATTGCGCCCGGTGGCGAAGGCGTTGGGCGCTTCGGTGGGTGAGATGTACAGCCGCGGCATGGGCTGGCGCGCCTCCGTGGAGAGTTCGCGGACCATGCGGTAGAGCGCGGGGGCCTCGAACTCGCTGACGGGGCGGGCACGCATCGCGCGTAGAGCCAGCTTGTCGCTGTTCCAGTACGCGTAGGCGTTGGTGCCGATCGCGATGACGAGCGCGACGATGAGCCCCGTCCGGCCGAAGAAGCTGCCGATGACGAGGATGAGTGCGGACAGACCGCCGAGGAGTACGGCGGTCTTCAGCCCATTGTGCCGGCGGTGCACGGTGCGCCCTCCAAGGTGTGCGGCGGGGGAACCTTCTCCCCTCTTAGGAGAACCTCCTGTACTGGTCAACGCCACCGGAAGGCCGCTAGTTCCCT
Source organism: Streptomyces sp. So13.3 (assembly GCF_005860785.2). Lineage (NCBI taxonomy): Bacteria > Bacillati > Actinomycetota > Actinomycetes > Kitasatosporales > Streptomycetaceae > Streptomyces > Streptomyces sp. So13.3. Next base: position 5,608,054 of record NZ_CP048835.1, on the reverse strand, counting down.
TGTGCACACGCCCCGGGCGGGGTCAGAGCAGCGCCCCCGAGGCGTAGCGGAGGACCAGCTGCGGGACGCCGGAGAGCACGATGCCGGCGACCGCGGTGAGGGCGATGGCGGCGGTGAGCGGGGCGGGCGTCCGGGTGGCGGGCACCGCCACGGCGACCGCACCGGCAACCGCTCCGGAGACCGTTCCCGTGCCGTCCGCCGCGCCCGTGGCCGCCGCCGGCCCGGCCTCCGGCTTCGCGAACAGGAGCGCGGTCCAGCGCAGGTAGTAGACGAGCGCGATGACCACGTTGACGGCCATGACGACGGCCAGCCAGGCCGGTCCCGTACCGACGATCGACGAGAAGACCGCGACCTTGGCGAAGAGTCCGATGACGCCCGGCGGCAGCCCGGCCAGGCAGAGCAGGAAGAACGCCAGCGCGAGAGCCGTCAGCGGGCGGTTCGCGTAGAGCCCCCGGTAGTCGGTCAGGCGGTTGGCGGGGGCCGTTCGGGCGACGAGGGCGGCCACCGCGAAGGCACCGAGGTTCACGGCCGCGTACATCAGGGCGTACGCCACGGTGGTGCCGATCTGGTGCTGCGGGTCGTCGGAGTACGCGGCGGCCGCGATCGGCACCAGCAGATAGCCCGCCTGGCCGATGGAGGACCAGGCCAGCAGCCGGACCGCGCTGTGCGCGAACCCGGCGCGCTGGCGCAGCGCGGCGACGTTGCCGACCGTCATCGTCAGGGCGGCCAGTACGGCGACGACCGGGCCCCAGACGTCGGCGTACGGCTCGAACGCGATCACGGTGATGAGGATGAGGCCGGAGAAGCCCGCGGCCTTTCCGACGACCGAGAGGTACGCGGCGATCGGCAGCGGCGCGCCCACGTAGGTGTCGGGTACCCAGAAGTGGAAGGGCGCGGCGGCGAGCTTGAAGGCGAAGCCCACGAGGGTGAGGACCGCGCCGACCTTGGCGAGCGTCGCCAGCTGCGGCTGTACGTCGCCCAGACCGTCCGCGATCGACGCCAGGTGGAGGGTGCCGGTGGCGGCGTACACGAAGCTGACGCCGAGCAGCGTGACGGCGGTCGCCGCCACGGAGGAGAGGAAGAACTTGAGCGCGGCCTCGGACGAGAGCCGGTCGCCGCGTTTGATGCCGACGAGCGCGAAGGCGGGCAGCGTCGTGACCTCCAGGGCGACGACCAGGGTCGCCAGGTCCCGGGAGGCGGGCAGCAGCGCGGCTCCGGCGGCCGAGGACAGCAGCAGGAACCAGTACTCGCCGGCCGGGTACTTCTCCATGTCGTGCATCGACAGCAGCGCCGTCAGCAGCGCGCCGCCGATGACGAGGAGCTGGATGACGACGGTGAAGTGGTCGGCCGCGTAGGAGCATTCGCCGGGGTCGGTGGTGAGGCAGAACGTCTTGCGGTGGCCGGCCCGGAGCGGGCCCAGGGCCAGCCCGGCCAGGGCGAGGCCGGCGATGGTGACCCAGCCCAGCAGGGCCTTCTTCTCCTTGGGGAGGAAGAGGTCGGCCACCAGGACGACGAGCGCGACGGCCGCGGGGATCGCCGCCGGGGCGATGGCGATCCAGTCCACGGACTGCACGAGGGAGCCGACGGCGTCCGCCGCGAGCGTTCCGGTCGCGTGGGAGGAGGCGTGGGAGCCGGTGACGGGGATGCTCATCAGCTGCCTCCGAGGAGCGAGCGCACGGCCGGGTCGGTGAGGCCGAGGAGGGCCGCGGGCCACAGGCCGGCGAGGACGGTGAGGGCGGCGAGTGGGGTCCAGGCGGCGAACTCGTAGCCGTGGACGTCGGACAGCACCGGCTGCCCGGACTCCGCGGTGCCCTTGTCCCCCATGCAGACGCGGCGCACGACGGCCAGCAGGTACGCGGCGGTGAGCAGGGTGCCGAACGCGGCGACCGCCGTGAACACCAGGTAGGTGGGGCGGCTGAGCCCGTCGGCGGGTTTGAAGGCGCCGAACATGGCGAGCATCTCGCCCCAGAAGCCGGCCAGCCCCGGCAGTCCGAGGGAGGCGACGGCGGCGAAGGCGAGCAGGCCGCCGAGGCGGGGGGCCCTGCCGTACAGGGCCGCGCCGTTCTCCCCGGTGAGGCGGTCGAGGTCGCTCGTTCCGTAGCGGTCCTTGATGGCGCCGACCAGGAAGAAGAGCAGGCCGGTGATGAGGCCGTGGGCGACGTTCGCGAAGAGCGCCCCGTTCACACCGGTCGGGGTGAGGGTCGCGATGCCGAGCAGCACGAAGCCCATGTGGCCGACGGAGGAGTAGGCGATGAGGCGCTTCAGGTCGCCGCCGGCTCCCTTGCGGGCCAGTGCGAGGCAGGCGAGGGACCCGTAGACGATGCCGACGACGGCGAACGCGGCCAGGTAGGGCGCGAAGGTGTGCATGCCGTCCGGGGCGACGGGCAGCGCGATACGGACGAATCCGTAGGTGCCCATCTTGAGCATGACGCCGGCCAGCAGCACGGAGCCGACGGTGGGCGCGGCGGTGTGGGCGTCCGGGAGCCAGCTGTGCAGCGGCCACATCGGGGCCTTGATCGCGAAGCCGATGCCGATGGCGAGGACGGCGAGCAACTGCGTGGAGTGACCGAGCGACGACCCGTTGTCAGTGGCGAGTGCCACCATGTCGAATGTGCCCGCTTTCACCCCGATGAGCAGCAGGCCGAGCAGCATGATCACGGAGCCGAGGAGGGTGTAGAGGATGAAGCGCAGCGAGGCGGCCTCGCGTCCGGCGCCGCCCCAGCGGGCGATGAGGAAGTACATCGGGATGAGGACGGTCTCGAAGGCCAGGAAGAAGAGCATCAGGTCCAGCACGGCGAAGGTGCTGAGGGTGCCCGCTTCGAGGACGAGGAGCAGGGCGACGAAGGCCTTGGGGGACGGGCCCGCGGGCCTTTTGAAGTAGCTGTGGAGCGCGCAGAGGAAGGTCAGCAGCGCGGTCAGGACGAGGAGGGGGAGCGAGATGCCGTCGACGCCGAGATGGATGTGGATGTTGAGGGCGGGGATCCACTTGAGGTCGGTGCTGGCCTGCATCGTCGCCGGGTGGTCGTGGTCGAAGCCGGCCGCGAGGACGATCGCGAGGATCAGTACGGCGCCGGTGACCGTGACGCCGTGGCGGAGCACGGCCTGGTCCGGGTTGCGTCCCCGGAGGCCGGGCGGCGCGGGGAGCAGGGCTCCGACGGCACCGAGCAGGGGCAGGACCACGATGCCTGCGAGCACGTACTGGAGGGCGGTGTCGTTCACGGCTCACGCTCCGACGGCGACGAGGACGGCGAGTACGACGGCACCGGCCAGCAGCGCGCTGAGATAGGTCTGGACATTTCCGGTCTGGGCGCGCCGGACGGCCGCGCCGAGCAGGCGCGGCGCCGCGCCCGCTCCCCGTACGTAGGTCTCGACGACCTCGCGGTCGAGGAAGCGGACGAGGTTCGCGGCGGCGAGCACCGGTCGGACGAAGAGCGCCGTGTAGACGGCGTCGAGGTGGAAGCCGCTCGCCGCGTGGCGGTGCAGGCGGCCGAGGAGCAGCCGGCCCGGGTCGGCCGGGTCGTCGGACGACGCGATGTCGCCGTAGACGGCGGTGTGCGCGGCGATGGCGGTCGCTTCCGCCTCGGCAGGCTCGGCGCCCGAGTCGGCGCCGATCGCGCCGAGCGGGGCGGCGGACCGGCGGGCGGCACCGGCCGTCCAGGCGCCGTAGGTGACGAGGACGCCGACGAGGGCGAGGCCGATGCCGAGGACGGAGGTGAGGAGGGTCGGGGTGAGCTCGGTGCCGTCGAACCACTTCGGGAGGTCGAAGACCGACGGGACGAGGGCGATCATGCCGAACGCGACGCTGGGGACGGCGAGCACCCACAGGACGGCGTTCATGATCGCGGGCTCACGGCCGTGGTCGGCGGCGCGCGGCCCGCTGCCCCGGAAGGCGAGCAGGAAGAGCCGGGTGGCATAGCCGGCGGTGAGCACGGCGGTGATCAGCCCGGCGGCCAGCACGGTCCAGCCGACCGCCGACGGCACGCCGTCGGTGTGGCCGCCGGAGGCGTGCTCGGCGGCGCGCAGCACCGATTCCTTGGAGAAGAAGCCGGAGAAGGGAGGCAGGGCGGCGAGCGCCGCCAGGGCGATGCCCATCGTCCACATGGCGTCCGGGGCGCGCTTGCCGAGGTCGCCCATACGGGACATCGCGGAGAGCGAGTTGGTGCCGGCCGCGTGGATGACCACGCCCGCTCCGAGGAAGAGCAGCGCCTTGAAGGCGCCGTGGGACAGGAGGTGGAAGACGGCGGCGCTGCGGTCGCCCACGGCGAGCGCGCCGGCCATGTAACCGAGCTGGCCGATCGTCGAATAGGCCAGTACCCGTTTGATGTCGTCCTGGGCGAGGGCCGCGAGACCCGAGCCGATCATGGTGACGGCGGCCATCACGGCGAGGACCACGAGCGCGGCCGCGCTGGCGGTGAAGACGGGCAGCAGCCGGGCGACGAGGTAGATGCCGGCCGCGACCATGGTCGCGGCGTGGATCAGCGCGGAGACCGGCGTCGGGCCGGCCATCGCGTCGGGCAGCCAGGTGTGCAGCGGGAATTGGGCGGACTTGCCCGCGACTCCGGCGAGCAGCAGCAGCGCGACGATCGTCGGGTGCTGGAGCTGGCCGTGGGTGGCGGCGGTGAGGATCCCGTTGATGCGGAAGGTGCCCGCGTCGGTGGCGAGCGCGAAGACGCCGATGATGAAGGGGACGTCGCCGAGCTTGGTGACGAGGAACGCCTTCATGGACGCCGCGCGGGCGACCTCGGTCTCCCAGTAGTGGCCGACCAGGAAGTACGAGCAGATGCCCATGATCTCCCAGCCGACCAGCAGCACCATCAGGTCGCCGGAGTAGACGACCAGGAACATGGCGGCGGTGAAGAGGGAGACCAGGGCGGCGTAGGAGGGGTAACGGGGATCGTCGCGCAGGTACGCCGTCGAGTAGAGCTGGACGCAGGTCGCCACGAGGCCGACGAGCACCGCGATCAGGACGGCGAAGCCGTCCAGGTGCAGGGCGAGGTCGATGGGGACCGAGCCGGTCGGGGTGAGCCGGGTCGCGGCGTCGGTGGGCGCGCCGCTGCCCTGCCGCACGGCGACGACCGCGGCCAGCACGAAGGCCGCCGCGGTCGGCAGTACGGCGAGCGGCCGGACGAATCCGGGGGCCCGCCTGCCCAGCAGCAGTCCGGCGGCCGCGCCGAGGAACGGGAGGATGGGGACCAGCGCGGCAAGGGTCGTGAGGGTCACGCGGTGGCCTCTGCCTTCTCGTCTGCCGCCGCGTCCGGCGTGCTGCCCGCGCCGGCCGGACCGGTTCCGGCGAGGCCGTTCTCGGCGAGGTCGGTGAGCCTGTCGACGTCGGAGCTGCCGCGGTTGCGGTAGACGAGCAGCACGATCGCCAGACCGATGCCGATCTCGGCGGCGGCGATGGTGATGGTGAAGAGCGTCAGCGCCTGGCCGGCGTGCAGGGTGTCGCGGAGCCAGACGTCGAACGCGACGAGGTTGAGGTTGACCGCGTTCAGCATCAGCTCGACGGACATCAGGACGAGGATCGCGTTGCGGCGGCCGAGGACGCCGTAGAGCCCGATGGAGAAGAGGAGGACCGCGAGCACGGCGGGATAGGCGAGGTGCATCAGCTCTCCTTGTCCTGGTCCTGGTTCTTGCGGGACAGCACGATGGCACCGACCAGGGCGGCGAGCAGCAGCACCGACAGCGCCTCGAACGGCAGCACCCAGTGCTGGAAGAGGGTCTGCCCGGTGACCTTGGTGGAGCCCTGGACCGAACCGTCCAGCTCGATCCACGTGGTGCGGAACGCGTCGACGACCACCCAGACCAGGGTGATCGCGGAGGCGGCCGCCACCGTGACCGCGACCCAGCGGTTGTCGGAGTCCGCGTCCGGGGAGCGGCCGATGGGCGCCCGGGTGAGCATCAGCCCGAACAGGATCAGGACCACGACGGAACCGACGTAGATCAGCACCTGCACCCAGGCGATGAACTCCGCCGTCAGCAGCAGGTACTCGACGGCGAGCCCGCCGAGCGCGACCACCAGCCACAGCGCGGCGTGCACCAGCTGCTTGGTGGTGACGGAGATCAGGGCGGCGCCGAGGGTGGCGATACCGACGAGGACGAAGGCGATCTCGACCCCGGTCGGGGACAGGAATCCGGAAGGGGCCGCGGCGGCGGCTGCGAGGCTCATGCGCCGCTCTCCGGTGGTGTCTGCCCGGCCTGTCCGGCCTGTCCGGCCTGTCCGGCCTGTCCGGCCGACTGGGCCTGCGCCGCCTGCTCCGCCTGCTGCGCGGCGATGAGCTTGTCCGCCGCCTTGCGGGCGGCGGCGATCTCCTTGGGCTCCTCGGCACCGGGGTCGAGCGCGGGCGGGGCCGGCACCGTCCACATCCAGTCGCGGAGCTTGTCGCGCTCATGGGTCAGTTCGAGGATGTCGGTCTCGGCGTACTCGAACTCCGGCGTCCAGAACAGCGCGTCGAAGGGGCACACCTCGATGCAGATCCCGCAGTACATGCAGAGCGAGAAGTCGATGGCGAAGCGGTCGAGCACATTGCGGCTGCGCTCCCGCCCGCCGGGCGCGGTGGCGGGCGTCGTCTCCTTGTGGGAGTCGATGTAGATGCACCAGTCGGGGCACTCGCGCGCGCACAGCATGCAGACCGTGCAGTTCTCCTCGAACAGCGCGATGACGCCGCGGCTGCGCGGCGGCAGATCGGGCTGCACGTCGGGGTACTGCGCGGTGACGGAACGGCGCGTCATCGCCTTGAGGGTGACGGCAAGGCCTTTGGCCAAGCCGTGGCCGGGAAATCGAGAGGAGCTCCCGGAGGGAGTCGTTGGAAGGGCGGGGGTGGGAGACGGGTGGGCCACTACGAGATCACCACCTTGACGACGCCGGTGAGCGCGATCTGCGCCAGGGCGAGCGGAATGAGGACGGTCCAGGCGAGCTTCTGCAGCTGGTCCTCACGCAGCCGCGGATACGTGACCCGGAGCCAGATGACGACGAAGGCGAGCACCGCGGTCTTGAGCAGCGTCCACACCCAGCCGACGCTGTCGGCCCACGGGCCGTGCCAACCGCCGAGGAAGAGAACGGTGGTCAGCCCGCACAGCACGACGATGCCCGCGTACTCCGCGAGCAGGAACAGCGCGAAGCGCAGACCCGTGTACTCGGTGTACGCACCGAAGATGATCTCCGAGTCGGCGACCGGCATGTCGAACGGCGGGCGCTGCAGTTCGGCCAGGCCCGCGATGAAGAAGACGAGGGCGCCGACGATCTGCCACGGCGTCCACCACCACTGGTACGCGTCGACGATCCCGGGGAGCGAGAGTGTGCCCGCCGCCATCGCGACGGAGGCCGCCGCCAGCAGCATCGGCAGTTCGTAGGCCATCAGCTGCGCGGCCGTACGCAACCCGCCGAGCAGCGAGAACTTGTTGGCCGACGCCCAGCCGGCCATCAGCGACCCCAGGACCCCGACGCCCATCACCGCGAGCACGAAGAACAGCCCCGCGTCGATGGCCTGTCCCACGAAACCGTTCGGGCCGACCGGAATGGCGATGAGCACCAGGAGATAGGGGAGCAGCGCGACGGCCGGCGCCAGCTGGAAGATCCGCCGGTCGGCCTCGGCCGGGACGATGTCCTCCTTCTGCGCGAACTTCACCCCGTCGGCGACCAACTGGGCCCACCCGTGGAAGCCGCCCGCGTACATCGGGCCGAGCCGGCCCTGCATATGGGCCATCACCTTGTGCTCGGCCTGGCCGACGAGGAGCGGGAACGTGAGGAAGACGACGAGAACGGCGACGAGCCGCAGCGCGACATCGAGGATGTCGTTCACGGGGTCGGTCCTCCCTCGGTGTCGGGGGTCTCCGGCGGGGTGGCCGGGGCGGGTTGAGCAGGTTCAGCGGGCGGTGCGGGTTCGGCAGGCGGAGCGGTCTCCGTAGCCGGAGCCGGTTTCCCGACAGGCGCGGGTTTCTCGGTCGGCGGTGCCACCGGTGCGGGTTTCTCCGCCGGGGCCTGCTGCCACGGGGCGTCGGGCTGGTCGCTCGCCGGGCGGGGCCGTCGGGCCGCCGCTCGGCGGCGGCACCCGCACCGGCAGCAGCCGCACCGCGCGCGGCACCGGCCGCGCCCGCCGCCCGCGGGGGTGCGGGCGGGGCGGGGCCGAGGCCGTGGCTGGCCCTGAGCGGGCCCCATTCGTTCGGGTCGGGGACGCCCGGCGGGAGCATCGTCCGGCGCTTGGGCCCGCCGTGCTCCGATTCGCCCGGCTCCTTGGCGCCCGGCCATGCCTTGGCGACGCGGGCCGCGAGGACGAAGTCCTTGCGCAGCGGATGGCCCTCGAACTCGTCGGGGAGCAGCAGCGGCACCAGGTGCGGGTGGCCGGTGAAGTCGATGCCGAACATCTCGTGGGTCTCGCGCTCGTGCCAGCCGGCGCCCGCGAAGACGTCGATAGCAGTCGGCAGCACGGCCGCCGAGTGCGGGACGGTGGTGCGGACGAGCAGCCGCCGCACCATGCGGCCGTCGGCCGCGGCACCGGGCAGCGACACGAGGTGCGCGCAGACCCGGAAGCCCGCGGCGGCCTCGTCGACGGCGCTCAGCCAGTCGAAGTAGGTGCAGCCGAGCTTGTCCCTGGCGATCTCCAGCGCGGCGATCCACGAGCCGACCGGAACGTCCACGGTCAGCAGACCGAACGCCTCCACGGCCGTGGCCTCGGCCCCGAAGATCCCGGCCGCGGCACCGGGCAGCCACCCGACGGCCGGCTCGGCGGGAACCGGCGCGACGGCCGGCGGTTCGGCCGCGGCCGGCTCGACGGCGGCCGGAGCAGCGTCTGAACTCGCGCCGGGTTCAGCGCTCGGCGCCGTGCCCGGCTCGACACCCGGCGACGGCGGCCGTTCAGCACCGGTTTCAGCGTCAGGAGTCGTGCCCGGCTCCGACGCCGCCTCGGCGTCCCGCTCTGCCGCCGGCACGGCGCCCGGCTCTGCCTCCGGCGCACCCGGTTCCGAGGTCGTCATCGCTGGTCCTCCCCCGGCGTCGGCGGTGCGGCGATCAGCTTGCTGCTCAGGGCCGCCACGGACGGGCGGGCCACCGGGCCGTCGGCGTACCGGTCGGCGAGGGACTCGCGGGCGATCTTCTCCTGGAGCTTGAGGATCCCCTGGAGCAGCGCCTCGGGCCGCGGCGGGCAGCCGGGCACGTAGATGTCGACGGGGATGATCTGGTCGACGCCCTTGGTGACGGAGTAGGAGTCCCAGTACGGGCCGCCGCAGTTGGAGCAGGCGCCGAAGGAGATGACGTACTTCGGCTCGGGCATCTGCTCGTAGAGCCGCCGCACGGCCGGCGCCATCTTGTCCGTGACGGTGCCGGAGACGATCATCAGGTCGGCCTGCCGGGGGCCGGGGGCGAACGGGATGACGCCGAGCCGGATGAAGTCGTGCCGGGCCATCGACGCCGCGATGAACTCGATCGCACAGCAGGCGAGTCCGAAGTTGAAGACCCACAGGCTGTAGCGGCGGCCCCAGTTCAGGATCACCTTCATCGGTTCCGGCGCGAGCCGGGCGAGCGTGCCCAGCCGGCGCGGTTCCGGCAGGTACTGGACCTCGCTCCCGTCCGGACCGGAAGCACCGGAGGCACCGGAGGCACCGGGACCGGACGTCGCGGGAGTCACGGGGGTCACGTCCATTCGAGGACGCCCTTCTTCCAGGCGTAGAGCAGGCCGACGGCCAGGAAGCCGATGAAGACGAACATCTCCACCAGCGTGGTCGCGCCGAATCCGGGTGCGGCGAAGACCGTCGCCCAGGGGAACAGGAAGATCGTGTCCACCGCGAAGATGACGTAGAGGAAGGAGTACACGTAGTAGCGGATCTGGGTGTGCGCCCAGCCCTCGCCGACGGGGTCGACCCCGCACTCGTACGTGAGCATCTTTTCCTGTGTCGGCACGACCGGCCGCAAAAGCCGCCCGGCGCCGAAGGCCACGGCCACGAAGAGCACCCCGACCACCGCGACCAGACCGACGACCGAGTAGCCGTGGAAGTAGTCCACGTCCGTCCGCCCCTCGTTCCCTCGTTGTCCAGCGATCCCAGTGGATCTTTAGACGATCTATACGGAGGGAGTCTAGGCCCTGACTTGAGCGCGGGAAGCGGCCGTGCAGGCGTCAGGGGGGTTAACCCCACCTTGTCCCGCCCTATGAACCCCATGGCGCTCCGGCCGCCCCTACCGGCAGGCTGGGAGCATGAGCCCGAGTCCTGCTGTCCCGACCTCCGCCGAACCCGCCCCGCTGCCGCCACCGCGGCTCGCGTACGGCGCGGTGACCTGGAAGGAAGTCGGGTATCTGCTGCTGAACCTGCCGATCGTGATCATCGGCTTCGTCTTCGTCGTGACGATGCTGGCGATCGGTATCGGGCTGTCGGTCACGGTGATCGGACTGCCCCTGCTCGCGGGCGGGCTCGTCGGCTGCCGGCTGCTCGGCAAACTCGAGCGGGCGCGCGCCCGGGAGCTGCTGGGTGTGGTGATCGACGATCCCCGGCCGATGCGGCCGAGCACCTTCGGCTTCCTGCCGTGGCTGTGGGCGACGCTCAAGGACCCGGTCGCCTGGCGGCACGCGCTGTACTTCGCCATCCGGCTGCCCTGGGGCATCCTCACCTTCACCGTCACCTTCGCCTCGCTCTTCGTCGCCTGGCCCGCGCTCGGCTTCATCGCGCGCGGGCTGACCACCGTGGACCGGGTGATGGTGCGGGGGCTGCTGCAGCCGTCGGACGAGCTGGAGCGGCGGATCGCCGAGCTGGAGTCGGACCGGGGGGTGGTCGTGGACCATGCGGCGGCCGATCTGCGGCGGATCGAGCGCGATCTGCACGACGGGGCGCAAGCCCGGCTCGTCGCGCTGGCGATGGACCTCGGGCTGGCCAAGGAGAAGCTGCTGGAGGACCCGGAGGCGGCGGCCAAGATGGTGGGCGAGGCGCACGGCGAGGTGAAGATCGCCCTTCAGGAGCTGCGTGATCTGGCCCGCGGCATCCATCCGGCGATCCTCACCGACCGCGGTCTGAACGCCGCGCTGTCGTCGGTCGCCGCGCGCTGCACGGTGCCGGTCCAGGTCGGTGTCGACCTGGACGCCCGGCCCGCGGCGGCGATCGAGGGCATCGCGTACTTCACCGTGTCCGAGCTGCTGCAGAACATCAGCAAGCACAGCGGCGCGCGCACCGCCAGTGTCGACCTGTGGCGTTCGCAGGAGCGGCTGATGATCCAGGTCAGGGACGACGGGAACGGCGGCGCCGGCACCACCGGCGGTACGGGCCTTGCCGGGCTGACCGAGCGGCTCGACTCCGTCGACGGCCTGCTCGTCGTGGACTCCCCCGTCGGCGGCCCGACGACCATCACCGCCGAACTCCCCTGGCGCGACCGCGAGCAGACACCGCCCCGGAGCGGGTCCGCACGCCAGGGCCACCTCGCGGGGTAGGGATATCCCCCTCCCGAACACGCCGATCCGCACCATGGGCGGGGAGGCGCCGTTCGACCAGGCTGTATGTCATAAGGGAGCAGAAACCAGAGGACGGACGGAACCATGGCCTACGATTTTTCGCCGGCACCGCGCGAGCACCGCGTCCCAGCGGTGCTTCGCGCGCCGTTCGAGGCGAGGACCTGGCGTGAGTTGGCATACCTGCTGCTGAACCTGCCCATGGGCATCTTCAGCTTCGTCTACGTCGTGACGATGCTCTCGGTCGGTGCGGGCCTCCTCATCACCTTCCTCGGCCTGCCGGTCCTGGCCGCGGGCCTCGCGGGCTGCCGGGGCATCGGCATCATCGAGCGGGCCCGGGCGCGCGCGCTGCTGCGTCACGACGTGCCGGAGCCGGGCCCGGTCCGCGCCGCCAAGGGCGGCTTCATGGGGTGGCTGGGCGCCCAGCTCAAGAGCGGCGTCTCCTGGCGGCACGCCCTCTACTGCTTCCTGCACTTCCCGTGGGCGGTCTTCAGCTTCTGCGTGTCGATCTCGTTCTTCTTCTACGGCTGGGGCTTCCTGACCTACCCGCTGTGGCGGTGGATCTTCCCCGTCTACCTCGGCCAGGCGGGGCTGCAGTTGGACGGCGACGACAACGGTGGCGGCTGGTACCTGCACACCGCCGGCGACATGGTGCTCACCTCCAGCGTGGGCCTGGTCCTCGTCATCGCCGCCCCGTGGATGTTCCGCGGCATGGCGCACGTCGACCGGCTGATGGTGTCGGGGCTGCTCGGCCCGTCGAAGCTGGCCACCCGGGTCACCGAGCTGGAGTCCGACCGAGGAGTCGTCGTGGACCACGCGGCGGCCGACCTGCGGCGCATCGAGCGCGATCTGCACGACGGCGCGCAAGCCCGGCTCGTCGCACTGGCGATGGACCTCGGCCTGGCCAAGGAGAAGCTGCTGGAGGACCCGCAGGCCGCGGCCGTCATGGTCGGCGAGGCACACGGCGAGGTGAAGATCGCCCTCCAGGAGCTGCGCGACCTGGCCCGCGGCATCCACCCCGCGATCCTCACCGACCGCGGTCTCGGCCCGGCCCTGTCGGCGGTCGCCACGCGCTGCACGGTGCCGGTGAGCGTGACCGTGGACCTGCCGGCCCGCCCGGTGCCCGCGATCGAGGGCATCGCGTACTTCACGGTCTCCGAGCTGCTGCAGAACATCAGCAAGCACAGCGGGGCCTCGAAGGCCCAGGTCGACATCTGGCGGTCGGCGGACCGGATGATGCTGTACGTCTCCGACAACGGCGTCGGCGGTGCCGACACCGCGGCCGGTTCGGGGCTGGCGGGGCTGATGGAGCGGCTCGACGCCGTCGACGGTGTGCTGGCCGTCGACTCCCCGCCCGGCGGCCCGACGCGCATCACCGCCGAGCTCCCCTGGCGGGTGTGACACCCGCCGGGACCCCCGGCAGCGGCCGGGCCACCCCTGGGACTCCCCGGATTCCCCGCGGCCTCCGCCCGCTGAATCCGCCCCCACCCCACGCCCCTCATCGCCGGCCGGACCCGGAAATCCGGGACCGTCCGGCGATTAGGGGCGGCAGGCTCCCCATCCCGGGTCCCGATACTGGAATGCTGGGGTGGTCACATCGAATGTGGGGGGCTGGAACACGTGGGAGACAGGGTGCGGGTCGTCATCGCCGAGGATTCGGTACTGCTTCGGGAGGGCCTGACCCGGCTGCTGACCGACCGGGGTCACGATGTCGTCGCGGGAGTGGGCGACGCCGTGGCGCTGATCAAGGTCATCGGAGAGATGGCGGACGAGGGCAATCTCCCCGATGTGGTGGTGGCGGACGTCAGGATGCCGCCCACCCATACGGACGAAGGTGTGCGGGCCGCCGTTCAGCTGCGCCGGGAGCATCCCGGGGTGGGTGTGCTGGTGCTGTCGCAGTACGTCGAGGAGCAGTACGCGACGGAGCTGCTGGCCGGCAGCAGCCGCGGCGTCGGCTATCTGCTCAAGGACCGGGTGGCGGAGGTCCGTGAATTCGTGGACGCCGTGGTCCGGGTGGCCCAGGGCGGTACCGCGCTGGACCCCGAGGTCGTGGCGCAGCTGCTGGGCCGGAGCCGGAAGCAGGACGTTCTGGCGGGGCTCACTCCGCGCGAGCGCGAGGTGCTGGGCCTGATGGCCGAGGGCCGGACCAACTCCGCGGTGGCCGCTCAGCTGGTGGTGAGCGACGGCGCGGTGGAGAAGCACGTGAGCAATATCTTCCTGAAACTGGGGCTGGCACCGAGTGGCGGGGATCACCGCCGGGTGCTGGCCGTACTCACCTATCTCAATTCATGATCATCTGACAAAGTGTCAGATGCTGGCATGGTGCGCCCCGCATTCGGCGCGGCGCACCACACACCGGTACGGAGCAGCACGCACCGGCATTGAGTCCCGCTCATGCGCGCGGTCGTAGAACTGAAGCAGCACGCGACAGCGTCTTACGAGTGAGGGCTTCGGGGGGCGATGGAACCGTGGCACAACGCGGCACACAGGAAGCTCAGCGCGACGTTCCGGATGCGGTCAAACCCCAGGAAGGTGACCCTTACCCCCGTACCATGTGGGTGGGATCAACGGTCATGACCGTGTCCGTGAGCCGCCGCCTCGAAGGAGGTCCGATTCAGTGACCAGCCAGGTCAGCAGCCCAGCCGTAGGACAGCCGCTGCTCGGTGAACAGCGCAAACCGGCCAAGGAGGTCCAGCGGCTGGACCGGGTGATCATCCGGTTCGCCGGGGACTCGGGTGACGGAATGCAGCTCACGGGTGACCGGTTCACCTCGGAAACGGCGTCGTTCGGGAACGACCTTTCCACGCTGCCGAACTTCCCCGCCGAGATCCGGGCACCCGCGGGAACCCTGCCGGGCGTGTCCAGTTTCCAGCTCCACTTCGCCGATCACGACATCCTCACGCCCGGCGACGCGCCCAACGTGCTCGTCGCGATGAACCCGGCCGCGCTGAAGGCGAACATCGCCGATCTGCCGCGCGGCGCGGAGATCATCGTCAACACGGACGAGTTCACCAAGCGGGCGATGGCGAAGGTCGGTTACGCGGCCAGCCCGCTGGAGGACGGCTCGCTGGAGGCGTACGCGATCCACCCGGTGCCGCTGACGAGCCTGACCGTGGAGGCCCTGAAGGACTCGGGGCTGGCGCGCAAGGACGCGGAGCGCGCGAAGAACATGTTCGCGCTGGGCCTGCTGTCGTGGATGTACCACCGGCCGACCGAGGGAACCGAGAAGTTCCTGCGGAAGAAGTTCGCGACGAAGCCCGACATCGCCGAGGCGAACGTCGCGGCGTTCCGGGCCGGCTGGAACTTCGGGGAGACCACCGAGGACTTCGCGGTCTCCTACGAGATCGCCCCGGCCTCCGCCGCCTTCCCGGCCGGCACCTACCGCAACATCTCGGGGAACCTGGCGCTGTCGTACGGCCTGGTCGCCGCGAGCAAGCAGGCCGACCTGCCGCTGTACCTGGGCTCGTACCCGATCACCCCGGCCTCCGACATCCTGCACGAGCTGTCGAAGCACAAGAACTTCGGTGTGCGGACGTTCCAGGCCGAGGACGAGATCGCGGCCATCGGCGCCGCGCTGGGCGCCGCGTTCGGCGGGGCGCTGGCCGTCACCACCACCTCGGGGCCCGGTGTGGCGCTGAAGTCGGAGACCATCGGGCTGGCGGTGTCGCTGGAACTGCCGCTGCTGGTGGTGGCGATCCAGCGCGGCGGCCCGTCCACCGGGCTGCCGACCAAGACCGAGCAGGCCGACCTGCTGCAGGCGATGTACGGGCGCAACGGCGAGGCGCCGGTGCCGATCGTGGCCCCGGCCACCGCCGCCGACTGCTTCGACGCCGCCATCGAGGCGGCCCGGATCGCGCTCACCTACCGCACCCCGGTGTTCCTGCTCTCCGACGGCTACCTGGCCAACGGCAGCGAGCCGTGGCGGATCCCCGACATCGACGAACTGCCGGACCTGCGGGTGCAGTTCGCCACCGGCCCGAACCACACGCTGGACAACGGCGACGAGGCGTTCTGGCCGTACAAGCGCGACCCGCAGACGCTGGCCCGCCCCTGGGCGGTACCCGGCACCCCCGGTCTCGAACACCGGATCGGCGGTATCGAGAAGCAGGACGGCACGGGCAACATCTCCTACGACCCGGCCAACCACGACTTCATGGTCCGCACCCGCCAGGCGAAGATCGACGGCATCGACGTACCGGACCTGGAGGTCGACGACCCGAGCGTCGTCGACGGACAGCCGCACGCCCGCACCCTGGTGATCGGCTGGGGCTCGACGTACGGTCCGATCACCGCCGCGGTACGGCGGATCCGGGCCGGCGGCGGCCAGGTCGCGCAGGCCCATCTGCGCCACCTCAACCCGTTCCCGAGGAATCTCGGAGAGGTTCTGAAGCGTTACGACAAGGTGGTGGTCCCCGAGATGAACCTCGGCCAGCTCGCCCACCTGCTGCGGGCGAAGTACCTGGTGGACGCCCGCTCGTACAACCAGGTCACCGGCCTCCCGTTCAAGGCCGAACAGCTCGCTCACGCCATCATGGAGGAGGGCGCAGATGTCTGAGGCAACCATCGCCGACCACCCCACGCCGGGGTTTGCGGCCCTGTCGTTGGTCCCCAAGTCCGACACCAAGCAGTCGATGAAGGACTTCAAGACGGACCAGGAGGTGCGCTGGTGCCCCGGCTGCGGTGATTACGCGGTCCTGGCCGCCGTCCAGTCCTTCATGCCCGAGCTGGGACTCGCCCGCGAGAACGTCGTCTTCGTCTCCGGCATCGGCTGCTCGTCGCGCTTCCCGTACTACATGAACACCTACGGGATGCACTCCATCCACGGCCGCGCCCCGGCCATCGCCACCGGACTCGCCTCCTCCCGGCGGGACTTGAGCGTCTGGGTGGTCACCGGCGACGGGGACGCGCTGTCCATCGGGGGCAACCACCTCATCCACGCGCTGCGCCGTAACGTCAACCTCAAGATCCTGCTGTTCAACAACCGGATCTACGGCCTGACGAAGGGTCAGTACTCGCCCACCTCCGAGGTCGGCAAGATCACCAAGTCGACCCCGATGGGCTCGCTGGACGCGCCGTTCAACCCGGTCTCGCTCGCCATCGGCGCCGAGGCCAGCTTCGTGGCGCGCACCATCGACTCCGACCGCAAGCACCTGCAGTCGGTGCTGCGCGAGGCCGCCGCCCACCCGGGCACCGCGCTGGTGGAGATCTACCAGAACTGCAACATCTTCAACGACGGCGCCTTCGACGCGCTCAAGGACCAGCAGACGGCGCAGGACGCCCTGATCCGGCTGGAGCACGGGCAGCCGATCCGGTTCGGCGCGCCGGCCGAGGACGGTCTGGGCTCCAAGGGCGTCGTCAGGGACCTGGCCACCGGCGAACTCAAGGTGATCGACGTGACCGTGGAAGGGACGGCAGGGGTGCTCGTCCACGACTCCCACGCCGCGTCGCCCACCACCGCCTTCGCCCTGTCCCGCCTCGCCGACCCGGACACGCTGCACCACACCCCCATCGGGGTGCTGCGCAGCGTCGAACGGCCGGTCTACGACGCCGACATGTCCGACCAGCTGGAACGCGCCGTCGAGGAGAAGGGCAAGGGCGACCTCGCCGCACTGCTCGCCGGCCAGGACACCTGGACGGTCGTCGGCTGACGACCGGCACACCACCGCACAGCGGCACATCGCCACACCGGCACATCGACGGAGCGGTCCACGCGGATGCCCGCCCGGGGGAGTTCGACAACTCCCCCGGCGGGCATCGCCGTTCAGCGGTCCGGTGCGTTCAGCGATCCGGTGCGTTCAGGGGTCGTTCGCGGTCCGGTTCGTCGGCGTCCTTTCGCGGTCCGGTCCGTTCAGCGCGCGGCGTCGTACGTCGCGCGCGCCTCGAACACGTCCGGCAGTGAGCCGCCGATCCAGCAGGCGAGCTCCCAGACGCGCCGCGCGGCGCCCTCACCGAGCGGGGTGAGGGAGTACTCGACGCGCGGCGGGATCACGGGGTACGCCTCGCGGTGCACGAAGCCGTCACGCTCCAGCGCCTGGAGCGTCTGGGCGAGCATCTTCTCGCTCACCCCGCCGACCTGCCGGCGCAGGGCGCTGAACCGGTGCGTCCCGTCGATCAGCGCGGCGAGGACGAGCACGCCCCAGCGGCTGGTGACGTGCTCCAGGACCACCCGCGAGGGGCAGTCCGCCGAGAAGACGTCGGGAACGTCCCGTGGGGGCCCACTGGCGACCAGCTGCTCCAGTGCACTGGGCTCGATACTTACGCTCATACCAGTACCTTACCTCAAAGTGGGTACTTTCGATTGGTTAGTGCAGGTCCTAGGGTGAGTGCATCAGCCGGTCCGGCGCAGTCACCGGCCACGTCGTTACTACAGGGAGCACTCACCATGAGCATCGTTGTCACCGGAGCCACCGGACAGCTCGGCCGCCTCGTCATCGACGAGCTGCTGGAGCGCGTGCCCGCCGACCGCATCGCCGCCGTGGTGCGCGACGCGGACAAGGCCGCCGACCTCGCCGCCCGCGGCGTGGAGCTGCGGATCGCCGACTACAGCAGCCCGGAGACGCTCAAGGCCGCCCTCCACCCCGGTGACACGGTGCTGCTGATCTCCAGCAACGATCTGCACGGCCGGGTGGCGCAGCACACCGCGGTGATCGATGCCGCCAAGGAGGCCGGGGTGGCCCGGCTCGCCTACACCGGCATACTCGGCGGGCCCGAGGCGGACTTCCTGCTCGCCTCCGCCCACCGTGAGACGGAGCAGCTGATCCTCGCGTCCGGGCTGCCGTACACGTTCCTGCGCAACGGTTGGTACACCGAGAACTACACGAGCCGGCTCGCCACGGTGCTGGAGCACGGCGCCGTCGTCGGCAGCGCCCGCGAGGGCCGGGTCGCCAGCGCGGCCCGCCAGGACTACGCCGCCGCGGCCGCTGTCGTGCTGGCCGGGGACGGCCACGAGAACACCGCCTACGAGCTGAGCGGCGACACCGCCTGGACGCTGGGCGAGTACGCCGCCGAAGTGGCGAAGCACTCCGGCAAGGAGGTCGTCTACACCGACCTGCCCACCGAGGACTTCCGCGCGCTGCTGACCGGCACGGGCATGCCCGCGGACTTCGCCGAGATCTTCGCCGACGTGGACGACGCGATCGCGCGCGGCCGGCTCGCCATCGCCACCGGCGACCTGGCCCGGCTGATCGGCCGCCCGACCACCCCGTTCACGGTGACGCTCGCCGAGGCACTGAAGGTCTGACCCGCCCGCCGGCCCTACCGCTCCGACCTGCGGATCCTGGTCCGGCATCCGTTAAGCCCCACCTGTCATGACCGTTAAGCAAGACGGCCATGACAGGTGGGGCTCGACGGCGCTACCTTCGAGCATTGGCATCTGCCCGAGGAGCATCCGTTGTCGCCACCAGTGAACGAGCACCGCGCGGGCCTTGCGTACGGATTCGGCGCCTACGGGCTCTGGGGCACCTTCCCGCTCTTCTGGCCGCTCCTCAAGCCCGCCGGAGCGCTGGAGATCCTCGCCCACCGGATGGTCTGGTCGCTCGCCGTCGTCGCGGTGATCCTGCTGGTCATGCGCCGCTGGGCCTGGATACCCGAGCTGCTGCGGCAGCCCAAACGGCTCGGCCTGCTCGCGGTCGCCGCCACCGTGGTCTCCGTCAACTGGGGCCTGTACATCTGGGGCGTCAACTCCGGCCATGTCGTCGAGACCTCGCTCGGCTACTTCATCAATCCGCTGGTCACCATCGCCATCGGCGTCCTGGTGCTGCGCGAACGGCTGCGGCCGCTGCAGTGGACCGCGGTCGGCATCGGCGTCGCCGCCGTCCTCGTCCTGGCCATCGGGTACGGGCGGCTGCCGTGGATCGCCCTCACCCTCGCCTTCTCGTTCGCCACCTACGGCTTCATCAAGAAGAAGGTCGGCATGGGCGGGCTGGAGTCGCTGGCCGCCGAGACCTCCGTGCAGTTCCTGCCCGCGCTCGGCTATCTGATCTTCCTCGGCGCCCAGGGCAACGCCACTTTCACCGGCGAGGGCCCCGGCCACGCCGCTCTTCTCATGGCCTGCGGCCTCGTCACCGCCGGCCCCCTCATCGCCTTCGGCGCCGCCGCCATCCGCCTCCCGCTCAGCACCATCGGGCTGCTGCAGTACCTCGCTCCGGTCTTCCAGTTCCTCCTCGGGCTGGTCTACTTCCACGAGGCCATGCCCCCCGAGCGCTGGGCCGGGTTCGCCCTCGTCTGGGGTGCCCTCGCCCTCCTCACCTGGGACGCCCTACACAACGCCCACCGCACCCGCACCGCGGCCCGCGACGCCGCGACGGCGATGGCCGCGAAGGCAACAGCCCCGGCGTAAGCCGCCCTGCGCCCCCGGAAATCCGCTGGCCCGGGCCGGGACGCGATGCCAGGGTTGGGGGCATGATGCGCAGCTTCGAGGAACTGGTGGCCGAGGCCGAGACCGTGTCCGTCGACGGCTGGGACTTCTCCTGGCTCGACGGGCGGGCGAGCGAGGAACGGCCCTCCTGGGGCTACGCGCGGGCCATGGGCGAGCGGATGGCACGGTCCACCGCGGCGCTGGACATCCAGACCGGGGGCGGAGAAGTGCTCGCCGGGGTGCCGCGGCTTCCGGCGCTGACCGTCGCCACGGAGTCCTGGCCGCCGAACGTCGCCAAGGCCACCGCGCTGCTGCATCCGCTCGGGGCGGTCGTCGTCGCCGACGAGGACGAGCCGCCGCTGCCGTTCGGCGACGCGGCGTTCGACCTGGTGGTGAGCCGCCATCCGGTGACCACGTGGTGGACCGAGATCGCGCGGGTACTGCGGCCCGGCGGAACGTACTTCTCGCAGCAGGTCGGCCCCGCGAGCGTGTTCGAGCTCGTCGAGTACTTCCTGGGCCCGCTGCCCGCCGAGGTAAAGCGCGGGCGGCATCCGGACGACGCCCGGACCGCGGCCGAGGCCGCCGGGCTGGAGGTCCTCGATCTGCGGATGGAGACGCTGCGCACCGAGTTCCACGACATCGGCGCGGTGATCTACTTCCTCCGGAAGGTCATCTGGATGGTCCCGGGCTTCACCGTCGAGCAGTACCGGACCGAGCTGAAGGCCCTGGACGAGCAGATCCGGACGGACGGTTCATTCGTCGCTCATACCACTCGTTTCCTCATCGAAGCACGCAAAAGCTCCTGACGCCGACGCCTCCACGCCTGGGGGCAGTTCGGCGAGGGAGACCCGCTCTACGCGCGGTTGCTGCGCTACCCGCTCATGACGGACTCGCTGGAGACGTACGCGCACCTCGCCCGCGGCGGCTACCGCCATGAGCCGATGCAGCAACTGCTCCGGCACGTCACCGGATTGCGGTCGGTGCGCAACGTGGAGCACCATCCCAACCGCGCCCTCGCCGTCGCCAACGCGGTGCGCGTCGCCGGCCTCGAAGGCACCGGACGGGCGGGCGACCGGGAGGAGTTGATCCGCGCCACCTGGCTCGGGAACACTCCGGAACCCTGGCTCATCGACTGGATGACCGGCTACAGCATGACGCACACGGTCTTCCATGCGACCGACCGGGGCCGCCGGCCGGAGGACCTCCCGGACGACATCGGCGACTATCTCGCCGCGTGGCTCCCGGCCTGGATCGACATCTGGGCCGAGGTCGGCGAGTGGGACCTGATGGGCGAGCTGATGATCGTCGGCAGCTGTCCGAAGGAGCCGTACCTCGATCCGGGGACCTGGGAGCTGATGGCCGGCATCCAGCACGAGGACGGCCTGGCGCCACGCGACACGTCCGCCGTCTCCGACGACCCCGACGACGGGTTCGCGGACCAGCAGCACACGGCGGTCGTCGCCGCGATCGCCGGCACCCTGGCACCCTCCCGCACCCTCGACGGCGGTTCCGGCGGCGGTTCTCCCGAGGCCGACGGCGCTCCGGCCCGGCCGTGACGCGATGGCGATACACCGCTCCCGCCATGAACAGCACATTCATCCAGCGCGCGTACGACGCGCTGCGCTCGCTGGCGGCCCGGCGAACCCGCTGACGCTTCCCACCGGATTCCGGCACCTTCGGCGTGCTGAGCCAGTCGAGTGGCCATCAACCGGATACCGTCGTCAGCGACATGGCGATTGGTTACAAATGTCTGGTACATCCCACTAGCATGTGAAGGAATGGATGCGCCTCCCGGGCGATTGATCACTACCTGTCCAGTCCGCCGACTCCGGGTCGCCACGAAGACCACCGCAACTCAGCGGCAGGGTCACGTTCAGCGGCCCGCAGATGACAGCATCTGCGGGCCGCAGCCCAACGCCTCACCCCTTCCCGCCTCGTTCCGCCTCCGCGCCGACCCATCCCGACCGGCCTCGACGCGCTACGACCGAACGGCCTTGACGAGAATTACATGCGCGTGCAATAAATGCGTATGCACACTCAGCGGACGTTCCTCTTCCTTCTCGGCAGCCCTCGCGCGGACGGCAACACCGAGCTCCTGGCGCGGCACGCCGCAGAGCAACTGCCCCCCGGCGCCGAGCAGCAGTGGCTGCGGCTGACGGATCTGCCGCTGTCGGACTTCGAGGATCTGCGCCACGAGGGCGACGGCCGCTACCCCGCGCCCACCGGCCACGGCAAGGTCCTGCTGGACGCCACCCTCGGCGCGACCGACCTCGTGATCGCCTCGCCGCTCTACTGGTACAGCGTCTCGACCGCCACCAAGCGCTACCTCGACCACTGGTCGGGCTGGATGCGCGTACCGGGCGTGGACTTCAAGCCCCGGATGGCCGGACGGAAGCTCTGGGGCATCACGGCCCTGGCGGGGCAGGACCCCGCCGACGCCGACGCCCTCGCGGGCACGCTGGAGAAGACGGCGAACTACCTGAGGATGGAGTGGGGCGGCGTGCTGACGGGCAACGGCAGCGAGCCCGGCGACGTACTGAAGGACACCGCGGCGCTCGGCCGGGCGAAGGAGTTCTTCGCGGAATGACGGTGCTTCGGCGGGAAGCGGATGCCGCACGGGGCGGCCCGCTTCACGCGCCGAGGTTCACGCGCTGATGTCCCGCGAGGTGAACCGCGCCCACGCGGCGGAGCCGAACACCGCCGCGTACAGCGCCTGCAGACCGAGATTCTTGACGATGTCGTCCCAGTAGACCGGGGCCCGCAGGACATCCGCGAAGCTCAGCCAGTAGTGCGGGAAGAGATACGGCTGGACGACGTGCAGCTGCGGGATCGTGTCCACGATCTGCACGGTGATCACCAGGCCCACCGTCGCCGCCATCGCGCCGATACCGCTGTTGGTGAGGGTCGAGATGAACAGCCCGATCGCGGCGACGCCCACCAGCGAGGCCGCGACCAGCGCCGCGATCATCAGGGCGCGCACCAGGCCGTCGGAGAACGAGATGGTCGTGCCCGACAGCAGCGTCACGTCCCCCAGCGGGAAGAGCGCCGCGCCGACCGCCAGTGCCGCGCCCGCCACGACCAGCGTCGCCACCGCGCAGAAGGCGGCCACGGCGGTGAACTTGGCGAGCAGCAGCCGGGTCCGGCCGGCGGGGGCCACCAGCAGATAGCGCAGCGTGCCGGAGTTCGCCTCGCCGGCGACGGAGTCACCGGCGATCACGCCGACCGCCATCGGGAGGAAGACCGGGAGGGTCGCGGCGAGCGAGGCGAAGCTCAGGAACAGGCCGTTGTTGCTGACCTGCGAGATGAACGCAGGACCGGCGCCGTCTCCCCCGCCGCCGCCTCTGCCGGCCGAACCGCCGTTGCGGGTCTCGATCTTCACCGCGATACCGACCAGCAGCGGCACGCCGGCGAGCACCGCCAGCAGCGCCACGGTCCGCCAGCGGCGGAAGACGATCGTCAGCTCGCTGCGGAACAGCCCCAGCGACCAGAGGGCGCTGCTCAGCGGGCGGACGACGGGGACCGTTCCGGCCTCAGCCCGCGACATCGAAGCCCTCCCCGGTCAGTGCCACGAACGCGTCCTCCAGCGAGGCCCGTTCGACTCCGAAGCCGCGGACCCGCACCCCGGCGGCCACCAGGGCCGCGTTGAGGTCCGCGAGGTCCAGCGGTCCGGCCGGTGCCGCCGCTTCGGACGGCGCTGACGGATCGGACGGATCGGACGGATCGGGGGCGTCCGGCGGGTCGGGCGGCAGCTCGCCGGTGACCTTGTCGTCCAGGACGATCAGATCTGTCACGCCGTGCTCCTTGAGAATCCGTACCGCGTCCGCCGGATCGGGGGTCGTCACGGCGAGCCGGCCGCGCGTGCCGGCCGCCAGTTCCGCGACGGTCCCCTGGGTGATGAGCCGGCCGCGTGCCATGACGGCGACGTGCGAGCACACCTGCTCGATCTCGTCGAGCAGATGCGAGGAGAGGAACACGGTCGTGCCGTCTGCCGCCAACTCCCTGATCAGGGACCGGATCTCGCGCATTCCCTGCGGGTCGAGGCCGTTCGTCGGCTCGTCCAGCACCAGCAGCTCGCGCGGTTGCAGCAGCGCGGACGCGAGGCCGAGCCGCTGCTTCATGCCGAGCGAGTACGCCCGCGCCTTCTTGCCCGCGGCGGCCGCCAGGCCGACCCGGTCGAGCGCGTCCCCGACCCGCGCGGTGCGCGTGCGGGGGTCCGCCGTGGGATCGGCGGAGTCGTACCGCACCAGGTTGTCGCGGCCGGACAGAAAGCCGTAGAGCGCCGGTCCCTCGATCAGCGCGCCGACCTTCGGGAGCACCGTGCGCCCGGCGCGCGGCATCGGGCGGCCCAGCACCGCGGCCGTCCCGGCCGTCGGCTCGATCAGGCCCATCAGCATCCGGATGGTGGTCGTCTTGCCCGAGCCGTTGGGCCCGAGAAAGCCGAAGACGCTGCCGCGCGGCACCGTGAGGTCCAGGCCGTCCACGGCGAGCGTCCCCCGGTACTGCTTCGTCAGACCACGGGTCTCGATCACGGCCTCGGCATCGGCCGCGGTCCCGGGCCTCCCGGTACCGGTCCCGGCGGACGGCTCTTCCATCGCACTTCCTCTGCAGGAGGACAAGAGCCCGCCCGGCCGGTGACACGGCCGGGCGGACGAAGGGGCTTACTTGGCAGCCGCGTTGGCGGCCTTGAGCAGAGCGTCCTGGTTGACAGCACCGACGTACACGGTGCCGTTGTCGGTGATCAGGGCGTTGACGAGCCGGGTGGAGAAGACCGTGCCGGAACCGAACCTTCCGGTGACGTGCTTGCCGAAGCTGTCGATCAGCCCCTGCACGTTCTTGTCGTTCCGGCCGCGCCCGGACTGCGATCCGGAGTCGGACCCGGGCAGGGCGCCCTTGGGCGCCTTGATCTCGGCGACCGCATTCCAGTCCGCGCCCAGGACGTTCAGGCCTTCGAGGGCGGACGCGCCGTCCTTGCCCGCCCGCTTGTCGTTCAGCGCGGCCCCGTCGGCCTTGTCCTCCGTCACCTTGGCGCCCTTGGGCGGGGTGAACTGGAAGGTGCCGGCCTCGGGCTTGCCGAAGTCCACCTTGGTGAAGCCGATGTCGATCGCGGCCTTGCCACCGGTCTTCGGCGTCAGCGTGAACTTCAGCGGCACCCCGGTCGACGCGTCCACCGCGACACGGATCGTGCCGACCGTGGAGTCGCCGCCCTTGGGCTGGACGAGAAGCTGGTAGGCGTTGCGCCCGGCGACCTTCGCCGTGCCGTCGACGGAGACGGACGTGTGGGGGCCCGCCGCCTTGAGCGCCTGCTGGGCCGCGGCCTGCGGGGTGCTCGGGAAGTCGTCGGGCAGCTGCTTGGCGTGATCGGTGCCGGCCTTGCCCGCGGACTTCGGCAGCGTCGAGTGGTACGCCTGGTTGGACGAACTGTCGTACGCCCAGACCTGGTCACCGTTGTGGATGACGCTGTACTCGGCGGCCTTCTCGATGATCGAGACGCGCTGCTTGTCCGGTCCGTCGGCCGCGATGTGCAGCGTGTGGCTGCCGGCCAGCAGCTGGGTGAGCTGCGCCTTGGGGTCGGCGGCGGAACCGCTGCCCTTGCGGCCCTTGCCGCTGTCGTCCCCGCCCGCACCGCCGAAGGGGCTGCCGCCGCCGGTGGCGCCGCCGAGGAAGGACGGCAGTCCGAGGTCTGTGGTGATCTTGACCGAGCCCGAGACCGTCTGGGTGTCGGACGCGGCTATCTTCGTCAGCAACTGCTCTGCCGTGATCTTCGGCAGATCGGGGTTACCGGAGTCGGCGAGAGCCGGGACGAGGCTGATGGTCGCCGCCGCCACCCCCGCCACCGCGACAGGGACCGCGTACCGCATCGCCTTGCGGCGACCTGGACCTCTGCCCTCTCCCCCGGTGCCTCCGGTGTCTCCCGCTTCCGGGACCTGCGTCGGTTGGATCCGTGCCATTGCGTTCCTACCTCCGTCGTCAGCGGCGGCCACGATGCCGTGCACTCGTCCACCTCTCGGGTCCATTGTCACCCGATCCGCCCCTGAGGTGGTGATACCAATCCCACCAAACCGGAAGCCCCAGCACATCAGCCGCCGGGAGCAACCCTGTGTACGCCCCCGGGATGACGAACCCCGAGGGCGTACACGGGTCGGTGGAACGCCCGGAGGTACCGGAGAGCCCGGCGGGGGCCCCGTTCGGAGGCATTCGCACCCGTTCAGCCGGGTTCGGCCGGCCCTCCGGCGCCCAGGAGCTCAGGGGCAACCCTCACTTGCCGATGAAGAGGTAGTCGGCGCGGTAGTCCACCCCGACCCTGGGGGTCTTGTACGGGTCGCAGCTGCCGGCCGGGGCCACGCCGCCGGCCGTGTTGAGCCGCAGGATCTCCTGGGTGCCGGCGAGCACGCCGTCCCGCTTGCCCGACTGGGTGGCCCGCAGGTCCAGCTCGGGGATGTTGCCCTGGCCGTTCGGCGTCCTGGTCAGGACCGCGCCGGTGACCGCGCTGCCGTCGGGGGCGATCCACTGCGGCGGACCGGCCGCGGGCCGCACGAAGGAGTGTTCGATACCGGCGCCGAGGTGCGCCTTCACGTTGTCCTGGGTGAACGCGTACCCGCCACCCGGCTGCTTGGTGCACGCGTAGATCTGCTGGCCCTTGACCACGGAAGCCTGCAGGTCGGAGAGCGCCTTGGAGAAGTCGATCGACGAGCTGAGCGCGTGCAGCTGGCCGCGGACCGCACCTCCCGGGAACTCGGCGGTGTGCAGATTGGCGTAGAAGCCGCCCGGGTTCGTCCGCAGGTCGGAGAGGAGCTTCGCGTCGTCGACGGTGACCGAGCCGGTCACCGAGTAGACGCTGCCGGGCAGCTTCTCGGCGAAGAACGGGATCTTCACACCGCCGTTGCTACCGGCGGCGCCCTGATGGATGTGCGCGGCGGTGGGCGGGGCGATGCCCTTCCACTTCATGGCGAACGAGACCTGGTTGCCCTGGATCTTCAGGAACTCCACGGCCTTGCCGTCCTTGTCGCCGACCGCGGGGCCGTTCGCCACCGGCACCTCGTTGGCACCGGTCAGACTCGCCACGAAGTAGACGGCCTTGCCGCGGTCGGCACCGCCGCTGCTCCCGCCGCTGCCGCTCTGCGTGCTGATGCTGTCGTCGCCCCATCCGGCCGACCCGGGCATCGCCATCGACGCCATGGAGCTCATGTCGTGGCCCGCGTTCCCGTTCCCGGCCGCGTTGCCGTCCGCGGAGGCGGGCAGCACGGCCAGCGAGACGCCGCCCGCGACCGCGGCGGCGGTGACGGCGAGCGCGATCGCGGTGCGACGGTTCCCGATGCGGTTCCTGATGCCGTTCATGAAAAGTCCTCCCCTGTGGCCGGTGCCCCACGCCCCGGCGTCTCAGGGGTTCATACGCGCCCTCCGGCGGCCGTCGCTCAACGCGGAAGTGCGGTGAGAATCACGGCTCCGGCGTTGAGTCGGACGGGAGCCGTTTGCGTATACCGCACAATCGCCGGGCCAGGATGGGTTGTTGAGCGAATCTCCCAAAACTTTTTTCGCGGATCGTTGAGTGGGCGGGCGCGGCCGCTGCGTATGGATGGAGGCGAACGTCGCAGCATCCACGCACTGCCACCAGGGGGAACCGCCATGTCCAAGTCCATTCGCACCAGCCGTATCCGTCTCTTCGCCGCTTCCGGAATCGCGGTTCTCGCGCTCGCCGTCACCGCCTGCGGCCCGACGGACTCCGACGCGTCGGGTGCGCAGGACCAGCCCTCGACGCCGCCGGCCACCTCGCAGCCGGGCTCGCAGCAGCCCGCGGGCAAGCCCGCAGCGCAGCAGCCCGCGCCCACCGGCGCCCTGATCGCCGCGAAGACCCCGTCCTTCGCCGCGATGGTCACCGACGACCAGGGCCGCACGCTCTACCGCTTCGACAAGGACACCGCGCACCCGTCGGCGTCGAACTGCTCGGGCGACTGCGCCGTGAAGTGGCCGCCGGCCCTCGCCAAGGACAGCGTGACCGTGACCGGCATCGACAAGAGCCTGGTCTCCACCGTCACCCGCGCCGACGGCAGCAAGCAGCTCACCCTCGGCGGCTGGCCGCTCTACCGCTTCGCCAAGGACACCAAGGCCGGCGACACCCTCGGTCAGGGGGTCGGCGGGACGTGGTTCGTGAGCAGCCCGCAGGGCAAGAAGGCGGCGAGCAGCGCCGGCATGAGCACCGGCGGCGACACCTCCGGATACTGATCCGGATACTCATCCGCTGTTGATCAATCCCCAGACGGTCTCGACCTGGAGGATCGGGTGCGGAAGGATTCGCCCGTGGCCACGGAACCGAGCGAAGAGCTGATGCGGACGCTCTACAAGGAGCACGCAGGACCCCTGCTCGCCTATGTACTGCGGCTGGTCGCGGGGGACCGGCACCGGGCCGAGGACGTCGTGCAGGAAACGCTGTTGCGCGCCTGGCGCAACAGCGACCAGTTGGAGCGCGCCACCGGATCCGTCCGTCCCTGGCTGGTGACGGTGGCGCGCCGGCTGGTCATCGACGGCCATCGCAGCCGGCAGGCCCGCCCCCAGGAGGTCGATCCCGGCCCCCTGGAGCTGCTGCCTGCCCAGGACGAGATGGACAAGGTGCTCCGGTTCATGACCATCTCCGACGCGATGGCCGATCTGACGGCCGCCCACCGGCAGGTGCTCGCCGAGACCTATCTGCGGGGGCGCACCGTCGAGGACGCCGCCGCGGTGCTCGGCATACCCGCCGGAACAGTGCGGTCGAGGATCTTCTACGCGCTGCGCTCGCTCAAACTGGCGCTCGAGGAACGAGGAGTGACGACATCATGACGTCGCCGCAGGAGCAGCACGCGGACGTGGGGGCGTACGCCCTCGGGCTCCTCGACGACGCGGACGCCACCCGGTTCGAGACACATCTGGCCGGCTGCGAGCTCTGCATGGCGGAACTCGACTCGCTCGCGGGCCTCGAACCCCTGCTCGCCGAGTACGCGGCGGCGACCCCCGGCCCCGGCGCGTTCCTTCCCGTTCCCGGCAGTACCGACGACGCCCTGCTGGGCCGGCTGCTCGACGAGGTCGCCGAGGTCCGCGCCAGGACGCGGCGCCGCCGGATGTTCCTGGTCGCGGCCGCCGCCGTCCTGATCATCGGCGGCCCGCTGATCGCCGTCCAGGCCACCTCCGGCGACAGGACCTCGGCGGTCGCCGAACATGCCCACGGCGGGCCCGCCGAGGACGCCTTCAACCTGATACCGGCCTCCGCCAAGGTCTCCGGCACCGACCCCGCCACCAAGGTCAGCGCCACGATCGGCGTCGAGAAGAAGGCCTGGGGCAGCCACGTCGTCCTCCAACTCGGCAACGTGAAGGGCCCGCTGCGCTGCAGCCTCGTCGCCGTCGGCAAGAACGGCGACCAGCAGACCGTCACCACCTGGGCGGTCGGCCCCTGGGGATACGGCATCCCCGACAGCCCGCACGAAACCGCGCGCACCCCGCTCTACATGCACGGCGGCGCGGCCATGCAGCCGAACGAGGTCGACCACTACGAGGTGCGGACCCTGGACGGCAGAACGCTGGTGGACGTCAAGGCGTGAGATCCCCTCGCGGGGCCGGTGCGAGAACGGCCGTCGAGCGCCTCAGGCGTTCGACGGCCGTTCGGGTGTCCGCGGCTGAAGCGAGGGCGGGGGTCAGCCCGCGCGGTACACCACCGCGTCGCACAGGCCCTCCAGGGCCTGCTTCGCGGCACAGTCCGGGAGCGGGGCGAGGGTGGCGCGGGCTTCGTCGGCGTACCGGACGGTGTCGCGGCGGGCCTGCTCCAGCGCCGGGTGGGCGCGCAGCAGGCGCAGTGCCTCGGCGTGCCGGTGGTCGTCGGTGAGGTCGCCCGCGAGGAGGTCGACGAGGTGGCGGTCGGCCGGGGAGGCCGAGCCGTTGGCCGCGGCGACCCGGGTGCGCAGATGCAGCACCGGGAGGGTGGGGATGCCTTCGCGCAGGTCGGTGCCGGGGGTCTTGCCCGACTCGTGGCTGTCGCTGGCGATGTCGAGGACGTCGTCGGCGAGCTGGAAGGCGGTGCCGATGCGCTCGCCGTACTGGGTGAGGATGTCGACGACCGACTCGTCCGCGCCGGACATCATGGCCCCGAAGCGGCAGGAGACGGCGATGAGCGAGCCGGTCTTCCCGCCGATCACGTCGAGGTAGTGGTCGATCGGGTCGCGGTCGTCGGCCGGTCCCGCGGTCTCCAGGATCTGGCCGGTCACCAGCCGCTCGAAGGCCTCGGCCTGGACGCGGACGGCCTCGGGGCCGAGGTCGGCCAGTATGTGCGAGGCGCGGGCGAACAGGAAGTCCCCGGTGAGAACGGCCACCGAGTTGTCCCAGCGGGCGTTGGCACTGGGGACGCCGCGGCGTACGTCCGCCTCGTCCATGACGTCGTCGTGGTAGAGCGTCGCGAGGTGGGTGAGCTCCACGACCACCGCGGCCGGCACGATGCCCGGCGCGTTCGGGTCGCCGAACTGGGCGCCCAGCATGACCAGCAGCGGCCGGAACCGCTTGCCCCCCGCACGGGCCAGATGGCGCGCGGCGCCGGTGATGAAGGGGACGTCGCTCTTGGTGGCCTCCAGGAGGCCCTCCTCCACGGCAAACAGCCCGGCCCGGACGTCGGCTTCGAGAGCCTCGTCCCGCACGCTCAACCCGAACGGCCCGACGACGTTCACGAGGGGTACTCCATTCGCTGAGATGGCGTCTGAGGGGTGGCACTGCTTACACGGGCAGCGTAGCCGGTCCCCTCTCGATCTTTGCCGGGGCATCGCCCCTATATGGCCGGGACAGGTCATACACATCAGGCCGTTCGGGATCTTGCCTCATATGATCCGTATTGATGCCATTTATTCCGACCGATCGGGAGGCCTATCTCGCCCTGGCTGCGCCGCACGAGGCACCCCGTCCCACGGAAACCGCCCGCTGACCCGCACACCGACCCCGTCCACCGATCCGCCGCCGACGTCGAAGGGAGCCCCGCCGATGCGCATCCGTACCGATTTCCCCTACACGACCTTCGTCGAGGACGTCCGGATCCCGCTGCCCGACGGCACCCGGCTGTACGCGCGCATCTGGCGGCCGTACGCCGACGAACCGGTGCCCGCGCTGCTGGAGTACCTCCCGTACCGGCTGTACGACTGGACGGCGCCGCGCGATTCGCAGCGGCACCCCTGGTACGCGGGTCACGGCTACGCCTCCGTGCGGGTGGATGTACGGGGCCACGGCAACTCCGAGGGGCTGCCGGGCGACGAGTACGACGCCGCGGAGCTCGCGGACGGCGTCGCGGTCGTCGAATGGCTGGCCGCGCAGTCCTGGTGCACCGGCCGGGTCGGAATGTTCGGCATCTCCTGGGGCGGCTTCAACAGCCTGCAGATCGCCGCGCTCGCGCCACCGGCCCTCCAGGCCGTCGTCACCGTCTGCTCCACCGACGACCGCTACGACAACGATGTGCACTACATGGGCGGCTCGGTCCTCGCCGTCGACATGCACGCCTGGGCCGCGACGATGCTCGCCTTCGTCTGCCGGCCGCCCGATCCCACGGCGGTCGGCGACAGCTGGCGGCAGATGTGGCTCGAACGGCTCGAAGCCGTCGATCCGTTCATCCATACGTGGCTCGGCCACCAGAGCCGTGACGCGTACTGGCAGCACGGCAGCGTGTGCGAGGACTACTCCGCCGTCAAGGCGGCCGTCCTCACCGTCGGCGGCTGGCACGACCCGTACCGGGACACCGTGCTGCGCCTTGTCGAACATCTGGACGCACCCGTCCGCGGGTTGATCGGCCCCTGGTCCCACCAGTACCCCGACCGGGGGCGGCCGCCCGGGCCCGCCATCGGCTTCCTCCAGGAGACACTGCGCTGGTGGGACCACTGGCTGAAGGACAAGGCCACGGGGGTGATGGACGATCCCCTGCTGCGCGCCTGGATCAGCGAGTCGCACCCGCCGGCCACGGTCTACGACGAACTGCCGGGCCGCTGGGTCGGCGAGGACAGCTGGCCGTCGCCCGCCGTCACCTACACCCCGTACGCGCTGCCCGGCGGCCCGGTGCGGGTCGACTCCCCGCAGCACACCGGGATCGACGCCGGCCGCTTCTTCCCGTTCGGCAACGACGCCGACCTGCCGCCGGAGCAGCGCGAGGAGGACGGCCGCTCGGTCTGCTTCGACTCCGCGCCGCTCACCGACCGTGTCGAGGTCCTCGGCCGCCCCCGGGTCCGGCTGCGGCTGCGCTGCGACGCGCCGCGCGGCCAGGTCATCGCCCGGGTCTGCGACGTGGCCCCGGACGGCTCCTCCACGCTCGTCACCCGTGGCGCCCTCAACCTGCTGGCGCGGCACGGCCGGGACCGGGCGGTGGAGTGGACCCCGGGCCACACCGAGGACATCGCGTTCGAGCTCAACGGCATCGGCCACGCGTTCCCGCACGGCCACCGCATCCGGCTCGCCCTGTCCTCCGCCTACTGGCCGTGGATCTGGCCGCACCCGCAGCCCGAGCACGCCTCCGGCTTCACCATCGAGGCTGCCGACAGCGCCCTCGACCTGCCGGTCCGCGCCCCGTCGCCGTCCGCGATCCCGCTGTACTTCGAGGAACCGGAACAGGCTCCACCGCTCCCCGTGATCTTCCCCGGCGCACCCGAGCCGCGCCCCGAACGGCTCGTCACCCGCGATGTCGCGACCGGTGCCTGGCAGCTGGACGTCGACCCGCGCCACGGCGGTACCCGGATCTACCCCGACGGCCTCGAATTCACCGAGGACGCCCTGGAGACCTACCGCATCGAGTCCGGTGACCCGCTCTCCGCCGCCACCCGCTCCCTGTGGCACGTCCGGCTGCGCCGCCCGGACCTCGGCTGGGACGTCAGCGTCGACACCAGATCCGAGATCCAGGCGGACGCGACGCACTTCGTCACCTTCAACGAGGTCACCTGCCACTCCGGCGACGAGACCGTCTTCCACCGCACCTGGAACCGCCGCATCCCGCGCACGGCGGGCTGAAACGAGGAACGGCCGCCGAACGCCTGAAGCGTTCGACGGCCGTTCCCGTGGTGTCGTTGTTCAGCGGACGAAGACGCCCGCCTTGTCGGCGAGGTCCAGGAAGTACTGCGGCATGACGCCCAGCGCGAGCGTCACCGCCACGCCGATGCCGATGGCCGTGGAGGTCCAGGCGCTCGGGACGGCGACGGTGGGGCCGTCGGGCTTCGGTTCGCTGAAGAACATCAGCACGATCACGCGGATGTAGAAGAACGCGGCGATGGCCGAGGAGAGCACACCCACGATGACCAGCGGCATCGCGCCGCCCTGGGCCGCCGCCTTGAAGACCGCGAACTTTCCGGCGAAGCCGGAGGTCAGCGGGATGCCCGCGAAGGCCAGCAGGAACACCGCGAAGACCGCCGCGACCAGCGGCGAGCGGCGGCCGAGGCCGGCCCAGTGGGACAGGTGGGTGGCTTCGCCGCCCGCGTCGCGGACCAGGGTGACGACGGCGAAGGCGCCGAGCGTCACGAAGGAGTACGCCGCGAGGTAGAAGAGCACCGACGAGACGCCGTCCGGCGTGGTGGCGATGACACCCGCGAGGATGAACCCGGCGTGCGCGATCGACGAGTACGCCAGCAGTCGCTTCACATCGGTCTGGGTGACGGCGACGATCGCGCCGACCAGCATCGTCAGGATCGCGACGCCCCACATCACCGGCCGCCAGTCCCAGCGCATGCCCGGCAGGACCACGTACAGCAGCCGCAGCAGCGCGCCGAAGGCGGCGACCTTGGTGGCGGCGGCCATGAAGCCGGTCACCGGGGTCGGGGCGCCCTGATAGACGTCCGGGGTCCACATGTGGAACGGCACGGCGCCGACCTTGAACAGCAGCCCCATCGCGACCATCGCGGTGCCGATGAGCAGCAGCGCGTCGTTGCCGGTGGTGGCGGCGAGCGCCGGGGTCATCTTGGCGGTGCCGTCGACGACGGCGGCGATGCCGGAGTACGAGACGGTGCCCGCGTAGCCGTAGAGCAGCGCGATGCCGAACAGCAGGAAGGCCGACGAGAAGGCTCCCAGCAGGAAGTACTTCATCGCGGCTTCCTGCGACATGAAGCGCCGGCGGCGGGCCAGCGCGCAGAGCAGGTACAGCGGCAGCGAGAAGACCTCGAGCGCGACGAAGAGCGTCAGCAGGTCGGACGCGGCCGGGAAGATCAGCATGCCGCCGACCGCGAAGAGCAGCAGCGGGAAGACCTCGGTGGTGGTGAACCCGGCCTTGACCGCGGCCTTCTCGGCGTCGCCGCCGGGAACGGCGGAGCCCTGGGCGGCGAAGGAGTCGACCTTGCGACCGTGCGCCTTCGGGTCGAGCCGGCGTTCCGCGAAGGTGAACACCGCGACCAGCCCGACCAGCAGGATCGTGCCCTGCAGGAAGAGCGCGGGGCCGTCGACGGCGACGGCTCCCATGGCCGCGACATGCGCCTTGGTGGTGCCGTAGCCCCTGGCCGCCAGCGCCACCACGGCGGCGAAGGCGGCGGCGAGGCCGATGACGCTGACCGCGATCTGTCCCAGGTAGCGGGACTTACGGGGCAGGAACGCCTCGACGAGGATCCCGACGACGGCTGCCCCGAAGACGATCAGGACCGGCGACAGCTGGGTGTACTCGATCTTCGGGGCGGGGATCTTGTCTGCGGCGGGGGCCGCCATTGTCCACAGGCTGTGGACGGCTGTTCCGCTCACTTGGTCGCCTCCAGCGCGGGCTTGGGGTCGGTCTTGTGCACGTCGGAGAGCGTCTGGCCGACCGCCGGATTGACGATGTCCGTGAGCGGCTTCGGGTACACGCCGAGGAAGAGCAGCAGCGCGATCAGCGGAGCCACCACGGCGATCTCACGGACCTTGAGGTCCTTCATCCCCTCGACGCCCGCCTTCACCGGCCCGGTCATCGTCCGCTGGTACAGGACGAGGACGTAGAGCGCGGCGAGCACGATGCCGACGGTCGCGATGATGCCGAGCGCCGGGTAGCGGCTGAACGTGCCGACGAGCACCAGGAACTCGGAGACGAACGGGGCGAGCCCCGGCAGCGACAGCGTCGCCAGTCCGCCGATCAGGAAGGTGCCCGCGAGCACCGGCGCCACCTTCTGCACACCGCCGAAGTCGGCGATGAGCCGCGAGCCGCGCCGGCTGATCAGGAAGCCGGCCACCAGCAGCAGCGCGGCGGTCGAGATCCCGTGGTTGACCATGTAGAGCGCGGCGCCGCTCTGTCCCTGGGTGGTCATCGCGAAGATGCCCATGATGATGAAGCCGAAGTGCGAGATGGACGCGTAGGCGATCAGCCGCTTGATGTCGCGCTGGCCGACGGCCAGCAGGGCACCGTAGATGATGCTGATCACCGCGAGCACCAGGATCACCGGCGTCGCCCACTTGCTGGCCTCCGGGAAGAGCTGGAGGCAGTAGCGCAGCATCGCGAAGGTGCCGACCTTGTCGACGACCGCGGTGATGAGCACCGCGACCGGCGCGGTCGACTCCCCCATCGCGTTCGGCAGCCAGGTGTGCAGCGGCCACAGCGGCGCCTTCACCGCGAAGGCGAAGAAGAAGCCGAGGAAGAGCCACCGCTCGGTGGAGGAGGCCAGGTCGAACTTGCCGGCCGCGCGCGCCTGGAGGATCTCCTGGAGCGAGAACGTGCCGTGCCCGAGCTGGTCGGCACTGGCCGCGTACAGCCCGATGACGGCGGCCAGCATGACGAGGCCGCCGACCAGGTTGTAGAGCAGGAACTTCACGGCGGCGTACGAGCGCTGCTTGGCCGCCTCGTCGTCGCCGTGCTCGTGCGCCTGGTCCCCGAAGCCGCCGATGAGGAAGTACATCGGGATGAGCATGGCTTCGAAGAAGATGTAGAAGAGGAAGACGTCGGTGGCCTCGAACGAGACCACCACCATCGCCTCGACGGCCAGGATCAGGGCGAAGAAGCCCTGGGTGGGCCGCCAGCGGCGGTTGGGGTTCTTGTCTTCGAGGGGGTCGGCGTCGTGCCAGCCCGCCGCGATGATGAACGGGATCAGGAGCGCGGTCAGCGCGACCAGCGAAACGCCGATGCCGTCCACGCCGAGTTCGTAGCGGACCCCGAAGTCCTTGATCCACGCGTGGGACTCGGTGAGCTGGTAGCGCTCACCGCCCGGTTCGAACCGGACGAGGACGATCACGGCCAGTACGAACGTCGCGACCGAGAAGCCCAGCGCCGACCACTTGGCGACGGTGCGCTTCGCGGCCGGTACGGCGGCGGTGGCGATCGCGCCGACCGCCGGAAGGGCGGCCGTGACGGTAAGGAGGGGAAAGGACATGAGTTATCAGACCGCCCTCATCAGGAGAGTCGCGGCGATCAGGACCGCCGTGCCACCCAGCATCGACACCGCGTACGAGCGGACGTAGCCGTTCTGCAGCTTGCGCATGCGGCCGGAGAGGCCGCCGACCCCGGCGGCGGTGCCGTTGACCGCACCGTCCACCAGGGAGTGGTCCAGGTAGACCAGGCTGCGGGTGAGGTGTTCGCCGCCCCGGACCAGCACGACGTGGTTGAAGTCGTCCTGGAGCAGATCGCGCCGGGCGGCGCGGGTCAGCAGCGAGCCGCGCGGAGCGACGGCCGGTACGGCCCTGCGCCCGTACATCAGCCAGGCCAGCGCGACCCCGATGACCAGCACGACCATCGTGCCGGCCGTCACCGTCGTGGCGCTGAGGGGCGAGTGCCCCTCCTCGTGTCCGGTGACCGGCTCCAGCCACTTCAGGAAGGAGCTGTTCAGACTGAACAGCCCGCCCGCGAAGACCGAGCCGAAGGCCAGCACGATCATCGGGATGGTCATCGACTTGGGCGACTCGTGCGGGTGCGGCTCGTGGCCTTCCGCGTCGGCCTCCCAGCGCTTCTCGCCGAAGAACGTCATCAGCATCACGCGCGTCATGTAGAACGCGGTGATCGCGGCACCCAGCAGGGCCGCGCCGCCGAGGATCCAGCCCTCGGTGCCGCCCTTGGCGAAGGCCGCCTCGATGATCTTGTCCTTGGAGAAGAAGCCGGACAGACCCGGGAAGCCGATGATCGCCAGATAGCCGAGGCCGAACGTGATGAACGTGACCGGCATGTACGTGCGCAGGCCCCCGTACTTCCGCATGTCGACCTCGTCGTTCATGCCGTGCATGACCGATCCGGCGCCGAGGAAGAGCCCGGCCTTGAAGAAGCCGTGGGTGACCAAGTGCATGATCGCGAAGACATAGCCGATCGGGCCGAGCCCGGCCGCCATGATCATGTAGCCGATCTGCGACATCGTCGAGCCCGCCAGGGCCTTCTTGATGTCGTCCTTCGCGCAACCGACGATCGCACCGAACAGCAGCGTGACCGCGCCGACCGTGACCACCGCTACCTGCGCGTCCGGGGCACCGTTGAAGATCGCGCCGGACCGGGTGATGAGATACACGCCCGCCGTCACCATCGTCGCCGCGTGGATCAGGGCCGAGACCGGGGTCGGGCCCTCCATCGCGTCGCCGAGCCAGGACTGCAGCGGCACCTGGGCGGACTTGCCGCACGCGGCGAGCAGCAGCATCAGGCCGATGGCCGTCAGCTTGCCCTCGCTCGCGTCGCCCGCGTGCGCCAGCACCGGCTGGAAGCTGAACGTCCCGAAGGTCGTGAACATCAGCATGATCGCGATGGACAGACCGACGTCACCGACACGGTTGACGAGGAACGCCTTCTTCGCCGCCGTGGCCGCGCTCGGCTTGTTCTGCCAGAAGCCGATCAGCAGGTACGAGGCGAGGCCGACGCCCTCCCAGCCGACGTACAGCAGGAAGTAGTTGTCCGCGATGACCAGCAGCAGCATCGCCGCCACGAACAGGTTGAGATAGCCGAAGAAGCGGCGGCGCCGCTCGTCGTGCTCCATGTACCCGATCGAGTAGATGTGGATCAACGTGCCCACACCGCTGATCAGCAGCACGAAGGTCATCGACAACTGGTCGAGCTGGAAGCCGATGTCGGCCTGGAAGCCGCCGACCGGCACCCAGCTGAACAGGTGCGAGTACATCGCGCGGTCTTCGCCGCTCTTGCCGAGCATGTCGAAGAAGAGCACGGCGCCGATACCGAAGGACACCGCCGCGAGGATCGTGCCGAGCCAGTGGCCGATACGGTCCAGCCGGCGGCCGCCGGTCAGCAGGATCGCCGCGCCGAGCAGCGGTACCGCGACGAGCAATCCGATGAGGTTCTCCACTGTCGCTACCCCTTACAGCTTCATCAGATTGGCGTCGTCGACCGAGGCCGAGTGCCGGGAGCGGAACATCGTCACGATGATCGCGAGCCCGACCACGACCTCGGCGGCGGCGACCACCATCGTGAAGAAGGCGATGATCTGGCCGTCGAGGTTGCCGTGCATCCGGGAGAAGGTGACGAACGCCAGGTTGCAGGCGTTCAGCATCAGCTCGACGCACATGAAGACGATGATCGCGTTGCGCCGGATCAGCACCCCGGCGGCGCCGATGGTGAACAGCAGCGCGGCCAGGTACAGGTAGTTGACCGGATTCACTTGCTCGCCTCCTCTGGCGCTGTGACCTCGGGCGCGGACCGTTCCAGCCAGCTCTCCGAGCGCTGTTCCAGCTCGGCGAGATCGGCCAGGGCCTCGTTCGACACATCACGGATCTGGCCGCGGTCCCGCAGCGTGGCGCTGACCGACAGGTCCGAGGTGGTGCCGTCCGGCAGCAGGCCGGGGACGTCCACCGCGTTGTGCCGGGCGTAGACGCCGGGTGCGGGCAGCGGCGGCACCTGGGTGCCCGCGCGGACCCGCGCGATCGACAGCTCGCGCTGCGTGCTGCGCTCCTCGGTCCGCTCGCGGTGCGTCAGCACCATCGCGCCGACGACCGCCGTGATCAGCAGCGCGCCGGTGATCTCGAAGGCCCAGACGTACTTGGTGAAGATGAGCCGCGCCAGGCCCTCGACGTTGCCGCCCGCGTTCGCCTGGCCGAGGCCGGCGAAGGTGTCGAGCGAGGCGTTGCCGATGCCCGCGATCAGCAGGATCCCGAAGCCGAGACCGCATCCCGCGGCCAGCCAGCGCTGGCCCTTCAGCGTCTCCTTCAGCGAGTCGGCGGCGGTGATGCCGACCAGCATGACGACGAAGAGGAAGAGCATCATGATCGCGCCGGTGTAGACGACGATCTGGACGACCCCGAGGAAGTACGCGCCCTGCGCCAGGTAGAAGACAGCCAGGATGATCATGGTCCCGGCCAGACAGAGCGCGCTGTGCACCGTCTTCTTGCTCAGTACGGTGCCCAGCGCACCCAGCACGGCGACGACGGCGAGCACCCAGAACTGGAACGCCTCACCCGTCGAGGTGGTGGAAGCGGCGGCGGCGAACGTGCTCACGCCTCCACCTCCTTCTCCGCAGGAGTGCGCTCCTGGGTGACGGTGCCGGGCGCGGCCTCACTGACCAGTCCCCGGTAGTAGTCCTGCTCGTCGGTGCCGGGGAAGATCGAGTGCGGTGCCTCGACCATGCCCTCCTCCAGGCCGGCGAGCAGCTGCTCCTTGGTGAAGATCAGCGACTCACGGCTGCTGTCGGCGAGTTCGTACTCGTTGGTCATCGTCAGCGCCCGGGTGGGGCACGCCTCGATGCACAGCCCGCACAGGATGCAGCGGGCGTAGTTGATCTGGTAGACGCGGCCGTAGCGCTCACCCGGGGAGTAGCGCTCCTCCTCGGTGTTGTCCGCGCCCTCCACGTAGATCGCGTCGGCCGGGCAGGCCCAGGCGCACAGTTCGCAGCCGACGCACTTCTCCAGCCCGTCCGGGTGCCGGTTGAGCTGGTGCCGGCCGTGGAAGCGCGGCGCGGTCGGCTTCTTCTCCTCGGGGTACTGCTCGGTCAGCCGCTTCTTGAACATGGCCTTGAAGGTCACGCCGAAGCCCGCGACCGGGCCCAGGAACTCAGGCATCGTCGGCCTCCTTGTCATTGTCCGGGGTGTCCGGGGCACCGACGAGCTGCGGCTCGCCAAGGCTGCGGCTGCGACGGCGCGGCACCGGTGGCAGCGTCTGCCCCGGCAACGGCGGTACGGGGAAGCCGCCCGCCATCGGATCGAACGGTTCCGGCGGTGCCGCGGCGGCTTCCGCCTCGTCCTTCTTCCGCCCGCGGTCGCGGAACACATCGACCACGAGGGAGATCAGCAGCAGGCCGACGACGGCCCCGCCGACGTACAGCACGATGTCGCGCAGGCCGTAGTTCTCGTTCCGCATCGCCCGGACGGTCGCGACCAGCATCAGCCAGACCATCGAGACCGGGATGAGGACCTTCCAGCCCAGCTTCATGAACTGGTCGTAACGCACCCGCGGCAGCGTGCCGCGCAGCCAGATGAAGAAGAACAGCAGCAGCTGGACCTTGACCGTGAACCAGAGCATCGGCCACCAGCCGTGGTTCGCGCCCTCCCAGAAGGTGCTGATCGGCCACGGGGCCCGCCAGCCGCCCAGGAAGAGGGTGGTCGCCACCGCCGAGACCGTCACCATGTTCACGTACTCGGCGAGCATGAAGAGCGCGAACTTGATCGACGAGTACTCGGTGTTGAAGCCGCCGACCAGGTCGCCCTCCGACTCCGGCATGTCGAACGGTGCGCGGTTGGTCTCACCGACCATCGCCACGATGTAGATCAGCAGCGAGACCGGCAGCAGCACCGCGAACCAGCGGTCGTGCTGCGCCTCGACGATCGCCGAGGTGGACATCGACCCGGAGTAGAGGAAGACCGCCGCGAAGGACAGCCCCATCGCGATCTCGTAGGAGATCATCTGGGCCGAGGCGCGCAATCCGCCGAGCAGCGGGTACGTCGAGCCGGAGGACCAGCCCGCGAGCACGATGCCGTAGATGCCGACGGACGCGGTGGCCAGGATGTACAGGACGCCGATCGGGAGATCGGTGAGCTGCAGCGCGGTGCGGGTGCCGAAGATCGACACCTCGTTGTCGGCCGGGCCGAAGGGGATCACCGCGAAGGACATGAAGGCGGGGATCGCCGCGACGATCGGCGCGAGGATGTACACCACCTTGTCCGCGCGCTTGACGATGATGTCTTCCTTCAGCATCAGCTTGATGCCGTCGGCGAGCGACTGGAGCATGCCCCACGGGCCGTGCCGGTTGGGGCCGATGCGCAGCTGCATCCACGCCACGACCTTGCGCTCCCAGACGATCGAGAACAGCACGGTCAGCATGGCGAAGGCGAAGCAGAAGACCGCCTTGAGGAGGATCAGCCACCACGGATCGGTGCCGAACATCGACAGATCTTCGGCGGAGAGGTTGTTCACTGGGCCACCTCCGTGGCAGCGGCGCCGACCTTGACGACCTGGCCGGGCAGCGCGCCGGTATCGCTGGCGACGCCCCCGCCCGTGGAGTTCAGCGGCAGCCACACCACCCGGTCGGGCATCGGAGTGATGCGCAGCGGCAGCCGTACCGAACCGGCGGGCCCGGAGACCTCGGTGAGGTCGCCGTTGGCGAGCCCGGCCTCCGCGGCGGTCGCGGCCGACAGCCGCACCACCGCCTCGTGCCGGGTGCCGGCCAGCGCGTCGTCGCCCTCCTGGAGCTTGCCCTGGTCGAGCAGCAGCCGGTGCCCGGCGAGCACCGCCTCGCCCGCGGCGGGCACGGGCAGCGTCCGGGACGTCTCCAGCGGCTGGGAGGCGTGCGGCCCGTCCCAGGGGGAGAGCCGGTTCAGTTCGGTGCGGGCGGCGCGGACGTCGCCCAGTCCGAGGCTGACGCCGAGCGCGTCGGCGAGCATCGTCAGGACCCGGGCGTCCGGCAGCTGGTGCCGGTTGACGACCTGGTCCGGCTTGATGGCCGCGTCGAACAGCCGAGCCCTGCCCTCCCAGTTGAGGAAGGTGCCGGCCTTCTCGGCGACCGCGGCCACCGGCAGGACGACATCCGCCCGGTCGGTGACCTCGGAGGGCCGCAGTTCCAGGCTGACGACGAAGCCGACCGCGTCCAGCGCGAGCCGGGCGCGGGCCGGGTCCGGCAGGTCCGCGACCTCGACGCCGCCGACGACCAGCGCCGCCAGCTCGCCGCTCGCGGCCGCCTCGACGATCTGGCCGGTGTCGCGCCCGAAGCGGTGCGGGAGTTCGGCCAGTCCCCAGACCCGGGCGACCTCGTCGCGGGCCCGCGGGTCGGTGACCGGCCGGCCACCGGGCAGCAGCCCCGGCAGCGCGCCCGCCTCGACCGCTCCGCGCTCACCCGCGCGGCGCGGGATCCACGCGAGCTTCGCGCCGCTCGCCGTGGCGAAGCGGATCGCCGCGGTCAGCGCGCCGGGTACGGCGGCCAGCCGTTCGCCGACCAGGATCACCGACCCTTCGGCACGCAGCGCCTCGGCGGCCTTCTCGCCCGCCTCGTCGAGACCGACACCGCCGGCGAGCGCGTCCAGCCACTCGGGCTCGGTGCCGGGTGCGGCGGGCAGCAGCGTGCCGCCCGCCTTCGTCAGGCCACGGGTCGCGAACGGCGCCAGTGCGAAGGTCCGCTGGCGCCGCTTCTGGTTCGCTTTGCGAAGCCGGAGGAAGATCCCCGGAGCCTCCTCCTCGGCCTCGAGACCGACGAGCAGGACGGCCGGCGCCTTCTCCAGCGTCGTGTACGTGATGCCGTCGCCGTCCAGGTCCCGGCCGCGTCCCGCCACCTGCGAGGCCAGGAAGTCGGCCTCCTCGGCGCTGTGCACGCGGGCCCGGAAGTCGACGTCGTTGGTGTCGAGGGCGACCCGCGCGAACTTGGCGTAGGCGTAGGCGTCCTCGACGGTCAGCCGGCCGCCGGCCAGTACCGCGGTGCGGCCGCCGGCCGCCGCGATCCCGGCGGCCGCGGCCGCCAGTGCCTCGGGCCAGCTCGCCGGCTCCAGCTCACCGGTCTCCTTGTTACGGAGCAGCGGGTGCTTGAGGCGGTCGGGGCGCTGTGCGTAGCGGAAGCCGAAGCGCCCCTTGTCGCACACCCATTCCTCGTTGACCTGGGGGTCGTCGGCGGCCAGCCGCCGCATGACCTTGCCGCGTCGGTGGTCGGTGCGCGTCGCGCAGCCGCCCGCGCAGTGCTCGCAGACCGACGGCGACGACACCAGGTCGAACGGCCGGGACCGGAAGCGGTACGCCGCCGAGGTCAGCGCGCCCACCGGACAGATCTGGATGGTGTTGCCGGAGAAGTACGAGGCGAACGGGTCGCCGTCGCCGATTCCGACCTGCTGGAGGGCGCCGCGCTCGATGAGCTCGATGAACGGGTCGCCCGCGATCTGCTCCGAGAACCGGGTGCAGCGCGCGCACAGCACACAGCGCTCCCGGTCCAGCAGCACCTGCGTGGAGATCGGCACCGGCTTCTCGTACGTGCGCTTCTTGCCCTCGAAGCGGGTGTCCGCCTGGCCGGTGCTCATCGCCTGGTTCTGCAGCGGGCACTCGCCGCCCTTGTCGCAGACCGGGCAGTCCAGCGGGTGGTTGATGAGCAGCAGCTCCATCACCCCGCGCTGCGCCTTCTCGGCGACCGGCGAGGTGAGATGGGTCTTGACGACCATGCCGTCGGTGCACGTGATCGTGCAGGACGCCATCGGCTTGCGCTGGCCCTCGACCTCGACGATGCACTGCCGGCAGGCGCCGGCCGGGTCGAGGAGCGGGTGGTCGCAGAACCGCGGGATCTCGATGCCCAGCAGCTCCGCCGCACGGATCACCAGGGTCCCCTTGGGGACCGAGAGCGCGACGCCGTCGATCGTGACGGCGACGAGATCCTCCGGCGGAACCGCCGCCTCTCCCCCTCCGGAGGGGGCAGACGTGGTGACTGTCATGCGTTCACCTCCAGGTGAGACGTTCCGGCGTCGGCCCATACGGTCGAGGCGGCCGGGTCGAAGGGGCAGCCCTTGCGCTCGATGTGCTCCTCGTACTCCTCGCGGAAGTACTTGAGGGAGGAGAAGATCGGGCTGGCGGCGCCGTCGCCGAGCGCACAGAAGGACTTGCCGTTGATGTTGTCGGCGATGTCGTTGAGCTTGTCGAGGTCGGACAGCTTGCCCTTGCCGGCCTCGATGTCCCGCAGCAACTGGACCAGCCAGTACGTGCCCTCACGGCACGGCGTGCACTTGCCGCAGGACTCGTGGGCGTAGAACTCCGTCCAGCGCGTCACCGCCCGCACCACGCACGTCGTCTCGTCGAAGCACTGCAGCGCCTTGGTGCCGAGCATGGAGCCGGCGGCGCCCACGCCCTCGTAGTCGAGCGGTACGTCCAGGTGCTCGTCGGTGAACATCGGGGTCGACGAGCCGCCGGGGGTCCAGAACTTCAGCCGGTGGCCCGGCCGGATACCGCCGCTCATGTCGAGCAGCTGGCGCAGCGTGATGCCGAGCGGGGCCTCGTACTGGCCGGGGCTGACGACGTGCCCGGACAGCGAGTACAGCGTGAAGCCCGGGGACTTCTCGCTGCCCATCGACTTGAACCAGTCCTTGCCGCGCTGCATGATCGCGGGCACCGAGGCGATGGACTCGACGTTGTTGACGACGGTCGGGCAGGCGTACAGGCCCTCGACCGCCGGGAACGGCGGGCGCAGCCGGGGCTGGCCGCGGCGTCCTTCGAGCGAGTCCAGCAGCGCCGTCTCCTCGCCGCAGATGTACGCGCCGGCCCCGGCGTGAACGGTCAGCTCCAGATCGAAGCCGCTGCCCTGGATGTTCTTGCCGAGGTAGCCGGCCTCGTACGCCTCGCGCACCGCCTCGTGCAGCCGGCGCAGCACCGGGACGACCTCGCCGCGCAGATAGATGAAGGCGTG
The DNA here is from genome assembly GCF_005860785.2 of Streptomyces sp. So13.3. NCBI lineage: Bacteria > Bacillati > Actinomycetota > Actinomycetes > Kitasatosporales > Streptomycetaceae > Streptomyces > Streptomyces sp. So13.3. The sequence goes on along the minus strand of NZ_CP048835.1, from coordinate 5,563,577 downwards.
GTTGGAGCGGATCGCGTGGCAGGCGATCACCATGCCCTCGATGAGCGAGTGCGGGTTCGCGAACAGCAGCGGGATGTCCTTGCAGGTACCCGGTTCCGACTCGTCGGCGTTGACGACCAGGTAGTGCGGCTTGCCGTCACCCTGCGGGATGAACTGCCACTTCATACCGGTCGGGAAGCCGGCGCCGCCACGGCCGCGCAGTCCGGCGTCCTTCACATACGCGATGACGTCGTCCGGCGGCATCGCGAGGGCCTTGCGCAGGCCCTCGTAGCCCTCATGACGGCGGTAGGTGTCGAGCGTCCACGACTGCGGGTCGTCCCAGAAGGCCGACAGGACAGGGGTGAGCAGCTTCTCGGGCGACACGGTCATCATTTGCCCTCCTCGCTCTCAGGTCCTGCCGGGTTGGCGGGGTCCGACACGGCGGTCTCCTGCGGTGCGTCGTGCGAGCTGGCGTGCTCGGCGGGGCTGGGCTGCCCGGGGGTGCCCGACGGCGCGGCCGGCGTCTCGCCCTGCGGCGGTACGGACGACCGGCGGGCCGGCTGTCCGGCGTCCGGGCCGGGCAGTGCCTCGCCGCGCGACAGCCGCAGTCCCGCGAGCGACGCGGGGCCGGCTCCGCCGGTGGCCTCGACGGCGCCGGGGCGCTCGTCGGGGAAGCCTGCGAGGATGCGGGCGGTCTCCTTGTACGTGCACAGCGGTGCGCCACGGGTCGGCCGCACCTCGCGGCCGGCGATGAGGTCGTCGACCAGCTGCTTGGCGGAGCCCGGTGTCTGGTTGTCGAAGAACTCCCAGTTCACCATCACCACCGGGGCGAAGTCGCAGGCCGCGTTGCACTCGATGTGCTCCAGCGTGACCTTGCCGTCCTCGGTGGTCTCGTTGTTGCCGACCCCGAGGTGCTCCTTCAGCTCGTCGAAGATGGCGTCGCCGCCCATCACCGCGCAGAGCGTGTTGGTGCAGACCCCGACCTGGTAGTCGCCACTGGGCTTGCGCCGGTACATGGAGTAGAAGGTCGCGACCGCGGTGACCTCGGCGGTGGTGAGGTCGAGCTGCTCCGCGCAGAACCGGACGCCGGTGCGGGTGACGTAGCCGTCCTCCGACTGCGTCAGGTGCAGCAGCGGCAGGAGCGCGCTGCGGCTGCCGGGATAGCGGGCGATGATCTCCTTCGCGTCCGCCTCCAGCCTGGCGCGTACATCGGCCGGATAGTCGGGCGCGGGCATCTGCGGGATGCCCAAAGACACGTCGGTCATCGGTCGACGCCTCCCATCACGGGGTCGATGGACGCCACGGCCACGATGACGTCGGCGACCTGGCCGCCCTCGCACATCGCCGCCATGGACTGCAGGTTGGTGAAGGACGGGTCGCGGAAGTGGACCCGGAAGGGGCGGGTGCCGCCGTCGCTGACGACATGCACGCCCAGCTCGCCCTTGGGCGACTCCACCGCGGTGTACGCCTGGCCCGGCGGAACCCGGAAGCCCTCGGTCACCAGCTTGAAGTGGTGGATCAGGGACTCCATCGAGGTGCCCATGATCTTCTTGATGTGGTCCAGGGAGTTGCCCAGGCCGTCCGGGCCGAGCGCGAGCTGCGCGGGCCAGGCGATCTTCTTGTCCTCGACCATCACCGGTCCTGGGGCCAGCTTGTCCAGGGCCTGCTCGACGATGCGCAGCGACTGCCGCATCTCCTCCAGGCGGACCAGGAAGCGGCCGTAGGAGTCGGCGGTGTCCGCCGTCGGGATCTCGAAGTCGTAGTTCTCGTAACCGCAGTACGGCTGCGCCTTGCGCAGGTCGTGCGGCAGGCCGGCGGCGCGCAGGATCGGGCCGGTGGCGCCGAGCGCCATGCAGCCGGCCAGGTCCAGGTAGCCGACCTCTTCCATCCGGGCCTTGAAGATCGGGTTGCCGGTGGCGAGCTTGTCGTACTCGGGAAGGTTCTTGCGCATCTTCTTCACGAGCTCGCGGATCTGGTCCACCGCGCCCGGCGGCAGGTCCTGGGCGAGGCCGCCCGGCCGGATGTACGCGTGGTTCATCCGCAGCCCGGTGATGAGCTCGAAGACGTCCAGGATCAGTTCACGGTCGCGGAACCCGTAGATCATGATCGTGGTGGCGCCGAGCTCCATACCGCCGGTGGCGATGCACACCAGGTGCGAGGAGAGCCGGTTCAGCTCCATCAGCAGCACGCGGATGACGCTGGCCCGGTCCGGCACCTGCTCGGTGACGCCGAGCAGCTTCTCGACCGCGAGGCAGTACGCCGTCTCGTTGAAGAACGGCGTGAGGTAGTCCATGCGCGTCACGAACGTGGACCCCTGGGTCCACGTCCGGTACTCCATGTTCTTCTCGATGCCGGTGTGCAGGTAGCCGATGCCCGACCGGGCCTCGGTGACCGTCTCGCCGTCGATCTCCAGGATCAGCCGGAGCACACCGTGGGTGGACGGGTGCTGCGGCCCCATGTTGACGATGATGCGCTCGTCGTCGGACCTGCCGACGGTCTCGGCCAGCTCGTCCCAGTCGCCACCGGTGACGGTGAAGACCCGGCCTTCGGTGGTGTCGCGTTCTTCCGCCTGAGCGGGTGCGTGGTGAGTGCTCATCAGGAGTACGACCTCCGCTGGTCGGGAGCCGGGATCTGGGCGCCCTTGTACTCGACGGGGATGCCGCCGAGCGGGTAGTCCTTGCGCTGCGGGTGGCCGGGCCAGTCGTCCGGCATCATGATCCGCGTGAGGGCCGGGTGGCCGTCGAAGACGATGCCGAAGAAGTCGTACGCCTCACGCTCGTGCCAGTCGTTCGTCGGGTACACCGGGACGATCGACGGGATGTGCGGGTCGCTGTCGGGGGCGCTCACCTCCAGCCGGATCAGCCGGTTGTGCGTGATCGAACGCAAGTGGTAGACGGCGTGCAGCTCACGGCCCTTGTCCTCGGGGTAGTTCACCCCGCTCACGCCCGTACAGAGCTCGAAGCGCAGCGCCGGATCGTCGCGGCAGGTCTTCGCGACCTGCACGAGGTGCTCGCGGGCGATGTGGAAGGTCAGCTCGTCACGGTCGATGACGGTCCGGTCGATCGCGTTGGAGGGGAGCAGTCCCTGCTCCTCCAGCGCGCCCTCCAGCTCGTCGGCCACCTCGTCGAACCAGCCGCCGTAGGGGCGGTGGGCCGGGCCTGGCAGCCGGACGGTCCTGACGAGGCCGCCGTAGCCGGAGGTGTCGCCACCGTTGTTGGCACCGAACATGCCCTTGCGGTGACCGATGACCTCGCCGGCGTCGTCGCGCTGGCCGGGGAGGTTGTCGGTCTGCAGGTCGCGGTCGGGGTTGGTGCCGTTGGCGTCTGTCACCGCAGCAGCCCCTTCATCTCGATCAGCGGGAGCGCGTTGAGTGCGGCGGACTCCGCTTCGCGGGCCGCCTCCTCACGGTTCACGCCGAGCTTCTCGCCCTGGATCTTCTGGTGGAGCTTGAGGATGGCGTCCATGAGCATCTCGGGCCGGGGCGGACAGCCGGGCAAATAGATATCAACGGGGACAATGTGGTCAACACCCTGCACAATGGCGTAATTGTTGAACATTCCACCCGAAGAAGCGCAGACCCCCATGGAGATGACCCACTTGGGATTCGGCATCTGGTCATAGACCTGCCGCAGCACCGGCGCCATCTTCTGGCTGACCCGGCCGGCCACGATCATCAGGTCCGCCTGCCGCGGCGAGCCACGGAAGACCTCCATACCGAAACGGGCCAGGTCGTAGCGCCCGGCCCCGGTCGTCATCATCTCGATGGCACAGCAGGCCAGGCCGAAGGTGGCCGGGAAGACCGACGCCTTACGCACCCAGCCCGCGGCGGACTCCACCGTGGTCAGCAGAAATCCACTCGGCAGTTTTTCTTCGATACCCATGCGTTGGCCCCTTGTCCCCTAGTCCCATTCCAGGCCGCCGCGCCGCCACACGTATGCGTAGGCGACGAAGACGGTGAGCACGAAGAGGAGCATCTCCACGAGCCCGAAAATCCCCAGGGAGTCGAACGTGACGGCCCAGGGATAGAGGAAGACGATCTCGATGTCGAAGACGATGAAGAGCATCGCCGTCAGGTAGTACTTGATGGGGAAGCGCCCGCCGCCGATGGGCTGCGGAGAGGGCTCGATGCCGCACTCATATGCTTCCAGTTTGGCCCGGTTGTACCGTTTTGGTCCGACGATCGAGGCCGTGATCACGGAGAAGATCGCGAAGCCGGCCCCGAGGCCGCCCAACACGAGGATGGGCGCATAGGCGTTCATCGTCCCCCGCTCCTTCCAGTCGCCGATGACTGCGTGGGGGTCCCCCCGCCGGGGGAGGGACCATGCGCTCGGGTCGTGCCCGCCTCACGAAGATCGCGTTCATGTGAAGATCGCGTCTATGTGAGGCAGTTCACAAGCCCAAGCCGCCTGCATCTTATGCCCGGCGGTCTGTGATCTGCGACACGGGGTGGGCCAACGGCTTTGTGATCTCCACCACCTGACGAATGATCATGAAGGCTGATGAGCGGTGATCTTGCACCGCATGCGGCACAAACAATCACTTGACGTCACATTCATCTACGTTACCCCTGGTCACAGCGACGCGCGCATTATCAAGGGCCCCTCGCGAGACGCAAATTCGCCCTGGACCGAATGGCGTGATAGCGACGGCCGCCCCCTTAGGGGTGAACGGGACGAAGGTCCCGCTGACGCACGTGAACCCACTCACGAGCGCTCCGCGGCGGCTCGGGAACGAGTCGGACATATGGTCCGGGTGAGCAAGATCCAAATAAGGACATTCGGCCGTGCACACGACAACTGTGTCGCATCCCACCTTTGTTGAACGGAACCGGCGCATCCTGATAGCCAGGACTCCATGTCCCCAAACCTGAACCGGACCACCAAATCCGAATCGCATATACGCCGCCGACGGCACGCCGCCCCCGGTAACCCGAACTGGGTCCGCCGGGCCGGAATCGTCGGCGGCGTCGTCAGTGCGCTCGCCCTCAGTGGTGCGGCCGCTCCGGCCATGGCCGACCACTCGAACCACACGCCCGCTCCGGTCGGAACCGCGACGACCGCCGAGCAGACGCCCGCACTGAGCACCACCGCCTCCGCCGCGCAGGCCGCCGCAGCCATCGACCAGACGGTCGTCCAGCTGAAGCTGCAGGCCGCCGAGGACGCCGCTGCCGCCGCGGCCAGGAAGGCCGCAGCCGCGACGAAGCGGGCCGAGCTGAAGAAGGCCGCCGACGCCAAGGCTGCCGCCGCCAAGGCCGCTGACGAGCGCGAGGCCGCCACCCAGGCCGCGTCCCGCTCCTCGGAGCGCACCAAGCTTTCGGTGTCGTCCTCGTCCAGCTCCTCGTCCTCGAAGGTGTCCTCCACCGCCTCCAAGGCGAGCGGCAGCATCGCGAGCGTCATCAGCTTCCTGCAGGCCCAGGTCGGCAAGGCCTACGTCATGGGCGGCACCGGCCCGTCCTCGTACGACTGCTCGGGCCTGGTCCAGGCGGCGTTCAGGACGATCGGCGTGGACCTCCCCCGCACCTCCCAGGAGCAGTCGAACACCGGCACCCCGGTCTCCATCAGCTCCCTCCAGGTCGGCGACCTGGTCTTCTGGGGCGGCCAGGGCAGCGCGTACCACGTCGGCGTCTACATCGGCGGCGACCAGTACCTCGACGCCGCCAACCCGAGCACGGGCATCGGCGTCCACGACATGAGCTGGTCCATGCCGGACTTCGCCACCCGCGTGGTCTGACGTCCAACCCCCAGCTCCCCCGCTTCCCCCCACGTAGGGCCGCCGTCCCCCGCTCGGGCCGGCGGCCCTTCCGTATGTTCCGTGTGAGTGTTCGTGGGCGGTGGAGCGGCCTGTGGGGCGGCGCGGGCCAGGCAGTGGCTGAACTCAAAGATCGCGAAGTGTCCTTCTGCGTCGCTTCGCGCCTTGACCGGGCGGAGGAACGGGCGTCGGCGCTGTGCGCCTGCCAGTGAGAACGGCTCGCTGCGCTCCCCGAGCGGGGTCAGGGATTGGTTCGGCCGGTGAGGCAGCGCGGCTTCTGGGGGCGGGCGCCAGGGCCGGCTCCGGCGGGCGGGCAGCGGAATGACGATCGAGCCTCGGCTCTCGAACCCCGCCCAACCTCCAACGGATCAATCTGTGTGGCCGGACCCCCGCCATATTGAGTTTTGGCCGACCTTAGTGATCCGAACCCACCAAAAGACCGCCCCTCAGGGCCCGCAGGACATCCCCCGTCACACCCGCACCACATCCCGACGAAGAAGGTGGTCCAAACTCCACGCTGGCAACGGCAAGACGACGTGGTTCGAGCTCATCCGAGCCGTTGAACTCGTCATGCCGTGACTCCCGCGACGACGACACCGTTGTTCATCGAGCGACGGCGGGTGCGGAGCATGGGGTGGAAGGAACGGCCGGTGAGCGAGTTGTACCGCGTCGAAATCGAACCGGAAGTCCGCGCGTGGCTCGACAGCCTCAGCGATCACGACTTCAAGCGTGTGGACGAGGTCGTCAGCCTGCTGGCGGAACTGGGTACAAGAATCGGAGGCCCCTGGTCCGACCACCTTGAGGGGCCGGTTCGAGAGCTTCGCATCCGCCTGCGGAGCATTGCCGCCCGCATCACCTACTGGATCACGCCGAGCAGGACGATCGTGCTACTCACCGTGTTCCGCAAGACCAAGCAGCACGAGCAGGCGCAGATTGATCGGGCTGTGCGCGCGCAGAAAGTCTGTGACAGCGAGCATCATGGACCTGTGAACGAGTCGTACAAGCGGGAGGCGTAATGGCAGGCCGGCACACCCGCTGGGTTCCCTCCAGCCTTGATACGGAGGACCCCGAGCGGATCGCGATCCGAGAGTCCCTGGCGTTCGGCAAAGCCCTCTACGACCGACGCGTGGCCCTCGGTCTCAGCACGGCGGAGCTGGCGGAACGGGCCGGAATGACACAGGACGCCATCGAGTGCATCGAAGAGGGTGGCACCGAGCCGACGATACTGCTGCTCCGTACGCTGGCCGCTGCGTTGGACTCCGACGTCCGCCTCACCCCGGGACACGAACTAGGTTCGCTGTGGTTCGAGGCACACGCCGCGTAACGACCCTCCGGGCCGGCGGCGGCCCCTGACAACCAGCGCTCGGGCTTGAACCGCTGTCGCTGCTACAACTGCCCGGCTTCGCCGCCCTTGATGGCGCGGAGGAACGCCGCCCAGTGGGCGGGGGTGGTGCTGAGGACCTCGCCGGGGCGGTCACTTTCACGGAAGTGGACGAGGCCGGTGGGGGTTGCCGTCGCTTCCAGGCAGTTGCCGTTGCCGCCTGACCCGCTGAAGCTCGACTTCCGCCAGATGAGTTCCGACATTGGTGTGCCTTTCACAAGAGGTACAGCAAGTGCTGGATGAGACCGATCGAGTCCCGCTTGGCGAAGACCCCGGGCTCCGATTTGGGATCGAGCGGCGCCAAGGCGGAGCTGGTAAGCCGGTCGAAGGCATCGGCGTACTGCGCCAAGTAGGACTGCTCGCTGAGGAAGGCGGTGGAGACCGGATGCTCCACATGCACAGTACTCAATTCGGACAACCCCGGATCGTAGATCACAAAGGGCTTGTCCACCGCAGGGAAGACCGGCGCCGCGAGGGGCATGATCTGGATGTGGACGTGCGGCATGAGCGCCATCTCGATGAGGTGCTCCAGTTGCTCACGCAGAACGTCGACCCCTACGAAGGACATGCGGATCGCCGTCTCATGGATCACTGCATGGAACTGCGGCGGAGAGTCCCCGGTCAGCACCTGCTTGCGCCGCTGCCTGAACTGCACGTATCGATCGAAGAGCGCCGGTTCAGCGTTCGGTTCACCAGCCGCGAACAGGGCTCTGGTGTACGCAGCGGTCTGGAGCATTCCCGGCACGAACATCACCTGGAAGGTCTTGATCGCTGCGGATGACGTCTCCAGTTCGGCGAAATCCAAGGCTGACGCACCCTAGTCTTCCCGCCCGACCCCGTCTGGGTGCGGTCCGCTCGTGAAGCCGTTCGCGCACTCCTGCGGAGTGCGCGGCGGGACGATCTCACCGATACGACGCTGCTGTTGACGTCCGAGGCCGTGACGAACGCGGTCAACGCGTGCCACAGCAGCGGCTGTTCGATACCGGTGACGCTTTCGGCCGAGTGGACCGGTCGCCGCACCCCGACCGACACCGGAACCAGAGCCGTCACCGGAACCGGAGCCGTCACCGCCACCACCCACGGCACCAATCCCGGCCCCAGCCCCGCTGCCCCCGACTCCTGCGCGACCCTGCGCGTCCTCGTGCACGACTTCGCGCCCGGCCTGCCCGCCGGGCGGGCGGCCGAAGGGGGTGACGAGTCGGGGCGGGGGCTGGCGCTCATCGGGGACTGTGCCATCGACTGGGGGGTGCGGCCGGCCGGGGCGGGGCCGGGGAAGGCCGTCTGGTTCGAACTGTGAAAGGCCAGGTCAGAGCGGTCGGCGGGCGGGCCGGACCCCCAGGAATCGGCCGGTGGCGGCTCGGGGTGTCAGGATGGGGGCATGACGATCAGCGTGTACTTCGACATCACCATCGACGACGCCCCCGCCGGGCGCATCACCTTCAACCTGTACGACGACGTGGCTCCCAAGACCGCGGAGAACTTCCGCGCGCTGGCCACCGGCGAGCAGGGCTTCGGCTACAAGGGGTCCTCGTTCCACCGCGTCATCCCGGGCTTCATGCTCCAGGGCGGCGACTTCACCCGCGGTGACGGCACGGGCGGCAAGAGCATCTACGGTGCGAAGTTCGCCGACGAGAACTTCACCCGCAAGCACTCCAAGCCGGGTCTGCTGTCGATGGCGAACGCCGGGCCGAACACCAACGGCTCGCAGTTCTTCATCACCACCGTGGCCACGCCGCACCTGGACGGCAAGCACGTCGTCTTCGGCGAGGTCGCCGACCAGGCCAGCCAGGACCTGGTCACGAAGATCGAGGGCTTCGGCTCGCGGAGCGGTAAGACCTCCGCCAAGGTCACCATCTCCGACTCCGGAGTCGTCGGCGCCTGACCTGGCATGACTGACGTACGCGCCGGGGCGGCGGGACCCGCCTCCCGGCGCGCGTCGGCCTTCAGGCGTCGTTTCAGCTCGGCTCCAGCTCGCGCACGGCGTTCGTCAGCTCTCCCCCCGCGTCGCCGGTGTTGACGACCCCGGCGGGCTCCAGCAGCAGGATGGACGTCTCCTCCTCCGCGGCCGTGCAGTGCTCCACCCCGCGCGGGACCACGACGAACTCGCCCGGGTCGAGAATGCGGTCACCCTCGCGGAACCGGACCGTGAGCCGGCCGCTGATGACGAGCATGAACTCGTCGGTGTCCTCGTGGGTGTGCCAGACGAACTCCCCGTGCAGCTTGGCGATCTTGACCTCGTAGTCGTTGATGCCGGCGATCTTCCGCTGCGCCCAGTGGTCGCTGAACCGGGCGAGCGCGTCGGAGATGTTCACCACGGCGGGCACAACAACGGGTATCGGGGTGGTCATGAGAAAACCCTTCCTGATGCGGCTGACCGGTCCGGCCGACCCGGCCGGCCGACTGGTCCCCCTGAGCGTGTCCCGGCGCGCGCCCACCGGTCTTGTACGTTCCTCGCATGGGCGGAGAGCGAACGGACTCACGCATCACCGCTTGGCGGCCGGCGGTTCCGGGCATCGCCGAGGTCTTCCACGCGCACTTCCTGGACCACGCCTATCCCGCGCACACACATGACACGTGGACGCTGATGATCGTCGACGACGGGTCGGTGGACTTCGGCCTCGACCGGCACCGGCACGGCGTCTCCGGAACCGACACCGCGGCGCTGCTGCTGCCGCCCGGGGTCTTCCACGACGGCCGGACGGCGACTCCCGCCGGATTCCGCAAGCGGGTGCTGTACCTCGACCGGAGCGTGCTACCCGAGAACCTGACGGGGACGGCCGTCGACCGCCCGGTGCTCATCGACGGGCTGCTGCGCCACCGCATCGGACAGCTGCACGACGCTCTCGGAGACGCAGGGCATGCAGGAGCCGCGGGGGACGCTCCCGACGTCTTCGAGGGCGAGTCCCGGCTGGCCTTCGTGCGGGAGCGGCTCAATGTCCATCTGGCCGCCGCCCGCACCCGCCGGCCCGGCCGCGAGGCGGCCCGGCTGGCGGTGGCGCTGCGGGAACTGCTGGACGCCCGGGTGTCGGAGGGCATCGCCCTGCACGAGGCGAGCGCGCTGCTGCGCTCGCACCCCACCCATCTGATCCGCTGCTTCAAGCAGACGTACGGTCTGCCGCCGCACGTCTATCTGACCGGGCTGCGCATCGACCGGGCGCGGCGGCTGCTGCTCGCGGGCGGGCGCCCGGCCGACGTCGCCACCGAGGTGGGGTTCTACGACCAGGCCCACCTGAACCGGCACTTCCGGCGGCACGTGGGCACCACGCCCGCGCGCTACGCCGCCGATCCCCAGGGCAACCCCAAGGGCAAGGGCTTCCCCAACGGCTAGGAGTTCGGGGCTACCTTGCTCAGGCCGTTGATGATGCGGTCCATCGCGTCGCCGCCGGTCGGGTCCGTGAGGTTGGCGAGCATCTTGAGGGTGAAGCGCATCAGGACCGGGTGGGTGAGACCTCGCTCGGTGATGACCTTCATGACCCGCGGGTTGCCGATGAGCTTCACGAAGGCGCGGCCCAGCGTGTAGTAACCGCCGTACGTCTCCTTCAGGATGCGCGGGTAGTTGTGCAGCGCCAGTTCGCGCTGGGCGGGGGTCTGGCGGGCGTTCGCCTGGACGATGACGTCGGCGGCGATCTGGCCGGATTCCATCGCATAGGCGATGCCCTCGCCGTTGAACGGGTTGACGAGGCCGCCGGCGTCGCCGACGAGCAGCAGGCCCTTGGTGTAGTGCGGCTGGCGGTTGAAGGCCATCGGGAGGGCCGCGCCGCGGATGGGGCCGACCTGGTTCTCCTCGGTGTAGCCCCAGTCGGCGGGCATGGAGGCGCACCACGTCTTGAGGACCTCGCGCCAGTCCAGCTCCCGGAAGGCCTTCGACGAGTTGAGGATGCCGAGGCCGACGTTGCTCGTGCCGTCGCCCATGCCGAAGATCCAGCCGTAGCCGGGCAGCAGCCGGTCCTCGGTGCCGCGCTTGTCCCAGAGTTCCAGCCAGGATTCGAGGTAGTCGTCGTCGTGGCGGGGCGAGGTGAAGTACGTACGGACCGCGACGCCCATCGGGCGGTCCTCGCGGCGGTGCAGGCCCATGTGCAGGGACAGCCGCGTCGAGTTGCCGTCGGCGGCCACGACCAGCGGGGCGTGGAAGGTGACCGGGGTCTTCTCCTCGCCGAGCTTGGCCTCGACGCCGATGATGTGGCCGGTGCGCTCGTCACGGATGGGGGCGCCGACGTTGCAGCGCTCGTGCAGCCGGGCGCCGGCCTTCTGCGCCTGGCGGGCGAGCAGCTCGTCGAAGTCCTCGCGCTTGCGGACGAGTCCGTAGTCCGGGTACGAGGCGAGGTCCGGCCAGTCGAGCTGGAGGCGGACGCCGCCGCCGATGATGCGCAGCCCCTTGTTGCGGAGCCAGCCGGCCTCTTCGGAGATGTCGATGCCCATGCCGACGAGCTGCTTGGTGGCGCGCGGGGTCAGCCCGTCGCCGCAGACCTTCTCGCGCGGGAACGCGGTCTTCTCCAGGAGGAGGACGTCGAGTCCCGCCTTGGCCAGGTAGTACGCGGTCGTCGAACCGGCGGGCCCGGCGCCGACGACGATCACATCGGCGCTGTTCTCGGACAGGGCTGTGTCGGTCACGGTGGGCTCTCCGGTTTCGGCGAGGGGTCTTGGCTCCTGCCGAGTCTATGAGGCCGCCGCCCGGGTGCGGGCGGCGGCTCTCGGTGCGGGACGCCCCGAGCTCCCCGTGTGCCTCAGACCGAGCCGCTCGGGAGGCCGGCCGGGGCGTTCGACGTGCTGCCGAACGGATCGTCGGCCGGGGTGTCGGACGGAGTGTCGGACGACTCCTCCGTCGGACTGCCGAAGGGGTCGCTGGTCGCGCTGTCGGACGGAGCGTCGGACGTGCTGTCGGACGGGCTCGGCTCGTCGGACGGGGTGCCGTCGTCGCCGGGGGACGGGGACTCGGCGCACAGCTCCGTGCGGTCCCCGGAGGAGGCGGGCGCGGACGGGCAGGAGGACGGATTCGCCGGCTTGTCGTCGTTCCGGTTGAACATGATCACGCCCGCGGTGGCCACACCCCCGATCGCGAACGCGCCGAGCATGATCAGCCCGACCACGAGCAGCCGGTTGCGGGGCGCCCTGGCCGGCTTCTCGGGCGAGGCGTTGAGGTTCAGCAGCAGCTCGGGTTCCGTGAAACCCCCGGCCGACGGCGCGTCGTACGGCTGTCCGCCATAGGACGGCAGTCCCTCTGACGGCAGGTCCTGTGCCGGCAGGCCCTGCGGCGGCACGAAGCCCGGCTGCGAAGGCTGCGAAGGCTGGGAGGGCTGGGAGGGCTGGGAGGGCTGGGAGGGCTGCGAGGGCTGCCCGTATCCCGGCGGGTAGGCGGGCGGGCAACCCTGCGGGTAGCCGGGAATCCCGCCCTGACCGCCGGGGCCGCCCTGACCGCCCGGCCCTCCCGCGCGCACCCGGAGGATGAACGTCACGGCGAGCACCCCGCCGAAGGCCCACAAGAGCCCGAAGAGCAGCGCTTCCGGAACGCTGGAGGCGGCCTCCACCGTCGCGGACCTGCTGCCCTCCGTGTACTCGCCCTTCGTGCCGCCGATCGCGATCAGCAGCACGAAGAGCCCCGCGTAGAAGCCGGCCGCCAGCCACTGCTCGCGCCGGTCGGCGCAGCGGCGGACGGCCACCACACCGAGGATCAGCGCGCAGACCGCACCGGCGGCGAGGGCGCCGGGAATGGGCCAGCCGTCACCGAACTGCCCCAGGTCGGAGAGGCCGAACCGCTCGCTGTCGTAGCCCGATCCCGACCGCGTCGCTTCGACCGGCACTCCCCAGGCGAGGCCCAGAGCCGAGAGCCCCCCGTTCACGATCAGCAACGAGACGCCCATCCAGCTCCCGTTGTCCATCTCGTCGGAGTGGTCGGCCAGGACGATCAGGGCGATGAGCGCGCACACGCCCACCCCGATGCCGAGCGCCAGGATCGCGGCCCGCAGGGCGCGGGTCGCGGCGGCCAGGCCCGGGCTGGTCGCCAGGTGTCCGTCCAGCCGGTCGCGGCACAGCACGAACAGACCCACCAGCAGGCTGAGCACGAAGGTCCACAGGAGCACGGTGAACGGCCCGGACGTGATGTCGATCCGGTCCCCGGACTCCCCGTCCGTCACCGTGAGACCCGGCTGGCCGACGAGCGCCAGGACGAGGGCGCCGGCGGTGCACACCGCCGCCACCCGGATCGCCGCCTCGGCGCCGGTCTGGGTGCGGCGGAGATGGCGCAGGGCCAGGACGAGGGCGAGGCCCCACAGGATGGTGACCACCAGCGGCACGATCGACAGGGTGAGGGTGTCCTGGGTCGACGATCTCAGGTAAGGGGCGGCGGTGCTGCCGTCGTAGTCGTCGTAGGACGAACCGCCGTCACCCGGTGTGACCTTGGCGCCGAAGATGCCGCCGACGCCCGTGAGGACCATGGCGAGGTAGCCGCGCAGCCGGTCGCCGTAACCGAGGTCGGCCGCGTCGGTCTGCCGGTTGGACTGCGTCGCCATCACCGCGGCGAACGCCAGCAGCACCGCGGTGGGCCACAGGCCCGCCTTGAGCGGTCCGGTCCAGTCGCCGGAGACGGTGCGGCGCAGGAACAGGGCGATGGGCGAGGGCCCCTGCGGCGCGGGGGCGTACGCGGTCGGGGCGTACGGAGGTGGCGCGTAGGCGGGCGGGGCGTAGACGGGCGGCCCGGACGCCGGGGGCCCGTAGGGCGGCCCGCCGTACGTGGGCGGTGCGGTCGGCGGGCGGGCGGCTGCCCGGGGGCGGCGGGGCCTGGCCGCTCACCGGCGGCTCCTGCCGCTCGGGAGGCTCCTGGCCCTCGGCCGGCGGCTGGGCCGGTATCGGGAGCGCCCCCAGTTCACGGCCGCATTTCATGCAGAAACGTGCATCGTCCGACGACGCGTTGCCGCAGGCGGGGCAGAACGGCATGGGGCACTCCGGGTGTCGGGATCGTGTGTCGGGGAACGGCCGTCGGGAACGGCCGTCCTCGTTCAGACCCCGGAGTTTATTGTCACCGCCCTCACAACTGCCCGGTTATTGACCGATCTTCGCTGCCCGGTGCAGCGCGACGACACCGCCGGTGAGGTTGCGCCAGGCGACCTTGGCCCAGCCGGCCTCCTGGAGCCGGGAGGCGAGCGCCGCCTGGTCGGGCCAGGCGCGGATGGACTCGGCGAGATAGACGTATGCGTCCGGGTTGCTGCTCACGGCGGTCGCGACCGGCGGCAGGGCCCGCATCAGGTACTCGGTGTAGACGGTGCGGAACGGCTTGAAGGTCGGGCTGCTGAACTCGCAGATCACGACGCGGCCGCCCGGCTTGGTGACGCGCAGCATCTCGCGCAGCCCGGCGTCCGTGTCGTGCACGTTGCGGAGCGCGAAGGAGATGGTGACCGCGTCGAAGACACCGTCGGCGAACGGCAGCCTGGTCGCGTCGCCCGCGGTGAGCGGCAGGGACGGGTGGCGCTTCTTGCCCTCGCGCAGCATGCCGACGGAGAAGTCGCACGGGACGACCTGGGCGCCGGCCGCGACGAAGGGCAGCGAGGAGGTGCCGGTGCCGGCACCGAGGTCGAGCACGCGCTCGCCGGGCCGGACGTCGAGGGCCTGCGCGACGGCCTTGCGCCACAGCCGGGCCTGGCCGAGTGACAGCACGTCGTTCGTCAGGTCGTACTTGGCGGCTACGTCGTCGAACATCGCGGCGACTTCGTGCGGCTGCTTTTCCAGGGAGGCTCGGGTCACGGGCCCATTCTCCACCCCGCGCCCGCCACCCCGGCCCGGGGTCACCGGCGGATCCCCTTTTCCGACGCGGATCAGGCGACGATCAGGCGGCGATCAGCGGCGGAGGGCCTCCGCCGGCTGGATGCGCGAGGCCCGCAGCGCCGGGTAGAGGCCGGCGAGCAGGCCCGTGAGCAGCCCGATCACCGGGGCGGCGGCGATCGTCGCCGGATGGACGACGGGCGTCCAGTCCCGTACGAGGGCGACGATCACGACCGTGAGGCCGCCGAGGCTGGTGCCCACCAGCCCGCCCAGCGCTCCGAGGGCGCCGGACTCCGCCAGGAACTGGGCGGTGATGTGCCGGCCCCGGGCGCCCAGGGCGCGGCGCAGCCCGATCTCGCCGGTGCGTTCCAGGACGGCGACCAGGGTGGTGTTGGCGATGCCGACGGCGCCGATGACCAGGCAGATCGCCGCGAGCAGGAGGAACAGCTGGTTGAGGTCGCCGGTGACGGTGCCGCGCAGCGTGCGGGGGTCGGGCGGCGGGACGGCCTTCAGGTATTCGGGGTGGTCGGGGCGCAGCGCGGTCGGGGCCTCATGGGCGATCTGTCCGGCGGCGCCGACCCTGGTGGCGATCAGCATCCTGGCGTCGCCGCCCTTCGGCGGGCCCCAGATCCGCTCGGCGGTGGTGCGCGGCACGATCACCGAGAGCAGCAAGTCCGCCTTGCGGCGGGTGTCGTCGATGATCCCGACCACCGTGAACGGCTGGTCGCCGATGAACACCGCCGGATACGTCTCCAGGGTGGTGATGCCGAGGCGGGCGGCGATGCCCGAGCCGATCACGGCGACCGGCTGCGCGCCCCGCGAGAGGTAGGCGTCGTAGAGCCTGCCCTGCGCGAGGTGCGGGTCCGCCGCGAGGAGGGCGCCGGGGGACGCGGCGACGATGCCGATCTCCTCGCCGCCGGAGTCGGCGCCCACCGGCGAGGAGCGGACGGTGGCGCTGCCGGCGGGGTGCACCGTCCAGTAGACGCCGGCGTGCTCCACGCCGCCGAGCCGGCCGATGCGTTCGTCGGCGTCGGCCGGGAAGACCGGACCGGCGAACGCGTTCTGCTGGACGCTGGTGTCCTCGACCGTCACCTCGGTCGCGGTGAGCAGGTCGAAGCGGGAGTCGATCTGTGAGGACGTGGTGGCCGTCAGCCCGAGGATCGCCACGAACGTGCCGACGCCGAGGACGGTGCCGAGCGCGGTGAGCGCGGAGCGGCCGGGGCGCTGCAGCATCCCGGCGAGCGACTCGGAGAGCAGCTCGCGCAGCGGGAGGACGGACGGCTCGACGGGACTCCCCCCGCGCGCAGCGCGCCGGCGGAACCTCACACCGTGGCCCGTTCGGTCAGCACGCCGTCGCGGATCGAGACGGTGCGCGCGCCGCGGGCGGCGACCAGCGGGTCGTGGGTGATGACGACGATCGTCATGCCGTCGGCGTGCAGTTCGTCGAGCAGGCCCAGGATCGCGCCCGCCGTGGCGGTGTCGAGGTTGCCGGTCGGCTCGTCGCACAGCAGCAGCGACGGGCGGGAGACCAGGGCCCGCGCGATGGCCACCCGCTGCTGCTCGCCGCCGGACAGCCGGGTGGGCACGGCGTCCAGCCGGTGGCCGAGACCCACCCTGGCCAGTGCCTCGCGGGCCCGCTCGTGGGACTCGGCGCGTGGCACGGCGCCGTACAGCAGGGCGAGCCGGACGTTCTCCACGGCACTTCGGTACGGCAGGAGATGGAAGGACTGGAAGACGAAGCCGATGCGCCGGCCGCGCAGTGCGGTGCGGTCGGCGTCCTTGAGCGCGCCGGTGTCGATGCCGTTGAGCAGATAGCTGCCGGAGGTGGGCACGTCGAGCAGGCCCACGATGTTCAGGAAGGTGGACTTGCCGGAGCCGGAGGGGCCGACGACGGTCACGAACTCGCCTGCTCCGACCGTCAGTTCACATGCGGTGAGCGCGGCGACGGGCGGCGGGCCGGGATAGGTGAGCCCCGCCTGCCGCAGTTCGATGACCGCGGGGGCCTCGACTGCTGGGACCTCAGCGACCACTGGACGCGTCCTTGGAGACGTCCCCGGCAGCGTCCTTGGACGGAGTTCCGGAGGAGGTGTCCCTGACTCCGGTGACGACCCGGTCGCCTTCCGCGAGCACGCCGCCCCCCAGCGGGACGACCTCCACGAAACCGTCCCCGGTGGTGCCCGGCCTGACCTCCACCCGGCGCTGCGCGCCACCCTTGGCGACGACCGTGACGACGGTGCGGCCGTCCGCGCCCGCCGAGATCGCGGTGACGGGGACGACGAGCGCGACCCCGTCGGTGGAAGCCGCCTCCACGGTCAAGCGGACGTCCTGACCTGCCAGTTGTGTATCCAGCGGCTGGTCGGGGCGGACCACCATCGGATATCCGCGCGGCCCGGAGGTCCCGCCCTGGTCCTGCCCCCGTCCCTGATCCTGGTCCTGCTGCCCCTCGGACGTCTGCCCCGGCGCCTGTCCGCCGTCGACGGCCGTGGCGACCGAGGCCACCGTCGCCGCCGCGGTCACCCCGCTGACCTCCGACAGGATCTGGACCCGCTGCCCCGGCCGTACCAGCCCCTTCTGGTACTCCTGCAGCGTGCCCTGCACCACCAGCGCGCCGGCCGACACGGTCATGACCGCGGCTCCCGACACCTTCGATCCGACGTGCGCGGGTATGGAGTCCACCCGGGCCGGAAAGCCGTCCAGGTAGACCACTTCGGCCGCCGGCAGCATCGGCCCGTCGGTGGCGAGGACCGCGGCGAGGTCGGTCCGCGCGCTGCCGAGATCCTCCCGGGCCCGCTGCACGGCGCGCTTGGCGGCCTTGCTGGTGGCGGGTTTCCCGGCCGGCGGATTTCCGGTCGACGGGTTTCCGGTCGACGGGTTTCCGGTCGGGGACAGGAACGGCTCGTTCGCCGCGTCCATTTCGTCCTGTGCGTCCTGCGCGTCCTGGAGGGCGCGTTCGGCCGCGGTCACCGCGTCCCGCGCCGCCTTCAGTGCCTCGCCGCCGTCCGCGTGGGCCGGCAGCGGGTCGTAGCCGATCGAGGCGTAGAACCCCGTCAGCGCCGCCTTCGTCCCGGGCCCGAAGGTCCCGGGCGGGTCGTCGCCCGACCGGTGGCCCAGTTCCCCGAGCGAGCGCTGCAGTTGGGCGACGTCGCCGCCGGTCGCGCCCGGCTTCAGGTCCCGGTACACCGGCAGCGCGCCGCGCAGCGCGAACACCGGCCGCCCGGACACCTCCAGCAGCACCTTGCCGTCGGTCACCGTCGCGCGGGGAGCCACCAGCAGTTTCGTCACGACCGGTGTGGCGGCGCCCTCCCCCGGCGTGACGGAGGGCGAGACGTCCACCGACTGGCCGGCCCGCACCGTGCCGCGCAGGATCACCGAGTCCTTGAGGACCCGGCGTTCCACCGGCGCGGTCAGCAGGTCGGGGGCCGGCGCCGCGCGCTCCGCGGCCTCCTGGGCGGGCGACTTGATGACCAGCGACGCCCCGGCGGCCGTGCCCGAGAGCGCCAACGCGCCCACCGCGACGGCGATCACCCAGATCCGGCGCCGTGCGAGGACCGGTGCGTCAGCCACCCTGGATCCCGTCGCCGCCGGACTTCGCCTGGCAGGTGTGCCAGATGGCGGCGGTCGACGGATCCTGCTTCAGACGCTGCCCCAGTTCGGCCGGGTACTGGAACTCACCGGTCGCCGGGCTGGGGTCCGGATAGTCCGTGATCCCGTGCTCACGCATGCACTTCGTCTCCTGCCGCATCGCTTCCAGGAACGCCGCGGGGACCGGGTCGACCGTCGTGGTGTTGCCCTTGACCTGCTCGCTCCCGCCGGAGTTGCCGGGTGTCCCGGGCCCGGAGTCCACCGAACAGCCACCGGCGCCCAGCGCCGCGGCCAGCAGCACGGGCAGGAGCAGCGGGATCGGGCGGCAGGAGGTACGGAGAGTACGGGACGAGGTCCGGTCTGCGCTGTGCACGATCGACCAGCGTAGCCGCGGTCGAACAGCCGCTCTACTGTCCCAAAGGACAGTAGATACAACGACATTCCCTCTGGTCGCATAGTGCGCCGCCGTCGCGGCTTCACGCACCACGCATCAGGGAGGAACGCCGCATGACGCCCGTCAACCGCACCACTCTCCGCCGGACTCTCGCCACGACCCTGGCACTGGCCGCGCTCGGCACCGCCTCGCTCGTCTGCGCGGGACCGGCCGACGCGCTGGGCAAGGACGGCAACCTGGAGCCGGGTGAACTGGGCCTCTACTACGCCCAGAACCGCACCAACCTGCTGTTCGACCTGTTCTACGCGGGTAACAACTTCGCCGGTGACCGGTACGCCGCCAACTTCAGCATCTCGCCCAACGACAACACCGAGTCGTACTGGAACCGGGACGCGCAGACGTGGAGCGTCTGGACGGACGCCTACCGCGCCGGGGTGCACGGGTGGATCCCGGCGTACACGTGGAGCAACGCCAGCACCAACTTCAAGAACAAGATCTCGTCCGCCAACCCCGGCTGATCCGCGGTCCCGCCGCTCCGTCCGCACCGCGGGCGGGAGCGGCGGAGCCCGTGCGCCGACCTGCGCCGATCCGCGCCGCCCGCACCTCGCGTCCCCCGGAGTCCGCCGATGCCCAGCCGCCGTGCCACCGCCCCCGCCGTCCGCCTCGCCCTGCTCGCCGTTCTCCTGACGGGCCTCACGGGCTGCGGATCCGCTTCCGGCGCGGGTTCCGAGGAGGCGAAGTCCGGTGCGCCCGGGGACCGGGCGGAGCCGGCGGTCGGCGCGCCGCCCCAGCTGCTCGACAGCAACGGGCTGACGTTCCCGATGGACGTCTACCTCGTCCCGGCGGAGCAGCGGCAGGAGTTGCAGAAGGCCCAGGACGTCCTCATCGACCAGTGCATGCGGCGCTACGGCTTCCGCTACACCGCACCGGAATCCACCGTCGGCACGGATGTCTACGGTGAGAACGGCCGCCGCTACGGCGTGTCCAGCCCGTCCCTGGCCGCCAAGTACGGCTACGGCGACCCGCCGCAGCAGGCGCCGGTCCGCGCCCCGCGCCCGGCCAGGGGGACCAATGAGTCCCTCGTCCTGGACGGACCGCCCGATCTGGACCCCAAGTCCCTCCCCGCGAACCTGGAGGAGGCGGAGAAGGCCAGGACCTCCGACAAGAACACCGGGGTCGTCAACGGCATCAAGATCCCCGTCGCGGGCTGCACGGGCGAATCGGGGCTCAGGCTCTACGCGCCCGACGCCGCCGCCGTCGACATCACCTTCCCGCAGAACCTCAACGCCGAGGCCAACGAGCGCTCACGGCAGGACTCCCGGGTGGTGCGGGTGATCCGGGACTGGTCGGCGTGCATGGCCGGGCACGGCTACCGCGTCCCGTCGCCGCTGGGCGTCCCCGCGGCGCTGGGGCTGACCGATCTGTCGGGTGCGCGGGCGGTCACCACCGCCACCGCCGACGTCGCCTGCAAGCAGCAGGTGAACCTGGTGGGCGTCTGGTACGCCGTCGAGTCCGCGTACCAGAAGGTGCTGATCGAGAAGAACGCGGAAGTCCTGAAGAACTTCAAGGATCAGCAGCAGGCGCGGATGCGCCTGGCCGATTCGCTGTCCGGCTGAGTCGGGCTGATATAGCCTTCCGTTGCTCAAGTCCAGGCTTCCGGGGGGAATCCGTGCATCTGCTCTGCCCGGTGTGCGAGGTCTGCGGGACCGGACTGCGAGACGATCCCCACCCTCATGGCAGCGCGGTCCTGGCGGGGCTGCGGCTGATCCCCGATCTGACGGGCCGTGAGCACGAGGTGCTGATGAGCCTGCGGGACGGCGCCTCGAACCGGGAGCTCGCCGAGGAACTCGGCATCACCGAACGTACGGTGAAGCTGCACGTCGCGAGCCTGCGCTTCAAGCTCGGCGGTGTCTCACGGCTGCAGCTCAGCCTGATCGCGCTGGTGCACCACGCCCGCGGCGGTCATGCGCGCCGGTGCACGAGCCGTCCGCCGACCACGGTCGCCACACAGGCGCCGCCGGCGTCGAACACCGCCAGGTCCGCCCGGCCGCCGGGGACCAGCGCGGGCGGCACGGATCCGGCGGGCACCCGCGTCAGACCGCCGCGGGCGGCGGCGGCCCGCAGGGCGGGATCCGTCAGATACCCGTCCACCACCGCCGTCGCCCCGAGCCGCAAGAGGGCGTGAATCCGCTCCCGCGGGCTCGGCGCGTCCGGTACCGGTGCCGCGTGCACCAGCGCGGGGCCCAGGGCCCCGTGCCATTCCCGCACCCTCGCCTGCGGAAACTGCACGCGTAGCTCATCGGCCGTGCCGACCGCCACGATCCGGTCGCCGGAGACGGCGACCGCCCGTCCGGTGCCGCTGTCTCCGCTGTGGATCGTGAGCATTCAGTTGGCGGCGAGCAGCTTCAGCTCGGGGTGCGCCGTGCCGCCCTCGATCGCCGTCGACGACAGGTGCGAGACGGCGTGGTCGTTGACCGGGTCGTTCGCCGGGTCGTCGTGCACGACGAGGTGCTCGTAGGTGGTCGCGCGCTGCGCGGGCACCCGGCCGGCCGAGCGGATCAGCTGGATGATCTCCATCCGGTTCGAGCGGTGCTTGGCACCGGCCGAGGAGACCACGTTCTCCTCCAGCATGATCGAGCCGAGGTCGTCCGCCCCGTAGTGCAGCGAGAGCTGGCCGACCTCCTTGCCCACCGTGAGCCAGGAGCCCTGGATGTGGGCGACGTTGTCCAGGAAGAGCCGGGCGACGGCGATCAGCCGCAGGTACTCGAAGATCGTGGCCTGCGTCTGCCCCTTCAGCTTGTTGTTCTCCGGCTGGTAGGTGTACGGGATGAAGGCGCGGAAGCCGCCCGTACGGTCCTGTACGTCACGGATCATGCGCAGGTGCTCGATGCGCTCGGCGTTGGTCTCGCCGGTGCCCATCAGCATCGTGGACGTCGACTCGACGCCCAGGTTGTGCGCGATCTCCATGATCTCCAGCCAGCGCTCGCCCGACTCCTTGAGCGGCGCGATGGCGGTACGCGGCCGGGCCGGGAGCAGCTCGGCGCCCGCGCCCGCGAAGGAGTCGAGACCCGCGGCGTGGATCCGCCGGATCGCTTCCTCGGCCGTCACCCCGGAGATGCGGGACATGTGCTCGATCTCGGACGCGCCCAGCGAGTGGATGACCAGCTGCGGGTACGCCTTCTTGATCGCGGCGAAGTGCTCCTCGTAGTACTCGACGCCGTAGTCCGGGTGGTGGCCGCCCTGGAACATGATCTGGGTACCGCCCAGCTCGACGGTCTCCGCGCAGCGGCGCAGGATGTCCGCGATGTCGCGCGTCCAGACCTTGTCGCTCTGCGGCGCGGCGTAGAACGCGCAGAACTTGCACGCGGTGACGCACGAGTTCGTGTAGTTGATGTTCCGCTCGATGATGTACGTCGCGATGTGCTCGGTACCCGCGTACCGGAGGCGGCGCGCGGCGTCGGCGGCCGACCCGAGGGCGTGCAGCGGGGCGGAGCGATACAGGTCCAGCGCCTCCTCCGGGGTGATGCGGCCGCCGGCGGCGGCGCGATCGAGGACGGCTGCGTAATCGCTCACCGGTGCTGTCCCTTCCGAAGGGGTACAAGACGGACCAGCTCAGCGTACGCCAGGCGTCGGACAAGCCCCTGGCCGGGCCGCCGGGTGTCCGGAGCGTCACATGCTTGTCACGGGGTGCCCTGCGCCCGGGACATCGCCCTCGCGGGCCGGATAATCTGCAGTCTCAAGACAAATGCTCGGTGACGACGGCTTGTGGTGCGGGACGGGGTTGGATATGTCGGGGGCCGGATCGACGAGGGGACTGCGTCCGCGCAGGCTCAGCGAAGAGACACTCGCCGCGGCGCCGGCGCCGGGTCGCGGGGCGGTGCTGAGACAGCGAGCGGGCTCCGCCGCCACCACCCTGTGGGCGACGATGCGCCCCACCCGTAACCGCAGTACCGGCTATCTGGCGATCGGCGCGGTCGGCGCCCTCATCGCCACCTCCGTCGCGGTCGGGGTCGGCGCCGCGGGCTCGATCCCGCGGCTCGCGGACATCGGCGCCTGGCTGGGCAGCAGCGGCTCCAGCGAGGCCTCGCACGCCAACGGCCTGACGGGTGATGTGGACGGCAAGGTCAAGCTGCCGGGCATGAACGGCCACTCCGTGACGATCGCGCAGGACGGCAGGACCGTCCTCGTGCTGGACCGGAAGACCGGCAAGGTCGTCCGGATCGACCCCTCGCAGCTCACCGCCGAGCAGTCGACGAACTACGGCACCAGCGGACTGCAGCTCGTCTCCGGCGGCACGTACGCCTACGTCGTGGACGCCGCGAAGGGCACGGTCCAGCGGATCGACCCGGCGCTGACGACCCCGACCGGGGACAAGGTCCAGCTGGGCCCGGGGCTCGGCACCGCGGCCGTCGACTCCCAGGGCACGCTCTGGGTTCCGCAGCCCGCCAAGGGCACCGTCGTCCCGTTCGTGAACGGGGCGAAGAGCGCCGAGGTCAAGGTCGCCGCCCCGGACCACGACCTGGTCCTCACCCTGGCGCAGGGCCGGCCGGTGGTGACCGACCGGACGGACGCCGTCACCAAGGTGCTGACCGTCGCCGGCACCCAGCAGACCTTCAACCTGCAGGGCGGGATCAACGACTCCGCCCCGGTGAAGATCCTGGTGCCCGCCACGACCGACAGCCCGATGGTGCCGATCCTCGCCTCCGACAGCGGCGCGCTCGCGCTCGTCGACGTCACGAGCGGCCAGTCCATCAACGCGAAGGTCCCGATCCAGGGGCACGCGCTGGGCGCGCCGCAGGTGCTGGGCAAGAAGGTGTACATCCCGGACGGGACCACCGGCAGCCTGCTCGTCTACGACACCGCGACCTCGGCGTTCCAGGACTCGGTGAACGTGACGAAGAAGCCGGGCAACCTGGAACTCTTCGTCCGCAACGGCCTGCTGTGGGTCAACGACCAGAACAACAGCTCCGCCGCCGTCATCAACGCGGGCGGCGACGTCCACACCATCGGCAAGTACACGGACAAGGTGCCGACGGCCCGGAAGAAGAACGACAAGCCCGTCGAGGACAACGTGCCGTCCTCCCGGCCGACCCACCAGGCGCAGCAGCCGACCCGCCCGGGCAAGGGCCAGGGCGGCACCACCCGGCCGCCGACGCACGCGCCGGCCACCACGCCGCCGCCGACCCAGGCGCCGCCGACCACCCCGACGAAGAACTGCGCCATCAACTGGGAAGCGGGCTGCCCGGAACCGCAGACCCCCGGCACCCCGCAGGCCCAGTCCGGCGACGGTTCCATCACGCTGACGTTCCAGCCCGCCTCCGGGCTCACCCCCAAGCGCTATCTGCTCAAGGGAGTGGGCAGCGGCCAGACGGCGACGCCGTCCGAGGTCGGCCCGAACGGGCCCTTCACCTTCCAGGTCGACGGCGGCGCCTGCGGCACGGAGTTCAGCTACACGGTCGTCGCGGAGTACGCGGGCGGCGCGGCGAGCAAGGAGTCGAAGTCCTCGGCCCCGGTCCGCCCCTGTGTCGCCCCCGGCGCCCCGCAGAGCCTCAAGATCAGCAACAACGGCGGCGGGCACGGCGCGAAGGTCAGCTGGAAGGCGCCCTCGGGCGGATCCGGTGTCACCTACAAGGTGACCTGGCCCGGCGGCAGCGAGTCCACGCAGAGCACCAGCCAGTCGGTCACCGGCCTGGAGAACAGCAAGCGGTACGACGTCACGGTGAGCAGCAGCAACGCGGCGGGCTCGGGCGCGTCCACGAGCGGCACGATCGACCTGACGCCGCCGGACGTGGCGATGAACATCACGCACAACAGCAACGACCCGGACCCGCTGGCGATCCGCAGCGACCCGAGCACCAAGACCGGCACCCGGGTGAATCAGTTCCCGGCGAACTACACGGGCTCCGTCGCCGTGCACTGCCGGACGACCGGCAGCTCGGAGACCCAGCCTTACGACCACGTCACCAGCGACGTCTGGGGCAAGATCTCGTCCAGCTACGGAAACGGCTATGTCGCCGACGTCTATCTGGACTCACGCTTCAACTCCGCCGTCTGGGAATGCCAGTGACCCCCCTCCTCCCCACCGACAACCGAAGTGCGAGCACGTCATGAGCGTTCCCCCGCAGTACCAGCAGAACGACGCCGTCGCGCTCTTCGCCCAGTGCTTCCACGCGCTCGGGGACAACATCGAGCGGGTCGTCAAGGGCAAGCGCGACACCGTCGAGCTGGCGCTGACCTGCCTGTTCGCGGAGGGGCACCTGCTCATCGAGGACGTGCCGGGGACGGGCAAGACGACGCTGGCGCGCTGCCTGGCCGCATCGATCGAGGCGAACTTCGCGCGGGTGCAGTTCACCCCGGACCTGCTGCCGTCCGACATCACCGGCGTGACGATCTACCGGCAGAACACCGGGACGTTCGACTTCCTGCCCGGCCCGGTCTTCGCGAACATCGTGCTCGGTGACGAGATCAACCGCGCCTCGCCCAAGACGCAGTCGGCGATGCTGGAGGTCATGGAGGAGCGCCGGGTCACCGCCGACGGCAAGACCCACCCGGTGCCGCGCCCCTTCATGGTGCTCGCCACGCAGAACTCCGTGGACATGGGCGGCACCTACGCGCTGCCCGAGGCGCAGCTGGACCGCTTCCTGATGCGCGTCACGGTCGGCTACCCGGACCACGCCTCGGAGGTCGCGGTGCTCACCGGCTCCGCCGCCAACACCTCGCCCGACTCCCTCTCGACGATCGCCTCCTCGCACCACATCGCGGAGTTCATCCAGGTCGCGACGCAGGTGCAGGTCGCCGAGCAGCTCTACGACTACATCGTGCGGGTCGTCGCGGCGACCCGGACGCTGCCCGACGTCCGGCTGGGCGCGTCCCCGCGCGGATCCGTCGCGCTGCTGCGCGCCATCCGGGTGCGGGCCGCCTCCCAGTCGCGCGGCTACGCGCTGCCCGAGGACGTCAAGGCGCTCGCCGTGCACGTCCTCGCGCACCGGCTGATCCTGACCCCGGAGGCCGAGTTGAGCGGCCGTACGGGCGCGGACGTCATCGCCGAGGTCCTGGCGACGGTGCCGGTGCCGCAGGCGGCCGGCGGGGCGCGGATCTGATGCCCGCGGCCGACGCCACCCGCCGTTCGGGCGCCGGCCCGCTGTCCGCCACCGGCTGGGGCACGCTGCTGGCCGGTGCCGCCCTGCTGGGCGCCGGCTACGGGTACGGGTACGGAGAGGCCGCGGCGCTCGGGCTGACCTGCCTGGCCGCGGTCGTCACGGCCGTGATCTGGACGGTGCCGAAGCCGCAACTGGCCGCGGACCGCCGGATCGCGCCGCGCAAGGTCGGCCGGGGCGACCCGGCGGACGGCATCGTCACCCTCACCAACACCGGCACCCGCACCCGGCGCGGGCTGCGCGCCACCGACCTGTGCGGCGACCAGCCGCTCACCATGGACGTGCCGGTGCTGCGCGCGGGCGGCTCGCAGGAGCTGCACTACGCGCTGCCGACCGCCCGGCGGGGCAGGATCACCGTCGGCCCGCTGCGGCTGGAGCGCACCGACCCGCTCGGTCTCGCGCGCCGGATCCGGTCCTACGGCGCCGCCGACACCCTCGTCGTCCGACCGCGCATCTGTCTGCTGCCGGTGCTGCCGTCCGGCAAGGCGCACCATGTCGAGGGCCCGACCTCGGACACCGCCGACGACGGGTCGCTGACCTTCCACGCGCTGCGCGAATACGTGCTCGGCGACGATCTGCGCCGGGTGCACTGGCGGTCCACCGCCCGCACCGGCACGCTCATGGTGCGGCAGATGGTCGACGTGTCGCTGCCGCACACCACGCTGGTGCTGGACACCCGGCCCGGCGCGTACGTCTCCGACGACGACTTCGAGCTGGCCGTCGACGCGGCCGCGTCCATCGCGTACGCCGCCGCCCGCTCCAACTTCCCGGTGCACGTGCTCAGCGAGGCGGGCCCGATCCTGCACACCGACGGTTCCGGCAACGACGCCGACGCGCTCCTCGACCGGCTCGCGCTCATCGGCCGCTCCGACCGGACGTCGGCGGCGTCCGCCTTCGACGGGCTGGAGCACCACCGGGGCGGCGGCTCGCTCGTCGTCGTCACCGGCACCGGAGACACCGACGGACTGACGGCGCTCGGCCGGGTCCGGCGGCGCTTCGACCGGGTGACGATGCTGCGCGCCGGTGAGGACAGGACCGCGCCCGACGCGCAGGGCGTGTCGAGCGCCACCGTCGACGTACCGCAACTGCACATCGCGTCCCTGGACGCGCTGCTGGCCGGCTGGCGCTGGGAGGCCGTCCGTTGAGCGCCACCACACGTCCCGCACGTACCGCGCCGCTGCCGCCGCAGGGCGGCGGCCCGAACTGGGACTGGGCCGCGCCCGCGCCCACCGGGCCGAGCACCGACCGTCCGAAGACCCCGGTCGCGACCCGCGGCGACGGCCTCGGGCGCGCCCGCCGCCTGTGGTCGCTGCTGCCGGTCGCCGCGCTGCTCGCCGCCTCCGGCCTGGGCTGGCACCGGGTGTTCAGCACCCACGACCTGCTGCCGGTGCTCGCGGTGTCCGTTCTCGCGCCGATCGCCCTGTCCGCGCTGCTGTCGGGCGCCCTGTCCCGCAAGGGCCGCACCGGTCCGCTCTGGCCGTCCGTCGTGCTGACGGTCGCCGCCTGGACCGGCACGGTCTGGCTGACGATGTTCCGGGACGGCGGGCCGCGCGCCATCTGGCCCGCGCTGCTCGACGCCCCGCACGCCGTCCTGACCACCATCCTTCCGGTCCCCGGTGAGGCGCGGCTGCTGGTGCTGCCGCACGCGGTGCTGTGGCTCGCCGCGTTCGCCTCCGCCGAACTGGCGCTGCGCACCCGCACCCCGCTGCTCCCGGCGCTGCCCGCGGTGCTCGCCTTCGGCTTCCCGCTGGTGCTCGGCGTGGACGGCCCGGGGTCCAACCACCCGGTGGTCGCCGCGCTGGCCGCGCTCACCGCGCTGCTGGCGCTGGTCCGGTCGCGGGTGAGCCTGTCCGTCCGCGGGCTGGCGCTCGGGCTGCCGGTCGTCCTCGGCCTCACCCTCATCGCCGTGCTGGCCGGGACCGGCCTCCCGGGGATGGGCGCCTCGTACGACCCGCGGGACGCGATCACCCCGCCCACCGTCCGTCCGGAGTCCATCAGTCCGCTGGACCAGGTCGCGGCGCTGATGCGCAGCGGCGACGCCAAGGTCTTCACCGTCCGCTCCACCGCCGAGAGCAACTACCGGCTGGCCGTGCTGGACGCGTACAACGGCACCACGTGGTCCAGCACCGCCAAGCTGGCGCGCACCGGCGGCCGGGTCCCCGCGGAACACGGCGTCGATCCTGGCAAGCGGCAGGAAGTCACCCAGCGCTTCACCGTCCAGTCGCTGCCCGGTATCTGGCTGCCCGCCGCCGACCGGCCGTCGGCCGTGACGCTGCCGGACCACACCGACCTGTCGGTGGACCCGGCCGCCGGTGTACTGGCCACCGACCGGACGGCACCCAGCGGCTTCACTTACACGGCCGTGTCCCAGCTGCCGGTCTACGACGTGCAGCGGCTGCAGTACGCGCCGGCCGCCGACGACCCGGCGCTCGTCGAACTCCCGCGCACGGACGCGGCCGACCAGCCGATCCCGTCCGTCGCGTCCTTCACGAAGATCGCCGCGAAGGCAACCGAGGGCAGCTCGTTCCCGTACGAGCAGGCGGTGAAGCTCGCCGACTGGCTGCGTGAGTCCTACCAGTTCGACCCGCGGGCCATCCCCGGTCACACCTACCGCGGTCTGGAGTTCTTCCTCACCGACGGCAAGCGCGGCACGTCCGAGCAGTTCGCCGCGTCGTTCGCGGTGCTCGCCCGCACCCTGGGGCTGCCCTCCCGGGTGGTGGTCGGCTTCCGGCCCGGCACGAAGACCGGCGACGACACCTGGCAGGTGACGGGCAAGGACGTACTGGCCTGGCCCGAGGTGGAGTTCAAGGGCATCGGCTGGGTCCCCTTCTACCCGACCCCGGGCACCACGTCGAAGGACGGCAGCTCGGTCGCCCCGGCCGGCCAGACGAAGGACCGCAAGACGGTCGACCAGCAGATCACCGACCAGCCGCGGCCGTCCGCACCGCCCAAGGCCGCCGGCACCCCGCAGCCGACGGCCGCCCCGGCGGCCGGCACCCCCTGGTGGATCTACGCCCCGGCCGGCGCCCTGCTGCTCGTCCTCGGCTATCTGCTCTACGCGGCCTGGCTGCCCTGGCGGCGGCGGGCCAGGCGGCGCGGCGCCGCCGACGTACGGCAGCGGGTGCTCGGCGCCTGGCAGCAGATCGTCGACCGGCTCACCGAGATCGGGCTGCCCGCCACCGGGGCGCACACCGCGGAGGAGGTCGCCGCCTTCGGGGCGACCCGGGTGGGTGGCGCCGCCGGCGAGCATCTCCCCGATCTCGCCCGCCTGGTGAACGAGGTCGGCTACGCCGGCCGCACCCCCGACCCGGCGTCGGCCGACGCCGCCTGGGCGCACTGCGACGCCATCGAACGCGTCGTGCTCCGCACCATCCCCAGACGCGACCGGATCGGCCGTGCCCTGCGGCTGCGGAGGGGCTGACCGCCTCCGGCCGGCGGGCCGCAGGGGGTACAGGCGCCGACCCCGCAGAGGGGCGGAGGCGGTAGGTTGTCGTGAAACGGGTGAGGCACGGGAGGACAACGGTGGACCGGACGCCGGGAAGGCGCGGCCAGGGCGCGACGGAGAACCCGGAGAGTGACGAGGGTTCCGTCGCCGTACCCCAGCAGACGTCGGCGGAGGGATACCGTCTCCCGCCGGGTTACAAGCTGCTCCGGCAGGCGGGCACCGGCCGCCACAGTTCCGTTCTGCTGTGCGCCGAGGAGGCGACCGGCGCCGAGGTGGCCGTCAAGCTGCTCGCCGTCACGGTCGACGGCGAGAGCACCCGGCTTGCCGCGCACTCCGAACTCCTGTCGGCGGGCGCCGCCGCGCGGCACCCCTGCTCGGTGACGGTCGAGGACGCCGGCTTCACCGCCGACCACCGCCCGTACCTGGTGGAGCAGTTCTGCCGCGGCGGCAACGCGCAGGCGAAGCTCGCCAACTCCGGGCCGTTCCCCGTCGACGAGACGATCGTCATCGGCACCCGCCTGGCGCTGGCCCTGCACTCCGCGCACCGCCGCGGGGTGCTGCACCTGGACGTCCGCCCGGCGAACATCCTCTTCGACGAGAACGGTGACGCGCTGCTCGCGGACCACGGTCTCGCGCGCGTCCTGCAGCGCTCCGCGCCGCAACTGGGCGCGGTCTTCGACCCGATGTTCGTGCCGCGCGAGCTCTTCGGCTGGGAGAAGCCGGGCCCGGCGGCCGATGTGTACTCCCTCGGCGCGACGCTCTACGCGCTGCTCAACGGCGAACCGGCGTACGCGGACGCGGGCCGCACCTCGTGGTCCGCGCTCTACGCGGAGGTGCTGCGCGGCGAACTGCCGTACCCCGCCCACCGCCACGACATACCGGACCCGCTGCTGATCCTCGTCCGCAGGATGATGTCGGCGAACCCGGAAGGGCGCCCGCCGCTGACGGAGGTGCACCGCTCCCTGCGGTCGCTGCTGTCGCCGTCGTCCGCGACGAAGGTGCCCGCGCTGGAGCCGGAACCGGCGATGGAATCGCCGCTGCCGGGCTGGGACCCGGCGGACGATCTGACGCCGGAGGAGCAGGCGGCCGTCGAACAGGCGGGCGCGCGGGCGCAGGACGAGGCCAAGCGGCAGTCGCGCAAGCGGCTGCTCGCGGCGACCACCGCGCTGGTGGTGTTCGCCGCGGCGGGGACCGCGGCCACGCTGGTGCTGCGCGACCGCGGCTCGAAGCCCGAGCCGAAAGCTTCCTCCAGCGCTTCCACGGCTCCCGGCCCGACGTCGAGCGCCGCCCCGGTGCAGGTGCCGTCGGACAAGCTGGCGGGTCTGATGCCACTGAACGTCCAGGCCGTGAAGGCCAACGGAAATGTGCAGATCACGTGGAAGCCGCCGAAGCAGGCCGCGCAGGTCGCCGGCTATGTCGTGCGGGCCGTGGTGCCCGGTGGCGGCGAGCCGCTGCAGAAGACGCCGAACGGCAATGAGCCCGCGGTGGTGTTCACGGCCGGGTCGGTGACGGCCGACACCTGCTACACCGTCAACGCGGTGATCTCGGTGGACGGGAAGTTCCAGTTCGCGCCGTCCAAGGAGCTCTGCAGGACGACCGGCTGAGGACCGTCCGGCCCTGCGCCATCGGCGGCTATTTGATCTTCTTCAGGTCGCCGCTGGGCCGGCCGGCCCCCGCGTCGTTGGTGGTGTAGGTCAGCGTCGTGGGGTCCTTGAGGGTCAGCCGTTCCGCCGTGGCGCCCTTGGAACAGCCGCTCGTCGCGCCCGGATCACCGGCCGTCGAGTCGAAGACCAGCACCTTGGTCGTCGCGGACACCAGCTTCCAGGTGCCTCCGCAGTTGAGGACGCCCAGCAGGTCCACAGTGCTGTCACCGACGTTCTCGCCGATGCGTCCCGCCTTGACGGTGACCGTCAGGACCCCGTTGGGGACGCCGTTGGTGGAGACGGTGTTGCCTTGCCAGGTGCCGATGAACGCGGCGGGCACGGATCCGGTGACCGCGCCGGTGTTCGCGTCGCTGGACGGCGTGCTGCTCCCCGGCCCGCCGCCGGTGGCGCCGCCCGGCTTGTCCTCCGGCCGCAGCAGGACCACCACGGTCGCGGCGACGACGGCGACCAGCAGCACGGCCACCGCGGCCAGCAGCCGGCGGCGCCCGCGGCGTACGGAAGGTTCCGGCGCGGAGCGCGCACCGGGGGCCAGGGCGCCCGGTACCGCGTCGCGCGGCCCCGACGCCTCCATGCCGAAGGAGTGCGAGGGCGCCCGCGGCGGGCCGAACGAGCCGTAGGCCGACCCGAGGTGCGCGCCCGCGGGCGTCACCTCGGAGCGGGCCGACAGCGGAGCCGCCTCCAGGTCCAGCAGTTCGACCGCATGACGGCCGAGCTGCGCCATCAGCGGCCGGGAGAGCCAGCCCTGGCGCACCAGCGCGGCGGCCCCGTCGGGCGACAGCCGGGCCGCGAGCTGGGCGGGAGTGGGGCGGACGGCCGGGGCCTTGGCGAGGCAGGACTCCACCACGTCGCGCAACTCATCGGGCACACCGTCGAGTTCCGGCTCCTCGTGGGCGACCTTGTAGAGCAGCGAGGCGGCGCTGTCCCCGCTGAACGGGCCGTGTCCGGTCGCCGCGAAGGCGAGCACGGCGCCGAGCGCGAAGATGTCGGATGCCGCGCCGAGCGGCCGGGCGAGCACCTGCTCGGGCGACATGTAGCCCGGCGAGCCGACGACCACCCCGCTGCCGGTGACGGACGCGCCGGAGGCGTCCATGGCGCGCGCGACACCGAAGTCGATGAGTACCGGACCGTCGAGCGAGAGCATCACGTTGGACGGTTTGATGTCACGGTGCAGCAGGCCGAGCCGGTGCACCGCGTCCAGCGCCTCGGCGAGCCCGGCGCCCAGCGTCCGCACTCCGCTCGGCGGCAGCGGCCCGAACTCGGTGACGGCGTCGGCGAGGGTGGGTCCCGCGATGTAGCCGGTGGCGATCCACGGCACCGGCGACTCGGTGTCCGCGTCGAGCACCGGAGCGCTCCAGGCCGCGCCCACCAGCCGGGCGGCGTCCACCTCACGGCGGAAGCGGGTGCGGAACTCGGTGTCCTCGGCGAGCTCGGAACGGACCACCTTCACCGCGACCGTGCGCCCGCCGGGGCTGCGGCCGAGATAGACCCGGCCCATCCCACCCGCTCCGAGCCGTCCGAGCAGACGGTACGGGCCGATCGACGACGGATCTGTCGTAGCCAACGGCTGCATCAGAGCCTCCTCTGAGCGGAGTGTGCCCCCGGGCGGCGCCCGTGACGCACGATGCGCCGCAGCGGTGATCCGCTGCGGCGCATCCGTTGCCGCTCGATCAGTGGCCGAGGCCCTTGGCGAGCTCCTCGTCCGCGGACTGGAACGCCTGCGCGGCACTCTCGAGGAACTTGCCCATGCCCTCAAGACCCTCGATGGTCTTGGTCGCACCGGTGTTGAACTCGGTGTACGACTGGTCGAACTGCTTCGAGGAACGGTCGGTCACATAGCCGCCGTTCACCAGGCCCTGAACAAACTTGTGCAGCGTGTTCAGCTTCTCGGTGATCTCGGCCTGGCCCGTCTTGAGCTTGCTGGCCGCGTCACGCATGTCCTGGTATGTAACGTTCACATTAGACATAGAGGAAATACCTTCCATTGGCCTTGCCGCAGGGCCGACCCCCGTGGCCTTTGAGTCGCAGATTGATGTGATGGTCTGCGGAAGCCTCAGCTTACGGGTGAGGACGGCGCGGGTGCAGCCTGCGGTTCCCGGTAGCGGAACGTCGAGGTCACAGCGTCGAATACGTCGAAGAACGAGTCCGCGAGATCGAGCACCGGACTGCTGCAGGCGACCAGCGCGACCCGGTCCCCGCCGCCCGGCAGCGGGATGAATGTCTGCATCAGCACCGTGCGTACGGTTTTGCTGTCACCGGGGATCTCGATGTCCTCGATCCCGTACGTACGGGCGGCGGCTCCGGTCTCCGGGATCTCCACCGTCGTCACCTTCCGCCACGCGTCCCCCTCGCGCCGGGCCGGCTTCTCCCGCAGTCCCGCGACGATCGACGCGGGATCCGTGGCCAGCAGCTGCCCTTCGGGCGTCCGGGCCCCCACCAGCGACACGGTGACGGACGCGGTCAGCGGTATCCCGCCGAAGTTCTGCGCCATGCAGCCGATGTACACCGCCCCGCTGTCGTACGCCTCACGCGCCGCCCTGCGCAGGAACTTGGCGAGCACGTCACGGTGCTCGCCGATCGCCGGGTTCTCCTGCACGCGCTGCGCCATCAGCTTGCGGACGCTCTCGTCCCGGCTGGCCGGGTGCAGGTCGAACTCCCACCATGTCATCGGCACGGTGAGCGAGAAGCCCTCCCGCTCGACCGGCATCACCCGCGGAGTTGCACTCACTACTTGCCGCCCTCACCCTTTGCCGCTTTCGCCAGGTCGTCGGCGAGTTGCTTGTCGGCCTTCCGGATCTCGCGCACCGCGGTGTTGGCCATCTTGGCCAGCCCCTCCAGGTGCCCGTCGATCTCCTTCCGGCCGTCCTTCCAGTTGTGCTCGAAGCTGTCCAGCGCGTCCGCGACCTTCCCGGAGCCGAGCTTCGCCTCGTAGGACTCGAAGAGCTTGCGTGTGCCGTTCATCGTGGTCCGCACGGCATCGAGGTTGGAGGCAAAATCCTCCAAACCGCCGAGATCCACCTTCAATCGGTCAGGACTACCCATACTTCCCCCGTCGGTTCTGCTGCCGCCCGCCGCACGCGGCTTCCGCGTCCAATGCCCGTCAATTCTCTCACTCTTGACCCACCTACCGTCAGGACACCTCCTGGCGTGGGCCCGGTTCCGGCCGATGCGGCCGGTGCGTTGTCGGGCACCTGTTGCATGATGGTCAACAGCAAATACCAGTGGTGCTCAGTGGTGCAGGGGGACGGCAGTGGAACTCCAGCTCAGCGTGATCGACCCGGTCCGTGACGACCGTGCGGACATGCTGGTCGACGCCGACCCCGCGGCGCCCGTCGGCGCGCTCGCGGCGGAGATCGGCCGGCTGCTCGGACGTCCGGACGACGGACAGGGCCCGCCCGCCCTGCACATCAACGGCTTCCAGATCGACCCCGAGCTGAGCCTGGACGCCTCGCCGGTGCGTGACGGCGCGGTGGTCAGCGTCGCCGCGCCCGACGCCTGCCCGGCGCCCGACGCCCAGGGCACGGTGGAAGTACGGATCGTGGGCGGTCCCGACGCGGGCGGCGTGCACCGGCTCGGTCCCGGCGTCGCGGTCGTCGGCAGCGGGCCCGACGCGTGGATCCGGCTCAACGACCCGGCGCTGCCGCACTCCGCGGTGGAGGTGGACGTCGCGGTCGACGGGACCGTCACCGTCCACCCGTCCTTCGGCAGCTCCGCCACCATCGACGGCAAGCCGCTCACCGACGCGAGCCCCTGGCGGCCGCGCAGCGTCGTCGCCGCCGGACAGACCTTGCTGGAACTGAGCCTGCCGAGCTTCCCCGACACCGCGCTCAAGCCCTCCGAGGACGGCACCGGCCTCGACTACAACCGGCCGCCGCGCATCACCCCGCCGCCGCGGCCGACCAATTTCCAGCTGCCGAGCAAGCCCAAGCAGTCCGAGAACCGGCCCATGCCCTGGCTGATGGCGATCGTGCCGCTGTTCGGCGCGGTGCTCATGGCGATGATGATGCACCAGCCGCGCTTCCTCTTCATGGCGGTGCTCAGCCCGGTCGCCATGGTCGGCAACTACATGAACGACAAGAAGCACGGCAAGAAGTCGTTCCGCCAGACCAACGCCGACTACGAGACGCACAAGGAGTCGATCGAGCGGCAGGCCCGCAAGGCCATGGCCGCCGACACCGCCGCCCGCCGCACCCAGGCCCCGGACCCGGCCGAGGTGCTGGTCGCCGCGACCGGGCCGAGCCAGCGGCTGTGGGAACGGCGGCGCTCCGACCCGGACTACGGGATGCTGCGCGTCGGCACCGGCACCCTCCCCACCGAGGTCCAGGTCTCGGACCCGGCCCAGGAGGAGCACAAGCGCAACGAGGCCCGGAAGCTGTCCGACGTTCCGGTGACCGTCCCCATGCAGCAGCACGGTGTGCTCGGCGTCGCGGGCCGCGGTGAACTGCCGCGCGCCATCGGCCGCTGGCTGGTGGCCCAGGCCGCCGCCCTGCACTCCCCCGCCGATCTGCAGATCTGCGTGCTCACCGACCCCAGCGGCCGAGAGGGCTGGGAGTGGGTGCGCTGGCTGCCGCACGCCAGGGCCCGCGAGGGACAGTCCGCACTGGCCCTGATCGGCACCGACGCCGACAGCGTCGCCCGCCGGATCAGCGAACTGCTCGCCCAGGTCACCTCCCGCCAGGACGCGGCCCGCGAGGCCGGCTCCCAGCCCAACCAGGCCTGGGGCGGCCCCACGATCCTCGTCGTCCTCGACGGCTCCCGGCGGCTGCGCGCACTGCCCGGCCTCACCCAGGTGCTGCGCGACGGCCCCCGCGTCGGCATCCACCTCATCTGCCTCGACGCCGACCGCCGGCTGCTCCCCGAGGAGTGCCGTGCGCTCGTCGAGGAGGACTACTACGGGCTGCTGCAGGTCTCGATGGCCGGCGTCGAGCCGGTCTCCGGGGTGCGGCCCGACTGTGTGACCGCCGCGTGGGGCGAGCAGATGGCCCGCGCGATGGCCCCGATCCGCGACGTCAGCGGTGACGAGGGCGCGGCCCTGCCGGACTCCTGCCGGCTGCTCGACGTGATCGAGATGGAGCCGCCCACCGTCGGCGGCATCGCCGCCCGCTGGAGCATGGGCGGCCGCTCCACCCAGGCCGTGGTCGGCTCGTCCTTCGACGGCGCGTTCGCCATCGACCTGGTCCGCGACGGGCCGCACGGCCTGGTCGCCGGCACCACCGGTTCCGGCAAGTCCGAGCTGCTGCAGACCATCGTGGCGTCGCTGGCGGTCGCCAACCGGCCGGACGCGATGACGTTCGTCCTCGTCGACTACAAGGGCGGCGCGGCCTTCAAGGACTGCGTGAAGCTGCCGCACACCGTCGGTATGGTCACCGACCTCGACACGCACCTGGTGGAAAGGGCCCTGGAGTCGCTCGGCGCCGAGCTGCGCCGCCGCGAACACACCCTCGCGGCCGCCGGTGCCAAGGACCTCGAGGACTACATCATCGCGATGCGCACCAACCCGGGGCTCGCGGCGATGCCCCGGCTGCTCATCGTCATCGACGAGTTCGCGTCCATGGCCCGTGAGCTGCCCGACTTCGTGACCGGCCTGGTCAACATCGCCCAGCGAGGCCGTTCGCTCGGCATCCACCTCATCCTCGCCACCCAGCGGCCCTCGGGTGTGGTCTCCCCCGAGATCCGCGCCAACACCAACCTCCGCATCGCGCTGCGCGTCACCGACGCCAGCGAATCGTCCGACGTCATCGACGCCCCCGACGCCGGATACATCGCCAAGTCCACCCCGGGCCGGGCGTATGTGCGGCTCGGCGCCTCCTCGCTGCTGCCGTTCCAGTCCGGACGCGTCGGTGGCCGGCGCCCCGGCCAGGTCGCCACCAAGGCGCCCGCGCCGTGGACCGTGCAGATCGGCTGGGACGGCCTCGGCCGCCCGGTCCCCGAACGGCCGTCCGGTCCCCGTACCAACGACGACGACCTGCTGACCGACCTCGCCGTCCTCGTCGAGGCCATCCAGGGCGCCAACGAGCAGCTGGGGCTGCCGCCGCAGCACAGCCCGTGGCTGCCCGCGCTCACCGAGCGGATGGTCATCGACGAGCTGGAGACCCCGGTCAACGTCTCCCGCGACGGCCTGCTGCCGGCCCCGTACGCGGTCGACGACCTGCCGAGCGAGCAGGCGCGGCGCACCGCCTCCATCGATCTGACGACCTTCGGTCACCTGATGATCGCGGGCGCCCCGCGCATGGGCCGCTCGCAGACGCTGCGCACCATCGCGGGCTCGCTGGCCCGCTCCAACTCCTGCGCCGATGTGCACCTGTACGCGCTGGACTGCGGGAACGGCGCGCTGCTGGCGCTGTCCGCGCTGCCGCATTGCGGCGCCGTGGTCCGCTCCAACGAGGCGGACCGCGCGGTCCGGCTGATCGGCAAGCTCGCCGCCGAGGTGCAGCGCCGGATGGCGCTGCTCGGCGAGGGCGGCTTCACCGACATCAACGAGCAGCGGACGGGCGTCGCCGAGGCGGACCGGCTGCCGCACATCGTGCTGCTGCTGGACCGCTGGGAGGGCTTCACCCCGTCGCTCGGCGATCTGAACAACGGCTCGCTGACCGACACGATCTTCCAGCTGATGCGCGAGGGCGCGTCCGTCGGTATCCACGTGATCATGACGGGCGACCGGTCGCTGCTGCTCGGCCGGATCTCCACCCTCACCGAGAACAAGATCGCGCTGCAGCTCAGCGACTCGGGCGACCTGTCCCTGATCGGCCTCAACCCGCGCAAGATCCCCGCGAAGATCCCGCCGGGCCGGGCGTTCCGCGCGCAGGGCGCCACCGAGACCCATGTGGCGCTGCTCACCGAGGACCCCAGCGGCCAGGCCCAGTCCGCGGCCCTGCACGCCATCGGCGCCGCGGCCAAGGACCGGGACAGCGCCGTACCGCGCTCCCGCCGGCCGTTCCGGGTCGATGTGCTGCCCTCCCGGATCGAGTTCGAGGAGGCGTGGGAGATGCGCGACCCGCAGGAGATGCAGGCCATGCGCGGCGGCGGCCGGCTCTGGTCGATGGCGGCCATCGGCGGCGACCAGCTGACCGTGCTGGGCCCGAACCTCGCCGAGGGCACGCCCGCCTTCGTCATCGCGGGCCCGGCCCGCTCCGGGCGCAGCACCGCGCTGCTGACGATGACGCGCTCGTTCCTCACCGCGGGCACCCAGATCATCCTGGCCACCCCGCGCCGCCAGTCACCGCTGCGCCGTCTCAAGCACGCCCCGGGCGTCGTGGGCTTCTTCGGCACCGACGAGATCACCACGGCGGAACTCCAGGAGGCGCTGGCCCGCTTCAGCGGCCCCGGCGTGATCATCGTGGACGATGCGGAGCTGCTGCGTAACTGCGAGGCGGGGGACGTCTTCCAGTCCGTGGTGCGCAACGCGACCGGCAAGGACATCGGTCTGGTCATCGCGGGCGACGCGGACGACATCTGCGGCGGCTTCAACGGCTGGCAGGTCGAGATGAAGAAGGCCCGCCGCGGCCTTCTCCTGTCCCCGCAGAACATGTCGGACGGCGACCTGGTCGGCGTCCGGCTGCAGCGCGGCTCCATCGGCCAGGCCATCCAGCCCGGCCGCGGCCTGCTGCACCTGGGCGACGGCGAGGTCCGCACCGTCCAGGTCCCGCTGACCGCCCTGTAACAGCGGTCGCTCGGGGAGCACCGGTCACTCCGGGCGACAGCGGTCGCTCCGGTCCCGGGAGGCGCGTGGTCAGAGCAGTTCGACGCGCGCCTCCTCGGGGAAGCCGACGCGACGGGCGAACTCGGCGATGCCGGTGAGCTGCCCGGCGCCGAGGGAGAAGTCGAGCGTCGTGAAGTACCGGCTCAGCAGCTCGGAGTCGAAGGACTCCCAGCGGGCGGCCTGCTCGGCGACCTTGTCGACCTCCTCCAGCGAGAGGTCACGCGAGGCGAGGAACGCGCGGTGCACCTCGCGGACGGCCTCCGGCTCGCGCGCGAAGTAGTCGCGGCGGGTGGCCCAGACGGCGAAGACGAACGGCAGCCCCGTCCAGTCCTTCCACATCTGGCCCAGGTCGTGCACCTGCAGGCCGAGCCGGGGCGCGTCGTGCAGGGAGGCCCGCAGGGCCGCGTCACCGATGAGGACGGCGGCCTGTGCCTCCTGCATCATCAGCGACAGGTCGGGCGGGCAGCTGTAGTACTCGGGGCGCACCCCGTACCGCTCGGTGAGCAGCAGCTCGGCGAGGCGCACGGAGGTCCGGCTCGTGGAGCCGAGGGCGACCCGCTGGCCGTCGAGCTGGTCGAGCGGCAGTTGGCTCACGATGACGCAGGACATGACGGGGCCGTCGCAGCCGACGGCGATGTCCGGGAGCGCCACCAGTTCGTCGGCGTGCCGCAGGTACTCCATGAGCGTGACGGGAGCGACGTCCAGGTCCCCGCGCACCAGCTGGGCGCTGAGTTTCTCCGGGGTGTCCTTGGTGAGTTCCAGGTCGAGGAGGGCTCCTGTCCTGGCAAGCCCCCAGTACAGGGGCACGCAGTTCAGGAACTGGATGTGGCCGACCCGCGGACGGGTCCGGCCGCTTTCGGCGTCAGGTGCAGATTTGTCCACATCAGGAGGCTAGTCCTGGTCCTTGCGGATCTTGTGGCCGGGCGGCGGAACAGCCCCTGGAAGGGCCTCGAAAGGCCGATCTTGAGACCCTTCCCCACCCCTGAACCTGCGTGCTACTCTCCTCGCAAGTTGCAGTTTGGTTTCCCTTGCAGTACAGAGCCTGCGGAGCATGTGACCCCGTAGGCTTTTGTAGTTTTCAGACTTCGCAGTTGCAGGTTCTGGAGCAGGGCAACCCTTTGGGCCCAAGGAGGGCTTTATGGCTACCGGAACCGTGAAGTGGTTCAACGCTGAAAAGGGCTTCGGCTTTATCGCCCAGGACGGCGGGGGCCCCGACGTCTTCGTTCACTACTCCGCGATCAACGCCGCTGGGTTCCGCTCCCTCGAGGAGAACCAGCAGGTCAACTTCGACGTCACCCAGGGCCCGAAGGGCCCCCAGGCGGAGAACGTAACCCCGGTCTGATCGACGGGATCGCCTCACAGCATTGCCAAGGAGCCCCGCACCGGTTGTGCGGGGCTCCTGCCTTTCCCGCCGCTACCGCGGGCCCGGCACGGGTTCCGGAGTTTCCCGGCCTTCCCCGCTTTCATCGCGTTCTGTGCTTTCTCCGCGTTCCGCACTTTCCACGTGTTCCGGGCGTTCCGCCAGCTCCGCGTAGAGCGCGTCGATCCGGTCCCGGTACCGCTCCGCGACCACCGAGCGGCGGAGCTTCAGCGTCGGGGTGAGTTCACCCGCCTCCACCGACAGATCCTCGTCGAGAATCACGAACGCCCGGATCCGCGCCGGCCGGGCGACCTGCTCGTTGGCCGCGTCCACGATCTCCTGCACCAGGGCGTGCACCTCCGGGTGCCGGGTCGGGCGGGCGCCCAGGATCTTCTTGGTGCGCGACGCCCAGCCGATGATCTCGTCCGGGTCCAGGGTGAGCACCGCGACCGGGTACGGGCGGCGGTCGCCGATCATCACCGCCCGGGAGACGTAGCGGGACTGCTGGATGGCGAACTCGATCTGGGTCGGGGTGAGGTTCTTGCCGGCCGAGGTGATGACGATGTCCTTCTTCCGGCCGGTGATTGTCAGATAGCCGTCGGCGTCGAACGCGCCGAGGTCCCCGGTGTGCAGCCAGCCGTCGGAGTCCAGCGCCTCGGACGTCGCGTCCGGGTCGCCGTGGTAGCCGGGGAAGACGTTGGCGCCCCGCGCGAGCACCTCCCCGTCGTCCGCGATCCGCACCTCGCAGCCGTCGATGGGCCGGCCGACCGTGCCGTGCCGGAAGTCGGTGGCGTGGTTGACGGCGATGATGCCGCCGGACTCCGTCATGCCGTACCCCTCCAGGACGGCCAGCCCGCAGGCCCGCAGAAAGTCCATGGTCTGCGGGGCGATGGGCGCGGCTCCGGTGGTCGCCCAGCGCAGCCGGCCGCCGAAGACGGCGCGGACCAGGCTGAAGAGCGCGGCGTCCGCGGCGTCGTAGGCCTCGCGCAGCTCCGGCGGCAGCTCCTCGCCCCGGTCCCGCAGCTCGGCCGCCCGCACGCCGAGCGCGACGGCCGCCCCGAACCGTTCCCGGCCGCCCTCCTGCGACTCCGCGAGCGACAGCACCTGGGAGTGCACCTTCTCGAACAGTCGCGGCACGGACGGCAGATGGGTGGGCCTGACCTCGGCGAGCTCGGCGACGATGCTCTCGATCCGCCCGCCGAAGAAGCACAGCGCACCGCCGACCAGCAGCGTCGTGAACTGGATCAGCTGGGCCAGCATGTGGGCGAGCGGCAGGTACAGATACGTGGTGTCGCCGGGGAGGCCGCCCTCGATGTGCGGCACGGTGGCGTCCTGCACGGCGCCGAAGTTGCCGTGGGTGAGCCGGCACCCCTTGGGCATCCCGGTGGTGCCGGAGGTGTAGACGATGGACGCCAGGTCCTCGGGCTTGCGCGCCCCGGCACGGGCCAGCAGTTCGGCGAGCAGATCGTCGTCCAGCGGGGCGGGCGTCCCGGCCGAGCCCTCCGCCACCGTGTCCTCCGCGGCGATGCCGCCCGCCGCGGTGCCTTCGGCTGCGGTGCCTTCAGCCGCAGCGCCTTGAGCCGCAGTGCCCGCCGCCAGCCCGTCGAGCTCGCTGAGCACCAGGACCTGCCGGAGCTGCGGCAGCCGGTCCCGCAGCCGCTCCACCTTGGCGGCCTGTCGGTCGTCCTCGCAGAGGATCACGGAGGTACCGGAGTCGCTCAGCACCCAGGCGACCTCCTCGTCGCCGGCCGTCGGATAGACCGGCACGATGACCGCGCCCGCCGCCAGCGCGGCGAGGTGCGCGTACGTCCACTCCGGCCGGGTCTCGGACAGGATCGCCAGCCGGTCACCGGGCTCGACGCCGAGCGCGACGAGCCCGCAGCCGGCCCGCCGTACGGTGTCGCGCAGTTGCGTATAGGTGATGTCGCGCCAGCCGCCGCCGGCGCGGAAGCGCAGTGCGGGACTGTCGCCGTGCCGTTCCGCCACCCATTCCGCTGTCAACGCCAGCGTCCCTGGCCGATCGGTCTGCGGTGCCATGGTGCCCATCGCGCGCCTCCCTTGGTCGTGTAGCCATGACGCTATGAAGCACGGGGCCCCACGAAGATGACACGAACCGTCACACGGGTTGACCCTGCCGCTCAGCGGGAGCACCGTTGAGTGTCATGGGCACGCATACGATCACGGTGCACCGGGTCAGAGCGGCGTTACGCGGTGCCCAGCGGCTCGGCATCGACACCGCCCCGCTGCTCCAACGGGCCCAGATCGCACCCCTGTTGCTCGGCGACGACCGGGCCCGGGTGACCGACGCCCAGTTCACCTGCCTCGTCAAGGAACTGCACCGGGCCACGAACGACGAGTTCCTCGGCCTCGGCCCCGCGCCCAGCCCGCGCGGCACCTTCGCCATGATGTGCTGCACGGCCCTGGGCGGCCGTGACCTGGGCGCCGCGCTGGACCGGGCGGTGCGGTTCTACGGGCTGTTCCCGAGCGGCCCCGCCCTCGCCGTCGGCGCGTCGGACGGTGTCGCGCGCTTCACCGTGCGCGGCGAGCTCACCGACGACCCGGACCACTTCCTCTCCGAGTGCCTGGTCGTCATCTGGCACCGGCTCTCCAGCTGGCTCGTCGGCAGCCGCATCCCGCTGCTGCGCGCCGAGTTCGCCTATCCGGCGCCCCCGCACCGGGCCGAGTACGACCTGCTCTTCGGCTGCCCGGTCCGCTTCGGCGCGGAGCACACCGGCGCCTCCTTCGACGCGCACTGGCTCGACGCCCCGCTCATCCAGGACGAGTCGGCGCTCGGCGAGCTGCTGCGCCGGGCCCCCGCCGACCTGCTCAGCCGGCGCGACTACGGCACCACCGTCACCGAACAGATCCGCCGCACCATGGCCCGCGCCCTGATCACCCGCACCCGGCTGCCGGAGGCCCCGGAGATCGCGGCGCGGCTCGCGGTCAGCCCCGCGACCCTGCGCCGCCGGCTGACGGCCGAGGGCACGTCCTTCCAGCGGCTCAAGGACTCCGTCCGCAGGGACGCGGCCATCGCCGGGCTCAGCGAGGGGCACGAACCGATCGCCCAACTGGCGGCGCGGCTCGGATTCTCCGAGGACACCGCCTTCCACCGGGCCTTCCGCCGCTGGACCGGAACCACCCCCGGCGCGTACCGCCATGCGGCCCTCGGGGCGCATCCCTCGGAGTGAGGCTCCCGCGCCGGGTCCCCTGGCGCGAGCGCCCGGAGTGAATCCTTTGGGATGAATGCGGTTCCGGGTCAGCAAAGGTGAGCGGCGTGGTCAACGCCGGGGCTACCCGCAAGTCACTACGGTCCCTGTACCCCACACCTTCCACCGTATTGATGGGAGAGCCGCAGTGCAGAGCACCGTACGACGCATCCGGCACACCGTCCTGGCGGCCCTGGCCGCCCTGGCACTGACGACCGCACTGACCGCCGCCGCAGCCCCGGCCGGAGCAACGACAACGGCGGCCCATGCCGCCGCGTCCGCCACGTCCACCGGGCAGCCCGGCGACATCGTCAGCGCCGAGCCGAGCCGCTTCATGCCCAACCCCCTCGTCCTCACCAGCACCAGGGCCTGGAAGATCCGCTACCGGTCCACCACCGCCACCGGCGCCCCCAACGTCGTCTCCGGCACCGTCCTCGTCCCCGACGACGGCCGCACCGGACAGCGCCCCCTCGTCACGTACGCCGTCGGCACCGTCGGCCTCGCCGACAGCTGCGCTCCCTCCCGCGGCTTCCCCACCGGGACCACCGCCGAGGGCAGCCTCATCTGGCAGGCGCTGCTGCGCGGCTGGGCCGTCGCGGTCACCGACTACGAAGGGCTCGGCACCCCCGGCACCCACACGTACACCGTCGGCCGGGCCGAGGGGCAGGCCGTGCTCGACGCGGCCCGCGCCGCCGAACGGCTGCCCGGCACCGGCCTGAACGCCGACACGCCCGTCGGCATCATGGGCTACTCGCAGGGCGGCCAGGCCTCCAGCTGGGCCGCCGAGATCCATGACTCCTACGCACCCGACCTGAACGTCAGGGGCACCGCCACCGGCGGCGTCCCCGCCGATCTCCTCAAGGTCGCCGACTTCAACAACGGCGGCGTCGGCGCGGGCCTGATCCTCGCCGCGGCCGTCGGCCACGACGCCGCGTACCCGGCGCTCGACCTCGCCAAGTACCTGAACGACAACGGCCGGTCGGTGGTGAACATCGTCAAGACGCAGTGCGTCGCCATAGACGCCATCGCCGGTCTCTTCCAGCGCATCGACCAGGTGACCGTCAGCAAC
This sequence comes from Streptomyces sp. So13.3, assembly GCF_005860785.2. Taxonomy (NCBI): domain Bacteria; kingdom Bacillati; phylum Actinomycetota; class Actinomycetes; order Kitasatosporales; family Streptomycetaceae; genus Streptomyces; species Streptomyces sp. So13.3. The sequence goes on along the minus strand of NZ_CP048835.1, from coordinate 5,519,144 downwards.
CCGCTCTACCAGGCCGACTGGCAGAGCGCGCTGCGCGCCGACGCGCTGGGCACCCACGCGCCCGACGCCCCGGTCTACCTCTACCACGGCGTCATCGACGAGCTGATCCCCTACACCGTGGGGCAGCAGCTGCGCGCGGACTGGTGCGCGAAGGGCGTCGACGTCCAGTGGCAGTCGATGCCGCTCGGCCACATCACCGGAGCCATCGCGGGTTCACCCTTCGCCATGGCCTGGCTCGCCGACCGCTTCGCCGGCCACCCCACGGCGGGCAACTGCTGACCGGGGTCGTTCACACGCCGGCGCCGGCCGGACCGGGGAACCGGTCCGGCCGGCGCCGGCACATCACCACGGCCGTCACCGCTTGCGGTAGAGATCCTCGATCTCCTTGGTGAAGTCCCTCGCGACCGCCGCCCGCCTGAGCTTCATCGACGGCGTCAGATGCCCCGACTCCTCCGTGAACTCCACCGGCAGCACCCGGAAGCGCCGGATCGACTCGGCCCGTGACACCGAGTCGTTCGCGTCGTCGACGGCGTGCTGGATCTCCGCGAGGAGCTCCGGGTCCTCGGCGAGCTGCGCCGGACGGACGCCGTCGCGGTGGTGCATCCGGCGCCAGTGGCTGAGGCCGTCCGGTTCGAGGGTGATGAGCGCGGCCACGTAGGGGCGGTTGTCGCCGACGACCATGCACTGCCCCACGAGGGGGTGCGCCCGGAGCCGGTCCTCCAGCGGAGCCGGGGCGACGTTCTTGCCGCCCGCGGTGATGATGATCTCCTTCTTGCGGCCGGTGATCGTCAGATAGCCCTCGGCGTCGAGCTCCCCGATGTCGCCGGTGGCGAACCAGCCGCCGTTCACCGGGTGATACGCCCCGACCCGGCCGTTCCAGTAGCCGCCGAACACCATGCCGCCGCTGAGCAGCACCTCGCCGTCGTCGGCGATCCGGACGGCGGCACCCGGCAGCGGCCAGCCGACGGTGCCGAGCCGTGGCCGCAGGGGTGGGGTGACGGTGGCGGCGGCCGTGGTCTCCGTCAGCCCGTAGCCCTCGAAGACCACGACGCCCGCGCCCGCGTAGAAGGCGGCGAGGCGGCGGCCGAGTGGTGAGCCGCCGCAGATCGCGTACCGGACCTTGCCGCCGAGGGCGGCGCGGATCCGCCGGTAGACGAGCGGGTCGTAGAGCGCGTGGGCGGCCCGCAGCCCGAGCGAGGGCCCGCGCCCGGTGCCGGACTGCTGCGCCTCCAGGGCCTCGCCGTACCGCCGCGCGATCGAGGCGGCTCGGTCGAAGGAGGCGGCCCGGCCCATGGACTCGGCCGTGGCGCGGCCGGTGTTGTAGACCTTCTCCAGCACGTACGGGATCGCGAGCAGGAACGTCGGCCGGAAGCCGGCGAGGTCGGCCAGCAGATCGTCGGTGGCGATGCTGGGCGCGTGGCCGAGCTTGACCCGGGCCCGCAGACAGCCGACGGCGACCATCCGCCCGAAGACGTGCGACAGGGGCAGGAAGAGCAGCGTCGAGGCGGGCTCCTCGCTCACCGACTTGAAGACGGGGTTCAGCAGCTCGATGGAGTTGTCGACCTCGGCGAAGAAGTTGGCGTGCGTGAGGATGCAGCCCTTGGGGCGTCCGGTGGTGCCCGACGTGTAGATGAGGGTGGCGACGCTGTCGGGTCGGAGGCCGCCGCGCCGCCCCTCGATGAGGATGTCCGGCAGCTCCCGCCCCTCGGAGATCAGCTGGGAGATGCCGCCCGCGTCCAGTTGCCACAGATGCCGCAGCCCGGTCAGCTCGCGGCGCCGCCCGCTGACCAGCCGGGTCTGCTCGACGCTCTCCACCGCGCAGGCCACCGCCCCGGAGTCCGCGAGGATCCAGGCGGCCTGCGCGGCGGAGGACGTCGGGTAGATGGGGACGGTGATGAGGCCGGCGGCCCAGGCCGCGAAGTCCAGCAGCGTCCACTCGTAGGTCGTCCGCGACATGATCGCGAGCCGGTCGCCGGGGCGCAGCCCGGAGGCGATCAGCCCCTTCGCCACCGCGACCACCTCGTCGCGGAACGCCGTGGCCGTGATGTCGCGCCAGGCCCCGCGCTCGTCCTTACGGCTGAGGACGGCCTCCTGCGGAGCCTCCACCGCGTTGCGGAACGGGATGTCCGCGAGGCTCCCGGCGCTCTCGGGCGGTACGAGAGCCGGCACGGACGCCTGCCGGACCGAACCGCCCGAGACGACGAGATCCGGTTCCACGGCGACGAGTTGGGACGGTATCGGGCTCTTACGGGACATCAGGGGCTCTCCTGGTTCGCGGAATCGTACGGCGGCTCGCGCTACGCGGATCGGCGGCGTTCAGGGCGGCATCGGGCGGGGACGAGGTCGGTTTCAGGGCAACGTGTTGGACGAGCGCTTCACGGGGCCGAGCGGCGGGGCGGGAGGCGGTTCAGGGGCATTCGAGCACGGCCGTGACCCCCTGGCCGCCTGCCGCGCAGATGGAGACCAGCCCGCGCCCGGGGCCGCCGCGTTCGGCGAGCAGCGCGGCGAGGGTCGCGACGATGCGGGCGCCGGTCGCCGCGAAGGGGTGCCCGGTGGCGAGCGACGAGCCGGCCACGTTCAGCCGCTCCCGGTCCACCGTTCCCAACGGGCGTTCCAGGCCGAGCCGTCCGGTGCAGAACTCCTTGTCCTCCCAGGCGGCGAGGGTGGCCAGCACCTGCGAGGCGAACGCCTCGTGGATCTCGTAGAGGTCGAAGTCGCCGAGGGCGAGCCCGGCCCGTTCCAGCAGGCGCGGCACGGCGTACGCGGGCGCCATGAGCAGCCCTTCCTCGTCGCCCATGGGGTTGCCGACGAAGTCGACGGCGGCCGTCTCGTACGCCGTGAGGAAGGCGAGCGGCTCCAGCCCGCGGTCGGCCGCCCATTCCTCGCTCGCCAGCAGGACGACGGCCGCGCCGTCCGTGAGCGGTGTCGAGTTGCCGGCCGTCATGGTGGCGCCGCCCTCCCGCACGCCGAAGACCGGCCGCAGCCGGGCGAGCCGCTCGGCGGTGGAGTCCGGGCGCAGGTTCTGGTCGCGGTCCAGGCCCCGGAAGGGCGTCACCAGGTCGTCGAACAGGCCGCGTTCGTACGCTGCGGCGAGGCGTTGGTGGCTGGCGGCGGCCAGGACGTCCTGCGCTTCGCGCGCGATGTCCCACCGCTTGGCGGTGAGCGCGGCGTGCTCGCCCATCGACAGACCGGTGCGCGGCTCGGCGTTGCGCGGGATCTCCGGTACGAGATGACGTGGCCGGATGCGCGCCAGCGCCCTGGCGCGCGCACCCGCGGACCTGGCGCGGCGCGTCTCCAGCAGGATCCGCCGCAACTGGTCGTTGACGCCGAGCGGTGCGTCGCTCGCGGTGTCGGCGCCGCCCGCGATGCCGCAGTCGAGCTGGCCGAGCGCGATCTTGTTCGCGACGGCGATGATCGCCTGCAATCCGGTGCCGCACGCCTGTTGGATGTCGTAGGCGGGGGTGGCGGGGTCGAGGGTGCTGCCGAGCAGGGTCTCGCGGGCGAGGTTGAAGTCACGGCTGTGCTTGAGGACGGCCCCGGCCACGAACTCCCCGACGCGCTCACCGGCCAGCCCGGTCCTTTCCACCAGTCCGGCCAGCGCCGCACCCAGCATGTCCTGGTTGGACGCGGTGGCGTACGGGCCGTCGGAGCGGGCGAACGGTATGCGGTTGCCCGCCACCACCGCGACCCGGCGCGGACTGTCCCTGCGGTCACTCATCGGCTGGCTCTCCCTTGGCTGGGCGCTGACTCACCAGTAGCCTTACCGGCGGTAAACTTACTCCAGAGTAAGGAGAAGGCCAATGGCCGATCGCTATCTCCGTTTCACGGGTACGGCCCCCGGCCGCTTCCTCTCCGGCCGCCTCGGACTCCCCCAGCCCACCGCGCTCCGCCGCTGGTCCCCGGAACACCCGGACCTGGCAGGACCGGTCCTGCGCCTGACGGCCGGCGCCCCGCGCCCGGACGACGCGACCGGTACGGAGCCGGTGTCCGGCGCACCCGACGCGCCTGCGGCCGCCGCACCTGCCGCTGTCGTTCTGGACGCCACCGGCATCTGCGAACCGGGGGCTCTGCACGACGTGTACGCGGCACTGCACCCCGTCGTCCGCTCGCTCGCGCCCTGCGGCCGGCTGGTCGTTCTCGGCGCCGTCCCGGATCCGGCCGACCCCCACCAGGCCGCCGCCCAGCAGGCGCTCGAAGGCCTCGTCCGCTCCCTCGGCAAGGAGATCGGCCGCGGCCGTACCGTCCAACTGCTGCGCCTGGCGCCCGGCGCGGACTCCGGGTCGACGCTACGCTTCCTCCTCTCCCCCAGGTCCGCGTACGTGAGCGGCCAGGTCATCGAGGTCGGCCCGGCGGGCCCGGTCGTCCCCGCCACCGCTCCCGCCTCCGGCACCCGGACCGCGCTCGTCACCGGCGCCGCGCGCGGCATCGGCGAGTCCGTCGCCGCCACGCTCGCCCGTGACGGCCACCATGTCGTCTGCCTCGACGTCCCGCAGGCCGAAGAGGCCCTGGCCGATGTCGCGCGGCGGTTGGGCGGCACCGCGCTCGCCCTGGACATCACCGCGCCGGACGCCGGGGAACGTATCGCCGCCGCGCTCCCCGACGGCCTGGACGTGCTGGTCCACAACGCCGGGATCACCCGCGACCGCAAGCTCGCCAACATGGCCGCCGACCGCTGGGACTCCGTCCTCGACGTCAACCTCGGCAGTGTCATCCGCACCACCGACCACCTGCTGAAGTCCGGCACCCTGCGGGACGGCGGCCGGATCGTCGCCACCGCCTCGATCAGCGGCATCGCGGGCAACGCCGGCCAGACCAACTACGCCGCCTCGAAGGCCGGCGTCATCGGCTTCGTCCGCGCGCTCGCGACGGATCCGCGCACGACCGGGCACGGCATCACCGTGAACGCCGTCGCCCCCGGGTTCATCGAGACGAAGATGACCGCCGCGGTCCCGCTGTTCATCCGCGAGGCGGGCCGCCGGATGAACTCCCTCGGCCAGGGCGGGCTTCCGGTCGACGTGGCCGAGACCATCGCCTGGTTCGCGGATCCCGGATCGGGCGGTGTCACGGGGCAGGTCGTGCGCGTCTGCGGCCAGAGCCTGCTGGGCGCGTGACCCGCACCGCGTGGCCCGTACCGCGTGGCTCGCACCGCGTGGCCCGAATCCCGCATCGCCGAATGGAAGGGACAACCCGACGTGCCCACCCGCACCCTCGCCGCGCCACCGCGGCTGCCCCTGGTCCTGGCCCGGGGCGCGCTCGGCTCGCGCCGCAAGCGCGGGCGGCCGCGCGCCTTGGCGGCGCCCACCGACCGGCTGGTCCTGCCCGCCGCGCGCATCGACCCAGGCCGGCTCGCCGCGTACGCGCGGGTCTGCGGCTACCCCGACAACGCGTCCGGCGCGGTCCCGCTGACCTACCCGCACATCCTCGGGTTCCCGCTGGCCGCGCAGCTGATGGCGGACCGCGCGTTCCCGCTGCCGCTGCTCGGCCTGGTGCACACCTCGATCGAGATCACCCAGGTGCGGGCCCTGCGCACGACCGACCGTCCTGAACTGACCGTCCACACCTCGGCGCTCCGCCCGCACCACCGCGGCACCGAAGCCGTCCTCGTGACCGAGGCCCGTCTCGACGGCGAACTCGTGTGGTCCGACCGCAGTACGTACCTCGCCCGGCACAGCGGCGCCACGGGCCCACGCCCCGACGAGGCGCCGGAGCCCGCGGGGTCCACGCTGCCCGCCGTCGCCACCTGGCGGCTCACCGCGGACCTGGGCCGCCGCCATGCGCGGGTGTCCGGCGACTACAACCCGATCCACCTCCACCCCTGGACCGCGAAGCCCCTCGGCTTCCCCCGCGCCATCGCCCACGGCATGTGGACCGTGGCCCGCTGCGCCGCCGAAGCGGTGCCACTGAACGCCGACCGGATCACCCTGCGGGCCACGTTCGGAGCACCGGTGCTGCTCCCCGGCACGGTGACCTACGCGGCCGAGACCACGTCCGAGACCACGTCCGAGACCACTCCCGGGACGAGATCCCGCTTCCAGCTGCGCGGCGACGGCCGCGTCCACCTCACGGGCGAGGTGGTTCCCAGCGCCGGCCGTTCATGAGGTTGTCCAGGCCGGCCCAGGCGAAGTTCATCAGTGTCGCCGCGGTGTCCTTCCCCGACTGGCCGGGCTGCTCGCAGCCCCAGCCCGCCAGCGACTCCGCCGCGCCCACCAGGGCGTGCGCCAGCGCCGTGACCTCCCGCTCGGCGAGCTCCCCGGCGCAGTCGGCCTCCCGGGCCGCGGCGGCGATCAGCTCCCTGACGAACTCGGCGATCTCGGCGCGCATCTTCGCGACCTCGTCCGCGAACGGCTCCCCCTGGGTCCGCGCCTGCTGATACAGCACGGTCCAGCCGTCGGGACGCTCCGTCGTATGCGTGAAGAACGCCCGCAGCCCGCACCACAGTTGCCGGTCCGGCGCCGCCCCCGGCTCCACCCCGGCCATCACCGCCTCGGTGAGCGCCGCCGCCTCCCGCCGGATGCACGCGGTGAACAGCTCTTCCTTCGAATTCAGATACAGATAGACGAGGGGTTTCGACACCCCCGCCAGCTCGGCGATCTCATCCATCGAGGCCGCCCGGTACCCCCGCCGCGCGAACGTCGCCACCGCCGCGTCGAGCATCTGCTGCTCCCGCACCTGCCGCGGCACCCGCTTGGTCTTCCCGCCCACCCCGTGCCACCTCTCGCGTAGCCCTACCCGAAAGTAAGCCTACGGGGCGGGTCTCCGCCCGGCCTGCCGCCCGGGACAGGGCCCGTGGCGGGTTCCGGACAACCGGCCACCCCTCGGGAATCTGGACAGAGCCCTACTGACGGGCCGACAATCCCACCATGACGTCCCCCGAGTTCCGCGCCCAGGGCGTACGGCCGTCGGAGAACGAGCGGGACCACGCACTCGAGGTGCTCCGTGCCGGGACCGGCGACGGCCGGCTCTCCCACGACACCTTCATGCACCGCATGCACATCGTGCTCACCGCCCGCAGCCGCGCCGAGGTCGACGGCGCCCTCGCCGACCTCCCCTCCCGAGGCCGCGCCCCGCAACTCCTGCTGCGCACCGTCGCCCGCCTCTCCGCGCTCTCCGTACGCCTGCGCGGCAGTTGGCGCACCCAGCAGCTCCCCGGCCTGCGGCTGCCCGAGCCCGGCCCCCAGCCCCTGCGCATCGGCCGCGCCCCGGTGTGCGACCTCCGCCTCGGCCACGACTCCGTCTCCCGCACCCACGCCGAACTCCGCTACCAGGACAACGCCTGGCTCCTCTCCGACCTCGGCTCCCTCAACGGCACCCACGTCAACGGCCTCCGCATCACCGGCACCGTCCGCGTCCACCCCGGCGACCACGTGGCCTTCGGCAGCCTCAACTTCCGCCTCGCCTCCGGCTGATCCGGCCCTGTACCGCCGCCGGCTTCCCACGCTTCGTGGGCGTCCTGGACCTCCTTCCCGAGCCCAGAGCAGGTCAGGCGGGCGTTCAGACGCGGCAAACGTCACATGGCACGCGCGGCCGGGAGCGCTGCCGACTGCCGCCGGGACGGGGTGCCAAAGACGGCCGGCAGCGAGGGAGGGGTGGCCCGCCTTGCGTGGCTGACCCTCTGCCGGCTCCGCGTGGTGCCGTACCCCAGCCGTCACGCATGACAGGCGCGCGAGGCGACCGCGCCACCGGGAATGGGCGGGCGGGGAGCAGCTGCTGCCGCGATGCGGCAGAGGCCGGAGCGGTCGCTCCGCTTCGATGCGGGTCTCGTTGGGGGATATGAAATGTCCCATGCTTGAGCAATCGCGCCGACGTGCGTCACACCTTCTGGTGGGCCACCGTGCGGGCTCGCTGGATCAGCGACTTCGCGGCTCGGTTGCTCTGATGGGGTCGGATGCGTTGGCGCATCGTGCGGAAGTGGTCGTCACCTCGGGCTGAGGAGATCGCGGCGTAGTCGTCGAGGAACGCTTCCCAGGTGGCGCACGCGGCTTCCACGTGGCCCATCTCCAGCTGCCGTTGTGCCAGAAGCCCGTTCGCGTGGACACGCCCCTGCCGCTCTTGCGAGGGGCGGGCGCGGTTGGACTGCTGGAGTGCCTTGACCGATCCGGGCAAATCACCCAGTTCGTACAACACGTGGGAGACATGGAATTGGTAGGCGGCCTGGTCGTAACCGCCCACCGCGTCGTTCCTTCCATCGGCCTTGGACAGGGCGGCTTCGGTCTCTGACAGCCGGGCGAATGCCTGCCGCTGGTCTTTGACCATCGCAGCGCCGTGCGCCTGCTGCCCGGCCAGGAACGCCTGGAGGCGCGGCCCCGCTTTCGGAGAGGCTTCGGCCGCCGAATCGGCGAGCTCCAGTGCCTTGGTGCCGTGCCCGAGGTTAGAGGCTTGCAGGGCCATGCCGCGAAGGGTGCGGCAGTAGGTGAGGTGGTCTTCCGCGCTGCCGGCCAGTTGGAGTGCTTGGACGTAGTAGCGCTGGCCCAAACCGTGCTCGCGTTCGTACATCGCCATCCACCCGGTGAGGTACACGAGGTCGGATGCTGCGGACAGCATGTCTTTCTTCACCGACTCCGAGCCGTCCGCCCGCAGGTACGGCGAGACGGTGTTCACCAGGAAAGCAGCCGCCATCGGCCGCGCATGGCCGCCGCCGAGTTCATCGAGGATGTCGGCGATGCGGTCGGTCATGGTGCGGACGGTGGCGACCTCGCCGGCTCCGATCCGTACGGTGCGGCCGGTCGTGGACGCTTCCAGCCTGGTCGACAGCTCCGTATAGCGCGGCACCATCAAGGCGGCCGAATACAGTCCTGCGGCCAAGACCCCACGCCGTGACGGATCCATGTCTGCCCTTCCGAGGTCCACCACTCCGGCCACCAGATCAACGGCGCCGGCCCCAGTCTCATTGCCGAACCCGGCGTCGGTGGACGTTACTGGGCGGCGCAGGTGCCGGGAGAACGCTTCGCAGATCAGCGGCCTGGCCTCAGGGCCCGGTAACGAGCCCTTGAGCCAATGCGACACGGTCGAGTCGTCGTAGCTGAGCACCGTTCCCGACTCGATCCCGACCCGCGTGATCGCCCTCACCAGCTGGCCTCTTGTCCACTGGGCCTCCGTCATCAGGGCGCGAAGGGCGGTATTCGGTGTGCGCGTGCGTGGTGCCATGCGATGACTCCCCTCAGCGTTCACGGCATTCACGGTCCCGTCCAGCATTCCCCGTTCTCCCGGACGGCGTACCCGAGTTCACTCAACATCAGCCGCACTACGAACAATCCCTCTCCTACCCAACCCCCGCCGTGCGGCCCACGTCCCACCGCGACCGGTAGCCCGTGAAGCCTCGGAGCACCGGCAGCGGCTCCCCACCGCTACGGAGACGACACCATGACCGGAGCCGACCGCCAGACCGGTACCGACCTGGATTGGATCAAGCAGGACGCCCTCGTCTTGGACACTGCCACGCACCAGGTCGGCGAGGTCCAACAGATCGGGTCGGCCTACCCCACCGGCGCAAGTCCCGAGGAGTTCGCGTGGCTGCGGCCACCGGGTGGCGGCGTCGAATGGAGCGCCCCCCTGGCCGCTCTCGAACCCGTGGATGACACCCCGTGACCCGGTCCGTGGTCGACCGGCCACGCCACCGCCGCCCGCCTTGCCCCTCCAGCGACGGCCGCACCGCAGGCGCACTCCTGATGCTCCTGAATGTGCTCGGCGCACCCGCGGTCGCCGTGCAACTCGGCCGCGGGCACCCCGCCGCCCCGCCCGCTCGAAGTCTCGCTGCGGCCGCTTCGGACACTCCGCCGCCCGGCCTCTGATCTCCGGTCTCCGTCGATGACTCGTTCCGTCGGAGTCCGGTACCAGCGCGCCCGGCTCCAGCCGTCTCGGGATAGCGGCTCCCCCGACCGTGACAGCAGGAGCCGGGCGCCGCATCCCTGAAATGCCCCGCGCGGCAGTCCGCCGAGCGGCAGCATGCCCAGAGAGGACAATTCATGGCCAAGCCACCCCCGCCAGCACCCCGCCGACCGCAGGCACCGGCACCCCGACCTCCGGACCCGAACCCGATCCCCGCCCACGGCCGCACCGCCGCGTAGGACCACACACCCTCAAGATCAGCAATGAGACGAAGGAGACCAGCCATGGGATGGGGAACCGGCAAGGGCGGTAGCGGAGGCGACGGCAAGCACTCCGGAGGGAAGGACCCGGGCACCAGCAAGCCGTCTCCGGACGGGTCACGGCCCGCTCCGGAGCCCAAGCACAAGGGCGGTGACAAGAAGTGACGCACGCGCACCAGGCGGAGCAGAACGCAGCACAACGCGACCTGCTCCGCGCGATCGAAGCGGACCTCGGCCATGCGCCGGCCCCGGAGTGGGTGAAAGCCATGGACGCCGTTCCGCGACACCACTTCCTGCCCGAACGGATTTGGCTGGACGACGGCGAGGGCGGATACGAATTCTGCGACCAGCACAGCGACGCTGAGCGGTGGTACACCGCCGCCTACGCCGATGCGCCCGTAGTGACGCAGGTCAACGACGGTGCTGAGCCCGAGGAAAGCGATGTGTGGGCCTCCTCCTCGGCTTCTGCACCTTCCATCGTGCTGCGCATGCTGGAAGACCTCGACGTTCACGACGGCGCGCACGTGCTGGAGATCGGCGCGGGAACCGGTTGGAACGCCGGGCTGCTCGCACACCGGGTCGGCGAGGCCAACGTGACCACATTGGAGATCGACGGCGCGGTGGCCGCCAGGGCACGTACCGCACTCCACAACGCAGGCCTGTACCCCGAAGTGGTCTGTGCCGACGGAGAGAAGGGCTGGCCGCCGCAGGCCGCGTACGACCGGATCATCTGCACCTGCTCGGTGCGGCGCGTGCCGCACGCATGGGTGAAGCAGTCCCGGCCCGGAGGGGTGATCGTCACAGCGTGGGACAACCCGTGGATCACGTACGGGTTGCTGCGGCTGGAGGTGAACGCAGGGGTCGGCGAAGGCCGGTTCAGCCCGCACAGCGCCTTCATGCTGATGCGCGACCAGCGGACCGACCTACGGATCTACCGGGATGTCGTCCGCGACGAGCACCAGCCCGACGAGTCCAGGACCGGTCTGGCGCCGTGGGACGTGACCGGCCCGGACATCGACGCACAGTTCGCGATCGGAGTTCGGCTGCGCGATGTCTGGTACTCGCGCCAGCAGAACCCCGACGTGAAAGGCGTGTTGACACGTCTGTGGGTCGCCACCACCGACGCCACCTCATGGGCCGCGGTCGACTACGACGGCGAGCACGACGACCAGTTCACCGTCTGGCAGCACGGCCCACGTCGCCTCTGGGACGAAGTAGAGACAGCAAGCCGCTGGTGGCGAGACCACGACCGCCCGACGCCCGCTCGTTTCGGCATCACCGTCACGGCAGAGGAACAGAGATTCTGGCTCGACGACCCCGGTTCTCCCCTGGACGGCTGAGACACCAGCCCCCTCGGCGAGACGCGGCAGTGCCCCCGGTCCTCGCGAAGGTCGGGGGCGCTTCCGCGTATACGACTACGCGGCGACCGGGACGCGCTCTTCGCGGTCCGTGTTCGCGTCGTCGTCCATCAGGCTGTCGAGGTCCGCGCCGTGGGCGGTGGCGTACTTGTCGCGGTCGAGGATGTTCTCGCGGGCCGCGACGATGATCGGGATGACGGACTGGCCGGCCACGTTCGTGGCGGTCCGCATCATGTCGAGGATGGGGTCGATCGCGAGCAGGAGGCCGACGCCTTCGAGGGGGAGGCCGAGGGTGGAGAGGGTCAGGGTGAGCATGACCGTGGCGCCGGTGAGGCCCGCGGTGGCGGCGGAGCCGATGACCGAGACGAAGACGATCAGCAGGTAGTCGCCGATGCCCAGGTGCACGTCGAAGACCTCGGCGATGAAGATCGCGGCGAGGGCCGGGTAGATCGCGGCGCAGCCGTCCATCTTGGTGGTGGCGCCGAACGGGACGGCGAAGGACGCGTACTCGCGCGGGACGCCGAGGCGTTCGGTGACGCGCTGGGTGACCGGCATGGTGCCGACCGAGGAGCGCGAGACGAAGGCGAGCTGGATGGCGGGCCAGGCGCCGCGGAAGAACTGCAGCGGGCTGACCTTGGCGACGGTGGCGAGCAGCAGCGGGTAGACGCCGAACAGGACGAGGGCGCAGCCGACGTAGACATCGGCGGTGAAGGTCGCGTACTGCTTGATCAGGTTCCAGCCGTAGGTGTTGATGGCGTTGCCGATCAGGCCCAGGGTGCCCAGCGGGGCGAGCTTGATGACCCACCACAGGGCCTTCTGGAGCAGTTCGAGAACCGCGGAGCTGAGGGTGAGGATCGGCTCGGCCTTCTCGCCGAGCTGGAGCAGCGCGATACCGACGACGGCCGCCATGAAGACGATCTGCAGCACGTTCAGCTCGGTGAACGGCGAGATGACGTCGGTCGGGATGATGCCGGTGAGGAAGTCGAGCCAGGAGCCGGTGTGCTTCGGCTTGGCGCCGTCGGCCGGGGTGAGGCCGCTGCCGGAGCCGGGGTTGGTGAGCAGGCCGATCGCGAGGCCGATGGAGACCGCGATCAGCGACGTGATCATGAACCAGAGCAGCGTGCGGGTGGCCAGCCGGGCGGCGTTGGAGACGTTCCGCAGGTTGGTGATGGAGACCACGATGGCGAAGAAGACCAGCGGCGCGACGGCCAGCTTGAGCAGCTGGACGAAGATCGAGCCGATCTCGTCGAGGGTCTTGCCGAGCCAGGCGATGTCGCCGCTGCGGGCGATCCAGCCGAGACACACACCGAGGACGAGGCCGCCGAGGATCTGCGCCCAGAACGGGATCTTGGGTATGCGTACGCGACTGGATGTAGGAGACATGTTCCGGACGCTAACACCGGAGCTTTGGGAAACTCAAAGTCATTCTTTGGGTTCTCATGACGTGGACGGCCGGAAACGGTTCGGGCCGGCGCGTGGACAGCACAAAGCCCCGCCGGGAACGGGGTGTTCCGGCGGGGCATGACGAAGCGTGTGACGAGGGTTACCCACCGACCCCCGGGCGGTCGTGCGGACCTACGGCCCAACTGGCCTTACGCGGTGCGCGCGGCGTCGTCCGCCGCGTCCTCCGCGCTCTGGCTCTTGGCGAAGTTCGCCCGGCTGCGCTCGACGCGCGCGGAGACCTGGGCCGACGCGGCATCCCGGGCGCCGCGCAGCAGCACGAAGCTCAGCGGCGCGGAGATGACGAGCGCGAGCAGCGCAACCCACAGGAGGTTGGAGCCACCGAGCCCGGCCGGCAGGATCCGCAGGGAGACCAGACCCCAGATGACCGCGAAGCAGCCGACGAAGAGGCCAAAACGCATGGCGGTGTAACGGAACATGCTTCCAGTGAAGCACGGCCCCCCGACGATCAGTGCAGGGGGAGCCACATAGTGATGTCGTCGCGGAAGTCGTCGGCGGCGACGCGGATCGCGTCCGGTACGCGGCCGACTTCCTTGAATCCGCAGGCGGCGTAGAAGGCGTCCACGCCGGTGCCGCCGCGCACCCCGAGCCGGAGCGCGTCGAAGCCCAGGTCGCGGGCGAAGTCGACGGCCTCGGCCAGCATCCGCCGGCCGCGCCCGCCGCCCTGCAGGACCGGGTCGACCATGACGGTGACCAGCGTGCACCAGTGCCGCATCAGCCGGTGGGTGTTGAGCTTCAGGAAGACCGTGCCGACCGCCCGCCCGTCCTCGTACGCGACGAGCAGCCGCTGGGTCCCCGCGCCGACCGACTCGAACTGCCCGTCGGCGACCGGGCGTACGTCCTCGGCCTTGACCGGCGGGACGAAGCCGACCGCGCCGCCGGCGTTGGAGGCGTCGGTCCAGATCCGGAGGATCTCTTCGCGGAGGCCGGTGGACAGCTCGGGGTCACGCGCAAAGGTAAGGGTCATAGGTCAATGCTAGCCATTACTCCGGCGGCCCGGCAACGGGCTTCCACGGCTTGGGACAGCGCGAAGGCCCCGGCACCACGCACCTGCGCGTGGCACCGGGGCCTTCGGCGAACAGAGATGACGTCAGAGGCGCATCGGCTGCGGGGACTCGCGCCGTTCGGCGTTCGGCCCCGGGTACTCGCGGATGATCTCGTAGCGCGTGTTGCGCTCGACCGGCCGGAACCCGGCGTCGCGGATCAGCTCGAGGATGTCGTCCCGGTTCAGCTTGTTCGGCGTGCCGAAGTCGTCCGCGTCATGGGTGATCTTGTACTCGACGACCGAGCCGTCCATGTCGTCCGCGCCGTGCTGCAGCGCCAGCTGGGCGGTCTGCACCCCGTGCATCACCCAGAAGACCTTGACGTGCGGCACATTGTCGAAGAGCAGCCGGGAGACGGCGAACGTCTTGAGCGCGTCCGCGCCGCTGGCCATGGTGGTGCGGGCCTGCAGCGTGTTGCGGATCTTGCCGTCCTTCATGTCCACGAAGTCGTGCTGGTACCGCAGCGGGATGAAGACCTGGAAACCGCCGGTCTCGTCCTGCAGCTCGCGCAGTCGCAGCACGTGGTCCACCCGGTGCTTCGGCTCCTCGATGTGCCCGTAGAGCATCGTCGAGGGGGTCTTGAGACCCTTGGAGTGCGCGAGACGGTGGATCCGGGACCAGTCCTCCCAGTGGGTGCGGTGGTCCACGATGTGCTGCCGGACCTCCCAGTCGAAGATCTCGGCGCCGCCGCCGGTCAGCGACTCCAGGCCCGCGTCGATCAGCTCGTCCAGGATGTCCGAGGCCGACAGACCGGAGATCGTCTCGAAGTGGTGGATCTCCGTCGCCGTGAACGCCTTCAGCGAGACGGACGGCAGCGCCTCCTTGAGGGCCTTCAGCGAGCGCGGGTAGTAGCGCCACGGCAGCGTCGGGTGCAGACCGTTGACGATGTGCAGCTCGGTGAGGTTCTCGCCCTCCATCGTCTTCGCGAGACGGACGGCCTCCTCGATGCGCATCGTGTACGCGTCCTTCTCGCCCGGCTTGCGCTGGAACGAGCAGTAGGCGCACGACGCGGTGCACACGTTCGTCATGTTGAGGTGCCGGTTGACGTTGAAGTGAACGACATCGCCGTTCTTCTTCGTCCGTACGTGGTGTGCGAGACCACCCAGCCAAGCGAGGTCGTCGGACTCGTAGAGGGCGATTCCGTCCTCACGGGTCAGCCGCTCACCCGCGTAGACCTTCTCCTCCAGCTCACGCTTGAGTCCAGCGTCCATGCTGCCGCCTCCTAGTTGCATTCGACCCGACCAAAACTACTCCCCCGGTTCACGACGGCGAGCAGCCCCCGCTCACACCTCTTCGGGGAGCGAGCCGACCCGGTTCTCCCACTTCGTGGAGAGCACGATCGTGGTCCGGGTACGGGCCACGCCCTTCGTCCCGGACAGCCGGCGGATCGTCCGCTCCAGGCCGTCCACGTCGCCGACCCTGACCTTGAGCATGTACGAGTCGTCGCCGGCGATGAACCAGCAGTCCTCGATCTCGTCCAGGTCGCGCAGCCGGTGCGCCACGTCCTCATGGTCCGCCGCGTCGCTGAGCTGCAGCCCGACCAGGGCGGTCACGCCGAGGCCGAGCGCCACGGGCGCGACGGTGGCCCGGTAGCCGGTGATCACCCCGGCCTGCTCCAGCCGGTTGATCCGGTCGGTGACGCTGGGCCCGGAGAGCCCCACCAGCCGTCCCAGCTCCGCGTACGAGGCCCGCCCGTTCTCGCGCAGCGCCTGGATGAGCTGCCTGTCCACCGCGTCCATATGCCTGGACCCTCCCGTTCATGCATCGATTGCGCCGTGCGAACAAGAATCTAAGGCATCCGCGACCCTGCGGCCTGCGCATCAGCGCGCCGGTCAGGCGGAACCGGCCGATCCGAGCTCGCCTTCCCACCTGCGGTACAGCTGGTGGGGCACCGCAGCCGCGTCCAGCACCCGCCCGGCGACGAAGTCCACCAGGTCCTGGATGTGCCGGGCGCCCGCGTAGAAGGCGGGTGACGCGGGCAGGACGACCGCGCCCGCCTCGTCGAGCGTCACCAGGTGCTTGAGCGTCTGGCCGTTCAGCGGTGTCTCGCGGACCGCGACCACCAGGGTCCTGCGCTCCTTGAGGGTGACGCTCGCCGCCCGCTGCAGCAGGTCCTTCGACAGCCCGAGCGCGACCCCCGCCACACAGGCGGTACTGGCCGGCACGATGAGCATCCCCTTGACCGGGTAGGAACCGGAGGACGGTCCGGCCGCGAGATCACCCGCGGCCCAGAACCGGACGTCCGAGAGTTCCGCGTCCGACAGATCGAACTGCCCGTCCTTGCCGTCGGCGCCGCGCGCCAGCCAGGTCCGCAGGTCCTCGCGCCAGTGCGCGTCCCGGAACGCGTGTCCCGTCTCGTCGAGCAGCGTCAGCCGGGCGGCCCGGCTGACCACCAGGTCCACCGCCTCGCCGGCGCTCAGCAGCCCCCGGAGCACGGCGGCGGCGTACGGCGTCCCGGATGCTCCGGAGACCCCGACGATCCACGGTTTGCGCAGGCTCGTGTCCACCCGGCGAGCCTATCCGGCCGCCCGGGACGGCCGGCGGCGGGAGAGGGCTCTCGCCGGGAACCACTCCGGATGTCGGTGGCGTTGTCTACGGTAGGGACACATGGATCTGAGGGGGGCCTCGGTGAGTCACAGCTACGAACCGACCGCGGACCGATCCGCGCAGGCGAGTATCGGTCTGGCGCCGCCGCGCGGCGGAGCGAGGGTCACGGCGGCCGCCGCGCTCATGCTGGGTTGGGTGGGGCTGCTGTGGCTGCTCGAAGCCGTCGACGTGGCGACGAACCACTCGCTCGACACCTTCGGCATCGTGCCGCGCGAGACCGGCGAGCTGCGTGACATCATCCCGGCCGCGTTCATGCACTTCGGCTTCGCCCATGTCGCGGCCAACAGCCTGCCGCTGCTCGTGCTGGGGTTCATCGCCGCGCTGCGCGGCATCCGCCGCTTCCTCAGTGTGTCCTTCGTCATCATCCTGGCCAGCGGCCTGGGCGTCTGGCTCGTCGCACCCGCCCACACCAACACGGCGGGCGCCTCCGGCGTCGTCTTCGGCCTCTTCGGCTATCTGCTGGTGCGCGGGTTCGTGGACCGGCGGCTGCTGGACATAGCCGTCGGGCTCGGCGTCGCGGTGCTCTACGGGTCGATCCTGTGGGGCGTGCTGCCCACCGCCCAGGGCGTCTCCTGGCAGGGCCACCTCTTCGGGCTGCTCGGCGGTGTCGCCTCCGCCTTCTTCTTCCGCGCGCGCACGCCCGACGGATTGATGCGATGACGGATCGACGCGCCCTGACGGATCCCCGCGCCCCGACGGATGCATGCGACGACGGGTCGATCCGCCGGAAAACCCGTTCGGGCCGAGCGGCATCCACAGCTAATCTTCAGATCTCACCCGGCGTCGAAGGCCACCGGCCGAAGGCCCGCTTGTTCTACGGGAGTCACCACATCAGCACCGCACACAAGGGTCTGGCCGCCATCGGCTGCGTCGCCCTCATAGCCGGCGCCTCCGCCGCCTGCGGCACCGTCCAGCAGGCCGGCGCGGCGGCGAAGGTCAAGAACGCCGTGGACAAGCTCGGCGCGCAGAAGGCGGTCACCGCGACCGTCTCCTTCGACGCCACCGCGGACCAGATCTGGACCGCGATGAAGGGCTCCGACGGCTTCACCAAGGACAACGCGAAGATGCTCGCGGGTCTGCACGCCAAGCTCGGGCTGAGCTCGGACAAGCCACTCAAGGACGCCGCGGCCACCAAGGACGCGAAGGACGCCCCGAGCGACACGTCCTCCTTCTCCTTCCAGCTGTCCTCGGACGCCGAGGGAAAGCAGAACCTAGTCGAGATCCGGTCCATCGGCAAGAAGCTCTACCTGCGGGCCGACATCAAGGCGCTGACCGCGCTCGGCGGCGCCGCCAAGGGCGGCGACCACTCGCCGCTCGACCAGTTCCTCCCCAAGGCGGACGAGCTGCCGTCGTCGCTCGGCGTCGTCAAGGACGCGCTGGCCGGCAAGTGGATCTCGATCGACCCGGCGGCGTTCGCCGATCTCGGCAAGACCCTCGGCGGCGACAAGGGCCTCGGCAAGTCGCCGCTGCCGGTGCCGATGCCGGGTGCGTCGTCCTTCGACGCGAAGACCCAGCAGCAGCTGATCGACGCCGTCAAGAGCGCGGTCGCGCACAACGCGAAGTTCACCGACAAGGGCAGCAGCAACGGCGTGGACCACGTCACCATGACGGTCCCGGCGGGTCAGACGGCCAAGGAGCTCGCCAAGGGCTTCGCCCCGCTGGAGAAGCAGATCCCGGGCTTCAAGGCGCCGGACGTCAGCAAGGTCCCGGCGAAGGATCTCGCCGTCGACCTGTCGATCAAGGACGGCATGCTGTCCGGGATCGCCCTGGACGTCGCCCAGTTCGACGAGAAGCCCCAGGGCAAGCTCCCGCTGACCATCGGCCTCCAGGGCGGCAGCGACCCGGTCACGGCCCCGGCCGGCGCGAGGGCGCTCACCCCGCAGGACCTCATGGGCCTGTTCATGTTCGGTGCGATGAACATGAAGGACCTGGACCTCAAGGACATGGACGTCAAGGGCCTGGACCTCAGCGGCCTGGACCAGGCGGACCTCGGCGCGTAACGCCCGACACCCTCGACAGCCACGGCCCGGCCCCGGTATCCGATGGATACCGGGGCCGGGCCGTGTTCTCAGATACCGAGGCCGCGGACCGCGAGGTCGAGCAGCGCGCACAGGAACAGCGCGATGCCGATGAACCCGTTCACCTGGAAGAACGCCCGGTTCAGCCGGCTCAGATCGTGCGGCCGCACGATCGAGTGCTCGTACAGGAACGCACCCGCGACGATCGTCAGACCCACCCACCAGAACGCGCCCGCGCCGGTGGCGACCCCGTACCAGGCCAGCAGGACCGTCGTGACGACATGGCAGCCGCGCGCCCCGTACAGGGCGGCGGCGACGCCGAAGCGGGCCGGGACGGACTTGACGCCGTCCGCCCGGTCGGCGGCGACGTCCTGCGAACCGAAGATCAGGTCGAAGCCGCCGATCCACACCCCGACGGCCAGCCCGAGGATCACCGCGTCCCACGACCACTCACCGGTGACCGCGAGCCACGCACCGACCGGGCCCATCGCCTGCGCGAGGCCGAGGATCGCGTGCGGGAAGTTCGTGAACCGCTTGCCGTACGGGTAGACCACCATCGGGATGACGGCGATCGGCGCCAGCGCCAGGCACAGCGGATTGAGCAGCGCCGCGGCGCCCAGGAAGAGGACCACGGCCACCAGCGCACCGGTCCACGCGGAGCGCACCGACACCGCCCCGGTGACCAGTTCGCGCTGGGCGGTCCGCGGATTGCGGGCGTCGATCTCCCGGTCGATGATCCGGTTGCACGCCATCGCGAAGGTGCGCAGCCCCACCATCGCCACGGTGATCAGGACGAGCCGCCACCAGTGGACGGAGCCGTCCAGGTGAAACATCGCGCTGAGCGCGGCGATGTACGCGAAGGGCAGCGCGAAGATCGAGTGCTCGATCATGACGAGCCGCAGGAACGCCCTGATCCTGCCGGGCGGCGCGGGCTCCGGCGCGAAGAGGTCCGGGGTTGCGGAATCCGTGGTCACGAGAGGCCGTACTCCTTCCAGCGCCGGTCGACCTTCGCGGCCGTCTCCGGATCGGAGACCACCATCTCGGGCCAGCCGCCGTCGCGCGTGTACCCCTCCTCGGGGAGCTTACGGGTCGCGTCGATGCCCGCCTTGCCGCCCCAGAACTGCTGGTAGGAGGCGTGGTCGAGGTGGTCGACCGGCCCTTCGACGACCGTCAGGTCGCGGCCGTAGTCGGTGTTGCCGAGCGCGCGCCAGGCGACCTCGTGCAGGTCGTGCACATCGCAGTCGGCGTCCACGATGATGATCAGCTTCGTCAGCGACATCATGTGCGCGCCCCAGATCGCGTGCATCGTCTTCTGGGCGTGCTTCGGGTACTTCTTGTCGATCGAGACGATCGCGCAGTTGTGGAAGCCGCCCGCCTCCGGCAGGTGGTAGTCCACGATGTCCGGCACGATGATCTTCAGCAGCGGCAGGAAGAACCGCTCGGTGGCCCGGCCCAGCGGCCCGTCCTCCGTCGGCGGCCGGCCCACCACGATCGACTGCAGCAGCGGCCGCTTCCGCATCGTCACACAGTCGATGGTCAGCGCCGGGAACGGCTCCTGCGGGGTGTAGAAGCCGGTGTGGTCGCCGAACGGCCCCTCGGGAAGCGTCTTCCCGGGCTCCAGCCAGCCCTCCAGCACGACCTCGGCGTTGGCCGGGACCTGGAGCGGGACGGTCTTGCAGTCCACCATCTCCACCCGCTTGCCCTGCACGAAGCCCGCGAACAGGTACTCGTCGATGTCGCCGGGCAGCGGCGCGGTCGACGCGTACGTCACCGCGGGCGGGCAGCCGAAGGCGATGGCGACCGGCAGCCGCTCACCGCGCCGCTCGGCCACCTTGTAGTGGTTGCGGCTGTCCTTGTGGATCTGCCAGTGCATCCCGATGGTGTTCCGGTCGTGCCGCTGCAACCGGTACAGGCCCAGGTTGCGCACCCCGGACTCCGGGTCCTTGGTGTGCGTCAGCCCGAGGTTGAAGAACGAGCCGCCGTCCTCCGGCCAGGTGAACAGCGCGGGCAGCGCGTCCAGGTCCACGTCGTCGCCCCGCAGCACGACCTCCTGCACGGGCGCGTCGCCGGACTTCACCTTCTTCGGCGGCACGTGCGTCATCCCGGCGAGCTTGCCGAACGCCTCCCGCACGCCGGTGAAGCCGTGCGGCAGCTCCGGCTTCAGCAGCCCGGCGATCTTGTCGCTGATGTCGCTGTACGCCTGCAGCCCGAGGGACTTCAGCATCCGCCGGTCGGTCCCGAACACGTTCATCGCGAGCGGCATCGACGACCCGCGCACGTTCTCGAAGAGCAGCGCGGGGCCGCCCGCCTTGTTCACGCGGTCGGTGATCTCGCCG
Source organism: Streptomyces sp. So13.3 (assembly GCF_005860785.2). Lineage (NCBI taxonomy): Bacteria > Bacillati > Actinomycetota > Actinomycetes > Kitasatosporales > Streptomycetaceae > Streptomyces > Streptomyces sp. So13.3. The sequence continues at coordinate 5,498,236 of NZ_CP048835.1, read as the reverse complement.
ACCTCCAGATACGGGTCGACCTCGGCCTTGATCCGCTTGAGGTCGCCGTCCTTCTCCAGGGCCCTCAGGAAGGATCGAAGATCGTCGTAAGCCATGCCGTCCAGTATCCGCCACGCACTACCCTGTACCCGTCACCGGGCCCCTGTCGCGGCCCGTCTTCCGGCTCAGGGGGGCTCTTCCGCCATGGTCAGGTATCTACCGTTCCTGCTGGTGCTCGCGCTGTGGATCTACGCGTTCATCGACTGCCTGAACACTCCGGAGGAGGAGGTCCGCGGGCTGCCGAAGGTGGTGTGGGTGATCATCATCCTGCTCTTCGGCGAGGTCCTCGTCGGACCGATCGCCTGGCTCGTCGCGGGCCGCAACCGCCGCCGCGCGCCCGCGCGCCCGCAGTGGGTCGCGCCGGACGACAACCCGGACTTCCTCAAGGGATTGAAGGACGACACCCCGCCGTCCGGCAGCTGAGCGCCGGCCGGGCCGCCCCGGGGGGAGCGGCCGGCCGGACCAGGACCCTGTGGCGTCAGACCCCGGCGTACGAGTGCTTGCCGGTGATGAAGATGTTCACGCCGTAGTAGTTGAAGATGAAGCACGCGAAGGCGACCAGCGCCAGCGCGGCGGCCTTGCGGCCCTTCCAGCCGGCGGTCGCGCGGGCGTGCAGGTAGCAGGCGTACGCGACCCAGGTGATGAACGACCAGGTCTCCTTGGGGTCCCAGCCCCAGTACCGGCCCCAGGCGGCCTGCGCCCAGATCGAACCCGCGATGACGGTGAACGTGTAGAGCGGGAAGACCAGCGCGTTCATCCGGTACGCGAACTTGTCGAGCGTCGCCGCGGAAGGCAGCCGGTCCATGATGTTGGCCCAGGTGGGGTTCACCCTGCGGCCGGCGGTGAGCGCGGCTTCGTAGTAGTCGCGGAAGAGGAACAGGAACGTGCCGACCGCCGCGAGGTAGAAGACCGCGCCGGAGATGATCGCGCACGAGACGTGGATCCACAGCCAGTACGAGTGCAGCGCCGGGACCAGCTGGTCGCTGTCGGTGTAGAGCACCGCGACGGCCAGGCCCAGGTCCAGCAGCACCGAGGTGACGAGGAAGAGCCCGATCCAGCGGACCCGCTTCTTCAGCGCCAGCAGGGCCAGGTACATGCCGACCGCGACCATGCCGAACGTGGTCGAGAACTCGTACATGTTGCCCCACGGCACCCGCTGCACGGAGGCGGCGCGGCACGCGACGGCGGCCAGGTGGAACACGAAGGCGAGCACGGTCAGCGAGACCGCGATCCGCCCGTACTTGTCGCCGTCCGCGTCGGTGCCGGCGGCGCCGGGGCCGTCCGGGATGCCGCGGTCGCTCGCCGTGGAGCGGGTGACGACCTTGGGACGCTCCAGGGTGGCGGTGCCGCCACCGCGCTGGACGACCTCGATCGCGGGAGCCGCCGCGGGTGCGGTCAGCGCCGCCGCGGTGATCGCGACCCGGCTGCGGCTGCCGAACACCCACTCGGCCATGTGCGCGAGGAAGGCGAGGGTGTAGACCGTCATGGCCGAGTAGATCAGGTAGTTGCTGTAGTTCGCGAAGTTCTCATTGACCGCGGCCGCGATAGTCACGCGCGCGCTCCTTCGTCTGGCAGGAGAGGTTCTTCCGAGGGGTCTGTGGCTGTGCCGCCGCCGGGGCCGGGGTCCGGTAGCTGGGGCGCTTCGGGCAGCAGCCGGTAGGCGAGGTCCCCGATCTCGTCGGCGATCTTCGCGGACTCGCTGCGGCCGAGTCCGGCCAGCTCCACGACGGTCACCCCGTCCGCACCCGGGGTGGCCCGGATCCACACCCGGCGGCGCTGGATGAACAGCGAGCCGGCCAGACCCAGGATCGCGGCGACCGCGCTGCCGAGCGCCCACCCGTTGCCGACCTGGTGGGAGACCTGGAAGCTGGCCCAGGTCTTGACGCCGTCGAAGCGGATGGAGCCGCCGCCGTCCGGCAGTTGCAGGACCTGCCCGACGGCTAGCACCTGGCGGAGCGGCTGGCCGTCGGCGGCCTTGTACTGCTTCATCTTCTTGTCGTTGAGCTGGTACACGTTCTGCGGCAGGCCGCTGTCCATGCCCAGGTCGCCGTGGTAGGCGGTCAGGATCAGCGCGGGGCGGTCGAGCGCGGGGAACACCGAGTGCGGCCCCTGGATGTTGTCGATCACCATCGTCGGGGCGAAGATCCCGCTGAACGCCAGCTGGTCCTTGCCGCCCGCCTTGTTGCGGTAGTTGTCGGTGACCTTCACGACGCCGCGCGAGGTGAGACTGCCGTCACTCGGCAGGAACGGCGTCGGCCCCTGGTAGACGACCGTGCCGCGGGCGTCCTTCACGGTGACGACCGGCGCGTAGCCGTGCCCGATCAGGTAGACCGTCTCACCGTCGATCTCCAGCGGCTTGTTCACCTCGATCGAGGACTTGACCGGCTTGCCGTCCGCGCCCTTCCAGTAGTGGATGTTGGCGCGGAACGTCCGCGGGGTGCCCTTCTGCGGGCCGGTCCGCGCGTACGTGGCCTCGAAGCTGTCCAGCGAGAAGCCGAAGGGGTCCAGGTCGTCGGCGGTGTAGAAGGTGCCGGGCTTGAAGTCGTCGTACTGCGTGAGGTTGTTGGAGAAGCCGCCGCCCTCGACGATCAGCTTGCCGCCCTCGCCCTTCCACAGCGAACCGACCGCGAAGGAGATCAGCAGCCCGAAGAGCGCCAGGTGGAACATCAGGTTGCCGGCCTCGCGCAGGAAGCCCTTCTCGGACGCGACCGCGCCGCCGACCCGGTGGGTACGGAACCGGCGCCCGCGCATCAGCTGCTGCGCGGCGTCCAGCACCTCGTCCTCACCTGCCGCGGTGCGCCAGGTCGTGTACGCCGGCAGCCGGGTCAGATTGCGCGGCGCGGCCGGCGGCCGGGAGCGGAGCTGCCCGACGAACTGCCAGCTGCGCGGCAGGATGCAGCCGGCCAGCGAGATGAACAGCAGGATGTAGATCGCCGAGAACCACGGCGAGCTGTAGACGTGGAACAGCCCGAGCGTCTCGTAGACCGGGGTGGCGTTGGGGTGCACGTCCTTCCACGCCTGCGCCTTGACCTCGTCGACGCTGGTCTGCGGGACCAGCGAGCCGGGGATCGCGGCCATGGACAGCAGGAAGAGCAGGATCAGGGCGATCCGCATCGACGTGAGCTGCCGCCACATCCAGCGCACCCAGCCGAAGCACTCGCGCAGCGTCCAGCCGACCGTGCCGCGCCAGCCTGGCCTGCGCACACCGCCGAAGGAGCCGGGCACCACCTGGCCGAGTTCCTCGACCGGCGCCGTCGACAGCTGCGCGCCCGCCGCGTCACGCTCCTCGACGTCACGCTCCTCGACCTCGCGTGCCTCGGCGTCGCGGGCGGTCTTCGGCCCGGATTCCGTACTCATGAATCAGACCCCAGGGGTGAAGTTGGTGGACCAGGTCTGCATGGAGAAGACCATGTCGTCCCATACGCCGGTGAGCAGCAGCACACCGACGACGACGAGCATGCCGCCACCGATCCGCATGACCCACACATAGTGCCGCTTGACCCAGCCGAACGCGCCCAGTACGCGGCGGAAGGCCACGGCGGCGACGATGAACGGCAGGCCGAGGCCCACGCAGTAGAAGACGGTGAGCAGCGCCCCGCGCCCCGCGCTCGCCTCGTTGAAGGCCAGCGCCTGCACGGCGCCCAGCGTCGGACCGACGCACGGCGCCCAGCCGACGCCGAAGAGCACACCGAGCAGGGGCGCGCCGACCAGCCCCATCGCGGGCTTGCGGTGGAAGCGGAGGTCGCGCTGGGTCAGACCGCCCAGTATCCCCATGAAGGCGAGGCCCATGAGGATCGTGGCGACGCCGAGCACCTGGGAAATGATCTCCTTGTGCTCCTGCAGCCGCAGCCCGAAGTAGCCGAAGAGCGCCCCGCCGGACACGAAGACCGCGGTGAAGCCGAGGACGAACAGCGACGCGCCGGCGACCATCCGGCCGCGCTTGGCCTCGGCCAGGTCGGCGCCTGACGTGCCGGTCACGTAGGAGAGGTAGCCGGGCACCAGCGGCAGGACGCACGGGGAGAAGAAGGAGACCAGGCCGCCGAGCATCGCGATCGGGATCGCGAGGAGCAGCGCCCCGGAGGAGACCGTCTCGGTCACGTCACTTCTCCGCGACGATCGGGTCGAGCGCCTGGCGCAGGCTGTCCTCGCCGACGGCCTTGAGGATCCGCACGGCGATCCGGCCGTCCCGGTCGATGATCAGGGTGTTCGGGATGCCCTGCGGGTTGAGGCTGCCCTTGGGGAACTTCAGCATGAGCTTCCCGTTGGGGTCGTAGAAGCTCGGGTACGGGATGTCGAACTGCGTCTCGAAGCCGTTCGCGTTGACCTTCGTGGCATCGCGCATGTTGATCCCGAGGAACTCGACGCCCTCGGCCTTGGTGGCGTTGGCCACCTTGACCAGGTGCGGAGCCTCGGCGCGGCAGGGGTCGCACCACGAGCCCCAGACGTTGAGGACGACGACCTTGCCCTTGTAGTCGGCCAGGTTCAACTGCTTGCCGTCGACCGACTCCCCGGAGATGGCGGGGGCGGCGAGCCGGTCGCCCTTGGCCACCCGGGAGATCTCACCCGAGCCGCCGACGAAGTTGGTACCGCTGCCGCCGGAGGACGAGCCGCTGCTGGAACAGGCCGAGAGCGCCAGCGCCAGCGCGGCGACTCCTGCCAGTGCCGCGGCACGGCGGAGCGGGCGGCGTCGGCGGGCACGCGTAGGACTCATGTGAAAAGTTTCGCATGCGTCGTCCGGCGATCTTTCGCGCCCCCGACACTGACGCCAAAAGCGGCAATTGCCCCAAGTAAGGATCAGGTAGCGGGACCGGCCGCGCCGCCCCTGACCACGCGCTGCCTACGGGGTGCCTACGTGGTGGCCGCCGTCGTCGGGGAGGCGGGGGTACCGGCCGCGCCCTCCGGCGCGAGGTACGCCTTCCAGCCGCCCGCCGGCTTCTGCCCCACGTCCAGCCGGCGCAGCTTGCCGAGCACCTTCGGGTCCTGCGCGTCGAGCCAGTCCACGTACTGCCGGAAGGAGACCAGCCGGACGTCCTTCTTCTCCTGGCCGGCGATGTGCTTGAACGCCTCCTCGACGGCGTTCATGTAGATGCCGCCGTTCCACTTCTCGAAGTGGTTGCCGATGTAGAAGGGCGCGCGGTTCGTCTCGTACGCGCGCTGGAAGCCCGCGATGTACGAGGCGGCGGCCTGCCGCTGCCAGCCCGGGTAGTTGCTCGGGTCGCTCTGGGTGGCGTTCTTCGACTGGTTCGCGAGCATGTTGTAGTCCATGGAGAGGACCTCGAAGGAGTGGCCGGGGAACGGGATGAGCTGCAGCGGCAGGTCCCAGAGCCCGCCACGCTTCTCGGGCCAGACCTGCCGGCCACCCGGCGAGCTCGCGTCGTAGCGCCAGCCGAGCTTGTGGGCGGTCGGCAGCAGGTTGTCCTGGCCGAGCAGGCACGGCGTGCGGGCGCCGACGAGCTCCTTGTCGTAGTCGAACGGCAGCGGGGCCTCGTCCTTGAGCCCGGTGTTGGTCTTCCAGTTCTTGACGAACGACTTGGCCTGGTCGATCTCGCTCTGCCACTGGGTCGGCGTCCAGTTCCCGACGGTGCCGCGGCCCGAGCAGAAGTGCCCGTTGAAGTGCGTGCCGATCTCGTGGCCCTCGGTCCAGGCCTCACGGATGTTGTCCAGCGTCATCTTGACGTGCTCGTCGGTCAGGTAGCCGATGTCCGACGCGCCCAGGTTGTTGTTCGGCGGGTCGTACAGCCGCTTCTTCGACTCGGGCAGCAGGTACAGCCCGGACAGGAAGAACGTCATCGACGCGCCGTTGTCCTTGGCGAGCTTGCGGAAGCGCGGGAACAGGCCGTTCCCGACCTCGCCCGCGCCGTCCCACGAGAAGATCACGAACTGCGGCGGCGTCTGGCCCGGCTCCATCCGCTCCGGCTTCGGCTGGCCCGGCTGGGGTCCGGTGTTCGCGGTGGAGCCGTCCCCGATCAGCTGAACCGTTTTCTCGGGCTCCTTCTGGCCGGTGGCCCCGCCCGGCTTGGTCCCGTTGCCGCCGGTCTTGCCTCCGTCGCCCCCCGAGGAGCATCCGGCCGCAGCCGCACCGACCGCGACTCCGGCAGTGGCCGTGAGCAGACTCCTACGGGTCATGGCGCGCATGTACATCCCCATTTCTCGGGCCTCATGGATGGCGATCACGAAAAAGGTGGCCACCATCCAGGACGGCTGTCACAGCCGTACGGTTACCGAAAAGTCAGAAAAATCCCACCGGTTAGCTCAATTGGCGCACGTAAGCGCCCTCAGGAACACCGGATTGACCCATTGGATCGACCCTTTCGGCCAATCCAACAGGCCGCCCCGGCGGATGACCAGGGCCGCGGCGGCGCCGGCCCGGACCTGCCTACGCCCCGAAGCCCTTCGATCCGCCCTTCACCGGCTTCGCGCCCGCCAGCAGATGCGAGGGCACCAGATCGCGGGCCGGTTCCGCGTAGCCGACCGACACGATCTTGTCGCCCTGGTATGTGAAACTCGTCACACTGGCGAGCGTGCACTGCCGCTTGCGCGGGTCGTGCCACAGCCGGTGCCGTTCGACGAAGCTGCGGGTGATCCAGATCGGCAGCTGGTGGCTGACGCAGACCGCCTCGTGGCCGCGCGCCGCGTCCCGGGCCGCGCCGAGCGCCGCCATCATCCGCACGACCTGGTCGACGTAGGGCTCGCCCCAGCTCGGCTTGAACGGGTTGGTGAGGTGCTTCCAGTTCGACGGGTTCTTCAGTGCCCCGTCGCCGACGCCGAAGGTCTTGCCCTGGAAGACGTTCTCCGCCTCGATCAGCCGCGGGTCCGAGGCGATCTCCAGCCCGTGCGGGGCCGCGATCGGCACCGCCGTCTCCTGCGCCCGCTCCAGCGGGGACGACACGACATACGTGATGTCGCGGCCCGCCAGGTGCTCGCCGACCCGGTCGGCCATCTTCCGGCCCAGCTCCGACAGGTGGTAGCCGGGCAGCCGCCCGTAGAGCACACCCGACGGGTTCTCCACCTCGCCGTGCCGCATCAGGTGGACCACGGTGATCTCTGTGTCGTCAGTCATGCCGCTCATCTTTCCGTCGTCCCCGCTCATTCCGTCGCCTCGGCCGCGGCGCGCGCCGCGGCCGGCAGCGCGGCGGCGATCCGCTCGATCGCCGCGTCGTCGTGGGCCGCCGAAACGAACCAGGACTCGAAGGCCGACGGCGGCAGGTAGACGCCGTGCGCCAGCATCGAGTGGAAGAACCCGGTGAAGCGGAACGCCTGCTGCCGCTTCGCCTCGTCGTAGTTGGTCACCTGCTCGTCGGTGAAGAACACCGAGAACATGTTCCCGGCCTTCTGCAGCCGGTGGGCGACGCCCTCCTTGGTGAGCGCCTCGCTGACCAGCGACGACACCCGCTCGGACACCGCGTCCACGGTCGCGTACACCGCGTCGTCGCAGAGCCGCAGCTGCGCCAGACCCGCCGCGGTCGCCACCGGATTACCCGACAGCGTGCCTGCCTGGTAGACCGGACCGGCCGGTGCGAGATGGCCCATGACGTCCGCGCGGCCACCGAATGCGGCGGCCGGGAAGCCGCCGCCCATGACCTTGCCGAAGGTCATCAGGTCGGGTTCGACACCGTCGAGCCCGAACCAGCCGGCCTTCGAAACACGGAAGCCCGTCATCACCTCGTCGGAGATGTAGAGCGCGCCGTTCTCCGCACAGAGGCTCTTCAGCCCGGCGTTGAAGCCCGCCGCGGGCGGCACCACACCCATGTTGCCGGGCGACGCCTCGGTGATCACACACGCGATCTCGCCGGGGTGCGCGGCGAACGCCGCCCGCACGGCCTCGAGATCGTTGTACGGCAGCACGATCGTGTCGCCGGCCTGCGCGCCCGTCACCCCGGGCGTGTCCGGCAACCCGAACGTGGCGACCCCGGAACCGGCCGCCGCCAGCAGCGCGTCCACATGACCGTGGTAGCAACCAGCGAACTTCACCACCTTGGCCCGGCCCGTGAAGCCACGCGCCAGCCTGATCGCCGACATGGTCGCCTCGGTCCCGGACGACACCAGGCGGACCTGCTCCACCGGGCCGATCCGCGCCACGATCTCCTCGCCCAGCAGCACCTCCCCCTCACCGGGGGTGCCGAAGGAGGTACCGCGCGTCACGGCCTCCTGTACGGCGCCGATCACCTCCGGGTGCGCGTGGCCGAGGATCATCGGACCCCACGAGCACACGAGGTCGACGTACTCCCTGCCGTCGGCGTCCGTGAGGTACGGACCCTTCCCGGACACCATGAACCGGGGCGTACCGCCCACCGCGCGGAAGGCGCGGACCGGGGAGTTCACACCTCCGGGCGTCACGGCGGCAGCTCGGTCGAACAGAACCTGCGAAACTGGGGCTTCGTACGGATAGCTCACAGGCACATGCTCTCAAACGCCGGGCGTTGCGCGCGCAGGTCTCGACCCGGCATCTGAGACGATGATCGGGTTGCGCGGTTGGGTCTGTGAATGGTCGGGTAGTGAAATGCAGCGCGGTGGCGAACTGGGCGAGGGAACGGGCGACCACGAGCCCCAACACGCCCGGCCCACCGGCAGGCGTCGTCGGTCCGCCGATCGCGATCGCAGAGCAGCCGCGGAGAGTGGGAGCAGGGGTGGCCGAGTGGGGGTGACCTACAAGTACTTCGGGGCACCCGATGGCGCCACAGCCGCCCGGGTCCCGATCTCCATGCGCCCCGAGGAGCTCGGCGGTGACGAGCTCGGCAACGGCATGTACACCAAGGTCAAGCCGGAGACCATGGCCGCCATGGTGCTCACCGGCATCGAGGGCATACCCCCGGCCAAGGTCCCGCCGCTGGAACTCGTCGTCCTCCACCCGGACTACGCCGTCGTCAAGCTCCCCATGAGCGTTGTGGAACCCCTCCGCAAGGCCGGCGAAGAGGAACTCGGCGCCGCCGCCTTCATCTGGTCCACCGTCCCGGACCGGCGCGGCCCCCGAGATGCCTTCGTCATCTACCAGATGCTCCATGAATGGCAGGGCTTCGCGTCCCGCTGCCATGAGGCCGGCCACCAGCTGTACTGCCTGGTCTGGCCCTGACCTGCCACGCTTCGCCCGATTTCGCCCGTACGCCCGAATGCGCACTTTCGGGGCGAATATGCCCACCTCGGCGGGATAAGGTCGACTCCCCCTGACAGGGAGTCATGATGCGGTCACACATGGTTACGATTCTGGGCGCTCTCGCCTCCGCCGCCCTGCTCATGGTGGCGGTGCCTGGTTCCGCGCAGGCTGCCACCGGCACCCTCACCATCAACGGCGTCGACCACGTCGACCCGGTGGGCTGCTTCGACCTCACTCCCCCCGACTCGTCCAATGGCGGTTCGAGTGCCACGCCGGATCCCATGCCGGTCAAGAACAACACGGACAAGGTCGTCGTGGTGTGGGACACCTGGGAGTGCAACACCGACGCGAACGATCAGGTTTCGACCATCCAGCCGGGCGCGGAAGCCTCGGTCGACGCCGATTCGAGCGTCTCGGTCGAGTGATCACGGCCGTCGGCGCGGTCGGACAAGACCGCCGGATGTGACCCTCCGATCGCGCGGACCGCTTCGACCGGGGTCCGCGCGATCGTCGTTCACCGGATCGGCGCGGGGCCGGCCGGGGTCAGCGCGGGGTCCGCACCCGGGTCGGATAGTGGTCGGCCACTACGCGCCGCATGGCCCCGATCCGGTCGGCCGCCACTTCCTTCGAGGCGAAGTAGATGTTGCCGCGCACCTCGGGGAAGCGGTGGCCGAAAGTGAGATGCCGGGAGAGTTCCGCCGGATCCTGCCAGGCGCTGAACTGAGCCGGGTTGCCCGCTTTGTACAGAGCCTCACCAATGTACAGATGCGTGTTCGTGCCACGGCATGTTTCCGCCCACCAGGAGACAAGCCGGGCGTAGTCGGCCACATCGTTCCCGATATGCCAGTAGATCATCGGCGCGATGTAGTCGATCCATCCCCGCCGCACCCAGGTACGCGTATCGGCGTAGATGCCGTCATAGGACTCGGCGGCGCCCTGGGTGTCGGAACCCTCGGGGTCCGTGGTCCGGTTGCGCCAGATCGCGAACGGGCTGACGCCGAAGCGCACCCGCCGCTCGCGCGGTGAACCGCCGCCCAGCGGGGACCGGTTCAGCTCCTCGATCCGCAGCCCGGTCTCGCGCACCAGAAGGTCGATGTTGTCGCGCCGCCAGGCGGCCCGGTCGGGGAAGTCCCCGCCGTACCGCGCGTACGCGGCGTCGTCGTCGAAGGTCTGCCCGGGGATCGGGTACGGGTAGAAGTAGTCGTCCCAGTGCAGGCCGTCCACGTCGTAGCGGGCGACGGCGTCGAGCATCGCGTCCTGGACGAAGCGGCGGACCTCGGGAAGCCCGGGGTTGTAGAAGAGCGCCTTGCCGTAGGGCACCACCCACTCGGGGTGCAGCCGCGCCGGGTGGGCGGCCGACAGCCGTGTCGGGTCAGGGTGTGTGGCGATCCGGTACGGGTTGAACCAGGCGTGCAACTCCAGCCCGCGCAGGTGCGCTTCGCGTACGGCGAAGTCCAGCGGGTCCCAGCCCGGATCGCGTCCCTGAACACCGGTGAGGCATTTCGCCCACGGCTCGTACGGCGAGGGCCACAGCGCGTCCGCCAGCCCTCTGACCTGGAGAACGACCGCGTTCAACCGGCGGGTGACCGCGATGTCCAGCAGCCCGGCCAACTCCCGCCGCTGCCCGGCAGGGGACAGCCCGGGGGACGGCCAGTCGCGGTTGAACGCGGTGGTCAGCCACATGCCGCGGAACTGCCGGCGCCCGTTCTGTGCTCCGTCGCGGCGCCCGGACGCCGCGTACGACGTCGTGCCGCCGCCGATCGTGACGGACCCGGCCGTCACCGCCCCGGCCGCGGCGGCCGTGGTCAGGGTCCTGCGGGAGATCTGGCCCATGATCGCTTTCTGCCGGACGGGTGAGCGGGAGGTCAACGCGCGGCGAGCAGGCCCCGGAGGGTGGTGAAGCCGTATTCGCGGGTCCTGATGGCGTCGATGAGGTCGGGCAGCGCGGTGGCGTCGACTGCGGAGTGATCCTCCGGCGTGGCACCGAGGTGCATCAGGACGATCGCGCCCGGCCGCAGGGCCTGCAGGGTCCGGTCGACGACCGTCGCCGTGCTCGCCCCGCCGATCGTGCCCTTCCAGCCCGCGGTGTCCACCGTCCATTTGACCGGGACGTAGCCGGCGGCGTTGACCTCGGTGATGCACGGCCGGGTGCGGAGCCCGAAGGGGAAGCGGAACAGCGCCTCGGACGGCCTGCCGATGGCCGTCTCGATCGCGTCGGCCGCCGACTGGACTTCCTCGGCCCGCCGCTGCGGGGTGATGGTGGGGAACGACGGGTGGGTCATGGAGTGGTTGCCCACCGGGTAGCGGCGCGCGATGTACCGGGCCAGCGCGGGGTTGTCCGCGGCGAAGCGTCCGGTCATGAAGAAGGTCGCCGGTACCCGCCGGTCCCGCAGCGTCTTGAGGATCATCTCGGCGCCGTCCGGGCCGGCGCCGCAGTCGAAGGTCAGCGCCGCCTTCTGATCCGTGATGGGCAGCCACTTGAAGTCCCGGCGCGCGAAGGCACCGGTGACCGCCGGACGGGGCATCCCACGGTGCGGGCCGGCGGGCGGCGCGTCGGCGCGGGCGGGGCTCCGGCTTGCGAGGCCGAGCGCGGTCGCGCCGGCCGACCGTCCCCCGTGCCGTCAACCGGTGTCGCAACCATGCCCGTTTCATCCTCGCCTCGGCCCTACGGCATATGCCTGGACCAGCAACGTAGTGCGCCGTCGCACGGCAATTCGCGTCAAGGACGGGACCCTCACACGGATGGATCAGTCCGCCGTACCGGCGGCCCGGCATGCCCCGGGATGGGCCACCCCGGCGAACGACACGCGCCCCGCCTCGCGCCGTCCTGTCCACCGTGCCGGACGCTCCTACGCTGACCGCGATATGAACCAGCGCACCGCTCTCCCGAGCTCACAGCCGCCCCGGATCCTCGGCCGGGTGCTGACCACCGTCGCCGCCATGGCCGCGATCGTCGCGTCGGCCGCCGTCCCCGCGACCGGCCTGACTCCTCCCGACCGGCCCGACCGGCCCGACCGGCTCGCCGTCGTGGCCGCCGCGGCACCCGCACCGGCAGCCGTATGCCCGACAGGCACGACAGGCACGACGCCGACAGCCGCGCTGCCGTCGAACCTCCTCGGCAGGACGGTCCGCACGATGCCCACCGATCGTCAGGTGGTCGCGCTGACGTTCAACTCGGCGTGGGACGAGACGGGCCTGGACACCGTCCTGAAGGTGCTGCACGACTACCAGGCGCCGGCCACCTTCTTCCTCACCGGCCAGTTCGCCGAACTGCACCCGGCCGCGGCCCGGTCGATGGCGGCGGCCGGACACGGCATCGCCAGCCACAGCTACAGCCACCCGCACTTCGCCGACCTGACCTGCTCGGGCCGGGAGCGCGAGGTGCGCCTCGCCGACCAGGCCCTTCGCGCGGCGATCGGGACGGCGCCGCTGCCGTTCTTCCGCTTCCCCTACGGCGAGACCAACGCGCAGCAGGTCGCGGAGGTCAACGCGATGGGCTTCGCCAACATCGAGTGGACCGACGACACCAACGGCTACCTCGGCACGGCGGGCGGGATGACCGTGCAGAAGGCCGTCAACCGTGCCCTGAACTCCCTGGCGCCGGGCGAGATCATCCAGATGCACGTCGGCGACCCGAACGGCCGCGGCCCGATCCTCGACGCCCTGGCCCTCCCGCTGATCATCGACGCGGTCCGCGCCCGCGGCTACGAGATCGCCGATCTGCGCACCCTCCTCCCCACACCCGCCACACCCGCCGCGTAGCGCTCGGCAACCACCGGGGGCCCTGCCCGCGTCACCCTCGGCTTCGCACTGGACCGGCTTCCCGATCACCCGCTGCCCGAATGGACGGAGAAGGGGCTCAACGCGTTCGAGATGTTCCTGTCGTTCACGGGTGTGTCCGACCTGAGGATCGACGGATGGACGTTCGCGCCCAAGGACGTCGTCGCGCTGGAACGGAACCCGGACGGCGGAATGCGGGTGCGGATCTCCGGGCCGGGGGGAATGCGTGGCGTTCGGCGCCCGTGCGGCCGTACTGGTGAAAGCAAGGGCGTATCTGGCCTCGCGCAGCGAGTAACGTCCATCGGAAGGCATTGGCGCGGTTCGGGTGCGTCTGGCAGGACATGCGCCGGACCAGTCGCTACCGTCCAAATATGGCTACATTTCCGACATCCAGCACGATGGCGACCGGTCGTCAGCTCACCGCCCCGCCGTTCGCCCGGCCCGTGCTGGCGCTCGCCGCCGCCGCCGGATTCGCCCTGGACGCGTACTGGCGGGCCACCGCACTGCTCCGGCGCGTCCTCGCCTTCCGGCGCTGAGGCCGACGCCACGTCCGGTCCGGACCGGCAGGGCCGTCACGCCGCCGGTGCCGGGCCCCGCAGATGGTCGCTGATCCACTTCATGGAGCCCTGCCCCATGCCCCGCAGGTAGGAGAGCCCGTTGTGGCCGCCGCCCACTATGACCTGCAGGCGGGTCCTGACCGGGCCGGTCCCGTAGCCGGCGATGAACTGCTTCACCTTCGCCAGCTCCCCGCGGCTCTCCTCGGTCCCGACCTGGAACGCGAGGTACACCTCGGGCCCGTGCCGGTCGATCAGCCGCTGCGCCAGGACCTGCGGGTTGTTCGCCTGCTTCGCGTCGAGGTGACCGCGCCACAGGGACGAGTCCGGCACGATGTCGGGGCCGCTCACTATGGCCGCCTTGAACGTCTCCGGGTGCTGGAGCACGCTCTTCAGCGCGCAGAAACCGCCCGACGACGAGCCCATGAAGGCCCAGCCGTCGCGGTCCTTGAACGTACGGAAGTTCGCCCGGACCAGGTCCGGGACATCGCTCGTCATCCAGGTCCCCATCTTCTGCTGACCCGGGATGTCACTGCAGTCGTGATAGTGCGGCCCGGGATTCATCACCGGCATGACGATGATGAACGGCAGGCTGCTGCCCTGCGACGTCCACCGCGCCACGTCCTCCTGAAGGCCCAGGCTGCCGCGCGTCCAGTAGTTCTCCGGGAAGCCGTAGGCCCCGGGCAGCGCGATCAGCACCGGGAACGCGCTCTTCGCGTACTTCGGGTCGTAGTACTGCGGCGGCGCCCACACCCAGACCTTGCCCGTGAACCCGGACTTCTTCCCCCGGTACGTCGTCACACCGATCTTGGTACCGCTCGCCAGCGTCGTCCGCTGCTCCGTGAACGGTGCGTGCGTGCCGGTCAGGACCGACGCGGCCGTCCCCGCCGAACTGTGCGGGAAGTCCGGACCGCTGCCGCTGAACGGAACAGGCCGCGAACCGTAACCGGCGAAGAGGAGCAGCACCAGGACGGCGGCCGCTGCCATGGGCCAACGTTTCACGGGGTTGTCCCCCTCTTCATCCGGCCCGACAGGGCGAAGCGACGCTTACGCCTGTTGTGATTCCGGATCTCCACCCACCGTTCCGGCCCGCCGGGGTGCCGTGGATCACACCGCCGCCGTTGCCCGTAACCGGCGTGACCCTCGTCCCAATTACCGGGGAGAAGCCGGGCAACCCAGACAGCCCGAATTCCGTCTCGTCATGGCGAGAGGCTCACACGCGGGCGGAACGCTGGGCCGGGGCACTGCGCCCAAGATTGGGAATCGAGAGTTGTGATGAGCCTGACGGGGACCCCGTTCTTCCTGTGCACGATCCTCTTCGTGCTGGTCGCCCTGGCACTGCCGCTCACCCTGTGGAGCCGGCTGCGCGGACCGCGGGCGGTACGGCACGCGGCCAGATTCGGCATGCTGCTGCTCTGCCAGGTGACCTCGGTGCTCATGGTCTTCGTGATCGTGAACAACTCCAACAACCTGTACGACAATTGGGAAGACCTCCTCGGCACCGGCACCCACGTCCAGGCCACCGCCGACCTCGGTCCCGACGGAGGCGCGGCGCAGGCCAAGCGCGAGCCGAAGATCGAGCAGAAGTTCAAGCAGGCCAAGGGCCCGAACATGGACGACGTCCAGCAGGCCGACCTCAAGGGCCGGGTGTCCGGCGTCCAGGGCGAGGTCTACGTCTGGCTGCCGCCGCAGTACAACGACCCCGCCTTCAAGGACAAGCAGTTCCCGGTCGTCGAGATGCTCCCCGGCTACCCCGGCTCCGCCAAGGCCTGGTACGGCACCCTCAAGGTCCAGTCGCAGCTCAAGCCCCTGATGGCGAGCGGCAAGGTCGCCCCGTTCATCCTCATCTCACCGCGCACCACGCTGCTCGGCGGCCAGGACACCGGCTGCGCCAACATCCCCGGCAAGGTCAACGCCGACACCTGGCTGAGCGTCGACGTCCGCCGCATGGTGACCGACAACTTCCGCGTCCAGGACAACGCCGCGGGCTGGGCCGTCGTCGGATACTCCGCCGGCGCCCACTGCGCCGCGCGCCTCGCCATCGAGCACCCCGACCGGTACGCGGCCGGCGTCAGCCTGTCCGGGTACAACAACCCCGCCGCGGAGAAGGACTCCCTCACCGCCAAGGACCCGGTGCTGCGCGAGAAGGCCAACCCGCTGTTCATGCTGCAGCACGCCGCGCACCCGCCGCACACGGCGCTCTACATCTCCGGCGCCTCGGGCGACGGCTACCAGGACGGTGTGGCCCTGCGGAAGGCGGCGAAGACCCCGACGAAGGTCAAGGTCGTGCAGATCGCGGAGGGCGCCGGCGGCCACGGCACCGCCGTCTGGAAGTCCCAGGTCCCCGACGTCTTCCGCTGGCTCACCGAGCAGGGCTTCAAGGTCCGCTGACCGTCCGCCGGGGCGGCACCGTTCCCCGCCACAGCCGCGCCGCGGACAGCACCGCAGCCCCCAGCAGGATCAGATCGCGCGCCGCCAGCAGCAGCGCCGCCGGGACCGAGCCGCCGAGCAGATCCCGGAACAGGTACGGGAACACCGCCGTCGTCAGCACGCACGCGGCGAGCACCAGCCACGCCACCGGCCGCTGCGTCGTCCCCCGGTGCAGCAGGCACACCGCCGCCAGGCCCACCAGCCACACCATGTACTGCGGGCTGATCACCCGGCTCGTCACCACGAACAGCAGAACGGCCGTCAGCGCCGCGTCCGGCAGCACCCAGGCCTCCGTACGCCCCACCCGCGACCGCACCCGCCACAACAGCAGCCAGCCGAACGCGACGACCGTCAGGGCCGCACTCACCCGCGCCACCACCTGCACATACGGGCCGATGAACTCCATCGAACCGTCGCGCGGCGCCCAGTGCCCCGACCAGCCGAAGTGCCGCGCCAGATGGAACGGCAGCGCGCCGAGCGACTCCACCTCGATGCCGCGGTCCCCCTGATACGTCAGAAACGACAGCGCGCCCGGCATCGCCAGCAGGAAGACCACCGTCACCAGCACCGCCGACACCGCCGCCGCCACCCACGCGTGCCGGGTGCGCCGCCCGCGCGCCGTACCCACGAGCAGCAGCACCGGCCACACCTTCACCACCGCGCCGATCCCGACCAGCACCCCGAACACCCGGTCCGCCCACACCCGCCGCGTACCGGCCGCCAGCAGCGCCCCCACCGCGACCGCCGTCACCATCACGTCGAACCGGCTCCACGGCACCGTGCTCAGCAGCGGCAGCCCCGCCACCCACATCCAGACGCCGGCGACACTGCGCCGGCCGTCCGGGTACCGGGCCGCGTACACCAGCGCCGCCAGCACCGCCGCGTCGCACACCGCGCACAGCACGATGAACGCGTGCGAGTAGTCCAGGAACGGCACCAGCCGCGGGGCGAGAATCGGCAGCGCGGCGCCCGGCGGGTACTGCCAGGACACGTCGTCGTGCGGGAAGCTGCCCGAACTCAGCACGTCGTACCAGCCGCGGTACACCTTCGACACCGAGACGTCCGGGCCGTCCTTGCTGCTGAACGGGCCGAGCCGCAGCGCCGCGGACACCAGCACCAGCCGGGTCAGCAGCCATACGGCCACCGGCCACAGCAACCGCCGCCGCGCCGGGCGCGCCCCCGCTTCCGCCACCCGCGCCGCAGCGGCGTCCGTGCCCGTGCCGACCACTGAACTGATTCCTCCATGAACGATCCGGCCCGGCCGGAACACCCGGGCACGACGATGCTAATGAAGATCCGATCCGGACGGCGGACGCCACCGACCCGCCACTTATGCTCGATGGGCAAGCCATCCGCAGTCGAAAGGCGCCGTGACATGAGCATCCGTACCGCAGTGGTCACCGGGGCGAGCAGCGGCATCGGTGCCGCGACCGCCCGCAAGCTCGCCGCCGCCGGCTACCACGTGCTGCTCACTGCCCGCCGCGCCGACCGCCTCGAAGCGCTCGCCAAGGAGCTCACCGCCGCGGGCCACTCGGCCGCCGCGCACGCCCTGGACGTCACCGACCGCGCCGCCGTCGACGCCTTCGCCGCGTCCCTCGACCGCTGCGACGTCCTCGTCGCCAACGCGGGCGGCGCCCTCGGCGCCGACACCATCGCCACCTCGGACCCCGCCGACTGGCGCGCGATGTACGAGGTCAACGTGCTCGGCGTCCTCAACATCACCCAGGCCCTGCTCCCGGCCCTCACCGCCAGTGGCGACGGCACGGTCGTCGTGCTCTCCTCCACCGCCGGCCTGGCCAGCTACGAGGGCGGCGGCGGCTACGTGGCCGCCAAGCACGGCGCGCACGTCATCGCCGAGACCCTCCGCCTCGAACTGTGCGGCGACCCGGTCCGCGTCATCGAGATCGCGCCCGGCATGGTGAAGACCGACGAGTTCGCCGTCACCCGCTTCGGCGGCGACGCCGACAAGGCCGCCAAGGTCTACGCGGGCGTCGCGGAACCCCTCTCCGCCGACGACGTCGCCGACACCATCGCCTGGGCCGTCACCCGCCCCGCGCACGTCAACATCGACCTCCTCGTCGTCCGCCCCCGCGCCCAGGCCTCCAACTACAAGGTCCACCGCGAGCTCTGAGCAGGACATGCCGGTGGGGGCAGGTGATCACACCCGCCCCCACCGCCGTACCGACGTGTCTCAGCCCTTGACGCAGACGACCTGCTTCAGCTTCGCCACGACCTGGACCAGGTCCCGCTGCTGCTCGATGACCTTCTCGATCGGTTTGTACGCACCCGGGATCTCGTCGACGACGCCGGAGTCCTTACGGCACTCCACGCCCCGCGTCTGCTCCTCCAGGTCGCGCGTCGTGAACCGCTTCTTCGCCGCGCCCCGGCTCATCCGGCGGCCCGCGCCGTGCGAGGCGGAGTTGAACGCGTCGGCGTTGCCGAGGCCCTTCACGATGTACGAGCCGGTGCCCATCGAGCCCGGGATGATGCCGAACTCACCGGAGCCGGCCCGGATCGCGCCCTTACGGGTGACGAGCAGGTCCATGCCGTCGTAACGCTCTTCCGCCACGTAGTTGTGGTGGCAGCTGATCACGTCGTCGAAGGTCACCTTGGCCTTCTTGAACTCCTTGCGGACCACGTCCTGGAAGAGCGCCATCATGATCGCGCGATTGCGCTTGGCGTACTCCTGCGCCCAGAAGAGGTCGCTCCGGTAGGCCGCCATCTGCGGGGTGTCGGAGATGAAGACCGCGAGGTCGCGGTCGGCCAGGTCCTGGTTGTGCGGCAGCTTCTGCGCCTCGCCGATGTGGTACTCGGCAAGCTCCTTGCCGATGTTGCGGGAGCCGGAGTGCAGCATGAGCCACACGGAGTTGTCATCGGCGATCGTTACTTCGCAGAAGTGATTGCCTCCGCCGAGCGTTCCCATCTGCTTCGTGGCCCGTTCATGACGGAATTTGACCTCTTTCGCCAGCCCGTCAAAGCCCGCCCAGAACTCGTCCCACCCCGCCGTCGGGAAGCCGTGCATACGGCGCGGGTCGACCATCTCCTGGTGCATGCCACGCCCGACCGGGATCGCCTGCTCGATCTTCGAGCGGAGCCGGGACAGATCGCCCGGCAGGTCGTTGGCCGTGAGGGAGGTCTTCACCGCGCTCATGCCGCAGCCGATGTCGACGCCGACCGCCGCGGGGCAGACCGCGCCGTGCATGGCGATGACGGAGCCGACCGTCGCGCCCTTGCCGTAGTGGACGTCCGGCATCACGGCGAGGCCCTTGATCCAGGGCAGCGACGAGACGTTGCGGAGCTGCTGCATCGCGCCGTCCTCGACGGAAGCCGGGTCGGTCCACATGCGGATCGGCACCCGGACGCCGGGCACCTCGGTGTAGGACATCTCCATCCCCCTTCTCGAACGGACAAATGGGCACAACGAAATCACGCCGTGACGACATCAATAATGTGGACGAAACGCCCGATAACCACAGGCGGCCACGCAGCCGCGTCAGCAGGTGCGGTAGACATTGTGTCCACGGCACGCACGCGCGCGCCAAGGGATTTCGGGGCACCCCCCGGCGGAAGGAGCCTGGCCAGTGCAGCCATCGCGAGGACTGCTGGGCATCGTCTGCGCGGCCGTACTGGCCGTCTCGGGGCTGAGTGCCTGCACCGCGGACGGCGATGCGGACCCGGCGGCGGTGGACGCCAAGTCCGCGACCGGTGACCAGACGATCGTCCCCGCGCCGCCCGGCAAGTACCGCAAGCTGCCGGAGCCGTGCGGCTCGCTCGGACCCGACACGCTCAAGAAGCTGGTGCCGAACGCACCGGACTACACGGGTGATGCCGAGCTCACCTACGACACCAACCGGCGGGTCGGCTGCACCTGGACCGGTGAGACGTCGCAGGGGAACCGCTATCTGCAGATCGACTTCGAGCGGGTCGTGTCGTACGACCCCGGGGTGAGCGACGAGGCGCAGGCCGAGTCCGACTACGACACCAAGGTGCTGCAGGCCGGCATCCCGACGACCCCGGGCACTCCGGGCGCTCCGGGCGCTCCGGGCGCTCCGGCGACGACGCCGCCCGTGGCGCCGCCCGGCAGCCCGGCCGGTCTGCCGGGCCAGACGCCCACCACCGCGCCGGCCTCTCCGGCGACCTCTCCGGTGACCTCCCCCGATCTCGCACCGCGACTGCTCACCGATGTCGGCGACGCGGCCTTCCTCGACGACGAGCTGATGACCCGCGACTCGGGGGTGCACCGTGACATCACTCTCGTTTTCCGTACGGCGAATGTCCTCGTGACCGTCTCGTACGCGCAGTGGTCGGCGGACAAGGCCACCGCTCCGCAGAGCGCTGACCTGCAGCAGGGCGCGGAGCAAGTGGCGGACGTGCTCGTCAAGACGATCAAGTGACAGCGGATCGTCCGATAACGGACGCCCCGTAGGCTGTCCGTTTCCCGGCCCCGGCCGGCCCACCGCCCCGTCGGAGCAACGAAGTGAGCGAAGGACCCATGCACCGTTCAGCACCGCGAATCGCCCGAGTTCTCGCCTGTGCCGCCGTGCCGGTACTGCTCGTCGCCGGCTGCTCGTCGGGGTCGGACTCGTCCAAGAAGCCGGACGGCGCGGGCTCGGGCAAGACGTCCGCTTCGGCGGCTCCCGCCGCCGCCGCGAAGTTCGCGAAGCTGCCCGACGCCTGCAAGTCGGTGACGCAGGCCACCGTGGCGCGACTCGTCCCGAAGGTGAAGTCCGCGGCGGGCACGGCGGCGAAGTCCTCGGTCCAGGACCAGCGCGGCGGCTGCTCCTGGAACGGGCTCGACGGCTACCAGTTCCGCTGGCTGGACGTGAGCCTGCAGCGCTTCGACTCGGCGAACGGTGTCGGCAGCGGCGAGGAGCAGGCCAAGAAGCGCTTCGCGGAGCAGGTCGCCACGGCGACCCAGGTCAAGGGCGCCACGTCCGCGAAGGCGGACGGCGTCGGCGACGAGGCGACCCTGGTGAGCGCGCTGGTGGAGAAGGACAAGCTGAACTACCAGGACGAGACGGTCGTCGTGCGGACCGGCAACGTCATCGTGATCCTCTCCCACAACGGGGCGGGCTTCGAGGGCGCGAAGACCCCGGCGGCCGATCAGCTGCAGAAGGACGCGGTCGCGGCGGCGAAGGAGACCGTGGCTTCGGTCGCGGCGGCGAACGCGGCGGCGAACACGTAACAACTCCGGTCGCACCTGCACCGGTTTCAGCACCTTTGTACGACCTGGCCGCGCCCCCATATGACAGGCTGGGCCGTCCAGTTGCCGAGGGTGGGAGGGGTCGCGGGTGCCCGCGATACGTTTGACCCGGACGCACCGGATTCTTGTCGGTGTGGTCGTCGCCGGTGCGGTGGTGATCGCCGCGATCGGTTTCGCGGGATCGTACGCCGCGGTGCGGGAGCTCGCGCAGAACAAGGGCTTCGGCTGGTTCGCGAACGTCTTCCCGATCGGGGTGGACGCCGGGATCGTGGTGCTGCTGGCGCTGGATCTGCTGCTGACGTGGATGCGGATCCCGTTCCCGCTGCTGCGCCAGACCGCGTGGCTGCTGACCGCCGCGACCATCGCGTTCAACGGCGCGGCCGCCTGGCCCGACCCGGTCGGGGTCGGCATGCACGGCATCATCCCGGTGCTGTTCGTCGTCTGCGTCGAGGCCGCCCGGCACGCGGTGGGCCGGGTCGCGGACCTGACGGCCGACAAGCACATGGAATCGGTCCGCCTCACCCGCTGGCTGCTCGCCCCCTTCCCCACCTTCAAGCTGTGGCGCCGCATGAAGCTGTGGGAGCTGCGCTCCTACGACCAGGTCATCCGCCTCGAGCAGGACCGCCTCGTCTACCAGGCCCGCCTCCAAGCCCGCTACGGCCGCGCCTGGCGCCGCAAAGCACCCATCGAGGCCCTCATGCCGCTGCGGCTGGCCCGCTACGGCATCCCCCTCGCCGAAACCGCCACCCTCGGCCTCGCCGCCGCCGGCATCACCGTCCAGGAACCGGTACCGGCCCAGCCGCCCGTACCCGTGGCCGCCCTGGCCCTGGAGACGGTGCACCCGGCCGCCCAGCAGGAACAGCGGGAGCAGGAGCAGCTTCAGCCGGAACCACAGCAGCAGCGGCAGGCGCAGCCGGAGCCCGCGCCGCGGCCCGTGGCCCGGCAGGAGCCGGTCCGGGAGCCCGCACGCGCTCGAATACCGGCGCCCGCACCCGAACCCGTACCGGAGCCGGCACCGGGGTCCGACGGCCGCCCGATGGTCCCTGTCTCCCCCGGCCGCGTCCGTACTCTCGCCAATGGCTACGGCTCCGTGAACGTCAACAGCTACATCCCGGAACCGGACCCCGAGCCCGAACCCGACCCGGAGCCGGAAGCGGAACCCGCCCTGCACCGCCCGCCGCACATCGAGCCCGACGTGCCGCGCGAGGAGCAGTACTACGGGGCGTTCCGCCGCTATGTCGTCGAGGTCAACGAGTTTCCCAACCCGCGTCAGTTCGGCCGCTATCTGCTGGAGAACTACGGCGTCACGGGACGCACCGGCGGCCCGCTCAGCGAGGGGACGCTGCGCCGCTATCTGACGGAGTTCGAGTCGCAGTACCGGACCGAGTGGGACTCGGAACAGGTCCCGTAAACGCCTGATCCCCCGGCCGCCGGAGAATCCGGCAACCGGGGGATCGTTGTGATCGTCAGGCGCCCAGCAGCGTACGGACGCGGTCCGCGCCCACCGCGAGCAGCAGGGTGGGCAGCCGGGGGCCGGTGTCCCGGCCGACGAGCAGCTGGTAGAGCAGCGCGAAGAACGAGCGCTGCGCGACCTTGAGTTCGGGCGTGGGCTTGGCGTCGGCGTCCAGGCCGGCCTGGAGCTTCGGCACGGCGTAGACGAGGGTCGTCAGGCCGTCCAGCGACCAGTGGTCGTCGAGTCCGTCGATGAGCAGGTCGAGCGCGGCCCGGTCGGTGGCCGGGAGCGCGTCGAGGGTCTCGGTGTCGGGCTCGGTGCGGACCCGGGTGCGCTGGTCGGCGGGGACGTGGGTGGTGATCCACGCCTGTGCGCGGTCGAGCCGCGGCCGGGTGGCGTCGAGCGAGGTGACGGGGTTGGCGGGGTCGAGGTCGCGCAGGATGCGCAGCGTCTGCTCCTCGTCGCCGGTGGTGATGTCGACGACGGAGGCGAGCGTCCGGTACGGCAGCGGGTGCGGCGTCCTCGGCAGCTCACCGGCGGCGGTGCGGGTCGCGCGGCTGTACGCGGCGGCGTCGGCGGCCTGCACCGAGCCGTCGGCGATCTTGCGCTCCAGCGCGTCCCACTCGTCGTAGGTGCGCTGGATCTCCTGGTCGAAGGCGATCTTGAACGACTGGTTGGGGCGGCGGCGGGCGTAGAGCCAGCGCACCAGCGGCGCCTCCATGATCTCCAGCGCGTCGGACGGCGTGGGGACGCCCCCGGCCGAGCTGCTCATCTTGGCCATGCCGCTGATGCCGACGAAGGCGTACATCGGGCCGATGGGCTGCTCACCGCCGAAGATCTCGCGGACGATCTGACCGCCGACGACGAAGGAGGAGCCCGGCGAGGAGTGGTCGACGCCCGAAGGCTCGAAGATCACGCCTTCGTACGCCCAGCGCATCGGCCAGTCGACCTTCCAGACCAGCTTGCCGCGGTTGTGCTCGGAGAGCTTCACGGACTCGGCGTGGCCGCAGGCGCAGGTGTAGGAGAGCTCGGTGGTCTCGTCGTCGTAGGACGTGACCGTGGTGAGGTCCTTGTTGCAGACCGAGCAGTACGGCTTGTACGGGTAGTAGCCCGCGCCGCCGGTGCCGTCGTCCTCGTCGGCCGCGCCGGAGCCCGCGGCGGCTTCGACCTCGGCCTCGTCGAGCGGCTTCTGCTGCTTCTGCTGCGGCTTCTTGCCGGTCGCCGGCTTGTCCTTCGTCCGGTACCGGTCGAGGATCGCGTCGATGGCGGCACGCTCGCGCATGGCGAAGAGGATCTGCTCGCGGTAGGCGCCGGCCGTGTACTGCTCGGTCTGGCTGATGCCGTGGAACTCGATGCCCAGCTCGCCGAGCGCGGCGATCATCGGCGCCTTGAAGTGCTCGGCCCAGCTGCCGTACTCGCTGCCCGCCGGCGCCGGGACCGCGGTCAGCGGCTTGCCGATGTGCTCGGACCAGGACGGGTCGATGCCGTTGGGCACCTTGCGGAACCGGTCGTAGTCGTCCCACGAGATGATGTGGACGCACTCACGACCGCGGCGGCGGATCTCGTCGGCCACCAGGTGCGGCGTCATGACCTCGCGCAGGTTGCCGAGGTGGATCGGGCCGGACGGGCTGAGACCCGATGCGCAGACGATCGGTTTGCCGGGGGCGCGACGGTCCGCCTCGGCAATGACCTCGTCCGCGAAACGGGAGACCCAGTCGGTCTCGGGGCTCTGAGCCACGATCGGCACTTCCTTCCTCGACAGCATGTCGCACCCATTCTCACAGACCGCAATGCGGCGTCGCGCACGGATTACCGGCGGCTCGCCCGCGGCTCGCGATCAGCCGGATTCAGGGACCGAAAAGGGGATGCGCTCCCGTGGGATACTCAAAGGGTTTCCCACTCCCCCAACCGGAATGGCACCCACCCCATGGCCTCGGTCGCATCCCTTTCCGCCTCTGTCCAGCAGCGTGTCTCGGCCGCCCTGGCGGCCGCCGTGCCGTCGGCCGTCGATGCCGACCCGCTGCTGCGCCGAAGCGACCGGGCCGATTTCCAGGCCAACGGTGTGCTGGGCCTGGCGAAGAAGAACAAGGCGAACCCGCGGGAGCTCGCGGCCCAGGTCGTCGCCGGTCTGCCCACCGACGAGCTGATCTCCGAGATCGAGGTGTCGGGCCCCGGCTTCCTCAACATCACCATCTCCGACGCGGCGATCACCACGACGCTGGCCGCCCGCGCCGCCGACGACCGGCTCGGCGTGCCGCTGACCGCGGACCCCGGCACCACGGTGATCGACTACGCCCAGCCGAACGTGGCCAAGGAGATGCACGTCGGCCATCTGCGGTCGTCCGTCATCGGTGACGCCATCGCCAGGATCCTGGAGTTCGAGGGCGAGACGGTGATCCGCCGGCACCACATCGGCGACTGGGGCACCCAGTTCGGCATGCTCATCCAGTACCTGATCGAGCACCCGCACGAGCTGGACCACTCCCCCGCCGACACCGACGGCGAGGCGTCGATGTCCCGCCTCAACCGGACGTACAAGGCAGCCAGGACGCTCTTCGACGCCGACGAGGCGTTCAAGGACCGGTCCCGCAAGCGGGTCGTGGACCTGCAGGCCGGGGAGCCGGAGACGCTGGCGCTCTGGCAGCGGTTCGTCGACGAGTCGAAGATCTACTTCTACTCGGTCTACAACAAGCTGGACATCGCGATCCAGGACGACGACATCGTCGGCGAGTCCGCGTACAACGACATGCTCGTCGAGACCTGCCGGATCCTCGAGGACACCGGCGTCGCGGTGCGCTCCAACGGCGCGCTCTGCGTCTTCTTCGACGAGATCAAGGGCAAGGACGGCGAGCCGGTCCCGCTCATCGTGCAGAAGGCGGACGGCGGCTTCGGCTACGCGGCCACCGACCTGTCGGCGATCCGCGACCGGACCGGCAACCTGAAGGCCGACACCCTCCTCTACGTGGTGGACGCCCGGCAGGCGCTGCACTTCCGCATGGTCTTCGAGACCGCCCGGCGGGCCGGCTGGCTCACCGAAGAGGTCACCGTCAAGCACCTGCCGTTCGGCACGGTGCTGGGCAAGGACGGCAAGCCGTTCAAGACCCGTGAGGGTGAGACCGTCCGGCTGGTCGACCTGCTCGACGAGGCCGTCGAGCGGGCCGCCGTCGTCGTGCGGGAGAAGAACGAGGAGCTCTCCGACGAGGAGGTCGCGGAGCGCGGCGCCGAGGTCGGCATCGGCGCGGTCAAGTACGCGGACCTGTCGACGTCCCTGGGCCGCGACTACGTCTTCGACCTGGACCGGATGGTGTCCCTGACCGGCGACACGAGCGTGTACATCCAGTACGCGTTCGCCCGGACCCAGTCCATTCTCCGCAAGGCCGGAGAAGCCCGGGCCGTCGCCCGCCCGGAGCTGCCGCTGGCCCCGGCCGAGCGCGCGCTGGGCCTGCTGCTGGACGAGTTCGGTGACGCCCTCGCGGGTGTCGCGGACACCTACGAGCCGCACAAGCTGGCGTCCTACCTCTACGCGGTCTCCTCGGCCTTCGCGACGTTCTACGAGCAGTGCCCGGTCCTCAAGCCCGAGACCCCCGCGGACGTCCGCGAGAACCGGCTCTTCCTCTGCACCCTGACCGGCCGCACGCTGCGCCAGGGAATGACGCTGCTGGGCATCCACACCCCCGAGCAGCTCTAGGTTCTGTCCGCCACGGCAGCGCCCGGCCCCCGTGTGGAGGGCCGGGCGCTGCCGTGTTTGCAGGGCTACAGGTGCTGGACGGGCGGCATGATCAGCACGATCGCCACCAGGCAGGACCGAGGCAGCACGAGCACATCCACCCATCCCCCGCTCGCCAGCTCGAACCTGCGAACGCCGCCGGGCTGACCTGGCCGGGGCCCGGATCCCAGATCGCTGACGTCAATAGCCAACCCGGCGAGGGCTACAGCTCGGCCGCGATGTGCTCGGCCTCGGCCACGACGTGCGCGGGCACGCCATTGGTCAGTTGCTCGTCGGGAACGTAGTCCCACCGCCATCCGTCACCGTCGCTCATGTGCCGTCCTCGCCCCGGTCGAGCCCGGCCTCGATCGCAGCAGTGGCAAGGATCGCGCCTACTTCAGCGGCCACGCGGCGGGCCTCGTCAAGGTCATCCACGGTCGCTGCCCGCGCTTCCAGCTCGCGCAGTCTTGCCGCGCGGTCGGGGTGCCGCTCGATCGCGACGTACACGGCCCACTGCTCGACAAAACGCCGCAGCGGCGCGGCTGAGACAGCGGCACGGGCCGCGTCGGTGGCGGCGATTCTTTCCTGGTCGAACGCAGGAAGCCGGACAGGAGCCACTATCGCCAGAGCCGAACGGAGCGCCTCGGGCGTAGCGGCTGGTTGCGGCACCTGACCGGGGCTGCTCGCTCGTTCTGCGCTCATGGTCGGCTCGTCTCCTTCGGCTCGGGTGGCGTCTCCATACTGCCTCGCCCGGCCGGTTCCCGTGGCACCGTTTCACCGGCAACCCGGCAGGGCCCGGCCCGGGCTCAGACGGGCACCACGTGTACGTCCTGTGCGTCGAGTTCCGGAAGGTCTTCGCACCCGTAGATCAGTTCCATGGCATCCCGTACTTCACGCCGCTCCGCCTCCGTGAGCTGATCGTCCGAGACCCCGGGCAGCGCCGGAAGCACATCTGCCCCCGCCGTGGCCTCGACGATCACCCGGTCGATCCCGGCGAACTGCGTCTCTACGGCCTCGGCATCGCCGCACGCGAACTCGCACCAGACGATCTTGCCGGGCTCCCGCAGGGCCTCGCCCCACTTCTCGGAGAGCGCCTGCACCAGCAGCAGCCCGCGCCCCGACTCGCAGCCCGCGCCGGAGTCCGGAACGAGGTGCGGGTGACCATCCCCGCTGTCGTGGACCTCGATGCGCAGCGGACCGTCACCGGTGACGGCGAGGTGGAGCAGGAACCCGCGTCCGGCGGGGACGCCGTGCAGGAGTGCGTTGGTGGCCAGTTCGCTCACGCAGAGCAACACCGCGTCCGCGAGCTCCCCGAGTCCCCACCCCACCAGGGCCTGCCGGGCGAACTCCCGTGCAGCGGGCACGGATCGCCTCTCACGTGGGTAGAAACACGCACGGGAACCGGTCGGTCGGATGTCGTCGTTCATGCGGCAAGGGTTGCGCTCAGTGACTACGGTGGACCAGAGCGTCAACCCGTACGGATCGCGCGTACGGGCGCGTCGCCGGTCACGTACGGACCCGGGTGGGGAGTTGGTCACCATGCACCCCTGGCAGAAGCCGAAGAAGAACGCGTCCGCACTGCGGCTCGTGGGCGCCCAGGTGGCCATGTTCCGCAAGGTCGCCGGACTCACCCAACGAGAACTGGCCGAGCGCCTCATCGTCCACGAGGAGACCATCGCCTCCATCGAACAGGGCAGACGCGCCCTCCAACCCGACCTCGCCACCGACATGGACCGCGCCCTCGACACCAAGGGCGCCCTCGCGGTAGCGGTGGAACACCTGCCGGAGCGGGACAAGTACCCGGTCTGGGCGGCGGAGTTCATCACGTACGAGCGGGAGGCCATCACCCTCTCGTCATACGAGAACCAGGTTCTGCCCGGGCTGCTCCAGACCGAGGACTACGCCCGCGCGACCTTCCGGAGCAACGTCCCCTCGCTCAGTGAGGATGCGATCGAGGAACGCGTCACGTCGCGGATCGAACGTCAGGCGGTCCTGCACCGCACAGACCCACCGAGCGCCAGCTTCATCATCTCCGAGGCCGTTCTCATGGACCGGCTGGGAAGTGCAGCGGTGTTCCGCGAACAGCTTCGGTGGTTAGGGGAGTTGACGGACCTCCCCGGTGCCTCGCTCCAGGTGATGCCGTTCGGCCGCAGAACCCATGCCGCGCTCGCGGGCCCCTTCGTCCTGTTGGAGACACCCGACCACGACCACCTCGCCTACACCGAGGCCCAGCGCGGCAGTCACCTGGTCTCCAACCCCGATGAGGTCAGCATCCTCGCTCGGAAATATGCGATGCTGCGAACCCAGGCTCTCAATCCTGAGGACACCAGGAGCCTGCTGGATCGGCTGCTAGGAGACGCATGAACGGCGCACCGACCACCACCTCCGCCACCAACAACCTGACGTGGTTCACATCCAGCTACAGCAGTGAAGAAGGCGGCAACTGCGTCGAGATCGCCTACGCCTGGCGCAAGTCCAGTCACAGCAGCGACGAGGGCGGCAACTGCGTAGAAGTCGCCGCCCACCCGGCCGCAGTCCACGTCCGGGACTCCAAGGACCCGGACGGACCCGCGCTCACGTTCACGCCCGCCGCCTGGGCGGACTTCGCCGCCTTCGCGGCAAGCCACTCGGCCCAGCGCTAGCGCGAAAGCTTCTGGGCGACCTCGGTCGCCCAGTACGTGAGGATCATGTTCGCGCCCGCCCGCCGCACGCACGTCAGGGTCTCCATGATGGTGCGGTCGCGGTCGATCCAGCCGTTCGCCGCCGCCGCCTCGACCATCGCGAACTCGCCGCTGACCTGGTAGGCCGCCACGGGTACGTCGACCGTGTCGGCGACCTTCCGCAGCACGTCCAGATACGGCAGCGCGGGCTTGACCATCACCATGTCGGCGCCCTCCGCCAGGTCGAGCGCCAGCTCGCGCAGCGACTCGCGGAAGTTCGCCGGGTCCTGCTGATAGGTCTTGCGGTCGCCGGTCAGCGACGAGTCGACGGCCTCGCGGAAGGGCCCGTAGAAGGCCGACGCGTACTTCGCCGTGTACGCCAGGATGGACACGTCCTCGAACCCGACCGCGTCCAACGCGTCGCGCACGATGCCGACCTGACCGTCCATCATCCCGGACGGCCCCACCACATGAACGCCCGCGTCGGCCTGCACCTGCGCCATCTCGGCGTAGCGCTCCAGCGTCGCGTCGTTGTCGACCCGGCCCTGCGCGTCGAGCACCCCGCAATGGCCGTGGTCGGTGAATTCGTCCAGACACAGGTCGGACATCACCACCACCGCGTCCCCGACCTCACCCACCACGTCACGGATGGCGACCTGGAGAATGCCGTCCGGCTCGGTGCCCTGCGTGCCGAGCGCGTCCTTCACCGCCGGCACACCGAACAGCATGATCCCGCCGACGCCCGCCTCGGCCGCCTCCAGGGCCGCCTTACGGAGCGTGTCGCGGGTGTGCTGGAACACGCCGGGCATGGAGGAGACCGCCACCGGCTCACTGATGCCCTCACGGACGAACATCGGCAGGATCAGCTCAGCGGGGTTCAGCCGGGTCTCGGCGACCAGGCGCCGCATCGCCGGACTGGTGCGCAGCCTGCGGGGGCGCGCTCCGGGAAAATCACCGTAGCCAGTCATGTCCGTGCCTTCCTCCAACACCGGAGCCATTCCAGACGTCCACGCTACGCCTGGTCCCAGCATGCTCTTCCCGACTAAAAGTCGGCCGGAGCGAACGGAGGGGGGACGTGGGGCACACCCACCCACCGACCGGAGGGGACGTGGCGGGGTGTCCCCGCAGGACGACGAACGAATCGGGCCGTCACCTTGCAACGGACACGAGCGTTCGTCGTCCGAGGAGATACCCCGGCGCGGCCCCGCCCTGTCAGAGCGGACCGCACCGTACCCCTCGTCCCAAAAAAACGCGTCAGACGCGCGCCCGCCGCCGCGACCCCGGCCGCCGCTCGCTGGGCCGCGTCACAGGATCGCCCGCGTCCTCCGCCGCCACCCGCCGCGCCGTACCGAAATCGGCCAGCGCCTGCGCCAACGCATGCACGGACGGCTCCGGCGACATCACGTCGACCCGCAGCCCGTGCTCCTCGGCGGTCTTCGCCGTGGCCGGCCCGATACAGGCGATCACGGTCACGTTGTGCGGCTTACCGGCGATCCCCACCAGATTCCGCACCGTCGACGACGACGTGAAGAGCACCGCGTCGAACCCGCCGCCCTTGATCGCTTCCCGAGTATCCGCAGGCGGAGGCGAGGCGCGCACCGTCCGGTAGGCGGTGACGTCGTCAACCTCCCACCCGAGCTCCACCAAGCCCGCCACCAGCGTCTCCGTGGCGATGTCGGCGCGCGGCAGGAAGACCCGGTCGATCGGGTCGAAGACCGGATCGTACGGCGGCCAGTCCTCCAGCAGTCCGGCCGCGGACTGCTCACCGCTCGGCACGAGATCCGGCTTCACGCCGAACTCGACCAGCGACTGGGCGGTCTGCTCGCCGACCGCTGCGACCTTGATCCCCGCGAAGGCGCGGGCATCGAGCCCGTACTCCTCGAACTTCTCCCGCACCGCCTTGACCGCGTTCACGGAGGTGAAGGCGATCCATTCGTAGCGTCCGGTGACCAGGCCCTTCACGGCCCGCTCCATCTGCTGCGGGGTGCGCGGCGGCTCGACGGCGATCGTCGGCACCTCGTGCGGGACCGCGCCGTACGAGCGCAGCTGGTCCGACAGCGAGGCGGCCTGCTCCTTGGTGCGCGGCACCAGGACGCGCCAGCCGAACAGCGGCTTGGTCTCGAACCAGGACAGCTGGGCGCGCTGGAGACTGCGCTGGCCCACCACGGCTATCGCCGCGATCGGGCCCTCCGGGGTCGGCAGGGCCTTGGTGGCCTTGAGCTCGGAGGCGATCGTGGCCAGTGTCGCGGTCCACGTGCGCTGCCGGGTCGTCGTACCGGCGACCGTGACCGACAGCGGGGTGTCGGGCTTGCGGCCCGCCGCCATCAGTTCGGCGGCGGTGGCGACCACGGTCTGCAGCGTGGTGGTGAGGACCAGCGTGGCATCGCTCGCCCCGACCTCGCTCCAGCAGCGGTCGGACGCGGTGGCGGCGTCGACGAAACGGACGTCGGCGCTGAGCGGGACCCCGGCGTAGGCGGGTACGCCCATCGCCGCGGAGACGCCCGGTACGACCTCGAAGGGGATGCCGGCCGCCGCGCAGGCGAGCATCTCGCTCGCCGTGCAGTTGTCCAGGCCGGGATCACCCGCTACCGCACGGACGACCCGCTTGCCGGTGCGTGCGGACGTCATGACAAGCTGGGTGGCGGCAGCGGAGGCGTCCAACGCGCCCTCGCCTACCGCTGGTTCAGCCGTGCCCACATCTGCTCGGGCGTGCGTACGCACGACCTCCAGCACGTGCGGCTCGCCGACCAGCATGTCGGCATGAGCCAGCGCCTCGACGGCGCGCAGGGTCAACAGCCCGGGATCACCGGGCCCGGCACCGAGGAAGGTGACGTGGCCGAGGCCGGAGTGATTGACGGCGGTGGGGCTCAAAGTACGCGCTCCCCCATAAGACCGGCTGCGCCCTTGGCGAGCATCTCGGCCGCGAGTTCGCGACCGAGAACCGCGGCGTCATCCGCGGACTCAGGGGTTGCACCAGTGATGGACATCTGCACCAGCTGGGTGCCGTCGGTCGTGCCGACGACCCCCCGCAGGCGCAGCTCGGAAATCTGCCCGTCGGCCACCAGGTCGGCGAGCGCGCCCACAGGGGCGGAGCAGCCGGCCTCAAGGGCGGCGAGCAGTGATCGTTCCGCGGTGACGGCGGCCCGGGTGAACGGGTCGTCGAGCTCCGCGAGCTGTGCGGCCAGTGCCGGTCCCGCCGCGTTACCGGCGGCACATTCGACGGCCAGCGCCCCCTGTCCGGGGGCGGGCAGGACGGCTTCGACGGGGATCAGCTGGGTCGCCTCGGCGAGGCGGCCGAGACGGCTGAGCCCGGCGGCGGCCAGGACGACGGCGTCGAGTTCGCCAGAGGTGACGAAGCCGATGCGGGTGTCGACGTTGCCACGGATCGGCACCGTCTCGACCGCTCCGCCCAGGCTGCGGGCCCAGGCGTTCAACTGTGCCATCCTGCGCGGCGATCCGGTGCCGACGCGGGCCGGCCGGCCCAGCGCGGCGGCGGCCGCCACGAGCTCCTCGAACGTCAGCCCATCGCGGGCCACGAGCGCGTCGCGCGGGTCCTCGCGGACCGGGATCGCAGCGAGCGTGAGGCCCTCGGCGGGAGTCGTCGGCAGGTCCTTGAGCGAGTGCACGGCGAAGTCGATCTCACCGGCGAGCAGCGCGTCCCGCAGCGCGGAGACGAAGACTCCGGTGCCGCCGATCTGCGCGAGCTGCTCGCGGGAGACATCCCCGAACGTGGTGATCTCGACGAGTTCGACCGGCCGGCCGGTCAGTTGGCGCACCTGCTCCGCCACCATGCCGGACTGCGCCATGGCCAGCTTGCTGCGCCGGGTGCCCAGTTTCAATGCGGTGGGGCCGTTCATGGCCGCCCTCGATTCGGGTCGTCGGCCCTGCTGACGGCGGCGACCGCCTGCGGGTCGAGGTCGAAGAGTTCACGCAGCGCGTCGGCGTACCCGGCGCCGCCGGGTTCGCCCGCGAGCTGCTTGACCCGCACGGTGGGCGCGTGCAGGAGCTTGTCGACGACGCGGCGCACGGTCTGGGTGATCTCCGAGCGCAGCTTGTCGTCCAGGTCGGGGAGCCGGCCGTCGAGCCGGGTGAGTTCACCGGTGACGACGTCGGCGGCCATCGCGCGCAGCGCGACGACGGTGGGGGTGATGCGGGCGGCGCGCTGGGCGGCGCCGAAGGCACCGACCTCGGCGGCGACGATCTTGCGGACCTCGTCGACGTCGGCGGCCATCGGGGCGTCCGCGGAGGCCTCGGCGAGCGACTCTATGTCGACCAGGTGAGCGCCTTCGAGGCCGTGCACGGCGGCGTCGACGTCGCGCGGCATGGCCAGGTCGAGCAGGGCCAGCGGTGCGGCGTCGGCGCCGGTCGCGGTGCGGGTGGCGACGGCGGCGGCGACGGTGGCATGGTCCAGGACCAGCCCGGTCGCGCCGGTACACGACACGACGAGGTCGGCCGAGGCCAGTTCGCCGGCGACGGCGTCGAAGTCGGCGGCCCGGCCGCCGAGCTGCGCCGCGAGCCGCTCCGCGCGGTCGGCGGTGCGGTTGGCGATGACGAGTTCGGTGACGCCCGCGCGGGCCAGGGTCGCGGCGGCGAGCGAGGACATCGAGCCCGCGCCGACCACCAGCACGCGCTTGCCGGCCAGCGGGCCGGTGGTGGCGGCCAGTTGGTCGAGGCCGAAGGTGACGAGGGACTGCCCGGCCCGGTCGATGCCGGTCTCGCTGTGGGCGCGCTTACCGACCCGCAGGGCCTGCTGGAACAGGTCGTTGAGCAGCCGTCCCGCGGTGTGCAGCTCCTGGCCGAGGGCGAGCGCGTCCTTGATCTGGCCGAGGATCTGGCCCTCGCCGACCACCATGGAGTCCAGGCCGCAGGCGACCGAGAACAGATGGTGGACCGCCCGGTCCTCGTAGTGCACATAAAGATAGGGAGTGAGCTCTTCGAGGCCGACGCCGCTGTGCAGCGACAGCAGCATCGACAGCTCGGCGACGCCCGCGTGGAACTTGTCCACGTCCGCGTACAGCTCGATGCGGTTGCAGGTGGCGAGCACCGCCGCTTCGGTCGCGGGCTCGGCGGCCAGCGCGTCCTGCAGCAGCTTGGCCTTGGCCTCATCCGTGAGCGCGGCCCGCTCCAGCAAGCTGACCGGGGCGCTGCGGTGGCTCAGGCCGACGACGAGAACACTCATGCCGGCATCACGGCGGGCACGTCCCCGTCCGGGCCCTGGCCCTGCTCGCCGGCCTTGCGCTGCTCGTGGAACGCGAGGATCTGCAGCTCGATGGAGAGGTCGACCTTGCGGACGTCGACGCCCTCGGGGACCTGCAGCACGGTCGGCGCGAAGTTCAGGATGGAGGTGACGCCCGCGGTGACGAGGCGGTCGCAGACCTCCTGCGCGGCGCCGGCCGGGGTCGCGATGACACCGATCGACACCTGGTTGTCCTCGACGATCGCTTCCAGCTCGTCGATGTGCCGGACCGGGAGTCCGGCCACCAGCTTCCCGGCGAGGGCGGCGTCGGCGTCCATGAGGGCCGCGACGCGGAAACCGCGGGAGGCGAAGCCGCCGTAGTTGGCGAGCGCGGCGCCGAGGTTACCGATACCGACGATCACTACCGGCCAGTCCTGGGTGAGGCCCAGCTCACGGGAGATCTGGTAGACGAGGTACTCGACGTCGTAGCCGACGCCGCGGGTCCCGTAGGAGCCCAGGTAGGAGAAGTCCTTGCGCAGCTTCGCGGAGTTGACGCCCGCGGCGGTCGCGAGTTCCTCCGACGACACCGTGGGCACCGAACGCTCGGAGAGCGTGGTGAGAGCCCGCAGGTACAGCGGAAGCCTGGCGACGGTGGCCTCGGGGATACCTCGGCTGCGGGTCGCCGGTCGGTGAGAACGGCTAGTTGCCACGATGCTCCTGCGGATAGAGCGTAGACGTCCAGGGACCACAGTCCCCGGGGCCGCCCCGTGCTTGCCAGGCTATGTCTTTGTGAACGCGTGCACAAAGATAGTGTCCGCTTTGTCCAGGGGAAGTGACCGGCATCACGCACTCCCATTCCGGACATTAGGAACCATTTGCTGTGCCGAATCGTTCCACCCCTTCGGGTCGTTCGGTATTTCCGCCGACCGAACCACCGGACGATCAACGGAACGCCGCCCCAGCCAGAGCGCGTCGGCCTCCGGCATATGCGCGATCACCGGCCACTCCACTCCCGCCGCCGCCTCCACCGCTCCGGGCACGCCGGCCCGGTCCGGTGCGTCCGCCGCGTAATGGGCGAACAGCCGCGCGGTGGCCCGCGCGTCACCCAGCGCCGTGTGCGCCGCCCAGTCACCCAGTCCGGCGTCCGCTACGCAAGCCCCCAGCGAGAATCCGCGCGGAGCGGGCACCCGGGAGATGGCCATCCGCATGGTGCACAACTCCGGCACGGCCGGCAGCGTCACCCCGAGCCGCGCGTACTCCGCGACCAGGAATGCCCGGTCACAGCCCACGTTGTGCCCCACCAGCACCCTGCCGCGCAGCAGCCCCAGCAGTTTCGGCGCGATGCCCGCGAACGTCGGGGCACCGCCGAGGTCGGGCCCCTCGATGCCATGGATGTGGGTCGGGCCGACCAGCCCCTCGGGATCGATCAACGTGCTGAACTCACCCTGCGGGACGCACTCCCGGTCGAGCAGCACGACCGCCACCTCGATCACCCGGTGCCGTCGTGAACTGGACCCGGTGGCCTCCAGGTCCACGACGGCATAGCCGCCAGACCCCTGGAACCGTCCGGAGAGCACGCGCCCACACTCCTCACGCCTAGCCCCCGGGTGTACAAAACGAACTCGATGGTAATCGAATACGCGCACCACGAGTAACGCGCTCAAATCACCCGTCGGCCAGGAACGCCTCCCACCTGCGACGCAGCCGGATCCGTGTCGACCCGGCCTCAGCCGGTGAGCGCGGTACGCAGCCGCTGCTCGTCGACCCGCCAGAAGTCGTGCTGCTCGCCGTCGACCAGCACCACCGGAATCTGCTCCCAGTACTTGCGGTACAGCTCCTCGTCCTGCGTGATGTCCCGTTCCTCGACCCGGGAACCGAGCTCCCCCGCGACCTTCTCGATCACGGCACGGGCGTCGTCGCACAGATGGCAGCCGGGCTTGCCGATCAGCGTCACGGTGCGGTCGGCGGGATCCTTGCGGGCGCTACGGCGCAGGAGAGGACTCATTCGAGACATTGTGCCCCCGACCGCCACCGGCGCAGCCGGCCGGCGGGTAACACGTACGTCGCGAGGAGTTCACGCCTTCGCTCCTTACGCGGCGCGGACCGGCCGAACAAAATGGCTATGCTCGCCGCATGGCCGCTCTGCAATGGCTCACCCCCCGTAGGCGCTCCGCCACCGCGCGCAGCGTGCTGGCAGGCGAGGCCGCGGCCGAGGCCGCACTCGCGGCGCCGGAGAAGGAAGCGGAGAAGGAATCCGCCGCGCCCGAGTTCCCCGTCGTGGGGGATCCGCACGCCGCCGCCTTCTTCGACCTCGACAACACCGTGATGCAGGGCGCCGCGATCTTCCACTTCGGCCGCGGCCTGTACAAGCGGAAGTTCTTCCACAAGCGCGAGCTCGCCCGCTTCGCCTGGCAGCAGGCCTGGTTCCGGCTCGCCGGGTCCGAGGACCCCGAGCACATGCAGGACGCGCGGGACAGCGCGCTGTCGATCGTCAAGGGGCACCGCGTCGAGGAGCTCATGGCGATCGGCGAGGAGATCTACGACGAGTACATGGCCGAGAAGATCTGGCCGGGCACCCGGGCACTCGCCCAGGCCCACCTCGACGCGGGCCAGCGGGTCTGGCTGGTCACGGCCGCGCCCGTGGAGACCGCGACGATCATCGCCCGCCGGCTCGGCCTGACCGGCGCGCTGGGCACCGTCGCCGAATCCGTCGGCGGTGTCTACACCGGCCGGCTGGTCGGAGAACCGCTGCACGGCCCGTCCAAGGCCGAGGCGGTCCGGGCGCTCGCCGGCGCCGAGGGACTTCAGCTGTCCCGCTGCGCCGCGTACAGCGACTCGGCGAACGACATCCCGATGCTGTCGCTGGTCGGACACCCGTACGCGATCAACCCCGACACCCGGCTGCGCAAGCACGCCCGCGCCCACGGCTGGCGGCTGCGCGACTACCGCACCGGCCGCAAGGCCGCGAAGATCGGCATCCCGGCCGCGGCCGGGGTCGGCGCCGTCGCGGGTGGCGCGGTCGCCGCGGTCGCGATCCACCGACGCCGCCGCTAAGGCGTGTTGCGAAAGTCCCGCCTGGCCCACGGGCGAACGGCGCCACTTTCCGCAACACGCCCTAGATCCGGCACGCCGACGGCCCGTCGTACCCCCCTCTGGACCCACCGCAGTCGCAGCACTGCCACACAGCCACAACACGCACTCCCCGCGAGCAATTCACGAACAGATGCGGTCAACTTCGGTTCAGTGTTCGATAATTGATCGATCACCAATGCACCAAGGAACCGACGTAACCGGCGATTTAGGCAACACGGTGTAGCGCCGCCTGTACGAAGCGTTATTCTCCTCAGACGCAATCGGAACCCACACGTCGACCACGGCGGGTGCACGGTCCCGTACTGCACGTGATGGAAGTTCTGCCTCTGGGAGTCCCGTGTACCCACACGACGGGGTTGACACCTCCGGCCTGGCAACGCTGCGCGCATTGGTGAACGACTGCCTGCGTGTCGTCCCCGCGTTCGCCGAGCCCGCCCTCGCCACGCCCTTTCCCGCCGGCCCCGCGTACGCACTGGCCGAAGTCAGCACCGCCGCAGGCAGACGCACCCGGAACAACCCGCAGAGCGGCTCGGGCAGCAACGCTGCCGGAGGCCCCACCGCTCGACGTCCCGCCGCGGACAGTGACAGCGGCCGGATGATGGACCTCGTCGAGCGGGCCCAGGCCGGCGAGACCGAGGCCTTCGGCCGGCTCTACGACCACTACTCCGACACCGTCTACCGCTACATCTACTACCGCGTCGGCGGCAAGGCGACCGCCGAGGACCTGACCAGTGAGACGTTCCTGCGCGCCCTGCGCCGGATCGGCACCTTCACCTGGCAGGGCCGCGACTTCGGCGCGTGGCTCGTCACCATCGCCCGCAACCTGGTCGCCGACCACTTCAAGTCCAGCCGCTTCCGGCTCGAGGTCACCACCGGCGAGATGCTCGACGCCAACGAGGTCGAGCGCAGCCCCGAGGACTCGGTGCTGGAATCGCTGTCCAACGAGGCGCTTCTCGTCGCCGTCAGGAAGCTCAACCCCCAGCAGCAGGAGTGCGTGACGCTGCGCTTCCTGCAGGGCCTGTCGGTCGCCGAGACCGCACGCATCATGGGCAAGAACGAAGGGGCGATCAAGACCCTTCAGTACCGAGCCGTGCGAACCCTGGCCAGGCTTCTCCCCGAAGACGCCCGGTGAGACTGAGTTGTCCCTTTTTCCCCACCCTCTCCGGCCTTTTTTCCGGCCGCTCCGGTCCGATCATCATGACCGCGTAACCCAACTGGCGCGGCGCTCGTTGCACCACATGCAGACACCTCTCTGCCGCGCTCTGGCCGCTTCCAGTCACTCGATTGGGTGGACAGAAACAAGGAATGCAACCTTCCGGGCGGCTTCGGGAGTCGAGTGTGGATGACGAGAGGAGGTGCCGCCCATGATCGGACAAGCAACGGCACACCGTCGGGCGAACGCCTTCGCCCAGGCCCTTGAGACTGCCGGTTTTCCGGGGAAAGACCCCCGGAACTCCGACAGCGCACCCCAGGAGCCCACCGGCGAACACGGCGCCCATGCCACGGACCGGCACGCCGACCCCGATCAGGGGCGGCTGCTGGCACTGGTCGGCGCCATCGGCAACCGGCAGCCGCCGGTGCTGAGCGCCGAGGCGAAGACGGTGCAACGTGCCCAACTGATCGCCGCGATGGAGACCGCGCTTGCCGACGGCAGCCTTGAGGTCTCCCCCAAGGTCCCCGAGCAACGCACCGGCGGCGCGCACCGCGCCACCGGGCTCGGGAAGCTCAGGCCACGATCCCGCTGGTCCCGCCGGCTCGCCGCCGGCGGGCTCTCCGTGGGCGTCGCGGCCGGGGCCCTCGGCGGCGTCGCGGCGGCCAGTACGAACGCACTGCCAGGGGACACCCTCTACGGCCTCAAACGGGGCATGGAGGATCTCAAGCTGGACATGGCCAACAACGACGCCTCCCGGGGAAGCGTCTATCTGGACATGGCCGCGACCCGCATGCAGGAGGCCCGGCGCCTCATGGAGCGGGGTCGCTCCGGCGAGCTCGACAGCGAATCGGTCGGCGAGGTCCGCCGGGCGCTCTCCGGTATGCACCAGGAGGCCGCGGAAGGCCACCGGCTGCTCACCGAGGCGTACCAGCGCGACGGCTCGCTGCAGCCGATGGAGCTGCTGAACGAGTTCAACGCCTCGCACCGCGAAGGCTGGAGCCAGCTGCGCGACCGGCTGCCCAGCCAGCTCGGTGATGTGAGCAGCCAGGTCACGTCGGTCTTCGACGCCATAGAGCACGATGTCGCGCCGCTGGCCGGCAAGCTCCCCAAACCCCAGGGCAGCGAAGGCCCCGCGCACCGTCAGGCCGGCAAACCCGGCTCGGTCGGTACCGGTCACAGCGGCACAGCGACGCCGGCGCCGCACGCCCCCGCCACCGCGGAAGGCCACAGCGGCACACCGGGCACCACCGACAGCCCGAGCGCCGGCGCCGGCAAGGACCATCTGCTCGGCGGTACGGACGGACTGCTGCCCCCGTCACCGGGCACCGGCGGCGAGAACCCGTCCGATCCGGCGGCCTCCACGCCGCCGTCCGTCAACCTGCCCCCGCTGCTCCCCGGCCTGCTCCCGGGCCTCGGCCTCGGGGCGGAGGACGCCAAGGAGTAACCGGCGGTCGTGCAGGTGAAAGGGGTGGGTCCTGGCCATCGGCCAGGACCCACCCCTTTGACGTCCCGCGAGAACTCAGAAGAACACGGACCGCCGCTGCACCAGCAGCTTGTACAGCGTGTGCTGGATGGTCTCCCGGACCTGGTCCGTCAGGTTGAAGACCAGCATCGGGTCCTCCGCCGCCTCCGGCGGGTAGTGGTCGGTCCTGATCGGCTCGCCGAACTGGATCGTCCACTTCGTCGGCAGCGGCACCAGGCCCAGCGGCCCCAGCCAGGGGAACGTCGGTGTGACCGGGAAGTACGGCACGCCCAGCAGCCGTGCCAGCGTCTTGGAGTTGCCGACCATGGGGTAGATCTCCTCCGCGCCCACGATCGAGCACGGAATGATCGGCGCCCCGGTCTTCAGCGCCGTCGCGACGAAGCCGCCGCGCCCGAAGCGCTGCAGCTTGTAGCGGTCGGCGAAGGGCTTGCCGAGACCCTTGAAGCCCTCCGGCATCACCCCGACGACCTCACCGCGCTCCAGCAGCAGCTGCGCGTCTTCGGTGCAGGCCAGCGTGTGGCCCGCCTTGCGGGCCAGCTCGTTCACCACGGGCAGCACGAAGACCAGGTCGGCGGCGAGCAGCCGCAGATGCCGGCCGGCCGGGTGGTGGTCGTGGACGGCGACCTGCGCCATCAGCCCGTCCAGCGGCAACGTCCCGGAGTGGTTCGCGACCACCAGGGCCCCGCCCTCGGCCGGGATGTTCTCGATGCCCTTGACCTCGACCCGGAAGTACTGGTCGAAGAACGGCCGGAGCACCGACATGAGCACCTGGTCGGTGAGCTGCTCGTCGTAACCGAACTCGTCGACCTCGTAGTCGCCGGTGATCCGGCGCCGCAGGAACGACAGCCCGTGCGCGACCTTCCGGTCCCAGCGGGCGCCCATCAGCCGCTCGGCCGCACCGCCGAGCGCGTCGGCCAGGGCCTCGGCGACTCCCGAGGCGGGCGCCGTGCGCGGCGCGCCACCGCCGTCGGCGACTCCGGTGCCTCCCGTTGCCCCCGGGTCGCCCGCGGGGCCGTCCTGGCCCTGCTGCACGCCCTCAGGGGCGGTCGCGGGAGCGCCCGCGGGGTCGGCGTCGTCGCGCGGAGCGCGCGGCTCCGGTGCGCCGGCCGGTTCGTTCGGGAACTCCGCCGGGACGGCGGACAGCGGTGTCGCCGACGCGGCCCCTTCGTTCTTCTTGCGGGACCCCGCCCGTCCGCGCGGCCGACCCGGCCCCCGACGGGCACGGGTGTCCTCGTCGAACGGGATGACCTTGGCGTCCGCCATGCTGCGGCTCCTCCTCGTCGGTGCTCTCACGTCCGGTTGGCGCCCGCGGGAAGTGCGGCGGCGATCGCGTCGACCGTGCGGGCGAGCCGGTCGGGCGGCAGCAGGCCGGGGCCACGGCTGCGGGCGAAGTCGCAGAAGGTCTCGGCCGTCGAGTAGCGCGGCGCAAAACCGAGCGTCTCACGCATCTGTGTGGTGTCCACCACTCTGCCGTGCGTCAGCAGCCGGATCTGTTCCGGCGAGAAGTCGGTGACCCCCGCCGTGCGCAGCATCTGTCCGACCCAGGTGACGGCGGGCAGCAGCACCGGGACGGTGGGGCGGCCGAGCCGCCTGGCGGTCTGCGACAGCAGCAGGACGCCGTCGCCCGCGATGTTGAACGTGCCGCTGTTGAGCGTCCCACGGCGGGCGTCGAGGGAGGCGAGGACCAGTACGTCGGTCACATCGTCCTCATGCACGAACTGCAGCCGCGGGTCGTAGCCGAACACGGTCGGCAGCGCCGGCAGCGAGA
The DNA here is from genome assembly GCF_005860785.2 of Streptomyces sp. So13.3. Taxonomy (NCBI): domain Bacteria; kingdom Bacillati; phylum Actinomycetota; class Actinomycetes; order Kitasatosporales; family Streptomycetaceae; genus Streptomyces; species Streptomyces sp. So13.3. The sequence continues at coordinate 5,456,647 of NZ_CP048835.1, read as the reverse complement.
AGTACTCCGCGAGCGGGGAGTCGGCCTGCGGGCCGAGGATGTTGGCGAACCGCAGGACGGCCACCGCCACGTCCGGCCGGCGGCGCGCGAAGCCGCGCACATAGCCCTCGACCTCGACCGCGTCCTTGGCGAAGCCACCGCTGGGCAGCGACTTCGGCGGCATGGTCTCGGTGAACACCGCCGGGTCGCGGGGCGCGGAGCCGTAGACGCTGGTCGTCGACTTCACCACGAGGCGGCGCACCGTCGGGGCCTTCTGGCACGCCCCCAGCAGCTGCATCGTGCCGATGACGTTGGTCTCCTTGACCTGCGCCCGGCCGCCGGAGCCCAGCGGGGTGCCGCTGACGTCCATATGGACGACGGTGTCGACGGCGTGCTGGGCCAGCACCTTGGCGATCATCGGGTGCCGGATGTCCGCCCTGACGAATTCCGCGTTGCCCAGCTGGTGCTCGGGCACCTCGGCGTCCACGCCGATCACCCGGTCGACCTCCGGATCATGCTGGATCCGGCGGACGAACCGGCTGCCGAGCTTTCGCGCGACTCCGGTGACGAGCACCACCTTGCCCACGATTCAGCGCCTTCCGTCAGGGATGTACGCACCGTATCGGTTCGATGTTGCGCTGTGATGACGGCCTCCGGGCCGTTGGCCACGGCGGCCGCACCGGAACGACCCCCGTACGGCGGGCGCCCCGCCCCTTCGGCTACCCCCGGGTAGCCGAGGTACCCCGGAAACGCAGCTGCCCTCCCACCGCCGTGCGGAGCACGGTGGTGGGAGGGCAGGAAGTGCAGCGAGTGGCTCGCTTACTTCTTGTTGCGACGCTGCACACGCGTACGCTTCAGCAGCTTGCGGTGCTTCTTCTTGGCCATACGCTTGCGCCGCTTCTTGATGACAGAGCCCACGACTACCCTCGCTTCGTTTTCACTCGGTGCGGGGCGTCCGAGCCCACACGACCTACGTCGGCCAAGCCTACCCGCCCCGAGGGGGCGGGTAGAACCGAGGCGACCGAGAAGGCCGTCAAGCAGATTCCCCCACCCCCACGTAGGACTCACGCAGATAGTCGTGGACGGCTTGTTCTGGCACCCGGAAGGACCTGCCCACCCGGATCGCCGGCAGATGGCCGCTGTGTACCAGTCGGTACACGGTCATCTTGGACACACGCATCACTGAGGCGACCTCCGCCACAGTCAGGAAAACGACCTCGTTGAGAGGCCTGTCGCTAGCAGCCATGACACACCTGAACCTTCCGCACATGACGGCCACCGGCTTCCCCTCCGGTGACTCCAGCAGGCACGTGCGCTCCTCCCCAGATTAGGTGCGGGTGATGCAAGTGGGGAAGAGGAGTTGCGATCGGTTGACTACTGTGACAGACACGCTCGATTGAGTACATAGCGTGTAAGCGGCCGGTAGTAATCGGACCGCACAGCGTCATCAAGCGGAACGGCGACGGAAACCCGCCCCTCCGCCTCGGCCACGAAGACCGCCGGATCGTCGGCGTCCGCCAGCCCGATCGCCTCGATGCCCAGCTGACCAGCCCCGCAGACCCACCCGTGATCACCGACCACCAGTCCCGGCAGCTGCCCCCCACGGCCGGCCGCGGCGGCCAGTGCGGTACGAACCGGGAGGGGGGAGTGCGTGTGCGCCCCGGGCTCACCCGAGGTGGGGAGCGCGTCCACGGTGCGGACCATCGCGACTCCGCCTACGTACCAAAGGTTGTGCTGGCGTAGCCCGAATCGGGTCAGAATGTCGATACGTCGACCATGCGCGGAGGTGAGGACAGGACATCCCGCCGCCGACAACGCGGCAGCCAATCCGGCGTAGAAGCCCAGGAGTCGGTGCGGATGACCTGTTCCGATCAGCACCGGAACCCGGTCAACAGCCGCCCGCGCCAATCGTTCCGCAAAAGCGTCGAGTGCCGCCACCGTGCAGTCGGGGTCGATCACATCCTGCCCCGAAGTGTGTCCGGGATCCGGGGAAACCCCGCATCTTTCGGCCATCAGCCGCAACAACTCCGCGGTACCCCACGCCCCTTCGGGGTCGAGGCCGAGCGTCTGGCGCGGATCGCGTGCCGCGAACATCCGATAACTGAGCAGACTTTTCTCCCGGGGCGTCGCCACGGGACCGGCCAGCCGGGCCGCCAGCAGATGCGCGCGCAGCGCGCCGACACTCAGCACGCCTTCGATACTGCCGTCCATGCCGCCGTCATCCACCCGAAACCGGAAAACGCACCCCTTGCGGGTGATTGGTGCTCAATACCACCCATCCCGCTCGCTTCTCCTGCCCGCCCGTTCGGCCGGCTCAGGCCAGCAGGCCGTGCAGCGGGAACACCGCGCGCCGGGTCGCCAGAACCGCCTGGTCGAGGCGGTCCGCCGGGTCGTACCCCGCCTCCTCGAAACTCCGCCAGACGACCGGGTGACGGCCGTCCGTCATCCGCGCGGGCGCCACGGCCCGCGCCGCCCGGTACACCTCGTGCCGCCACGCCTCCGGCGTCTCGGCGGCGGGATCGATCGGCGTGCCCGCGGCGATCGCCACCAGATGCGTCCAGGAGCGCGGTACGACGTCCGTCACCGCGTAGCCGCCCCCGCCGAGCGCCACCCAGCGGCCCTCCGCGTGCTCGTGCGCCAGCTCGTGACACGCCTCGGCGACCGCGCGCTGCGCGTCCAGACTCACCGCGAGATGCGCCAGCGGGTCCTCGAAATGGGTGTCCGCGCCATGCTGCGAGACGACGACCTGCGGCCGGAAGGCCGCGATCAGCTCCGGTACGACGGCGTGGAACGCCCGCAGCCACCCCGCGTCGCCCGTCCCGGCCGGCAGCGCGATGTTCACCGCCCCGCCCTCCGCGCCGGCGCCACCGGTCTCCTCCGGCCAGCCGGTCTGCGGGAACAGCGTCCGCGGGTGCTCGTGCAGCGAGATCGTCAGAACGCGTGGATCGTCCCAGAAGACGGCCTGCACCCCGTCCCCGTGGTGCACATCGACATCCACGTAGACCACGCGCTCCGCACCGAGCTCCAGCAGCCGCGCCACCGCCAGCGCCGCGTCGTTGTAGACGCAGAAGCCCGCGGCGGAGCCCGGCATCGCATGATGCAGGCCGCCGGCGAAGTTCACCGCGTGAGCAACGTCACCGCTCCACACCGCCTCGGCCGCCCCGACGGACTGCCCGGCGATCAGCGCGGAGGCCCGGTGCATGCCCGCGAAGGCCGGGTTGTCCTCGGTACCGAGGCCGTAGTCCAGCTCCACCGAGTGCGGATCGGCGGAGACCCGCCGCACCGCGGCCACGTAGTCGGCGCGGTGCACCAACCCCAGCGTGGAGTCCCCGGCGGCCGGCGCGGAGGTCACCTTGAGCGCCTGGTCCAGCCCGAAAGCCTCGACCAGCCGCATCGTGAGCGACAGCCGCACCGGGTCCATCGGATGCCCGGGGCCGAAGTCGTAACCTGTTACCTGCTCATCCCACATCAGCTGTGCGCGGCCGCTCATGGCCGACACGGTATCGGGCCTCGCCGGTGTCGAACGACTTGGCATAGAGCAGAGTCGCCAGCACCAGCACCATGGGGATCAGCATCGCGCCCCGGTAGCTCCACGCGTCACCGATCGCACCCACGAGCGGGGCGCCGATCAGGAAACCGACGTAGTTGAAGATGTTCAGCCGCGCGATGGCCGTGTCCGAGGCGCCGGGGAACAGCCGTCCCGCCGCCGCGAACGTCGTCGGCACGATGACGCACAGCCCGAACCCCAGCAGCGTGAACCCGAGCATCCCGGCCCACGGGCCCGGCGCCGCCGCGACCACCCCGAACCCGACCGCGGCGAGCACCGTACCGGCCCGCACCACGGCGGCCCCGCCGAAGCGCCGCACCCCGAGGTCCCCGGCCGCCCGGCCGAGCAGCGTCGTCACCATGTAGATGTTGTACGGAACGGTGGACAGCTGCTCCGAGCTCCCGAGCGTGTCCTGCAGGTACTTCGCGCTCCAGTTGGAGACCGTCGAGTCCCCGATGTACGCGAAGGCCATCACCAGGCAGAGCGGCAGCAGCAGCCGCATCACCACGGGTGTCGCCACGGGAGCCGCCGCGCCCTCGGCCACCGGTTCCGGCCGCTGGTCCACGTACCAGCGGCTCCCGATGAGAACGAGCGGGATCAGCACGACGGCGACCGGCGCGTAGAGCACCGCGAGCGACAGATGCCAGTGCGCCCCGGCCCACGCCAGCGAGGCGCCGGTGATGCCGCCGAGGCTGTAGGCGGCGTGGAAGCCGAGCATGATGCTCCGGCCGTAGGTGCGCTGCAGGCTCACACCCAGCATGTTCATGGAGGCGTCGAGCCCGCCGACACAGATGCCGAACAGGCCCAGCGCCACGGCTATCTGCCACATGGCGTTCCCGGAACCCGCCGCGACCAGGACCAGCGCGACCAACGGCTGGACCCACCGCAGTACGACACTGGGCCGCACCCGCTTCACCAGGTGCTCGGTCGCAACGCTGCCCGCCCCGGCCAGGATCGGCACCGCGGCGAGGAAGACCGGCAGCAGCCCGTCACTGATGCCGTAGCGATCCTGGATCGCCGGGATACGGGTCACGAGCAGAGCGAAAACCACGCCCTGGCTGAAGAAGCTGACCGCCAGCGAGGCCCGGCCATGCCGCAGAGATGCGTCCATGAGCGAGCAGCGTAGATCCCGAAGCTACGGATGAGTAGGTGTTGCGGGTCACAAGTTAGACGATCAGATCCAGGAGCTCGTGCATCTCGCTGAACAGGGCATTGGCGTCCCCGAGCTTGGCCACGGGAGTCATCGCGGTGAACCCGTACACGTCCATCCCGGCCGCCACGGCCGCCTGCACTCCCAGCGGGCTGTCCTCGACGACCGCGCACCGCCCGGGAGCGATTCCCATCACCTGTGCCGCGTGCAGGAAGAGGTCCGGTGCCGGCTTCCCGCGCCCGACGTCCTGCGAGCTGAAGATGCGCTCCTCACCGAAGTGCTCGAAGAGCCCGGTCTTGTGCAGCGCCACCCGGATCCGCTCATGGCTCCCCGACGAGGCGAGACAGTACGGCACCCCCTCCGCCGTCAGCTTCCCCAGGACGTCCCCGACCCCGGGCACCGGCTGGAGGTCCCGCCGGAACGCCTCGAACACCCGAGCATGGAAGACGTCGTTGAAGTCCGCCGGCAACTTCTGCCCGGACTGCTCCAACACCAGCTCGTGGACCCGGTGCATCGCGGAGCCCATGTAGTCGCGGATCGACTCCTCGTACGACGTGGGGTGGCCGAGTTCCGTGAGATGGCCGGCGAGGATCCGGTTGGAGATCGGCTCACTGTCCACGAGGACGCCGTCGTTGTCGAAGATGATCAGGTCGTAGCGCATGGCACCACTGTAGGGAACGCCGGTATCGACAACGCAAAGAAGCCCCCAGGCAATAGCCTGGGGGCTTCTTCTCAAAAATTGTTCGGCGGCGTCCTACTCTCCCACAGGGTCCCCCCTGCAGTACCATCGGCGCTGAAAGGCTTAGCTTCCGGGTTCGGAATGTAACCGGGCGTTTCCCTAACGCTATGACCACCGAAACACTATGAAATTAACCAACCGGGTATTATCACGGTTCGTTACTTCAGAACTACACAGTGGACGCGAAGCAAAAATAGTTAGACAAGCCCTCGGCCTATTAGTACCAGTCAGCTCCACCCGTTACCGGGCTTCCACATCTGGCCTATCAACCCAGTCGTCTACTGGGAGCCTTAACCCCTCAAAGGGGGTGGGAATACTCATCTCGAAGCAGGCTTCCCGCTTAGATGCTTTCAGCGGTTATCCTTTCCGAACGTAGCCAACCAGCCATGCCCTTGGCAGGACAACTGGCACACCAGAGGTTCGTCCGTCCCGGTCCTCTCGTACTAGGGACAGCCCTTCTCAATATTCCTACGCGCGCAGCGGATAGGGACCGAACTGTCTCACGACGTTCTAAACCCAGCTCGCGTACCGCTTTAATGGGCGAACAGCCCAACCCTTGGGACCGACTCCAGCCCCAGGATGCGACGAGCCGACATCGAGGTGCCAAACCATCCCGTCGATATGGACTCTTGGGGAAGATCAGCCTGTTATCCCCGGGGTACCTTTTATCCGTTGAGCGACGGCGCTTCCACAAGCCACCGCCGGATCACTAGTCCCGACTTTCGTCCCTGCTCGACCCGTCAGTCTCACAGTCAAGCTCCCTTGTGCACTTACACTCAACACCTGATTGCCAACCAGGCTGAGGGAACCTTTGGGCGCCTCCGTTACTCTTTAGGAGGCAACCGCCCCAGTTAAACTACCCACCAGACACTGTCCCTGATCCGGATCACGGACCGAGGTTAGACATCCAGCACGACCAGAGTGGTATTTCAACGACGACTCCACAACAGCTGGCGCTGCCGCTTCAAAGTCTCCCACCTATCCTACACAAGCCGAACCGAACACCAATATCAAGCTATAGTAAAGGTCCCGGGGTCTTTCCGTCCTGCTGCGCGAAACGAGCATCTTTACTCGTAGTGCAATTTCACCGGGCCTATGGTTGAGACAGTCGAGAAGTCGTTACGCCATTCGTGCAGGTCGGAACTTACCCGACAAGGAATTTCGCTACCTTAGGATGGTTATAGTTACCACCGCCGTTTACTGGCGCTTAAGTTCTCAGCTTCGCCACACCG
>NZ_CP048835.1:5292500-5445000 GCF_005860785.2 Streptomyces sp. So13.3 | reverse complement strand
CGAGCACACCCGGCTGTCGTACGTACTGGAATGCACCGCCACGGACGGCGAGCTGCGGCGCATGATCCAGTACAAGGAGAAATCCGCGAAACAACAGTCGGTGCGGTGCTCCCTGCTCACCTATCCGGTGCTGATGGCGGCGGACATCCTGGCGTACCGGACCGACGAGGTGCCGGTCGGCGACGATCAGGCGCAGCACGTCGAGCTGTCCCGTGATCTGGCGGTCCGTTTCAACCAGCGGTACGGGCACACGTTCACCGTGCCCCGTGCCGTGGTCCCGCCGGTGGCCGCGCGGGTGATGGATCTGCAGGAGCCGGCTTCCAAGATGAGCAAGTCCGCGAGCGCGACGACCGGGGTCATCTCCCTGCTCGACGAGCCGGCGGTGATCCGCAAGAAGGTCATGCGGGCGGTGACGGACAGCGGGTCCGACGTCGAGTACGACCGGGTGGAACAGCCGGGGCTCGCGAACCTGCTGGAGATCCTGGCCGCCTGCACCGGCGGCGAGCCGGCGGAGCTGGCCGCGGGGTACGACTCGTACGGCTCGGTGAAGAAGGACGTGGCGGAGGCGGTCGTCGAACTCCTGCGGCCGTTGCAGGAACGCCATGCCGCGCTCTGCGCCGATCCCGGCTTTCTCGTTGAGGTGCTGCGCGACGGCGCCGAGCGGGCGCGCACCCTCGCGCGGCCGACGGTGGACGCCGCGTACCGGGCGATCGGGCTGCTGTGAGAGGAAGGGGCGGGCTCAGGTGGCCCGCCCCTTCGAAGCTCTGGGAGTCCGCTGCCCTCAGCCGTTGCCGGAAGCCAGCTCGCGGCTGCGGTCGCGGGCCGCTTCGAGGGCGGCGATCAGCGCGGCCCGCACCCCGTGGTTCTCCAGCTCCCGGATAGCGCTGATGGTGGTGCCGGCCGGTGAGGTCACCGCCTCACGGAGCTTCACCGGGTGCTCGCCGCTGTCGCGCAGCATCACGGCCGCGCCGATCGCCGACTGGACGATCAGGTCGTGCGCCTGGGCGCGCGGCAGGCCGAGGAGGATGCCGGCGTCGGTCATCGCCTCGACCAGGTAGTAGAAGTACGCGGGGCCCGAGCCGGACAGCGCGGTGGCGGCGTCCTGATGCTTCTCGGGGACGCGCAGCGTCTTGCCGACCGGCTTGAAGATGTCCTCGGTGCGGACGAGGTGCGCCTCGGTGGCGTGGCTGCCCGCGGAGATGACGGACATGCCCTCGTCGACCAGCACCGGGGTGTTCGGCATGACGCGGACGACCGCGAGGCCCTCCGTCAGCCGCTCCTCGAAGAACGCGGTCGGGATGCCGGCGGCGGCGCTGATGACGAGGCGGTCGGCGGCGACGTGCGGCGCCAGCTCGTCGAGGAGGGCACCCATGTCCTGCGGCTTCGCGGCGAGGATGAGGGTGTCGGCGGCCTTCGCCGCCTCCGCGTTGCTGACGGCCTCGACGCCGTACCGGGTCCGCAGCTCCTCCGCCCGCTCCGGGCGCCGCGCGGTGACGAGCAGGTCGTCGGGCGACCAGCCGGCCCGGATCATGCCGGAGAGGAGGGCCTCACCGATCTTGCCGGTGCCGAGTACGGCGACTTTCTGGGTCATGGCGTCACCTTCGAGCGGTACGGGGGCTTTCGCGGCCATCCTCGCACCACGTGCGCCACCCGCGGCTTTTCGGTCCAACTGCCGGTACGGGGCGCGTCGGGCCGGGCGGCGGGCGTCGGGCCGGGCGGCGGGCGTCAGACCGCGCAGCCCGGCGTCGGACCGCGCGGACCGGCGTCAGGCCGTGCGGCGGCGGAGGGTGGCTGCTCCCAGGGCCAGGGCCACGAGGGCGCACGCCGCGACGACGGCCAGGTCGCGGACGAAGTCGCCGGTGACTCCGGTGTGCTGGACGACCTGCGTCATGCCGTCGACCGCGTACGACATGGGGAGCACGTCGGAGACGGCGGCGAGCACCGGCTGCATGGTGTCGCGCGGGACGAGGAGTCCGCACATCAGCAGCTGCGGGAGGAGCACGGCCGGCATGAACTGGACGGCCTGGAACTCGCTGGCCGCGAACGCGCTGACGAAGAGGCCGAGGGCGATGCCCAGGAACGCGTCGGCGAGGGCGATGACGAGGAGCAGCCAGGGCGAGCCGACGACGTCCAGGCCCAGCCCCCAGACGGCGAGCCCGGTGGCGAGGCACGCCTGGACGACGGCGACGCCGCCGAAGGCGAGGGCGTAGCCGCCGAGCAGGTCGGCCTTGCCCAGCGGCATGGACAGCAGCCGCTCCAGCGTGCCGGAGGTGCGTTCGCGGAGGGTCGCGATCGAGGTGACCAGGAACATCAGGATGAGCGGGAAGATGCCGAGGAGCGATGCTCCGACCTGGTCGAAGGTGTGCTGCTTGCCGTCGTAGACCCAGCTCAGGACCGCGAGCAGCAGGCAGGGGACGACCAGCATCAGGGCGATGGTGCGGCGGTCGTGGCCGAGCTGGCGCAGGACCCGGCGGGCGGTGGCGAGGGTGCGCAGGAGAGAGAAGGCGCGGGGAGCCCGCTCGGACGTTGCCTCGGAAGGGTCCTTGGGGGTCCCCCCGGACGGAGTTCGGGGGAGGGTGCCGGCGGGCGACGGGTGCGCGTTCATTTGGCCTGCTCCTGGCGGGTGTCGGGGAGGGTGACGACGTTCGTGCGGTGGTCGGAGCCGGCGTTGGCCGCGTCCACGAGGTGGAGGAAGGCCTCCTCGACGGTGGCGGAGCCGGTGGACTCGCGCAGCCCGTCGGGGGTGTCGTCGGCGAGGATGCCGCCCTCACGCATGAGGAGCAGGCGATGGCAGCGTTCCGCCTCGTCCATGACGTGCGAGGAGATCAGGACGGTGGCGCCGCGCTCGTCGGCGAGCCGGTGGAAGAGGTTCCACAGGTCGCGGCGCAGGACGGGGTCGAGGCCGACGGTGGGTTCGTCGAGGACGAGGAGTTCGGGTTCGCCGAGCAGGGCGACCGCGAGGGAGACCCGGCCGCGCTGGCCGCCGGAGAGGTTTCCGGCGAGTGCGTCGGCGTGGGAGACGAGGTCGACGTCGGTGAGGGCGCGGTCCACGTGCTCGCGGCGGGCGGCGCGGGTCAGGCCGAGGACGGACGCGTAGTAGTCGAGGTTCTGGCGGGCGGTGAGGTCGGTGTAGACGGACGGCGCCTGGGTGACGTAGCCGACGCGGGAGCGGAGCCGGGGGTGGCCGGCGGCGCGGCCCAGGACGTCGAGAGTGCCGGTGACGTGCGCCTGGGTGCCCACGATCGCGCGCATGAGGGTGGATTTTCCGCAGCCGCTGGGGCCCAGCAGACCGGTGACCTGACCGCGCGGGACGGTGAACCCGAGGCTGTTCAGGACGGTACGGCTGCCGCGGACGACGGTCAGTCCGTCGGCCCGTACCGCCGGTTCAAATTTATTCATCATGTGATGAATATCCTCCGCCGGCGGGTCCTCGTCAAGCGCCCGGCGGGAGCTCGTCGAGCACCGGCGTCCGCTCGTCGGGCGCCGGCGCTCATGGGGACAGGGGTCGGGTCGGTCCGGGTCTGCTCAGGGTCATCCCCTATGGCGTTCAAGAGGCGGCCGCAGGACTGTGGCGGTATGAGGCGTTCATCCCGCGACATCGATGTGACCAGGTCCGAGAAGCGGCAGTTGGCCGTGGCCTCGGCGACGCTCGGGCCCTGGCGGCCCGCCGCGGCCGTGGGAGCGCTGGGCGGCGGAGTCTCGCTCGCGCTCCATGCCATCGGGGGTGACTTCGGACTCGGCATGGTCGTGAGTGCGCTGTCCGTCGCCCTGATGCTCTTCTTCCTCGTCGGCGGGGCCGGCGCGGTGCTCGGCACCAGCGCCAAGGCCGACCGCCGGATTCGCCGCTGGGCGCGCGCGCATCCCTGGCAGGTGGCGGTGGTGCCGGCCGGGCTGCTCTTCGTCTCCGACTTCGTGATGCGGCAGATCCTGAGCAGCGAGGGCTTCTTCGGCAGCCTGTGGGACGGCCTGTGGCGCGGCGCGATCGTGGCCGCTGTCGTGGGTTCGGTCGGCGCGGTGGCGGCCTCGCGCCGCAGCTAGGAAGACACGACCTGGGCCATGACCTGGCGAGGGCTCAGGCCCGGAGGGCCACCGTGACGTACGGCCTGAGGGCTCAGGCCCGGAGGGCCACCGTCACGTCCGTGACGTACGGCTCGTCGAGCACGCCGTCGGGGAACAGCGCGAGCAGCTCCTCCCGCTCCTCGCGCAGGACCGGCTCCGCTTCCGCACCCAGCACGGCGAGGAACGAGTGGGTGCCGAGGGTCCGGAGCCGGTCGTCCACGGTGATCCGGCGCGACCAGCGGACGGAGTGCGTCCCGGTGCGGACCGCGAAGGGCGCGAGCAGGCCGGAGGCGGTGTGCGGGAAGCCGGGCGCCCGGTAGCCCGGGCAGCGTTCGGCGAGTCGCGCTTCCTGGTCGGCCACCCAGCCGTGGCTCAGGTCGGGAACGTTCCACCACATGGCCAGCGCGCCGTCCGGGCGCAGCACGCGCAGCGCCTCGGGGACCGAGCGGGCCGGTTCGGTCCAGTGCCACGCCTGGGCGTACGTCACGAAGTCGGCGGCGCCGTCCGCGAAGGGCAGCGCGTTGCCGTCGGCCCTGACGAGCGGAACGGCCGGCAGCGTGGCCCGGAGCTGCGCGGCCATGCCGGCGCCGGGCTCCACCGCGGTGACGCGCGCTCCGCGCGCTGCCAGCAGACGAGTGCCGATGCCGGTGCCCGCGCCCACGTCGATGACCGTGGCATCCGTCAGCGACCGGCCGGAGAGTTCCTCCACGGCGTCGAACAGCGCGGGCGGATAGCTGGGGCGGGCGGCCGCGTACTCGGCCGCGACCGCGTTGAACGACCTGGCCAGTTCGGTGTGCGACGACGACGTCATACGAACATTCTGCCGAGGCCGGGGACCGCTCGCCGGTGGATCAACCGAACGTGCCGCCTGCCCGTACCTAGCCGCGCTTGCGCTTCTTGGCGGCGGCGCGGGCGGCCGGGTTGCCGGTGCGGGTGCTGCGGCGCCGGGTGTGCAGTTCGCGGGCGCGCTCGTATTCGGCGCGGTGCAGTTTCTCGCCGGGGGCCTCGATGAGGGCGCGGACACTGTAGGCGAGCAGCGTGCCGATGAAACCGATCAGCAGAATGCCCTGTGAGGAGCCCGCTGCCGCGTCGGAACCCCTGGCGCCGGGCTCGGGGCGGCGGACGAAGCCCTCCCAGGTCTTGCGGAAGGCCAGCGCGCTGCAGACGGCGAACGCGACGACGACGAGCAGCCCGACGAAGGTGCCGACCTTCGCGATGCTCAGACCCTGGAAGCCGAAGCGCAGCACGAACGCACCGGCAGCGGCGGCGGCCAGCGCGCCGACGGCGACGCCGGCGCGGCGCAGGGCGTAGCCGCCGTCGTGGTGCACCCAGGTCGTGCCGAAGAAACGCAGGGGCTCGGGCTGGGGGCCGTCGGAGGCCGCGGGTTCCGGCTGGTCGGTCGGCTGGGTCTGGGGGTCGTCGTCCACGGTTCGATTATCGCCGAACGACACGGCCTCCGGGGACCACAAAGGGACGTATCGGAAAAACTGCCCCCGGACGCACCGCTGCCCCGCCCGGTCGGGATGATCGACCGGTCGGGGCAGCGGAAGCGCTCAGGGCCTTGCTCAGGCCCGCTTTCAGCCTTCGAGCTTGCTGACGTCGCGGACCGCGCCCTTGTCCGCGCTGGTCACCATCGCGGCGTAGGCGCGCAGGGCCGGCGAGACCTTGCGCACGCGGTTCTTGGGGGCGTAGACGCCGCCCAACGCCTCGCGGCGGGCGGCGAGTTCCTCGTCGGGGACGATGAGGTTGACGCCGCGGTTCGGGATGTCGATACGGATCAGGTCGCCGTCCTCGACGAGGGCGATGGTGCCGCCCGACGCCGCTTCCGGCGAGCAGTGGCCGATCGACAGCCCCGAGGTGCCGCCGGAGAAGCGGCCGTCGGTGATGAGCGCGCACGCCTTGCCCAGACCGCGGCCCTTGAGGAACGAGGTCGGGTAGAGCATCTCCTGCATGCCGGGGCCGCCCTTGGGGCCCTCGTAGCGGATGACGACGACGTCGCCCTCCTTGACGCGCTTGGTGAGGATCGCGTCGACGGCGGCCTCCTGGGACTCCACCACGACGGCGGGGCCCTCGAAGGTCCAGATCGACTCGTCGACACCGGCGGTCTTCACGACGCAGCCGTCCACGGCGAGGTTGCCGTACAGGATCGCCAGGCCGCCCTCGGTGGAGTAGGCGTGCGCGGCGTCGCGGATGCAGCCGTTGGCGGCGTCCGTGTCGAGGGTGTCCCAGCGCTCGGACTGCGAGAAGGCGGACGCGGAGCGGACGCAGCCGGGGGCGGCGTGGAAGAGCTCGACGGCCTCGGGCGACGCGGAGCCGCCGCGGATGTCCCAGCTCTTGAGCCAGTCGGCGAGCGAGGGCGAGTGCACGGTGTGCACGTCCTCGTTCAGCAGGCCCGCGCGGTACAGCTCGCCGAGGATGGCGGGGATGCCGCCGGCCCGGTGCACGTCCTCCATGTAGTAGTCGCCGTTGGGCGCGACCTTCGACAGACAGGGCAGCCGGCGCGAGAGCGCGTCGATGTCCGCCATGTCGAAGTCGACCTCGGCCTCCTGCGCGGCCGCCATCAGGTGCAGGATCGTGTTGGTCGAGCCGCCCATGGCGATGTCGAGCGCCACGGCGTTCTCGAAGGCGGCGCGGGTCGCGATGTTGCGCGGCAGGACGGTCTCGTCGTTCTGCTCGTAGTAGCGCTTGGTGATGTCGACGATCGTGCGGCCGGCGTCCTGGTAGAGCGCCTTGCGGGCGGTGTGGGTGGCCAGCACCGAACCGTTGCCGGGCAGCGCCAGACCGATCGCCTCGGCGAGGCAGTTCATCGAGTTGGCGGTGAACATGCCGGAACACGAGCCACAGGTCGGGCAGGCGTTCTCCTCGATACGGAGGATGTCCTCGTCCGAGACGTTCTCGTTGACCGCGTCGGAGATCGCGTTGACGAGGTCGAGCTTGCGGACGGTGCCGTCGACGAGGGTGGCCTTGCCGGCCTCCATCGGACCGCCGGAGACGAAGACGACCGGGATGTTGAGGCGCAGGGCGGCCATCAGCATGCCGGGCGTGATCTTGTCGCAGTTCGAGATGCAGATCAGCGCGTCCGCGCAGTGCGCCTCGACCATGTACTCGACGGAGTCGGCGATCAGGTCGCGCGAGGGCAGCGAGTAGAGCATGCCGCCGTGGCCCATCGCGATGCCGTCGTCGACCGCGATGGTGTTGAACTCACGCGGGACGGCGCCCGCCGCCAGGATCGCCTCGGAGACGATCCGGCCGACCGGCTGAAGATGGGTGTGGCCCGGTACGAACTCGGTGAAGCTGTTGGCGACCGCGATGATCGGCTTGCCGATGTCGGCGCTCGCCACACCGGAAGCGCGCATCAGAGCGCGGGCCCCCGCCATGTTCCTGCCGTGGGTGACCGTTCGTGACCTCAGATCGGGCACGGTAGCTCCACTCCCTCAAGTTCGTCCTCGGATCCTTCCGACAGTACGCCGTGGTTCCACGCTCTGGACAGCCTGTCCGGAATGCGGGACGAACGGGTCATATCCCGGTCACCTCCCAGGCGGGGCCGAGGCTCCGGCCAGGGTCACCCTCGGGAGGCGTCACGCCTCGGGAGGCGTCACGCCTCGGTCGGCCTCACGCCTCGGTCGGCGTCACCCTTCGGTCGGCGTCACCCTTCGGTCAGGTAACGCTGCAGCGTAGGCGCCACCAGCGCGACGATGTCCTCGACATCGGCCGAGGCCAGCGGCTCCACCTTGATCACGTAGCGCAGGATCGCGATCCCGACCATCTGCGAGGCGGCCAGCTCGGCCCGCAGCTTCGGATCCGGCACCCGCAGATCCTCCGCGATGCGCTCCAGCAGCATGCGCAGCAGGAACCCGCGCAGGACGGCCGCCGCCGTCTCGTGCGTCAGCGCGGACCGGACGACGGCCAGCAGCGGGCCACGGGTCGCCGGGTTCTCCCAGACGCCGAGGAAGTAGCGGGAGAGCCGCTCACCGATGCCGTCGGGGCCCTGCCCCACCACGTCGGGCACGTTCAGCGCGGGCTCGAAGGACGTCTCGATCGCCGCCGCGAAGACCTGCTCCTTGGTGCCGAAATAATGGTGCACCAGCGCCGGGTCCACCTCGGCCGCCTTCGCGATCGAACGGACCGACGTCTTGTCGTAGCCGCGCGCGGAGAACTCGGCGCGGGCCGCGACCAGGATGCGGTCCCGCGAGTCGGTCGCCCCGGCGCGCGTCCCGCTGGGACGCCCACGACGACGGGGCTCGCCCTTCGGCCCACCCTTCGGTGCGGCTTGCGATCCGGCTTCGGAGACGTGGTCCTGCCCGGCCGGCGGCTCACCCTTCGCCCGCGCCGTCACGCGCCGGGGACCCTGGCCGCCGTGGCCAGATGGAGCCGGGTGAAGGCCAGCGCCTCGGCGAGATCGGCCTCACGTTCGGCGGCGGACATCGCCCGCCGCGTGTTGACCTCGACGACCACATGACCGGTGAACCCGCTCAGCGCGAGCCGTTCCAGCAGTTCGGCGCAGGGCTGACCGCCACGGCCCGGCACCAGGTGCTCGTCCTTGGCCGAGCCGTTGCCGTCGGCGAGATGGACGTGCGCGAGCCGGTCACCCATCCGGTCGACCATGTCCAGGGCCGCGCTGCGGGACGTGGAGGCATGCGAGAGGTCCACCGTGAAGTGCCGGTAGTCGTCCTTGGTGACGTCCCAGTCGGGCGCGTACGCGAGCATCTCGCGGTCGCGGTACCGCCACGGGTACATGTTCTCGACGGCGAAGCGGACATCGGTCTCGTCCGCCATCCGCCAGATCCCCCGGACGAAATCGCGCGCGTAGTTGCGCTGCCACCGAAAGGGCGGATGCACGACGACGGTCGACGCGCCCAGCGTCTCGGCCGCCGCGCGTGCCCGCTGGAGCTTGATCCACGGGTCGGTGGACCACACCCGCTGGGTGATCAGCAGGCACGGCGCGTGCACGGCGAGGATCGGGACGTGGTGATAGTCCGAGAGCCGGCGCAGCGCCTCTATGTCCTGGCTGACCGGATCGGTCCACACCATGACCTCGACGCCGTCGTAACCGAGCCGGGCGGCGATCTCGAAGGCCGTCGCCGTGGACTCCGGATAGACCGAGGCCGTGGACAGCGCGACCTTCGCGTCCGGCACCCGGACCACATGTCCGGGCGCGGGAACGCCGTACGCCTGCCGGTCCGCGTACGCCTTTGGGTCCGCTCGTTCAGCCACGGGAGACAGCGTACGGCGACGGGTCAGCCGAACGGCACTCTCATCTGCGCCGACGTGACACGGTCAACATCGAACCGCGCTCATTCCCCATAAGGTCGAGTTTGCGGAGAATCACCCCTTCACGCAGCGCCCACGGACAGATCTCCAGCTCCGCGACCCCGAAGAGGTCCATCGCCGCCTCCGCCACCAGCGCCCCCGCCAGCAGCTGGCCCGCGCGGCCCTCGGAGACCCCCGGCAGCTGCGCGCGCTCGGCCCGCCGCATGGTCGTCAGCCGGGGCACCCACTCCTCCAGTGACCTGCGGGTCAGCGACCGCTGGGTGTACACGCCGTCGGCGCTGCGGGCGGCGCCCGCGATCCGTGCGAGCTGCTTGAACGTCTTCGACGTGCCCACCGCGTGGTCGGGGCGGCCGAGCCGGGAGAACTCCGCGACCGTCCGGGCGATCTCGGCCCGCACGTGCTTGCGCAGCGCGCGCACGTCATCGGTGGCGGGCGGGTCGCCGGGCAGCCAGGTGCTGGTCAGCCGGCCCGCGCCGAGCGGCAGCGAGACCGCCGCGTCCGGGTCCTCGTCCATGCCGTAGCCGACTTCGAGGGAACCGCCGCCGATGTCCAGAACCAGCAGCCGGCCCGCCGACCAGCCGAACCAGCGGCGCACCGCGAGGAACGTCAGCCGGGCCTCGTCCTCGCCGGACAGCACCGTGAGCGTCACACCGCTCTCGGCGGCGACCCGCGCGAGCACCGCCTCACCGTTGGCCGCCTCCCGGACCGCCGAGGTGGCGAACGCCAGCACGTCCTCGGCGCCCTTGTCCTCCGCGACCCGCAGCGCCTGCGAGAGGGTCGCGACCAGCCGGTCGACGCCCTCCAGGCTGATCGCACCCCGGTCGTCGAGCAGTTCCGCCAGCCGCAACTCCGCCTTGTGGGAGTAGGCGGGCAGCGGGCGCGCGCCCGGGTGCGCGTCCATCACCAGTAGGTGAACGGTGTTGGAACCCACGTCGAGCACTCCGAGTCGCATGGGACAGACGCTAGCGCCCATCCGCGCCGCAGATGGTGCGGGGGCCGCCACAGATGGCGTGGGGACCGCCACAGACGTTGTCCGGGCTCCCGGCGATCTACCCTGGCGGCGTGGCGAAGAACGTGGCAAAGAAGCTCAAGCAGTCGAAAAAGTCCCAGCAGCGGTCCGTACCCGCCTCCGTGCCCGACGAGGTCGGTCCGGACTTCGCCCGCGCCTGGGTCGAGTTCCCCGACCCGGCCGACGACGAGCAGCTGTTCCGTTGCGACCTCACCTGGCTCACCTCCCGCTGGACGTGCATCTTCGGCCAGGGCTGCCAGGGCATCGTCGCCGGCCGGGCCGCCGACGGATGCTGCTCGCTGGGCGCGCACTTCTCCGACGAGGAGGACGAACAGCGCGTCGCCGGCCACGCCGCCCGGCTCACCCCCGAGACGTGGCAGTTCCACGACCTCGGCACGAAGAAGGCCGGCGCCTGGGCCATGGTCAACGAGGACGGTGAACGCCAGACCCGCGTCGTCGACGGCGCCTGCATCTTCAGCAACCGGGCCGGTTTCGCCGGCGGGCAGGGCTGCGCGCTGCACGCCCTCGCGCTGCGGGAGGGCAAGGAGCCGCTGGAGACCAAGCCGGACGTGTGCTGGCAGCTGCCGATCCGGCGTACGTACGACTGGGTGGACCGGCCGGACGAGACGCGGGTGCTGGTCGTCTCGATCGCGGAGTACGACCGGAGGGGGTGGGGGCCGGGTGGGCATGACCTGCATTGGTGGTGCACGAGTGCTACGTCGGCGCATGGGGCGGGGGATCCGGTGTATGTGTCGTACCGGCCGGAGCTGACGGAGTTGATGGGTGTGGCGGGGTACGGGCGGTTGGTGGAGCTCTGTGAGGCTCGGCTGGCGGCGTTGTTGCCGATGGCGCCGCATCCGGCGGACCCGGCGTAGACCCTTCCGGCGGATCTGAGCGGGCGGTTCGTTGTGGGGTCGGGGGCCGGGTCCTCCGGGGTGGGTTTCGAAATCGACTATTTAGGGCCTGGCGGCCCACAAATAGCTCGGCAGCATTTCGAAACCCACCCCTGCGGCCCCCGGCCCCCTCGCGTCACCGCACCCGCGCCGTGCTCACACCGCCCGTGGTCCCGCCGCTCAGGCCGCCGGTGGGGCTGAGGACGACTCGCTCGGGGTTGGGGTGGGTGTGGGGCTGGGCTCCTCGGTTGTTGGCGTGGGGGTTGGGGTGTGGGTGGGGGTTGGGGTGGGGGGCTTGGTGTGGGTGGGGGGTGTGGCATGGCCTCGGACGGTGACCACCGCGCCGGAGGGGTTCAGGAGGATGCGGGCGGCCCAGGGGGCTGTGGGTTCGGTGGAGTGGTCGACCGTGACGGTGAGGGTGGCTGACTCGCCGGGGCGGAGGTCGCCGCTCGTGGCGCTCAGGTGGAGCCAGTAGGCGGCGGTGGAGGCGGTCCAGTGGACCGGGGTGTCGCCGGTGGCGGTGAGGGTGATGACGGTGGTGCCGCTGTGGGATCCGGCGGTGACGGTGAGGTGGCCGGGGGCGCCTGGGGTGGGGGTGCCGGGTGGAGTGGACGGTGAGGCGGAGGTGTCCACGCTGACCGTTGTTCGGGGGGTCGCCGGGTGGTGGGCGTCGTTGGAGCCCGTGCTGCCGGCCTTTTCGTACGGGTGGCCGTCGATGCCGTCGGCACCATCCGGCTCGCTGGCGGAGATGCCGCCGCCCGGCTGGTCGGCGCCGATCGGCGCGCCACGGTAGGCGGCCCAGAGGGCGAGTACCGGGGCGGCGACGACGGCGGCGACGACCGTGGTGGTGACGGCGCGGTGCCGCAGCTGGGCGCGGCGGGCCGCGCGGTCCTTGTGGTCCAGGGGGAAGCCGCGCCGGTCGAAGCGCGGGGTGCCCTCGCGGCTGCGGCCGGCGCCGTCGCGCATGGAGTGCATCAGGGCGGCGTACGCGGCGGACCGTGGCGCTTCGAGCATGGTGAGCACGGCGGTCGCCGCGGTGGTCGCGGTGCCGGGCCAGGGGCCGCCGACGACGGCGCGCTCGGCGGTGAGCCGGCACTCCGGGCAGTCGTCGACATGGCGGACGAGTTCCCGGCGCAGGGCCGTGCCGAGCAGCACCTGGGTGTCACCGGCCAGCCGCGCGACGGCCGCGCAGGTGCCGACCTCGACGACGGCGAGCGCGGCGCGGGTGCGTTCGACCTCGCAGGCGGCGCGGGCGAGGAGCGCGCGGGCCGCGTCCGCCTCGATGCCGAGGACGTGGCCGACCTCGTGCGGCGGGAGCTGGTGGCGGACCGCGAGTTCGAGGGCCTCGCGCTGCTCGGGGGTGGTGCCGGCGGCCTCCGGCCAGGCGAGGGCGGCGAGCTGGCCGCGGCGTTCGGCGGCGACCGCCTCCGACATGCGGGGCAGATCGGGCCGGCCGGCCGCGAGGCGGCGGCGGCAGGACCAGCGGGCGAGGGCGTAGAGCCAGGGGCGGCGCAGCCCGGCCTCACGGAGCCGGCCGCGCTGCCGCTCGGCGAGGGCCAGCACCTCGCCGAGCGCCGCCGCGGCGGCGTCGTGCTCGCAGAGGACGGAGAGGCAGTAGGTGAACAGCCCGTCCAGATAGGGCTCGTAGTGGGCCGGGGGCTGCATCGGCAACGTGCCGTGCGGGCGCCGGTCCTTGCGCTGTTCCGGACGCGGTTCGGGGCGCGTCCGGGGCGCCGTCGCCCGGTGCTTGCGGTGCGTACCGGTGCGAGGGCCCGTAGCGGCGTCCTGGGGGTGGGTCTCCTGCCTGCTCATCACCTGGCGACGGTAGGGCGGCGGGAGCACAAGTCTCAGGCGTCCTCGTGAGCGTTAACCCGTATGGGTGGTGATGCCGCTCAAAAGGGGACACCCCGTTAACTCGTACGAGTGCCCGGGGGAATGCGAGTGCGGGCGCTGTCGCGGTCCACCGGGAACGCGTTGTCGGACCCTGCCACTACGGTGAACCCCATGCCTCCCCGCAAGACCGCTACGAAGGACCGTCCGTCCTACCGCTGCACCGAGTGCGGCTGGACCACCGTGAAGTGGCTCGGCCGCTGCGGGGAGTGCCAGGCCTGGGGCACCGTCGAGGAGTTCGGCGGCGCGCCCGCCGTCAGGACCACCGCGGCCGGCCGGGTGACGACGGCCGCCAAGCCGATCGGCCAGGTGGACGTCAGCCAGGCGACGGCCCGCTCGACGGGTGTGCCCGAGCTGGACCGGGTGCTCGGCGGCGGGCTGGTGCCCGGCGCGGTCGTGCTGGTCGCGGGTGAGCCGGGCGTCGGCAAGTCGACGCTGCTGCTGGACGTGGCGGCGAAGGCGGCGACCGCCCAGGGCCCGACGCTCTACATCACCGCCGAGGAGTCGGCGTCCCAGGTCCGGCTGCGCGCCGACCGGATCGGCGCGCTCTCCGACCATCTGTACCTGGCGGCCGAGACGGACCTGTCGGCGGTCCTGGGCCATCTGGACGACATCAAACCGTCGCTGCTGATCCTGGACTCGGTGCAGACGGTGGCGTCCCCGGAGATCGACGGCGCGCCCGGCGGCATGGCGCAGGTCCGCGAGGTCGCGGGCGCGCTGATCCGCGCCTCCAAGGAGCGCGGTATGTCGACGCTCCTGGTCGGCCATGTCACCAAGGACGGTGCCATCGCGGGCCCCCGTCTGCTGGAGCACCTGGTGGACGTGGTGCTGAGCTTCGAGGGCGACCGACACGCCCGGCTGCGGCTGATCCGCGGCGTCAAGAACCGGTACGGCGCGACGGACGAGGTCGGCTGCTTCGAACTGCACGACGAGGGCATCACGGGACTGGCCGATCCCTCCGGACTCTTCCTGACCCGCCGCGACGAACCGGTTCCCGGTACGTGCCTGACGGTCACGCTGGAGGGCAAGCGCCCGCTGGTGGTCGAGGTCCAGGGGCTCACCGTCGACACCCAGATCCCGTCCCCGCGCCGCACGACCTCGGGTCTGGAGACGTCCCGGGTCTCGATGATGCTCGCTGTGCTGGAACAGCGCGGCCGGATTCAGGCGATCGGAAAGCGCGACATCTACACGGCGACGGTGGGCGGTGTGAAGCTCACCGAGCCCGCCGCGGACCTGGCCGTGGCGCTCGCGCTGGCCAGCGCGGCGATCGACACACCGCTGCCCAAGAACCTGGTCGCGATCGGCGAGGTCGGCCTCGCGGGCGAGGTCAGACGGGTCACGGGGGTGCAGCGCAGGCTGTCCGAGGCCGCCCGGCTGGGCTTCACCCATGCCCTGGTACCGCCGGATCCCGGGAAAATCCCGCCGGGCATGAAAGTGATCGAGGTGGCCGACATAGGAGACGCCCTGCGGGTGCTCCCGAAGCGTGGCTCACGGGCCTAGAGACGGTCCGAACAGCGGTCGCTGGCCCATTGCGGAGAGAACGTCAGTAAACTTTGCCCTGGTCTCGCCCTTTGGGCATCCGTAGCGACCGGAGGATTGCAGTGGCAGCCAACGACCGGGCAGCAGCTCCCGGCAAGTCCGGCGGGAGTTCCGCTGCTGATGCCCTGATGCGCGCCTCGCTCAGCGCGGTCGCTCCCGGCACCGGCCTGCGTGACGGACTCGAACGCATTCTGCGGGGCAATACGGGCGGTCTGCTCGTCCTCGGCATGGACAAGACCGTCGAGTCGCTCTGTACCGGCGGCTTCGTCCTCGACGTCGAATTCACCGCGACCCGGCTCCGCGAACTGTGCAAGCTCGACGGCGCGCTGATCCTCGACAAGGACCTCACGAAGATTCTGCGGGCCGGTGTGCAGTTGGTCCCCGACTCCAACATCCCGACCGAGGAGACCGGCACCCGGCACCGCACGGCGGACCGGGTGAGCAAGCAGGTCAACTTCCCGGTCGTCTCGGTCAGCCAGTCGATGCGGCTGATCGCGCTGTACGTCGACGGGCAGCGCCGGGTCCTGGAGGACTCCGCCGCGATCCTGTCGCGGGCGAACCAGGCGCTGGCCACTCTGGAGCGCTACAAGCTGCGCCTGGACGAGGTGGCGGGCACGCTCTCCGCGCTGGAGATCGAGGACCTGGTCACCGTCCGGGACGTCAGCGCGGTCTCGCAGCGGCTGGAGATGGTCCGCCGGATCGCCACCGAGATCGCCGAGTACGTGGTCGAGCTGGGCACCGACGGCCGGCTGCTCTCCCTGCAGCTGGACGAGCTGATCGCGGGCGTCGAGCCGGAGCGCGAGCTGGTCGTCAGGGACTACGTGCCGGAGCCGACCGCGAAGCGGAACAGGACCGTGCCGGAGGCGCTCGTCGAACTGGACGCGCTGCCGCACGCCGAGCTCCTCGAACTGACCACCGTGGCCCGTGCCCTGGGCTACACCGGCTCCCCCGAGACGCTGGACTCCGCGGTCTCGCCGCGCGGCTACCGGCTGCTGGCGAAGGTGCCGCGGCTGCCGAACACGGTCATCGAGCGGCTGGTCGAGCACTTCGGCGGCCTGCAGAAGCTGCTCGCTGCGAGCGTCGACGACCTGCAGACGGTGGACGGGGTCGGCGAGGCGCGGGCGCGTTCGGTGCGGGAGGGCCTGTCCAGGCTGGCGGAGTCGTCGATCCTGGAGCGGTACGTCTAGGACTCCGTCCCGGTTTGCGGGTCGGGGGCCGGGCCCTCCGGGGCAGGGTCCGAAATCGACTGTTTACGTGCCTGGCGGCCCACAAACAGCTCGGCAGCATTTCGGACCCTGCCCCTGCGGACCCGGCCCCCTTCGGCTTCTCGGCCGAGCGAGGACGTGTTGCGAAAGTCCCGCCTGGCCCACCGGGCGAACGGCGCTACTTTCGAAACACGCCCTAGTCGGCCTTCAGGACGAATGACGCCTGCTTCGGCGTGAAGCCCTGGAGCCTTGCCTCGACGAGGTAGGTCGTGCCGACGGCTGCCTGCTGGCCCTTGGGGGTGGCGCAGTCGGGGGAGCTGGTCTGGCGGTTCCACTCGATCGTGTAAGTCGTCGAGCTGTGCGCCGGAACCTGCAGCAGGTAGGCGCCGCGGCCGGCCGGGCAGTCGTCGGTGGACCAGACGTGCTTGTTGCCGGTGGTGTTGGTGATGGTGACGATGGCCGCCGTCGATCCGAAGTCGAGTTTGCAGGCCGTCGCGGCGGAGTTGGCCGCGGTCAGCTCGAACTTCGGCTTCTGGCCGGGCGCGTAGGAGTTCTGCGTGCTGCGCAGCGTCAACTGGACGTCGGAGACGGCGCAGTCGGCGAGGGTCGAGCCGGCCGGGAGCTGGCCGCTGGAGCCGCCGGAGGCCGCTCCGCCGGACGAGGCGCCGTTCGAACCGCCGCCGGAGACACCGGAGTCGGTGCCGCCGGAGGGCGAGCCGGAGGAGCCGCCGGACGAAGTGCCGTCGGAGGAACCGCCGCTGCCGCTGCCACCGCTGGTGTCCCGGCCGCCCGGGCGGCCGGGGAGGTGCGGTCCGCTGGGGGTGGGGCCGGGCGTGATGGAGGTCGCGGGGGTGTGACCGCCGGGTCCCTTCGCGCCGGTGCCGCCGCTGGAGCCGCCGGAGTTGACCGCCCAGACGGCCAGCACGGCGAGCAGTGCGACCAGGCAGAGCACAACAGCCCGCCGTCGCCAGTAGATGGACGACGGAAGAGGTCCGATCGGATTGCGCACAGAGCCCACACGCGAACTCTAGGGGAGATCGGCCGCGCACCGACGCAACACCCGCCGCACCGGGCGCGGTCTTTCCCGATCATCACGTTTTCCCGCGCGAGCGGTCACTGTCAGTGGCATGTGCGAGGATCGACGACGCTATGAGCACAGACACCCGCGCCACCGCCCACCACGATCTGCACGCACCCGTCATCGACTGGTTCGACGAGCATGCCCGGGACCTTCCGTGGCGCCGCCCGGAGGCCGGTGCGTGGGGCGTGATGGTCAGCGAGTTCATGCTGCAGCAGACCCCGGTCAGCCGCGTGCTGCCGGTGTACGAGCAGTGGCTGGCGCGCTGGCCGCGGCCCGCCGACCTCGCCACGGAGCCCGCGGGTGAGGCCGTCCGCGCCTGGGGGCGGCTCGGCTATCCGCGCCGCGCGCTGCGGCTGCACGCGGCGGCGACCGCGATAGCGCTGAGCCACGGCGGTGAAGTCCCGCGCGACCACGCCAAGTTGCTGGCGCTGCCCGGTGTCGGCGAGTACACCGCGGCCGCCATCGGCTCGTTCGCGTACGGGCAGCGGCACTCCGTCCTGGACACCAATGTCCGCCGGGTCTTCGCCCGCGCCGTCACCGGCGTCCAGTACCCGCCGACCGCGACGACCGCCGCGGAGCGCCGTACCGCGCTGGCGCTGCTGCCCGACGACAAGGGGACGGCCGCCCGCTGGGCGGCGGCGACGATGGAGCTGGGCGCGCTGGTGTGCACCGCGCGCGGGCCCGAGTGCGTGCGCTGCCCGATCGCGGCGAGCTGCGCCTGGCGGCTGGCCGGCTCCCCCGAGCACACCGGCCCGCCGCGCCGCGGCCAGACGTACGCGGGTACCGACCGCCAGGTGCGCGGAAAACTGCTGGCCGTGCTGCGGGACGCGGTCGATCCCGTGCCGCAGTCCGCGCTGGACGCGGTGTGGGACGAGCCGGTGCAGCGGGCCCGCGCGCTGGACGGCCTGGTGGCGGACGGTCTCGTCGAGCCGCTCGCCGACGGGGTCTACCGACTGCCGGTTTAAACCCCTTCGGGACGTTGGTCCTGAGGCTGTTACATAACCGACGGCTTCCTGTGAGTCCTCTGTGCGCCCACGGTGGCAAAAGCCCAACATCCCCTCCGTAGCGTCGTCCTCGTCGGAACGGTTGGCACCCCAGCGCAACAGTCGACAGGGCGGGACAGCACGGGACGGAGGGCGACCCATGGCGGCGAACGGCACGGTTCTGGAGTTCGAGGAGTACGTGAGGACCCGGCAGGACGCACTGCTGCGGAGCGCACGGCGGCTCGTCCCCGACCCGATCGACGCCCAGGACCTCGTCCAGACCGCGCTGGTGCGCACCTACCCCCGCTGGGACGGCATCGCCGACAAGACGCTCGCGGACGCCTACATGCGCCGCGTCATGATCAACACCCGGACCGAGTGGTGGCGGAACCGCAAGCTCGACGAGATCCCCACCCAGGAGCTGCCGGACGCCAGCGTCGACGACGGCGCCGACCAGCGCGCCGACCGCGAGATGCTCCGCGACGCGCTGCAGGTCCTCGCGCCCAAGCAGCGCCAGGTCGTGATGCTGCGCCACTACGGCCAGCTGTCCACGGAGGAGACCGCCCGCGCGCTGGGGATGTCGACGGGTACGGTGAAGAGCACCCTGCACCGGGCACTGGCCCGGTTGCGCCACGAGCTGGAGCACGGCCGCTACGGCTACTCACGGATGGAGGGCGTGTGCGCCGCCTAGCAGCGCTGACCGCGGTGGCAGTGGCTCTGTGCCTGCTGACCGCGCTTGCAGGCTGCAGGACCGGCACCGGGGCACGCCGTGAGGGCCCCGCACCGCTCCAGACGCTGAAGGCGGAGCCCAGCCCGGCGCCGTCCATCGCCGGTGACCCGGCGGCGCTGGCGAAGCTGGTGAAGAAGGACACGCAGAACGTCAGCCAGGAGGTGCGCGAGGATCTCGCGCCCTGCGCCGGTGACGAGTACCCGGTGGACACCTCGTCCGGCGATCTGACCAGCGGAGAAGGACCCGATCTGATCGTGAACGTCGCCACCTGCGGCGACGGCATGGGGATCGCGAGTTATGTGTACCGGATGGTCGGCGGGCAGTATCGGAACGTCTTCGCCGATGAGCAGCCGCCGGTCTACGGCAGCGCGGAAAACGGCAAGCTGGAGATCATCCGTCAGGTGTACAAAGGCGACGACCAGGTCTGCTGCCCCACCGGGCAGGAGGCCCTGACGTACGTCTGGAAGGACACCAGGTTCGTCCAGGTGGAGCGTACGTACACCGACTACGGGGACGCGCTCCCCACCCCCAAGCCGGAAATGAAGTCGAATGGCTGAAACACACGTCCTGTTCGTCGAGGACGACGACGTCATCCGCGAGGCGACCACGCTCGCGCTGGAGCGTGACGGCTTCAAGGTGACGGCGGTCGCCGACGGACTGGCCGGGCTGGAGGCGTTCCGCGCCGAGCAGCCCGATCTCGCGCTGCTCGATGTGATGGTGCCGGGCCTGGACGGCGTCAGCCTGTGCCGGCGGATCCGGGACGAGTCGACCGTGCCGGTGATCATGCTGTCCGCGCGCGCCGACTCCATCGACATCGTGCTCGGCCTGGAGGCCGGCGCCGACGACTATGTGACGAAGCCCTTCGACGGGGCGGTGCTGGTCGCCCGGATCCGGGCGGTCCTGCGCCGTTTCGGCCACGCCTCCTCCGGTGACGAACCGGCGGAGGCTGCCCTGCTGTCCTTCGGCGACATCGAGATCGACCCCGAGGGCCTCGAGGTGACCCGCGGCGGTGAGCGGCTCGCCCTGACCCCCACCGAGATGCGGCTGCTGCTGGAGTTCTCCGCGGCGCCCGGCGCCGTGCTCTCCCGCGACCGGCTGCTGGAACGGGTCTGGGACTATGAGTGGGGTGGCGACACCCGGGTCGTGGACGTCCACGTCCAGCGGCTGCGCGTCAAGATCGGCCAGGACCGGATCGAGACGGTGCGCGGCTTCGGTTACAAGCTCAGGGCCTGACAGACCATGCCGTTGTTCCCCCGCTCCAGTCTGCGCTGGAAGCTCAGTGCCGCCATCGCCTGCGTATCGGTGCTCGTCGCCGTGGCGCTGAGCCTGGTGGTGCACAACGCCGCCCGCGTCAGCATGATCGACAACTCCCGTGACGTACAGGACGAGCGGGTGCAGTCCGCGCTGCGGATCTACGAGGTCACCGGCAAGAAGGTCTTCTCCGCCCAGCTCGACGACCCGGCCCTGCCCAAGCCGCTCAAGGAGTTCGCGGCCAGGGGCGAACGGGCGACGTACGTCCAGGACAGTGGCGGCGCGCCGATCGTGTGGGCCGAGACACCGACCAACGACGGCCGCATCCTGTCGCTGCGCACCACCTTCAAGGACCGCTACTCGGTCCTCGTCGACCTCGACCAGGCCTTGGTCGTCGGCTCGCTCGCGGTGGTGGTGGGCGGCACCGCGCTCGGAGTGCTGATCGGCGGCCAGATGTCCCGGCGGCTGCGCAAGGCCGCCGTCGCGGCCCGCAAGGTGGCGGACGGCAACCCCGAGGTACGGGTGCGCGACGCGATCGGCGGCCGGGTCCGGGACGAGACCGACGAGCTGGCGGCCGCCGTCGACGCGATGGCCGACGCCCTGCAGGACCGGCTGGAGGCCGAGCGCCGGGTCACCGCCGACATCGCCCACGAGCTGCGCACCCCGGTGACCGGGCTGGTCACCGCGGCCGAGCTGCTGCCGCCGGGCCGTCCCGCCGAGCTGGTGCGGAACCGGGCGCAGGCGCTGCGCACCCTGGTCGAGGACGTGCTGGAGGTGGCGCGGCTGGACGGGGCCGCGGAGCAGGCCGATCTGCAGGAGGTCGCCCTGGGCGACTTCGTCCGCAGGCGGGTGCTGGCGCTCGATCCCGATGCCGTGGTGACGGTGATCGAGGACGCGGTCGTGCACACCGATCCGCGCCGGCTGGAGCGCATCCTCGGCAATCTGCTGGCCAACGCCGCCCGGCACGGCAAGCCGCAGACCGAGGTGAGCATCAACGGGCCGTTCCTGCGGATCCGCGACCACGGTCCCGGCTTCCCCGACGATCTGCTGCGCGAGGGCCCCAGCCGCTTCCGCACCGGCAG
The DNA here is from genome assembly GCF_005860785.2 of Streptomyces sp. So13.3. Lineage (NCBI taxonomy): Bacteria > Bacillati > Actinomycetota > Actinomycetes > Kitasatosporales > Streptomycetaceae > Streptomyces > Streptomyces sp. So13.3. Next base: position 5,424,007 of record NZ_CP048835.1, on the reverse strand, counting down.
CTCCGACCGGGCCGGCGGCGACCACGGCCTCGGCCTCACCATCGCCACCGGCCAGGCCCGCGTACTGCGCGCCCGGCTCACCTTCCGCAACGCTCCCGCCTCCGACGGCGGCGGCGCGGTCGCGCAGCTGCTGCTGCCCCGGTAGACATGCCCGTACAACGACGACGGCCCCCGGCAGGAGATGCCGGGGGCCGTCGTCGTACGGGCGCTACGAGGGGGTCAGATCGCCTCGACCGGGTGCAGGGCCTCGGAGGCCTCGTCCTTGTCGGTCTTGTCGCCGTCGCCGGGGGCCTGCGGAGCACCGCGCAGCGGGATCTCCTTGACGAACCAGGCCGCCACGAAGCCGACGATGCTGATCACCGCGCCCCACAGGAAGACGGTGTGCGTGCCGTTGGAGACCGCGTGCAGGTAGGCGTCCCGCACCTCCGCCGGCAGGTGGGCGATGCGCGCGGGGTCGAGCTGGGCGCCCGCCCCGATCGCCTTGCTGCCCGCGGTGCCGCCGAGCTCCGTCATCGTGTTCTGCACGTGGTGGGTGAAGAGCGCCCCGAAGAGCGAGACACCGAACGAGCCGCCGATGGTGCGGAAGAGCGTGGCGGACGAGCTGCCGACGCCGATGTCCTTCATCTCGACGCTGTTCTGCGCGACGAGCATGGTGATCTGCATCAGGAAGCCCATGCCCGCGCCGAGCACGGCCATGTAGACGCCGGACATGAAGCGGGTGGTCCCGGTGTCCATGGTGGACAGCAGGTACAGCCCGACGGTGATCAGGGCGCCGCCGATGATCGGGAAGATCTTGTAGCGGCCGCTCTGGGTGGTGACCCGGCCCGCGATCAGCGAGACCACCATCATCGCCAGCAGCATCGGCAGGAGCAGCAGGCCGGAGTTGGTGGCCGAGGCGCCCTGGACGGTCTGCTGGTAGAGCGGCAGGAACGTCATCGCGCCGAACATCACGAAACCGACCAGGAAGCCGATCAGGGAGATCAGCGAGAAGTTGCGGTTGCGGAAGATGTGCAGCGGCATGACGGGCTCTTTGGCGCGGGTCTCGGCCCAGATGAAGGCCGCGATAGCGACCACGCCGAGGACGAGGAGCCCGATGATCTGCGCCGAGGCCCAGCCGTACTGGGTGCCGCCCCAGGTCGTGAGGAGCACCAGCGCGGTGATGCCGACGGTGAGCAGTCCGGCGCCGAGGTAGTCGATACGGGCCTGGACGCGCTTCTTCGGCAGGTGCAGCACGATGTAGATCATCGCGAGCGCCACCGCGCCGAGCGGCAGGTTGATGTAGAAGCTCCAGCGCCAGCCCCAGTTGTCGGTGATGGTGCCGCCGACGAGCGGTCCGCCGATCATCGCGAGCGCCATGACGCCGGCCATCATGCCCTGGTACTTGCCACGTTCCCGAGGCGGTATCAGGTCACCGATGATTGCCATCACACCGACGATCAGACCGCCGGCGCCGAGGCCCTGGATCGCACGGAAGGCGATCAGCTGGTCCATCGACTGGGAGAGGCCGGAGAGTGCGGAACCGGCCAGGAACAGCACGATCGACGTCATGAAGATGCCCTTGCGACCGTACATGTCGCCGAGCTTTCCCCAGATGGGCGTCGAGGCGGCGGTCGCGAGCGTGTACGCGGTGACCACCCAGGAGAGGTGGTTGAGGCCGCCGAGCTCCCCTACGATCGTCGGCATCGCGGTACCGATGATCATGTTGTCGAGCATCGCGAGCAACATCGCGATCATGAGCCCGAGCAGAACCACACGCACACTGCGCTGAGGAGCCGCTTCGGGTGGCGTTTCTGCGGTCTGGGACATGACCGGTGCCTCCCCTGGATGGGGCGGCCCGCTTGTGCTTTTGGTACTTACTTGCCGCCCGGCTAGTTCGCTACGATACCGAAGGTAAGCCGCAGCTAGCCGGTCGTCAAGTAAGTAGATTACGTTTGACCAAAGCCATACCGGCCATTCGGGCGGTCGACGCAGGAGAGCGGTAGCCATGGGCACTTCGCAGGCACGTCGCGGTGACACCCGCCACCGCATCCAGGACGTCGCGCTCGAACTCTTCGCCGAGCAGGGGTACGAGAAGACCTCGCTGCGCGAGATCGCCGAGCACCTCGAGGTGACCAAGGCCGCGCTCTACTACCACTTCAAGACCAAGGAAGACATCCTCACCAGCATCGTCGAGGACATCGGCCGGCCGGTCGACGAGCTGATCACCTGGGCCGAGGCGCAGCCGCGCACCCTGGAGAACAAGCAGGAGATGCTGCGCCGCTACAGCGCCGCCCTGTGGGGCGCCAGCGCGCTGTTCCGCTTCATCCAGGAGAACCAGGCCACGGTCCGCGAGCTGAGCATCGGCGAGCAGTTCAAGAGCAAGATGCTCGCGCTCAACGGTCTGCTGAAGGAGCCCGAGTTCTCGATGGCGAGCCAGGTCCGCTGCATCACCGCGCTCTTCGCGATGCACGCCGGGATGTTCGCCGTGCAGAACATCGAGGGCGACCCCGAGGAGAAGCGCGAAGCCATCCTCGAGGTCGCCCTCGATCTCATCGCCCAGGCTCACCGGAACCTGGACTGATCACCGCTGATGACGCTGTGGGTCACCTGACGGCATGCGTCACATGTTGACGCCGTGCTGGTGCAGGAACGACAGCGGCTCCATGCCCGAGCCGTAGACCGGCGTGGTGCGGGCCTCGAAGTGCAGGTGCGGGCCGGTCGAGTTCCCGGTGCTGCCGGACTTGCCGATCTCCTGGCTGGTGCTCACGGTCTGGCCGACCGAGACCTCGAGCTTCGACAGGTGGCCGTACTGCGTGTACGTGCCGTTCCCGTGCTTGATCACGATGTTGTTGCCGTAGGCGCCGCCCCAGCCGGCCTCGACGACGGTGCCGCCGTGCACAGCCCTGACCTGGGTGCCGGTCGGCACCACGAAGTCCTGGCCGGAGTGCTTGTGCGACCAGTGCGAGCCGGCCTGCGCGAAGGACGCGCCGATCGTGTAACTGGTCACGGGCTTCACCCAGGCGTTCTGGCGCGCGCTGCGGTCCGCGGCGGACTTCACGGCCGCCCGCTTCTTGGCGTCGGCCTTCGCGGCAGCGGCCTTCGCGCTCGCCGCGGCGGCCTTCTTCTGTACGTCGGCCTGCGTCTTCATGACGTCCGCGATGCTGTTCGCCGACGCGGTCCCGAAGAGACCCGCGTCCTGCGAGTCGGCGGCCATGGCCGCCGTAGAGCCCAGCGCGAGTGCCACGCACACGCCGCCCGCCACCACGGCCGCACGACCACGCATGACGGACTTCGGGGCGTGGTTCTTCGTCGAGTTCTTAAGCATGCAGGATTACCTCACTGAATGGGGGGTATGAAGCAGGAGCGACTGTGGGCCGCTCCGGCCATTCATTGGTAACGCGCTTCGCTGTGCCCGCACAAGGCGCGCTGCTACTAACTGCGGCCGTAGCGAAAGCAAGGACGAAACGCCTCTTGCCAAGCTCACCCCGGCTACTGAGTGAGTCCGGCGCACCTAGCTCGACCAGCCAGAACATGGGACCGACGGTGTTTTTCCCGCGGTTCCGGCGGCCGGTGCGGAACCGCCTTCCGAGCCCTTGAAGCATCGACTATTCCGCCTAGTAAGCTCGGAATGGCGCGTGTGCCATGTCACCACGCAATAAGATCAAATCGCTTTCCCGCGGGACGTTCCGTCATTCACCCGGGCCGAAAGTCCTGTGACCCCCGCCACTCAATTCCCCGGAAAGCATGGCGGCGCCCGCCCCGGCTGCCCTACCGTTGCCCCATCGACAGGGCGGGGGCGCACACGATGGCGGCGGACGAGTACCTGAACGACATCGAGCTGGCGGATGCGGTCGAGGCGGTCCGTGAGGGCCTGGCCACCGCTGCCGCGCGCGGCAGCGGGAAAGCGGTCCGCTTCGAGGTCGGCGACATCCACATGGAGTTCACCGTGGAGATCCGCCGCGACGTGACCGGCAAGGCCGGCGTCAAGGCCTGGGTCGTGGACGCCGGGGTGGAGGGCACCCGCTCCCGGGGCCGCACCCACACGGTCTCCTTCACCCTCAAGCCGAAGAACGCCGCCACCGGCGGCCATCTCGACATCCACATGGACGACGAGGGCGACAGCAGCCACTTCACCGACGCCGGCAGCTGACCGCCGTGGCCGCCGGGCCAGGGGCCGACGGCCCCCAGCGGAACCGGATCGCGGCGGTCTTCTCGGGCGGTCGGCAGGGCAGCGGCTATCTGCTGAGCCCCCGGCTGGTGCTGACCGCCGCCCACGTCATCGGTGACGGCCTGGACATCCGGATCGCCGTACCCGGCGGCCCGGGCGACGTGCGGTGCCGCGTCGTGTGGCAGCCGCACGAGATCGAGCGCGAGATCGACGTCGCCCTCATCGAGGCCCCCGTCGACCTGGTGCCGCCCACCGGCCTCGTCCAGCTGGGCGAGGTGGACTCCCTCTCCCCGATCCGTGACTGCCAGGCGATCGGTTTCCCGTACGTCCAGCGCGGCGGCCCGGAAGGGAAGTCCCTCGACAGCGAGCAGGTGACCGGCACCCTCAAACCCGGCTCCGGGATGCTCAAGCGCCAGTACGTCCTGGACAGCGACCACGCCCCGCCCTCCGCACGACAGGACGGCGGGTCGGCGTGGGCCGGGATGTCCGGCGCGGCCGTCTTCTGCGGCGCCCTGCTGATGGCCGTGGTCTGCGGCGACCCACGCGGCTGGCCGCACAGCCGGCTCATCACCGTCCCCGTCGCCGAGCTCGTGCGACACCGGGGTTTCATGGGCGCGCTCGATGCCGCCGGCTGCGCCTACACGTTCATCACCCGGCCGGTCGACCCGGACGCGGCGTTCACGTCCCGCTACGCGGCGTACATCGCCAAGCGGCACTCCACCCTCACCATCTTCGGGATCGACCTCAGCGACCGCTCCCGGGCCGTCTGGCCGCTCGACGCGGCCTACCTCAGCCTGGAGGTGACCGAACCCGACCGCGGCGCACCGGGGAGCCCGCTGCCGGGCGGCGGGGGGTCGGTGCGCGCGGAGCAGACCTTCGCCGGGCGTGAGCGCGTCCTGCTGCGCGGTCTCGCCGGATCCGGGAAGACCACGCTGGTGCAGTGGCTGGCGGTGTCCGCCGCCGGGCAGGACCAGGACGCCGGGGATCACCATCTGCGGGACCGCGTCCCGTTCGTCCTGCCGCTGCGCACCCTCATCCGCCATGGCGAGCTGCCGCTCCCCGCCGACTTCCTCCGCTCCGCGAACGTCCCATTGACCGCGCCGGACGGCTGGACCGAGCGGATCCTCCAGGCGGGCCGGGGTCTGCTGCTCGTCGACGGGCTGGACGAGATCGGTGAGCGGGAACGCGACCGCGTCCGCGACTGGCTGCGTGATCTGCTGATCGCCTTCCCCGGCAACCTGTGGCTCGTCACCTCGCGCCCTTCCGCGGTCTCGGACGCGTGGCTCGCGGGCGAGGCCTTCGCCGAGCTGGCGCTCTCCCCCATGGGCCGTGACGACGTCGGCGCGTTCATCACCCGCTGGCACGACGCCGCCCGCGCGACGGACGCCGACGCCGAGGAGACCGCCAGGACCGACGGCTACCAGCGCTCCCTGCTCGACGCCGTCCGCACCCAGCAGGACCTCGCCCGCCTCGCCACCAACCCCCTGATGTGCGGACTGATCTGCGCCCTGCACCGCGACCGCCGCGGCTATCTGCCGCACAGCCGCAAGCAGCTGTACGACGCCGCGATGTCCATGCTGCTGGGCCGCCGCGACCTGGAACGCGACATCGACGTACGGCTCACCGAGGAACCCCAGATCCAGCTCCTCCAGAAGCTGGCCTACTGGATGATCCGCAACGGCCAGGTCGAGATGGACCAGACCGACGCGGAGGAGCTCATCGCGGCAGCGCTCCCCGCGATGCCCGCGGTGGCCGCGATGGGGGACGCGTCGCAGGTCTTCCAGCACCTGCTGCTCCGCAGCGGACTGCTGCGCGAGCCCGCGGAAGGCACCGTCGACTTCATCCACCGCACCTTCCAGGACTATCTGGGCGCGAAGGCGGCCGTGGAGGAGCGCGACTTCGCGTTCCTCGTCCGCAACGCCCACGACGACCAGTGGGAGGACGTCCTGCGGATGGCGGTGGCCCACGCCCGCCCGGACGAGCGCGCCCGGCTCCTCAACCAGCTCGTCGCCCGGGGCGACCGCACCAAAAGCCACCGCTCACGGCTCCATCTGCTGGCGATGGCCTGCCTGGAGCAGGCGGTGGAACTGGACGCGGTCGTCCGGACCGCCGTGGAGGAGCGGGCGGCGGCCCTCATCCCGCCGCGCTCGGACGAGGGCGCCGACGCGCTGGCCGCGGTCGGCCCCGTCGTCCTGGAACTGCTGCCAGGACCCGCCGGCCTCTCGGTGCAGGAGGCGGCGGCGGTGGTCCGCACCGCCGGGAAACTCGGCACGGATGCGGCCATGGCCTTCATCAGCAGGTTCACCCAGGACGAGCGGTCGCAGGTGCAATTCAGCATTGTCGAGGCGTGGGACCACTTCCCCGTCGACGCCTATGCGGAGCAGGTACTCAAGTACTCGCTTCTCAACTCATGGGTAACCATCGACAGCGCGGCCAAACTCCGGGCCCTGCCTTCGCTGGCCCACGCCAGGCTCCTCTGGTGTGTGGGAGCGCTGCCTCCTGAAGAGCTATTGCCGCCGTCCAGAACGGTCCACCTACAACGTCTCAACATCAAGGACAATCCGCTTCTGGACAACCTCGGCCGGGTTTCGGCCGCTCCTGAACTGGAGCTGTTGGGTATCGCCAACTGTCCGGGCATCACCGACCTCGAGGATCTGAGGGACAACACTTCCCTCGAGTACCTCGACCTCTGGAACTTCACGCGGCCTCTGGATCTCCGGGTACTGGAGAGTCTGGAGTCCTTGCGTTCTCTGGGCCTCGCCACACACGTTGAGTGGGCCGATTTCCGCGACGCGCCGGCACTGGAACAGCTGACTCGTCTTTGGCTGATTCGGAACGCAGACGTCCGAAGCCTGCGCGGAATCGAGAAATGGCGCAGTTTGGGGTGGGTGTCGATCGACTGTCCCGACGAGGTGTCCTGTCTATCGGCTCTCGCCGGCCTGCCCGATCTCAGGAAACTGGTGCTCCGGGATGTCCGGCACCACATCACCGAGGCTCTGGTAACCATGCCGGCTGTCGCGACGCTCCAGCTCGTCGATCCGTCACCCGTCGTCGATCTGGCCTCTCTGGTGCGGCTTCTGCCCGGCCTGGTGGATCTGCGGTTCCTTTACGCCACCGCCCCGGCCACCACCACGCTCGACCTCACCGCACTCCGGGGCGTCGAAGGAATCCGTCTCACCGTGGAGAACGCGGCCCGGGTCATCGGCGCCGAATTGTTCCCGCAGGACCGGCTGCACATCACCCCGCACCGTCGTGACTGATCCGCACCCGCCGACCGCGCAAACGGCGCCGGCCCCGAAACCAGAAGGTTTCGGGGCCGGCGCCGTGCAATGCCGAGCAGCAGGCGTTACGCGTCCTTGGACAGGTTCGGCGCGGCTCCGCCGGAACCCGCGGCCTCGATCGGCGGAGTGTCCGCGACCGTGACCTTCTCCTCGCCGCGGAAGGTGAACTTCTTCTCCTCACCCTCGCCCTCGGTGTCGACGACCACGATGTGACCGGGGCGCAGCTCACCGAAGAGGATCTTCTCGGAGAGGATGTCCTCGATCTCCCGCTGGATCGTCCGGCGCAGCGGCCGGGCGCCCAGGACGGGGTCGTAGCCCTTCTTGCCGAGCAGCTTCTTGGCCTCGACGCTGAGCTCCAGGCCCATGTCGCGGTCCTTGAGGCGCTCGTCCACCTTGGCGACCATGAGGTCGACGATCTGCATGATGTCTTCCTCCGTCAGCTGGTGGAAGACCACGATGTCGTCGACACGGTTGAGGAACTCGGGACGGAAGTGCTGCTTGAGCTCCTCGCCGACCTTCGCCTTCATCCGCTCGTACCCGGTCTTGGCGTCACCCGTGGCCGCGAAGCCGAGGTTGAAGCCCTTGGAGATGTCCCGGGTGCCGAGGTTGGTCGTCATGATGATGACCGTGTTCTTGAAGTCCACGACCCGGCCCTGGGAGTCGGTCAGCCGACCGTCCTCCAGGATCTGCAACAGGGAGTTGAAGATGTCGGGGTGGGCCTTCTCGACCTCGTCGAAGAGCACGACGGAGAACGGCTTGCGGCGCACCTTCTCGGTGAGCTGGCCGCCCTCTTCGTAGCCGACGTAGCCGGGAGGCGAGCCGAAGAGCCGCGAGACGGTGTGCTTCTCGCTGAACTCCGACATGTCGAGCTGGATGAGCGCGTCCTCGTCGCCGAAGAGGAACTCGGCGAGCGTCTTGGACAGCTCGGTCTTACCGACACCGGACGGACCGGCGAAGATGAACGAGCCACCGGGACGCTTCGGGTCCTTGAGGCCGGCACGGGTACGCCGGATCGCCTGGGAGAGCGCCTTGATGGCGTCCTTCTGGCCGATGACGCGCTTGTGGAGCTCGTCCTCCATGCGCAGCAGGCGCGAGGACTCCTCCTCGGTGAGCTTGAAGACCGGGATGCCGGTGGCCGTGGCCAGGACCTCCGCGATCAGCTCCTCGTCCACCTCGGCGACGACGTCCATGTCGCCGGCCTTCCACTCCTTCTCGCGCTTGCCCTTGGCGGCGAGGAGCTGCTTCTCCTTGTCGCGGAGCGAGGCGGCCTTCTCGAAGTCCTGCGAATCGATCGCGGACTCCTTCTCACGGCGCACATCGGCGATCTTCTCGTCGAATTCGCGGAGGTCCGGCGGTGCGGTCATCCGGCGAATGCGCATCCGGGAGCCGGCTTCGTCGATCAGGTCGATCGCCTTGTCCGGGAGGAAGCGGTCCGAGATGTAGCGGTCGGCCAGGGTGGCGGCGGCGACCAGGGCGGCGTCGGTGATCGACACACGGTGGTGTGCCTCGTACCGGTCGCGCAGACCCTTGAGGATCTCGATGGTGTGGGGCAGCGACGGCTCGGCGACCTGGATGGGCTGGAAGCGGCGCTCAAGGGCCGCGTCCTTCTCCAGGTGCTTGCGGTACTCGTCGAGCGTCGTGGCACCGATGGTCTGCAGCTCACCTCGCGCCAGCATGGGCTTGAGGATGCTCGCGGCGTCGATCGCGCCCTCGGCGGCACCCGCACCCACCAGGGTGTGGAGCTCGTCGATGAACAGGATGATGTCGCCGCGGGTGCGGATCTCCTTGAGGACCTTCTTCAGGCGCTCCTCGAAGTCACCGCGGTACCGGGAACCGGCGACGAGGGCGCCGAGGTCCAGGGTGTAGAGCTGCTTGTCCTTGAGCGTCTCGGGAACTTCACCCTTGACGATCGCCTGGGCGAGGCCCTCGACGACGGCGGTCTTGCCGACGCCGGGCTCGCCGATGAGGACGGGGTTGTTCTTGGTGCGGCGGGACAGCACCTGCATGACCCGCTCGATCTCCTTCTCGCGCCCGATGACCGGGTCGAGCTTGGTTTCCCGAGCGGCCTGCGTCAGGTTGCGGCCGAACTGGTCCAGGACCAGCGAGGTCGAGGGCGTGCCCTCGGCCGGGCCGCCGGCGCCCGCCGACTCCTTGCCGCCGCCGGAGTAGCCGGACAGCAGCTGGATGACCTGCTGCCGGACCCGGTTCAGGTCGGCGCCGAGCTTCACGAGGACCTGGGCGGCGACGCCCTCGCCCTCGCGGATGAGGCCGAGCAGGATGTGCTCGGTCCCGATGTAGTTGTGTCCGAGCTGAAGGGCCTCGCGGAGCGACAGCTCCAGGACCTTCTTGGCACGGGGGGTGAAGGGGATGTGCCCGGACGGGGCCTGCTGGCCCTGACCGATGATCTCCTCCACCTGCTGGCGGACCGCCTCGAGCGAAATCCCGAGGCTCTCCAGGGCCTTAGCGGCGACACCCTCACCCTCGTGGATCAGGCCCAGGAGGATGTGCTCGGTGCCGATGTAGTTGTGGTTGAGCATCCGGGCTTCTTCCTGAGCCAGGACGACAACCCGCCGCGCGCGGTCGGTGAACCTCTCGAACATCGTTAATCGCTCCTCAGAGCGGTCGGGCAGTTAGGGGGCGGTCCCCTCCCTGTCCTTCCGCATGCTAGTCCCGACAGCGGGGCAGCTCACTTCAACCGTAGACACCCACCTGGGCCCTTTAGTCCCACGCAGCCGACAACAGCTCCAACCTGATGGTGCGAGACGATGTTCCCGCAGGCCAGGTGAATAGACCTTTATCGAGTACGCCGATGGCGAACGCGCGCCCATCCGCGGCGGCCGTCGTCCCGTCCCACTAGGACTTTCTTACCCGCCGGCACCGACATTCCATGCCGCGCGGGGCCAACGGGTGCGCTACGGGCGAACAACCTTGCGCTCATCGGCCGCACACCTGGCACCTTCGGCGGGCACGGAGCGTATCCGGAGCGCCACCGCTCGTAACCCTTGTGCTCCGCGGGAGTTGCATACTGCATGGGCTGGTACGAGCACGAGCTGGGTTGGCCGATCGCCGGTACGACGCCTCCGCACCTGGTCACCGGTGCGCGCTTCGACGCGCTGGAGGTTCCCGCCAAGGTGGGCTTCGCCGCACTGACACGCTTCCCGCGGCCCGGTGAACTGGGGCCCGTCGCGCTGGACGGACGGCGGGTCCTGCTGCTGGTGGCGGCGGGTACGGCGGAGGAACTGCCCGGGCTGCTGGAATGGCTGGAATGGGGCGGAATCCCGCTCGATCTGACCGCCCTGGGTGCGGGCGATCTGATGCGGGCGCCGGCTCATCCCGAATGGGGACGCCGGGAGGCCGCCTACGACCGGACGGCGCCGGTCTGGCTGCGGCCTCCCCAACCGGGCTGCGAGGTGGAACCTACGTTGCCCGCGATGTGCTTCACGGGCCGCTCCGGTACCGATGGTGTGGGGGGACCCATCGGCCTGGTGGCGCTGGTCTCCGCTCTCGCGACGGCCTGCCACCGGGTCCGGCTGCTGGAGAATCAGCCGTGTTCCTTCTCGTACGCCTCGCGAATGGACGCGGGAACACGGCCGCGGTCATTGACCTCATAGCCCTTGTCCTTGGCCCACGCACGAATCTTCGCGGTGTCCTGGCTCGCCGAACCGCCGCGCACAACCTTGGGACCGCGGCCACGGCCGACCCGTCCACCGGTCCTGCGACCGCTGTCCAGGTACGGGGTGAGCAGCCCGCGCAGCTTGTCCGCATTGGCAGTGGTGAGGTCGATCTCGTACGTCACTCCATCGAGTGCGAACGTGACGGTCTCATCCGCCTCGCCGCCGTCGAGGTCGTCAACAAGAAGGACCTGAACCTTCTGTGCCACCGGCTTCCCTTTCATCGAAAACGGATTAACGGTAAAAGCAAAGCGCCTTTTACGGAAAAACACAAACCCCTTGCGCGAAGCTGAGCAAGATGCCCGTGCGCGTACCGGACATACCGGGACCCTCAGAGTTGCAGCAGCATGCGGCTGTTGCCCAAGGTGTTCGGTTTCACTCGCTCGAGGTCGAGGAACTCGGCCACTCCCTCGTCATTGGAACGCAGCAGCTCGCCGAAGACATCACCGTCCACCGGCGTCTCGCCGATCTCGACGAAGCCGTGCTTCGCGAAGAAGTCGACTTCGAAGGTGAGACAGAAAATCCTGCGGACTCCGAGCCAGCGCGCGGTCTGCAAGAGCTTGGCCAGGACTTGATGTCCGACGCCCTTCCCACGCTGTCCCGGATGAACCGCCAGCGTGCGGACCTCTGCCAGGTCCTCCCACATCACATGAAGTGCGCCGCAGGCCACGACGGCGGCGTCCTCGTCGCGTTCGGCGACCCAGAACTCCTGGATGTCCTCATAAAGAGTCACCGTGGGCTTGTCCAGCAGGATGCGGTCACGGACATATGAGTCCAGCAGGCTGCGGACAGCCGGCACATCACTGGTCCTGGCCCGGCGGATGGTGACGTCATTTGATACGAGGGGCATGGCCGGACGCTATCGTTCGTCGGGCTCGGGAGGGGCAGAGGGGTCCACGGACTGGACTACGCGCATTGCGTCCCTGAGAGCTTCCCGCTGTTCCGGCGACATCATGCCGAAGAAGTGCACGAGGGCCGCGGCCGGGTTGTCGCTCGCCGCCCATGCCTCGTTCATCAGTGCGGCCGAGTAAGCAGCTCTTGTGGATACCGCCTCATAGAGATAGGCGCGGCCTTCCGCCTCGCGGCGCAGCCAGCCCTTCTGGTGCAGGTTGTCCATTACGGTCATGACCGTCGTGTACGCGATGGAACGGTCCTGCTGCAGGTCTTCGAGCACTTCGCGAACGGTGACCGGGCGATTCCACTGCCACACCCTGGTCATCACTGCGTCTTCGAGGTCTCCCAATGGACGGGGCACTCTCGAATACTAGTGACATTTGCCGGAAATGCCGCTTATTTAGCGAACCTCGTCGGTTCCGGCCTGCTGGACCGCCTCGGCCTTGGCGAACGCGGCGTCGACCGCCGCGTCCTCCTTGGCCTTGTTGGCCCCGCCCTGGTTCTTGATGATCGTCACGACGAGGCCGATGAAGAAGACCGCCATCACGAACGGCGGCACGAGCGCGGATACGTAGTCCATGCCGTCCAGCGTAGTCAGGCCGAGCGGGCTTCCTCGTCCGGGGGCGTGGCGCGGTGGTGTCCCGGCGGGAACACCTCGGCCGGCGTGGGGACCCGGCGGCCCGGGTCGGGGGCCGCGGGGCCCCTGGACGGCGCCGGGGCCGGAGCGGGCACCTGGGAGGGCCGTGCGGGCTTCTCCCCGGGCTTGCCCGACGTGTCCGGCCGGTCGGCCGCGGAGCCGAACAGGAGAGCCGGCACGGGCGATTCCGTGCGGCCGCCGGGCAGCGAGAGCAGCCGTCCGCGGTCGGCGATCGTGGAGCGTCGGCGCGACGTGGGCATATGGGCCTCCAGGCGGGCTCGTAGATCGTTTTCGGCCAGGTCCTCGCAGCGCCGCAGCAACACGGTGCGGCGGCGGTGCTCGACCGTGCCACAGGGGTGACTGCGCAGCCGCCGCAGCGCCGCGAGGTCGTCGGGCCCCGGCAGGTAGCCGGTGTCGAGGGCGTCCCGCAGCCGTGCGAGATAGCCGGCGGCGCTGCCCGGGAGGGCCTCGCGGTAGCGGGCCAGCTCGGCGAGGAGGAACGTCCGGAGCCGCCCGCCCTCGCTGACCGCTTCGTCCAGGGCCTCGGCGAGCCGGAGGTACTCCTGGAGGTCGTCGGGGACGGATGTCGTGGTGGCGGGTCGGAGGGCCGCTGCGAGGGCGCGCCGGAACACACGCAGTTCGTCCGCGCTGAACGCCATGCCGCCCCGGGACCCGTGTGGCGTGGGCATGAGACGACTTTAAGTGCTAAACGGACAAAATTCCCGTAACGACATGGCTGGATCTGGGGACACCGACCAACCGGGGGACTAACTCGTCGAGACGTTCCGCTCGTAGACCAGGCGCAGCCCGATCAGCGTCAGCCACGGCTCGTGCACATCGATGATCGACGCCTCGCCGAGGACGAGCGGCGCGAGACCGCCGGTGGCGATCACCGTGACGTCGTCCGGGTCGTCGGCGAGTTCCCGGGCCATCCGCTCCGCGACACCGTCGACCTGGCCGGCGAAGCCGTACAGGATGCCGGACTGCATCGCCTCGATGGTGTTCTTGCCGATGACGCTGCGCGGGCGCGCCAGCTCGATCTTGCGCAGCTGCGCGCCGCGCACCCCGAGGGCGTCCACCGAGATCTCGATGCCCGGGGCGATGGCGCCGCCCATGTACTCACCGCGCACGGAGACCGCGTCGAAGGTCGTCGCCGTACCGAAGTCCACGACGATGCACGGGCCGTTGTACAGGTGCATGGCCGCGAGGGAGTTGACGATCCGGTCGGAGCCGACCTCCTTCGGGTGGTCCACCAGGATCGGCACACCCGTCTTGATGCCCGGCTCGACGAGGACCGACGGGACGTCCCCGTAGTAACGCCGGGTGACCTCCCGCAGCTCGTGCAGGACCGCCGGCACCGTCGAGCAGATCGCGATGCCGTCGATGCCGTCACCCAGCTCCATGCCCAGCAGCGGGTGCATGCCCATCAGGCCCTGCAGCAGGACCGCCCACTCGTCGGCGGTACGGCGCGAGTCGGTGGAGATCCGCCAGTGCTCGACGATCTCCTCCGCGTCGAAGAGGCCCAGGACGGTGTGCGTGTTGCCGACGTCGATGGTGAGGAGCATGCGGGTCTCAGACTCCCGGGCGAAGGTCGAGGCCGATGTCCAGGATCGGCGAGGAGTGCGTCAGCGCGCCCACCGCCAGGTAGTCGACGCCGGTCTCCGCGTAGGCGCGGGCGGTGTCGAGGGAGAGCCGGCCCGAGGACTCCAGGACGGCGCGGCCGGCGACGTGCGTGACGGCCTCGGCGGTCTGCTCGGGGGTGAAGTTGTCGAGCAGGATCAGGTCGGCGCCCGCCGCGAGGACCTCGCGCACCTGGTCCATGGTGTCGACCTCGACCTCGATGGCCAGGTCGGGGAACTCGTCGCGGACCAGCTTGAACGCCTGCGCGACGCCGCCGGCCGCGATCACGTGGTTGTCCTTGACCAGCGCCGCGTCCGACAGCGACATCCGGTGGTTGACGCCGCCGCCGCAGCGCACCGCGTACTTCTCCAGGGCGCGCAGCCCCGGCGTCGTCTTGCGGGTGTCGCGGACCTCCGCCTTGGTGCCCTCCAGCACGTCCGACCAGGCGCGGGTCGCGGTCGCGATACCGGACAGCCGGCACAGCAGGTTGAGCGCGCTGCGCTCGCCCGTCAGCAGGTCACGGGTGCGGGTGCGGACCGTCAGCACCACCTGGCCGGGCTCGACGCGGTCGCCGTCCTCGACGTGCCGCTCGACCTCGAACTCGTCGGTGCAGACGACCGACAGGACCGCCTCGGCGATCCGCAGTCCCGCGACGGTGCCGGCCTCGCGGGCGGTGAAGTCACCGGTGGCGAAGGCGTCCTCGGGGACGGTCGCGACGGTGGTGACGTCGACGCCCTGGTCGAGGTCCTCCTCGATCGCGATGTGCGCGATGTCCTCGACCTGGACGGGGTCCAGGCCCGCGTCGACCAGCAGCTGCGCCAGATCGGCGTCCAGACCGCACTGCAGCGGGTCGTGCTCGTACAGCTCCTCCTCGCCGCCGCAGCCGCACGCGTCACCGCAGCCGCCCGAGCCCTCGTCGGGCAGGCCGACGGGCAGGCCGAACTGCGGCAGCGGAAGAAGGACGGGCTGAGGACGGTCCGGGGTACTCACGAGGGCTCCTTGAGGGCTGCGCGGGTCGTCCCCCGCGGGGTTTCTGCGGTCACCGGCAGGCTGTCGAGCGGTGCCTCTGCATTGCGCACCGGCGGGAAGTCCGCCGTGTCGGTGGTGTGGACGGCCAGCGTCCCGTTCGGCGTCAGGCGGACGACGAGGTGCCGGCGCCACTGGGCATCGTCCCGGTCCGGCCGGTCCTCGCGCCAGTGGCAGCCACGAGTCTCCTCCCGGCGGCGGGCGGCCGCGACCAGGACCCGGGCCACCAGGCTCAGGTTGGACGCCTCCCACGTCTCGACGCACGGCTCCGCGGTCTTGCCGTCGCGCTCCAGATCCTCGACCGAGGCGGTGTGGAGCCGCTCCAGCGCGGTGGCCGCGCCCGCCAGACTGGCGGCGCTGCGCAGCACGCCCGCGCCCGCCGTCATGATCCGCTGGATCTCGTAGCGGGCCTCGGAGGCGAGCAGCGGGGTGCGGGCCGGTGCGGGGACTACGGGGGCGCCCGGCACGGTCGGGTCGGCGATGATGTCGGCCGCGATGCGCTCGGAGAAGACCAGGCCCTCCAGCAGCGAGTTGGAGGCGAGCCGGTTGGCGCCGTGCACACCCGTGCAGGCGACCTCACCGCACGCGTACAGGCCCGGCACGGTCGTCCGGCCCAGCAGGTCCGTCCGGACGCCGCCGCTCGCGTAGTGGGCCGCAGGAGCGACCGGGATCGGCTCGGTGACGGGGTCGATGCCGTGCGAACGGCAGGCGGCGAGGATGGTCGGGAAGCGCTCGGCCCACATCTTCGCGCCGAAGTGCCGGGCGTCCAGGAACATGTGCTCGGCGCCGGTCTCCTGCATCCGCCGCGTGATGCCCTTGGCGACGATGTCGCGCGGCGCCAGCTCGGCCAGCTCGTGCTGGCCGGTCATGAACCGGATGCCCTCGGCGTCGACCAGGTACGCGCCCTCGCCGCGGACCGCCTCGGACACCAGCGGCTGCTGGCCCTCGGCGTCCGGGCCCAGCCACAGCACGGTCGGGTGGAACTGCACGAACTCCAGGTCGCTGACCTCGGCGCCGGCCCGCAGCGCGAGCGCCACGCCGTCGCCGGTCGAGACGGCCGGGTTGGTCGTCGCGGAGAACACCTGGCCCATGCCGCCGGTCGCGAGCACCACGGCCTTGGCGTGCACCGCGCCGACGCCGTCGCGCTGGCCCTCGCCCATGACGTGCAGCGTGACACCGGCGGTGCGGCCCGCCTCGTCGGTGAGCAGGTCCAGGACGAGCGCGTTCTCCACGGTCTCGATACCGGCGTCGCGGACCGCCTCCACGAGGGCGCGGGAGATCTCCGCGCCCGTCGCGTCGCCGCCCGCGTGCGCGATCCGGCGGCGGTGGTGGCCGCCCTCGCGGGTCAGCAGGATCTCGCCGGTCTCGTCGGACGTGTCGAACTGCGCGCCGGTGGAGATGAGCCGGCGCACCGCGTCCGGGCCCTCGGTGACCAGCGCCCGCACGGCGGGCTCGTCGCACAGCCCGGCGCCCGCGACCAGGGTGTCGTCCAGGTGCTGTTCCGGGGTGTCGCCCTCACCGAGCGCGGCCGCGATGCCGCCCTGGGCCCAGCGCGTGGAGCCGTTGTCCATCTGCGCCTTCGTCACGACGACGACCTTCGCCCCGGCGGCGGCGCAGCGCAGCGCGGTCGTCAGGCCGGCGACGCCGGACCCGACGACGATCACGTCGGCGGCGATCGCCCAGCCGGGGGCGGGGGCGTGCAACCGTATGCCGGTTCCGTTCATCGGGCGGCTCCGAATTCCAGGGGGATGTTGTCGATCAGACGGGTCGTGCCGACCTTCGCGGCGACGGCGAGGATCGCCGGTCCGGTGTGGCCGGGCGGCGCCTCGGTGAAGTCCGAGGGGTCGACGAGGGCCAGGTAGTCGACGGCCGGGCCGCCGTCCCCCGTCTGCTCCAGTACGGTGCGCGCCGCCGCTCGTACGGCGTCGGGGCCCGCCTGGACCGCGTCCCGGCCGGCGAACAGCGCGCGCGACAGGGCGAGGGCCGCCGGGCGGTCGGCGTCCGAGAGGTAGCGGTTGCGGCTGGACAGCGCCAGCCCGTCGCTCTCGCGGACCGTGGGGACGCCGACGATCTCCGCCGGGAAGTTGAGGTCCGTCGCCATCCGGCGGATGAGCGCGAGCTGCTGGGCGTCCTTCTGCCCGAAGAACGCGACGGCCGGGGCGGTGAGGTGGAGCAGCTTCGCGACGACGGTGAGCATGCCGTCGAAGTGGCCGGGGCGGGAGGCGCCCTCGTAGCGCTCCCCCATCGGACCGGCCGTGATCCGCACCTGCGGTGCGCCGCCCGGGTAGACCTCATCGGCCGCGGGCGCGAAGACGATGTCCGCGCCGGCCTCGGCCGCGATCTTCACATCGGCGTCCAGGGTGCGCGGATAGCGGTCCAGGTCCTCGCCGGGGCCGAACTGCAGCGGATTGACGAAGACGGTGACGACGACCTCGCCGTCCGCCCCCACGTGCTCCCGCACGGTACGGACGAGCGTCGCGTGCCCCTCGTGCAGCGCGCCCATCGTCATCACCACGGCGCGCGTGCGGCCGTCCCGGGCGGCCGCGCGCAGTTCCGCGGCCGTCTCCAGCAGGTGCGTGGTCATCGGGGTCCCCCGTCCGCGAGGACTTCGAGCAGTGCCTCGGCGAATTCCGGCTTGAGCATTCCGTTGGCGATCGCGCGGTCCGCGGTGGCCCGCGCCATCGCCAGATAGGAGGCGACGGCCTGCGGGGAGTGCTTGCGCAGCTCCGCCAGGTGGGCGGTGACCGTGCCCGCGTCGCCGCGCGCGACCGGGCCGGTGAGGGCGCCGTCGCCGGCGCGCAGGGCGTTGTCGAGTGCGGCGCCGAGCAGCGGGCCGAGCATCCGGCCCGGCTCCTCGACGCCCGCCGCGCGCAGCAGCTCCATGGACTGGGCGACCAGGGTGACCAGGTGGTTCGCACCGATCGCGAGACCCGCGTGGTAGAGCGGGCGGGCCGCCTCGTCGATCCACTCGGGCTCGCCGCCCATCTCGATGACGAGGGCCTCGGCGGCCATCCGCAGCTGCTCGGGGGCGGTGACGCCGAAGGAGCAGCCGGCCAGCCGCTGCACGTCCACCGCGGTCCCGGTGAAGGTCATCGCGGGGTGCAGCGCGAGCGGTAGGGCGCCGGCCCGCAGCGCCGGTTCGAGGACGCCCGTGCCGTACCGGCCCGAGGTGTGCACGATCAGCTGGCCGGGGCGTACGGCGCAGGTCTCGGCGAGGCCGGCCACCAGGCCGGGCAGCGCGTCGTCGGGGACCGTCAGCAGGACGAGGTCCGCGCGGGCGAGCACCTCTTTGGGCTCGACCAGCGGCACGTCGGGCAGCAGGGTCGCCGCGCGGCGCCGTGAGAGGTCGGAGACCCCTGACGCGGCCACCGGCCGGTGACCCGCGAGCTTGAGGGCGGCGGCGAGCGCCGGTCCGACCCGGCCCGCGCCGACGACGCCGACGGTGAGACGGGCGGGGCGCGCCTCCGCTTCGGAGGGCATGGGGCCCGGGGTATGCGATGCGTTCACGCTGCGCTGGCCTTCCGTTCCAGTCCTGAGCGGTACCGGACGTTCTCGTCAATGCTACGCGAATGCTTCCCGGCCTCCCCGGGGGTCCACCGGACGGACACCGGGCAGCCGGGAAATCCCCCTCGGCAGAAGGGGGGCCCGTGGGGCAGGATCGGTGCCATGGGCAATGCGATCGACGACGAGAAGGCAGCGCGACTGGCGGCTGTACGGGCGTGCGACCGGGTGCTGTCCGGCGGCAAGCGGCCGCTGATGCGCGAACGGCTGGAGCGTCTGGTGGCCGAGAGCGCGGCCGCGTACGACCTGGACCTTCCGCTGGACATGTACGGCGACGGCGTCGTCGCCACGCTGGAGCAGCGGGTGGCGGAGCTGCTGGGCATGGCGGCCGCGGCGTTCTTCCCGACCGGCACGATGGCGCAGCAGGTGGCCCTGCGCTGCTGGGCGGGCCGGACGGGCAACCCGGCGGTCGCCCTGCACCCGCTGGCCCATCCCGAGGTGCATGAGCGCGACGCCCTCTCGGTGGTGAGCGGGCTGCGCACCGTCCATCCGACGACCGCGCCCCGGATGCCGACCGCGGAGGAGATCCGGAACCTCGACGAACCGTTCGGCACGCTGATGCTGGAGCTGCCGCTGCGCGACGCCGGCTTCCAGCTGCCCACCTGGGAGGAGCTGACCGCGACGGTGGCCGCCGCCCGCGACCGGGACGCCGTGGTGCACTTCGACGGCGCCCGGCTGTGGGAGTGCCCGCCGCACTTCGGGCACTCCCTGGCGGAGATCGCGGACCTCGCGGACAGCGTCTATGTGTCGTTCTACAAGTCGCTCGACGGCATCGCGGGCGCGGTGCTCGCCGGCCCGGCCGAACTGATCGCGGAGGCGAAGGCCTGGCGCCACCGGTACGGCGGGCTGCCCTTCCAGCAGTTCCCGACGGTGCTCGCCGCGCTGGCAGGGCTGGACACCGAACTGCCGCGCCTGCCCTCGTACGTGGCGCACGCCAAGAACGTCGTGGAGGGGCTCCGGGACGGCCTCGAGGGCGCGGTGCCGTTCTTCCGGATCAACCCCCCGGTGCCCTTCACCCACCAGTTCCAGGTGTGGCTGCCGTACCCGGCCTCGGTCCTGGACGCGGCCGGGCTGCGACAGGCGCTGGAGACGAAGTCCGTCGTGTTCGGCAAGTGGTTCGACAGCGAGGTGCCGGGTATGGCGGTGACCGAGGTGACGGTTGCCGCGTCGGCGCTGGAGTGGACGGTCGACGATGTCGCGGAGGCGGTGCGGGCGTTCGTGGAGCGCCTGCAGCAGGACTGAACCGGGCCCGGGAGCGAACGCGCCGCACCTCCCGCGTCACTCCCCCGCGACGCGCAGTAGCAGCTTGCCGGTGGTGGTGCGGGTGTCCATGAGGCGGTGTGCCTCGGCGGCCTCCTCCAGCGGGAATTCGGCGGTGACCGGCAGCTCGACCTTGCCGCCGGCGACGAGCTGGAACGACCTGTCGGCGATCGCGCGCAGCCGCTCCGGCTCGTTCTCGGCGATGGTGAGGATCGAGAAACCGGCCACCGACAGGCCGCGCGGGTACAGCTCGGGCTGGCCGAGCTGCCAGGGGGCGCCGCCGCCGGCATTGCCGAAGGAGACGAGCCGGCCGAACAGCGCGAGGGAGTCCAGGCTGCGGCGGAGTGTGTCGCCGCCGACCGGGTCGAGCGCGAGATCGACGCCACGGCCGCCGGTGGCCCGCCGGACCTCCGCGGCGAAGTCGTCGCCGACGAACACCTCGTCGTAGCCGTACTTGAGCGCTTCCGCGACCTTCTCCGGCCGCGACACGACCCCGTAGACGGCACCCGCCCCACCGAGCCGGGCCACCTGCCCGGCGACCGTGCCGACCCCGCCGGCCGCGCCCTGGACCAGTACGGTCTCTCCGGCGCGCAGCCGGCCGACCTCGTGCACCAGGCCCTGAACGGTCGGCAGAACGGTCGGCAGGGAGGCACCGACCCGCAGGGACACGCCACCGGGCAGCGCGAAGACGGTGACGGCGGGGGCCGTGACGACCTCCGCGTAGCCGCTGTGCGGCGTCAGGGCGGCGACCTGCTGCCCGACGGCCAGACCTTCGACGCCGGCGCCGACGGCACGGATCCGGCCGGACACCTCGAGACCGGGACGGAACGGCAGCGCCGGCACCCGGTACCCGTCGGCACGGGCCTTGGTGTCGGCGAAGTTCACCCCGACGTAGGCCACGTCGACGGTCACCTCACCGGGTCCTGGCTCCGGCACCGGAACCTCGGTCACCCGCAGGACCTCGGGTCCGCCGAACTCTCCGAATTCGATTGCACGCATGACAGCCACCCCTCGCCAACTGTTCGATGAAAAGCGAACTCTGAAGCCTGGAGCCGGAGCCTAGTGGCCGCCGGTGCCGGCGCGTACCAGGCCCGTCTCGTAGGCCAGTACCACCGCCTGGACGCGGTCGCGCAGGTCGAGCTTGGTGAGGATCCGGCCGACGTGGGTCTTCACCGTCGCCTCGGACAGCACCAGCTTCCGCGCGATCTCACCGTTCGACAGCCCCTGGGCGACGAGCAACAGCACCTCGCGCTCGCGCTCGGTCAGCCGGTTCACCGCCGTGTTGTCCGGGGCGCCGGAGCTGGGCAGCATCGGCGTGAAGCGGTCCAGCAGGCGGCGGGTGGTGCTCGGGGCGACGACCGCGTCCCCGCTGTGCACGGAACGGATCGCGCCCAGCAGCTCGTCCGGCGGGACGTCCTTGAGCATGAAGCCGCTGGCGCCCGCCTTGAGCGCCGAGAAGGCGTACTCGTCCAGGTCGAAGGTGGTGAGGATGAGCACCCGCGGGCCGCCGTCGTCCGGCTTGCGGTCCGGGCCGCCGCAGATCTGGCGGGTCGCCTCGACGCCGTCGAGGCGCGGCATGCGGACGTCCATCAGCACCACGTCCACCTTGGTGGAGCGCAGCACCTCGATCGCCTCCGCGCCGTCGCCCGCCTCCGCGACGACCTCCATGTCGGGCTGGGCCTGCAGCACCATGCGGAAACCGGTGCGCAACAGCACCTGGTCGTCGACGAGCATTACGCGGATCGCCATCGTGTTCTGGTCCTCTTCTGCTGGAAATCGGCTTCTGGGGGTCGGCGGGGATGACCCGGCGGGGCGGGACGGCGGGGGGCGCCGGGGGCGTCAGCGTCCCGTCTTGAGGGGCAGCACGGCGCTGATCCGGAAGCCGCCGCCGGGCCGTGGCCCGGCCTCCAGCGTGCCGCCGATCATGGCGATGCGCTCGCGCATCCCGATCAGGCCCTGCCCGAGGCCGTCCTGACCGCCGTCCTCGTACAGCTCGTGCTGGGAGCCCCGCCCGTCGTCCTCGATGAGCAGGTCCAGTTCGGCGTCCGCGAAGACGAGCTGGACGGTGGCGGTCGCGTCGATGCCGCCGTGCTTGCGGGTGTTGGTCAGTGCCTCCTGGACGATGCGGTACGCGGTCAGCTCCACGCCGCTGGAGAGCGGACGGGCCTCGCCGGTCACCTCGAAGCGGACCGGCAGGCCGGCGCCGCGCACCTGCTCGACGAGCTCGGCGAGCTGGTCGACACCGGGCTGCGGCACGTACTCGCCGCCGCTGTCGTCGCCCGCCCGCAGCAGACCGAGCAGCCGGCGCATCTCGGCGAGCGCCTGGCGGCCGGTGCTGGAGATCGTCGACAGCGCCTGCTTGGCCTGCTCGGGCGACGCGTCCAGCACATAGGCGGCGCCGTCCGCCTGCACCACCATCACCGACACGTTGTGCGCCACCACGTCGTGCAACTCACGGGCGATACGGGCCCGCTCGGCGGCGACCGCGGCCTTGGACTGCGCCTCGCGCTCCCGCTGGAGCCGGGCGGCGCGCTCCTCCAGCTGTAGGTAGTAGGCGCGGCGGGTGCGGAGGCTGTCGCCGATGACCCAGGCGAGCGCGAAGGGGACGGACACGAAGATCACCTGGGCGATGCCGACCCAGGTGCTGGAGTACGGGTTGTCCTCCGGCCAGCGCAGGGTCGAGATCGGCGAGGCGCTCAGACCGCCGACGAGGGCGAGCCGCGAGGACCAGCGGGCGCCGTTGGCAGCGGCGGTGTAGACGGCGACCAGCATCGCGAAGTCGCCGGGATTGACCCGGACGTCCAGCAGGAGCTGGGCGATCCCGAGGGCGATGACCAGCAGCAGCGTGTTCTCCGGCGACCGGCGGCGCAGCGCGACGACGGCGCTCAGCCCGAACGCGATCGGGATCGCGGCCAGCCGGGAGAACTGCGATGCCTGGCTGTTCTCCATCACCCACAGCGCGCTGAACCCGAGCAGGACGAGAGCCCAGAAGCTGTCGACCCATGTCGGGTGTCTGCGGAGGAAGGAGTAGAGGCGCTGCACATTACCCAGCGTATGCAGGGGAATGGCGGTCCGGGGTCAACCGCCAGATCGATCTCGGGTACTCCGCAAGGTGGAGGGAACCCCCTTGAACCCGGCATTGGTCCCGTTGTGGTCCCGCATTGGTCCCGTTCCGCCCCGATATCGCCCCTCAGTGGACTCAGGGGGTCACGACCCGATCACAGGGGGGCCGTCCGATCCCACCCCTGCGGACCTGCGGACCGGCCTCGCCCCGACCCGGCGGTCAGCCCGCGCGGCCCCGGCGGTCAGCCCGCGCGGCGGTGGTTGCGCGAGCGGGAGCGCTTCTCGATGTACATGCGCTGGTCCGCGGAGTGCAGGATCTCGTCGGCGGTCATACCGCAGCCGGCCCAGCCGATGCCGAAGCTGGCACCGACGCGTACCGCCCGGCCGTCGACCCGGATGGGCGGGATGATCGCGTTGCGCAGCCGCACCGAGAGGTCCTGCGCGTCGGCCGGGCCCAGACCGTCGGCGAGGACCACGAACTCGTCGCCGCCGAGCCGGGCCACGGTGTCGCCGTCACGGACCACGCTCGCCAGCCGGCGGGCGACCTCGATCAGAACGGCGTCGCCCGTGTGGTGACCGAACCGGTCGTTGATCGACTTGAAGCCGTCCAGGTCGCAGAAGAGCACGGCCAGCCCCTTGCTGCCCGAGTCCACGCTCTCGTCCGGCGCGATGGTGTGGGTGTGCAGGTCGTAGCCGCTGACCGCCCCCATGGGGCTGGCCATCTCGTCGGGGCCGAAGCCGTAGCTGAACGCGAACTCGTCGGGTGCGGCGTCGGACACCGCGTCGTCCGGCCGTTGACAGAGCCGGCTGGAGAGCCGGGCGCGCAGCTCAGCGCTGTTCGGCAGCCCGGTCAGCGAGTCGTGGCTGGCGCGGTGGGCGAGCTGCATCTCGCGACCCTTGCGCTCCTCGATGTCCTCGACGTGGGTCAGCAGGAAGCGCGGGCCGTCCGCCGTGTCCGCGACGACGGAGTTGCGCAGCGAGACCCACACATAGGTGCCGTCGCGGCGGGCCAGACGCAGCTCGGCCCGGCCGCCCTCGGCGGAGGTCCGCAGCAGCAGGCCGACGTCCTCGGGGTGGACGAGGTCGGAGAACGAGTAACGGCGCATCACGGAGGCGGGCCGGCCCAGCAGCCGGCACAGCGCGTCGTTGGCACGCAGCAGCTTGCCGTGCTGGTCGCCGCCCATCTCGGCGATGGCCATACCGCTGGGCGCGTACTCGAACGCCTGCCGGAAGCTCTCCTCGCTGGCGCGCAGCGCCTGCTGGTCGCGCTCCAGCCGGACCAGCGCCCGCTGCATGTTGGCCCGCAGCCGGGCGTTGCTGATGGCGATGGCGGCCTGGAAGGCGTACATCTGGAGCGCCTCGCACCCCCACGGTCCCGGGTGCCGGCCGTTGGTGGGCTTGTCGACGGAGATGACGCCGATCAGCTCCCCGCCGATGTTCGCGGAGGCGTACATCGGGGCGTAGAGCCGGTCGTTGGGGTGCCACTCGTCCGGGAAGCGGGGCGGCGGGCCGTCGGTGTGCCACTGCGGGACGTCGTCGTCGACCAGGACCCAGCCCTCGGTGTGCGGTATGAACCGCAACATCCCCCAGCGCTCACCCATGTTCAGCCGGCGCTCCCACGAGGCGCGGGATCCGACGCGGCCGGCGAGCAGTGACTCGGCGGCGGCACTTCCGGCGAAGGCGGCGACGACCAGGTCGCCGTCCGGGCGCACCAGGTTCACGGCGCAGAGTTCATAGCCCAGCCCGTTGACCACCCCGTCGGCCACGGCCTGCAGGGTGTCGGCGAGACTTCGTGCCGTATTGAGGTCTGCTACGACCTGGTGCAGCTGACGCAGGGTCGCGAGACGGACATACGGCTCCGACTCGGTGTCCATGCCTCTCTCCGAGCCCTCGACAGCAACTCCTGGGATTTCTTGTCGTCCGATTGCCACGGCAACTGAATCACAGCGAGCAGTTCGGCCGGTACACAGGGTCAACAATTCCTGCCCCTTGTGACTCAAGTCACAGGAGTTTGTCCGGGCTTGACCACGGAGCGTATGGCTTTGGGCCTAGGACCCGGCTAGTACCGGCCTAAGCCGGGCCCGGACCGGTCCTGGTCCTGAAGCCCGATGCGCGGGGCCAGAACGGGGACGTACCGTCCTTGGTGTGCTGCAGACAACCGCTGTCCCCCATCCTGGGATCATGGCCCACCCCGACGACTTCCGCGCCGCGATGGCCCGCCTCGCGGCCGGCGTCGTTCTCGTCACCGCTCATGACCCGGAGGACGGGCCCAGGGGCGAGGACGTCGGCATGACGGCCACCGCGTTCCTGTCCGTCTCGCTCGAACCGCCGATGGTACTGGTGAGCGTTCGGGCGGACTCGCGAATGGACGATCTGCTGGAGCGGCAGCCGCTGTGGGCGGCGTCCGTGCTCAGCGAGAGCCAGCGGCACATCGCGGGGCGCTTCGCGATGCGCGGGCGGATCAGCGACCGGCTGCTCTTCGAGGACGTCGCCTACTACCGCGGCGCCCGATCCGGGGCGCCGATACTCGGCGGGGCGCTCTCGGTGCTGGAGTGCGAGACGGAACAACGGGTCACGGCCGGGGACCACACCCTCGTCATCGGACGGGTGCTCGCCGCGCAGACGCCGAGCGCCGACGGCTCACCGCTCGTCTACTTCAAGGGCCGCTACCGGCAGCTCGGCTAGGGCGTGTTGCGAAAGTCCCGGCGTCAGTCCCAGGAACGCTGATCGCGGCCGCGCTTGGTCTCGCCGCGCTGCTTCTTGTGCCGCAGCCGGCGCTCGTTGATCCCGCGCGGGATCTTCGTCGGACGGCGCGGCTTCGGCGGCGGGGCGGTGGCCGTCGCCAGCACCGACGCCAGCCGGGCGAGCGCCGTCTCCCGGTTGCGCCACTGCGAGCGGTGCTCGGAGGCCTTGACCGTCAGAACGCCGGAGACGAGCTTGCCCGCGAGGCGCTCCAGCGCCCGGTCCTTCCAGACCGGCGGCAGGGATTCCGTACCGGCGAGGTCGAAGCGCAGCTCGACCTGGCTGTCACTGGTGTTCACATGCTGCCCGCCCGGCCCCGACGACCTGGAGAAACGCCACAGGAGCTCGGCCTCCGGGACGGAGACGGAGCCGCGAATGACAAGGGGACCGGACATGCGTCCTATGATCCCGTGTTCCGACGGCTCCCGTCACAGGGTTTTCCACGGTGGTTTCGGCCGCTGTGGCCAATCGTGAATCCTTCGAAGGGAACCAGACAGTCCTCTGACGGCGTTGTGACGGGTGACGGTAGCTTCGTCGGCAACAACCCATCTCCATGGAGGGGACTCCCAATGGCTGTAAGCCTGTCCAAGGGCGGCAACGTCTCGCTGACCAAAGAGGCGCCTGGCCTGACGGCGGTCACGGTCGGTCTCGGCTGGGACGTCCGTACCACCACCGGTACCGACTTCGACCTCGACGCGAGCGCCATCGCTGTGAACACCACCGGCAAGGTCTACTCGGACGGCCACTTCGTCTTCTTCAACAACAAGGCGACGCCCGACCAGTCCATCGTGCACACCGGCGACAACAAGACCGGTGAGGGCGAGGGCGACGACGAGCAGATCAAGGTCAACCTGGCGGCGCTCCCGGCCGACATCGACAAGATCGTCTTCCCGGTCTCGATCTACGACGCCGAGACCCGGAGCCAGAACTTCGGCCAGGTCCGCAACGCCTACATCCGCATCGTCAACCAGGCCGGCGAGGCGGAGATCGCCCGCTACGACCTGAGCGAGGACTCGGCCACCGAGACCGCGATGGTCTTCGGCGAGCTGTACCGCAACGGCGCGGAGTGGAAGTTCCGCGCGGTGGGCCAGGGCTACGCCTCCGGCCTCGTGGGTATCGCCACGGACTTCGGCGTCAACCTCTGACACCGGCTCCACCTCCCGACGGCCTCCGGATCGCACCCTGATCCGGAGGCCGTCGGCGTTCGTGCGGCGGTCACTTCCCGAGAGCGGTCACTTCCCGAGAGCCGCCACACCGACGCGCGCGAACTGCTCGTCCAGGTCGCCGCTGGGGGCGCCGGCGACACCGATGGCCGCGATGGGCGCACCGCCGTCGGTGACGGGGGCGGCGCCGGCCAGGAAGAGGGTGCCGGGGATGTCCTTGAGGTTCGGGGCCTGGGCCAGCCGCTCGGCCAGCTCCGAGGTGGGGGCGTTCCAGGAGACCGCGGTGTACGCCTTGCGCTCGGCGGACTCGTAGGACTGCGGGCCCGCGCCGTCGCCGCGCAGGGTGACGACGGTGTTCCCGTTGCGGTCGACGACCGCGACGGTGACGTGCTGGCCGGCCTTCTCGGCGGCGTCGAGCGCGGCCTGGGCGCCCTTGGCGGCGGCGTCGATCGTCAGATGCGCCGTCCGGACGGTCTGCGACGGCCGGACGTCGGCGGTCTTCGCGGCGGGCGCCGGGGCGGCGGACGCCGACACACTGCCGAAAACGCCGGCGCCGAGAGCGGCTGCAGCGAGGGACCCGGCCAGAACACGAGCGGAAATCTTCACGGTCACTCCTCAGAGAATCGGTGCGGCCCGCACCGGGCCTGCCCTTCGATCCTCGGCCCGGACCGGGCCGATCAGGGTCGGCGAGCCGGCCCCTCCCCGCGGGCATGATGGATGACGGGGCCGTCAACCGATCGGATGATGCGGGGCCGGCGGGGCCGGGCGATAAAGGGATACGGGGGCAGGAGCGGCCGACGACGAGGAGATCCACGTGAGCACCACCCCGCGACCGGCGGCGGAGACCGCCGACCCCGATGCGGGCTGGCTCACCCTCGTCATGCACACCGCGTTCGTCGTGCTGCTGGGTGCCTCGCTGACCCGCTTCGTGGTGCACCATCCGGGCGCCGCCAGGGTGCCGTGGGTGATCGGCCTGAGCGTCGCGCTCGCCGTCCTGTACGCGCTCGGTCCGGCCGCCGGAAGGGCTGGGCCCTCGGCCCACCGTCTGTGGCTGGCGGCCGTCGTCGTCGCCTGGGTGGTGATCGTGCTGCTCGCGCCGAGCTTCGCCTGGTGCGCGATCCCGCTCTTCTACAGCGGGCTGCGGACCCTGCCGGCACGTGCCGCGATCATCCTCGTGGCGGCCCTCACCGTCCTGGTCGTCATCTCCCAGCTCCGGCTGGCCGACGGCTTCGACCCCAACCTCCTCCTGCTGCCGCCCGCCGTCGCGGGCCTCGCCACCGCCGTCTTCCTGCACATGCAGCGGCAGGCCGCCCGTCAGCACGCACTCATCGACGACCTCGTCAGGACCCAGCGCGAGCTCGCGGCGACCGAGCGGCGCGCGGGCGCGCTGGCCGAGCGGCAGCGGCTGGCCATGGAGATCCACGACAGCCTGGCGCAGGGCCTGTCCAGCCAGCAGATGCTGCTGCAGGCCGCGGCCCGCACCTGGGACAGCGACCCCGGCACCGCCAGGACGCACGTCACCACCGCGACCTCGATCGTCGCGCGCAACCTCGCCGAGGCGCGCGCCTTCGTGCACGACCTCGCGCCCGCCGACCTCGCCGACGGCGGCACCCTGCACGACGCGTTGCGTGCGCTGGCCGAACGCGAGTCGGCGGAGAGCGGCCTGCCGGTCCGCTTCCACCTGGACGGAAGCCCTGGCGGAACGCCGATCGGAACCACCCCGAGCGGCACGGCATCGGGCGGGCTGCCGGCCGCCGCGCAGGCCGCGCTGATGCGGATCGCGCAGGGCGCGCTGGCCAATGTGCGCGAGCACGCCGGCGCCTCGGCCGCCGTGATCACCCTGTCGTACCTCGGCGACCAGGCCGTCCTGGACATCGCGGACGACGGCCGCGGCTTCGACCCGGCCGACCGCGCGGCCCCCGGCTCCGGCGCCGCCGCCGAAGGGGCGGGCCGCGGCCACGGCCTGCCGGCGATGCGCGCCCGGCTCCGCCAGTTCGGCGGCACCCTGACCGTCGAGAGCGGCGCGGGCGAAGGCACCGTCGTCACCGCCACGATCCCCCTGGAGCACCAGTGACCGCCTCCGCCGCCGTACCGGAACCCACGCCCACGCCCGCCCCCGTGCGGCTGCTGGTCTGCGACGACCACGCCGTCGTACGCGCCGGGCTCCTCGCGCTGCTCGCCAGCGCGGGCGACATCGACGTGATCGGCGAGGCCGGGACGGGCGAGGAGGCGGTCGTCATGGCCGCCCGGCTGCGTCCGCAGGTCGTCCTGATGGATCTCCAGCTGGGGAACGGGATCGACGGCGTCGAGGCCACCCGGCGGATCACCTCGGCCGTCGAGGCGCCCGACGCGGCCCCGCACGTCCTGGTGCTGACCACGTACGACACCGACGCCGACATCACCCGCGCCATCGAGGCCGGCGCGACCGGCTATCTGCTCAAGGCGGAGCGGCCCGAGGAGCTGTTCGCCGCGATCCACGCGGCGGCCCAGGGCCGCACCACCCTCTCGCCGCCGGTCGCCAGCCGCGTCTTGGCCCGGATGCGCGCCCCGCGCCCGAACCTCACCGAACGCGAGCTGGACATCCTCGCCCAGCTCGCGCAGGGCCTCGGCAACCGCGACATCGCCCGCGCCCTGTTCATCAGCGAGGCGACCGTCAAAACGCACCTGGGCCGGATCTACGACAAGCTCGGCGTCGACACCCGGGCCGGAGCGGTGTCCGTGGCCAAGGAGCAGCGGCTGCTGCGCTGACCACGCGGCCGGCCGGCGGCTGCTGCGCCGACCCGGACCGGCCGGCGGCTGTTGCACCGACGCGGACCGGGTCGCGCCCACGCGTCGTTCCGCCGCGTCATTCCGCAGTCGTACCGCGTGCGACGATCGACAGTGTGATCGACCTCGGCTACGCCCTCTCCCGCCGCTTTCCCGACCCCCCGCAGACGGACTACCGCACCGCGACCGTCCACTCCCTGCGTCACGACCTGTTCTGCGGCGATGTGTACCTCGCGAAGGGCGAGCGCGAACTGTCCACAGCCTGGGGATGGGTCCCGGTGCTCGACTTCGCGTGGGCGATGTGCGACATCGTCGAGCGGCTGGACCAGGACCCGCGCGGCAGCCGCGCCTCGCGCTCGCAGTACGCCGAGTTCGACTTCACCGAGTCCACGGACCGGCTCCGCTTCGCGCGGCGCTTCGGCTACGTGGACGTCGTCGCCGACTGGGCCGAGGACGAGCCGCCGCTCTCCCTGCACCACACGACGTTCCGCCGCGAGGCACGCGACTTCCTGCACGACCTGATCGCGGACCTGACCGACATGCACGACGGCCTCGGCGACAACCCGGCGATCTGGGACCTGCGGGCCCGCTTCCCGCGCGTGTGACCCATTCGGGTCAACCCCGGATGCGCCGGTTCTGACCAGAGCTTCTCCTTGAGTCATGGAAAACTACCCGATGCTCGACCTCTTCTGGACGATGCTTCTGCTGTTCTTCTGGGTGCTCTGGTTCTTCCTGCTGTTCCGGATCATCGGCGACCTGTTCCGCGACCGCGAGCTCGGCGGCTGGGCCAAGGCGGGCTGGATGATCCTGGTCATCCTGCTGCCCTTCGTCGGCGTGCTGGCCTATGTCATCGTGCGCGGCAAGGGCATGAGCCAGCGCGACGTCAAGCAGGTGGAGGCTCAGCAGACGGCCTTCAAGCAGTACGTGCGCGAAGCGGCGGGCACGCAGGACGACAGCGTGGACCAGCTCCACAAGCTGTCCGAGCTGAAGAGCCGCGGCGACCTCACCGAGGAGGAGTACGCCCAGGCCAAGCAGAAGCTCCTGGCCCGGTCGTCGTAACGCGGTAGCGCAGGCCCCGGGTCTCCCGGACGCCTTCGGACCTCCCGGCTTCCTCCGGACCTCCGGCCTTGACGTGAACCTAGGTTCACGTCGAAGGATGAGCGGTGCGGGCGCCACCAGGCGCCCGCACCGCCCGAAGATCCGGAGAAACGCCATGCGCGCCGCCCGTCTGCACGCCTTCGGCCCCGCCGAGAACCTGACGTACGAGCAGACCGAGACCCCGGTTCCGGGTCCCGGGCAGGTGCGGATCGCCGTCGGCGCGGCCGGGGTCCACGTGATCGACACCGTCTTCCGCCAGGGCGACCCGAAGAGCCCGTACCCGCTGCCCGAGCTGCCGACGATCCCCGGCCGCGAGGTCGCCGGCACCGTCGACGCGCTCGGCGAGGGCACCGACGCGCGCTGGCTCGGCCGGCGCGTCGCCGCCCACCTCGGCATGGTCCCCGGCGGCTACGCCGAGACCGCGGTCACCGACACCGGCAAACTGCACGAGCTGCCGGAGAACCTGGACTTCGCCGAGGGCATCGCCATGATCGGCACCGGCCGCACCACCCTCGGCATCCTGCGGTTCGCGGACCTGACCGACCAGGACGTGGTGATCGTCACCGCCGCGGCCGGCGGCATCGGCACCCTGCTCGTCCAGCACGCCAAGAACCTCGGCGCGACCGTCGTCGGAGCGGCGGGCGGCCCGGCCAAGGTCGAACGGATCCGCGGCCTGGGCGCGGACGTGGCCGTCGACTACAACACCCCCGGCTGGACCGACCAGGTGCGCACCGCCCTCGGCGGCCGGTCCGCGACCGTCGTCTTCGACGCCGTCAGCGGCCCGCTCGGCCGCGCCGCCGTCGACCTGCTCGGCAAGGGCGGCCGGCACCTCGTCTACGGCTGGTCCGCCGGCGGACCGCTGGAGCTCGGCGAGGAGGAACTGGCCACTCGTGGGATCACCTCGCAGACCGTGATCGGCCCGCCGATGATGAAGGCGATCGGCGGCCCCGAGGGCCTGCGCGCCCTGGAGGAGGCGGCCCTCGCGGAGGCCGCCGCCGGCCGTCTCGTACCTGCGGTGCAGCGCTTCCCGCTGGCGGAGGCCGCCGCCGCGCACCGGGCGCTGGAGACCCGCGCCACGATGGGCAAGGTCGTGCTGGTCCCGTAGCCGCCGCATCCTTGGCCGCCGGTCGCGTGCCGTCCCGCGCGCCCCCGGGCGATGCCCGGCCCGGGGGCGCCAGGGAACTCCATGGGGCCTCCGGGGAGTTCCCTGGGCGAGATCGAAAGCCAATGCGTCGAGGAGAACACCACCATGGCCCTGTGGAATCGCTTCAAGGAGTCCGCGCAGACCATGCAGACCCAGCTCACCGCCAAGAAGAACGACCTCAAGAGCGGGGCGTTCCGCGACGCGAGCATGGCGATGTGCGCACTGGTCGCCGCCGCCGACGGTCAGATCGACCCGTCCGAGCGCCAGCGCGTGGCGTCGCTGATCGCGGGCAACGACGTACTGCAGAACTTCCCGGCCGATGACCTGCAGCGCCGGTTCGACGCCTACCTCGGCAAGCTGACCGCCGACTTCGACTTCGGCAAGGTCGGGATCCTGCAGGAGATCGGCAAGGTCCAGAAGAAGCCGACCGAGGCCCGCGCCGTCATCCAGATCGGCATCGTCATCGGCGGCGCCGACGGTGACTTCGACAAGACCGAGCAGGGTGTCGTCCGCGAGGCGTGCTTCGCGGTGGGCATCGACCCCAAGGAGTTCGACCTCTAAAGCCGCCAGGACCGCCAGGGCCAGAACCTCTAGGACCGCTAGGGCCAGGACCGCTAGGACCAGGACCGCTAGGACCGCTGAGAAACCGGCTTCCTGGAGCCGGCCGGCTGGAAGCCGGCCACGCGGACCGTCAGGCCGCCGCCCGGATTCGCTGCGGCGGTGGCCACGGCCCCGTGCGCGCGGGCGATCGAGGCGACGATGGAGAGCCCGAGTCCCGCCCCCTCCCCCGGCCCGTGGCGGCGGGCCTGCATCCGCCGGAAGGGCTCGAAGAGCTCCGGCACCTCGGCGGCCGGCACCTCAGGGCCGGTGTTGACGACCTCCAGGCCGTCCGCGCCGACCCTGACCCGCACCTGCCCGCCCGGGTGGTTGTAGCGGATCGCGTTGCTCACCAGGTTGTGCACCAGATGCCCGAGCAGCACGGCCTCGCCCTGCACGGTCAGCGGCCGCAGTTCGGTCCCGACGGTGACCCCGTGCTCGCCCGCCTGGTCCGCGAGCGCCGTCGCAACGCTCGCCGCGGTCGCGTCGAGCGCGATCGGCCCGACGCGCTCCAGCCCCTGGTCGCTGGCCGAGAGCAGCAGCAGTCCGTCGATCAGCTTCTCGCTGTCATCGGCGACGTCGATGAGCTTGCCGCGCAGGCGCGCGAGCCGTTCCGGATCCAGGTCCGGGTCCGCCAGCCCGATCTCGGCCGCGGCACGCTGCACGGCCAGCGGCGTCCGCAGCTCATGGGCGGCGTTGGCGACGAACCGCTGCTGGGCGGAGACCAGCTGCTCTATCCGGTCGAGCATGGTGTCGAACGTGTCGGCGAGCTGCTTCAGCTCGCCGGGCGGCGCCTTCAGCTTGATGCGCTCGTGCAGGTTCTCACCGGACAGCCGGCGGGCGGTGGACGTGATGACGCCCACCGGACGCAGCACCCGTCCCGCCATCCACCAGGCCAGCGCCACGGACAGCACGGCGAAGACGGCGAGCGAGATGAGCGAGACCGTCAGCAGTTTGCTGAGGGCCGCGCTCTCCGCCGCCGTCGTGATCATCTTCGTCGCCGCGTGCGCCTTGGCGGCGTCGAACGTCTGCCCCTGCAGGGGAAGCGCCGGCTGGGCCTCGGCGAACTGCCGGGTCGGCAGGGCGTACGGGGAGCGGGGGCCGCCGCCGATGGGGACGGCGGTGGTGACGGCAAGGCTGATGGTGGAGTAGAGACCGCTGCGCACCAGCGAGTACACGAGGGCTATCAGCACGCCGCCGGCCAGCACCAGCAGCCCGCCGTACAGACTCGTCAGCCGGGCCCGTTCACTGCTCAGCCGCCAGAGCCGCAGACGGAACCGGCTCATGACCGGTCCCGGGAGGCGGAGTTCGGGGCCTGGACCCGGGAGGCGGAGTTCGGGGTCCGCTCCCCGGCGGTTGAGTTCAGGGCCTGGTCCCCGGCGGCTGCGTTCGGCGACCGGTCCCCCGGAACGTCGGCGATCCGGTAGCCGACGCCCGGCACCGTCTCCACCACCTGCGGCTCGCCGAGCTTGGTGCGCAGCTTGCTGAGCGTCACCCGGACCGCGTTCGTGCGGTAGCTGGTGTCCTCCTCCCACACCTGCTCGATCAGGTCCTCGCCGCTGACGACCGCGCCGTCCGCGCGCATCAGTACCTCCAACACCGCGAACTCCTTCCGGGACAGGCTCAGATACCGGCCGTCGCGGCTCGCCTGGCGGCGCGCGCCGTCCATGACGAGGCCGGCGCGTTCGATCACCGGGGGCAGCGCGGGGTGCACCCGGCGGCCCAGTGCCAGGACCCGGGCGAGCAACTCGTCGTAGGCGAACGGCTTGGTGAGGTAGTCGTCGGCGCCCAGGCCGAGCCCCGCCACCCGGTCGCGGACGGTGCCGGCGGCGGTGAGCATCAGCACCCGGGTGAGCAGCCGCTGCTCCACGACCCGGCGGCAGACCTCGTCGCCGTGGACCCCGGGCAGATCGCGGTCCAGGACGAGCACGTCGTAGGCGCCGAACCGGAGCTTGCGCAGCCCTTCGGCGCCGTCCGACGCCACGTCCACCGCGATGGCGTCACGGCGCAGCCCGTCGGCCACCATT
Source organism: Streptomyces sp. So13.3 (assembly GCF_005860785.2). Classification (NCBI taxonomy): domain Bacteria; kingdom Bacillati; phylum Actinomycetota; class Actinomycetes; order Kitasatosporales; family Streptomycetaceae; genus Streptomyces; species Streptomyces sp. So13.3. The sequence goes on along the minus strand of NZ_CP048835.1, from coordinate 5,389,310 downwards.
TCGGCCAGGAATTCCTCGTCCTCCACCAGCAAAACACGCATGTGCCCCTGTTTACCCGATGGGGACCTTTCGGCGTTGTAAAGGACCTCGCTTAGAGAAACGAGAGCTCTGCGGCTGTCAATCTCCTCCCGTCACTATCCGGAACAGCCGCAAAGTGAGAATCCCATGAGAAATCGCAACCGCGTTTCCGCCGGCGCCGCGGCACTGGCCGCTCTCGCCCTCTTCGCCTCCGCCTGTTCGGGCTCCGATACGGACTCCGACGCGAAGGGATCGCCCGGGAAGAGCTCGGCCGACACCGCCGCCGACAAGGCGCTCAAGTTCCGCAAGTGCCTGCGGGACAACGGCATGGACGTGCAGGAACCCAAGCCGGGCGAGGACCCGCGGGGCATGACGATCGGCAGGAACGGCAGTGAGGCGTCGATGAAGAAGGCGATGGACGCCTGCAAGCAGTTCAGCGCGAATCCGTCGGGAGAAATATCCCAGGCGGACAAGGACAAGGCTCTCAAGTTCGCGCAGTGCATGCGTAGGAACGGCGTCGACATGCCCGATCCGAACTTTGGCGGCAGTGGCGGGATGCAGAAGGCCATGCCGATGCCGCAGGGCGCGGAGAAGGAGAAGTTCGACAAGGCCAACAAGCTCTGCTCCGTCGACTGACGACCGGCGTGACCGACGGCATGCGCAAGAGCACGCACGGAACGCACGGAACACGCCGAACGCAGGCAAGGCACGAAACGCAGAGCACGCGGCCGAGCACGCAGGGGACGGACGGGAATACGTCGATGAAGCGCAAGAGAATCGTTCTGGCCGCCGTGGCGGTGGTCGTGGTCGTCGCCGGGGGCGGCGTGGCCGTCACCGCGCTGGCCGCCCCCGACAAGGGGGTGACCCAGCAGAATTCCGGCCTCCCGCCGGCGACCGCCCCGATCGAGCGCGGCGATCTCAGCGACAGCACCCAGAAGCAGGGCACGCTCGGGTACTCCAAGGAGCGCAAGATCAACGCGGGCGCCATGGGCACCATCACCTGGGTCGCCGGCGCCGGCTCCTCCGTCGCGCGCGACGGCAGGCTGTACGAGGTCGACGGCAAGCCCGTACGGCTGATGTACGGCACGACCCCCATGTACCGGACGCTGAAGACCGGCGACAAGGGCGACGACGTCCGGCAGTTGAAGGAGAATCTGCGCGCCCTCGGCTTCGGCTCCGGCCTGGCCGCCGACGGCACGTTCACCGCCGGCACCGCCGATGCCGTGAAGCGCTGGCAGAAGGACCACGACCTGCCGAGGACCGGCACGACCGGCCCCGACCAGATCGCCTTCTCCGCCGGCCCGGTACGGATCAAGTCGGCGGACTCCACCGTCGGCGACCAGGCCGGTCCCGGCAAGCCGGTGCTGACCACGACCAGTTCCGAGCGGATCGTCGAGTTCAAGCTGGAGGTCGCCGACGGTCAGCTGGCGCGGACCGGCACCAAAGTCACCGTCGATCTGCCGGGCGGCGGGACCGCGCAGGGCAAGGTCTCCTCCATCGGCAAGACCGTCGAGGAGGGCGAGGACCCGCAGGACAAGACACCCAGGATCTCCGTCACGGTCACCTTCGACGACCCGTCCAAGGTCGGCGGCCTCGACAAGTCCCCGGTGACGGTGAACCTGACCGGCCAGACCCACCAGGGCGTGCTGTCCGTACCCGTCAACGCCCTGCTGGCGCTGCCCAGCGGCGGCTTCGGCGTCCAGGTCGTGGAGAACGGCAAGGCGCGCGACGTCGCGGTCGAGCTCGGCATGTTCGGGCAGGGGCGGGTCGAGATCAGCGGCGGCGGGCTGCGCGAGGGCATGAAGGTCGGGGTGCCGTCGCTGTGAGTTCCACCGGTACCGCCCCGAACACCGTCGTCGAACTCGTGGGCGTCGGGAAGCAGTACCCGGGCGGCGTCACGGCGCTGCGTGGCGTGGACCTGACGATCGACGACGGCGAACTGCTCGCCATCGTCGGCCCGTCCGGCTCCGGCAAGTCCACCCTGCTGCACATCGTCGGCACCCTGGACCGGCCGTCCTCCGGCTCGGTCGCCATCGCGGGCCACGACGTCGCCGCGCTGTCCGACGGCAGGCTCTCCGCGCTGCGCGCCCAGCACGTCGGATTCGTCTTCCAGGCGTTCCATCTCGTGCCCGGCATCAGCGCCCAGGACAACGTGGCCGAGGGGCTCCTCTACTCGGGGCTGCCGCGCGCCGAACGCCGCCGCCGGGCCGCCGCCGCGCTGGAGCGCGTCGGCCTCGCGGACCGGATGGACCACAAGCCGCACCAGCTGTCCGGCGGGCAGAAGCAGCGCGTCGCCATCGCGCGCGCCGTCGTCGGCGAACCCGACCTGCTGCTCGCCGACGAGCCCACCGGCGCCCTGGACTCCGCCTCGGGCGAGGCGGTCATGGAGCTGCTGCACGATCTCAACAAGGAAGGCGCGACCATCGCCGTGATCACCCACGACAGCGAGATCGCCGACCGGCTGCCCCGCCAGGTGCGGATCCGCGACGGCCGGGTGGTGGCGGACACCAGACAGGCCCGCACGAGTGGCGGGACGGGTGCTGATGCCAGGACGGACGCGGCACCTGACTCCGCACCCGGCACCGGGACCGACGCCGGAGCGGTCGCCGTATGAGGCGCACCGCACTCTCCCCCGCCCGGCTCAGCGCCCGCGATGTGTTCCACGTCGGATCCGCCGGGCTGCGCGGCCGCCCCCTGCGCGTCGTCCTGTCCGCGCTGGGCATCGCGCTCGGCATCGCGACGATGATCGCGGTGGTCGGCATCTCGTCCTCCAGCAAGGCCCAACTCATACGGGAATTGGACCGGTTGGGCACCAACATGCTCGTGGTGACCCCGGGCGACGCGCTGTTCACCGGCCAGGACGCCCGGCTGCCGAAGGAGGCCCCGGGCATGATCGGCCGGATCCCGGGCGTCGAGCAGGTGGGCGCCACCGGCGACATCAAGCAGTCGGTACGCCGTTCCGAGAAGATCCCCGAGGGCGACACCGGCGGCATCGCCGTCAAGGCGACCACCGAGGAGCTGCTGAAGACCCTGCGCGGGTCGGTGCGCAGCGGCAGCTGGCTCAACAAGGCCACCGGCAGGTACCCGTCCGTCGTGCTCGGCAGCGTCGCCGCCGACCGCCTCGGCATCACCGCCCCCGGGCAGCAGGTGTTCATCGGCGGCCGGTACTTCACCGTCACCGGCATCCTCGACCCGCTGCCGCTCGCCCCCGAGATCGAGCGCTCCGCCCTCGTCGGGTGGGACGCGGCGGAACGGCTGCTGGGCTTCGACGGCCATCCCACGTCCGTCTACGAACGCTCCACCGATGCCGCGGTCGCCGCCGTACGCGACCTGGTCCCGCGCACGGCCAACCCGCAGAACCCGCAGGTCGTGAAGGTCACGGATCCTTCGGCGGCACTGCAGGCGAAGGCCGCCACGGACGGCGCGTTCACCAATCTGCTGCTCGGTCTCGGCGGGGTCGCCCTGCTGGTCGGCGGTGTCGGCGTCGCCAACACCATGATCATCTCGGTGCTGGAACGCCGCTACGAGATCGGGCTGCGCCGCTCCCTGGGCGCGACCAGGGGCCAGATCCGCATCCAGTTCGTCACCGAGTCCCTCATGCTCTCCGGACTCGGCGGCCTGGCGGGCATCGCCCTCGGCTCCCTCGCCACCTTCGTCTACGCCACCACCGGCGGCCTCCCGTGGGTGGTACCGCCGTGGGCCGTCAGCGGCGGCTTCGGCGCCACGCTGATCATCGGCACCGTCGCCGGCCTCTATCCGGCGGTCCGCGCGGCCCGCCTGTCGCCGACCCTGGCGCTGCACGCCGCGTAGGGCCGGTCCGGCCGAGCCCGTACGCCTCCCGTGGAACCTCCGTGGAACCTCTCCGGAAGGAAGCCCCCGTGCCCCTCGTCCCACCAGACCAACCGAGCCCCGCCTTCGCCGTCCGTGTCAGCACCCGCGGCACCGTGCCGGTCGTCGAACTCCACGGCGAGATCGACCTCATGGCCACGCCGTACATCAGCCGACGGCTGGACGGACTCGCCCGCCGGGAGCACGGGGGCCGCCCTCCCGACCTCGTCATCGACGTCACCGGCGTCACGTTCATGGACTGCCGTGGGCTCTCCGTGCTCGTCCACGCCCACAACCTCATCAGCGCACGGCACGGCCGGCTGCACCTCACCGGCGTCCGCCCGCACCTCCGCAAACTCCTCCACCTCACCGGCCTGGACAGGACCTTCGCCGTCCAGGACGCCCGCGTCGGCCGCGTATCAGCGCCCTGTCGGTGACGCGGTCCACAGTGGAGTCGTTGCCCGGATCCGCCAGGGCCACCAAGACCTGACGGATCCGGGCAGCGCCGGCCAGGACCCCGGAACGCCCCAGGAGGACCGATGAACGCGCCGTCGACGAACGCGCCCAGGACCGACACGCTCAAAGTGCCCGGAGCCACCCTCCACTACGAGATCCGCGGCTCCGGTCCCGTCCTGCTCATGATCCACGGCGGCTCCGGCGACGCCGGTGTCTTCGAGGGTGTCGCCGGCGCCCTGGCCGACCGCTACACCGTCGTCACCTACGACCGGCGCGGCAACTCCCGCAGCCCGGTGGAGGGCCCGCCGCAGGACATGAGCGTCGCGACCGACAGCGAGGACGCCCGCCTCCTCCTCGCCGCCCTCACCGACGAGCCCGCCCACGTGTTCGGCAGCAGCTCGGGCGCCATCGTCGCCCTCGACCTGCTCACCCGGCACCCGGACCGCGTCCGCATCGCCGTCCCCCACGAACCCCCGTTGTTCGGCGTGCTCCCCGACGCCGACGAGCACATCGCCTTCCTCAGGAACGTCCACGCCATCTACCTCCGCGACGGCGTCGGACCCGCGATGGAGGTCTTCGGCGCCCGCATGGGCCTGGACACCGAAGGTCCCCTGCCCCACACGGAGCTCCCCCCACAGATCCGCGACCTCGTCACCCGGATGGCCGCCAACACCGACCGCTTCCTGGCCCACGAGCTCCTGCCGGTCACGAACCACCTCCCGGACCTGACCGCCCTGGCCACCGTGACCCCCCAACTGGCCCTGGCCGGCGGCCGCGACTCCCGCGGCTTCCTCCCCTACCGCCCCAACACCGTCCTGGCCACCCGCCTCGGCATCCCCATCACCGACTTCCCAGGCAACCACGCCGGCTACCTCCCCCACGCCCCGGCCTTCGCCACCCAACTGGCCACCCTCCTCACCCGCTGACCGGCTCACGGGCGGCCCGGGTGAACGCGAGAGGGGCCACGAGGGCGTTCAACAACGGGGGTTCAGCCCCATCCCCCGCGCCTGACCCAGCCAAGCGGTCGCCGACTTAGGTCAGCGGACGACGGCCTGGATCTCGCGGACGGTCAGGTCCGTGGTGGTACCGAAGGTCCCGTCGGGGAGATCGACCGGCTTGGGGTTGCCAGTGCCCGTCCAGCCGATCTTCCAGGTGACGGTGGCCTTGAAGTGGTACGGGCCGTTGGTTCCGGACGCGTGGCGGTAGGCGCTCAGCGCCTGGGCAGCTTGTGCGTCGCGTTCCGCAGATTCGTCGCGGCCGCCGCCATCGACGCCGCCTCCGGCCGGGCCGGCCGCTCACGCAGCGCTCACGCAGACGGCCCCGGACGCGGTGTCCGGGGCCGTCTGTGGTGGTCACGATGTGGTGCTCGCTCGGGCCGCTGGTGCGGCTCGGGCGGGTGGTGCGGGGAGCCCCCTGTCGGATTCGAACCGACGACCTTCGCTTTACAAGAGCGGTGCTCTGGCCAGCTGAGCTAAGGGGGCATGGGTCCGCGGGTGGGTGGTGCGGGTGCGGGGCCAGGAGAAGTGTACTCAAGGCGGGGGGTGCCGGGTGTGGGGAAAGTCGGTGACCGGGGGCTACTGACAAAGGGGCAGGCGGCGGGTAGCGTCACGGTCAGTTCGCATATGGCGGACTAGACCAATCCTTCCTTTACTCGGATCGTCCGGCACGTTCCTGCCGGTGAGGGGTGCAACAGCTATGGCTACTGTCACGTTCGACAAGGCGACCCGTATCTACCCGGGCTCGGAGAAGCCCGCGGTGGACGGCCTGGAGATCGAGGTCGGGGACGGCGAGTTCCTGGTTCTGGTCGGTCCGTCCGGCTGTGGGAAGTCGACCTCCCTGCGCATGCTCGCGGGTCTCGAGGACGTCAACGGCGGAGCGATCCGCATCGGTGAGCGCGACGTCACCCACCTGCCGCCGAAGGACCGGGACATCGCGATGGTGTTCCAGAACTACGCGCTGTACCCGCACATGACCGTCGCGGACAACATGGGCTTCGCGCTCAAGATCGCCGGCGTGAACAAGGCGGAGATCCGCAAGCGGGTCGAGGAAGCCGCGAAGATCCTGGACCTGAGCGACTACCTGGCGCGCAAGCCGAAGGCGCTCTCCGGTGGTCAGCGCCAGCGTGTCGCGATGGGCCGCGCGATCGTGCGTGAGCCGCAGGTGTTCCTCATGGACGAGCCGCTGTCGAACCTCGACGCGAAGCTGCGGGTGCAGACCCGTACGCAGATCGCCAGCCTGCAGCGCCGGCTGGGCGTCACCACGGTCTACGTCACCCACGACCAGGTCGAGGCCATGACGATGGGCGACCGCGTGGCCGTCCTCAAGGACGGGCTGCTGCAGCAGGTCGACACCCCCCGCAACATGTACGACCGCCCGGCGAACCTGTTCGTCGCCGGCTTCATCGGCTCGCCGGCCATGAACCTCGTCGAGGTCCCGATCACCGACGGCGGCGTGAAGTTCGGCAACTCGATCGTCGCCGTCGAGCGCGACGCCATCGCGGCCGCCTCCGACAAGGGCGACCGCACGGTCACCGTCGGCGTCCGCCCCGAGCACTTCGACATCGTGAACGGCGAGGCCAAGTCGCTGTCGAAGGACGAGCCGGCCGGTCTGGCCGTCACGGTCAACGTCGTCGAGGAGCTGGGCGCGGACGGCTTCGTCTACGGCAGCGCCGAGGTCAGCGGCGAGCACCAGGACCTGGTCATCCGGGTCGGCGGCCGCGAGATCCCGGAGAAGGGCTCCGTGCTGCACGTCGTGCCGCGCGGTGGCGAGGCCCACGTGTTCTCGACCTCCACCGGTGAGCGCCTCACCCACTGACGCTCAACCCGAAGGGCCAACGTGGCCAACGGGCCAACGGGCATATAAGCAGTACGGAACGGCCGTTCGCGCAACCCGCGGGCGGCCGTTCCGCGTTGCGTCCGCGTTGATCATTCCGGTGTCGACAAATACCTACACACACCGGGCTTTTCGATCCCGTTCGTCAACCGGCCGCACCCGTATCAGCGATTCCCCTCACCCGGCAGGGTGACTAAATGTCGCCAAATCATCACCCATCGCTACGATCGCGAGCGTGAACCAGGTAGCTCGCCGCATCGGCAAGACATTCGCGCTCGTACTCCCGGTCGTCCTCGTGCTGTCCGGGACCCTCGCCGTCACCCGCGTCCCGTGGGCGACCTCGGCCTCCGAGGCCCAGGTGCTCACGGCCTCGCACGACAAACCGGAGATCGTGCCGTCCTCGAAGGAGCCGCAGGAGGTGCTGCGCACCCGACTGCTGGACGAGCTCCAGGACAAGTCCGCGAGCACTGTACTGACCGACCTGCAGGCGGAGATGGCCACCAGGCCGTCACTGGCAAAGTACTGCACGTCGATCGCCCGGTCGCTCGGCCGCGCCGCCGTCGCCAAGTACGGTCCGGTGCGCGCCCAGTCCTTCTCGCGTCCGGTGTGCGACACCTCGTTCGCGACCGGCGTCGCCTCCGTCTACTGACCATGACGGGCGTCCCCTGCCGCCCGGGGACGCCGTCATCACGCGTTCGAGGTCCCGTAGGGTGCCCAGCATGACGAACGGCGCTCCTACCGTGACCCAGGCCGTCCTCCTCGCCGGAGGGCAGGGGTCGCGACTGCGGCCCTACACCGATGACCGTCCCAAGCCGATGGTCGAGATCCCGGGCACCGGGACACCGATCATCGGCCACCAGCTCGACTGGCTGGCCGCCGAGGGCGTCACCGACGCCGTCGTCTCGTGCGGCCACCTCGCCGAAGTGCTCCAGGAGTGGCTGGACGCGGCCCGGTTGCCGCTGAACGTCACCACCGTCGTCGAGAAGGAACCGCTGGGTCGCGGCGGCGGGCTCAAGTACGCCGCCGCGTCGCTCCCGCGCCCCGACGAGCCCTGGTACGCCACCAACGGCGACATCTGGACCCGCTTCTCGCTGCGCGAGATGGCCGCGTTCCATCACGAGCGCGCCGCGGTCGCCACGCTGGCGCTGGCCCGCCCCCGGATCCCGTGGGGCGCCGTGGAGACCAACGAGTTCGGGCAGATCCTGGACTTCATCGAGGCGCCGCCCTCCCCGTTCCTGATCAACGCGGGCGTGTACGTCTTCGACCCGGAGTTCACCGGGCTGCTGCCGGATCTCGGCGACCATGAACGCACCACGTTCCCCCGGCTCGCGCGCGAACGCCGCCTCGCCGGCTTCCCGATCCCGCAGGGCGCGTACTGGCGGGCCATCGACACGGCGAAGGACCTCACCGAGGCCGCCAAGGAGCTGGCCGCTCTCAGCCGTTGAGCAACCGCTGAAGACGGACCCCCGTCCGCCCGCCGTGGCGCTGAGCGGGCCGCTGAGCCCCTCTCACGCGTTCCACCGCCTCCGGGTCGCCTACGGTCCCTCCACGGCGCCCACGGCCCCCGTACGCACATGGCGGTGGCCCGCACCCCCGAAGGGTGCGGGCCACCGCCATGTCATCCTGCCGACCCGACCCGACCCGTCAGGCCGACCCGCCGGTGCCTCCGGTGTCGCCGGACGGTCCCGACCGGCCGAGCAGCAGGCCGGCGGGCGATCCGCTGCCCAGGAGGCCGCCGATCGGGTCGTGCACGGTGCCGCTGCTGGTCGTCGGGGACGTCGTCGGACGGTGCGACTGGTGCGGGGAACTGGGCTGCGTCGGCTGCGAGGAGGACTCGCGGGGCTTGCTGCTGCTGCTGCCGCTGCCCGTGCTGCCGCTCTTGTGGGTGCCGCTCGGCGACGCCGAGGGCGACTTGGTCGGCTTCTTCTTGGCGCCGGCGGACTTCGACGGCTTCGGGGTGGGCTTGGGCTTGCCGGGTGTGGCCGTCCCCGACACCTCGGGCAGCGGGGTGCCCGGCAGGTTGTTGACGGGGATGCGCGCCGGGGTCGGCACGTCCGTGTGGGTGCTGGAGGACCGCACCGCGGCACCCAGCACCGATCCGCACAGCAGCGTCAGGCCGACGAAGATCGTGGCCAGCACCACACCCCGGCGCAGCACCCGCCTGCGCAGGTCCCACAGTTCGGCGCGCGGCCCGAGCCGCCGCCACGCCTCGCCCGCGAGGCGGCCGTCCACGGAGTAGACGGGGGCGCCCGCGATGATCAGCGGGCTCCAGGCGGCGAGGTAGATGAAGTCCGGGGCGTCGTAGACCGGGACCGTGCGCCAGGTCACCGTCACCAGCAGCGCCACGGAGAGCGCGGCGGCGAGGGACGCGGCGACCCGCTGCCACAGCCCGCAGATCGTCAGCACGCCGACGATGACCTGGAGGAAGGCGATGGTCAGCCCGGCGCCCACGGGGTGCGTGAGCGCGAGATCGCGCAGCGGCGCCGCGGCGGCCCACGGGTGCAGTGACGTGAGCCACTTGACCATCGAGCCGCGCTCGCCGCCGTCGAAGTACACGGGGTCGCACAGCTTGCTCATGCCGGCGTAGACCGAGATGAAGCCGAGGAAGACGCGCAGCGGGAGCAGGACGACGCCGAGGTTCATCCGGTGCCCGGGGTACCAGGCGTGCCGGATCGGTTCGGCGTTGCGGCCGCGCCGGATCCCGTTCTTCTCGCCCGGTCCGGCCGCGAGGCCCTTGCCGCGGCGGTCATCGCGCCCGTCACCGAACTCGTCGTCGTAGCCGTCGTAGTCATCGTCGAAGGCGCCACGGGCGGGCCGGACGCCGCGCAGCAGCTCGGGTTCCGGCATGCGCGGGCCGACGACGCCGGGCGTCGCCGCCTCGTCGATGTCGATCCGCGGCAGCAGCTGCGTCGAGCCGGCGGGCGTGTCGGGGCCGGAGCGTCCGGAGCCGGATTCCGCGCCCGCGTGGCCCGCGTGGCGGACCGCCTGCAGGAGCCGGCCGGCAGCCGGGTCGCCGGGCTCGGTCCGGCCGGACCACACCACTGGTGCGGCCCGTCGCCTGACGGAGCTGGGAATGACGGGGATCCGCGCGGTCTCGTCGAGGCTCAGGGCACGGGCCGAGGTCACGCCGAGCCGGACGCGGAAACTCGCGTGGTTGACGATGACCTGGGCCGGGTCGCTCGGGACCTTGAGCATGCTCAGGGCAGGTTCGTCGAACCCGGGCGTCCCACCCCCCGTAGGAGTGCGGGGTGTTCTGGTGTCCACACTCCACTAACCGAGTGACAGACGTTTAGGACACTGCCGACGCACCGATGGATGTCCGAGACCCGTCAAGATCAACAGCATCGGGGCGCTGGCCGGGAACGATGCGGGGCCGACTCCGAAAGGATCGGGACCCGAACCGGAAGTGATCCGGTCCGGGTCCTCGTCAGCGTCCACGGAGGTCGGTCACACACGAACAACCGCGCACCCGACGTCACCCACAAGAAGTCACGCGCAAGGCGTCACGCACAAGGGGTGGCGCGCGGCCGCCAAGGGGTCACGCGCGGCGGCGGGCCGCCTCGTACAGGACGATGCCGGCGGCGACGCCCGCGTTGAGGGACTCCGCGCCACCCGGCATCGGGATGCGCACCAGGAAGTCACAGGTCTCGCCGACGAGGCGGGACAGCCCCTTGCCCTCGGAACCGGCGACGATCACGACGGGGCCGGCGAGCGCGTCCAGCTCGTGCAGGTCCGTCGCACCGTCGGCGGCGAGGCCGACGACGACCAGACCGGCCTTCTGGTAGGCCTCCAGCGTCCGGGTCAGGTTGGTGGCGCGGGCGACCTGGACGCGGGCGGCGGCGCCCGACGAGGTCTTCCACGCACCGGCGGTCATACCCGCCGCGCGGCGCTCGGGGACGACGACGCCGTGACCGGCGAACGCGGCCATGGAGCGGACGACCGCACCGAGGTTGCGCGAGTCGGTGATGCCGTCGAGCGCCATGATCAGCGGGGCCTCGTGGCTGTTGGCGGCGGTCTCCAGCAGGTCTTCCGGGTGCGCGTACTCGTACGGCGGGATCTGCAGGACCATGCCCTGATGGTTCAGGCCGTTCGTCATCCGGTCCAGCTCGGGGCGCGCGGCCTCCATGAGCGGGACACCGCGGTCGGTCGCGAGCTTGATCGCCTCGCGCACCCGGTCGTCGGTGTCGATGTACTGCTGGACGTAGACCGCGGTCGACGGGATCTCGGCGCGCAGCGCCTCGACCACCGAGTTACGGCCGACGACCAGCTCGGCCGTGGACTTCGCGCCGCGGCCCGACGGGCGGCGCGACTGCGAGGAGACGGTCCGCTTGGCCACGGCCTTCGCGACGCGGTTCTTCTTGTGGCCCTTGCGGTCCGAGGCGGGCGGGGTCGGGCCCTTGCCCTCCAGAGCCTTACGCCGGTGACCGCCGGTGCCGACCTTCATGCCCTTCTTGTTGGAGGTACGGCGGTTCCTGCGCTGGCTGTTCCCGGCCATGGGGCACTCTCACTTCTTCGCTGCTGAAAATGTACTGACGTATAGGGGGACTGGGCTGTTCGGGCGGAGCTGGTACGGCGGACGGGTCTGGTACGCCGGCGGACGGCACGGTGACGCGCTCAGCGCGAGCCGAGCGACCACCGGGGTCCGGACGCGGTGTCCTCGATGTCCAGCCCCGACTGCTGGAGCTGGTCGCGGATGGCGTCGGCGGTCGCGTAGTCCTTACGCTCCCGGGCCGCCTGCCGCTGTTCCAGCACCAGCCGGACGAGTGAGTCCACGACGCCGTGCAGGTCGTCACCGTGCCCGCCGCCGGCCCACTGCTCGTCGAGCGGGTCCAGTCCCAGTACACCGAGCATCGCACGGACCTCGGCGAGACGCGCGATCGCGGTTTCCTTGTCGTCCGCCGTGAGGGCCGAATTGCCCTGCCGGACGGAGGTGTGGACGATGGCCAGCGCCTGCGGGACGCCGAGGTCGTCGTCCATCGCCTCGGCGAAGGAGATCGGCACCTCGGCGGCCGGCGCGACAGGACCGCACTTCTCGACGACCCGCTGCGCGAAGCCCTCGATGCGCGCGAACGCGGACTCCGCCTCGCGCAGTGCTTCCTCGCTGTACTCGATCATCGAGCGGTAGTGCGGGGTGCCGAGGTAGTAGCGCAGCACGATGGGGCGCCAGCGCTGGACCATCTCGGAGACGAGCACCGAGTTGCCGAGCGACTTGCTCATCTTCTCGCCGCTCATGGTGACCCAGGCGTTGTGCACCCAGTAGCCGGCGAAGTCGTCGCCGAACGCCTTCGCCTGGGCGATCTCGTTCTCGTGGTGCGGGAAGATCAGGTCGATGCCGCCGCCGTGGATGTCGAAGGCGGAGCCCAGGTACTTGTGGGCCATCGCCGAGCACTCCAGGTGCCAGCCGGGGCGGCCGCGGCCCCAGGGGGTCTCCCAGGACGGCTCGCCGGGCTTGACCGACTTCCACATGGCGAAGTCCCGCTGGTCGCGCTTGCCCGTCTCGCCCTCCCCGCTGGGCTGGCGCAGGTTGTCGAGCTCCTGGTTGGACAGCTCCAGGTAGCCGGGGAACGAGCGCACGTCGAAGTAGACGTTGCCGTCGGCGACGTAGGCGTGGCCCCGGTCGATGAGCTCGCGCATCATCTCGACCATCTCGGGGATGTGGCCGGTCGCCCGCGGCTCGTAGGTGGGCGGCAGGCAGCCGAGCACGTCGTAGCCGTTGTTGAAGGCCCGCTCGTTCTCGTAGCCGATCGCCCACCACGGGCGGCCTTGCTCGGCCGACTTCGTGATGATCTTGTCGTCGATGTCGGTGACGTTCCGGATGAAGGTGACGTCGTAGCCGCGGTAGGCGAACCACCGCTGCATGATGTCGAAGTTCAGGCCCGACCGGATGTGCCCGATGTGCGGGGCCGCCTGCACGGTGGCACCGCAGAGGTAGATCGAGACACAGCCCGGCGTGAGCGGGGTGAAATCACGGATCTGCCGAGCGCTGGTGTCGTACAGGCGAATAGTCACGCCAACAAGGGTAGTGGGCGAAACGCCGTGCCAAGTGCGCTCCGCTCGGGTTGCAGGGGGGAGCGGGCCGGACGATCTTCCGGGCGTGGCTCCTGCCTGCGGGGGTAACCCCCTCAAGCCCCGGTCGGACTCGGAATCCGGCTCCGAATCGGGCCCGAATCGGCTCCGGATCGGGCCCGAATCGGCTCCGGATCGGCACCGAATCAGCCATGGATCCGGTCCGGAATCGGCCCCGGGGAAGGCTGGTGGAGGGCGGGTTCAGGCAGCCGGGGCCGGAGCCGCCGGCAGCACGAGCGCGGTGGCGATGGCCGCCAGTCCCTCGCCGCGGCCGGTGAGGCCGAGCCCGTCGGTCGTCGTGCCGGAGACCGAGACGCGGGCGCCGATGGCCTCGGAGAGAACCTTCTGGGCCTCGTCGCGGCGCTTGCCGATCTTCGGGCGGACGCCGATCACCTGGATCGCCACGTTGCCGATCTCGAAGCCGGCCTCGCGGACGATGCGGGCCGCCTCGGCGAGCAGCGTGACGCCGGACGCTCCGGCCCACTCGGGCCGTCCGGTGCCGAAGTGCGCGCCGAGGTCGCCGACCCCGGCCGCGGAGAAAAGCGCGTCGCAGGCCGCGTGCGCGGCGACGTCGGCGTCCGAGTCGCCGGCCAGGCCGTCACCGGCGTCCGGCCAGTGCAGGCCCGCGCACCACAGCTCGCGGCCGGCCTCGAAGGCGTGCACGTCCGTGCCGATGCCGACGAGCGGCAGACGCATGGACGAGGACGGAGAAGCGTCAGAAGCCATCGGTGGCCCTCCTGCGGGCGAGTACGGCCTCGGCGAGCACCAGGTCCAGCGGCCTGGTCACCTTGAAGGCCTCTTCGTGGCCGGGTACCACCACGACCTGGACGCCGGTCCGCTCGACCATGCCCGCGTCGTCGGTGGCGCCCTCGCCGTCGCCCGGCACCGTCGCGTGCGCCGTGGCCAGCACGTCCCGCCGGAAGCCCTGCGGGGTCTGCACGGCGCGCAGCAGGGCGCGCTCGGGCGTGCCGGTGACGATGTTCGTGCCGGGGTCGATCTGCTTGACGGTGTCGGCCAGCGGCAGGCCGGGGACGACGGCCGGGGCCCCGTCCCGTACGGCCGCGACGACCGCGTCGACGATCTCGACGGGCACCAGCGGGCGGGCGGCGTCATGGACGAGGACGATGTCGACGTCCTCGGGGAGCGCGGCCAGACCGAGCCGGACCGACTCCTGGCGGGTCCCGCCGCCGGCGACGACCCTGATGTCCTTGCCCTCGGGCAGCCCGTGGCTGTCGAGCATGGCCTGGACCTCGGCCACACCGTCGGACGGCGCGACCACGACGACGAGGGAGACGGCCCGGGAGCGGGTCATGGCGCGCACGGCGTGCACCAGCATCGGGATGCCGCCGAGGGAGCGCAGCGCCTTGGGGGTGCCGGGGCCGAGCCGGACGCCTCGTCCGGCGGCGGGGATGACAGCTGCGGTACTCAGAGGTTTGTGTCCTTGGCCGAGGTGGGTATCGGCTCAACGTGTGACGCTGCGGACCCCTTCCGTGAGAAGTCCGCAGGGTTGTGCACGCCGAGACGTCGGAGCAGAACAAAAGCAGAAGACGGTAAACAGCGGTAACAGCAGAACAGAACGATCAACGATCTGCGTCAGGACACAAGCATGCCGCAGCACCCGGCCGGAACCGGGTACCGCGGCAGAACTCGCGTCAGGACGCGAGGACCTCGTCGAGCAGAGCCTCGGCCTTGTCCTCGTTGGTGTTCTCAGCGAGCGCGAGCTCGCTGACCAGGATCTGCCGCGCCTTGGCGAGCATGCGCTTCTCGCCGGCGGACAGCCCGCGCTCACGCTCACGACGCCACAGGTCGCGGACCACCTCTGCGACCTTGATGACATCGCCGGAGGCGAGCTTTTCCAGATTTGCCTTGTAGCGGCGGGACCAGTTGGTCGGCTCTTCGGTGTACGGCGCGCGAAGCACCTCGAAGACCCGGTCCAGCCCCTCCTGACCAACCACGTCGCGCACGCCGACGAACTCCGCATTGTCCGCGGGTACGCGTACCGTCAAGTCGCCCTGGGCGACCTTGAGCACCAAGTAGGTCTTGTCCACGCCTTTGATCTGGCGAATTTCGATAGCCTCGATCAGCGCGGCCCCGTGATGGGGATAGACCACGGTGTCGCCAACCTTGAACGTCATGTGACAGGTACCCCTTCCGTGGCTATCCAGGGTAACACGTGAACGGCCTCTTCTGAATGGTGTTTTCGCAGGTCAGGGCATATCTCAGGGCTTGACAACCCCTACCGGAACGTGCTGGAGGGGCGTACCGAGCAGGGGTATTCGCAGGTCGGAGCCGGTATACGACAGAGGTGAAACGCGCCCGTTACACCCAACGGCGCGCCAGCGGAAGGGGTGTTACGTCCCCATTTGTCGATCTCCGAAGAGTGGATCTTCGCTACTCCGTTCGGACCTCGTTGACGCGATGATCCAATTTTCCGAAGTCGCGGAACGGAGGCGATCGGTGCACGATAAATGGATCTTGCCCGGTCCGCCGGAATCCCGTGGCGGAATGCCGGAATGCAATCCCGGCCACCCCGGTCGGGTGAGACCGCCCCGCCGAGGGGCGGCCCGGTGCGGAGGCGGGACGAAGGCTGAGTAATGTAAGCCCGCTGGAAGATCTTCCCTACCTGTCTAGGAGATGCCGCCGCCGTGAGCAGCAGCCTTCGACGCGGTGCCCTCGCCGCCGCCCTCGCGCTCTCGATTGCCCCGCTCGCCGCCTGCGGCGCCGGCAACAACGCGCAGACGCACGAGGTCCGCCCCGACAATGCCGCGACCACCGTCGGCGACATCCAGGTGCAGAACGCCGTGATCCTGACGGAGAAGGCCGGTTCCGGCCCCGCGTCGGTCTCGGCCCGCATCTACAACAACGGAAACGGTGACCAGACGCTCCAGTCGCTGAAGGTCGGCGACGCCCTGACGGCGACCCTGTCCGGCACCGCCGGCAGCAAGACCGTCACCGTCCCGGCGCACGGTTCGGTGCTGCTCGGCGGGGAGGGCAACGCCGCCGCGACGATCCCGAACAGCAACGAGGCGTTCAAGGACGGCGACTTCCAGCGCATCGCGCTGACGTTCAGCGCGACCGGTGAGGTCGCCCTCGAGGCGAACGTGCTGCCCGCCGCGGGCTACTACGAGAAGTACGGCCCCAGCAGCGCCCCGTCGCCGGCCGCCGAGCCGCCCGCCAAGACCACTCCGACGGCCACCGGGACCCCGGAGAACGGCGGGAAGGCCACCCCGACCGACACGGCCACCCCCAGCGGGACGGGCACGCCGACCGGTACGGCCACGCCGACCAAGAAGAGCTGACCGCGCGATCCGCGCACGACGACGGGCCCGGCAGCGTGTGCTGCCGGGCCCGTCGTGCTGTGCGGGGAAGCGGGCGGGTCCGCGGAACGGCCCGCCGGCGGGGTTACGGCTCGAACTTGTAGCCCAGGCCGCGCACCGTGACCAGGTAGCGCGGCGCGCCCGGGTCCGGCTCGATCTTGGCGCGCAGCCGCTTGACGTGGACGTCGAGCGTCTTGGTGTCGCCCACGTAGTCGGCGCCCCACACCCGGTCGATGAGCTGCATACGGGTCAGCACGCGGCCCGCGTTGCGCAGCAGCATCTCCAGCAGGTCGAACTCCTTGAGCGGGAGGTCGACCTTTCCGCCGGAGACGGTGACCACGTGGCGGTCGACGTCCATCCGTACCGGGCCGGCCTCCAGGGCGGCCGGGGACAGCTCCTCGGGCTCCCCGCGGCGGCGCAGGACGGCCCGGATACGGGCCACCAGCTCGCGGGAGGAGAAGGGCTTGGTCACGTAGTCGTCTGCGCCTATTTCCAGGCCGACGACCTTGTCGATCTCGCTGTCCTTGGCCGTCACCATGATGACCGGGACATTGGACTTGAGCCTGAGCTGGCGGCAGACCTCGGTGCCGGGCAGGCCCGGCAGCATGAGGTCGAGCAGTACCAGGTCGGCGCCGTTGCGTTCGAACTCGTCCAGCGCGTCGGGCCCGGTCGCTGCTATGGCGACCTCGAAGCCCTCCTTGCGGAGCATGTACGACAGCGCGTCGCTGAAGGACTCTTCGTCCTCTACGACGAGTACACGGGTCACGGAAGGACCTCCGGGGCAGGGATGTGATCGGAATAGTTCTCGTAGAACTGCTGGTCTCCGGCGGGGCCGCCCCCGCCACCGGGGGACTCGTCGTCCTCCGGTTCGGTGCCGAGCAGGGCGTGATCGCGTGCCATGCCGGCCTCGGGCAGCCGCAGGGTGAAGGTGGAGCCCTGTCCTTCTGCGCTCCACACGGTGACTTCCCCGCCGTGCGAGGCGGCCACGTGCTTGACGATGGACAGGCCCAGACCCGTGCCGCCGGTGGCGCGGGAGCGCGCCGGGTCGACGCGGTAGAACCGCTCGAAGATCCGGTCCCGGTCCTTCTCCGAGATGCCGATGCCGGCGTCGGTGACCGAGATCTCGATGAGGTCGCCGCCCGGGGAGGGGATCCGGCGGCCGGCTATCCCTACGCGGGTGCGGGCCGGGCTGTAGTTGACGGCGTTCTCGACGAGGTTGCCGAGAGCTGCCGCGAGCTGGCCGCGGTTGCCCCAGATGTGCAGGTCAGGGGCTGATCCGGTGGCCATGGTGATCTGTTTGGCGTTCGCCTGGTGGCGGCAGCGGTCTATGGCCTCGGCGACGAGATCGTCGACGTCGACCGGTTCCGCGTCGTCCAGCGGGTCGTCGTTCTGGACCCGGGAGAGATCGATGATCTCCTGGACGAGGCTGGTGAGGCGGGTCGCCTCGATCTGCATCCGCCCTGCGAAGCGGATGACGGCCTCAGGGTCGTCGGAAGCGTCCATCACGGCTTCGGAGAGCAGTGACAGCGCGCCGACCGGGGTCTTGAGCTCATGGCTGACGTTCGCGACGAAGTCACGGCGTACGGCCTCGATCTTGCGGGCCTCGGTCAGGTCTTCCACGAGGAGGAGGACCAGCCGGGAGCCGAGCGGTGCGACTCTGGCGGAGACCGCCAGGCCCTCGCCGCGGCCGGCTCCTCTTCGTGGCAGATCCAGTTCGACCTGGCGTATCTCGCCGTCCCGCCGGGTCTCACGGGCCATCTGCAGCATCTGGTCGACGGCCAGGCGGCCGCCGCGGACCAGTCCGAGGGCATACGCCGCCGAGCTGGCCTTGACCACCGTGTCGCCCTCATCGAGGACGACGGCCGAGGAACGCAGTACGGAGAGGACGGTGTCCACTCCGGGCGGCAGTACGCCGGCGCCATCGGGTCGCAGGGCCGTGCGGGTGGGGCGGGCTTGTTCCCGCTCACTCCAGCGGAACGCGAGCACAGCGATCACACCGGTACACAGACCGGCTATCGCACTGGCTGCGGCAAGAGCCGCGTTCACGTCCATACCCCCAGGTTAGGCGGCCATAAGGGGTGCTCCACAGCCTTGAGAGCTACCTCTCGAACGCCCGTTGCCAAGAGTTCACCTTGACGTAGGCGCTGATTCACTCGGGATGCTCGAGCGGTACGCGTACGCCCATCAGCGTGGGAGCGTGGAGGAGACGCCTCTGTTTGGACGGAAGGACAGCGATGCGGGACGCATATCACGAGGAGCTCGACTCGATCGGTGAAGGGCTGGTCGAGATGGCCCGGCTCGTCGGATCCGCCATCGGCCGGGCCACCACCGCGTTGCTGGACGCGGACCTGAACATCGCCGAGAGCGTGATCGCGGCCGATGAGAAGGTCGACGCCCTGCAGCGCGACCTGGAAGCACGGGCGATCACCCTGCTGGCCCGGCAGCAGCCGGTCGCCACCGACCTGCGCATCGTCGTCACCAGCCTGCGGATGAGCGCGGACATCGAGCGGTCGGGCGACCTCGCCCGGCACATCGCGAAGGTGGCCCGGCTGCGCTTCCCCGAGTCGGCCGTACCGAACGACCTGCACAGCACCATCCTGGAGATGGGCCAGCTCGCCCAGCGCCTCATGGCGAAGGCCGCCGAGGTCATCGTCACCAAGGACGTCGACGACGCGCTGCAGCTGGAGGCGGACGACGACCGCATGGACGAGCTGCACCGCACGCTCTTCCAGCACCTGCTGGACGACCGCTGGAAGCACGGCATCGAGACGGCGGTCGACGTGACGCTGTGCGGCCGGTACTACGAGCGGTTCGCCGACCACGCCGTATCGGTCGCCAAGCGCGTCGTCTACCTGGTCACCGGCGAGCACGCCGACGAGCTGACGCCGCCCGCGACGCAGGTGGACGGGGTCTGACGGAGTCCGGCAGCCAACGGGGTCAGGGTTCGGGATCTGTCGGGCGGGGGGCCCGAACGGTCCCGGCCCGCGCCCTGTCGTGCCTCCGCGCGCCGTTGATGCGCCTGCCTCCGGGCGCGTTCAATGGGTGCTGATGCGCCCGCACGTGGCGGCTTCGACTGCGTGCGGTAGCCCAGCCGAGGAGGGTACTTATGCAGGATTCCCCCACCCCGTCGACCATCCGGGACCAGCCGTCACTCGACCGTCCCCCGCAGCTCGTGCGGGTACAGCTGCCCGTGCTCGGAGCGTGCGGCTGCGGTGCGAGCTGCGGGTGCGGATGCCAGTCCGGCGGCGCCTGCCAATGCGGCGGCTGCACCTCCTGAGACCCTGACGACCACCCCTTGCGGGACGAAGGGCCCCACCCGGATCCGGGTGGGGCCCTTCGCGCGTCCTGCGTCCTTCGCTACTTCTTTTTGCCCTGGTTCTTGACGGCCTCGATGGCGGCCTTCGCGGCGTCCGGGTCGAGGTAGGTGCCGCCCGGGTTCAGCGGGCGGAAGTCGGCGTCGAGCTCGTAGGAGAGCGGGATGCCGGTCGGGATGTTCAGACCGGAGATGTCGGCGTCGGAGATGCCGTCGAGGTGCTTTACCAGACCGCGCAGGCTGTTGCCGTGCGCGGCGACCAGGACGGTGCGGCCGGCCAGCAGGTCCGGGACGATGCCGTCGTACCAGTACGGCAGCATGCGCTCAACGACGTCCTTGAGGCACTCGGTGCGCGGACGGATCTCGCTCGGGATCGACGCGTAGCGCGGGTCGTCGCTCTGCGAGAACTCCGTGCCGTCCTCGAGGGGCGGCGGCGGGGTGTCGTAGGACCGGCGCCAGAGCATGAACTGCTCCTCGCCGAACTCCGCGAGGGTCTGCGCCTTGTCCTTGCCCTGGAGCGCACCGTAGTGCCGCTCGTTGAGCCGCCAGGAGCGGTGCACCGGGATCCAGTGCCGGTCCGCGGCTTCGAGGGAGAGCTGCGCGGTGCGGATCGCACGCTTCTGCAGCGAGGTGTGGACGACGTCGGGGAGCAGGCCGGCGTCCTTGAGCAGCTCGCCGCCCCGGACCGCCTCCTTCTCGCCCTTCTCGTTCAGATTGACGTCCACCCAGCCGGTGAACAGGTTCTTAGCGTTCCATTCGCTCTCGCCGTGGCGGAGGAGGATCAGCTTGTACGCAGCAGCCATGGCCCGAGCCTAATGGAAATCCTCTGGCGCCTCCCCACCTGTCCACGGTAACCTCCTCCGGTCGCAAGTGACCATTACACAGGGGGGCCTGAGTGCCGGACGTCAGACGGGCTGTGCGCGAGACCATGTCGGGGCTTCCGCGCCAGTTCTGGTGGCTGTGGACCAGCACACTGGTCAGCCGGCTCGGCGGATTCGTCGTCACCTTCCTCGCGCTCTACCTGACCGTCGACCGGGGCTTCTCCGCCTCCTACGCCGGTCTCGTCGCCTCCCTCTACGGGCTCGGCGGATCGGTCGCGTCCGTCGTCGGCGGCGTTCTCGCGGACCGCGTCGGGCGGCGCGCCACCATGCTCGTCGCCCAGCTCGGCACGGCCGCGGTCACCGCCCTGCTCGGCTTCGTCACCCACCCCGTGGCGATCGCGGCGGTCGCCGGGCTCGTGGGCGTCACCAGCAACGCCTCCCGGCCGGCCCTCCAGGCGATGCTGGCCGACCTCGTGCCGCCCAAGGACCGGGTGCGGGCCTTCGCCCTCAACTACTGGGCGATCAACATCGGCTTCGGGGTCTCGGCGGGCGTCGCCGGGCTCATCGCCGCCCAGGGCTATGTCTGGCTCTTCCTGGGCGACGCGCTGATGACCCTGCTGTGCGCGGTCGTCGTCTTCTGGAAGGTCAAGGAGACGCTGCCGGCCGTCGAGGCCTCGGCGACCGTGGACGAGGAGCCCGCCGGGCTCGGCCAGGTACTGCGCGACCGGCGGTTCATGGCTCTGGTCGGGCTGACCTTCCTGCTCGGGACCGTGGGCCAGCAGGGGGCCACCACCCTGTCGGTCGACATGGGCCGTTCCGGGTTCACCGCGAGCCAGTACGGGCTGGTCATCGGCCTCAACGGACTGCTGGTCGTACTGCTCCAGATCCCGGTCACCCGCATGATGACCGGCCGCAGCCCGGCCGCGCTGCTCGCGGCCGGCACCCTGCTGATGGGCTGGGGCTTCGGCCTGACCGCGTTCGCCGGCTCCGTCGGTTTCTACGCCCTCACCGTCACGGTGTGGACGCTCGGCGAGATCGTGCACGCCCCCGCCTCGATGTCGGTCGTCGCCGACCTCGCGCCGGCACGGGCCCGCGGCCGCTACCAGGGCATGTTCTCGCTCTCCTGGTCCGCCGCCTCCTTCGTCGGCCCGCTGGCCGGCGGCTTCGCCCTCGACCACTGGGGCGGCAGCGCGGCGTGGGGAGCCTGCGCGGTCGTCGGCACGGTCGCCGCCGCCGGGTACTGGACGCTGCTGCGGACGCGGGGAACGGTGCAGAGCGCGGAAGTACTGGTGGAAGCGGTGGAGATGGAGGGGCCGGTGCCGGCCTCCGGGCCGGCACCGGCATCCGCTGCTGCCGTCAGGAGCAGCCGTTGAGGTGGCGCTGGGCCTCGTAGAGGTTCGGCGGGGTGACCGCCGGGGTGCCGTAGGACTCCAGGCGGGAGTGGAGCGGGCCGGTGAAGTCCGGGACGTCGATCTGGCCGAACGGGGTGACCTCGGAGATGCCCACCGTGGCGCTGTACGGGGCGATGTCGTCGATCCTGACGCAGCCCGCGCGGCCGTTGGCGACGGTGATGTTCCAGTGGGTGAAGCGGGCGCCGTAGAGCGGCCCGGCGCTGGCGTCGCCGCCGTGCGAGCCGTCGTTGAAAACGGTGATCTCGGTGCGGACGTTGGCGAACGGCAGTCCGCGGTGGGTGTCGAACGTCCCCATGTCCATCCGCCCGCGCGACCAGACGTTGTAGCTGGACAGGCCCTCGACGTTGATGCCGTGCAGTTGGGTGCCCGCCGGGGCGGGGATGACGGTGCGCTGGTCGATGGCGAAGTCCTCGATCAGGTTGTCGTGGGACCCCTCGCGGCAGCAGTACGGGTGGTGGCTGCCGCGCCCGGAGACGCGGGTGCGGCGGAGTGTGGAGCCCTTCGCGGCGACGAGCAGGAAGCCGTTGTCGACGTTGACGGCGTGCACGTCGTCCGCCCAGCAGTCCCACGCGCACTGCAGGACCAGGCCGTTGTAGCCCGTGTCGAGCAGATGCTGGGCCTGCGGGGTCTCCACCATCTCGATGGTGAGGCCCTCGACACCGGAGTTGACCACGGGGTCGATGAGCGTCGTCAGCTTCGGCGCCCAGCCGAGGCGCGTGTCGAGCGGCAGCGGCCGGTCGAGGGTGACGCGGTGGCCGCGGATGCCGGTGACGCGGGCCGGCCACTCGTAGGGGACGTACGAGAGCACCTTGGTCTTGTCGGACCAGTCGTAGGTGGCGGCGCCGTCCACGTCGCCCGCCATGTGGTCGAGCAGGGTGTGTCCGGCATCGTCCGCGAGCTGGAGCAGGACGCGGTCGCCGCGCCGGAGGCGGGACGGGTCGTCGACGGTGACGGTGAAGTCGCCCTGCTTCGCGACGGCCGTGATGGCGGCCAAGGTCTGCCATTCGTCGCGCTTGTTGCCGGTCCAGCCCTCGAACGGCCAGGCCTTGGCCTTGATCGCGTCGGTGAGGGTGCGGTAACGCTCGCGCGGGCAGACCCAGACCAGGCCGCCGGCCCAGGACCAGGACGACTTGTTGCCGCCGTAGCGGCTGCCGTAGGCGCCGATGATCTCGGTGAGCGAGCGCGTCGCGAAGAGCTTGGTGGTGCCGCTGCCTTCACCGCGCAGGGTGACGTTGCTCCAGCCGAGTTGGATGACGTCGTCGATCCGGTAGGTGCCGCGCGGCAGCAGGACCGTGCCGCCGCCGCGATTGCCGACCTCGGCGATGGCCCGGTTGATGGCGGGCGCGGCGTCGGCGGAGCCGTCCGGCTTGGCGCCGTAGTGCAGGACGTTGGCGCGGACGGGGCGGCGGGGGAAGTTCCGCTCGCCGCCGTTGTAGCCCGCGCGGGCGACGTTCGGGATCTGCGGGTGGGTGTAAGGCGCGGCCTTGAACTCCGCCCAGAGGGGGGACGGCACGCTGTTCGACGGCGGTGCGGCCGGTGCGGCCGCGAAGGCGGTGCGGCTGCCGAGCGCGCCGGCGGCCACCGCCGCCGTGCTGACCTGAATTGCTCCCGTGAGCAGTCTCCTGCGACTGATCGCCATGACCCCGCCTTTCACGTATCTGAACGCCATTCAGATGTGCGACGGCATGAGGGTGCCATGTCCCGGCTGGCGGCGGGAAGGGGTCGGACCGTATTAGGTGGTGGAGCTGCAGCTTGTTCGCCGCTGTGCGGTCAGTCGTCGGTCGCCGCCGGCTTGTCCGCGCCGGTCAGATGCGTGAACGCGTCCAGGTTGCGCGTCGACTCACCGCGCGACACGCGCCAGGCGTACTCCTTGCGGATCGAGGCCGCGAATCCGAGTTCGAGAAGCGTGTTGAACGAGCCGTCCGCGTTCTCCAGGACCGCGCCGAGCAGCCGGTCGACCTCGTCGGCGGTCACGGCGGCGAGCGGGATCCGGCCGGTGAGATAGACGTCGCCGAGCCGGTCGATCGCGTAACTCACCCCGTACAGCCGGAGGTTGCGCTCCAGCAGCCAGCGGTAGACCGCTTCCTGGTTCTCGTCGGGGTGCCGGACGACGAACGCGTTGAGGGAGAGCGTGTGCTTGCCGACGATCAGCGAGCAGGTGGTGGACAGCTTGCGCGTGCCGGGGATCTTGGCGACGAAGGTGCCGGGCTGCGGGCTCTCCCACTCCAGCCCGGCCTCCTTGAGCGCCTGCTCGACGGTGTCGCGGGCGGCCTGCTCGGCCTGTCCCGCTCGTGCTGTCTGCCCCTGCTCAGCCATGAGCCGATCGTAGGTGACGGCGGTGTTCCTGCATCGCGTCGGTGTAGACGTCGGCGGTCGACGCCGCCGCCCTCCCCCAGCCGAACGCCCGGGCGTGCCGGGCGGCGGCCTCCCCCAGCTGCTCGCCGAGGTGCGGCTGGTCGATGAAGCGGCGCAGCGCCCGCGCGTAGTCGGCCGGGTCGTGGCCGGGGACCAGGAAACCGGTCTCGCCGTCCCTGACCGCCACCGACAGCCCGCCGACGGCCGCGGCGATCACCGGTGTGCCGCAGGCCTGCGCCTCTATGGCGACCAGCCCGAAGGACTCGCTGTACGAGGGCATCACCAGCACGGTCGCGGCCCGGTACCAGTCCGCGAGCCGCTGCTGGTCGACCGGCGGCTGGAACCGTACGACGTCGCTCACGCCGAGCCGCGCGGCCAGCTTGTGCAGCCGCTCCGGCTTGCTGAGGCCGCTGCCGCTGGGACCGCCGACCACCGGGACGACCAGCCGCTCGCGCAGCGACGGGTCCTCGTCCAGGAGGACCGCGACGGCGCGGAGCAGCACGTCAGGGGCCTTGAGCGGCTGGATGCGGCCCGCGAACAGCGGGATCACGGCGTCCTGCGGCAGACCGAGGCGGCCCCGGGCGGCGGCGCGGCCGTCGGCCGGGCGGAACCGGTCCAGGTTCACCCCCGGATGGACGACGGCCACCTTGGCGGGCTGCGCGCCGTAGTGCCGGACCAGTTCGTCCGCCTCTTCGTCGGTGTTCGCGATCAGCCGGTCGGCGGCCTCCACGATCTGGGTCTCGCCGATGACGCGGGCGGCCGGCTCGGGGGTGTCGCCCTCGGCGAGCGCGGCGTTCTTGACCTTCGCCATGGTGTGCATGGCGTGTACGAGGGGGACGCCCCAGCGCTCGGCCGCGAGCCAGCCGACATGGCCGGACAGCCAGTAGTGCGAGTGCACGAGGTCGTAGTGTCCGGGGCGGTGGCCGGCCTCGGCCTGCATCACCCCGTGAGTGAAGGCGCAGAGCTGGGCGGGCAGCTCCTCCTTGGCCAGTCCCTCGTAGGGGCCGGCGTCGATGTGCCGGACGAGGACGCCGGGAGCGAGCTCCACGGTGGGCGGGAGGGCGCCGGTAGTGGCGCGGGTGAAGATCTCGACCTCGATGTTGATCTCGGCGAGGCGCTTCGCGAGCTCCACGATGTAGACGTTCATCCCGCCGGCGTCGCCGGTGCCGGGCTGGTCGAGGGGCGAGGTGTGCACGCTGAGCATCGCCACGCGGCGTGGAGCGTTGCGGCCGTGGGCGGGCCAGCGCAGTCGGCGCGACTGCGCGTGACCGCGCGATTGCGCGTAGCCGCGCAGGGCACCGAGCCGTGCCATGTGCTGGGTCACGCCGCTCTCCATTCGGCCGGACGGGTCCGTTCAACCGTGGAACGCCGGAACCGACCGTTCCCATTTCCGCTTTGCCGAACTTTTTCCGTGGGGTGCGGGGGCCGGGGCCGATGCACCCGCGCCTGCGCCCGTGGTGCCAGCACCTACAGTCGAACCATGGCGAGACCCGTCGGCACCATCACCCGTGGCACCACGAATCCGAACCGGCTGCGCCGGATGGACCGGTGGATCGCGTGCGCGCTCGGGGCCGAGCTGCGGCGGGCGGCCGATCCGGTGGCGGTGGACCTCGGGTACGGGGCGGCGCCGTGGACGGCGGTCGAGCTGCTGGGGCGGCTGCGTACCGTCCGGCCCGATGCCGAAGTGGTCGGGCTGGAGATCGACCCCGCCCGGGTCGCCGCGGCGGAGCCGTACCGGCGGGACGGGCTGACGTTCGCGCACGGCGGGTTCGAAGTGCCTCTTCCGGACCGGCGACGGCCGGCCCTGATCCGGGCGGCGAACGTGCTGCGGCAGTACGACGAGGCCGGGGTGCCGGCCGTCTGGGACCGGCTGCGCGCCCGGCTGGCGCCCGGCGGGCTGCTCGTCGAGGGCACCTGCGACGAGATCGGCCGCCGGCATGTGTGGGTGGCGATCGGGCCTGAGGGGCCGCGCACGGTGACGTTCGCGACCCGACTGGGATCGCTGGACCGGCCGTCCGATCTGGCGGAGCGGCTGCCGAAGGCGCTGATCCACCGGAACGTCCCGGGCGAGCCGGTGCACGCGTTCCTGACGGAGTTCGACCGGGCGTGGGCGACGGCGGCGCCGTTCGCGTCACTCGGCGCGCGCCAGCGCTGGATCCGCAGTGTGCGCCTCCTGGCGGAGAGCGGCTGGCCCGTCACGGATCGCGCGGACCGCTGGCGGCAGGGCGAGGTCACGGTGCGCTGGGAGGCGCTGGCGCCGCGCGGAGCGCAGGTCTGACGAGCGCGACCCGCCGCCAATTCCCTTCTGCCCCTGTCGCATTGCGGCACCTCGTGGCACCATCCCCACCCATGTGACGATCCTGACGACCCGTCAGATACGAGGTGGTGACGATGGTGGCGAAACCATCGCGCGGCGCGACCGTCGTGTGTACGGCCCTGCTCTGCGCGGCAGCGACGCTGGCGGTGCCCGGGGCGGCGCACGCCGACCGGCCCAGGACGCTCGCCCAGGTGCAGGCCGAGGTGAACACCCTCTACCGTCAGGCGGAAGCGGCCACGGAGTCGTTCAACGCGGCCGAGGAGAAGGTGCTCGTCCAGCAGAAGAACCTGGTCGCGCTCGCCATCTCGCTGGACAACGCCCAGACGCGGCTCGGCACGCTGAACGACCAGGTGGGCGCGATGGCGCGGGCGCAGTACCGCAGCGGTGGGATGCCGGACGGGATACAGCTCGCGCTGTCCTCCGACCCCGACACGTTCCTGGACGACGCGAGCCTCGCGGAACGCGGCGCGCGGGCCGCGAACACCACCATCAGCGACCTCAAGTCCACCAAAGCGGCGCTGGACGGCTACGCGCACGCGGCCACCGCCGAATGGGAGGCCCTGGTCGAGACCCGGAAGAAGTCCGCGGCCGCCAAGGCCCAGGTCGAGTCACGGCTCGCGCAGGCGAAGGCGCTGCTGGCCTCGTTGAAGGAGCAGGAGCGCCTTCGGCTGCAGCGGCTGGAGGACGAGACCGCGTACCAGGCGCAGTTGGCGTGGACGCGGAGCGACGCGGCGAAGAAGCTGGCACAACTGCCCAAGGCGGCGGGCGACGCGAGCGCGCAGGGCAGGCGTGCGGTGGCGTTCGCGGCGGCGCAGATCGGCAGGCCGTACGAGTGGGGCGCGGACGGGCCGTCCTCGTACGACTGCTCCGGGCTGACGCAGCAGGCGTGGGCGGCGGCGGGCCGGAACATTCCGCGGACGTCGCAGGAGCAGTGGCGGCTGCTGCCGCACGTGCCGGTCGACCTGATGCGTCCCGGGGACCTGATCATCTACTTCGACGACGCCAGCCATGTGGGGATCTACGTCGGGGACGGCGCGATCGTGCACGCCCCGCGGCCCGGCAGGAACGTCACCGTGGCGGGGGCGGGCTCCATGCGAATCCTCGGTGTGGTCCGTCCCGGGTGACCGTCCCGGGTGACCGTCCCGGGTGACCGTCCCGGGTGACCGATGTTGCACATGTTGTGAATGAAGTACGGAGGCCGGGTGACGTTTGTCATGCCCGGATCGTCGTATCGGAGCTGAAATCCCCTCCTGACCGCTGCATATGACACAGGCGGTTTACCTCGTGGCCTCCCGCCACACCGCGCGCTGCCGCTATGGTCGCCTGTCAATGACCCTCGGGGGGAGGGAAGGATCAGTCCGATGACCGCAACAGAGGTACCGCGCGCCGGTGAGGCGGACGGCTTCGCCGTGCTGCCCGTACCCCGGCAGCGCCAGGACGCCTCCGTGCCGGCGCTGACGCTGCTGGTCATCGGTGACGATCCGGCGGGCACCTTCACCGCGCCCGAGCTGTTCGACGGCGGCGGGACCCGGGTACGCATCCGCCGGGCCCGCAATCTCACCGAGGCCGAGCGGCTGCTCACCGACGACGTGCACTGCGTCCTGCTGGTCCTCGACGGCGACGGGCTGGAGAGCCTGCGCCGGCTGCTGCGCCTCGCGCCCACCACGGCCGTCCTCGTGCTGACCGGGGAGGATGCGGGTGAAGTGGGCGAGCCCGGTGAGGCGGTACGGATCGGCGCGCAGGACCATCTCTCCCGCGACGAGCTCGACGGCTCCCATCTGACCCGGGCGATCCGCTACGCCGTCGAGCGCAAGCGCGCCGACCTCGCGCAGCGCCAGCTCACCGAGACCCGGCTGCTCGCCCAGGAGAACTCCCGGCTGGAACGCGGACTGCTCCCCACCCCCCTGCTGGAGGGCGCGGATCTGCGCTTCGCGGCCAGGTACCGGCCGGGCCGCAGCCGCGCGCTGCTCGGCGGCGACTTCTACGACACGGTGCGCACATCGGACGGCACCGTGCACGCGATGATCGGCGATGTCTGCGGGCACGGCCCGGACGCGGCCGCGCTCGGTGTCGAACTGCGGATCGCCTGGCGGGCGTTGACGTTCGCCGGGCTCAGTGGCGACCTGCTGCTGAGCACCCTGCAGAAGGTGCTGGAGAACGAGCGCGCCGACGACGAGATCTTCGCGACGCTCTGCACGCTGGACATCGCACCGGACGGCGGGCGCGCCGATCTGTATCTGGCCGGGCACCCGGCCCCGCTGCTGACCGGCGCCGACGGGGTGCCGCGACTGCTGCCGTACGAGGCGGGCGGCCCGGCGCTCGGGCTGCTGCCGCAGGCCGCGTGGAGCCGGATCGAGGTCGAACTGGGCGCGTCCTGGAGCCTGATGCTCTACACCGACGGGCTGATCGAGGGCCGGATCGGCCAGGGCACACAGCGGCTCGGCCAGGACGGGATGGTCGGGATGATCACCCGTCAGCTGGCCGGCGGACTGCGCGGCGAGGACCTGCTGGACGCGGCCGTCACCGAGGCACGTGAGCTGAACGGCGGGGAGCTGACGGACGATGTGGCCGTCGTGCTGCTCGACCGCGTCGCCCCGGCCCGGATCCTCGGCCTGCCGGCCCAGATCCAGCGGTCCAGCGGCTGAACGCGGTCCCCGCGGGTTTCAGCGGCTGAACGGTCCGTAGGGGCCGTCACTGCTGCTGCCGCCACCGCGCCGGTCGCCGCGGCCGCCGCCGGAGACCTGCTTCAGGGCCGGGCGGACGTCGACCATGTAGACGATCACCGCGATCAGGCCGATGACCGGCAGGAACGAGAAGATCGAGAAGAACTTCATCACCACGGCGGCGAGCCCGAGAACGATCAGCCAGAACGGCTTGGTCTTCTTGTCCGCCGCGCGGTAGGCGTCCTCGCGGCGGATCGCGGAATCGATGAACGCGAACAGCGCGAAGAGGAACAGCCCCCATGACAACAGGGCCAGAACCCCGAAGAACCCCGTGATCAGCACGCCGTCCACCGCCTTGTCCGTATGGCCGAGCTCGTCCGTACGCCCGGGAAACCGTCGCCGCCACCGTACCGGTCCTGCAGGGACAACGGGCCGGGCACGCGCTGCGTGCCCGGCCCGTCCCGCTGAGAGGCGTCCTGCTGAGAAGCGTCCACTACTCGGCCGGCTTGGCCGCCGGCTTCTTGGCGGGGGCCTTCTTCGCGACGGGCTTCTTCGCCGGCGCGGGCACCGAAGCCTCGGCCGCGACGGGCTGGGCGGCCGGCCGCGGGTCGGGCTCGACCGCTACGGCGATCTCCTCGATCTCGTCGGCCACCTCGCCGCGCCAGGTCGCCACGGCGCCCTTGCCGCGCTCGGCCAGCGTGCCGTAGGTCTCCTGGACCTTCACGGCGGCCTCGGCGGCCCGGCCGACGCCCTGGAGCGCGAAGTCCTGGACGGACTCGCCGATCTTCTTCAGGTCCAGCTCGACGGAGCCGAAGGCCTCGGTCACCTTCGTCTGGGCTTCCTTGGCCTGCGCGGTGACGCGGTCCTGGAACACCTTCGTGTCGGTGTTGCGGATCTTCTCGAACCGCTCGGGGGCCTCGGCGCGGATCTTCTCGATCAGCGCGGGCACCCGCTGCAGCTTCTCGGCGGCGAGGTCGGCGGTACCGGCCACCGCGTAGAGCGGAGTCGGGTCCTTGAGCGTCTTCACAATGTCATCGGTGATCGCCATGAGGGTCCTCCCGGACGGGGGTTGTCGGCGCGTGGTCATGCGTACGGTCTGCTGGGCGCGCTGCCATGCGCGCCGGTCAAGCGGTCTTCGGCTGCACCGGGTCCGCCGGGAACGGGTCCGCCGGCAGCGGGTCCGCGGGCACCGGCTCCTCCACCACGGCGTTCTCCTTGCGGAACGACTCGTAGATCTGGATCAGTACCTGCTTCTGCCGTTCGTTGATCGTCGGATCGGCCAGGATCGCCGCGTGGACCTCCAGCTCGTCCCGGTCGCGCTCCTCGAGCATTCCGGCCTGGACGTACAGGGTCTCCGCGGAGATCCGCAGCGCCTTGGCGAGCTGCTGCAGGATCTCGGCGCTGGGCTTGCGCAGCCCGCGCTCGATCTGGCTGAGGTAGGGGTTCGAGACCCCGGCGGCGTCCGCGAGCTGCCGCAGCGACAGCTGCGCGCTGCGCCGCTGCTCCCGCAGGTACTCGCCGACGTTGCCGACGTTCAGTGAAGCCATGTCCCGATGCTGCACCATCGTTGCTAACTATTGCAAGCACATCGCTTGCAAAAGGCTCGATTGCGCCGTGTGAGAGCCGTCACGGCCTAACGCCTCACCCCGTCGGGGCGGTTCCGGCCCTGCGGCGTGCGCAGTCCGCCACCCGCTGTTCCAGCAGGGTGCGCTCGCGGGCGTTGCGGGTGAGGGCGGCGGCACGGGTGAACTCCTGCCCCGCCTCCTCGTAGCGGCCGAGCCGGGCGAGGAGATCGCCGCGGACGGTCGGCAGCAGGTGGTAGCCGGCCAGGGACGGCTCGGAGGTCAGCGTGTCGACGAGCTCCAGCCCGGTGGCGGGCCCGTACGCCATGGCGAGGGCGACCGCGCGGTTCAGCTCCACGACGGGCGACGGGGCGCGCGCGGCGAGCTGTTCGTAGAGCCCGGCGATCGCCCGCCAGTCGGTCTCCTCCGGGGTGCGGGCGCGGGCGTGGCTGGCGGCGATCGCCGCCTGCAGCGCGTACGGGCCGGGCGGGCCCCCGAGCACTGCGGCCCGCTCCAGCGCGGCGAACCCGCGGCGGATGAGCAGCAGGTCCCAGCGCGAACGGTCCTGGTCGAGCAGCAGGACCGGCTCGCCCTCCGGTCCCGTCCTGGCCGCCGACCGTGAGGTCTGGATCTCCATCAGCGCGACGAGGCCGTGCACCTCGGGCTCCTTCGGCATGAGCCCGGCCAGCACGCGGCCCAGCCGCAGCGCCTCCGCGCAGAGCGCGGGACGCATCAGGTCGTCGCCGGCGGTCGCCGCGTACCCCTCGTTGAACACCAGGTAGATGACCTCGAGGACGGACGACAGCCGGTCGGCCAGCTCCGGCCCGGCCGGCACCTCGTAGGGGACGCGGGCCTCGGCGAGCGTCTTCTTGGCCCGTACGATCCGCTGGGCGACCGTCGACTCCGGGACGAGGAACGCGCGCGCGATCTCCTCGGTCCTCAGCCCGCCCAGCAGCCGCAGCGTGAGGGCGACGCGCGCCTCGGTGGAGAGCACCGGATGGCAGGCGGTGAAGACCAGCCGCAGCAGATCGTCCTCGATGTCACCGTCGAGAACGGCCTCGACGTCGGCCGGCGCGCCGTGCCCCGCGGTCTCCAGCTCGTGCCCGAGCACGTCGATCCTGCGGGCGAGCCGTTCCTTGCGGCGCAGGAGGTCGATCGCGCGGTGCTTCGCGGTGGCCATGAGCCAGGCGCCCGGGTTGTCCGGGACGCCCGACCCGGGCCACTGCTCCAGCGCCGCGACGAGGGCGTCCTGCGCCAGCTCCTCGGCGAGGCCGATGTCGCGCACCAGCCGTACGAGACCGGCGATGAGCCGCGCCGACTCGATCCTCCACACCGCCTCGATCGCGCGGTGGGCGTCGGGGTGGGCGCTGGGTTCCGTCATGGCGACCCATCAGAGCACCCTCGTCAGCGCGACGGCAACCTTCCGCGGGAGGAGTGCGGCGGGCCGCCGGAGGCGGTCAGTCGTTCGGCCCCTCGATCTGCCGGATCTCCGACACGATCTCCCAGCCGTCACCGTGGATCCGCAGGAAGCGCGAGGCCCATTCCAGCGCCTCCTCCTTGCTCTTCGTCTCGATCATCGCGTAACCGCCGATGACTTCCTTCGCCTCGGTGAAGGGCCCGTCGATCACGGTCAGCTTGCCGCCGGAGAGCTTGATGCGGGTGCCCTCCGCGGTCGGCCGCAGACCGCCGGTGTCGAGGAGCACCCCGGCCTTCGTCATCTCCTCGATGAGCTTGCCCATGTCCTCCATCAGCTGCTCGCTGGGGACCATGTCGGTGTTCTCTTCGATCCTCAGCATCATCATGTAGCGCATCGCGGTGGCTCCTTCTCGTACGTTTTCCGTCGTGCGAACCCTGCTCCTACTGATGCGTCGAACGGGAGACGTCCGGATCGACACGTCCGCGAAAGTTTTTTCCGGGTGCTGTCGGGAGGGGTCCGCGGACTCCTCCCGACAGGGGTCCGCGGGCCAATACCTCAACGTTGGTTCATATCCGGCGCTACTGTGGCGGCCATGACCCAACTCCCCTGGAACGCCAAGGAAGCCACTGTCGGTGAACTGTCCGACCGCAGCGGCGTCCCCCCGTCCGCGCTGCGCTTCTACGAGCGCGAGGGGCTCATCCGCAGCCGGCGCACCTCGGGGAACCAGCGCCGCTACAGCCGCGACACGCTGCGCCGGGTCGCGTTCATCCGGGTCTCGCAGCGGGTCGGCATCCCGCTGGCGCGGATCCGCGAGGTCCTCGGTCTGCTGCCGGAGGGACGGACGCCGAACCGCGCGGACTGGGCGAACGTCTCGGAGTGCTGGCGCGACGACCTCAACAGCCGCATCGCCCAGCTGGAGCAACTGCGGGACCATCTCACCGACTGCATCGGCTGCGGCTGTCTGTCGATCGACAAGTGCCATCTGGCCAATCCGCACGACGCGCTCGGCGAGCAGGGGCCGGGGCCGCGCCGGCTGCTCGGCGCCTGACACCTTCCCGCTGCCCATGTGCGGATGCGGACAGAATCTGACCGCATGGATCTCTAGAGTCGAGGTATCGAGACCGAGCGAGAGGTGGCCGTCATGCCGACACTGGTGCACACGGGAAAGACCGGCGAGCAGAGCGAGCGGGACGCCCTGCTGGCCTTCCTGGAGGCACAGCGCGGCGCCCTGCGCCGGGCCGTCCTCGGCCTGACCGACGAGCAGGCCGCGTCCCGGCCGAGCGCGAGCGAGCTGTCGCTGAGCGGGTTGATCAAGCACGCGCTGGGCTGCGAGGACAACTGGGTCCAGACCACGCTGATGGGGCGGCCGCCCGCCCGCAAGCGCGACGAGTCGAACTGGCACGAGGACTTCCAACTGGTCGGCGAGGAGACCGTGGCCGGGGTGCTGGAGGAGTACGAGGCCGTGGCGCGGCAGACCGAGGAGACCATCCTCAGCCTGCCGGACCTGGAGGGCAGCGTCCCGCTGCCGGAGGCGCCGTGGTTCCCGGCCGGGATGCGGGTCAACGCCCGCTGGGTGCTGCTGCACCTCATCGAGGAGGCGGCCCGGCACGCCGGACACGCGGACATCATCCGCGAGTCGCTGGACGGGAAGACGTCGTACGTGCTGATCGCCGAGGAGACCGGCAAGGCGTTCTGACGGCGGTCAGCACGTACGGGCGTCGGCGCGGTGACGCTTCGGGTGCGCGGTGGGGCTCGGGGACCCTTCCGTGCCGGGCTCAGGGACCCTTCCGCGCCGGGCTCAGCGCGCGGCGGTCAGTTCCGCCGCGACCAGCTCCGCGACCTGGACGGCGTTGAGGGCCGCGCCCTTGCGGAGGTTGTCGCTGGAGCAGAAGAGGGCGAGGCCGTTCTCCACGGTCTCGTCCCGGCGGATCCGGCCGACGAAGGTCGGGTCCTGGCCGGCCGCCTGCAGCGGGGTGGGGATCTCGGAGCGCTCGACGCCGGGGGCGGCGGCCAGCAGCTCGTAGGCGCGCTCGACGCTGATCGGCCGCTCGAAGCGCACGTTGACCTGCAGCGAGTGCCCGGTGAAGACCGGCACGCGCACACAGGTGCCCGAGACCTTCAGCTCCGGGATCTCCAGGATCTTGCGGCTCTCGTTGCGGAGCTTCTGCTCCTCGTCGGTCTCGAAACTGCCGTCGTCGACGATCGAGCCGGCCAGCGGCAGCACGTTGAACGCGATCGGGCGGGCGTAGACGCCCGGCTCCGGCAGCTCGACGTTCTCGCCGCCGAAGGCGAGCGCGGCGGCCTGGTCGGCGATCTTGCAGATCTGGCCGTCGAGCTCGGCGACGCCGGCCACCCCGGAGCCGGAGACGGCCTGGTAGGTGGTGGCGATCAGCGCGGTCAGGCCGGCCTCGTCGTGCAGCGGGCGCAGGACCGGCATGACGGCCATCGTCGTGCAGTTCGGGTTGGCGATGATGCCCTTGGGGCGGTCCGCGATCGCGTGCGGGTTGACCTCGGACACGACCAGCGGCACCTCGGGGTCCAGCCGCCAGGCGGAGGAGTTGTCGATGACGACCGCACCGGCCGCGGCGACCTTCGGCGCCAGCGCCCGCGAAGCGGCGCCGCCCGCCGAGAACAGGACGATGTCCAGCCCGGAGTAGTCGGCCGTGGCGGCGTCCTCGATGACGATCTCGCCGTCCTGCCATGGCAGTGTGCTCCCGGCCGAACGGGCCGAGGCGAACAGCCTCAGCTCCTTCACCGGGAAGGCGCGCTCGGCGAGCACCTTGCGCATGACTCCGCCCACCTGGCCGGTCGCTCCGACGATTCCGATCCTCATGACGCCTCTCCGATCAATGCGTGCGTACGGACCCGAGTATCCCCCGCCGCGTCCCATGCCCGGAGAGCCGTCTCAAGCGATGGGCCGCCGGCCGGCAGCAGCGGCAGCCGTACGCCGGGTCCCGGGATGCGGCCGTGGGCGTGCAGCACGGCCTTGATGACGGTGGGATTCGGCTCGGCGAACACCGCCGCCGCGAGGGCCGCCAGCCGGTGCCCCAGCGCCCGGTCGCCGGTCCTGGCCAGCTCCACCCAGCGCTCGGTCAGCAGATGCGCGGAGGCGAGCACGGCACCGGCCGCGCCGAGGGCGAGCAGCGCGGGGGCGAAGACGTCGTCGCCCGCGAGGACGGCGAAGCCGGGCAGCTCGGCGCCGAGCAGCGCCACCGTGTCCTGGTCGATCCCGCCGACCGCGTGCTTCACCCCGACGACGCCGGGGATCGCGGCCAGCCGCAGCAGCGCCTCGATGCCGAGCGTCTGCCCGGTGCGGTACGGAATGTTGTAGATGATCAACGGCACCGGGCTGTCCGCCGCCAACGCCTCGACGTGCGCGACCACCCCGGCCTCGGAGGGCCGGGTGAAGTACGGCACAGGAACGAGCGCGGCCGCCGCCTCGGTGCCCGCGAGCGCGCGCAGCTCCGCGCCGGAGCGCCGGGTGTCGTTCGATCCGGCGCCAACCGTCAGCCAGGCCCCTCGCTCCCGGCACACCCTGCCGACGATCGCGGTGACCGTGCCGCGCTCCTCCGCGTCGAGCGTCGCGGCCTCGGCCGTGGTGCCGAGCGCGACGAGTCCGGCCGCGCCCCCGTCGAGGGCGCTGTGCGCGAGACCTTCCAGCGCGGCGGCGGCCACCGTCCCGTCGGCGTCGAAGGGCGTGATCAAGGGCACGTGGATGCCGCCGAGCGGCCGGTCTAGGTCCATCCGTCGAGCGTGACGCACAACGACAGTAAAGGTCCAGTTAATAGTTCTCCGCTGCATAGGTAAGCAACGCTGCACCGATGTGCGGCACCGACCCGGATGACGCGGATATCGGGTCGACGCCACCGCCCCCGCCTGGCAGCCTCGCCGCCATGGACGACGACACCTATGAGATCTCGACGGACCCCGCCCGGCTGGATGCCGCCCGCATCCACCACTGGCTCTCCACCGACGCCTACTGGGCGCTGGGCCGGAGCCGCGAGAAGCAGGACAGCGCCATCGCGAACTCACTCAACTTCGGCCTCTACGACACCGTCTCCGGCGCCCAGCTCGCCTACGCCCGTGTCGTCACCGACCACACCACCTTCGCCTGGCTCTGCGACGTCTACGTCGACCCGGCCACCCGCGGCAAAGGCCTCGGCGTCGCCCTGGTGACCGCCGTCCGCGACCACCTCGCCCCCTCCGGCCTGCGCCGCATCCTCCTCGCCACCGCCGACGCCCACGGCGTCTACGCGAAGATCGGCTTCGAACCGCTCACCGACCCGGCCAAGTGGATGGCCCTCGGCCTGCAGTGACGGGCGAGGCGTGCCGGCTGTGCCACGCCTCGAAGGCGGCCTCCACGGCCACCCGGGAGGGGACCTTGTCCAGGCCCAGTGGCTCCTGCGCGTCCCGCAGCGCGCGCACGACGACGGCGGCCACCTGCCCCAGCTGCGCGTAGTCGAGTGCGGCGTCCAGACCTGTCGCCCCACGGATGACGTCCGTGATGACGGATTGGACGCGCTTGTAGGCCAGGTAGTGCGGCAGATCCTCACCGGCCCCCCGCCCGGCCTCCTCCCCCACCGCCCGCAGCCAGCGCGCGATCATCTCGCGCCGCTGCGCACTCGGATAGCGCATGAGGTGCAGATGCGTGGCGAGGTCGTACAGCGGATCGCCGATCAGGGCGAGTTCCCAGTCGATGGTCCACAGCGCGTCGGCGCTGTCCACGATGAAATTCTCGCAGTGCAGGTCGCCGTGGAGCAGACGGAACGAGCGCGGGGTCAGTTCCGGCAGACGGCCCTCGAAGGCGCTCAGCGCGTCCTCGCGCACGTCGAGGTCGGCCAGCAGGCCGGAGAACCTCTCGCGGTGGGGCGCGTAGACGTGTTCGAGGGTGAAGTGCACGACCCGGCGCAGGAATCCGGTGGAGCTCTCCGCACGGGGCAGGTCGTCACAGGTGCAGAGGCGGAGCCGTTCCTTCGGAAGCCGGGCGGTGTCGCACGCCACGAGGTGCTGGAACAGCTCCTCGATCTGGTCGAGGAATCCCGCAGCCACCGTTCTGCCGCCGCTCGCGCTCCGCAGACTGCCCAGTGTCCGGCCCTCGATGAAGACCGTGGTGGACATGTGGTCGTCGATGACGGCGACCGGCGGGATATGCGGGATGCAGCCCTGGAGCGCGGAGATCAGCTGGTCCTCCGAGGGGAACAGCCGCAGGTCGAACCAGAAGACCCCGGGCCTCGGTTCACGCAGCTTCAGCCGGTGGAACTGCAGGCCGGGCCGGGACACGGCGTCCGGGCTGACCGCGTAGGTCACATTGTGGTAGCCCGGAAAGGGGCCCTCCACCCGGTCCGTTCCCGCTGGGGGACGGAGCCTCGCCACTGTCGTCGTGGTCACCGGATTCCTAGGCTGTGTCTGACGGTGTCGGAGAACTGCTCATGAGAAATACTGATGAGAACCGTCCGCCCCACGCGGCGTGTGTGGCGTCGACAGTAGTGGCCGAGCACCGTCCCACGTCACCCTTAACGGACCCCGTACGCACTTAACGAACCACGGTTACGGTTGCCGGCGCTCTTCTTGCCGACGCTCTTCGAAGAGGTGCACGAGCGCGTCGGTGATGTGCCTGGCTCCGGCGTCCTCCAGCTCCCGCTGCTTCCTGGCGTCGTTCGCATAGCCAAGGAAGGTGACACCGGCTCCTTGAGCCGCGCTGCAGTCGTCGGCGGAGTCGCCGATCATCAGGCAGTCGCGAGCCCGTGCACCCGTAGTCCGCATCGCCTCTTTAAGGCAGGACGGATCGGGCTTCATCAGGAGGGTGTCTCCGAGCCGCCCGTGCACATGAGCGCCGAAGAACTCGGCCAGCCCCATGCGCCTCAGATACAGATTAGCCGCGGCGGCGGAGTTGTTGGTCGTCACCGCGACCTTCTTGCCGTGTCCGACAAGCCACACGACCAGTTCGTGCGCGTGTTCGGTCGGCACGGCGGAGCCGGCGGCCCGGATCTCCTCCGTGGTGAGGAGCCGGTCCAGTTCGGCGACCCGATGGGCCGAAGGAGTGCCCTCGTAGGCCCGCGCCGTGTCCCGCAGCACCTGGAGCGGGTTGTCCGGGTCGCTCAACGGTGGTGCCAGCCCCCAGCTGTCGATACTGCGCCGCAGGACGCGGGCCACCTCGTGCGCCTTGTGGTTGCCGAAGAGGCTGGCCAGCGGACCGTCGAAATCGAACAGCACACATCCAGCGGCGGCTATGAGTTCTCGACGGGCCCGCCGGCCAACGGCGGAGGACGGGCGGAAGGTCACTCGAAGAGTCTCAACGGCTCGGCAATGGTTGACCAGATGGAATCGAACCAATCCTGCGACCGCCTCACGTATTCGGCGCTGTACGGGTCGGGTCCCGCCCCGGCCGCGGAGTAGTGGAAGAGGGTGGCCCCGAGCCCCAGGAAGTCATAGATCTCCATGTCCTCCCCGCGGTAGGACACGGTGCGCTCGACAACCTTGTAGTAGCCGAAGAGCGCTTCCGTCCCGTTGAGCAGGTAGAGCTTGTTCACCGGGCTGACCTTCACGGATCTGATCTCGACGGACACCTCGGTCACCAGGCCCAGGTCCTTCAGCCGGCCGACGGAGCTCTGCAGGCCGGTTGCGTGGCTCTGCGCCAGCCGCCGCAGCCGCTCCAGCGGGCGCCCGTCCCCCGGGTCGCCGACGAGCCGCGGAACGGCCAGCTGGGCGCCCGGCTCCGGCAGCAGCAGCCGCACCGCCACGGACTGCGGAGGGTCGATCTCAGCTGCCTGGATGCTCCGGATCGGGCCCTGCAACGCCGAGTTCAGCGTCTCCGCGGTGAGCGAGAAGGAGTCCAGGGTGACCCGGGGCTCGCGGAACGCGGCTTCGAGATGCTCGGCCAGCTCGACCCCCGCCGGACCGGGCCCCGAATGCGACCGCCCCTCGTGGTCCGGCCGGGACGAGGTCCCACCGCGCAGGACGTACGACCCCCGGCCGCGCTGGGAGTCGATGTAGTCGCCCTTGCGGAGCTCGTCCAGGGCCCGTTGAACGGTGGCCCGGGACACCTTGAACCGCCTGCTCAGGGCGTCCTGGGTCGGGATCTGATCGCCGGCGGCCAGCACCCCGCTGTCCATCTCGGCACGTAGTTCATTCGCGATGCGCCGAAAGGGCGGCACCGCGCCATCATGCCCCGAGCTTGTCGGACTCATGCATTCCAGGCTACAACTCTCCATCAACTTATGGGAGTTGACTGACTCGAGTTTGTGGATCTCAGTCAACTGGGGAAAACACGAAGTAGTAGCTCAGTCGACTTCCGACTTGCAGATGAGTTGTCGAAGTTGACGCAACGGGGGTCAGCGTCATCAACCGTCCAACGGCGTACGGGACATACCGCCACCACCCGCCTTCTGCCACCGCTCAGCGCCACGAAGGAGGGACCTGCCATGCCCGTTCTCGGATTCGCTTTCGAGCAGTTCGTCCAGTGGAGGTACGGCGCCGCCTGGGCTGTCGTCTTCGGACTGATCGCCCTTGACCGCAAGGACCGGGGCACCACCTACACCTGCATCGCGCTCACCGGGATCGCGATCCTGATGGCGCAGTAGGCCGCCCCCGCGGGGCCCGGCGGTCAGAAGCCGTCCGGGGTCCAGGGGCGGCGGGGGGTGCGGAAGAGGGTGTCCGCGCGGGTTGCCGCACCGGGGCGTTCCTCGGTGACGCGGCCCAGGGCGGTCAGCCGCAGGACGGACTCGTCGCCCAGGTACAGCGTTCCCAGCTCGGCGATGTCGAAGGAGAGATCGGCGTCGTCACGGGTCGGGGTGCAGGTGGCCCTGCCGTCGGCGTCCGTCTCCAGGCGGAAGCGGCCGCCGGCCAGGTCCGCGGCGTCGTGCAGGTCCAGGACGAGGGAACCGGCGCCGGTGTAGGTGCGGGCCTCCAGGGCGCGCGGGGTGTCGAGGACCCGGAGCCACATGAAGTCGGCGTTCGTCTCGACCTTGGCGGAGCGCGGGTCGCCGAGCAGCAGGGGCATGATGTCGTCGGGGGCGCGATAGCCGGACTTCAGCTCGGTGACCCAGTCGACGGAGAACAGATAACGCCACAGCGCGAGCTCGGCGGCCGGGGAGGCCGCGATCAGCTTGCCCGTCTCCAGCGTCACCCTGGGGAACTTGTTCGACCACCGGTGGTCCGTGATCGAGTACGTGGCCAGGCCGTCGACCTGGCCGGAGGCGTCCCGGTACACCGCGTAGAAGGGTTCCTTCCAGGGCATGGACGGGAACGTCAGCAGGCCGGTGTCCATGTCCCACCACCGGTCG
Source organism: Streptomyces sp. So13.3 (assembly GCF_005860785.2). Classification (NCBI taxonomy): domain Bacteria; kingdom Bacillati; phylum Actinomycetota; class Actinomycetes; order Kitasatosporales; family Streptomycetaceae; genus Streptomyces; species Streptomyces sp. So13.3. The sequence goes on along the minus strand of NZ_CP048835.1, from coordinate 5,348,651 downwards.
GTGCGGTCGATCGCCCCGGGCGTCAGCCGCCGGACCCGCTCATGGAGTTCGGGGCCGATCTTGCGGATCTCGGCGGGCGTCATCAGGTCGACCCTGCCCTCGGCGGGCCCCGCCCAGCGGCGGTCGAGACCGGACCGGGGGACGTCGACGTCCCACTCGTTGATCCACGTCGCCGGGCCGAAGCCGTAGCGGCCGTAGATCGGGTACTCGGCGGCGATCAGGATCGCCACCGCCTCGCCGCGCTCCTTGGCGTCCGTCAGGTCGCGGGACATCATGCGGGTCAGCAGGCCGCGTCTGCGGTGCGTCGCGGTGACCGAGACGTTGGTGACGGCACTGGCGGCGAGCAACTCGCCGCCCGGCGCGGTGAGCTCACGCGGCATGCTGCGGAAGGTGGCCACGCAGCGGCCCTCGTCGAACACGCCCTGGGTGCGTTCCAGGTCGATCCCCGGCCTGCGGGCGGTGACCTCCTCCGGGGTGACGGTCGGCGGCATCAGGAACGCGTTGTTCAGCGCGCGCAGCCATTCCGGCAGATCCGATGCGGCGAGGGTGCGGAGGTCGGGGCTCATCTCTCGAACGTATGCGGAGGCGGGGTGACGCGCATCCGGATTTTCCGCGGAGGAGGGGCGATTGACGTGACCACCGGTGCGCCGGGCGCGACGCGGCCGTCCCGTCGTTGGCCCGCCGGGCCTCAGAAGACCGCGCGCACCTCGCCGACCCGTTCCCCGCCGCCCAGCAGCGGCGAGTCGGCGATCCGGGCGAGCACCGGCGAATCCACTCCCAGCAGCTCCAACGCCCTTGCCAGCACCGGCCCGAGCGCCCGTCTGCTCCCGTCGTCGACCTTGAACGCCAGCGCCCGGCCGTCCGGCAGCGCCACCGCCTGGACCGACTCCGCGCCCACCTTGGCGAGTACGCCCGGGACTTCCCGCATCAGCCAGGTGTCCGCCCGCCGGGTGCCCGCGACGTACTCGGGGTGGGCCCGCATCGCGTCGGCGACCTTCCGCTCGGGGGTGCCCTCCGGTGCGCCGACGCAGCGGGCGAACGCCCGCGCCAGCCCGGTGAGGCTCAGCGCCGCGACCGGCGCCCCACAGCCGTCGACGCCCACCCGCTCGACCGGTTCGCCGCTCAGGTCGCCCAACACGTCCAGCACCAGGCGTTGCAAGGGGTGGCCGGGGTCCGGATACGTCTCCAGGGGCCAGCCGTTGACCACACAGGCGGCGAGCATCGCGGCGTGCTTGCCGGAACAGTTCATGAGGATCCGCTCGCGGCCGCCGCCGTCCCGCAGCCACTGTTCCGCCGCCTCGACGTCCAGCGGCAGGTCCGGGGGATTGCGCAGCGCCGACTCCGTCAGGCCCGCGCCCGCCAGGATCTTCCGTACGCCCTCCACATGGAACGGCTCGCCCGAGTGGCTGGCCGCGGCGAGCGCCAGCAGTTCGCCGTCCAGACCGACCCCGGCCCGCAGCATCGCCGCCGCCTGCATCGGCTTGTTGCACGACCGGGGGAAGACCGGCGACGTCACGTCGCCGAGCGTCGGCCCGACGCGGCCGTCCGCGTCCAGCACGACCAGCGAGCCGCGGTGCAGCCCCTCCACGAAGCCCGACCGGACGACTTCCGCCAGCACCGGATGGGGACGCTCCACCGCGCTCAAGCCCGCGCCCCGGTTCGCGCCCCGGCCCGGGTCCTGACCCGGGTCCTGGCCTGCCGCTGCGGTTGACCGGTCGTCATCGCCGTCAGCCCTCGGCGAGCAGGTCGTCCACGCTTGCTTCCCCGTCACGGTATCGGCGGGTGATCTCCGCGCTGCAGCCGTCGACCGTCCGCTGGAGGGTCTGCCGGCGCCGGGAGACCTGCTGCTCATGGCGGACGAGGCGCCCCATTCCCTCGTGCAGGTCCTGGTCCGTCCGGGCGTCGAGGTCCGACAGTTCGACCTCGGAGAGCATCTCCTCGGCCAGCCGCCGGACCCGCTCGGTGAGCGGCGTGCCCAGCGTCACGTGCCGGGCGGAGGAGCGGTGCAGGGACGGCGCGTCGGTCAGGATCTCCGGCAGCCGGTCCAGCAGCGGAGCGTCCGGCGCCGTGCGGCGCCCCAGCTCCGCCCGCAGGATGTCGATCCGGCCGTGCAGCAGTCGGCGCACATACGACAGATCCGCCTCCTCCTGCTGCGCGTCGCGTCGCAGGGTGCGCAGGGCGCCGAGGCCCAGCGCCCCCATCTCGGGCTCCGGGACGTCCGCGGCGAGCGGGCTGCGCGGACCCGGGGGCCGCGGCCCCAGTGCGTCGGCCTTCAGCATGTGATGGCCCTTCTCGATGGGCGCGGTCGGTGCGATCGGTGCGGTGGTACCGGATGTCTCTCCAGCGCCGGGTGTGGTCATGCCTGTCGTCCCCTCGTCGCGGCCGGAGCCGCCCAGGTTCCGATGGTCCCACTGCCTGCGGACACCCCGCAGCGACTCTGCACCCGAACGGCCCCGACGGCGGGCGTGCTTGGCGTCCAACCGGGCGTACGACCTGCGGTCGCGTGCGCCCCCTCACCCGTGCGAGTGGTGTTGGCACATGCACGGGACAATGCCCGTATGCGAGCGGTTGCCCAACGGGTCAGTGAAGCGAGTGTCGTGGTCGGCGGAGAGACGGTCGGGTCGATCACCGGGCCGGGATTGTGCGTTCTGGTGGGGGTGACGCACGACGACACCCCGGAGAAGGCGGCGCAGCTGGCCCGCAAGTTGTGGAGCCTGCGCATCCTGCCGGACGAGAAGTCCTGCTCGGACATCGGCGGCCCGCTGCTCGTCATCAGCCAGTTCACGCTTTACGGTGACGCCCGTAAGGGGCGCCGCCCCACCTGGAACGCCGCCGCGCCCGGCGAGATCGCCGAGCCGCTCGTCGACGAGGTGGTGAAGCAGCTGCGCGCGCTGGGCGCGGACGTGGAAACGGGCCGGTTCGGCGCGGACATGAAGGTCTCGCTGACGAACGACGGCCCGTTCACCCTGGTCATCGACATCTGATCGCCGCGGCGGTCACCGCGGCGTCATCGCGGCGGTCATCGCAGGGGACTACGGCGCTACGACGATCTCCTGCGACGCGACCGTCGTGTCGGCCAGCAGCGTCGCGTCCGCCGCCGTGTTGCGCTTCACCAGGGCCAGCGCGATCGGGCCCAGCTCCCAGTGCCGGGCGGAGGACGTGACGAAGCCGATCTGCCGGCTCTCCTCGCCCTCGGAGGCGATCCGGACCGGGGAGCCGTGCGGCGGGAGCTTCACCTCGCTGCCGTCCAGGTGCAGGAAGACCAGACGGCGCGGGGGCTTGCCCAGGTTGTGCACCCGGGCGACCGTCTCCTGGCCCCGGTAGCAGCCCTTCTGCAGGTGGACGGCGGTCTCCAGCCAGCCCAGCTCGTGCGGAATGGTGCGGTGGTCGGTCTCCAGGCCCAGCCGCGGCCGGTGCGCCTCGATCCGCAGCGCCTCCAGCGACAGCGACCCGATCGGCCGGCCCGCGCCGGCCGCGAAGGACTCCAGCTCGGCGCGCGGCACGAAGACGTCCCGGCCGTACGAGGTCTCCCGGACGGCCCAGCCCTCCGGGACGGCCGTGATGGCGCCCGCGGGCAGATAGACGACCGCGTACTGCTCCGACGCGTCGGCCGCCTCGACCTTGTAGAAGAACTTCATGCTCTCCAGGTAGGCGAGCAGGGCGCCCTGCGTGCCGGGCTCCACGTGGATCCAGGTCGTCGTGCCGTCGTCCACGAGGTAGAGCGCGTGCTCGATGTGCCCGTGCGCGGTGAGGACCAGCGCCTCGGTGGCGTGGTGGGCGGGAAGCTGCTCGACGTGCTGGGTGATCAGCAGGTGCAGCCAGGCGAGACGGTCCTCGCCACTGACGGTGAGGACACCGCGGTGCGACAGGTCCACGAAGCCCGTCCCGTCGGCGAGCGCCCGCTGTTCACGGAACAGGTCGCCGTAGTGCCCGGCGACACCCTCGTCCGGCCCCTCTGCGGGGACGGCACCGGGAAGCGACAGCAAAGGACTCTTCGACATGACGGTCATGGCGATAAGCCTACGACTCGGCGGCGGAAGCCTTCGCGGTGCAGGCGGCGCAGCGGCCGAAGATCGCGAAGTGCTTCATGTCCGTCTCGAAGCCGAACGCCTCGCGCAGTCCCTCGGTGAGCGGCGCGGCGAGCGTCACCTCGGCCTCGGTGACGGAGCCGCAGTCCCGGCACACCAGGTGCATGTGGTGGTGCCGGTCCGCGAGGTGGTAAGTCGGGGCGCCGTGTCCGAGGTGGGCGTGACTGACCAGGCCCAGCTCCTCCAGCAGCTCCAGCGTCCGGTAGACGGTGGAGATGTTGATGCCGGAGGCGGTCTTACGCACCTCGGTGAGCAGCTCGTCCGGAGTCGCGTGCTCCAGAGCGTCCACGGCCTCCAGGACAAGCTGCCGCTGCGGGGTCAGCCGGTAGCCGCGCTGCCGCAGATCGCTCTTCCAGTCGGTGGTCACCACAGCCCCCAGTGTAGGGCTGTGGATCCCGGCTGCCGCGAGGGCCGAAGCGGGGCTTCGGCGGGGGTCCTACTTGAAGAAGGCGATCCCGTCGTCGGGGAGGTCCTTGAGGTCCTTCGCCCACTCCCGCGGGTCGACGACCTTCTTCAGGTGCGCGGACATGTACGGGCGCAGCGTCACGGCCGGGGTGGCCTTCTCGCCGACCCACATCAGGTCGCTGTTGACGTAGCCGTAGAGCCGCTTGCCGCCGGAGTACTCCGGGGCCTCGGGCAGCCGCGCGACAGCGTCCGTGACGATGTCGATCTGCGGCTTCTGGTCGGCCAGCTCGCCGGTCCAGATCTCGATGACGCCCTCGTCACGGGTGACGGTGACATCGACCTTGCGGTCCTTGTCGATCCGCCAGAAGCCGCTCTCGCTCTCCAGCGGGCGCAGCTTCTTGCCCTCGGCGTCCAGCACCCAGGTGTGGGAGGTGTACTCCAGGAAGGAGCGGCCGTCGTGGCTGAACGTCACCTCCTGCCCGAAGTTGCACTTCTCGGCCCCGGGGAAGTCGTACACGCCCGCGCCCTCCCACCTGCCGAGGAGGAAGACGAGCGGGACGAGGTCCGGGTGAAGGTCGGACGGGATCTCGATCATGGTGTGGTGCCCTGTTCCGTTGTCCGTGCGGCCGAGGTCAGCGCTGGCCCTGGTACAGCTTCGCCACCGCGAAGACGGAGAACGCGGCGACGCCGAGGCAGACCAGGACGAGCAAGGCGTCGAAGATGTACTCAATACGCACGAGTGTGCTCCTCGGGCAGGCAAGCGGTAATGGACCGGGGACGAGTCTAGTCGGCGGCCACGGGGACGGCGCTGTGAGGTGCGTCCCCGTGGCCGTGGCGGGCCGGGACGGGCCCGGATGGCCGCTCCGTGGGCCGGTACGGGAGCGGCTTCAGCCGCTTCAGCCGAGGAGCTGGGCCTGGAGCGTGATCGTCTGCCGGAACGGCACCACGGGGACCGTGCCCTTGTGGGACAGGACGACGAGGCCGATGGTGTCGCCCGCGGAGATGTACGCGTAGCGCAGCTGGGCCTCCTCGCTGGGTCCGGACTCCACGTACTGGTACACCACGGCGCCGGTCTCGGCACCGTTGGTGCCCAGGTCCCGTTCCTCGTCGACCGTCGGCGCGCCGTCCAGCCGGGTGTAGCTCAGTTCGTTGCGGTAGCGGTCGGTGGGCAGCCAGCCCTTGGCGCCGGGGAACGCCGGGTCGAGCCTGGCACCCTCCGGGGCGGGCAGCAGGAGCGACCGCGGGTCCGCGTAGTGGCGGCCGCCGGGGTTGAGCGTGTCGTCCAGGGCGGCCGGCTTGCCCGCGGGCAGCTTGGGCAGGGCGAGCGGCTGATAGACCCAGCGTCCGTCGTCCGGCGTCCTCAGACCCGGGATCCTGGTGCGCTCGGGCTGGGTGACTCCGTACGCGACGCCGCCACCGAGCGCTCCGAAGACCAGCACCGCCGACGTCCAGCGCAGCACCGCACGGAGCACACGGCGCGGCTTCTTCGGTTCGACGGGCAGCACGGGGGCGGCCCACGGGTCCGGCTGCGTCGCGATCTACTGGTCGGTCAGCCGGCACCCCCGGGGGTGCCGGCGCCCGCGAGGACGCCGAGGACGGCCGCGACGGCGATCAGCAGCGCGGTGCGGCCACGGCGACGCGGCTTGCGCTCCGGCTCGCCTGTGGTTCCGGTGGTGGCTCCGGGGCGGGCTCGGGCGCAGGGGTGTCCTCGGGCATGGTGATCTCCACATGGGGGGTGCGAGAAAAGGGAAGAAAGGAAGAAGGACGAGCTCAGCGGCCGGTCTTGAGGCGCTGGTACTCCGCGTCCAGCAGGTTCTGGAGCAGCTTCGGGTCGGCGGCCTTGCCGCCGGTCACGGTGATGGTGATGTGCACATCGCCCTGGTACGAGATGGCCAGCAGGGAGTCCGTGCTCTCCTCGGAGCCGGACTTCAGGTGGTAGGCGCGGGCCGGATAGCCGCCGGCCAGGGGCAGCTTGTCGCCCTCGTAGTAGTGGGCTTCGTAGTACGCGGCGGCCGAAGCGGCGTCCGCGAAGCGGCTGAGCTTGACGGTCACCTCGGCGCCGCCGCCCGCGGTCAGGTACGTGCGGTAGGCGCCGGACCTGAAGCCGTAGCGGTCCAGCGCGCTCTTCATGGCCGCTTCGTCCTTCGTACCGCTCGCGAGGTCGGCCGCGGAGAGCGGGCTGCCCGCCTCGTCGCCGTAGACCTCGGCGTCCTTCGGCGGCGCCAGCAGGAAGAAGCGCAGGTCACCGGTGTGCGTGCCCTGGCTGACCTGGCCCTTGACGGTGGACGTGCCGGAGGGGAAGGGCGTGGCCGACGCGGACGGATCGACGCTCGGGGAGCCCGTCACCGAAACGGTGGGCGCCGGGGACGACGGAGCGGCCTCGTCGGCATGGCCGGACGAGGAGCCCAGCGCCACCACGACTCCGGCGGTCACGCCGGCCAGCGCGAGCATTCCGATCCCGGCGGACACCGCGATGACAGCGCCTCGACGGCGTACAGGTTCCACAGGAAGCCCCCCCGGGCACAAACTCAGCACTCGCACTCGCACTCGCACGCGTGTCGCAGTGTGAGTGGAATCGCATTATGTCCAGCCGACACGTCGGCGCCCCCATCCTTTTGCCGTGACATGGGACACAGGTGGGGCCAACGGTGCTGGTGGGAGAGCCGCTAGCCTGAGCCCATGGCGAAGAAGCTCGTGATCAAGGTGACAGCGGGCGCGGACGCGCCCGAGCGCTGCTCGCAGGCGTTCACGGTGGCGGCGGTCGCGGTGGCCAGCGGTGTGGAGGTCTCGCTGTGGCTCACCGGTGAGTCCGCGTGGTTCGCGCTCCCGGGCCGCGCCGCGGAGTTCGAACTCCCGCACGCCGCACCACTGCCGGACCTGATCGACGGGATCCTCGCCGGCGGCGGCATCACGCTGTGCACGCAGTGCGCGGCCCGCCGGGACATCGGGGAGAAGGACGTCATCGAGGGCGTACGGATCGCGGGTGCGCAGGTCTTCGTGCAGGAAGTCATGGCCGACGGCGTCCAGGCCCTCGTCTACTAGGCCGGATCGTCTACCGGGCCCTGTCGTCGAAGTCCCCGTCGTCCGGCCGCTTTCCGGCCGCCCTCGCCCGCGCCGCCTCCTCGTCCCTGATCCAGGAGTCGTCCGCCGGTTCGTCCTCCAGCCAGCTGTCGGCGGGGTCGTCCCAGAAGTCGCCGGGCTCGCGCCGGTTTCCCACGATGGCGGCGAAGGGCGGGATCACCATCGCGACCACGCACATCGCGACGGCGGCCGGCACCGACCACAGGCGCACCACGGCCCACGCCAGGACGAACAGCAGGATGCAGCTGCCCATCATGGCGAAATACCAGTGGCGACGCCGGCGCGCGTACATAGCTCCACGGTACTTCCGAGCAGCGCAAACAGGCAGCACGAAGGGCCGCACCCCATAAAGCTCCAACCCAGGGGTGCGGCCCTTCGGCCGTTCAGTGCTTGAGTCACCGCCGTCGAGGAACGGCTCGACGGCGGTGACTCAATGCTTCGGAGACGCAGTGACCCAGTGCCTCAGACCGCGATGGCCACATCGGCCGCCGCGCCCTGCTGGGCCACGACCGTACGGTCCACCGTGGCGCCCGGGACGAGGGCGCGCAGGGTCCAGGTGCCGGGTGCGGCGAAGAAGCGGAACTGTCCGGTCGCCGAGGTCGGGACCTCCGCGGTGAACTCGCCCCCGCCGTCGAGCAGCCGGACGTAGCCGCTGATCGGCTCGCCGTCACGGGTTACCGAACCCTGAATGATCGTCTCGCTCGCCACGTCAACTCCTGCCAAGTCCGGGCCGCCGGCCTTTGCTCCACACATGTCTGATCCTTTGAGGGGTGGTCTTGAACGGGTCTGGAACCGGACTCAGGCGTTGGCGCCGAGCTCGATCGGGACGCCGACGAGGGAGCCGTACTCGGTCCACGAGCCGTCGTAGTTCTTGACGTTCGGCTGGTCGAGCAGCTCGTGCAGCACGAACCAGGTGAGCGCGGAGCGCTCACCGATGCGGCAGTACGCGATGGTGTCCTTCGCCAGGTCGACGTTCTCGTCCTGGTAGAGCTTGGTCAGCTCTTCGTCGGACTTGAACGTGCCGTCGTCGTTGGCGTTCTTCGACCACGGGATGTTGCGGGCGCTCGGGATGTGGCCCGGGCGCTGCGACTGCTCCTGCGGGAGGTGGGCCGGGGCGAGCAGCTTGCCCGAGAACTCGTCGGGCGAGCGGACGTCGACCAGGTTCAGCGTGTTGATCGCGGCGACGGCGTCGTCACGGTACGCGCGGATCGAGGTGTCCTGCTCCTTGGCCTTGTAGGTGGTCGCGGCCCGCTCGGGGACCTCGACGACCAGGTCGCGGGAGTCGAGCTCCCACTTCTTGCGGCCGCCGTCGAGCAGCTTGACGCTGTCGTGGCCGTAGAGCTTGAAGTACCAGTACGCGTACGAGGCGAACCAGTTGTTGTTGCCGCCGTAGAGGACCACGGTGTCGTCGTTGCCGATGCCCTTGGCCGACAGCAGGGCCTCGAAGCCGGCCTGGTCGACGAAGTCGCGGCGGACCGGGTCCTGCAGGTCGGACTTCCAGTCGATGCGCACGGCGTTACGGATGTGGTTCTTCTCGTAGGCCGAGGTGTCCTCGTCTACCTCGACGATCACCACCTTGGGGTCGTCGATGTGGCTCTGGACCCAATCGGCGTCCACGAGGACGTCACTGCGGCTCATTTTGTTCTCCTCCGGGGCAGTACGGATGCGCCAGAACGGGGGCGCGACATTGCGCAGAATGTGAGAGAAACGCCGGGGAGGCAGGCGCACACGAACGGCCGTCGGGCCTGGTCCGGTACGTAGAAGGCTGCCGCCCCTAGGGCATGCGACAGAGACTGGCGGCGACGCGGCACAGGTCGACTGCCCGCCGCTTCGTAAGATCCGCCTGTCGCTTCATGACCCCGATCGTAGGGAAACCTCCCCGAAAGTGTCACCAGCGTGTCATATACCGAGACAAGATTGTCCGGATATTGGGACGTGGGAAGGGTCGGCCCTTACGCGGCGGGCCCGGGAGCGATTCTGCCGCCGATTCCGACTGAGGTGCGGACGCCGCCGTCTCAGCCCGCGAGAACGACGTTCGTCCCGGACGCGGCCACCGATATGCCGCTCGGGGTCGTCACGACCGACTGGACCTTGATGCCCGTGGGCAGTCCCACCAGGCTCCGGGTGAAGTCGATCTTCTCGCGGATCAGCTTGTCGAGGCCGGGGATGGAGTCGGCGCCCGGTATCGCGTCGGCGTGCAGTCGCACCGTGTCGCCGTGCTCGACGCTGATCACGCTGATCACGCTGGTGACACTGCGCTTGACCGTCCCGATCAGCGGCATCGTCACACTGCCGGTCACCTTGACCCGGCCCTTGCCGTCCTTGCTCTCGCCCCCGTACGCCACCGTCACTCCGGGAGGCGCGGCGGCCGACAGGTCCGCGTAGGTGATGAACGCCGAGCCGTCCGCCGTGTCGGCGACCGCCCGCTGGTAGTCGCCGGAGAGGTTCACGCCGCGTAGGTCGGCGGTGAAGCTGTCGATCCGCAGCCGCTCGGCGCCGGTGCCCGCCTGGATGTCGTGCGCGGTGATCTTGACGTCATCGAGCTTGTCCGAGGCGACCTGCGTGAGGAACGGGAAACCCTTGATCGAGATGTCGGGCTTCGAGCTCAGGCCCTGGGTCAGCTGGGCGCGCTCGGCCGCCTTGTCCTGGGCCACCGAGACGGCGATGCGGTCGGCCGCGACGAACAGCCCGCCGAGAACGACGAGGACGATCAGCAGTATTCGTGCGGCTCGCATGGCGCTCCCCGGGTTCAGGCGTGATCGACCGACCCTAACCCGCCTTCCCCCGGCACCCGGGTGGACCGCTGTCGTTTGTCGTGAGGTTGTGACAGCGGCCCACTCGGGGCAACGGGGTTCCGGCACCGGGGCGTTCGGCCTTCCGTCAGCCGGTGAGGACCCGGCCCAGTACGTACACGACCGGAGCCGCGGCCGTCAGGGGGAGTGCGACGCCCGCGGTGAAGTGGACGAAGCGCGACGGGAAGTCGTAGCTGGCGACCCGCAGCCCGATGACGGCGCAGGCACCGGCGGCCAGGCCCAGCAGCGCGCCCTGGGTGCCGAGGTCGGTCAGCCGGCCGGTGACGATGCCGCTGCCCGCGGCGGCGAGCACGGCCACCACGACGGAGGCGGCGCCGGGCAGCGGCAGAGCGCGGGCGAGCGTCGCGACGGCGACCGCCACCGCGCCGACCACCACCGGATCGCTGCCGCCGGGTGTCCAGGCGACCGCGAGGAAGCCGGTGGCCAGGACGGTCATCAGCGTCGACGCCGAAGTGGCCGTCAGCGAGGACAGCCGCTCGTCCGTCGTCCCCCGGTGGCGCATCTGCAGCACGAGGACCAGCAGCAGCCAGGTCCCCAGCGTGCCGACGACCACGGCCGGCACGTTGTCGCCGTCCGTCGCGAGCAGCGCGACGTCCGCCGTGACGCCCGCCAGGAAGGCCAGCACGATGCCCTGCCGGGCCGGCCACATGCCGTTCAGCCGGAACCAGCCGCCGGCGGTGACGGCCTGCAGGACCGCCACCACGAGCGCGAGCCCCGGACGGCCGACGACGGCCCCGCCCGCGATCAGCAGGGCGAGAACGGCGGTCAGCGCGGCCGGCTGCATCCCGGGCGCGATGATCGGCGAACCGGTGCGCTGCCCGGCGGCGGGCGCCGCGGCCCGGCCACGGGCGGCACGCCTGCCACCGGCCCGCGGCTCCGCGGACGCCGGTTCCGGGACGGTCTGCGCGGGCTGGGACGGGAAGTCGTCGATGGCCGGCAGTACGGCGGTGTGGTCGCCCTCCGCCGCCGGGTCGTAGGGCGGGTACTGCCCGTACTGGTCGTACTGAGCCTGCGGGGCGCTGTTCTGGTCGTGCTGCTGGTCGCCGTACGGCTGCTGCGCGGGAGCGTCGTAGCCGGGCGTCGCGTAACCGTCGCCGTACTGCTGCCCCTGCGGCCGGCCCTGCTGCTGGCCCTGCTGCTGGCCCTGCTGCTGGCCCTGCTGCTGGCTCTGCCGGCCGTACTGATCGCCGGGGGCCTGGTTCTGCCACACCGGCTCGGCGGGCGGCATCGGCCCGGGGTGCGCCTGCGGCTGCCCGGCCGCGTACGGGTCGTACGGCTCGTACGCGTTCGGGTTCTGCTGATGGTTCTGATGCGGGTTCTGCTGCGGGTTCTCGTCCCAGTCGGAGGAGGTCATGTCACCCACCCGCGAACGGCGGAAGGACCTCGACGGTGCCGCCGTCGGCCAGGGCCACGCCCGCGTGGTCCCGCGTGCCGACGGGGTTGCCGTCGACCAGGAACGAGCACCTCAGGAGCACGCGCGCGAACTCCGGCTGCCGCGCGTGCCGTTCGCGCGCGGCGGTGAGCGCCTCGGCCAGCGTGGCGGCGCGGTACGGCTCCTCGGCCGTGCCGGCCGCTGCCTTGGCCGCGGCCCAGTAGCGGATCGTGCCGGCGCCTGGGGCGGGCGTCACCGGAATGTCGCTTGCCGCCATAGCGGCTCCTTGTCGTTGTCTTTGCGGTCTCACGGGTTCCCTGCGGCTCCTGCGAGGTACAGCCGCCGTCCATGATGACACCCGTCCGGGGGCCGGGATGTGAGCCCCGGCGCGAGCCGGTCAGACCGTGCCGAGCCAGGCCCCGACCCGGCGCAGCAGAGCGTCGTCGGCCGCGTTCTCCGCGTGGCCGAACCCGGGCTCGATCCACAGCTCGGCCGCATCCCCTGCGGCGCCCGCCAGCGACCTGGGGTGGTCGAGCGGGAAGTACGCGTCCTGGTCGCCGTGCACGATCAGCAGCGGCGTCGGGGCGATCAGCGCCGCGGACTCGATCGGCGAGAGCGGGACCGGGTCCCACTCGCGCGGGTGGATCCGGGTCCCCAGTCCGAGGCGTGAGACGAGCCGGCCCGCGGGCCGGGTGACCACCCAGTGCAGCCGCCGCATCGGCGCCGTCCCCCGGTAGTACCAGCGGGCCGGTGCGCTCACCGAGACGACCGCGTCCGGGACGCCGCCCAGCCGTCCGGCGGCCGGTGCCTCCGTGCGCCCCGCGAGCGCCTCCGGCGACCGCGCCGCGTGCCGGAGCACGACGGAGCCGCCCATCGAGAAGCCGACCGTGACCACCCGCCGGTACCCCAGGCGTCGCGCCCACCCCACGGCCGCGTCGAGGTCGAGCACCTCCAGATCGCCGACGGTGGACCGGCCGCCGGAGCCACCGTGGCCCCGGAAGGAGAAGGTGATCACGCCCGCGAACTCGGCGAACACCTCCGCCGCCCGGCGGATCGCGGGCCGCTCCAGCGCCCCCGTGAAACCGTGCGCCACCACGATCGCGCAGCCCTCGTACGCCGGGTTCCCCGCGCCGGAAGTTCCGCCGTCCGACGGCCGGTGTTCGGCCTCGATTCGTACGCCGTCCTCCGTCAACAGAACCGCACGCCGACCACCCGAAGTGATCGATGAAACACACAAAGGCCCGTTCAGGGACTCACCGAGGCTCTCCATGTGGGCTATTCTCCTGGGGAAGAGGATCCGGGCAGCGTCGCCCCCGGGTCCTTTCGTGCTTTCTGAACCAGGTTTTCCGACCACATGTTGAGACACCGCTTTCTGAAACACCGCTTCACCAGGTACGTCCTCGCAGGGACCGAGGAGGGTTCGCAAATGGGCAAGCAAAGTGTGCAGCAGCAGTACCGGACGACCGATGGGAGCGACAAGTGAGCTCTCTCCTGCTCCTGACGAACGCGCTCCAGCCGTCCACCGAAGTACTTCCCGCGCTCGGACTGCTGCTCCACAGCGTCCGCGTGGCACCGGCCGAAGGACCGGCCCTGGTGGACACCCCCGGCGCCGACGTCATTCTGATCGACGGCCGCCGTGACCTGCCCCAGGTCCGCTCGCTGTGCCAGCTGCTCCGCTCCACCGGCCCCGGCTGTCCGCTGGTCCTGGTCGTCACCGAGGGCGGCCTCGCCGCCGTCACCGCCGACTGGGGCATCGACGACGTCCTGCTCGACACCGCGGGTCCCGCCGAGGTCGAGGCGCGGCTGCGGCTCGCGATGGGCCGCCAGCAGATCGGCGTCGACGACAGCCCGATGGAGATCCGCAACGGCGACCTGTCGGTCGACGAGGCGACGTACAGCGCGAAGCTCAAGGGCCGGGTGCTGGATCTGACCTTCAAGGAATTCGAGCTGATCAAATACCTCGCGCAGCACCCGGGCCGGGTCTTCACCCGCGCGCAGCTGCTGCAGGAGGTCTGGGGATACGACTACTTCGGCGGCACCCGGACGGTGGATGTCCACGTACGGCGACTGCGCGCGAAGCTCGGCCCTGAGCACGAGTCCCTGATCGGTACCGTCCGGAACGTCGGCTACCGCTTCGTCACCCCGGAAAAGGTCGAGCGGGCCGCCGAGGAAGCCGCGAAGGCCCAGGCCCAGGCCCAGGCGCAAGCCGAGGCCCAGGCTCAGGCCCGAGCGCGTGCGAGCGCCGACAGATCCGCGTAACGGACGGGGTGGACCCGCGTAGACTGCGGCCCGTGGCAAAGGTGACGCGTGACGATGTGGCCAGGCTGGCGGGTACGTCCACCGCCGTCGTCAGCTATGTCATCAACAACGGACCCCGGCCGGTCGCCCCGGCCACCCGCGAGCGGGTGCAGGCGGCCATCGCGCAGCTCGGTTATCGCCCGGACCGTGTGGCCCAGGCGATGGCCAGCCGCCGCACGGACCTCATAGGCCTGATCGTCCCCGATGCCCGTCAGCCGTTCTTCGGCGAGATGGCGCACGCGGTCGAGCAGGCGGCGTCCGACCGCGGAAAAATGGTCCTCGTCGGCAACTCCGACTATCTGGACGACCGCGAGATCCACTACCTCCGCGCGTTCCTCGGCATGCGGGTCTCCGGGCTGATCCTGATCAGCCAGGGCCCGAGCGCGAACGCCGCCGCCGAGATAGAGGCGTGGGACGCCCGGATCGTCCTGTTGCACGAGCGGCCGGAGGCGATCGACGAGTACGCGGTCGTCACGGACGACATCGGCGGAGCGCAGCTCGCCACCCGCCACCTGCTGGAGCACGGCCACGAGTACGTGGCGTGCCTGGGCGGCACCGAGAAGACCCCGGTCCTGGGTGACCCCGTCACCGACCACGTCGAAGGCTGGCGGCGCGCGATGCGGGAGTCCGGCCGTTCCATCGAGGGCCGGCTCTTCCAGGCCCCCTACAACCGCTACGACGCCTACCAGGTCGCCCTCGGCCTGCTCGCGGGCCCGGACCGGCCGCCCGCCATCTTCTGCGCCACCGACGACCAGGCGATCGGCGTGCTGCGCGCTGCCCGCGAGCTGCGGATCGACGTACCGGGCGGGCTGGCCGTCGCCGGCTTCGACGACGTGAAGGAAGCGGCCCTCACCGACCCGCCGCTCACCACGGTCGCCTCGGACCGTGAGGCGATGGCCCGCGCCGCGGTGGACCTCGTCCTGGACGACTCGCTGCGCGTCAACGGCACCCGTCGCGACCGGCTGCGGCAGTTCCCGTCCCGGCTCGTCGTACGGGCCTCCTGCGGCTGCCAGTAAGGCCCCGCTAAAGGCCCGCCCCCCTTGGGGCCGCTGACCTTTATATCGGGCATACCTACTTCTGTCGGGCTTCTCAGCGGACGCTCAGGAAGCTCTCATGTTGCCGCCGCAAAGTCAGTGACATGACCGATCACACGCAGCGCAGCAACAGCGACTACGACCCGAACGCGGCCTATCCGCCCCCGCCGGCGTACGAGCCGGAGCAGCCCGTGACGACCCCCTCCGGGGTCACCGTGTGGCCCAGCGGACCGCACACCACACACCAGGCGCCCCCGGCGGGCAGCGGTTCCGACGGCATGTACCCGCCGCCGCCCCCCGGTGCACAGCCCTCGCCCGGTCCCTCCCCCGTCCCCACCTCCCGGCGCAAGGTCCGCAAGCCGATCGCCCTGTTCGCCGCCGTGGCGATCGCTTCGGGCGTCGTCGGCGGCGGAACGGTGGCGCTGATCGGCAACACCACCTCGCACCCCACCGTCAGCACCGCGGCAGCCGCCGTCAACGCCAGCTCCAGCAAGACCGGCGTGGCCGGCGTCGCCGCCGCGGTCAGCCCGAGCATCGTCGAGATCGGCGCGACCTCGAACGCCGGCCGGTCCACCGGCGCCGGCGTGATCATCACCAGCAACGGCGAGATCATCACCAACAACCACGTCATCGCCGGCGCCACCAGCATCAAGGTCACCTACAGCGACGGCAGGACGGCCACCGCCAAGGTCGTCGGCGCCGACGCCAAGAAGGACCTCGCCCTCATCAAGGTCGACAACGCCAGCGGCCTCACCGCCGCCAAGCTCGGCAACTCCGACGGCATCGCCGTCGGCGACCAGGTCGTGGCCATCGGTTCGCCCGAGGGCCTGACCGGCACCGTCACCAGCGGCATCGTCTCCGCGCTCAACCGCGACGTGACCGTCTCCACCGACGAGAGCCAGGGCCGGGGCCAGGGCCAGGGCGGCAGCGGCGGCTCCGACCAGTGGCCGTTCAGCTTCGGCGGCAACCAGTACAACGGCGACACCGGCAACTCCACGACCACCTACAAGGCCATCCAGACCGACGCGTCCCTCAACCCCGGCAACTCCGGCGGCGCGCTGATCAACATGAACGGCGAGATCATCGGCATCAACTCCGCGATGTACTCGGCCGCTTCGTCCGGCTCCTCGGGCAGCAGCGCCGGCAGTGTCGGCCTCGGCTTCTCCATCCCGATCAACACCGTGAAGGCCGACCTCGACTCACTGCGCAGCGGCGGCACCAACTGACCTGCGGTCCGCACCCGAGCTCCACCTCAGGGGAGGCAGTCCCATGACCACCAACGCCATCACCGTCAACGTCAACCGTGCCCGGCACGCCCTCGCCGCCGCCGTCTCCTGGGGAGCGGGCGGCCCCGCACCCGACGCCGCCGTCCGCACCGGCCCCGCCGACCTCGACCTGCTGCACGGAATGCCGGTCACACCGGCCGCCGCAGCCGCCCCGCAGCCGCCCCGCGCCGCCGAAGTCGCCACCCCGGCACCCGTCCGACGCGGCTCCGCACGCCACCGCCCCGCCGCCGTGCGAGGCTGATAACCGTCCCCACCCCCCTTCACCACCACGAGGTCGCGACCCCCATGAGCCCCGGCGAGAACGGCGAGGCCCCCGCCCGCATCCTGATCGTCGACGACGAGCCCGCCGTACGCGAGGCGCTGCAGCGCAGCCTCGCCTTCGAGGGCTACGACACCGCCATCGCCGCCGACGGCATGGCGGCCCTCGACCAGGTCGACGGCTACCGGCCGGACGCGATCATCCTGGACGTCCTGATGCCCCGCATGGACGGCCTCACCACCGCCCGCCGGCTCCGCGCCACGGGTGTGACCGTGCCCATCCTGATGCTCACCGCCCGCGACACCGTCGGCGACCGCGTCACCGGCCTCGACGCGGGCGCCGACGACTACCTCGTCAAGCCCTTCGAACTCGACGAACTCCTCGCCCGCCTCCGCGCCCTGCTGCGCCGCAGCTCCTACGCGGCCGCGGCGGCCGCAGCCGACGAGGACAACGCCCTCACCTTCGCCGACCTCCGCATGGACACCTCCACCCGCGAGGTCACCCGCGCCGGCCGCCCCGTCGAACTCACCCGCACCGAATACACCCTGCTGGAGATGTTCCTCGCCCACCCCCGCCAGGTCCTGACCCGCGAGCAGATCCTCAAGTCCGTCTGGGGCTTCGACTTCGAGCCCTCCTCCAACTCCCTCGACGTCTACGTCATGTACCTCCGCCGCAAGACCGAGATCGACGGCCTCCCCCGACTCGTCCACACCGTCCGCGGCGTCGGCTACGCGCTGCGGGCGCCGGACGGCAAGTCATGAAGCGGTTGCCACTCCGTTCGCGGTTGGCGATCCTCACGGCGGCCGCGGTGGCGGTGGCGGTGGCCGCGGTGGCACTCTCCTGCTGGCTGATCACGAAGCAGCAGCTCACGGAGCAGCTGGACCGGTCGCTGCGCCAGGCCGACGCGGTTCCTCAGATCTCGCGATCGATCAACCAGAACGGATGCTTGGCCACCCCGCCGGTGCAGGACGTCGGCCCGGGGCGATATCCGTTCATCAACACGAACAACACATCCGCCCAAGTGGTCCAGCCCAACGGCAAATCGTGCTGGGTCGAGGGCACCGCAGCCTTCCCCGTGACGAAGGTCGACCAGGCCATCGCCGCTGATCCCCTCAAGCCCGATGGCACTCCGCATGCCGTCACCCACAATGTGACGACCGCGGACGGTACCGAGCTGCGCGTCTACACCATGGGCACCAACCTGGCCCTCGGCCGACAGCCGCTCGCCCTGTCCGTGGCCCGCCCGCTGTCCGAGATCACCGACCCCCTGAACACCCTCGCCTGGGTCCTGCTCGCGGTCGCCGGCATCGGCGTCCTCGGGGCCGGCGCCGCCGGATTGCTGATCGCCCGGGCCGGGCTGAAGCCGGTCGACCGCCTCACCGAGACCGTCGAGCACATCGCACGGACCGAAGACCTCAGCGTCCGGATCCCCGTCGAAGGGGAGGACGAGATCGCACGGCTCTCAGAATCGTTCAACGCGATGACGGCCGCACTGGCATCGTCCCGCGACCGGCAGCAGCAGTTGATCGCGGACGCGGGGCACGAGCTCCGCACCCCGCTCACCTCCCTCCGCACCAACATCGAACTGCTGGAGCGCAGCGAGGCCGCCGGGCGGCCCATCCCCCCGGCGGACCGTAAGGCGCTGCTGGCGAGTGTGAAGGCGCAGATGACGGAGCTGGCGGCGCTGATCGGCGACCTTCAGGAGCTCTCCCGCCCTGACGGGGAGCCCACGCTCCAGGTGGTGGCCCTGCACGAGATCGCGGAAGCCGCGCTGGAACGGGCCAGGCTGCGAGGGCCCGATCTGGCGATCCGGGCCGAGCTGGCGCCCTGGTACGTCCGCGCGGAGCCGGTCGCTCTGGAACGCGCGGTGGTGAACCTGCTGGACAACGCGGTGAAGTTCAGCCCGCCGGCCGGCTCGGTCGAAGTACGGCTGGACCACGGCGTGCTGACGGTCCGCGACCACGGCCCCGGTATCCCCGAGGACGAACTCCCGCACGTCTTCGAGCGCTTCTGGCGCTCCCCTTCCGCCCGCAGCCTGCCCGGCAGCGGCCTGGGACTGTCCATCGTGGCCCGCACCGTCCAGCAGTCCGGCGGCGAGGTGAGCCTCCGCCCGGCCGGCGGCGGCGGCACCGTGGCCACCGTCCGCCTCCCGGGCGCCCCCATGGCCCCGCCCGGCCTGACATGAACCGGGACGACCACTGGCGTCGTCAGACCTCCGCCACATCCCAGCCCCGATGCGCGGCAACATCGGGGAGCGCACGGGTGATCTCAGCGGCCAGCTCACGGCTGACCTCACGCAGCCGGGTCAGATCGAGATCGCCCGTGCCTCCCGACCCGTTGTCGCGGATCGCTTCGAGGACCGTGCGCTGAGCGTCCAGGGCGGCGGTGTGCAGCGAGCCCGGTTCCGGCAGCGGGTCACCGGCTCTGACGACGCGCGGCACGCTACCGGCGAGCACCCAGTCGAATTCGGAGAGCACCGTCTCCACCGTCTGCCCTGAGAGTTCGCCCTTGCCCGGGTCAGGTCTCATGGAGGCGGCGAGAGTTCCGGCGATGAGGGCCAGGGAGTGTCCGGCATAGAACTCCTGCCGGTCGGAGTCGTCCTCATCCAGCTCCGGTGCGACCTCCAGCTCCTCCAGCGCTTCCACGCAGTCGTCCTCGTCCGCCCGGCCACCGGCAGCCTCCCAGCACAGTTCGAGCAGTTCCTCGAACCTCTCCTGGAATTCGGCGTTCCCCAAACCCCTGTAGAGCGACGCCGCCTGCTCCGCGCAGGAGGCGCAGAAGGCCACGATCGATTGATCCGAGGCTTGCCTCATCGGCTCGATCACATCGATGTACCGGCTCACGTGCTTGTCAGTCCTCTCTGGACCAGAAGAGTGTGAAGGGGGAGTTCTGCGCGGCGTCCAGATCCAGGACGTGCCAATCCGTCGGACGATTCGTCATGCCATGCCCCCCGTGCATCGAAGTCCCGTTGCGCGCACGTCACTCTGCAGTCATATGACCTTACTGACCCATGCGCGAACCCTGCGACCCCGAGCAGCAGAAGGCCCGGGTCGCGGAAGGATGTCCTTCCGCGACCCGGGCCCCTGTCGCGGCTAAGCCCGCGTCTCCCAACTCCACGTTGGGCGGTGCTACTTGACGACCGTGATCCGGTCAGCCGCCGGAGGCACAAGCGGCGCCGCAGCCGACGAGTTCGCCGTCAGGTAAGCATTGAGCGCGGCGAGGTCGTCCCCCCCGACGAGCGGGTTCTTCCCAGCGCCAAGAGCAGCGAACCCGTCCCCGCCACCCGCCAGGAACGAGTTCATGGCGACGCGGTAGACACCGGCCGGATCGATCGGAACCCCACCGAGCTTCACGGTGTCCGCGACGACGCGGTCCGCGCCCGTCTTCGTCAGGTCGAGCGTGTACGTCAGCCCCGACGAAACCTGCAGGATCTTCGGCGAAGCCTGGTTCGCCCCGCTGACCTGCTGCTGCAGAGCGGTGATGACCTGAGCGCCGGTGAGATCCGCGAGGTTCACCGTGTTGCTGAACGGCTGGACGGCGAAGCCCTCCCCGTACGTGACGACGCCGGGGCCCTCGGTACCCGAGGGCGCGTAGACGAGGTCGGTGCGGATGCCACCGGGGTTCATGAGCGCGATCGATGTCTTGGGGTCGCGGGTCTTGCCGTAGGCGAACTGCGCGTCGGCGATGACGTCGCCGAGCGGCGACTCGTTGCCGTCGGCGTCGTTCGCCTTGACGTCCGCGCTGATGTAGCCGACCGTGCGGTTCGCGACCGGGGCGGCCAGCGCGCGCCAGTGGTCGACGAGCTTGGTGAGGTCCGCGGCCTTCGGCTGGACGCGGTCCACGACGTGGTTGGAGCCCTTGACCGACGTGCGGACGATGTCCTGGGTCCTGCGGTCGTACTTCATGTCCAGCTCGGTGAAGAGCCGGCCGAACGAGGACGCGCTCGTCACCAGCCGCGGGTTGCCGGCCGGGTCGGGGATGGTGCAGACGTAGGCGTTGTGGGTGTGGCCGGTGACGAGGGCGTCCACGTCGGCCGAGGTCGTCTTGGCGATGTCGACGATGGGCCCGGACATCCCGGAACCGGCGCCGCCCGCATCGCAGTTGTAGTTGTACGCGGGCGACGCGGGGAAGCCGCCCTCGTGGATGAGCGCGACGACGGCGTTGACGCCCTTGCGCTTCAGTTCCTTCGTGTACTTGTTGATCGTCTCGGCCTCGTCGAGGAACTTGAGGCCCTTGACGCCGTCGGCGGAGACGATGTTCGGGGTGCCCTTGAGCGTGACGCCGATGAACCCGACGCGCACGCCGTTCACGTTCTGGATCGAGTAGGGCGCGAGCAGCGGCTTGCCGGTCTTCTCGTTGACGACGTTCGCCGAGAGGATCGGGTAGTCCGCTCCCTTGAACTTCCGGCCCTTCTCGTAGCAGCCGTCGGTCGGGTGGCAGCCGCCGCTCTGCAGGCGCAGCAGCTCGGTCCTGCCCTCGTCGAACTCGTGGTTGCCGACGCTGGTGACGTCCAGGCCGAGCTTGTTCATCGCCTCGACGGTCGGCTCGTCGTGGAAGAGCCCCGAGATCAGCGGGCTGGCCCCGACGATGTCACCGGCGGCGACGGTGATCGAGCGGTCGTGGCCCTTGCGGGCGGTGCGCAGGCTCGACGCCAGGTACTCGACGCCACCCGCGTCGACGGTCTTCGTGGTGCCGTCGGCCTGGAGTTCGGTGACCCGGCCGGACGAACCGGCGGGCGGCTCCAGGTTGCCGTGGAAGTCGTTCAGCGCGAGCAGCTGGAGGTCGACGGTGCGGCTGTCGTGGCCGCCGCCACCGTGGCCGTTGCCGCCGTGACCGCCACCGTAGCCACCGTGGCCGCTGTGCGCGGGCGCGGCGGCGGCGAGCGCGCCGATGGCCGCGAGCCCCGCGGCCGCGGCGGTCAATCTACGTGCCAGAGACATGGGTTCCCTCTGAGTCCTCAAGGTAAAGAGCCGTCCAGGTGTGGCCGATTCGGGGAGCCTAGGGTCAACGCGCGTAGCGCGACAGGCGTTCGAGGGTTAAAAGCTGATTTCGACTCGCGGAACTCCGCGGAGCTCCAGCGGCCGGCCGACCGTCCCGCCGACGCACCGTCCCAGAATGCGAAACACCCTGTCTCACCATGCAGTACGGCGGCATAGTTGTGTCCACCACCGACCGAGGAGGCGCACCCAGCGATGCAGACGCCCAACTCCCCTCAGCCACCGGCCCGGACGCTCCCGCCGACGTCCCCGCTGACGCCCCCGCAGGCGAAGCGCTGGCTGATGCTCGCCCTGGGAACCGCCGCGCAGACCTCGGCCTGCGCGTTCGTCTACGCGATCCCGTCCCTCGCCGACGAGCTGCGCTCCGCGGAGCACCTCACCCTCACGCAGGTCGGCCTGCTGGCCGCCTGCCCGACGGCGGGGCTGGTGCTGGCCCTGATCGCCTGGGGCGCCGCCGCCGACCGCTGGGGCGAGCGCATCGTCATCTCCTCGGGGCTGGGGCTGGCGGCCGTGCTGCTCGGGGTGGCCACGACGATCGGCTCGATGACCGCGTTCGGCCTGGTCCTCGCCTTGGCGGGCGCGGCCTCGGCCTCCGTCTACTCGGCGAGCGGCCGGCTGGTGATGGGCTGGTTCGGCGCCGGGGAGCGCGGGCTGGCCATGGGCATCCGGCAGACCTCCACCCCGCTCGGGATGGCCATGGCGGCGCTGACGATGCCGCCGATCGCCGCCGCGTACGGGGTGCGGGGCGCGATCGCGTTCCTCGCCGCGCTCTGCGGGGTGATCGCGGTCCTGATCGCCGCGTTCGCCGCCGACCCGGCCCGCGCCGCGAGGAGCGCGGGGACGGCCGTCCGTACCGCCAATCCGTACCGCGGTTCGAAGGTGCTGTGGCGCATCCACGGCTCCGGCGCACTGCTGGTCGTCCCGCAGTTCACGGCGGGTGCCTTCGCGCTGGTGCTGCTGGTCGACGCACGCGGCTGGTCGCCGGTCGCGGCCGGGCAGCTGGTGGCGCTGGGCCAGGGGCTGGGCGCGGTCTCGCGGATCGTCGTGGGCCGCTGGTCGGACCGGGTGGGCAGCCGGATGCGGCCGATGCGGCAGCTCGCCCTGATCACCGCCGCGGTCATCGGGGCCACCGCGCTGACCGCGGCCTTCCCGTCCCCCCTCACCGACGTCGCCCTGGTCCTGGCCATCGGCATCACGGCCAGCACCAACGGGCTGTCCTTCACCGCCACCGCCGAGGGCGCCGGGCCCGCCTGGTCCGGACGCGCGCTGGGCATCCACAACACCGGCCAGAACCTGACGGCCGCCCTGGTCCCGCCCGTCATCGGCGCCCTGATCACCGGCGCCGGCTACTGGCCCGGCTTCGCCGTCGCCGGAGCCGCGGCCTGCCTCGCGGCCGTCCTCGTTCCCTCCCGTGATCCGGTGGCCGGCGGAGCGGACCTGTCCACGGCGCATACCACCGCGTTCGCAGGTGCCGGGGACACCTCCCAGCGGTAACGGGGGAGCCTCGCAAGCCTTCCCCGCCTTCGGCGGGGGCGCCCGTCCACCAGGCGATGCCTGGGCCCCACTATCCGCCGGACAGGCTCTACGCTCGGGTTCATGACCGACGCCGCGCAGCCCAGCACGCCCACCCGCCGGATCGAGACCGTGGACGCGCTCGCGCCCGACACCGCGCGGGACGTCCTCGCGCTCCTCGGCGAGGCGGCGGCGGCCGACGGGCAGTGGGCGGTCTCCGAGCAGGGCCGGCTCAATCTGCGCGGCGGGGCGCGCCCCGGGGTGCGGCACCTGCTGCTGTACGTGGGCGACGAGCTGGCCGGCTACGGGCAGCTCGAGGACACCGACCCGGTCGAGCCGCCCGCCGCCGAGTTCCTCATCAGCGCCGCCCGCCGCGCGCACGGCCACGGCCACGCGCTCGGCCGGGCGCTGCTCGACGCCAGCGGCAAGCGGCTGCGGGTGTGGGCGCACGGCGGCCACCCGGCCGCCCGGCACCTGGCCGTACAGCTCGGGCTGAGCCTGTTCCGGGAGCTGCGGCAGCTGCGCCGCCCGCTCGACGGCGGCCCCGCGCTGCCGGAGCCGGTGATCCCGGCGGGCATCACCGTACGGACCTTCGTCCCCGGGCAGGACGACGCCGCCTGGCTGGCGGTGAACGCGGCCGCGTTCGCCCACCACCCCGAGCAGGGCTCGCTCACCCAGCGTGACCTGGACGACCGCGAGGCCGAGCGGTGGTTCGACCCGGCGGGCTTCTTCCTCGCCGTCCGCGGGGACGACGTCGTCGGCTTCCACTGGACGAAGGTGCACCGCGCGGACCGGCTCGGCGAGGTCTACGTCGTCGGTGTCCACCCGGACGAGCAGGGCAGCGGCCTGGGCAAGGCGCTCACCGCGATCGGCCTGCGGCACCTCGCGGACCAGGAGAAGCTGCCCACCGCGATGCTCTACGTGGACGCGGACAACATCCCGGCCGTCACCGTCTACGAGCGGCTGGGCTTCACGACCCACGAGACCGACCTGATGTACCGCACGGAGAGCTGATCGCGAAGGACCGTACGCCGTCCCCGATGTACCTCACCGCGGGGGACGCGGCCCGCCCGACACCGGACCGGAATCGTTCCGAGCCGGTACTGAGACTTTGTGCACCACGGAGTCGCCCCCCGCTGTCCGGCCCGTCATGTTCTCGTTACCGCTGATTCAGACTGGCTTGCGAGCATCACGGAATGCAGCCCGCTGCCCCTCCCCCCAACCCGCAGCACCCCCCACCGCCCGACCTGCCGCTTTCCCGTTCGGCACGGGACAATGAACGGACGGCCCCAGGGCGCTCCCCGAGGGCTCCCGGCAAGCCGTACGACGTGTTCGACGTGCCGGAACCGGAGGAGGGCTCGTACTCCATGGCCTCGATGAATCAAGCCGGTGTCCCCGGTCAGCCCAAGGGGACAGGCACGGTCAGCACCGCTTTCCGACCCCAGTTCGTCCCCGACGTGGAGGCCGCTGTCGGCCCCGCCTCCGAGGGCGAAGCCGACGGTGATCTCCCCCAGGGCCGCTTCCTGGACCGCGAGCGCAGCTGGCTCGCGTTCAACGAACGCGTGCTGGAACTCGCCGAGGATCCGGCCACGCCGCTCCTCGAACGGGCTAACTTCCTCGCGATCTTCGCGAGCAATCTCGACGAGTTCTTCATGGTCCGGGTCGCCGGCCTCAAGCGCCGCATGGCGACCGGTGTCGCCACCCGTTCGGCCTCCGGCCTGCAGCCCCGCGACGTACTGGACCTGATCCTCACCCGGTCCCGCGAGCTCATGGCCCGGCACGCCGCCTGCTTCCAGAACGACATCGCACCGCAGCTGGCCGACGAGGGCATACACGTCATCCGCTGGGCGGAGCTGACGGAGAAGGAGCAGGCCCGCCTGTTCACCCTCTTCCGGCAGCAGATCTTCCCCGTGCTGACCCCGCTGGCCGTCGACCCGGCGCACCCGTTCCCGTACATCTCCGGCCTGTCCCTGAACCTGGCCGTCGTCGTACGGAACCCGGTCTCCGGGCACGAGCACTTCGCCCGGGTGAAGGTGCCGCCGATCCTCTCCCGCTTCCTCGAGGCGAGCCCGCAGCGCTACGTCCCGCTGGAGGACGTCATCGCCGCGCACCTGGAGGAGCTCTTCCCCGGTATGGAGGTCCTGGACCACCACATGTTCCGGGTCACCCGCAACGAGGACCTGGAGGTGGAGGAGGACGACACCGAGAACCTGCTCCAGGCGCTGGAGCGGGAGCTGATGCGGCGCCGCTTCGGGCCGCCGGTGCGCCTCGAAGTGGAAGAATCGATTGCTCCGCGGGTGCTCGACCTGCTCGTGCACGAGCTGAAGATGAAGCACACCGAGGTCTATCCGCTGCCCGGCCCGCTCGACCTGACCGGGCTGTTCGCGATAGCGGGCCTGGACCGGCCGGAGCTGAAGTACCCCAAGTACATCGCCGGCACCCACCGCGACCTGGCCGAGGTCGAATCGGCGTCGGCGCCCGACATCTTCGCGGCGCTGCGCGAACGCGATGTGCTGCTGCACCACCCGTACGACTCCTTCTCGACCTCCGTCCAGACCTTCCTGGACCAGGCGGCGGCCGACCCGGACGTACTGGCGATCAAGCAGACGCTGTACCGCACCTCCGGCGACTCCCCGATCGTGGACGCGCTCATCGACGCTGCCGAGGCGGGCAAGCAGGTCCTCGTCCTCGTCGAGATCAAGGCCCGCTTCGACGAACAGGCCAACATCAAGTGGGCCCGCAAGCTGGAGGAGGCGGGCTGCCACGTCGTCTACGGCCTGGTGGGGCTGAAGACGCACTGCAAGCTGTCGCTCGTGGTCCGCCAGGAGGGCGACACGCTGCGCCGCTACAGCCACATCGGCACCGGCAACTACCACCCCAAGACCGCACGGCTCTACGAGGACCTGGGGCTGCTCACCGCCGACCCGCAGGTCGGCGCGGACCTCTCGCACCTGTTCAACCGGCTGTCGGGCTACTCGCGCCGCGAGGTCTACAACCGGCTGCTCGTCGCGCCCCGCAACCTCCGCGACGGTCTGGTCTCCCGGATCATGGAGGAGATCACCCACCACCGGGCCGGCCGCCCGGCGTACATCCGGATGAAGCTCAACTCCATCGTCGACGAAGGAATCATCGACGCCCTCTACCGCGCCTCGCAGGCCGGTGTGCCCGTCGACATATGGGTACGCGGTATCTGCGCGGTCCGGCCGGGTGTCGCCGGGCTCTCGGAGAACATCCGGGTCCGCAGCACCCTGGGCCGGTTCCTCGAACACTCCAGGGTGTTCATCTTCGGCAACGGTGGCGAACCCGAAGTCTGGTTCGGCAGCGCCGACATGATGCACCGTAACCTCGACCGCCGCATCGAGGCGCTGGTCAGGGTCGCCGACCCGGCCCACCGCGCCACCCTCAACCGCCTGCTGGAGACCGGGACCGCGGACGACACCGCGTCCTGGCACCTCGCGGCGGACGGGAACTGGACCCGGCACAGCACCGGCCCCGACGGGCAGCCGCTGCGCAATGTCCAGGAGATGCTCATCGACGCCCGGAGGCGCCGGCGTGGCCCAGCGACACCGTGACACCGCGTACGCCCAGGCCGGCCAGCCGGCAATCGTCCTCGACGGGAAACCGGCCGGCGGGGCCGCCCTCGGCGCGCTGAGCGCCGGGGAGGTGGTCTCCGGCTACCTCCATGAGCAGGCGTCCACGTTCCTGCGCGCGCTCAGCCAGAGTGCCCAGGCCGACGACGAAGGTGCCGCCGCCAGCCTGCTGCTGCGCCGGTCCGCCCGCCGGATCGCCGCGACCCTGCACACGTACGGCACGCTCACCGACCCCGGCTGGGCCGATCCGCTGCGCACCGAGCTCGGCTGGGTCTCGACGTCCCTGGCCCACGAGCACCAGTACGCCGCCCGGCTCGCGCGGCTGCTGTCCGCCCTGCACCGGCTGGCCTCGGAGCCCGACCGGCCGGCCCTCGACACCGGCGACCCCGGCAACCCCGGCAACCCCGACGACCCCGCCCTGCCCGAGGAGCCCGCCCTCGGCTCGCAGGGGCCGCTGGCCATCAGGGGCGGCCCGCGCGGCCGCGCTGCTGGAACGGCAGCTGACGCTGGCGCGCACCCGGGCGCACGCCGCCGCACTGCAGGCGCTGGGCTCGTCGCGGTTCCACGCGGTGGCCGACGCCGTCGCCGTACTGGCCTCCGAGGTGCCGCTGTCCGCGGCGGCGGACGCACCCGCCACCGTGCGGCTGCCCCCGCTCGCGGGGCTGGCGCACCAGCGGCTCGCCGAGGCGGCGGCCGCGCTGCCGCTGGCGCGGGCCGGGCACCCGTACAACGCCGACGCCGTGCGCGCCGCGCTCGGCCCGGAGCTGTCCAGCGACCTGCAGGACGCACCGTGGCACCAGGCCCGCACCCTGCTGCGGCTCAGCCGCTACGCCGCCGAGGTCTGCCCGCCGGACGAACCCGGCGCCCGCGGCTCCGACGGCTCCGACGGCGGTCAGGGCCCGGACGATCAGGACGCCGGCGCCGGTACCCGTGCCGGTGAGAGCCTGCACGACCGGCTCAAGGACGCGGCCCGGCTGCTGGAGGGGCACCGGGAGGCCGCCGAGTCCGCCAATGCCGTGGCGACCGCCGCCCGCACCCCGCGGATCGCCCCGGCGACCGCGTACGCGCTGGGCGTGCTCCACGCCGACCAGCGGCAGGAGGTCGAGGCGGCCCGCTTCGCCTTCGCCCGGCTCTGGCAGCGCACCTCCGTACCGTCCGCCACCACCGTCCCAGCTGTCCCCGTTACCCCCGCCGTCCCCGGTTCGAGGTGAGCCACGATGCTGCGTTCCCCGGGGGAACAACCCCCCGTCCTGGCCGCGGGCGCGGTCCTCTGGCGCCGTTCGCCCCATGACGACGGCGTGGAGATCGCGCTGATCCACCGCCCCAAGTACGACGACTGGTCGCACCCGAAGGGCAAGCTCAAACGCGGTGAGGACCCGGTGGCCGCCGCGCTGCGGGAGATCCGCGAGGAGACCGGCATGGAGTGCGTGCTCGGCGCGCCGTTGCCGACCGCCCGCTATCTCGCCGACGGACGCCCCAAGGAGGTCCGCTACTGGGCCGCCGAGGCCGTCAGCGGCACCTTCGCCGTCAACGACGAGGTCGACCGGCTGGTCTGGCTCCCCCCGGCGGCGGCGCGCAACCGCCTCACGCACGAGCGCGACCGCCCGCTCGTCGACGCCATGCTGCGGACCGTACGGCCCGGCGCCGCCCGGCGGCGCTAGGGCGCGTGCCAGGCGTCGTGGGCCAGGCGGGACTTTCGCAACACGCCCTGGCCGACCCGGCAGCCCGACCCACCCTGACCAGGGCTTTCCCGGACCGGCACCACGCGTCCCAGGACTCCCACGCGCCCCTCGGAGCGCCGTCGGCGACAGGCCGCCCCGCACTGATAGACGAGGTTCACCTTGCGTTCACCCTCTCCCGTTGGTCGATTCACTTCCTCTGCATAATTTCGGCCTTACCGGTGAGCATCACGCTGTGCCGGGTGGATGCAGACCTCCATACCTCTGCTTCGCCGTCCACCGGCGGGCTCCTGGAAGGAACACAGAAGGTGAAGCTTTCCCGTAACAGCGGACTGCGCGCCCTGACCGTCGGCGCGGTCGCGGTTTCCAGCGCGTTGGTCCTGACCGCCTGTGGTTCCGACAACAACGCTTCGCCTGGCGACACCAAGACCTCGGGTGCCGC
This sequence comes from Streptomyces sp. So13.3, assembly GCF_005860785.2. Taxonomy (NCBI): domain Bacteria; kingdom Bacillati; phylum Actinomycetota; class Actinomycetes; order Kitasatosporales; family Streptomycetaceae; genus Streptomyces; species Streptomyces sp. So13.3. The sequence goes on along the minus strand of NZ_CP048835.1, from coordinate 5,319,795 downwards.
GAAGAGCTCCATCGCGTGCGCCAAGGGCGGTCAGCTGCTCGCCTCCGGCTCCAGCGCGCAGAAGAACGCGATGGACGTGTGGGTCAAGAACTACATGGCGGCCTGCCCCGGCACGAACATCAACTACAAGAGCTCGTCCTCGGGCGAGGGTGTCACCCAGTTCAACCAGGGTGCCGTCAGCATCGCGGGTTCCGACTCCCCGCTGAAGCCCGAGGAGATCACCGCCTCGAAGACCATCTGCAAGGGCGGCCAGGGCATCGACCTCCCGATGGTCGGCGGCCCGATCGCGATCGGCTACCACCTGCCGGGCGTCGACAACCTGGTCCTGGACGCGCCGACCCTCGCGAAGATCTTCAACTCGACGATCACCAAGTGGGACGACGAGGCGATCAAGAAGCTCAACCCGACCGCCAAGCTCCCCAGCAGCAACATCCAGGCGTTCCACCGCTCGACGGACTCGGGCACCACGGACAACCTGACCAAGTACTTCAACGCGACGGCCAAGGCCGAGTGGCCCTACGAGCACGCGAAGGCCTGGAAGGGCAAGGGCGGCCAGTCCGCCCCCGGCTCCGCCGACATCGCCTCGAACGTGAAGCAGGCCGAGGGCACCATCGGCTACTTCGAGCTGTCGTTCGCCACCGCGAACAACCTGCAGACGGTCAAGCTCGCCACCGGCGCCGCTGCCCCCGTCGCGGCCAGCTCGGAGAACGCCTCCAAGGCCATCGCCGAGGCCAAGGTCACCGGCACCGGCACCGACCTGTCGCTGAAGCTCGCCTACGACACGAAGGCCGAGGGCGCCTACCCGCTGGCCCTCGTCACCTACGAGATCGCCTGCGACAAGGGCAACAAGGCCGACACGCTCGAGCTCGCGAAGTCCTTCCTCACCTACATCGCGAGCGAGGACGGCCAGAAGGGCCTCTCCTCCATCGGCTACGCCCCGCTGCCGACGGAGATCGCCACCAAGGTCCGCGCCCAGATCGCGACCCTCTCCTAGTACGCGCGGCCGGCCCCGTACCGCACGGGGCCGGCCGCACATCCGGTGCACCGCCGCCGGGGGAGCCATCCCCCACCCAGACCGGAGAACCTCATGGACATAACACCGACGGACAGCGCACTGCCTCCCCCCTCCCGGGGTTCTGTCACCCGCATCGGGGACCGCGTGTTCAGCGGTCTCGCCCGCGGGTCCGGCATCTTCCTCCTGGTCGTCATGGCCTCGATCGCGGTCTTCCTCACGATCCGCGCGACGCACGCCATCTCCCAGGACCACGCGAACTTCTTCACCAGCTTCGAATGGGACGCCAACGCGACCCCGCCGGTCTTCGGCATCGGCGTCCTGATCTACGGCACGATCGTCAGCTCCGTGATCGCGATGGCCCTCGCGGTCCCGATCGCGGTCGGCATCGCGCTGTTCATCTCGCACTACGCGCCGCGCCGGCTGGCCACCCCGCTCGCCTACGTCGTCGACCTGCTCGCCGCGATCCCGAGCATCATCTACGGCCTGTGGGGCGCGATCTACCTCGTGCCGCACCTGAAGGGCCTGAACCTCTGGCTCGACGAGTACCTCGGCTGGACCGGAGTCTTCGACAAGACCGACCCCGAGGGCGCGGCCCGTTCGCTCTTCACCGTCGGCATCCTGCTGGCGATCATGATCCTGCCGATCATCACCAACGTCAGCCGTGAAGTCTTCCGGCAGGTGCCGAAGATGCACGAGGAAGCGGCGCTCGCGCTCGGCGCGACCCGCTGGGAAGTCATCCGGATGTCGGTGCTGCCGTTCGCCCGCTCCGGAATCATCAGCGCCTCGATGCTCGGCCTCGGCCGCGCACTGGGCGAGACGATGGCCGTGGCCACGGTCCTGTCGGCCTCCCCGGTGCTGTCCGCGAAGCTCCTCGACCCGGTCGGCGGGACCTTCGCGCAGAACATCGCCGCCAAGTTCGGCGAGGCGTCACCGTTCGGACGTGACGCGCTGATCGCCTCCGGCCTCGTCCTGTTCGTCATCACGCTGCTGGTGAACGGCGCGGCCCGCCTGATCATCGCCCGCCGCAAGGAGTACTCGGGGGCCAACGCATGAGCCACACCATCGCCGACAAGGCGCCCGCCGCGGTCCCGGCGACCCGCCGGCTGTCGCAGCGCCGGATGCCCCGCTGGGCACCGGCCGCCATCGCCGCCGCCGCGATCCTGCTCGGTATCGGCATCGGCCTCGCGGCCGGGCTGGAGAGCCGGATCCAGTGGGGCATGATCGCGCTGCTGCTCTTCGTGGCCGGCACCTACGCGGTGACCACGGCCGTCGAGGGCCGCCGGCAGGCCAAGGACCGCGTCGTCACCAGCATCGTCTGGGCCTGCTTCATCGTGGCCATCGTGCCGCTGTACTCGCTGATCGCGACGACGATCTCCAAGGGCCTCAAGGTCCTGAACGGCGACTTCCTGAGCCACTCGATGGGCGGGGTCATCACGATCCAGCCCGGCGGCGGCATCTACCACGCGATCATCGGTACCATCGAGCAGGTCGGCATCGCGACGCTGATCGCCACCCCGATCGGTCTGCTGACGGCGGTCTACCTGGTCGAGTACGGCAAGGGCAAGCTCGCCAAGGCCGTCACGTTCTTCGTGGACGTCATGACCGGCATCCCGTCGATCGTCGCCGGTCTGTTCATCCTGACCGTGTGGGTCCTGATGCTCGGCAACGGCCCGTCCGGCTTCGCCGGCTCGATGGCCCTGACGATCCTGATGCTGCCGGTCGTGGTCCGCTCGACCGAGGAGATGCTCAAGCTCGTTCCGAACGAGCTGCGCGAGGCGTCCCTCGCGCTGGGCGTCCCGAAGTGGCGCACCATCCTCAAGGTGGTCCTGCCCACGGCCATCGGCGGCATCACGACCGGCGTCATGCTGGCCGTCGCCCGCATCACCGGCGAGACCGCGCCGATCATGCTGCTGGTCTTCGGCAGCCAGATCATCAACAACAACCCCTTCGAGGGTGGTCAGTCCTCCCTGTCGTACTACGTGTTCGAGCAGTTCCAGAACGGCAACGACGCGTCGTACGACCGAGCCTGGGCCGCGGCCCTGGTGCTGATCGCCTTCGTCATGATCCTGAACGTGGTGGCTCGCGGCATCGCCCGCTGGAAGGCCCCCAAGACCGGTCGCTGACGCGACCAACCCAGCGACCTCTGATGGAGACCCCACCATGGCGAAGCGCATCGACGTAAGCGGCCTCTCCGCTTACTACAGCAACCACAAAGCGATCGACGACATCTCGATGACCGTCGAGCCCCGTTCCGTGACGGCCTTCATCGGCCCGTCCGGCTGCGGCAAGTCCACCTTCCTGCGGACCTTGAACCGGATGCACGAGGTCACCCCCGGTGGCCGCGTCGAGGGCAAGGTCATGCTGGACGACGAGAACCTCTACGCGTCGGGCGTCGACCCGGTCGCGGTCCGCCGGACCGTCGGCATGGTCTTCCAGCGCCCGAACCCGTTCCCCACCATGTCGATCTTCGACAACGTGGCGGCCGGCCTCAAGCTCAACGGCATGCGCCGCAAGAGCGAGCTGGAGAACGTCGTCGAGAAGTCCCTCAAGGGCGCCAACCTCTGGAACGAGGTCAAGGACCGGCTCAACAAGCCCGGCTCCGGCCTCTCCGGCGGCCAGCAGCAGCGACTCTGCATCGCCCGCGCCATCGCGGTCGAACCGCAGGTCCTGCTGATGGACGAGCCCTGCTCGGCGCTCGACCCGATCTCCACCCTCGCGATCGAGGACCTGATCGGCGAGCTGAAGGCCCGCTTCACGATCGTGATCGTGACGCACAACATGCAGCAGGCGGCGCGCGTCTCCGACCGCACGGCCTTCTTCAACCTGTCGGCCATCGGCCAGCCCGGCAAGCTCATCGAGCTGGACGACACCGAGCGGATCTTCTCCAACCCGTCGGTCCAGGCCACGGAGGACTACATCTCCGGCCGCTTCGGCTAGGCCGGTACCTGAGCCGTCCTGCGGTGCTGCATGGCGGTGCCACCGCAAGGCGAAGGGCCCGCCCCCGTGAGGGGGGCGGGCCCATTCCTTTTGCCGTTCCGGGTTGTGCAGGTCAGAAGACCCGTACTCAGAAGACCAGTGCTCAGAAGTCCAGTGCTCAGAAGATCAGTGCGACGATCCAGTAGCTGACCGCGGCGACGACGGCCGCGGCCGGCATCGTGATGAACCAGCCGGCCACGATGTTCTTGGCGACACCCCAGCGCACGGCCTTGACCCGCTTCGTCGCGCCGACACCCATGATCGCCGAGGTGATCACATGCGTCGTCGAGACCGGGGCCTGGAAGACGTACGACGTCGTGTAGAGGATCGAGGCGGCGGTCGTCTCGGCCGCGAAGCCCTGCGGCGGGTCCAGTTCGATGATGCGGCGCCCCAGCGTCCGCATGATCCGCCAGCCGCCGGCGTAGGTGCCGAGCGAGAGCATCGCCGCGCACGCGAACTTCACCCAGGTCGGGATCGAGTCGCCGTTCTGCACATCAGCGATGGTCAGGGCCATCACCACGACGCCCATCGTCTTCTGCGCGTCCTGCAGACCGTGGCCGAGCGCCATCGCCGCCGCCGAGACCGTCTGCGCGATCCGGAAACCGCGCTTGGCCTTGTGCGGGTTGGACTTACGGAACATCCACAGGATGGCGAGCATCACCAGATAGCCGACCACCAGGCCGACCACCGGCGACAGGAACATCGGGATGACGACCTTCTCGACCACACCCGACCAGATGACGGTGATGCCGCCCGCGAGGGCCGCGCCGACCATCCCGCCGAACAGCGCGTGGCTGGAACTCGACGGTAGTCCGAAGTACCAGGTGACCAGGTTCCATACGATCGCGCCCACCAGGGCCGCGAACAGGACGGCCATCCCGGACCGCCCCTGCGGCGTCTCGATGAGCCCCTTGCTGACCGTCTTGGCCACGCCGCTGCCGAGGAAGGCACCGGCCAGGTTCATGACGGCGGCCATGGCGAGCGCCGCCTTCGGCGTCAGCGCGCGCGTCGACACCGACGTGGCGATGGCGTTCGCCGAGTCGTGGAACCCGTTCGTGTACGTGAATCCGAGCGCGACGCCAATGGTCACGATCAGTGCAAAGGTGTCCACAGAAGGTCAGGACTCCTTGACCGCGATGGTCTCCACGGTGTTCGCGACATGCTCGAACGCGTCCGCGGCCTCTTCCAGTACGTCCACGATCTGCTTGAGCTTCAGCACGTCCATGGCGTCGTACTTGCCGTTGAACAGGTGTGCGAGCAGCTTGCGGTGGACCTGGTCCGCCTGGTTCTCCAGGCGGTTGATCTCGATCCAGTACTCGGTGAGGTTGGACATCGTCCGCAGGTTCGGCATCGCCTCGGCGGTCAGCACCGCTGCCCGCGCCAGCACCTCGATCTGCTGCTCGACACCCTTCGGCAGCTCGTCCACCTGGTAGAGAACGACGAGGTCGACGGCCTCTTCCATGTAATCCATGATGTCGTCGAGACACGACGCGAGGTTGTAGATGTCCTCACGGTCGAACGGGGTGATGAAGGAGGAGTTCAGCTGGTGGAAGATCGCGTGGGTCGCGTCGTCCCCCGCGTGCTCCGCCGCCCGCATCCGTTCGGCGATCTCGATACGCGTGGCCGAATCGGCCCCGAGCAGTTCCATGAGGAGCTTCGAACCTGTGACGATGTTGTCCGCGGATGCGGCGAACATGTCATAGAAGCTCGTCTCCCTGGGGGTCAGACGAAAGCGCACGTGAGGTCCTCGGGGTGCATCGGATTCGGTCTCGTCAGGTCTCGTTGATGCTAGGCGCATCATCCGGCCACGGCTAACCGGCGTCACCCAGTGTCGCCCATCGGACAGACTGCCCCTCACCGGGGCCACTCCCCCAGCTAACGCTGGGAGGTGCCCCCATAAGGCACCGATCGGTAAGATATACCCACCAGGGGTATTTTCGGGCAGGGAGAACGGGATGACGACCACCGAGACCGACCAGGCCGACGAGACCGCGGAGGCCGCGCCGAGCGCTTCGGCACCGCACAGCCCGCCCGGCCCGCACGGCTACAGCGACCACAAGGACGCCCACCTCAAGCGGCTCCGCCGGATCGAGGGTCAGATCCGCGGGCTCCAGCGCATGGTGGAGGAGGACGTCTACTGCATCGATGTCCTCACACAGGTTTCGGCCAGTACCAAGGGCCTGCAGTCGTTCGCCCTCCAGCTGCTGGAGGAGCACCTGCGGCACTGTGTCGCCGCGGCCGCCGCCGAGGGCGGGCCGCAGATCGACGACAAGGTCGCCGAAGCGACCGCGGCCATAGCCCGGCTGCTGCGCACCTGAGCCCCGGCCGGCAGCCGGGCCCGTAGCGTTCCCACGGACCCGGCCGGCGACCGAGACGAATATCTCCACGGTGGTCCGGTGCTGCGGTCATGCGGTACTGAGCTTGTTCAGTGCTGCGGTTCTTCGGTGATGCGGTCGTTCGGTGATGCGGTCGTTCGGTGGTTCAGTTCGGGCGCCGGGCCGCCTGTGCGGGGATCCGCACCGACTGAAGCTCCGTCGTCCGGTCCACTTCGAGCACCTCGTCGATCCGGGCGAAGCTCAACCGCTCCTCACCGGCGGCGGAAGCCGCGATCATCAGCTCGCCGCACAGCTCGATCTCCGCGAGGGCCACGAAGTCCTGACTCGACCCGTTATGCGTAGACATGTGCGTTTCGCGAGACAAAGCCACGTGCACCACCTCCTCGTCCTCGAGCAGTGGCCGGTTTCATCGGCCACTGGTCAGAGTAGGCACCCGCACACGGTCCGCGCATGGCACGGAAGGACCATTTCGCCCACCGTCATTTCGGAGGTGCAGTAACGATCTTCCCGTTGTAAATATCGGCCGGTTTCGGCAGAACGACGGTCACCGGCGTACCGAACGCGTCGAACAGCGTGATCGACGTCACCGTCACATCGCTCGGCGCGGACGGCTTGGCCGCACCCGCTGTACCCGCCGCACCCGCCGTCCCGCTGAAGGTGAAGCGCTGGCTGACCTTCCGCGGCCGCCCCTGCGCGTCGAGGTACACATCGAACGGCACCTGCGTCACGGAGAATCCCTTGGCCGCCGCCGCGAGCGGCTGCCGGGTGGCCGGCGAGGCACCGCGGGCCGCGCGGGCGATGTCCGTCACTCCCCGGAAGTGCCGCACCTTCACCCCGTGGAACATCTCGTCGCCGACCAGCTCCACCTGCTGCGCCCCGCGCAGGAGTTCGGCCGCCGCCAGCGGATCGGTCGCACCGCCGGTCACGAGGTTGCCGTCGGACAGCTGCGTGGTGTCCACCCGCACCCACTTGTCGACGGGCACGCCGGCGCCGCGGTCCTTCATGTACAGCGAACCCGGCGTCATCAGCTCGGTGACCGGGCGGTGCTCCTCGGCCCCGGCGGCGTCCTTGGGGAGGGTGACCCGCAGCTCACCCTGGCCCTTGCCGTAGTCGAACCCGCCGGACCCGGTGATCACCACCCGGGTCCCGCCGCTCGCCATCTCCATCGACGTGCTGACCTTCGAACTCCCGGCCCGGATCAGGGCGTCGGCCGACCGGCGCACGGATTCGCCGGAGTCCGCGCCCGGTCCGTCGGCCGCCGCGCCGTCCCCGGCACAGCCGGTCAGCACCGTCACCCCGCACACGAACCCCGCCGCGGCGGCGGCCGTCACCATCCGCCTGCGCTGCATCACCATCGCCCGCTACCCCCTGGGAATCCCGCCACCGGCCTCGCCCGACTAACGACGGGCCGCCCGCCCCCGTAACGGCGCCCGCCGCGAACCGCGGGTGACGCCCCGGTCGCACGGGAGCGCGCGGGGAGCGGCCACCGGCCGCGAGCGCAGGGAAGCAACCCCTCCACGACCCGCTCCCCCGTCCCGTACCGTGGTTGTGTGCTCATCCAGTCCGCCGCCGCCCCGTCCGGAACCCACCACACGACGGTCACCGACCAGGGCTCCTTCGCCAGCGCCCGCTGTTCCTGCGGTTGGAAAGGCCCCGCCCGCCGCGCCCGCGACCGCGCCCGCCGGGACGCCGAGGCGCACACCGGCGGCTGACGCCCCCGGCGTCCCCCGGCCCGATCTTCCCGATCTTCCCGACCTGAACTCCCCGGCCCCGCACCACTCGCGGCGTTTCCGGCACCTGCTGCCCCTTGCGTACCGCATGCGGCGGGTAGGAGGGTGAGCAGTCGCCCGCCGACGGCGGGCCCCGGGCAGGAGGCTGCGGCCGTGAACCGACGAGATGCGCTCCGCGCCGGATACGGCGTCGCCGCGTCGACGTGGCTGGCCGGCTGCAGCACGGGCGACAGCGCCGACGCGAAGCCGCCGGGTCCTTCCGGCACCCCGGCCCCCACCACCCCGAGCGGGACCGGCACCTCCACCACCCCCGGTTCACCGCCGGACTGGCCGGCCCTGGCCAAGGGCCTGGGCGGCGCGCTGATCCGCCCGGACGACAGCGCGTACGACGCGTCCCGCCGGCTCTACAACACCCGCTTCGACGGGCTGCGCCCCGCCGCCATCGCCTACGCCTCGGGCCCGGACGACATCCGCGAGTGCCTGGACTTCGCACGCCGTTCCCGGTCGGTCCGGCTGTCGGTAAGGAGCGGCGGCCATTCGTACGGCGGCTGGTCCGGCGGCGGCCAGGACCACCTCGTCCTGGACGTGTCCCGGCTCAACGCGATCAGCACCGGCGGAACAACCGCCACCGTCGGCGCCGGCGCGAAACTCATCGATGTGTACTCCCGCCTCGGCGAGCACGGCAGGACCGTCCCCGCAGGCTCCTGCCCCTCGGTCGGCGTTTCCGGTCTCACCCTCGGCGGCGGCCATGGCGTACTCAGCCGCTCGTACGGTCTGACCTGCGACAGCCTCACGGGCGCCACCATCATCACCGCCGACGGCAAGCAGTTGGACTGCGACGCGACCACGAACTCCGACCTCTTCTGGGCGCTGCGCGGCGCGGGCTGCGGCAACTTCGGGGTCGTCACCGAGCTCCGCTTCGCGACCCACCCCGCGCCGTCCGTCGTGACGGGGTACGCCACCTGGCCGTGGAGCCGGGCGGCGGCCGTCGTCCGGGCCTGGCAGGAGTGGGGACCCGACCAGCCGGACCACATCTGGTCGGCGCTCCACCTGGAGGGGCCGGCGGGCGGCTCTCCGACGGTCTCGCTCGCCACCCTGTCGACCGGCTCGCGGAGCGATCTGGCCAACGCCGTCGACCGGCTCGCCGGGACCGCGGGAGGCGGATCACCCTCCTTCTCGACGCACCCGCGCTCCTACATGGAGGCGATGTTCTCGTACGCCGGCTGCTCGGGCCTGACCACCGCCGAGTGCCATCTGCCGCCCAAGGGCCGGCTGCAGCGCGAGACGTACACCGCCCGTTCGGACTTCTACGACCACTCGCTGTCGCCCGCGGGCATCCAGGCCCTGCTCGGCCAGGTCGAGCGGCTCGGCTCGCTCTCCGGCGGCGGCGCCGGCAGCGTGGCGCTGACCGCCCTGGGCGGCGCGGTCAACCGGGTCGACCCCGGCGCGACAGCGTTCGTGCACCGCCGTTCCCGTTTCCTGGCGCAATACATCGCCTCGGACGCCCTCAGCCGGACGAGCTGGCTGGACACGCTGTACGGGGCGATGCGCCGCTACGCCTCGGGCGCCGCCTACCAGAACTACGCCGACCCGGCCCTGAAGGACTGGCGCCAGGCCTACTACGGCAGCGCCGCGGCCCGTCTGACGGAGGTGAAGAAGAAGTACGACCCGGACCGGCTCTTCGACTACCCGCAGGCCGTGTAGGCCCGCTGCGGGCCCCGGTGCCGGCGGGCCCCGGTGCCGGCGGGCTCAGGCGGCCGGCGGGCTCAGGCGGCCGGCGGGCTCAGGCCGCCAGGTCCTTGTCGTACGCGGTGGGCATCGGGTACGCCCCACCCCGCCGCGCCGGGGACCGGACGAGCCCGCGCATCCGGGACCGGCCCATCGCCGCCGTGACGGGCGTCAGCAGCGCCATCGCGAGCGGTGCGAGCAGCAGCGCCGTGGCGGTACCGAGGGCGAAGCCGCCGATCACGTCGGTCGGGTAGTGCACGCCCATGAAGACCCGGCAGAAACCCTCGGCGAGCGCGATCAGTATGGCGACGACACCCACCTTGCGGCTGACCATGAACAGCCCGACAGCCATGGCCATCGTGAGCGTCGCGTGATCGCTCACGAACGAGAAGTCGGACTTCCCCTTGATCAGGACGTCGAGCCCCTCATGGTCCACGAAGGGCCGGGGCCGCTCCACGAGACCGCGCACCGGGATGTTCAGCAGCAGCGCGATGCCGGCGGCGAGGCCGGACCACACCACCCCGGCGACCGCGGCGGGCGCCTGCTCGCTGCGCCGCGCGACCCGCCACCAGCACCAGCCGGCCAGCAGCAGCATGAGCACGATCAGCCCGTACTCGCCGATGAACTCCACGGAGCGGTCGACCCAGTGCGGGGAGTCCTTGGCAAGGCCGTTGATGTCGCGCAGCAGGCCCACGTCAGGGTTCGAGCCGTCGGTTGCGTGCTCTGCCATGTGGTGGTGCCCCTTACCTGGTCCATACTCCGGCCCCGCTGCTGGCCTCCAGGCCATGAACGCCGTTTCTTCGCGCCATTGTCCCTGTGCAACGGCGGACACGGTACGTAGCGTTCCGGTCTCTACCGGATGATCACCAGGAAGTTATCCAAGAGAGATCGGAAAGCGCATCCCCAGGCCAAAGCCTCACGCAGCGCCCGTAGTCGGCAGCGCCTGCGCTCCGTCCTTCGTCACGCGGGTCCCGCCGATGAAGTCCGGTGTGTCGATCTTGTCGAAGCGAATGACCGCGCCGGTGTACGGGGCGTTAATCATGTACCCACCCCCGACGTACAGTCCGACGTGGTGGATCGACCGGGGGTCGTTGAGGTCGGTGGCGAAGAAGACCAGATCGCCCGGCAGCAGTTCGTCCCGCTTCGGGTGCGGCCCCGCGTTCCACTGGTCGTTGGCCACCCGCGGCAGTTCGATGCCGACCGATTCGTAGGCCGCCTTCGTCAGCCCGGAACAGTCGAACCGCCCGCCCTGGTCGGCCGTCCCGTTGCCGCCCCACAGATACGGCGTGCCGAGCTTGCCCTGCGCGTAGTAGATCGCCGCCGCGGCCTGCTGGGACGGCGCCACGCGGCCCACGGGCGCGGCGAAGCTCTTCTCCAGCGTCCTGATCGTCTTCACGTAGTTCTGCGTCTCGCGGTACGGCGGGATCCCGCCCGCGTGGATCACCGCGTACGCACCCGCGTTGTACGCCGCGAGCATGTTGTCGCTGTGGTCCCCCGGCACGTCCTTCACGTACTTGGCCAGCTCGCAGTCGTACGAGGCGGCCGACGGGATCGCGTCCTGCGGGTCCCACACATCCCGCTTCCCGTCCCCGTTCCCGTCCACTCCGTGGGACGCCCAGGTACCCGGGATGAACTGCGCGATACCTTGCGCGGCGGCGGCGCTCTGCGCCCGCGGGTTCCAGCCGCTCTCCTGGTACAGCTGTGCGGCCAGCAGCGCCGGATTGATCTCCGGGCAGAGGTTGCCCCACTTCTGCACGATCGACTGGTACATCGCGGGCACCGAACCCTTGGCGAGCGTGACCGACCCGCCGCTCCCGCCGGCCAGCCCGGCGGCGGCCGAGAACGTGCCGATCACCAGCAGCGCCATGAACGAAAGGCACAGCCCGAAGCCGAGAGTGACGGTGAGCCAGACCTTCTTCGCCATCAGCCATGCCCTCTCAGGAGTGATGCACGGGCTGCGGGGCACCGATGGTGACGGTGCGCCAGACTTTCCGCAGCATTCGTCCGCGCCTTCGTTCCAATCGTTGCCCTACGGTGACGCTCGTGATACACAGAGTAGTCGTCTACGTCCCATCGAACACCGGTCCGTGCAACATTCTGGACGCTGCGGTCCGGATCACACGGGGGATCCGTCGAGAAAGTCGCCGAGTCGACAAGAACCGGTTGACACATCGGCCAAGATAGACCCTGGACCCTTGCGCCCCGGCGAGGGCTCCAACTGACCGAGCGGGGTGGTGAGTTCCATATGTTCTTGGCAGCCACAAAGGGCGACATCAACACCATTATCGGTGGCATCGCCCCCAACTGGGGGCCCTTCGGGTCCCTCGGGAACGAAGCACGCGTGATGATCGAAGTGGTCATGGCGGTAGCGATCCTGCTCTGCCTCGCCATCGCGATCTGGGGCGCGGCCAAACAGCGGATCGGCGCGACAGCCCTCCGCGACACCTTCAGCGCCGAACAGGGCAAGGGTCTGATCATCGCCGGCCTGACCGGCGTGTTCATCATCGGATCCCTCGGCACGCTGTTCACCATCGTCTACGGCATGGCCGTGTAGTCGTGTAGCCCAGAGCCAGCCTGTCCCATGTCCCCGGGAGCCCGTCCCAGGCCCCCTCCCCCACCTGAGGCTGCGTGCTGATGCCCACTCACCCCAGCAGCGATACCGGCCAGGACGGCCCACCGACGCGCACCCGCATGCCCGAAGGGCACGGCGGGCACGGCGCCGCGCCACGCCGCACCAAGCCGAGCCGCGCCCTGGTGACGGTCCTCGGCGTCGTCGTCCTCCTCGTCGCCGTGATCGTCCTCGCCAACCGGGGCGGTGGCAACACCGCCTCCGACGGCGCGTCCTCCGGCGGCACCAAGGGCACCAACGCCAACCCCACCGCCCCGACCGGCGACAAACCGGTCACGGGCAACAACGCGGGGATCGCGGCGGGCTTCGCGAAGTCGGAGCAGGGGGCACAGTCCGCGGCGGCGAACTACGCGGTGGCGCTGGGGGGTGACGGGATGTTCAACACGGACCGCCGCCACGCGATCATCGACGCGATCGCGGACAGGAGCACGGTCGGCACGATGCAGGCAGGCTTCGACACCAACTATTCGAAGGCCTTCCTGGCCGGCATCGGGCTGAGCGCCGACGGTGCCGCCCCGGCCGGTCTGACCTTCGTCGACCGCACCATCCCGGCCGGCACGAAGATCGACAAGTTCGACGGTGACACGGCGAACGTCTCGGTATGGTGCGCCGGCATGTTCGGCCTGGCGGGCAACGCCTCGACCAAACCGGTGACGAACAACTGGTTCACCGTCACTTTCACGCTGAAGTGGAACGGTTCGGACTGGAAGGTCCTCGATACCGGACAGAAGAAGGGCCCGACCCCAGTGAGCGGCGACAATCCGGTGTCCGGTGCTGGCGAGATCGCGGACGCGGTCAAGGGTTTCGGAGGGTTCACGTATGCGCGGTAGCCGACGTCTACGTGCCCTTTCGCTCACAGGAGTCGTGGCGGGCATCCAGACCGCCGCCGTTCTCCTGGCGACCCGCGCCGCCGCGGCCCCGACCCCTACTCCGACGCCGGCCCCCACGGCGAGCAGCGACCCCTGCGCGCTCATCTCGGGTCCCGCCAAGGAGTACTGCGAGAAGGGCAAAGGCGGCGGAGGCGGCCCCTCCAACCCCCTCCCCGACACCCTCGACCCCCTCAGCGCCCTCGCGAAGGGCTGTGCCGACGCCGCCTCCTGGGTGATCACCAAGCTCTCCAAGGCGATCACGTCCACCACACAGGTGGACTTCACCAACACCACCTTCCTGCGCCAGTACGCCGTCGTGTTCGCCGCCTCCACGATCCTCACGCTCGTCCTCTGGCTGCTGGCCGTCGCCAAGCGGGCCGTGCGCGGTGTGCCGCTGACGGAAGCGTTGACGGAGGCCGTGGGGTTCCTGTGGCTGACGGTGTTGGCCTCGGCGTTCACGCCGCTGGTGCTCTACACGGTGGTGTCGGCGACGGACGCCGTGACGGATGTGATCGCGGCCGGCACGTCGTCGAACACCAACACGTTCTTCGGCAACTTCTCCGCCGCCCTCGCCAAGGGCCAGGACATCGGCGGCGGCCCGATCATGCTGATCGTCGTGTCCATGGTGTCGGTGCTGGCCGCCGGCGTGCTGTGGCTGGAGCTGGTGATCAGGGCCGCGCTGCTCTACGTCGGCGCGCTGCTCGGCACCGCGGTGTACTCCGGGCTGGTCGACAAGAACATGTGGGGCCATGTCCGCCGCTGGGCGGGCATCATGATCGCGGTCATCCTCGTCAAACCGGTGATCGTGATCGTGCTGGGCCTGGCGGGGGCGCTGAGCGCGTCCGACGGGCCGAACTCGTTCTCCGCCGTCGTCTCGGGACTGGCGATCATCCTGCTGGCGATCTTCGCGAGCTTCATGATCTACCGCTTCGTGCCGGGCTTCGGCGATGACGTCGTGAGCCTGAAGAACAACCGCAAGGAAGCCGGCGGCGCCCAGGCCGCGGCCGTGATCTCCTCGCCCGCCGCGCTGGTGAAGCAGGGCATCAAGACGCACAGCGCGCGCGGTGGTCCGCAGGAGCAGGCAACCAGTGGGGGCGGCCAGCCGTCCAACCCGGTGTCCGGCGGCGTGGCCGCCCACGGCAGCCGCAACGGCAACCCCGGCCCGAGCGGCGGCGGAGGCGGTGGCGGAGGTTCGAACGGTGTCCCGGCGGCGCCCGCGCCCCGCACCACACCGGACCGCGGGAACAACAGCAACGGCAACGGAAACAAGCACGGAGGTGATCGCCGGTGACGTCCCAGCCCTTCACCCAGCCGCGCCGCACATATCTGATCGGCAAGGCCCGCCCGAACGCGATCGTCGGCAAGAACCGGGAGACCGGGGAGATCGCGCTGATCGTCGTCGGCGCGTTCCTGGGCATGATGTGCGGCCTGCTGGTCCCGATACTCCCGTTGCGCATCCTCACCCTCGTCGGGTGGCCGCTGCTGGCGTTCGCCGCCGTCTACATGCCGTACCGGCGGCGGACGTTCTACCGCTGGTTCGAGATCAACCGCACCTACCGCCGTACGCTGCGCCGCTCCCCCGCCTACCGGTCCGCGGTCTCCGAGGCCGGTATCGGGCTCGACGGGCGTGAGGTCGAGGTCGGGCCGCCGCCCGGCATCGGCCGGATCAACTGGCTGTCGGCGCCGTTCGGCCCCGACGAGATCGCCGTACTGCTGCACATCGACCGCAGGACCGTGACCGCCGCGATCGAGATCGAGGGCCCCGGCGTCGGGCTGCGCGACAGCGAGGACCAGGAAGCCCTGGTGGAACGGTTCGGCACGCTGCTCAAGCACGTGGCGAACGGCGACGGCTACGTCACCCGCCTCCAGATGCTGGCCCGTACGCTGCCCGCCGACCCGGACGCGCACGCGAAGGACGTCTCGCTGCGCGGTGACCCACAGGCCGAGTCCTGGCTCAAGGACTCCTACGAGCAGCTGCAGTCGATGGTGTCGACCTCCTCCGAGCAGCACCGGGCCTATCTCGTCGCCTGTATGCACTTCACCCGCGAGCTGGCCGCCGAGGGCCACGCGCTGGCCCGCGCGACCGTCACCCGCCGCTCCGAGGTCGACAAGGACGCGGGGCTCGCCGCCGTCATGGCCCGTGAGCTCACCGACATCTGCGCCCGGCTCGCCGAGGCGGACATCCGGGTCCGCCAGCCGCTCGGCCAGGCCCGGCTGTCGTCCCTCGTCCACTCGATGTACGACCCGGACCACCCCATCGACCACATCCAGGCGATGACCCGGCGCAACGCCTGGCCGGCCGAGCTGGATGCGACGGAGCCGACGTATCTGCAGGCCAAGACCCGCGAATCGTCCACCCGCGCGCCCTGGCACCACTCCACGGCCTGGGTGAAGGAATGGCCGATGACGCCCGTCGGCGTCAACTTCCTCGCCCCGCTGCTCGTCCACACCCCGGACGTGATCCGCACGGTCGCGGTCTGCATGGACCTGGAGCCGACCGATGTCGCCATCGAGCGGATGCTGACCGAGAAGACGAACGACGACGCGGACGCCAGCCGCGCCGCCAAGATGAACCGGGTGATCGACCCGCGCGACGTCGCCCACCACGGCCGCGTCGACCAGCGCGGCGAGGACCTCGCCAGCGGGGCCGCCGGAGTGAACCTCGTCGGCTACATCACCGTTTCCTCCCGCTCGCCCGAAGCCCTTGCGCGTGACAAGCGCACGATCCGCGCCTCAGCGGGTAAGTCGTATCTGAAACTGGAGTGGTGCGACCGCGAGCACCACCGTGCGTTCGTGAACACGCTGCCGTTCGCGACCGGAATCCGCCGCTAACAGGAGGCCCATCATGCCCATGCTGGACCCCCTCGCCGCGCTCACCGACGCGTTCACCGGCTTCCTGTTCGGGAAGGTGGAGTCGACGCGGCTGCCCGTCCGCACCTCCACCGGACAGGCGCAGGCCGTGTACCTGCCCACCGCGGCCCCCGGCCTCGGCGACTCCGGCGTGATCATCGGCCGCGAGGTGTACTCCGGCAAGGGCTACATCTACGACCCGTTCCAGCTCTACGGCCAGCAGCTGCCCGCCCCGCACTGGCTGGTGCTCGGTGAGTCCGGCAACGGCAAGTCCGCGCTGGAGAAGACGTACGTGCTGCGCCAGCTGCGCTTCCGCGACCGCCAGGTCGTCGTGCTCGACGCCCAGGGCGAGGACGGCGTCGGCGAATGGAACCTGATCGCGAAGGCGCTCGGAATAACTCCTATCCGCCTGGACCCGATGGCCGCCCTCAACGGCGGCATCAAGCTCAACCCGCTGGACCCGGCGATCGCCGCGACCGGGCAGCTCGCGCTGCTCCGCACGATCATCGAGGTCGCGATGGGGCGCGCCCTGGACGAGCGGTCCGGCTTCGCCCTCAAGGTCGCCCACGCGTATGTCACGGAGACCACCACCGAGCGGCAGCCGATCCTCACCGACATCGTCGAGCGGCTCCGACATCCCAGGCCGGACTCCGCCGAGGCGATGAACGTCGACGTCGACGACGTCCGGGCATGGGGCCTGGACGTGGCCCTCGTGCTGGACCGGCTGGTCGACGGTGACCTGCGCGGCATGTTCGACGGCCCGACGACCAACGGCATCGACCTGGACGCGCCACTGATCGTCTTCGACCTCTCCCACATCGACCGCAACTCGATCGCCATGCCCATCCTGATGGCCATCGTCGGCGTGTGGCTGGAGCACACCTGGATCCGGCCCGACCGGGTCAAGCGCGTCTTCCTGGTCGAAGAGGCCTGGCACATCATCAACAGCCCTTTCGTGGCCCAGCTCTTCCAGCGGCTGTTGAAGTTCGGCCGCCGCCTCGGCCTGTCCTTCGTCGCCGTCGTCCACCACCTGTCGGACGTCGTGGACGGCGCAGCGGCCAAGGAGGCCGCCGCCATCCTGAAGATGGCTTCGACGCGGACGATCTATGCCCAGAAGGCCGACGAGGCTCGCGCGACGGGTTTGGTCCTCGGCCTGCCCCGGTGGGCGGTGGAGATCATCCCGACGCTCACCCCGGGTATCGCGGTCTGGGACGTCAACGGCAACGTCCAGGTCGTCAAGCACCTGATCACCGAGTCCGAACGCCCGCTGGTCTTCACGGACAGCGCGATGACCCAGTCGTCCGTCGACCACACGGCCCAGGTCGAGGCGGAGGCGGTGGCCGACGCGGCCGCGGCCGCGGAGGTCTCGCTCGCGAAGCAGTTGGCCGACGACGCGGTGGCCTGACGTGGCGGCGGAGCGACGCGGGACCGCCGAGCGGCGGGCCGAGGGCGGTGTCCCCGACGGGCTGATCCTCGGGATCCTCGGCTTTCTGCTGGGCATGACCATCATGGTCTGGACGGCCACCGGCATCGCGGGGCTGTTCGCCCACGGCCAGTGGCCCACCGCGGTGCACTTCACCCGCACCCCGCTGGCCATGCGCCACCTCATCGGCGACCCGCACGACATCCCCGGCGCCTGGCCGGAGTCCCCGCCGCCCGAGCTCCCCGGCTCCGGGCTCTTCTGGGGCATCTTCATCGGCCAGTTGATGGTTCTCTTCGTCCTGACGGTCTTCCTGATCGGTGTCCTCACCCGGTACCGCGTGGTGCGCGCCAACCGCCGCGAGGCCCGCGCGGCGGCGAAAGCCGCCCAGGACACCGCCGGAGGAGAACAGTCCGAGGACATCGGCGCCGTACCCCGCCCCCGGCGACGTGAGCCCGACCGCGAGTCCGACCGCGAGCGGGAACGTCAGCCGGAGCCCGAACCCGAGCGGCGGCCGGAGCCGACGCCCGCCGTACCCACGGCCTACGAGGCGCAGCCCCCGGTCACCGCCCCCGCGCCGCCGCAGGGCCACGGCACCCCCGTCCAGCCGGAGTTCGCCCCGGTACCGGGCGGCCAGGGCGCTCCCGGCCAGCAGAACGCCGCCGTCCCCACGGGACACGGGATACCGCCGCTCGCCCCGCCCGCGGCCGACCCGCTCGCCAGCGGTGAACTGACCCGTACGTACGCCCTGTTCGCGGCCCCGCGCGGCGACAAGGCCAAGCGGGCCGTGGAGCCCGCGATCCTGAACGCCGCCGGCGCGGTGATCGTCACGACCGCCGACGCCGAGACGTACCGCAGGACCGTCGGCAACCGCAGCAAGCTGGGCCCGGTCACCGTCTACGATCCGGCGCATCTGATCGACCTTCCGGGCCGCCTCCGTTGGGCCCCGCACACCGGCTGCGAGGACGCGCCGAAGGCGGCGACCCGCGCCGCCGCACTCCTCGCACCGCTGCGGCCCACCAGCAGCCTGGACTCCCTCACGTTCGCGGCGGCGGAGACGCTGCTGCGCTGCTGGCTGCACGCGGCGGCCGTCGACGGACTGCCGTTCCGTCAGGTGCACCGCTGGGCGGCGGGCGGCGCCGCGGGCGGCGAGGCGGTACGGATCCTGCGTACGGCGCGAACGGCCGCTCCCGGCTGGAGCGGCGAGTTGGAGTCGATACTCCACGCCCACCCCGAGCGCCGGGATGCCGCGCAAGCGCTGATACACCGGGGGCTGGAGTGCCTCAACTCCATCCATATCAGGGACGCCTGCAATCCCGGTCGAGCCGGTGCACCCGATTGGGAGTCGTTCGTCTCCGAGAGGGGAACGCTCTACGTGGTGGGTGAAGCGATCGAGGATCCACGAGCCCGCCCGGGTGCGATGCCACTGCTGACCGCACTCGTATCGAGCGTGGTCGAGCACGGCCGGTCCATGGCTGCGAGGTCATCTGCCGGTCGGCTCGACCCACCAATCACGCTGGTCCTCGACGACATCGCGGCGCTTGCTCCGATCCCGGAGCTGCCCGCGCTGCTGGCCACCGGACAGGCCGACGGGCTTCCGGTGCTCGCGGTGTTCCGTTCGCCGGAACAGGCCAGGGACCGCTGGCGGACGGCGCTCTGGCAACAGGCGGACGTGCGCCTGTCGTTGGGCGATCCGGTCGGCGCGATCGCCGACGAGATCCCGGACGCCGTCCGGCTCGGCTAACCCGAACCGTCACCGTTCCTGCCGTCACCGTTCCTGATGGGCCGGCAGGACCATCAGCCCCGCGGCGCCCGTCCCACCGAATCGCGCACCACGATGTGCGTGCCCAGCAGATGGCGGCGCTGCGCCGGCCCGCCCGACACGTCCTCGGACAGCGCGATCCTGACCGCCTCGCGCCCCAGCTCGTACGAGGGGATGTGCACGGTCGTCAGGGGCGGGTTGAGGTCCTGCGCGAAATGCTCGTTGTTGTAGCCGACGACCGACACGTCCTCGGGAGTCCGCAGTCCGGCGTCGCGCAGCGCGGACATCGCACCCGCCGCGACCAGGTCGTCGCCCGCGAAGACCGCCGTGAACTCCGGTCTGCCGCCCGACACCGCGATCATGGACCGGACCGCCGCATAGGCGTTGTCCCGCCCCATGCCCGATCCGGAGACCTGCGCCGGCTCCGGGTCCAGACCGTGGTCGGCGAGCGCCCGGCGGTACCCGGAGAGGCGCGGCTCGAAGGTGCTGTGGCCCGGGATCCCGCCGAGGAACAGGATCCGCCGGTGCCCGGCCGACAGCAGATGGCTGGTGATCGCATAGGCGCCCGCCTCGTTGTCGTACTCGACGACGAGCACCGGCATGTCCGGGGTGGGCGCCGGGCGGCCGCACAGCACCAGCCGGGACCCGGCCGCCGACAGCGCGTGCGCGTACTCGTTCAGCCGGGCCCGGTACGGTTCGTCCTCGACGGCGCCGCCGACCAGCACCACCACCTCGGCGCGCTGCTCGCGCATCATCTGCACGAGCGCCAGCTCCCGCGCGATGTCCCCGCCGTGGCTGCACACCAGGCACAGCCGGCCGCGGGCCGCGGCCTCCTGCTCGACGCCCTGGGCGACCTCGGCGTAGAACGGGCTGTCGACGGCCTGCACGATCACCGCGACGGTCTTCGGACCGGTCCCGGCCAGCGCCCGCGCCCGCGCGTCGATGACGTAGTCCAGGTCCTTCACCGCCCGCAGCACCTTCGCGCGCGCCGCGGCGGACGTCGGATAGTTCCCGGCCAGGACCCGCGAGACCGTCGCGACCGATACGCCCGCCCGCTCGGCGACGTCCCGGATGGTCACCCGACGCTGACCGCCGGCCCGTGATGCTGCTTCCGTCATGCCCGCATGCCTGCCGTCCGATTCCGTGCGCCCCACCCCACGCTGCCACCCAGCGTAGTCGTGCCACGCCCGGCGGCAGCGCCCTCCACACCCACTGATCCGCAGAGCGGATCCCCGCCCGCTCAGGCGCCCGCTCAGGTGTTGGCGGCGTAGTCCTTGGCCAGCTCGTCGGCCATCTTCGCGCGGCCGTCGTTGCGCATCTTCTTGACCGCCGCGTCCCATTCGCCGATCGGCTTCCGTCCGGCCACGATGCTCATCACGCTGTCCTTCAGATACTGGTCGATAGTGGCGCCGACCCGGCTCAGCGTCGCCGACTGCAGTCCGAAGCGCGGATTGCGGACCATCATCGGCATGGCCTTGACCTGCCACGCGTGGTTGATCCGGACCGCCTCCGGCCGGCCGGGGATGAAGAGCACCTGCGGCGCGTCGCACAGGTACTTGAACGGCAGGTTGGTGTTGCCCTCCAGCAGCCCCAGGTCGTTCAGCTTGGGCGACCCGTCGGCACCGCGGCTGAAGTGGGTGCCCTCGATGCCGAAGTGCAGCAGCTCGTACTCCTTGCTGCCGAACGGCGAGGCGAGATAGTCCAGCACCCGCAGCATGAGCTTGATCCGGTCGTTCGACGCCTTCTTCAGCACGGTGTAGCCGAAGATGTTGCGCGCCTGCTGGATCGCCGGCTTCGCACCGCCCGAGCCGCTCGCGTCGTACGGCAGCGCGACGTCCAGGTCGAACTTCCCCTTGATGCCCTGGACGTTGCTGATCAGCGCGCCGAAACCGTCCGTCATCGAGCCGACGGTGCCGTTGTAGAACTGCGTCTTGAGATCCACCTGCGAGGTCGCCGAGGCGTTCGGCTCGAACACCCCGGCCGACCGCAGCTTCGCCATGTACTCGATGGCCGCCCGGAATTCGGAGGTGGCGTACGCGTCGGTGAACGTGCCGCCCTCCACCTTCCACTCGTAGGGCGCACCGAACGCCATCGCGTGCAGGTTGAGCCCGAACACGCCCTGCTGCGAGGCACCCAGCGCGTACGTCCTGCCCTTGGTCGCGGCCTTCGACACGGCCAGGAAGTCGTCCGCGGTCCAGCCGTCCTTCATCCCGGCCCCGGCGAACAGGTTCCGGTTGATCCACAGCTGGTTGCCGGGCTTGGAGCGCTCCACCGGCACCCCGAAGATCCGGCCGCCGATACGGCCCATGTCCTGCCAGGCGTACCTGGGGATGTTCGCCAGGTTCGGGTACTGCTTGACGGCGTCGCCCGACAGCAACTCCGACAGGTCGGCGCACTTGGACTGCACGAACTCGGCCTCGCGCGGCAGCACGTACCCGCCGCCGATGTTGATGATGTCCGGCAGGTCGTCGCCGGCCATCAGCGTCGCCATCTTGTTGGGGTAGTCCGAGTCCGGGACGACCGTGTACTCGATCTTCACGCCCAGCGCCTCGTTGACGGCCGTCCAGAACTTATTCTGCGCGGCCGCCTTGGGCGGCGTCCCGTACGTGATCGTCAGCACCTTGATCGTGCTGCCGTCACCCGGCTTGGCGGCCACCGCCCGCACCAGGTTCTTCGGGTAGGAGGTGAAGCCGGCCTGCACACCGTTCGCCGAACCCGGCAGGTCAGGCACCGGCCCCTGGAAGGGCAGATGCGTCGGCCAGGCGGCCAGCTTCTTGCCGGCGTTGGAGACGTCGTGCCCGCCCGCGGAGGACGAACAGGCGGTGAGGACGGACGGGACCGCGAGGGCGGCGCCACCGGCGGCGATCGAGCGCAGCAGGGTACGCCGCGAGTACGACGAGGAACTCAACGGAGGTGTCCTTTCGGAAGGAAGACTCGCAACGGAGGACTCGCGAAGGTGGGCGGGGAGCTCAGCTCTTGATGGCGCCGGTGAGCACGCCCTTGGTGAAGTACTTCTGCAGGAAGGGGTAGACGACGAGGATCGGCACCGTGGCCACGACGAGCACCGCCATCTGGATCGTCTGCGGCGCCGACACCATGCCCGCCTCGCTCACCCCGGTGTCGGCGATCTGCGCGCCGTTGATCACATACGTCCGCAGCACCTGCTGCAGCGGCCAGTGGTCGGAGTTGAGATAGATCGAGGCGTAGAACCAGGCGTTCCAGTAGGAGACCGCGTAGAAGAGCCCGACGACGGCCAGTGCCGCTTTGGAGAGCGGAAGGACGATCTTCCGTAGCACCGTCCAGTCCCCCGCCCCGTCGAGCCGGGCCGCCTCGTACAGTTCCTCGGGCACCGACTGGAAGAAGCCGCGCAGCACGATCAGATTGAAGACGTTGATCAGCACGGGAGCGACCAGCGAGGAGTAGCTGTCCAGCATGCCCAGCCCCTTGACCAGCAGGAAGCCGGGGATCATGCCGGGCGGGAAGAGAAACGTGAAGAGGATCAGCAGCAGCACCGGGCGGCCGCCGAAGACCCCGGGGCGGCTCAGCGCGTAGGCCAGTCCGATGGTGCACGCGAGGCTCACAGCCGTACCGACGATCGTCACCCCGGCGCTCACCATCAGCGCATGGCCGACGATCCCGCCGTCGAAGATCTGGTGGTAGGCGCGCAGGGTCGGGTGCTGCGGCCACAGCACCCAGCCGCCGTTGTCCACGACCTCCTGGTGGGAGGCCAGACTGGTCGAGACGATGATCAGGAACGGGACGAGGACCAGCGCCACGACCGCCGTCAGCGCCACGGCCTTCGCCGCCCGCGTGACCGGCCGCGGCTTCTCCATCCAGCTGGGTCGGACAGCGCTCATCGGTACACCCCCTGCTCCCCGAGGCGATGGGCGATCTTGTTCGCCGTGTAGACCAGCGCGGCACCGACCAGGCCCTTGAACAGCCCCGCGGCGGCGGCGAACCCGAAGTCGCCGCCGATGATGCCCTTGTAGTAGACGAAGGTGTCGATGATCTCCGCCGCCTCCGGCCCCACGGCCGGGCGCTGCAGCAGCATCTGCTCGAAGCCGACGGACAGCACGTCGCCGAGCCGCATGATCAGCAGCAGCACGACAATGGGCCGCACGGCGGGCAGCGTGACGTGCCAGAAGCGCCGCCACGGTCCGGCGCCGTCGATCGCGGCCGCCTCGTACTGCTGCTCGTCGACCTGGGCGAGCGCGGCGAGGAAGATGATCGTCCCCCAGCCGGCGTCCTTCCAGATCACCTGCGCCACGACCAGCGGTTTGAAGGCATCGGGGTTCCCGATGATGTCGACGCTGTGCAGCCCGGCGTCGCCGAGCGCGCTGTTCAGCAGGCCGGTGTCGCCCAGCAGTTGCTGGAAGAGCGCGACGACGATCACCCAGGACAGGAAGTGCGGGAGATACGCGACGCTCTGGACGAAACGCCGGACGCTGTCCCTCGTCAGGCTGTGCAGGAGCATGGCGAGCGCGAGCGGGACGGGGAAGTAGAACGCCAGCTGCAGCAGCGCTATCCACAGGGTGTTGACAACGGCCGCCCAGAAGTCGGTGTCCTCGACCATCCGCTGGAAGTTCTCCGGCCCGATCCACTGGCTGGCCCACAGCCCGTCGAACGGCACGTAGTCCTTGAACGCGATGACGTTGCCGGCCATCGCGCCGTAGTGGAACAGCAGGAAGTACGCCAGTCCCGGCAGCATCAGCAGCAGCAGGACCCGGTCCTTGCGAAACCGCTTCCACCGCGAGTCCCGGCGGGGCGGCCCACCCGGCTCGGCCGCCCACCCCTCCCGTTCCTGCTCCTCGAAGGGCGCTACGACCGCATGACTGCGGTCGGTGGCGCCCCGATTGGCTATCGCCATCGCGTCCTCCCTGACGGTCAAGGTGGGAGGAAACTAAACCGGTTACTACGCAGGGTCAAGACCTTCAACCAGTGTTGTTCTTGACCTGAGGGGCTGGCCGTTCTAGCCTCCGATCAACATCAAGTAACCGTTTACATCGTGGGGGTTGTCATGCCGGACCGACCGACCGCAGTCCTGGCCATGCGCGCGGACGTGGTCGACGCGGTACTCCCCGCCGATCTGCGGGCCCGGCTCGAGAGCTGCGTACGACTCCATCCCGACGTCATCACCAGCGGCTTCGACACCCTCGCGGCCCGCACGGCACTCCGCGCCGCGGACCTGCTCATCACCGGCTGGGGCTGCCCCCTCATCGGCCCGGACACCCTCGCCGCGACCCCCCGGCTGGGCGCCGTCATCCACGCCGCCGGCACCGTCAAGGACCATGTGCACCCGGCCGTCTGGCAGCGCGGAATCTCCGTCTCCTCCGCGGCCGACGCCAACGCGGGCCCGGTCATCGAGTTCGCTCTGGCCACCATCGTGCTGGCCGCCCGCCGCACCCTGGGCACCGCAACCCAGTACGCCCGCGGCGACCTGCCGGGCTTCGGCGAACGTCAGGGGGGCGACGGGGCGACCATCGGCGTCATCGGGGCTTCCCGTATCGGCCGAGGCGTCATCGACCGCCTCACGACCGCGAGCGCCGGCTACCGCGTGCTCCTCGCCGACCCGTATGTATCGGCGCAGACGGCCGCCGAACTCGGCGTCCAGCTCGTGGAGTTGGACGACCTGTGCCGGTCCTCCGACGTCGTCACCGTCCATGCCCCGGATCTGCCCGAGACGCACCATCTGCTCGACGCCCGGCGGCTGGCCCTGCTCCGCGACGGCGCCGCACTCATCAACACCGCCCGCGGCCGGCTCATCGACACCGACGCCCTGGTCCGCGCATGCTCCACCGGCCGCCTGGAGGCCTACCTCGACGTCTCGGAACCGGAGCCACTCCCTCACGGCCACCCGCTGTTCGGCCTCCCCAACGTCCTGGTCACGCCGCACATCGCCGGCTGCCAGGGCAGCGAGGTCCGCCGCCTCGGCGCCTACGCCGTCGACGAAGTACGGCGCTGGACCCGGGGCGAGCGTCTGTTGGGCGAGGTCAGCGCGGCCGACCTGGAGCGCATCGCGTAGCCCCGCGGTTGCGTGGGCTCGTGCTCAGGAAGGGCGGGGGAGCTCCATCTCGTACTCGGTCTGCGACTCGTCGAGCGGGAACGCCATCGTCTCGCCGGTCCTCGTGAACCCCAGCCGCGCGTAGAACGCCTGCGCCCGCGCGTTGTCCTCGTGCACCCACAGCCGGACCCGGCCGATCTTCTCGGGCAGTTCCCAGGACCAGTCGATCGCGGCCCGCAGCATCCGCTCGGACAGCCCGTTGCCGCGGCCCTCCGGCGCCATGTAGACGCCGACGATATGGGTCTGCGGGACCGGGAACGCCGCTCCGACCTCCACCAGCACGGTTGCGGAACCCACCCATTCGCCGGCCTCGTTGACGGCCACGAACCCGGGGGTGGTCCCTCTGCGCTGCCACGTCTCCTCGGGGAAGGCCGCTTCCGTCTCGTAGGTGTTGACGAAGGCCACGCTGCTCGCCGGATCCAGAAGCGCGGCCAGCCTCAGCTGCCTCCGCTGCTGCCACTCGTGCGGCTGGGTGGCACGTATCTCGTATCCCATAGGGCGATCGTGTCAGCCGTCCGGGCAGCATCGCAACGCAAAAAACCTCAGGCCCGGGATCAGAGATCCCGGGCCTGAGGCCAATGATTGTTCGGCGGCGTCCTACTCTCCCACAGGGTCCCCCCTGCAGTACCATCGGCGCTGAAAGGCTTAGCTTCCGGGTTCGGAATGTAACCGGGCGTTTCCCTAACGCTATGACCACCGAAACACTATGAAGTTAACCAACCGGGTGTTATCACGGTTCGTTACTTCAGAACTACACAGTGGACGCGAAGCAAAAATAGTTAGACAAGCCCTCGGCCTATTAGTACCAGTCAGCTCCACCCGTTACCGGGCTTCCACATCTGGCCTATCAACCCAGTCGTCTACTGGGAGCCTTAACCCCTCAAAGGGGGTGGGAATACTCATCTCGAAGCAGGCTTCCCGCTTAGATGCTTTCAGCGGTTATCCTTTCCGAACGTAGCCAACCAGCCATGCCCTTGGCAGGACAACTGGCACACCAGAGGTTCGTCCGTCCCGGTCCTCTCGTACTAGGGACAGCCCTTCTCAATATTCCTACGCGCGCAGCGGATAGGGACCGAACTGTCTCACGACGTTCTAAACCCAGCTCGCGTACCGCTTTAATGGGCGAACAGCCCAACCCTTGGGACCGACTCCAGCCCCAGGATGCGACGAGCCGACATCGAGGTGCCAAACCATCCCGTCGATATGGACTCTTGGGGAAGATCAGCCTGTTATCCCCGGGGTACCTTTTATCCGTTGAGCGACGGCGCTTCCACAAGCCACCGCCGGATCACTAGTCCCGACTTTCGTCCCTGCTCGACCCGTCAGTCTCACAGTCAAGCTCCCTTGTGCACTTACACTCAACACCTGATTGCCAACCAGGCTGAGGGAACCTTTGGGCGCCTCCGTTACTCTTTAGGAGGCAACCGCCCCAGTTAAACTACCCACCAGACACTGTCCCTGATCCGGATCACGGACCGAGGTTAGACATCCAGCACGACCAGAGTGGTATTTCAACGACGACTCCACAACAGCTGGCGCTGCCGCTTCAAAGTCTCCCACCTATCCTACACAAGCCGAACCGAACACCAATATCAAGCTATAGTAAAGGTCCCGGGGTCTTTCCGTCCTGCTGCGCGAAACGAGCATCTTTACTCGTAGTGCAATTTCACCGGGCCTATGGTTGAGACAGTCGAGAAGTCGTTACGCCATTCGTGCAGGTCGGAACTTACCCGACAAGGAATTTCGCTACCTTAGGATGGTTATAGTTACCACCGCCGTTTACTGGCGCTTAAGTTCTCAGCTTCGCCACACCGAAATGTGACTAACCGGTCCCCTTAACGTTCCAGCACCGGGCAGGCGTCAGTCCGTATACATCGCCTTACGGCTTCGCACGGACCTGTGTTTTTAGTAAACAGTCG